>CBJLMB010000016.1:0-131294 GCA_966424055.1 uncultured Deminuibacter sp. | reverse complement strand
TAGAGCAAAGGACTGAAAATCCTTGTGTCGGCGGTTCGATCCCGCCCCACACCACGAAAAAAAGCGATTACAGTGAAAGCTATGGTCGCTTTTTTCTTGTACCTTGGTTTTATCCGGTTGTCTCTTATGCTTTCATCTTTACTTATTCCGCAGCACCTATTGCCGGGCGATACGATATATGTGTGCACAGTTATTAAGATTTTTTTTAATTTAAGTAATTTTAAAATAAACTCAGAAAACGTTCTTGGTGAGGGAAGAGCTCAACATTCAGTTAAATAACGTCCTAAAAAACAAGGCCATTTTACAATCAAGCAAAGTGCACCACTCAATGGGCCATTGCATTAAACTCATTCCAGATGTAAACAAACCAACTTAGAAGCTCTTTCAATATTACTGTAAGCGTCTTCGACGTGGTGCGACTTAAATAATGGTTCAAGCCGGTTTAGCTGCTTGAATATCTCCCGGCAGTTTTTCAATGGCCTTACACTCGGTTATCGAATAATGAAACTTATCGATAATCCCCATCCGCTTGCCATTGACAAAGTCTCCGTGGCCGGTTCGGCGCCGAAAGGTCCTTGAAGCGCCCTTCTCATCGTAAATCCGGTACAGCACATTCACTTCTTGATATATGCAAATGCCGCCGATGTCGGCACAAGGTCGGTCATATTTCCAAACAACAAAAATCGGAACGTCCCTGCTATATTTGTCCTGGTCTGCCGCCTTGCATTCAAAATAGCTTTTCAATTTAGGCTCATCTACAACTAGTGTTTCCTTGGGATTGAGCGGGTCTTTGATCATTTGCGCGACTTTCATAAAGGCTTTGCCTTCCAAATATTTTGCCTCCACTCTTGCGATCAGATTATCTTTGTCATCAACCACCATGATATCCGGGTTTTCATAAATATCCGTATCCTGGCATTTCAGTCCCGTCATATCTGTTATAAATTTCTTTAGCTCATCCACGAGCATTCTGGAATTTCTTAAGTCACGCTCAAATGGATATTTTAATGTAGATGTTGGCTGGCAAATATTGCAGGTTCCGCATGGTTTTGACCAGTTAGACAAATTTTCCAAGTCTGCCCAGCATTTAAGGGTCATACGTGTATAATTTAAAGAATAAGTTTTTGGGAGAACCATAAAAGATAATGCTTTTTCAGCATAAATTTAGAGCACAGCCAGAGTGCCGGGAAATAAAGTATAACGGACAAAAATTCAATGAGTTAAAGCGGTATGCTATATTTTTTAGTAATTTTGCAACCGAAATTCTAACCATGACTTATTCTGTACGCGCAATCCAAGACAAGCATTCTATTGTTCCAGAAGAGATGAACAAATTGCTCCAGTTTCACAAAGTGAAGGTTGGAAAGAGCGGGACGCTTTCAAAAAAGGCTTACGAATTGCTGATTAGCCATCTTGAAAAAGAGCCTTTAGATAGCGGTTCAAATCCAATTTATATTTTAAATGGAAATAAGATTCCGGTTAAGAACAAGCCGTATTACGAAAGTCCAGATGGCCGCGTTTCGATCTTCCAGGACGACGCTATCAGCTTTTTGCAAAACCTCCCGCCCAACAGTGTTGATCTTATCGTTACCGATCCTGCCTATTCCGGCATGAATCAAAAGCTGAAGCTTGGTCGCGGAAAAATTATTGGAAAATACAACGAAGCAGGGAAGGACGGTGCTAAATGGTTTGAAGAATTCCACGATACAGAAGAAAACTATAAGGCATTTCTTGACGCTTGTTTCCGTGTTCTTAAAAATGACAGGCATATTTACCTAATGTTTGATTCTTTTTCGCTTCTATCTCTTGCGCCAATCGCAAGGGAAGTGTTCGAAGTGAAAAATGTACTTTGCTGGGATAAGGCAAACATTGGTCTCGGACACTACTTCCGGCGAAGGCATGAATTCATCTTATTTGCCAGCAAGGGTAAAAGAAATTTAAACGCTAAAAACATTCCAGATGTATGGAAGATCAAACGTGTAACTTCCTCTGCCTATCCGACGCAAAAGCCTGTCGAAGTTTTTGAGCTGATGTTGAAAGGCAGCGCTGATAAGGATTTCATCGTTTGTGATCCCTTCCTGGGTAGTGGATCAGCAGCTATTGCTGCGCTCAAACAGAAATGCAAATTTTTAGGTTGTGATATCTCAAGTAAATCTGTTTCTTTATCCAAAGACCGGATCACCCAATTTTTGAAAACAAGCATTGACCCTTATCAAAAGGTATCTTTATTGGCTGATGACGGCGCAATGACCAAATTATTCTTAAATGGCAAACCTAGGTAGAACGCGAACCATTTTCGCCTTTACTTCCCCGCGCACGATAGAAAAGATAATCCCAGAAATTCAAGTCCTTATTCATTCCTTCAACGGTAAAAAATGGGATGCAAAAACGCAGGTCGCATTTTTTAAAAAGCTATTTGATTCTGAATTTTACGAGGGCAACAAAATGCCGAAAGAGATCGCACTGGCCGCAAGAGACAGAATTACGCGCGCACCGAAAGCTTTAGGGTTCGTTGATCTCAGTCCCAAAATTGCTTTGACAGCACCGGGAGCACAGCTTTTAAGCCGTAAAAGAATTCATGAAGTCATTGCAAAGCAGCTATTCAAATTTCAATTGCCCTCGCCATTTCACAAAATATCAAAAGAGAGGAATTTTAATGTTCGTCCCTATCTGGAATTACTTCGGCTGGTAAAGCAACTCGGCATGGTTTCTAAAACTGAAATTGCCATCTTCTTCGTTCAACTTACACACTACAAAAAATTCGATGAGATTGTCGCTGCTATTAAAAAATTTAGGGCCGATATAATTAGCAATAAAAGCAACAGAAGCTCCTTCATTGATACAATTTTTACCGAGGAAGTTTTGAAAACCTATGCCGGCGATATTAATGCTAAAAATTTCAAGACAAGAGAAAGCCAGGAAGAAACGCTGGAAAAATTTGTTCAGACTAAGAAGAACAATCATGTCGACTATGCAGATGCTTTTATTCGCTATTTGCGGGCCACACAGCTTATCACCTTTGATAAAAAGACTTTTAGGATGATCATTGCCCCAGCCCGCGTGGAAGAAGTAGATTATATTCTTAATAACGTTCCAAGGGAGGCTTTAACTTTTAAAACAGTAGATCAATACAAAAACTATTTGTATGATCCAACATCATTGCTATTTCTGACTGATGAGAGAGGCTATCTTGAACATCTTCTTTCAAACCTTAAGGTTCGTCTCAGTAAGAAAGACAATATTGAGCAATTAAAAGATAAACTCGAACAACAGGAAGAAGAAATCATCACTAACGCGATTAAGGAAACCAAAATCTCACTAAAAGAATACAAACAGTTCAATGACATCGTATCTGTCTTTGAAAAAATTCAACTACGCAAGGTTCCTGATCCACCGCTTTATTTTGAATGGAATATTTGGCGTGCGTTAGTAATGATGAATTACGCAAAGGATATTAAGGGCAATTTTACCATTGATCTTGACGGCTTACCGTTGAGTGCCGCCGTTGCAAATAAGCCTGATATCGAAGCTGAATATGATGGTTTTAGACTGATTGTCGAAGTAACGATGTCCAGAGGCAGTAAGCAATATGAAATGGAAGGAGAGCCTGTCGCCCGCCATTATGGACGAGCTCAAATGGCATCCGACATTCCTGTATATTGTTTATTTGTTGCACCGAAAATTAATGAAGACACTTTAGCGCATTTCTTTAATACGAACAGGTTTAAAACAAAAACATATGGAGGTAAAACAAAGATCGTTCCAATGAATCTTCCCCAGTTCATTGATTTCATGACGATTGCCCGTGATAAGAGCTTTACCAATCCCAAGTCATTAAAAAATTATCTGGACGATATCATTGCCAGAAATGCCACAGCCGAAGATGAAGCGGCCTGGTTTCAGCATATAGGAAATTCTATTCCCTCCTGGCTTGCCTAATCGTTTCCTAAATACAAAGAAATCTACATGCAGCTTTTAGTTTTCGGTCATCAAGGACTGAACATCCTTGTGTCGGCGGTTCGATCCCGCCCCACACCACGAAAAAAAGCGATTACAGTGAAAGCTATGGTCGCTTTTTTCTTGTACCTTGGTTTTATCCGGTTGTCTCTTATGCTTTCATCTTTACTTATTCCGCAGCACCTATTGCCGGGCGATACGATTGCCGCGATCAGTCCATCCTGGGGCGGTGCAGGAGATGCCCCGTTTTACCCCCGTTATGTTGCCGGTGTGCAGGCAATGGAACAACTGCTGGGCCTGCATGTAAAGGAAATGCCTTATACACTAAAGGGCACCAACTATCTGTACAATCATGTACAGGCACGCGTGGACGATCTGCACCTGGCGTTTACTGACCCGTTTGTAAAGGCCGTCATCAGTTGTGTGGGTGGCGATGATGCCATACGTACCATCAACTTGATTGATGTTGATCTTCTGCGGGAAAACCCGAAAATTTTCATTGGCTTTTCTGATGCAACCGTTATCCATTTCGCCTGTTTAAAAGCGGGATTGCGCAGCTACTATGGCCCGCATATCCTCACCAATTTTGCAGAAACACCAGGCCCTCAGCCCTACCTGGTGGATTCTTTCAGGAAAACCCTGTTCAGTACCGGTACCATCGGGTATATTCAACCTGGCAGCTCCTGGACCTACGAAGACCTCAACTGGCTGATGCCCGGCGATGAGGATAGCCAGCATCCAGTTTTCCCGGCAATGCCCTGGAATTTCATACAGGGCCGCGCAAGGGTCAGCGGCCGGCTGCTGGGCGGTTGTGCTGATGTTCTACCCCTTATCACCGGCACCAGGGTATGGCCTTCTCCGGATGTTTGGGAAAAGGCTATTTTGTTCCTCGAACTTTCGGGACCAGCTGTGTCGCCGAAAGCATTCCTGGCTATACTGCGTAATCTTGGTGCACAGGGTATACTGGGCCGCATCAATGGTATTGTTTTCGGCCGGCTGAATGGCATACCTCCGGAACAATCTGCCGGATACGAGGCAATGCTGATACAAGCCACCTGCGAATTTGGCTGCCCGGAACTGCCTATCGCAACACAAATGGCTTTTGGCCATACAAGCCCTGTTTTTCTACTGCCCTACGGTGCAACAGCCACCATTGACCCGGAAGCACGAACATTCTCGATTGATGAAGCAGGTTGTTCATAACCTGTTATGCCGGTAATAGACCAGCAATGTAAACCAAGTCTTTTAGCAACCCGTTTTGTTGTTTTAATTTTATGCAATGCATACAGGTGAAATAATTATATATGAATCGCAGGATGGCCATACAGCTATTGATGTGAAGCTGGAAGAAGGCACTGTTTGGCTCCGGCAGGATCAGATAGGGCAGTTATTTGACCGGGACAGATCGGTAATTACCAGGCATATCAATAATGTATTCAAAGAGAACGAATTAGATAAAAAAAGCAATGTGCAGAATTTGCACATTGCAAATTCTGATAAACCAGTATCCTTTTATAGCCTTGACGTAATTATTTCTGTGGGCTATAGGGTGAAATCACAGAATGGTATCCGGTTCCGCATATGGGCCAACCAGGTTTTAAAAGACTACCTGGTAAAAGGCTATGCCATCAATGAGCAACGGTTAAAGGAACAGAAAGAGCAGCTGGAACAGCTGAAGCAAACGGTAAAATTACTCGGTAATGTACTGGAGGCACAGCCACTGAGTTCTGATGAAGCCACAGGGTTATTAAAAATAATCACCGATTACACCTACGCTCTCGACGTACTCGACCAATACGATCACCAGACCCTGGAATTGGGTGCAACCACTTCAAAGGAACTATATCATATCACTTATGAAGAAGCCATCAGGGTTATTCAGGGACTAAGGGATAAATTCGGTGGAAGCAGTTTGTTCGGGAATGAGAAAGACGAATCCTTCCGCGGATCTCTGGCTGCCGTTTACCAAACATTCAACGGGCAGTACCTCTACCCCAGCGTGGAAGAAAAAGCAGCCAACCTGCTTTATTTTGTTACAAAAAATCATTCTTTCTCCGATGGCAACAAACGCATTGCTGCTTTCCTTTTTGTATGGTTCCTGGAAAAGAACGGGATACTTTACAAAGCAAACGGGCAGCGCCGTATTGCAGACAATGCATTGGTTGCACTTACGCTGATGATAGCAGAAAGCAAGCCGGAAGAAAAAGAGATGATCGTAAAAGTGGTGGTCAACCTGATCAATGCACAAAACTAAACACCGGTATACACGCCCCTTATTCTGCTCTCAAACTGTCCACCGGATTGGCCAATGCCGCTTTTACCGCCCTGAAGCCGATCGTGATCACTGCCGTTAAAAAAGCAATGCAGCCAGCCAGTAAAAATATCCACCACGATACCGCAACACGGTAGGCAAAATGCTGTAGCCACAGGTACATCGATATCCAGGCAATGGGTATGGCGATAAGAAGGGCAATGACAATAAGCCGGGCAAAATCTTTACCCAGCATTCCTGTTATATTCAATACCGAGGCTCCCAGCACTTTACGGATACCGATCTCTTTTTTACGCTGAACAGCGATAAATGTTGCCAATCCGAACAAACCGAAACCGGCAATAAGTATAGAAAGTATTGTAAACACCAGTGACAGCTGGCCTTGCTTTTTTTCTGCTTCATACTGCCGCGCAAAATTCTGGTCGAGAAACCGGATATCCAGCGGGTATTCTTTATCAAACTGCTGGTATACTTTTTTCAGGTAGGCAATAGCAGCCGGTATTGCGCCGCGTTTAAGTTTTACATACAGGTTATCTTCCTGTGCAGCAACAGGCGGCATCAGCATTACCAAGGGCTCTACTTTATGCTGCAGTGAATAGGTATGAAAATCTTTTACCACACCAACAATGGTTCTTTCATCGGCCGGCTGGTTTTCATTTGTTCTGATCTGTACTTTTTTGCCGATGGCATCTGTTTTCCATCCCATTTCTTTAACAAGCGTTTCATTGACCATTACCGCACCATATTTATCAGAAGGAATAGCTGTGGAAAAATTTCTTCCTTTAAGCAGCTGAACATCCATTGTATGCAGGAAATCGGCATCCACCATCAGTTCTCCGGCCATTTTTGAACCACCGGAAAAACCATGGTCTGTTTCAAATAAAAACCCCTGCTGGCCGAGATCATTATTACCGATAGGATTGCCGGCCACGGCCGCCCCCTCTATCAGTGGGCTTTGCAGCAACTGAGCTTTAAGCGCTGCAGTTTGCTGACGAACATTTCTGTTATCTATATGAAAACAAACAACCTGCTCTTTATTAAATCCCAGATCCATCCGGGACGTGTATTGCAGCTGCCGGTAAATAATGCAGGAGCCGGATATCATTACAATGGTTATTATAAACTGGAACACCACCAGTGACCGGCGCAACAATACATTGCCTGATAAATTACCGGTTTGCCCTTTCAGCGCAGGTATGGCCTGGAAACGTGTCATAAAAAATGCCGGGTAGATGCCGCTGAGCAAACCAATGAATAGCGTAAAACCCAGCATCACCGCTACTGTGGTTATTTTGCCAAAGCGCCACAGTGTAAGTTGTTTACCAGCCAGCTCATTGAAAAAAGGCAGCAGTAAAGAAATAAGCAGGATGCACAAAACAGCGGAGGCAAGCGTTACCAGCAACGATTCAGTTAAAAACATACCGGCCAGCTGCTTCCATCCCGAGCCAATGGCTTTGCGCACACCCACTTCCCGTACACGGCCTGAAGCCTGAGCAGTAGAAAGATTGATATAGTTGATAACAGCAATAACCAGTATCAGCACCGCAATGGCTATGAAAATATATATCCGGCTAATGCTGCTATTAGGGCCTATTTCATAATCAAGGTTAGAATGCAGGTGAATAGAGGTAAGCGGCTGCAACTTCATCTGGTAATTACTTACATGCATTTCTTTCTGGATGGTATTCCTGGTAAACTCCGGAAAACGGGCTTCCATGGCCGCCGGACTAATGCCTTTTGCCAGCAGCACATAAGTATAGGTATCAAAATTCTGCCAGCTGCTGGTATAATCATCCGGCAAAGAACGCAGTGCACTGAACTGCAGGTGCGAGTTGGCAGGTACATCTTTCATAATACCGGTTATAGCTACCGGCACGTTGTTTTCAAAAGAAATGGTTTGGTTAAGTGCTTTTTCTGTGCTGCCAAAAAGTTTTCTTGCCAGGCTTTCTGTAAGTACTATGGATTGTGGTTTTGATAAAGCAGTAAGCGGGTCTCCGGCAATAAATGCATAATCAAAAACCTTGTACACGTTTTTGTCGGCAAAGAAAATATCCTCTGTTTTGATCTTCTTGTTCTGGCAATTAATTACACCACCGCCTTCGGGCACCACGCGCACAATTTCTTCCATCTCGGGAAACAAGGGTTTCATTGCCGGGGCAAATGGAGCCGATGTGGGAGCCAGTTTCAGGCTTCCCCCTTCCCAGTTTGCAAAATGGGTAAGCCGGTAAATGCGATCGGCATGTGTGGGAAAATGGTCGTAACTCAACTCATCTGCCACATAAAGGGCAATCATCCAAAATGCAGCCAGGCCGATGGTAAGACCGGCTATATTGGTAAAACCGTAGGTTTTGTTTCGCAGTAGTTTTCTGCAGGCAATTTTCAAGTAGTTGCGGAGCATTACACATATTTTCTGGTTAAAGCAATGCCGGCAATACAATGCCGGTTTTATAACCGTTTGATAAATACTGGTTTTGACAATCCTTATCTTCCCGTTTTGTCCGCTTCTGTTACAAAACCGTGCGCTTTCAGCACAGCTCCTGCAGCATTGGTTTTATTGCTTCAGTATCCGTACTGTTACCAGCAGCTGGCCAAAATGTCTTTGTGTATGCTCTGCGGCATGTACCAGCAAACCCAGCAGGGTTGACTGTATCCGGGCGCGCCCCACTTCTCTTGTTTCTGTGAGGCTTTGTTCTTTTGTGTTTTTTAATTGGTCCAATGCAATATCCACCTGCCGGTTGAATGCGGCTACCAGCTGCGCTGCAGAGATGCCATCTTCCTGCTTCCCTTCCCTGCGCAATGCATCCAGTTGCAGGGAACTGAGCTGTTCACCCTTTGCGTAGGTAAACAACCTGTCCAGTACACCGGCCAGGTGCTGCAGGTGAAATGCCGGGGAAGCCAGGTTTGCAGGGCGCTGCCAGAGCAATGTACCGGGAAAATTTTCCATCAGCGTATTCAGTTCTTCCCTTGCCTGCAGTAATGCATGTGCAACGGGCTGCAATAATGCGGGAATACCAGGTAATGGGCCCCTCAGCCATACTTCACGCTTTTTTTCTTCCATACTGGAAGATACCAAATAAAGCAGTTAACCCAAGTTGCAGTTCGTCCTTCGTTTATAACCGCATGCCATGAGCTGACCGCGATAAACAGCAAAGTAAAATTGGTTCGTTTGCCCGTGGTATTGGCAGAAAGCGCTGTAACAGCTGTTTTAATTTTGACCTGTTTTAAAAATTAAAACACCACATGCGTTATGCAGGTATTACTTTTTAATGGATCGCTTGAATCAAAAAGCAATGCAACCGGAACACGGTTAATTAATTATTTCAGTAAACAATTGAACGATACTGGTTTTGAGGTTTCGCATTTTAACCTGGCAGAGGCCCATATTCCTTTTTTTGAACCCTATACTTCAACCCAGCCACTGGCCGCACAGCTGATGTGCGAGCAATTCCATGCCGCCAGTCTGCATATCTGGTTTACCCCCTTGTACCACGGTTCAATGACCGGGGTAATGAAGAATGCACTGGACTGGCTGGAGCTTACAAACAAGCATAACCATCCCTATCTCTCCGGCAAGGTAGTGAGCCTGGTTTGCTGGGCCAACGGGGCGCAGGCGATGCAGGGCATCAATGCAATGGATGCTGTTGCCAAAGCGCTCCGCGCCTGGGTATTGCCATTCTGTCTTCCCATTGTTAAAGACAGTTTATACGATAAAGATCATCCCCAGCAGTTTTCCCCGCTTTACCAGAAAAGAATACATACCATGGTCAGGCTGCTGGGTGATCTCCGGCAACAACGGCAGGCAGGGTCATAAATAAAGGCGGGTTGATATTAGTACAGTTGTACAGGCTGCACCATTTCATCATAGAAAAAAGATAAGAAGGCACCTTCAGATCCATATGATACAGGATCTGCCTCCATTCTTTGCCACAGTGCAGGAAAAACCTGGTCAGGCTTACCTGTTCGCCTGCTTGTACTCCATCGGCTTCTTACCTGTTTTGGCTTTAAAAAAACGGCTGAAATGCGAATTGGTATCAAAGCCCAGGTGATCAGTGATTTCTTTGATGCTTAAAGCCGAATAAGTAAGCAGGTACTGTGATTCCAGCAATACGCGGCGGTGAATAATTTCGAGCGCAGATTCGCCTGTTTCTTTTTTAATACACTCGCCCAGGTATTTTGAACTTACATGCAGCTGATCAGCATATTCCTTGATGGTTTTGTATTCAAGGAACTGCTCATCCACCATCTTCCTGAACTGGAATACCAGTTGTGCTGCGCGGTTAAAATGTCTTTCTGTTCCTTCAAAACAGATCTCGCAGGCACGTTTCATTTCGTACAACAGCTGTATTACCTGCAGGCGGATGATGGGCAGGTGGAAAGACAGACCGTTGTGGCACTCTTCATCAATTTTTTCAAAACAGGTTTTAATGCGCTGAAAAGCCTTTTCGTCCAGGCTGTAGTTAGGCGGATAATCGGGGTGCAGCATCAGCAGGTTGTCCAGCACCGATTCGCGTGTGAAGCTTTTTGAAAGAAACTCTTTTTTAAAAAGGATCATGTACAGCAGCAGATCGTCCGATACCTTTTCAAATGAATTGATCCTGTCGGGCGTTACCAGGTGGATAGTGCCGGGTTCTACCGGGAAGGTAAAATGGCCGATGGTTTTTGTACTGGATCCCTGAAGGCAAAGGATAATGGCATAATGATCCGTTTTAATAGGCGCTCCTTTCGAGAGCCCTCCCTCATTGCTGAGTACAGCAAACTCATTGGCAGAAGAAAGATCGCTGTACTTGTTCATACCGAAGGTTTGCATCACTTCGTTCCCTTCACGCAGGTAATAGCTGATGGTGGAAGCAATGTTCAGCCTGGGTATCTTCAGCTGTGTTTGTGGTTGGTTGATGATGGTTGTCATGGTCATAAAATATATTTGCAGCAGAGAAATACGCGTTTATTAAACAGCAGATGCAGCGAAGAATGGTTCCACGGAAAAAGGACGATTGGTATAACCGTCCTTAATATAACACCAAACCAAAACCTTCCCATGTAACATTTTCAGCTCTTATATAAGCTGTTCTTCGGCTGCACTGCCGACAAAGGTGCCGGATAAATCTGCCTGCTGATCGACCGGTAAAGCATGCCCTGCCAGGATAATTGTTTCTTCTTCTGTTCCTATGCAGATCTCCGCACCTTTATTGTCAAGCAATACCAGGTTGGTACCTGTAATGCGTTCATTATTGATAATAACAGATCCTTGTATTACGTATACAATCATATTCCGCTCGGGGGCAATACGCAGCTGTACACGGCTGAATGGCTGTAAGTACAACAGGGCCAGCTGAATATCAGAAGGCAGACCTTCTATTCCCTGCCATTCTCCCGAAATAACCGTTATACTTGTTCTGCCGGTTACTTCCGTACAGTTTTTTACTGCTGTTTTTTTGCCCGGGTAAAGAGGAAGCGGTTGCCGGTTTTTAGCCATCTCCGGCAAATTGAACTGGATAACAGACAAATAGCCGTCTGTTTCCTTTGTTTTTTGTTTTATAGTGATCCATTGCAGCTCTTCTTTATACACTTGTACGTGCCGGTGAGCCGTTTCGTTGGTTTCACTGATAATTGTGATGGATTCCAGGGTTTTATTTGCACAAATGCTGTTACGGCCTGCTGTCTGCGCCGAAACAGCCTTCGCCGTTTGGTGGTGCAGCAACAGAAAGGGAGCAGCAATACGGTTAACTTGCGTACAGGGTAAAGACTGGTAATGGATAAAATCCCCTATCCTGAAAATGCCTGTTTTTACCACCTGTCTGATCATTCTGGTTTCCACGATGCTTATTTGTAAATGCAGTTCGGTTTTCTGTCCGCCAAAGTTCTGCGGTTTACAAAAAGAATGAACTGCCAATAATGCTTTAAAATGAACCAATTTTCCTGCAGGCTATTTAACTGGTATTTTAGGTTATAAGCCTTGCAGGAGTAAGCACAGCCGCATTTAGTAAGATCGGGTAAAAACCAAAAGATAAACCAACATTGCGTTGCTACACAAAATGCCGGGTAACATGCATTTCCCGGCCCGGGTTAAATAGAATATCCCGATCCGGGTGTTTAATTGATCCTTTTACCGTTTTTCCAAATACCATCCAGGCGGCGGGTTTGCCTGATATCCTGCAGGGGATCGCCATTCAGCACAATAAGATCAGCCTTCTTGCCTTTTTCCAGTGTGCCGCATTGTTTATCTATCCCAAGCATTTCAGCCGCATTACGGGATGCCGCGGTAAGGGCTTCCAGCGGACTTAATCCTGCTTCTGTAAGTAACTGCAGTTCGAGATGTTCAGAAAAGCCCTGGGCCCTAACTGGCTGCGCACCCGAATCGGTACCCAGCACAATTTTGATCCCTGCACTATGCAGTTTTTTTACATTGCGCATTGCTGTTTCAAAGGCGGCTTTTTTACGGGGCAGTGTAGCATCTTTTTGTTGTTTTTCCCTGAAAGAAGCGCTGGCCAGCCGGTCCCATACATTGGCTTCCAGCGAGGTTTTAAAGAAAATATCATCCAGCCATTCCGGTTTACCGGCATAGGCAATATTATACTCATCCAATGTTAGCGTGGGTATATAAAAAACACCTTTCTGTTTCATGGCATTGATCAGTGTATCATCTATTTCCTGGTCGCGTACGCTGTGAGCCAGCACATCTACCCCGCTTTGTACCAGGCGGCGGGCATCTTCAAGATAATAAACATGCGCAGCAACACGCAGCCCGTTTTTATGTGCTTCCCTGATCACTGCTTCATAAATGGCAGGCTGCATTTTGGGTATATCCTGGCCAAAATTATCCACCCATATTTTTACAAAATCCGGTTTCAGGGCTGCCAGCTTTTGTATATCCTGTGCAGCCTCTTCAGGCGTTTGCGGGCGCATCACTTTGTTGGCAAAACCAACCGGCGGTGCACCACCGGCTACACCCACACCATAACCTGCTGTGTATAAGGTGGCGCCGGGTATCAGGCCTTTGCGGGAAGAATCCCTGAGACCGAAAATAATATCCTGGTCGGTGCCCAGCGACAAAACCCGCACCACACCGAAGGATGCATATTTCTTCAGCTGCCGCTCAATATTTTCCCGGCTATAATTGGATGAATCCACATTATCGCCATGCAATAAACCCAGGTGTCCATGGGCATTGATAAGGCCGGGTATCACAGTTCTTCCCTGGAGGTCAATAACCCGGGCGCCATCAGGCAATTGTTGCCCCGCCGGCAGTATGGCATCAATGGTATCGGCCCTTATCACCAGGCTTACATTGCGCTGTACCTCTTTTCCGGTACCATCTATCAGGTTGATCCCTTTCAGTACGGTCAGTTTCGGACCGTTCAACAAATCGCCGCAACCTTGTACCAACAAAAAAGAACAGGCCAGGCATAATAAACAAATGATCCTTCTCATATCTTTAAATCATTGATTTACAAAGCAGGATTTAGTTCCCTGTCAATCCTCCGGTATGTAATGCTCAGTTCTCCTTACAAACAGGCGGAAAGCAAAGCCATTGGCCCTGCAGTTTTGAATACTGAATAATTGTAATTTTGACCGCTGCATGTTGGCGAACCATCTTGCCATTCATTTTCACCTGTTTAAGCCAAACGGGTATAACCTGTAAATTTAAAAAAGTAAATAGTGCGTTGAGTACACACTATTTCAATAGTAACACATTAAACAGTTAGCAGTATGGCGGAAAGAAAAACCAGTTCATCCAATTACTTAAATCAAACATTTCTCGAAAATAAATGTTCCCTGAACGAGCTGCTGAACCTGGTAAGCAAAAGATGGGTTTGTGAAGTGCTGTTCTGCATTGAAGAAGGCAATAACCGTTTCAGCAGCATCAAAGAAAACCTGGAGCATATCAGCGATCATATTCTTTCAGACAGGCTGCGGTTACTGGAAAGCTACCGGCTGATCTACCGCCAGCAATACCATGCCATTCCTCCAAGGGTAGAATATTTTTTAACCGCACAGGGCACCGAGTTATCTGACCAGCTCGATGCTTTATGCAAATTCAGCGACAGGCTGATAATGGCTTGACACCCGCTTTACATCTTTGAATTTTACAGCTATTTCCCTTGTTTTTACTCCTCTTTGCGCAGGGCTGAAGATAGTTTTGCTGTAAAATTCTGTTATGAATAAAACAAACATTTTTCTTACCGGGGCAACAGGTTATATCGGTGGCTCCGTAGCACAGGTATTACTGGAAAAGGGATACAAGGTAACAGCACTGGTAAGAAAAGCAGATGATGAAGCAGCCCTTCAGCAACAGGGCATACAAACTGTAAAAGGAACATTGCAAAACCTGGAACTGATCAGGCATTTATCCGGCGCGGCCGATATTGTTATCAACACAGCCGATGCTGACAATCCATACGTGATCACTACCATATTATCGGCACTGGCAGGAAGTGGTAAAACATTCATCCACACTTCCGGCTCAAGCATTGTCGCCGACTGGGCGCTGGGCGATGCAGGCTATACTGAACCATTTAGAAGCATTCCCGAAAATCCTGTACTGGAAAAAAAGGGGCGCGTAGCCATCGACAGGGAAGTGATACAGGCTGCAGAAAAAGATATCCGCACCATTGTTATTTGTCCTACAATGGTGTATGGCAATGGTCTCGGTATAAAGAAAAACAGTATACAGGTTCCGGTACTTATCAGCGCTGCGAAACAACAGGGTAAAGGTATCTATATTGGCAAAGGAGAAAACAGCTGGTCCAATGTGCATATTAAAGATCTTGCACAGCTTTACCTGCTGGCGATTGAAAACGCTGCCCCGGGTTCCTTCTTTTATGCAGAGAACGGAACAGCACAACTGAAAACAATTGCAACAGCGATCAGCCGCTCGCTGAGCTTACTGGAAACCAGCGGTATTACTATCCAGGAGGCGATTAACCTGTGGGGATTGGAAGCTGCGATACTGGGTCTTGCATCCAACAGCCTGGTTTCAGCCGAAAACGCAAGAAAACAACTTGGCTGGCTGCCGGAACATGATTCATTACTGCACGAAATTGAAGCCGGTTATTATTCAGGCAAACAACCCGCATAACTCGTTCGGGTTTTTATTATTTTACAGAAAACAGTAGTACACACATGAAAATAATTATTGTAGGTGCAAGCGGTACGCTTGGTAAAAAAGTAACGGCAGCACTTGAAAAAGAACATGAGATCATTAAAGTAGGTTCCAGGTCGGGCGATATACAGGCTGATATCACATCAGCCGGGTCTATTGAAGCGATGTTTAAACAGGCCGGGCATTTTGATGCGCTGATCAGTACTACCGGCAGTGGACATTTTGGCCCGCTGGCAGAAACAACGGTGAGCGATTTCAATAAAGGTATACAAAGCAAATTGCTGGGTCAGATCAACCTGGTGCTTATTGGCCAGCACTATATCCGGCCTAAAGGTTCATTCACACTTACATCGGGCATCCTGGCCGAAGACCCTGTTGCAAATGGCGCCAACCTGGGTACGGTGAATGGTGGCATAAATGCTTTCGTGATCAATGCTGCACCTGAACTGCAGAATGGAGTTCGCATCAATGCTGTAAGTCCGGGTGTGGTGGAAGATTCACCAGGATTTTTCCCTTTCTTTCCCGGGCATATTCCTGTGGAAATGAGCCGGGTGGCAGCAGCTTATGTAAAAAGCGTGCTGGGCAATATCACCGGGCAGGTGATCAAAGTGTATTAAGAGAAATGTGATAGGTATAATTAAGATCCCGCTGCGTTTTTTCTGCATCGAGATCTTTTATTTTCCCGCATAGTAACATCAACAGCAATTACAGGCTTTCAGCATCAACAGCGGTTTCAGTAACAAGTTCCTTTTTTGTTTTCTTGCGGTATTCGTTCGGCGTAATGTTCTTGTATTTTTTGAACATGCGGTTCAGGTGACTTTCATCAGTAAAATTCAATTCACCGGCAATTTCGTTGATACGCATATCACTGTGCAACAGCCGGCTTTCCACCAGTTTTAATTTGTACTGGATAATGTACTGTTGCAATGATTCTCCTGTATGCTTTTTAAAATACTCGCTTAAATAATTGGCCGAAAGCAGGAAACGGGCAGCAATGGTTTCTGCCCGCAGCGCTTCTGTATCGTAAATATTGCTTTGGATATAGTTGATGATCTGTAAAATATTGTCATTTTCTATGTTGCGCTGTACTTTTTCGGGCATATGCATCGAAATATTCCGGGCAACAATGGCAATAAGGCTGTTCACCAGCTGCTGGGCAATTTCCTGGTGATAGGTTTCTTTATTGATGTTTTCCCTGATAATCGCTTCCACCAGCCATTTTACAAGATTCTTGTCGCCAGGGTTTTTGAGTATGCAGTCAGATACCTGGCTATCGTTGCAGAAAATGAACTCCAGCTTTTTCACCCAGTCCGTTAATCCGCCATGATCAGTATTGCCACGCTGGGCTTTCAGGTAAATATGGTTAAAGCGGATAAAGAAAAAGCGGGTTGTAGTGTTCACGGTAAAATTATGGCAGCTTTGCGGGGTAACCAGGAACATATGTCCCGGGGCATAAGCAAAACGGCTGTTGTTGATGCAGTGATAACCGGTACCACCCAGTATATACACGAGCTCAAAAAAATTATGCCGGTGCCCGTTGAGCGGGCATTCATCCACTTCTTTATATACCACCTCAAATGGCTGGTGCAGGTTTTCAGTTACCATCCAATAAAAGTACAAAAACACCTTAAAAAGTACTGTTAATAGTCTGGTCTAGCTAGAATTCATAATAATGTGAATCCTGTTGCTGGTGCTCCCTGAGGGGAATGCGGATAAGAATACTGGTTCCGGCAAAACCACCGGGCAGTTCGCCCGCTATGGCCGATCTTTTTCTTTCACTGAGCGATGCGATCTGCAGGCTGCCATTTAAAATTTTCACCCTTGATTCAATGTTTTTCAGTCCTATGCCAGGTTTGCCATTGTGTTTGGCTTCCATTCCCACCCCATTGTCTTCGGCGATAATGAACAGCTCTTTCCGTGTATAATCCAGTGTTACACTGGCCATAGAAGCACCGGAATGCTTCAGCATATTGCTCAGCAGCTCCTGTATGATGCGGAAAATATTCAGTTTAACTTCTTCAGAAAAATTAGCCTCTTGCCTGTTGGAGTAGAACTGTATATTAAGCCCTGCAGAGGTTTCTTTTTTTACGTCAATTTTTTGCTGGATATCGCTAATATAAATTTCAATGGCCCTGTTTATAGACTGTTCTTTAATATAAGCCGGCATCAGGTTATGCGAAATATTGCGGGCTTCTGTCTGCGCAATAGAAACATGGTCCCTGATCCGTTCTACATCATCTTTCAGCTTACTGTTATTTATAGCGTCATTTTTTAATAACCGCAGCAGATTATAACGTACTGCTGTAAGGGTTCCTGAAATGCTGTCGTGTATTTCTTTTGAAATATTGTCGCGCTCTTCTTCCTGTGCCTGTACAATTTTCTGGTAGGTTTTTATTTTGAAGGTGGTATAGCGGCGTGCCAGCGCATAGGTTAAAAAGGTGATCTCTACCAGGATACCAAACTGCAGCATACCCTCCAGGTGATAAAGACCCGGTGTAAAACCCAGCTCAAGCAGGGCCAGGTTAAAAATGCTCACCACTTTTAAAATACTGGCAATAAAATAATAACGGCCAATGGGTGAACCCTTCAGCACGCTGGCCATAATAGAAATAAATACCACGATGATACTGCATACGATCACTGAAAGAAACAAGATCATATAAGTATGGTCGAACTGGTAATCTTTTTCATTCAGGTTTATACAAAACGGAAACAGGGCCACACAGGCCAGCAGCAACTGTACCAGCTTACCCACACGATACAGGGTATATTGGTGCAGTTTGGTTTTAAGCAGCGTATGACTGATCTGTATATTAATGATCAGGTTGGTTGACGATAAAAATGGCGGTAATATGGTGCATAGCGACGGCTCGTTCGGCCATATAAACTGGTATCCTACGCCAAAATAACTCAGAAACCAGGCAATGGCAGTAAGAATATACAGGCAGTATTGCAGGTAAAGTGCATATCGCGTGTTGATGTAGAACAGCAGGCCAAATATGCCCACAAATACCAGGATGCCATAGGTAAGCCCGTCGATCATGTAGTTCCAGTTCACAAAACGCTGAAACGATTTTTCCTTATACAGCACAATGGGCAGGTAAAAGGTTTGTCCTATCTGGTTAACATACAGAAAGCAGTCTTTTGTTTCGCCGGGGTGCAGCCTGATCGTGTACTGGAAATTTTTATGCAGTGATTGTCTTTGTTCAAAAGGAAAGAAATCACCCAGTTTACCTTTTGACTGTATGGTTGTTCCGGTTTGTTCAAACAACTCCAGCTCGTTCAGCCGGGGACTTTGTATGTCTACTACAATTTCCTGGGTTATTGTATCGGCATTGGTAATTGAAAAATGAAACCAGTAGTATTTAGAAGGTATCCCGCCATTCAATACAGGGCTCTTTACAAAATGGAACCTGCCATGCTGAAACAAACTGATCACGCTGTCAACCGGTAGTGCTTTATTGCTTGTAGTAAAAAAGCTCCAGCTTGAATCATTAAAGAAATACTGGTGTACTTCCGGTGTAATGGTTATACCTTCTGCTTTCCCGGATACGGCAAGGGTAAGCAGCAAAAACAAATAAATGAAGGAACGAAGCAGTTTTTTCAGGCCAAACAAAGCTGTTATTTATTTTGGTTCGCTATTGTGGGGGATGTTATTTCTCACTCTTTCCAGCACCTTCAAGGGCTGTTGTAAACAATAGCAAACTTAATCTATTTAAAAAAGTTTAATAGAAATAAATACATAATATTTGCATATATTCTACTCGTACCCCAAAAATGAAGCCCAAAAAACAAATCTCTATCAACAGAGTAAAGGTTTGTTTGGTAGTACTATTGTGTATGGTATTACTGAGCCTGCCTGTTCTGTTTATCAACAACAGGTGGTTGCACCTGCACAAACTTTTCGCTTTCTTCGTTATCCTGCTGCCTCTTTTGTGTTTACTGATCGGTATTATAAAAGCGGGAGGGCCTAAAAACCTGCTTAAAACACTTACCCTTACCAAGTACTGGCGCCACTTTCCTTCTATCCTGTTTTATGATCCACAGCCTTACCGTTACCGTTTTAAAAACAGGGAATTGCTGCAAAGCGATCTGCAGGAGGGCGATATCCTGTTGCGGCGGTTCGATCATTATGTGGATGGGCTTATTCTTAAACAAACCAGCTATTTTACCCATGCCGGTATGTATTTCGGCAGCATCAATGGTAAAGACAGGCAGGTGATACACGCGGTAGGGGTAACAGGCGTTAGTTTTATTGACCTGGACGATTTTGTAAAATGTGATGATATCCTTGTATTGCGAATGAAAGATATTTCTTTTCATGATGGCGCCGATATCCCCTCCCCTGCAGAGCAGAAGATTGATCTCACGATCTCTTTTATCCCGCAGGCTTTATCCAACCTGCTGCTGAAGCAGGATAAAAACGGCTCAGGAGCCTGGGGCAATAAACCCATAGAGCTGAAAGATGCACGCACATTTATCACCGGCAAAGAAACCGATCTGTCTCGGTTGTCTGAACTGGCCAGGAAAGAGCTGGCGATTTATGATCAGCTTAATAACAATATTCCTGTTGACAGGGCAACTTATGTACCCGTGATCAAAGAAGCCGGCCTGAGCGTTTTGGGTGAGGCCTATGATTATGATTTCAATTTTGTGGATTTTACCAAGATGAGCTGCGTGGAATTTGTATGGTATGCCTATAAATGCCTGCTGCCGGTACATCGCATCAAACGCAATTTTTATAATTATTTCGCTTTTGTAAAGACCTTTGTGATCGTACCGGATGATTTTTTGAAAAGCGACGCATTTGACCTTGTTTTTTCCAGCCTGCCCATCGGGGATAAGGCGGCGCATGTAGCGTTTGTTTGCAATAAAAAATTCCTGTTCTGGTCTTTTTTACTACGGGTTGTGCTGGTGCAGATGACACTGCTGCTGTTTATTTTTATTGCACTGCATTATTTTTTTATGCCAGGATAAAGGCCTCCCCGGGTTTCAGGTGCCGTAGCCTGCTATCTGCTATTGTAAGCAATTGCTGCAGGGGTGCATCCATTTTTTCGTCAGACAGGTTGAAGGTTCCATAATGCATGGGTATCATCACAGACGCACCGGTATCTTCAAAGGCTTTCCATGCATCTCCCGGCGACATGTGGTTGGGATGCATAAACCATTCAGGCAAATAGGCACCAATCCCCAGTATGGCAATGCCTGGCCTGAACAACCGGCCGATAGTGGCAAAGTCTTCATCATAACCAGAATCTCCGCCAAAATAAATGGTGTGCTCCGCCCCTCCTGATACATACTGGATAACAAAGCCACCCCATAATTGCCGGTTAAACCGGTTGTTCACCCGTTTACAGTAATGTCTTGAAGGTACAAACCAGATACGCAGATCCGGCAAATTGTATTGCTCATACCATTCTGCTGTTAACACCGGAACCGGGTTTTTCAGCATGGGTGCAATACAGGGTTCCATACCCAAACCGGTCAGCAGCACAGCCTGCGGATTATTTTTCGTGAGCAGCGCAAGGCTTCTTGGGTCGCAGTGATCAGCATGATCATGCGACAGCAGTATGTAACTGATATTGCTGAATGCCTGCGGATCTACCGGGTTATCACTGTGCCGCTTGTAAATAGCCGCCTCATAAAACTGTGGGTCTATTAATAACCTGGTGCCATTGATGCACAGGTAAAAAGAAGCATGCCCCAGCCACACAAGATGATTACCTGCCGGCAGCTGTTCAAGGCTGGTTTGCTGTACGGGAAAACGGTATCTCCTGTTTTTGGCCGCATTGAGCAGGTGGCTGGGCATCCATTTCAATATAACCAGGTAGTTCTGGTAAAAGGGATGATGTACATTGACAAACCTGCTTTTGCGATCGACCGGTACACCTTTCCAGTTTACCGGCGCTCGGTAATGCTTGTTTTTGCTCATGGGTATATAATGGAGCGGTGGTGCAGGTTTCAGCGAAAACAGCCACAGCAGTATAAGCAAAACCACGAGGGTTACCAGTGTATATAACAGGTAGATCATCATACGAAAAAAGAAAAATGATTTGCAGCGTTATTGTTGTATGCTGTAATTATATTCCCCTTTCTGCACCGCCCGGGTTGCTGTAAGCAAAATACGCTGTACAGGCAGGTGTTTCCAGTTGGTGATAATACCCTGTTCATCAGGCCGCTCACAGGCCATTTTTTCTACGCTTGCCTTCCATGCAGCTGCATCGTAGTTTACAACCACGGGTTTGCCATGCGGGTGTTCTAGTATTATTTTCCCGGGAGTAGCAATGTTAACAGGGCATACCGTCATAAATGTTTGCGTAATATTTGAGCTGGGGGCATCCAGTGAAAATGCATCTTTAACCAATACCCGGTGTTTATTTCTTTCCAGTGCAATAGTTCGCCGCCAGCTTTTCAGTCCGGCTGTTGAAGGATAGGCTTTTTCAATATTCATTTTCAGTGCAGTGGTGGCGCCATCTGCTGTGTAGTTTAATGCTGTTGCCTCAAATTCCCTTCCTGCACTTTGCTGCACGCCATTGATCGTTGGCAGGTTATGGTAAGGCGATGTATTGTACCAGAGTGTATACCTGTCTTTCGAAAAAGTAACGGCCATATACGTTCCTCTTCCCACATCAATGATCACGGGATCACCATTGGCATACACAATAAAATCACCTACATCATTGTGGTTATGGCTTTCGGCATTATGGCCACCATGGGTTGCCACGAACAGGCCGTTTTTATCCCTTGCTGCCATTAACTGAACACTAGGCAGCCATACATCGGCCAGTTGTGCGGGATGGCCATCCCCGGCTGCACATGCCTGAATGGTAAGCAGGTCCCATAACTGGCGGGGTCTAAAAAAACCTTCACTACCTTCATGGCTGTCCAGGTGATGGTAAGCCCATCTTCCAAAACTTTGCATCACCGTATCCTGTACGGCTTTACCAAAACGGTACAGCACCAGCCCGTCTGCATTGATGGTAGGATTTGCATCCGCCACATTGATAAAATAATTACCATCGATATGTGTGCGGTAAATATAAGATCCCAGTTTACGGATCAGTGGTTCCTGGTAAATGGTCAACTGCCCGTTGGTAGCGCTTTCCAGTACAGATAAGGCATCGAACAAAGCGATACCTGCCGCAAAAAAATAGCTGGGGCCCTCATCTGTAGCCCCATCTTCCCCCAGCCCGTTGATGTATAGGTCCAGCAGGCTAAGCGCGTGGTGCAGTTCATTCACCCTGCGGTTATTGTCTTTTTCCAGCAGCAGCAATGATATCATCCAGTTACTGATGATCCAGGGGTTCCAGTTGTTCACACTGATATCCCTGCCGCCTTTACCCAGGTAACCATAGCGGCTGCTTTGTTTTTCCAGCGGCTCCAGTATTTTCCTGTTCACTTCATAATAAATACGCGGCCTGATAAGCGGCGAAATTTTCTGCAGCTTATCCCCTGCCAGGTAATCGGTCAAAGCAAGTACGGCTGCGGTTTCTGCACCAAATAATTCAACAATGGGGTCCTGTACATCCGGTAAACCATTACCCGCTTTCTGCACAGATAAATGTGCCGGAACACCCCAGTATGTTTCTTCACAAATGGCCCAGGTATCGTTCAGTATTGTTTCTGTAAAGCGGCTTTTGTCTTCCAACAGCTCGGCCAGTACCAGCGTAAAAAGCTGGTTACGCCTGCTGAATGAAACTTTCTCATAATTTGCACGGTTGCCGTTGCGCACATATTCCAGTTCAAGGGTTGCAGGAATGGTGGGCAGGGGTTGATTGTTGTATTGCTCGGCCTGGCTGATGATTTTCTCCCGCACGCTGTCCGGTACCTGTTGCCGCCATTCGGCAGCCCTTTGTGGAAAGGGCTTCCACTGGTCTTTCGTCAACAGGCTTTTACGGATATCTTCAATGGAAAACCGTGACAGCAGATCACGGTGGGTAACCTGTGCAGTAAGCATTTTTGCAAAAAACAGGCAGGCAATCAGCAGAAGGAGGCAACGGCAGTCGGTTCGCATAGTTTATTATTTGTCTGCTTAAAAATACTGAATACCGCAGCGAACTTGTTGCGCAGGGTGAATAAAAATATGTATGCAATATTATCCTGAACGCTTTGCTCCCGCGTATTATCTTCGCGGCATGACAGGTATAGACAGTGTACAGTTAAAAGAAGTGATTGTTCACAAAATCGGCAATCCTACCAGGGGTGAAGAACTCAGGCTTTCCGTTAACCCGCTCACGCTGAACGATGATATTGTAAAAGGATTGCTTTCCAAGTATTTCCTGGGCGCATTCAATGAAAACGAGCAGTACCGTTTTACCCATATCAGTGATATAAACCTGAATGAAGTATACAATTATGTGCTGGGCATTTTTGAAGAGCCCAAAAGCTTCACAGCCCAGTCGGCCCTGCTGGCGCATTTTTTATATAGTAAAAGCACACATGTAAAAGTTAAGGAAGGTGAATTTTATGTGGCGCTGTTCGATAATGTGCCTTTTGAATCAGAATATATCCAGGCTATCGGTTTATTCAAATCTGAAAGCAAGGAAACATTTTTAAAGGTGTTCCCGCATGGTCAAAGCTGGGAGGTGATACAGGAGGAAGGTGTAAACATCAACAAGCTGGACAAGGGCTGTCTTATTTTTAAAAAGAACACCACCGAGGGCTATGTGGTTTGCGTGGTTGATAATACCAATAAGCAGCAGGATGCCCAGTATTGGGTGAAAGATTTTTTGCAGGTAGAGCCTTATGCCAACAGCTATCACCATACACAGAATTATATGGGCCTGTGCAAGCAATTCATCACCAATGAATACCCCGAAAAATTTGAGGTCTCTAAAAGCGACCAGATAGACCTGCTGAACCGCTCGATGGATTATTTTAAATCGAAAGAGAGTTTCAGCCTCGAAGAGTTTTCGCAGGAAGTAATCCACCATGCAGAAGTAGCCGAAACATTCATGGAGTATAAAAGGAATTACGAGGCTGCAAGGAATGTGGTAATAGAAGATGATTTTTCTATCCATGTTTCTGCCGTTCAAAAACAGGCCAAACAATTCAAAACTGTTTTAAAGCTCGACAAGAATTTTCATGTATATATCCATGGCAGAAGAGACCTGATTGAAAAGGGCTATGATGAGCTATCGGGCAAAAAGTTCTACAAACTGTTGTACGATGAAGAAAACTAGAACACGCATGGCCATTGAGTTATAGCGTGCTTGTTAGAGAAATGGCCTGCTGGCATGTTTTATGGTTTATGTGTGGTGTTAGCCAATTTTGCTCATCCATAAAACTGTTGGCCTATGTTACGCTGGACGGTAACTTTTTTGATCATCGCAATTATTGCAGCTTTTTTTGGTTTTACCGGTATTGCTGCAGGTGCAGCGCAGATAGCGAAAGTATTGTTCTTTATTTTCCTTGTTCTTTTCCTGTTGTCATTGATCCGCGGAAGAAGCGGCAGTTAAAAAAAACCGGGTTGAATAAACTGTGGCCTCTTTAATTTCAACCCGCATTTTTCATTGAGCTGATCTGCAAGATAAACGGTCAGTTCCGGTGAAAGGGCTTCATTGTGCATATGCATAAAAAAATAAATTTCTTCTATTCCCTGTTCCAGCCAGCGCTGCAGCCGGCTCACCCAGTCATTGATGCGGGTATAATCTGTTGGATGCAGGCTGTTGCCCACAAAACGGATAAATGTTTTGGGAATGGTCAGGTGCATATGCGCACAATCCCTGCGGCCTGCTGTATCAGTGATCACCAGCCCGGTATTGTTTTCTTTCAGCACCTGTAATAAAACAGATCTTTCTTTTGCATTACTGAACCAGCCGGGATGGCGCAGTTCCAGGAAAAACTGGATATCCTGCGGCAATGAACGCAGGTATTGAAAAAGAGCTTCTTTGCGCGCCGGTGAATATTGATCACTCACCTGAAGAAAAACAGGGCCCAGCTGTTCTTTGAAGGCCAGTATGCCTTCAAGAAAGGCATCGGTGAGTTGCGTTGTATTACTGAAATTGCTGTAATGACTGATGATCTGCGGCAGTTTCGGACAAAACCTGAAATCCTGTCCACTGGCTTTTGCTGCCCATTTTGAAATGGTGTCCGGACCATAGATCTGGTAATGTGTTGCATTCAGCTCTATAGCGTTATAGTGCTGTACATAATGATCCAGGAACTGGGCATCTTTTGTTCCTTTCGGATAAATTTTTCCCAACCATTCTTTTCTGCCCCATTTGGCACAACCCATGTAAAATTTTGCAGCACCGGTTTTACCAGATCCGGCAGACAATATTTTTTTATTGCCGGCCGGATCTGGTGGTAAACTAAAATCTATTTTGTTTAGTTCTGCCGTTGTAACTTTTCCAAAATCCATGCAACACCTGGGTTGTTCGGGTGAAACCTGAGCAGCTACGCTTTTTAGAGGTATTGCTCCCCTTTATTGCGTTTTACTTCTGCAACGTATTCTTTGATCTCCTGCTCTTTTTCTTTTTTGCAGATAAGCAGCACATCAGGTGTATCCACTACGATAAAATCATCCAGGCCCTGCAACACCAGCAATTTGTCCTGCGGTGCACTGATCATGCTTTTGGTAGCATCAATGATCATTACATTTTCGCCGGCCACTGCATTGCCCAGGTAATCTTTTTCCAGGTTATCATAGGCGCTGTTCCAGGTGCCCAGGTCGCTCCATCCGAAAGAAGAAGGGATCACATATACGTTGTGTGCTTTTTCCATGATGGCATAATCAATGGAAATATTGCTGCACAAAGGATAGATGCGTTCTATTGCAGCCTGCTCGCCAGGTGTGTTGAAATGATCTTTCTCGGCAACAAACAGGTCGTACATTTCCGGCTGAAACTGTTCAAATGCTTTGATCACATGTTTCACCTGCCAGATGAAAATACCGGCATTCCACAAAAAATCACCACTGGCCAGGAAGGTCTTAGCCAGTTCGAGATTGGGCTTTTCTGTAAAGGTCTTTACTTTAAAAATATTATTGGCTACAGCAGCAGTTTCATACTGTATATAGCCATAGCCCGTGTTGGGATAACTGGGTTTAATACCCAGCGTTACAAAAGATTTCAGATGCTCTGCAAAATCAAGTGCCTGCAAAGCCACGCTTTCAAAAGCATCGGTATCCAGAACCATATGGTCACTGGGTGCTACGATCAGCGAGGCTTCAGGATCTTTCTGCTGCAGTTTAAATGAAATGTAAGCAACACAGGGTGCGGTATTTTTACGGCTGGGCTCTGCCAGGATGTTTTCAGGGCTAATTTCGGGTAACTGTTCCTGTACAATATCTGCATATTCAGCGGAAGTGACCACATAAATATTTTCTACAGGAATAAACTTCTTATACCGTTCAAATGTCCATTGAATCAGGGTTTTCCCGGTGTTCAGAATGTCAAGAAACTGCTTAGGATAACTGGTTCTGCTTTTTGGCCAAAACCGGCTGCCGATACCGCCGGCCATAATAGCTACGTAGTGATGCTTATTCATATTAAAAATATTCTGTTCCAAATATACTTGGTTGGGCTTTCAATTTAGGTTAATATATTAGTATTAATTCCAATTTATATTTTCATCACTTTACTTCCTGTTATTCATCATTCACCACTTTCATACACAGTTTTATTTAACAGGGCAGCATTTTTGTACGCAAGCAGGATGCCGGTTTATTGTTTTTCCCGGTGGTTGGATGTTAAATAATTCCTTCCCGTACAAGATCCTGCAATTCCAGTACACCCAGGTAATACCCTTCTTCATCAGTTACCACGAGCTGGTTAATATCATGATTGCGCAATGTTTCCAATGCTTCTACTGCCAGCTTATCAGGACTGATGCATACAGGTGAGGCATGTAAAATATCTGCTGCTTTTACCTTGCCCAGGTCATCTGTACGTTCCAGCATACGCCTGATATCACCATCGGTAATAATACCGGTTACTTTATTTTGGTCATCGGTTACCACTGCGGCGCCCAGTCTTCCTTTTGAAATAATAACGATCACTTCTTTAAGCAGAGTGGCTGCACCTACCTGTGGTTTGCTGTTGTTCTTATACAGGTCTTCCACGCGCAGGTATAATCTTTTGCCCAGGTTGCCACCGGGATGGTAGCGTGCAAAATCTTTTCCGGTGAACCCGGTAAGCTCCATCAAACAAACAGCCAGCGCATCGCCCATTACCATTTGTACTGTGGTACTGCTGGTGGGTGCAAGATTATTGGGACAGGCTTCCTGGCTTACAGTTGTATTCAGTACAATATCTGCGTGCGTAGCCAGGTACGACTGAAGATTGCCCACCATACCGATCAATGTATTACCAAAGCCTTTTACCAGCGGCACCAGTACCTTTATTTCAGGGCTCTCCCCGCTTTTGCTGATCAGCAAAACCACATCTTCTTTTTGAACCATACCCAGGTCGCCATGAATGGCATCGCCGGCATGCATGAACAGGGCCGGGGTGCCGGTTGAATTCAGTGTTGCCACAATTTTCTGGCCTACAATGGCGCTTTTTCCTATCCCGCTGATAACCAACCTGCCAGAGCAGGCATGCACTGTTTTAACCGCTTGTTCAAATGCCGCGTCAATATAATTGACCAGCCCGCTCACCGATGCTGCTTCCAGCTCAATCGTTTGGCGGGCAGTTGTTACGATAGAGTTCGTCATAAGTGCTCAAAATTAAACTTTAACACCAAAGACTTCCAGATTATCCTTATCGTATGTAACTTCGCTACCCTTTCAAAAAAATCCCGGAAAGGGTTTTTTTATCTGTACCGTACTGATTTGGTTGCTCCGGCAATTTTAAGCAAAAGCCTCAAACAAAAGCAGTATCTTATAGATTCATTGACATCCCGTACTTGGGAGGGAAATTCTTGAGACAAATGGCAACAAGTACTAAAAAATTGTCGTCCCGTTCTGCAGCCAAACCGGCAGGTGAACAGGCCGCCAACCCCAAAAAAAGCGTCAAAGGCGCAAAAAAAGTAATCTCCACTGTTTCCCAGCAATTGCACGATATTGAAACAGCCCTGCAACAACACTTCGGCTTTGAGCAGTTCAAGGGCCGTCAGCAGGAGGCAATAGAAAGCCTGCTCAGTGGGCATGACACATTTGTCATTATGCCTACAGGCGGTGGCAAAAGCCTTTGCTACCAGCTGCCTGCCATGATACTGGAAGGTTGTGCTATCGTAGTAAGCCCGCTCATTGCGCTGATGAAAAACCAGGTAGACCTGGTGCGCAGTTATAGCGAAAAAGATGATGTGGCGCATTTTCTTAATTCCTCACTCACCAAAGCACAACAGCGTGAGGTAAAAGACGACCTTATCAGCGGAAAGACCAAACTATTGTATGTAGCGCCTGAAACCCTCACCAAACAGGAAAACCTGGAGTTTTTCAGCGACCTGCATATTTCTTTTTTCGCTGTAGATGAAGCCCATTGTATTTCTGAATGGGGGCACGATTTCAGACCTGAATACCGCAGGCTGCGTGAGATGATGGATGAAATCAACCCCAACATCCCCGTTATTGCTTTAACGGCCACTGCAACACCTAAAGTGCAGAGCGATATCGTGAAGAACCTGGGCTTACGCGATCCGAATATTTTTGTTTCTTCTTTTAACCGCTCTAACCTTTATTACGAAATACTGCCGAAGATCAAAAAAGATCAAACCGTAAAAAGCATTGTTCGCTTTATTTCGCAAAACAAGGGTAAAAGCGGTATCATCTATACGCTTAACCGTAAAACCACGGAAGAACTGGCAGAAATACTGGTAGCCAACAATATCAAAGCGGTTGCCTATCATGCCGGTCTCGATGCAAAACTGCGCGCCGACAGGCAGGATCAGTTCTTGAATGAAGATGTACAGGTGATCGTTGCCACCATCGCTTTCGGTATGGGTATCGATAAACCCGATATCCGTTTCGTGATCCACTACAATATTCCCAAATCCATTGAAAACTACTACCAGGAAACCGGCCGCGCAGGCCGCGACGGACTGGAAGGAAAATGCCTGCTCTATTACAGTCATAAAGATGTAGCCAAGCTGGAACACCTGATGCGCGATAAACCGCTCAGCGAAAGAGAAGTAGGTGCACAGCTGATCAATGAAACAGTGGCCTATGCCGAAAGCGCGGTATGCCGCCGTAAAATACTGCTGCACTATTTCGGGGAAGAATGGGATACCCAAAACTGCGGCAACTGCGACAACTGCCTTAACCCGAAAGAAAAAGTAGAGGCAAAAGAGGAAGCAGTAAAAACACTGAAAGCCATTCAATCGCTCGATGAACGCTTCCCTACAGAATATGTGTTGAATGTATTGATGGGCAAGCTCACCCCGCAGATCACCATGTTCCGCCACGAAAAGCTGGATACATTCGGTATCGGCAAAGACAAAGACGAACATTTTTGGAACAGCCTTATCAGGCAACTTTTACTGGAAAACCTGCTAAGGAAAGATATCGAGGAATATGGCTTGCTGAAACTGACACCGCTGGGTGAAAAATACCTTAAAAAACCATCCTCTTTCAAAATTGTGCTGAACAACCTGTTTGAAGAAGCCAATGCTGATGATGATGAAGGCGAATCTGGCAGCGGCAGTGCTGCATCTGACGATAAGCTTTTCGAGATGCTCAAAGAACTGAGACAAAAAGAGGCCAAGAAAAAAAGCCTGCCTCCTTTTGTGATCTTCCTCGAAACATCCCTGCAGGATATGGCCACACTGTACCCCACCACGCTGCAGGAACTGGAAAAATGCCAGGGCGTTAGTAAAGGTAAAGCAATTCGCTATGGCAAACCTTTTATCGAGCTCATTGCAAAATATGTAGAGGAAAATGATATTGAAAAACCAGACGATTTTGTAATGAAGAGCGTTGCCAATAAAAGCAACAACAAAATTTATATTATCCAGAATGTCGATAAAAAGATACCGCTGGATACCATCGCCCGTAATAAAGACCTCCGCCTGGATGCCCTGCTTGAAGAAATGGAAACCATTGTAGCCAGTGGCACCAAGCTGAACCTGAATTATGCCATCGATGACCTGCTGGATGAGGATGAGCAGGATGAAATCATCGATTATTTCCGTAGCTGTGAAACCTCTTCCCTGCAGGTAGCGCAGGAGGAGCTGGCAGACGGTGATTATAACTGGGAACAACTGAAGATAATGCGCATCAAGTTTCTTTGCGAATACGGCAATTGACGGTTTTGTTAAGCATACGAAAGCCCCGGTAATCCCGGGGTTTTCTTTTTGTGGAAATTTTTGGTCAAAACATCTTATTGAAAACACCACTATGGCCGAAATAAACCCACAAAGTGGCCACCGCGCAAGGAAGGGTACGCGATGCCACAAACGCTCCACCCGTATCGATCTTACACCAATGGTAGACCTGGGCTTCCTGCTGATCACTTTTTTCATTTTTACCACCACGCTTACACAACCTGCCGCGATGGACCTTATCATGCCCACGGATAAACAACCCCAAACACCAATGCCCGTGCCGGCAGAACAAACCCTGCAACTGGTACTGAACGGCGATGAAACCATTACCTGGTTTAACGGGGAAGATAGTACCCATAAGGCTTTTACGCATTATGCGGCCTCCGGTTTGCGCAGTGTTATCCGCAATAAAATGAAACAGGTTGCTGCCCGTTATGGCGATCCCCGTAAAACCATTGTACTCATCAAACCCAGTGCCGGCGCCACTTACAGGAACATTGTAGCCGTTCTGGACGAAATGCTCATCAATAATATCAGCCACTATGTTTTAATGGACGGAGAATAATAAAACGGTTTAGTAAGCTTTCGCCACACCTTTTGTTCTACAATAAGAAACCCTTAAATACCCAAATACACGCAGCGTTTTGGTTTGCGTTGGCATCATATTTGGGTAAGGATAAACATAAGGCAATAGAAAATCTTTTTTCCTGCTATACAATGATGAATACAGCGAACATACAGGTTACTCTGCGTGAAGGCTTCAGCCTCCTGGATGTGGCAGCTGGCAAGTCTGGAGAGCTTATTCTCAAAGTACTGGATGTACAGGGAAGGATCGCCAAAACCATCATCGAAAAAGTTGAACAGGGCGCCCAGCAGCTTTATATCAATATCGGCGACCTTGCAAAAGGGAATTATGTGCTCAATGCTTTTTTCGGTGAAACTTTTATTAAAGCTGTACGCTTTATCAAAAATTAGTCTTTCAATTGGGGGTATGTATACTATCGTCCTGCCTATTTGGGTGGGACTTTTTTTTGTTTAGGCTCCCTGAACTGGATAAATCCCCTTACCGCGAAAATTTATACAGATAAAGCTGCAGCATGTATTTGTTTTGTACTTTGGGTGGTTGTTCTGCCTTGGGCAGGATCAGGGCAATTTAAGGGCCTTGGCAGCAAAGGAAATACCCGCATAAAGCCAATAACCCTTAGCTTTGATAAGCTGTTTCTTCAGGAAAGAACCAAATAGCCTTCCCGTTCTGCACATGAAGCAGCCGCTTTTGTACACAGGGGAAAGCCTTCGTTTCACCCTATAAATTTTGATTGATATGGCCATACCAGTAGTAGATCTCTCCCATTTCACCCATGGCTCACCAGCTCAAAAACAGGCTTTTGTTCAGCAGCTGGGTAAGGCATATGAAGAGGTAGGTTTTGTTGCAGTAAAAAACCATGGAATACCCGACCAGCTGATAGCAGAATTGTATGAATATGTTCAGCAGTTCTTTTCCCTCCCCCTCGAAAAGAAATTGCATTACGAAATACCCGGTCTGGCAGGACAAAGAGGCTATACCAGTTTTGGCCGTGAACATGCAAAGGGAAGCGAAGCGCCCGATTTAAAGGAGTTTTTCCAGTACGGGCAGGTGGTGGAAGACAATGATCCCATCCGTTCAGAATACCCCGACAATGTACAGGTAAACGAAATAAAACAGTTTAACCCCACTATTTTCAGTGCTTACCGGCATTTTGAAAAAAGCGGTACTGCCCTGCTGCAGGCCATTTCGCTTTACCTGGGCTTAGAAGAACATTATTTTGAGCCACATATCAAAAACGGCAATTCTATTTTACGCTGTATACACTATCCGCCTATTACACAGGAACCCAAAAGCGCAATACGTGCCGAGCAACATGAAGACATCAATCTTATTACGCTGCTGGTGGGTGCTTCAGCTGATGGATTGCAGATACTCACCAAACAGGGCGATTGGGTGAATGTAACATCCCTGCCTGAGCAGATAGTGGTGAACGTGGGCGATATGCTGCAGCGGCTTACCAATAACAAATTACGCAGCACAACGCACCGTGTGGTGAATCCTGCAAGGGAATTATGGCATACCAGCCGTTTCTCCATGCCTTTTTTCATGCATCCGCGCAGCGAAATGAGTTTGGCCTGCCTGGATAGCTGCATCGATGCAAAGCATCCTAAAGCTTATCCTGATGCCACTGCAGGTGAATACCTCGATGAAAGGTTAAGGGAAATTGGTTTAAAGAAGTAAACGGCAGTTCCGGGTATTTGATTGAAGGTAAAAATCCAGTTGTGTTTCAGCTTTGGTTTTGATCAGGCATATATCTTTTTTAAAGGCTGTATTTTTTCACAGCATAACAGCATTCGGGGGCCCGCAGGGTCATCTTGGAATGATGTTTAAAACTTTTGTGCAGCAACGCAAGGATATCAGTGAAGAAGAACTGATCGAATACAATGCTTTTTGCCAGATGTTGCCCGGTGCTTCTTCCACACAAACACTCACGCTGATCGGTTATAAAAGAGGCGGCATTCCGCTCGCTATTCTTACATTACTGATATGGATATTTCCCGCCTGTACCATTATGGGCGGGCTTTCTTTTTTACTGGATTACCTGGATGCCAGATCAATTAATGTTACAACATTAAAATTCATACAGCCCATGGCCGTTGGCTTTATCGCTTTTTCAGCCTACCGTCTTTCCCATGTCTCAATCCATAATACCATTACCAGGGTGATCATGATCATCGCTACTGTGCTCACTTATTACCTGTTTAAAACACCCTGGATATTCCCCGGTGTGATTGTTGCGGCGGGAATTGCCACCAATTTCAGCGATAAAAGGATCCCGCAGAAGGGAATACCACCTAAAAAGATCAAATGGGGCAATATGCTCATCTTCCTGGCGATATTCCTGCTGGCTGGTTTGGTCAGTGAAACCGCCCGTAAAAACGAGTGGAAAAACAGGGGAGTGTTCAACATGTTTGAAAACTTTTACCGGTTCGGCAGCCTGGTATTTGGTGGTGGGGATGTATTGATGGCACTGATGGTAGAACAGTACACGGTTCACCCTAATACAGCTTATGCTGAACGAAATAATCCCAGGGCACTCCGTATGACCCAGTCTGAGTTTTTAACCGGGTCAGGGATAGTGCGGGCCATACCCGGACCCGTATTTTCTATCGGTTCTTATACCGGTGGTATGCTGATGCGGAAGAAAGGAACCTCCATGCACATACTGGGTTGTGTAATTGGCAGTGTAGCCTTATTTCTGCCGAGTGCATTGCTGGTGCTTTTTTTCTTTCCTGTATGGAATAACCTGAAGCGGTATGCCGTGATCTACCGGTCGCTGGAAGGTATCAATGCTGCGGTGGTAGGTATTATGACGGGTGCTACTTTCTTTTTAATGAAGAATATTTCTGTGGATATCACCGATGGTTCGCTGGATCATTACCTGAACATCATTGTGATCACGGGTACATTTTGCCTGCTTTCCTTCACCAAAATACGCCCGCCTTTTATCGTGGTGGGTTGTTTAGTACTGGGCTGGCTGCTCTAGATTGGCCGCTTATTTATAATACCCATTCCTTTCTATCTCCTCTTTCACCTGGTCAGGTACCAGGTAACGGATAGATTTACCGGCCTTGATCATTTGGCGGATACCTGTGGCCGAAATATCGAGCATGGGTGCATCTGCAACAGTGTAGCGGGCATTCCATCCTTCTGTAATGGGATAGCCCGGGCGCTGGTAAACAATAAAGCTGTATTCCCGGGTTAGCAGCTCGAAATTCTTCCATTTAGGCAGGTTCTGAAAACTATCCGATCCCATCAAAATAACAAATACGTGCTGCGGATATTTTTCTTTGAGATAAGTGAGGGTATCTATGGTATAAGAAGGTTTGGGCAGTTTAAATTCCACATCTGAGGCGCGCAGGCGGGTGTCCTGTTCAATGGCTGCGGATACCAGGTGCAGCCGGTGGTATTCATTCAATAATCCGTTGGATGGTTTAAGCGGGTTTTGAGGAGAAACAACAAACCATACCTGGTCTACCAGATCCTGGTTAGCTATATAACTGCCAATAATCAGATGGCCGATATGAATGGGATTAAAAGAGCCGAAATAGAGACCGATTTTCATCCGTTGTTGCTGTTTATATCTTCAATACCGGATGAAAGCCTGTTAAACAATGGATTAAGCCGGCTTTTGTTTTCATCCGCTGGTTATTTATCCGATTTCCTCTACAAAAATATGGTCGGCTTCATTGAGGCGCAAGCTTAAATTATAGCCGGCTACGGAGATGGATATTGGGTCGCCCAGGGGTGCTATTTGTTCAACCCTGATGGTTTCGCCGGGTATACAACCCATTTCCATCAGCTTAATAAACAATTCATCTTTCTCAAAAGAATGAATAACAGCTTTTTTCCCGATCTCGATTTCTGATAAACGCTTCATACACTCAAATATCTGCAAAAGTAAGCTGGCTAATCCTCAATTTGTTACGAATTTTGGAACACAAAATTGATTCCTTTGGCCAAAGTATCATTCCATTATGCCGACAGGCAGTTAAACATTCCCGGTAAAACCGGTTTGAAGCAGTTCATTCCCCGGATATTTAAAAAAGAAAATAAAGTATTGGAAGAGCTCCGCTATATTTTCTGTTCTGATGAATACCTTCTAAACATTAACCGGGACTTTCTCCAGCATGATTATTATACAGACATCATCAGCTTTGACCTGTCAGAAAAAGAAACAGGGATTATTGGTGAAATATACATCAGTGTAGACCGGGTGAAAGACAATGCCTCTACCCTGCAGAACAGCTTTCTGCAGGAAGCCTTAAGGGTAATTTTTCACGGATCCCTTCATTTATGCGGCTATAAAGACAACACCCCCAGCCAGGTAAAACAAATGCGCCAAAAAGAAGAAGAATATATCCGCCTATACCTCAAATCCTGAGGTTCCACGTGGAACAAAGCATCTTAAAATAAAAAGGGGGGAGAGCCATTCTTCCCCTTTTACGTTCCACGTGAAACAATCACCCCATTTATTATCTGTGTCTCTAAAAGAAGATCATATTTCTTTTCGTTCTCCTTGTTCCTCTATGCATCAATTTCAAACAGCGCCACCTTCAGCGCTTTCTGCATGTTCTGTGGGAAAAAACTTCGCGTTCCACGTGGAACCCTCCTTTCAAAACCACCCAGTATCTTTGCAAAAATTATTATTGGATGTTCCCAGAGTATGATGTTATTGTTGTTGGTGCAGGACATGCAGGTTCTGAGGCTGCCGCTGCCGCTGCCAATTTAGGAAGCAAGGTGCTGCTGATCACCATGAATATGCAAACCATTGGTCAAATGAGCTGTAACCCTGCCATGGGTGGTATTGCAAAAGGACAAATTGTGCGTGAGATAGATGCTTTAGGTGGCTATAGCGGACTGGTTTCTGATGAAAGTATGATACAGTTCAGGATGCTTAATAAAAGTAAAGGTCCTGCCATGTGGAGCCCGCGCAGCCAGAACGACCGTATGTTGTTCGCTGCTAAATGGCGCGAAAGACTGGAATATACCCCGAATGTAGATTTCTACCAGGATATGGTTAGCTCCATCATCATCAAAAATGGCCGTGCCTGTGGGGTGATCACTGGTTTGGGTAATGAAATACGGTCTAAGGCTGTGGTGGTCACCAGCGGCACTTTCCTCAATGGCATTATCCATATAGGTGAAAAGAAATTTGGTGGTGGCCGTGCCGGGGAGAAAGCAGCAACAGGTATAACAGAACAATTAGTAGAATATGGCTTTGAAAGCGATCGCCTTAAAACAGGCACCCCTCCCAGAGTAGATAGCCGGAGCCTGGATTACAGCAAGATGGAAGAACAAAAAGGTGATGATGAAATAGTAGGCTTCTCTTATCTCGATACAAACAAAATAACAGCCGGCCAGCAACGGAGTTGTCATATCACTTATACCAGTGAATCCGTACACGATATTTTGAAAACCGGTTTTGACCGGAGCCCTATGTTCACCGGGAGAATAGAAGGCATAGGCCCCCGTTATTGCCCCAGTATTGAAGATAAGATCAGCCGGTTTGCCGACAGGGACAGGCACCAGCTATTTGTTGAACCAGAAGGTTTCCACACCGTTGAGATCTACGTGAACGGCTTCTCTACTTCCCTGCCCGATGATGTTCAGTACAAAGCCCTTCAAATGGTGCCCGGATTTGAAAACGTCCGTTTTTTCCGTCCGGGTTATGCTATCGAATATGATTATTTCCCCCCTACCCAATTATCCTATTCACTGGAAACCAAACTGGTCAGCCACCTGTTCTTTGCCGGGCAGATCAATGGAACAACCGGTTATGAAGAAGCAGCCTGCCAGGGATTAATGGCCGGTATCAACGCCCATCAGAAAGCACACGAAAAAGATCCTTTTATACTCAAAAGAAATGAAGCTTATATCGGCGTATTGATCGATGACCTCATTAGCAAAGGCACGGAAGAACCTTACCGCATGTTCACCAGCAGGGCCGAATTTAGAACATTGCTGCGCCAGGATAATGCGGATCTCCGTCTCACAGAAATGAGTTACCGCCTTGGGCTGGCTTCACAGGAGCGTATGGATAAAGTACAGGACAAACGGGCAGCCGTAGAAAGGATCCGTAAAGTGCTGACTGAGTTCTCCGTTGATCCTGCTGAGATCAATCCTTATCTCGAACAGCTCAATTCGGCTGTGCTCACAGAAAAACAAAAAGCAGGCAAGATCTTATTAAGACCCAATATCAATTTATCGTCCCTCCTTACTGCTGTTCCCAGGCTGGCAGCGGTATTAAAAGATGAAAAACCGGATGCCCTGGAGCAAACAGAGATCCAGGTAAAATATGAACGTTATATCGAAAAAGAACAAGAGCTGGTGAGCAGGATGTCGCAGATGGAGGACACCCTTATTCCTTCTAATTTCGATTATACCCGTGTGGCGGCATTGAGCAATGAGGCACTTCAAAAATTCACCCGGATAAAACCCAGTACTCTTGGCCAGGCAAGCCGTATCAGCGGGGTAAATCCCAGCGATGTACAGATACTGATGGTATATATGGGCCGGTAAACAATTTCATCTTACTCTATTCAAAGGGCAGCTACGACTGTCCTTTGTTTTTTACCGGCATACCTGCCAGGCTTGATTACTGCCATTTAAAATAAGTGTCAATTAGACACTTATTTTAAATGCTTATTTACTTGAAACATTATTCCTTTCCTCCTATTGTGAAAATCTTCTGTAAAATAGTCGTTAAAAGAAAATGAAACAACGTCTAAACCTGTAGATTCGTATATATTTCGAAAACAAAAACCTTTGTATTTGCCAAGGAGATTTTTACTCGCTGTACTTTTTCTTATTGCACTGTTTGTTTCTTCCGGTCGTTTAGCTGCACAACAATGGGAAATACAGGGCACTGTTTTCGATTATTCCAACCGCAGGCCTGTGGAAGCTGTCACTGTTCTTACCACTTCCGGCAGAGCTACTGTTACAGATTCACTCGGCAAATATGAGATCCCTGTACGAAAAGGTGATTCGCTCTGGTTTTCGTATATGGGAAAGAACACACTGAAATACCGTGCAGACAGTATTGAAAACACTTCCAATTTTGAAATAGCGCTGCATATCGATGTGCGGCTGTTGCCCGAAGTAAGGGTACAGGCCCGCAATTACCGGATGGATTCTATACAGAACAGAAGGGATTATGCCAGCATATTCAACTACCGGAAACCACATCTCCAGATGAGCAGTAACCCGCCTTCTGCCTATGTACCGGGCAGCCTTACGGTGGGCCTTGACCTGGATGCCCTTATCAACATGTTCCGGTTCAAAAAAATGCGATCGATGGAAAACCTTCAACGCAGGTTACTGCAGCAGGAGCAGGATAAATACATCGACCACCGCTTCAGTAAATATTTCGTGAAACAGCTCACCCACCTGGACAGTACCGAGCTTAAAACCTTTATGGCCATTTACCGGCCCAGTTATGAAACCCTGGTTCTGCTGAATGACCTGGAGCTGGGCTATTATATTGAACAGTGCTACAAGAAATATGCAGATTCCAGGAAAAGGCTCTACACACCACTACGCCTGGGCAATTAGCCGCTACCTGATCTACTGTAATAAGAAGATCGCCGACTGTATTTTAACCAATAAGGCCGGCAGCCCTGCTGATATCCAGCATCCGTTCTATTGGTTTCAGCGCTGCCTTGCGCAATGATTCTTCCATGGTTATTTCGGGCAGCTCATATTCCATACACAGGTATAATTTTTCCAGTGTGTTCAGTTTCATATGCGGGCAATCATTGCAGGCGCAGGCATTATTGGGCGGCGCGGGGATAAATGTTTTACCGGGTGCATCTTTCTGCATCTGGTGGAGTATACCTGTTTCTGTTGCCACGATGTATTCCTGTGCATCATCTTTCACAGCATATTTCAGTAGCTGCGTGGTGCTGCCTATAAAATCGGCTTCGCGCAGCACAGCATCTTCACATTCCGGGTGGGCGATCAGTTTTGCCTTCGGGTGACGCATTTTAAGCTTCGTAATCTTCTCCAAACTGAAAATCTCATGCACCATGCAGGCCCCGTTCCAGAGGAGCATATTGCGCCCCGTTTTCTTATTTAGATACCCTCCCAAGTTTTTATCGGGTGCAAACAGGATAGGCTGTTCTTTTGGAATGCTTTCAATGATCTTTTCAGCATTACTGCTGGTACAGATGATATCGCTCAGTGCCTTGATCTCTGCAGTACAGTTGATATACGACACCACGATATGGTCGGGATGTTTTGCCTTGAACTGCCTGAACAGTTCAGCGGGTGCACTATCGGCCAGTGAACAGCCGGCGTTGAGATCGGGCAATAGCACCTTTTTGTTCGGGTTAAGGATCTTCGCTGTTTCAGCCATGAAATGCACACCCGCGAAAACGATGATGTCGGCATTTGTTTTCGCAGCCTGTTGAGCCAGTCCCAGGCTGTCGCCGATGAAGTCTGCCACATCCTGTATATCCGGCTCCTGGTAATAGTGCGCGAGTAACACTGCATTTTTTTCTTTTTTCAAACGCTCAATTTCCTGGAACAGATCCAGCGTTGGATCCAGGTCGATGTCGAGAAATCCTTTTCTTGTCAAATTTGATTTGGCTGTGCTTATGTTGATATCCATTGTAATATTCTTTATTAATACATTATTTATATAACCCAATACTATTATTAGGGGTGTGTATATTGGGATAACTTACTTATCCCCACTGTACAAAGTTAATTATAGTACGGCTATCCACAGTAATTCACAATTAACTCACAATCAATAATTCAATGTCAAAAGGCCTTTTGACTGCTTTTTAACAACAGGGGATAATTCAGTCCCCCGTTTTCCCCAAACACTATTCACATGAAATACACTGTTAATTAACTGGGTGCAAATCGTGTGAAAAAACGGCTGTTTCCAAATTTTGCCTCCCCTGCCCCGATTTATTCTACCTGTTTCCACTTTGCGAAAATGCAAATGGCCGGTTTTTCCACAGGTAAACCGGGTTATTAACAGGTTTGTGTGGAAACAGCTCCCAAAGATCCTGGCCTAAGAGGCAGCGGATGGTTTTGGACAAAAGGAAATAAAATAACCCTTTTTTCAGCGCGCAGCCTTTGCAATAAAACCAGCCGGCATCCCGGAGAAGGTTCAAATTACCTGGTATTATGAACAGCCAATACCCGTAAAATTCTTGTCCTGCCTAAATTTTAGCTGTTATCCACAATTTGTTCAAATAGTATATTCCCCTATTTTTGCCATCTTCATTGTAAACCTATAATTAGATATGTCAGTTATTCAAAGAATTCGGGATAAAGCTGCCTGGATTATTTTCGGTGCCATTGCGCTGGCACTGATTGCGTTTATTGTACAGGATGCATCTGTTCGCAGGGGAAGTTTTTTTTCTAATAGTACTACTGTTGCTAAAGTAAATGGTCAGAAAATTGATCGCAAAGACCTGGAGGCAAAGATTGAACTGGTTCAGCAGATGCAGGGTGCACAGGCTGCCCAGCGCGACCAGCTGCAGGCCAGTGTATGGAATTTCCTGGTGGAATCTACCGTGCTGAAACAGGAAGAAGACAAACTGGGTTTAACTTTTAACGGCAAAGAACTGAATGATGTATTGTTTGGGGATAACCCGCCGGCCTGGTTAAGACAGGAATTTACCGATCCGCAAACCGGTGTATTTAAAGTGGATGAAGCGAAAAATTATTTTGCGCAGCTGAAAAAGCAGAAGAACAATCCGCAGTTAGGTTTATTTTATGAAGCATATATTCAACCCACTATTGACCAAACCCTTCGCCAGAAATACCAGAACCTGATAACCCAGGCTGTGTATGTACCCAAATGGATGGCAGAAAAAATGAATGCTGACAATAGTGCCATTGCAAGTATATCTTATGTAGATGTGCCATATAATACCATCAGTGACAGTACGGTTAAAGTAAGCGATGACGAGATCAGCGCTTATGTAAAAAAGAATGCCAGCCAGTTTAAGCAGGAAGAAGAAACCCGTACGGTATCTTATGTAACATTCAGTGCGGCACCCAGTGCTGAAGACAGCGCCGCTGTAAGAAAACAGCTGGATGAACTGAAACCTGAATTTGCAGCTACAGCTGATGCAAAATCTTTTATTGGTACAAAAGGATCTGAACTGCCTTTTTTTGATGGGTATGTTACCAAGGCCAATATGAAAGTGCCGAATGCTGACAGCATTATGCACCTGGCCGATGGACAGGTATTTGGTCCTTATATCGACGGACAAAATTATACTGTTGCTAAAATGCTGGGCCGACGTGTTATGCCCGATTCTGTTAAAGTAAGGCATATCCTGGTAAAAACCGGCGATGCGCAACAGCAGGGTGGCGGATTGCCTGATAGCATTGCCAAGCTGAGAATAGACAGTATTGCCACTGCATTGAAATCCGGAGCGGACTTTAATGCTCTGGTGCAGAAATATTCAGATGACCCCGGCAGTAAAGCTACCAAAGGGGAGTATGAATTTGCTTCTTCCCAGTTTGGCGGGCTGAGCAAGGAATTTGCTGAAGTAGCTTTCTATGGTAATGTGGGTGATAAAAAAGTGGTGAAAGTGGAAAACGCCTCCTATTCAGGGTACCATTATATAGAAGTACTGGAACAAAAAGGCAAACAGGAAGCATATAAAGTTGCTTACTTATCCAAACCTATTAATGCCAGCCAGGAAACGATCAGCGCTGCCAGCACAGCTGCACAACAGTTTGCCGCCAACAGCCGTGATAAAAAACAATTTGATCAATCGGCTTCCAAAACCGGAAAAGCTGCCCTTGTGTCTCCTGAGATCAGGGAAAACGATTTCCAGGTGGGTGGTTTAGGTGATAACCGCAATTTTGTAAAATGGGTTTATGAGCATAACCTTGGTGATGTTTCTGAACCTACAGAAATAGGCGACCGGTTTGTGGTAGCTGTGATCACTTCAGTTAACAAAGCCGGTTTACTTTCTGCACAGGCTGCGCGCCCGCTGGTGGAAAGCATATTGAAAAATGAGAAAAAAGCCCAGCAGATCATCGCCTCTAAATTCAAGGGCAATACGCTGGAAGCTTATGCACAAAGCGCTGGTGTAACTGTACAACGTGCCGACAGCCTTTCATTCCAGTCTCCTTTTATTGCAGGTGTGGGCAGTGAGCCTAAAATAGTGGGTGCTGCTTTTAATAAACAGCTGCAGGGTAAGGTTTCTGAGCCTATTGCGGGTACCACTGGTGTGTTTGCACTGAAAGGTGAAAGCATTGGTGCCAAGCCCTCTTTCGGCGGAAGCCCCGATGATCAGCGCAAAGCACTGGAAACAAATATGCGCGCCCAGATCGGCTACCGTGCCTTCGATGCACTGCGGCGCGCTTCTACAATCAAAGATTACCGGTCTAAATTTTATTAACAGTTTTCCTGTAATGATACAAGCAGGCAGCCCAGGCTGCCTGTTTTTTATTTTCGGATTGCGGAAAACCTCGGTTAACCCGCTGTTAATACCTTTTGTGCCCATGAATTGTTGATTAATTTTGTGGAGAACTGTATAAATCAGTATACCATGGATGCAATTGTGAATAAAGTGGCAGAAAGCGGTTTGATCACGCTAAGCCTGGAAGAGTTTTATCCTAAAGGAGAAACAGCTGTGTTCGACCTGAAGGATTTTTTGTTCATGGGTTTGATATTAAAAGAAAAAGATTTCCGCGCTGCACTTCAATCTCTTGACTGGGAGCAATACCGCGATAAAAATACCGCTGTCACCTGCACAGCAGATGCGATTATTCCCGTATGGGCTTATATGCTGGTTGCCAGCTACCTGCAGCCGGTGGCCAGGGAACTGGTGTTTGGTGATGAGAAGAATATGATCAGCACATTGATGGACAGGAAAATCGCTGAACTGAAAACTGAAGAGTATACAGATAAAAGAGTGGTGATAAAAGGTTGTGGCGACAAGCTGGTTCCTGAATCGGCTTTTCTAGAAATCACCAGGCGTTTAAGGCCTGTAGTAAAAAGCATCATGTACGGTGAACCATGCAGTACCGTACCTGTATATAAAAAGAAATAATTTTCTAATACCACCCTCTTTTTTTGAAAACGCGCAGCATCCAGATAGGGATCAGCAGCATTAACCCTACAGCTATATAGAACCCCCTTCGCTGGTGAAGCAGCGGAATTACTTCAAAGTTCATCCCGAATATACCGCCGATAACGGTTGCAGGCGCCATCAAACAGGTAACGATGGCCATTACTTTCATCACCTCGTTCATTTTCAGGTTAACCTTATTGAGATAAAGGTCTTGCAGGCTTAGCATCATTTCACGGTAGTTCTCTACCAGGTCGTTGGCCTGTACAATATGATCGTACACATCTTTAAAATACTTGCTTGTTCTTTCTTCTATCAGGTCGCTTTCACTTCTGATAAAATTATTGATCAGGTCTCTTACGGGCGAAACATTTCTTTTAAGTACAATGAGCTCTTTCCGGAGATTATTGATGCGGGCCAGCGATTTGGTAGAGTTCATGCGGATGATCTCTTCCTCCACCAGCTCCAGCCTTTCACCCAGTTTTTCCAGCACGATATAATAGTTATCCACGATCATATCCAGCAATGAATAGCATAAATAATCTGCGCCGGCAAGTCTTATCCTGCTGTTGGCCATACGCAGCCTGCTGCGCAGCAGGTCGAACACATCGCGCTTGGCATCTTCCTGGAAACTGATCACAATATCTTTACCCAGCGCAATGCTGATCTGCTCTGTTTCAACAGAACCTGTTTGCTCATTAAAATACAGCATGTTCAGCAGGCAGAATAATATGCCGTCTATTTCATCCATTTTCGGGCGTTGCCCCACGCTTAAAATGTCTTCCACCAGCAGCGGGTGTATCTGGAATTGTTTGCTGATGGTTTCCACATCCTGCTTGCGTAAACCATCTATATTAATCCAGGTGATGCGGTTATTGTTCTTAAAATGGATACAATCACCTATTTCTTTGATTTCCTTTTCGTGAAAATCGGCGGGTGTATAATCAAATACAGAAATTTTTGTTTCAACAGCCTCCGCTCTTTCAGGGATTACTGTGGGATTGAATACAAAAATTTCTTTTGTTCGCTTGGTATTGAATATCGGGAAAATCAGCTGGAGATATTTGCTGGGTTTCATCTGTTCACAATTAATTTTTCAATGGTCAGATGTAACCGTATACGACCTTCTTCGCTGGGAAGATTTTATCATGTACGGTTGCTGTTGCTATTGCCCAAAAGCAATACCAAGTTAATGAACCTCTGTTAAACCAGCCAGTTTTTTATAGCGATACAACCCAGCCATCCCATCAGCAGAACAATGAGCCATCCTGCTATTTGCAGCCATAATGGATGTGTATATTGTTGCATCAGCTTTTTGTTCCTGGAAGCGATAAGCATAACGGCCAATGTAATGGGCAGGATGATACCATTAAGTGCACCTGCAATGATCAGTATCCGAACGGGATCTCCCGCAATGAGAAAAGCTGTTGTGGAAAAAATAATAAAAAAAGAAATCAGCCATTGCTGTGCTTTTTCTATAGCAGGATGAAATGTTTTTAAAAAAGAAACTGCTGTATAGGCCGAGCCTACAACTGATGTAATGGAAGCGCTCCACATAACCACACCAAAAAAACGGTAGCCCAGTTCTCCCGCTGCCAGCCGGAAAACGGAGGCCGGCGGGTTAGCCATATCCAGCGAATGATGCATTACAACACCCAATGCAGCAAGGAACAACAAGAACCGCATACAAGCAGTGATACAGATACCGCTTACGGCACTTTTATTTACCTGGCGCAACATGGGTACACCGGTTATGCCTGCATCAAGCAGCCGGTGTGCGCCGGCAAAACTGATATACCCGCCAACTGTTCCACCCACCAGTGTAATGATGGCTACAGCATCTATTTTATAGGGTACAAAACTGTGCTGTACAGCAGATAATAAAGGTGGCTGCGAACTTACGGCAATATAAAGTGTGAACAAGAGCATGATCACTCCCAGTATTTTGGTAAATGCATCCAGTGCCTTTCCGGCTTCTTTCAACCAAAAAATAAACAAGCCGGCAATACAGCTTATAATGGCTGAGGTGGATACCGGTAAACCCACCAGCACATTTAATCCCAGTCCGCAACCCGCAATATTCCCGATATTAAAGGCAAGTGCACCCAAAACGATCAGGGCCGCAATAAAATAACCCAGCCCCGGAAACAGGCGGTTGGCCAGGTCCTGGGCACGCAGCCCGCTTATGGTTAATATACGCCAGATATTTACCTGAATCCCTATATCGAGCAATACTGATAAGAGAATAACAAACCCAAAATCGGCCAGTAATTGCTGAGTAAATACAGTGGTTTGTGTAAGGAAACCGGGACCGATAGCAGATGTGGCCATCAGGAATGCGGCACCGAGTATGGCGGTGGATTGTTTTTTTCTCAAGGGTGTTGAATAAGGATTTGATGAGAAGATAATGCTTCATGAATATACTGTGCGAAAGCTGCAGCATGTTTTCCATCGCCATGCAGGCAGAAGGTTTCAGCACGAAGCGGAACAACAGTGCCGCTTATGCTTTTTACCTGCTGTTTTGTGATCATCTCTATTACCTGTTCCAATGCTTTTGCCTGGTCTTCTATCAGAGCCTGCTTATAGCTGCGCGGGGTTAAACTGCCATCGTCCTGGTAGGTTCTGTCGGCAAATACTTCAGCTGTGGTTTTCAAACCCTCGTCTGCTGCGGCTTTCAGCGAAGTACTGTTGCTTAAACCAAAAAGGGTTAAAGAGGGATCAACTGCTTTTACTGCCTTTGCAATGATTTGGGCAACAGCATAATTTTTTGCAGAAATATTATACAATGCTCCATGTGGTTTTACATGTTGCAGATAGGCGCCTTCTCTTTTGGCTAATTGCTGTAATAAAAAGACCTGTTCAGTCACCAGGTCGAATAACTCGCTTTCGGGGAGTGATATTTCTTTTCTGCCAAAATTTTCCCTGTCTGCAAAGCCCGGGTGTGCACCAATGGCTACATCGTATTGCAGCGCAAGCCTGATGGTTGCCAGCATGGTGGATTCATCACCTGCATGAAAACCGCAGGCAATATTGGTGCTGCTGATATAGGGCATTATAGCAACATCGCTGCCGAACCCCTCTCCCATGTCACAGTTTAGATCTATACAGGTCATGCTGAAAAAAAAGCTTGTAACTGTAATTTACAGGCATTTTCCAGTAAGTGCAAATGCTTGTATTGCTGTTGAGCCAGTATTTCTGCTTCTGGAACGGAGATAAGCTTGAAGTGCAATTGTTCATTTGGCTGCCGCTGCGCCAATGTGGGTAAACAGGCAGAAGCCACATGTGCAACCATCGGGTAGCCGCCGGTTGTCTGGTGATCTGCCATCAGAACGATCAGCTGTCCATCGGGTAATAGCTGTACCGTACCGCGTGTAACAGCGGTAGAAACCAGGTGCATTGTTTGCCGGGTTTGAAGCGGGGTTCCTGAAAGGCGGTATCCCATACGGTCACTTTGCTGGCTGATGTTGAAAGCACTGTCAAAAAATTGTTTTTCACTTTCCCTGTCCAGCATGAGCAACTGCCTGCCCTCTGTAACCTGTATGGTGTTTGTGTTGTACAACAAATCAACATCGGCTGTCCAATGCATGCTGATAAAATCTTTTTGCTGCAGCACACTGCGGAAAGAAGCGTTTTGTTGCAGCGGTATACTGCTTCCCTTTCGAATCGGCCCACCATTTATTCCGCCTGTTTTTACTTTCAGATTGGTACTGCTGCTATTGAGCCAGGGTGTTACCCTGAAACCACCCTGTACAGCAAGATAACATCTTGCCCCTTTCACCATCCGGGTGAACTGAAGTACTGTATACTTTGAAACGATCACCGGTGTATTCAATGGTATGGGCTGGTCATTGAGCATGGCCCCGAAATCGGCCCCGGACAAAGCAAACAACGCATCTTCCTCCCATAAAAAAGAACCGGCGGGATAATGCATTTCTATTACCGGTGTATTGCCCGGGTTACCCACCAGGAAATTGGCCACCTGCGCTGCGGCCGGGTCCATTGCCCCACCCGGATTAATGCCGGTGTGCTGGTAACCATAACGGCCCAGGTCCTGCACTGTGTCGATGATACCGTTTTTAAGCACCTGCATGTTCCGCTGTTTTTTTCAGGTAAAAAAATTGGTCGAGGGAAATGGCGACAAATTTCACCTGGTCGCCGGGGCTGAAAAAACTGGGTGCTGCTTTTTCTGCATCGAACAGCCGGATGGGCGTTTGCCCGATAATATTCCATCCACCGGGTGAATCAAAAGGGTAAACACCTGTTTGCGCACCGGCAATTCCAACGCTACCTGCCGGAACCTGTAATCTTGCAGTGGTTTTACGGGGAATCATCAGTGCATCGGGCACTGTTCCCATATAGGCGAAACCCGGTAAAAAACCCAGCATGTACACCTGGTAAATGGTGCCGGTGTGTAAACGGATAATTTCATCGATACTGCGTTTTTTTTCTATGGCAATACTGCTGATATCCAGGCCCAGTGAGGGATGATAACAAACAGGCAGTTCTATATTTTTACCGGGAGGAACAGCTGCATCACTGCTGTGATCCTGTTGCAGCAATGAAACCTCCTGCTCCAGCAGTGCATAAGCATGTGGTGTTTGGTAATGATTGCAAACCTGGTTAATATCGTACACCAGGGTTAAACTGGCATAAGCAGGAATAATATCTTTAATCCCGACAATATTTTTTAATTGCAGCGCATGATAAGCCTCCATTACGGCAGCATGTACAACAGGACTGATCTCCTGTGCCCATTCCAGCGTAATGGCATGGTCTCCCAAAGGATAGGTGCGAAAAGGAAGCATAGGGCAAGCGGTTATTGATCAATACAAAGACTATACTGTTTATTCATATCTTATTTGCTTGCCAAAAGGCATCATTGAAATCTCTACCAGTTTCAGGTGCTGCAGGGCAAACGGGATACCAATGATGGTAATGGCCAGTATAAAAGCAAAAAGCAGGTGCACAATGGCAGTATACAAGCCACCGCAGATCAGCCAGATGATATTGCATACCACTCCCAGGCAACCCAGGCTGCTATTGGTATTCACTACTTTTTTGCCGAATGGCCACAATACCAGTCCTGCAATTTTAAAACACTGTAATCCAAACGGTATGCCGATAACAGTGATGCACAATACCAGTCCGCCAAAAAAATAGCCCAGCGCAGCCCATAGGCCGCCGAAAACCAGCCAGATTAAATTTCCAATTAAATTCATGGTTGTCGATATTTAGTTTCGGAGTAATCTCCGGCAGGCGTTTTACAGGTTGCTATCTTCTCAATCTTGCTTCTTCCAGGTCCAGCTCAAATTCTTTTTTCCTGATCAGTTCATCGGTGTATTTTTTTTCGTGGCGCATGGTATTGAGCTCTTTTCTTCTTATATCAACCAGCTCCAGCAAAAATTTCCGGTACCTGGGCATAAAAGAAGGAAGACTGTTCTTGTTTTCTTCTGATGCCAGTTTCTGGCCGGCAATTTCCACCATTCTTTCATAGCGCGCCTTTACCCGGTTAAAAGCATCGATGGTGCTGGCATCTTCGGCATATTGGGCTTCTATAAAATCAACCACGGCTGTCGCCATTCTTAAGCGGATAGCTTGTTCCTGCTCTTCTTCATTTTCATGTGTTTCAATTTTAAGCAGGCGGATGAGCAATGGCAGGCTTAAACCCTGCAGCACCAGCGTAATTAAAATGACAGAGAAGGTAATAAATAAAATAAGATTCCGGTGCGGAAAACTTTGCCCATTGGCCAGCGTAAGCGGGATTGACAGTGCTGAAGCCAGTGAAACCACACCGCGCATACCGCTCCAGCCCACGATAAAAATGGGTTTCCAGCCAGGATTGCTTTCCCTGGTCCTGATCCGTTTACTAAGCAGTCTTGGTACATAAGCGCCGGGAAAAACCCAAACAATACGGATGACGATGGTAAGCAGGCTGATGAGTAATGCATACCCGATAGCCTGGCCCACTGAATAGCCTTCCAGGCCGTGGATAATATCAGGCAGTTGAAGCCCAATCAGGATAAACACAATGCCATTGAGCATAAATACCAATGTGTCCCATACGCCTTTTACCTGTAGGCGTGAGCTGTAGCTAAAAATATCCTGCGAGCGGAAGGTTAAAAACAAACCGCCGCTTACTACAGCGAGTACACCTGAACAACCAAAATGCTCTGCTGTAATGTACATCAGGTAAGGAGCAATAAGCGTGATGCCCGTATCGATACTGGCAGTGGTTGGCAAAAAACGATGAACCGCATATACAACATGCGCAATAGCCAGCCCTATTAAAATACCGCCTCCTGAAACCACCAGGAAATTTACCCCCGCCTGCCAGAAAACAAATTGCCCTGTAAACAGGCTGGTCAATGCAAAGCGGAATACGATCAAACTCGATGCATCATTGACCAGGCTTTCCCCTTCAAGGATAGTTACAATTCTTTTTGGAATTTTTATATCTTGTAGCACCGAAGTGGCTGCCACAGCATCAGGCGGGGAAATAATACCGCCCAGCAAAAACCCGAGTGGAAGGGAAAATTCCGGTATCAGTGCACGTGAAACAAATGCAACTGCAGTGGCAGTGAAAAGTACCAATCCAAAAGCCAGCATGCCAATAGGCCTCTTGAAAAGCCAGAAATCATTCCAGGAAGTATTCCATGCCGCAGCATATAATAATGGCGGAAGAAAAATAATAAAAACAAGATGTGGATCCAGCGTTATATGCGGAATATTGGGAATAAGGCTGATAATTAAACCAGCCAATACTAAAAAAATAGGATAAGAAATACGCAGTTTTTCGCTCAGCATAGATAACATCGACACAGCGAAAAGCAGCGATATGATCAGTAATAATTGGTTTTCCAGCATGTAAAAAACTAAAATTAATTTGACTGATGTAAATTATCGTTTTAAATGAGAAAAAGCCAGATTAATAATAGGATTTTACTCTTTTATATATATAACAAACTGATTATTTAAAAACGGGCCGGATTGTTAATCAACCGTCAAAAATTGATTAAAAAAAATCTGGCACAATTATCTGTAACTACATTTGCAGCATTGCCTGTCAAAGGATGCTTTCTAAATAGTATACATCAATTACTACTGCGAAGAAGAATTTTCGTTATTGTTAAATCAGTTAATATGAAACAACAGCTTATTATTTTGGCAGCATTGTCCTCTACCCTCCTGTTTGCCTGTGTAAGTCCTAAAAAGCTTCGCGAAGCGGAAGCGAGATACGGGCAACTCAATGGCGCTTATCTTGAACTGCAAAGCAAACTGCGCAACTGCGAGCAGAATGCAAAAGATTCAGCAGATGCTTATGCACGCAGAAAAGCGATATATGAATCCCGCAGTGCAGCCATGAACGACCAGATCGATTACCTGAAGCAAAACAACAACCAGGTATTAAATCAACTAAAAGATCTTTCTGTTATTTCCGGCTCCCAGGCAGAAAGTATTAAAAAATCGCTGGAGAACATAGGTATTAAGGATGCCTATATCAAAGACCTACAGAGTGCCATTGCTAAGAAAGATTCACTGAACATGGCATTGGTGATGAACCTGAAGGGTGCAATTGGCAACCTCGACGACAAGGATATTAATATTAAAGTGGATAAGGGCGTGGTGTATATTGATATTTCAGACAAACTGTTGTTCAAGAGCGGCAGCTACGAAATTACCGATCGCGCCAAAGAAGTACTGGGTAAAGTTGCAGCTGTGCTGAACAACCAGCCCAATATCGAGTTCATGGTAGAAGGCCATACTGATAATGTGCCTTATAACAGGGGCGTATTGCTCGACAACTGGGACCTGAGTGTAAAACGTGCAACAGCAGTGGTACGTGTATTGCAGAACCAGTATGGTATTCAGCCGGCCCGCATGACAGCTGCAGGACGCAGCGAATATGTACCGGTAGCAGGCAACGATACACCTGATGGTAAAGCCGCCAATCGCCGTACAAGAATTGTGATTCTGCCGCAGCTGGATCAGTTCTTTAAATTACTGGAACGTCCTGAGCAGGGTGGTACACAGCCTGTGCCTCCTCCGCAGCGCTAATAGCACAAACAAATTCTGTAATAACTGAGGGATGGTGTTCTTTCAAAGGAATATCATCCCTTTGTTCTTTATTTTAGCATAAAATATTTGTATACATGTCTTATACACCCAATGCACAACGCTATCAGCAAATGCAATACCGCCGCTGTGGCAAAAGCGGGTTAAAACTGCCGGCTGTTTCACTTGGCCTCTGGCATAATTTCGGCCATGTAGATGTGCTGGAGAACTGCAGGGCTATACTGCGGCTTGCATTTGACAATGGCATTACGCATTTCGATCTTGCCAATAATTATGGGCCGCCACCCGGATCTGCAGAAGAAAATTTCGGCAGGCTGCTGCATGAAGACTTTAAAAGCTACCGTGATCAGCTGGTAATATCAACCAAAGCTGGCTATTATATGTGGGAAGGGCCTTATGGTGAATGGGGCTCAAAAAAATACCTGGTATCCAGCCTGGACCAGAGCCTGCGACGGATGAAGCTGGAATACGTGGATATTTTTTATCACCACAGGCCCGATCCAGATACACCACTCGAAGAAACCATGGCCGCGCTTGACCTGATCGTCCGCCAGGGTAAAGCATTGTATGTGGGCATCTCCAATTACCAGGCAGCAGAAGCCGAAAAAGCAATAACCATTCTGAAACAGCTGGGCACTCCCTGCCTTATTCATCAACCCAAATATTCTATGTTTGAACGATGGGTAGAAGGTGGCCTGCTCAACTTGCTGGAACAGGAGGGTGTGGGCTGTATTCCTTTTTCGCCGCTGGCACAGGGATTGTTGACTGATAAATATCTGAAAGGTATCCCCGCAGATTCGCGGGCAGCCAAGCCCCATGGATTTTTGCAGGAAAACCAGGTTACGCCCGAACGCATACAGCAGGTACAGCAGCTTCATTCTCTGGCAGAACAAAGGGGTCAAACACTGGCGCAGATGGCGCTGGCATGGATATTAAAAGACCCGCGTATTACTTCTGTACTCATTGGCGTAAGCAAACCACAACAGCTGACAGATTGTTTGCAGAGCCTGCAAAATACCAGCTTCAGCAGTGATGAGCTGAACCATATTGAATCTATACTCCGTTCGTAGCAGGTATTGAAATTATTTAGCCGCAGGCTGGTATGAAGTTCCTGCCTGCGGCTGAAAATCAAAATCCGGTAAAGCATGGCATACAAATTATCCCCTTCCGAATCAGGTGTACCACTGCATAATGTGGTGCTGCTGCCCTATGATCAAAGCTGGCCCGAAACGGCGAACAGGGAATCGGAAAAACTGTTTCTTGCACTGGATGAAAACCTGCTGCGTGTTGAACATTTCGGCTCTACTGCCGTAGCTGGCATGTACGCCAAACCGGTGGTTGACCTGATGCCCCTGGTGGCCAGCCTATCGTTACTGGATCAGCGCCGCCGGAATATTGAAGCCATGGGTTATAGCTGGCATGGCGAATTCGGTATCCCGGGAAGACGTTTTTGTACACTGGAGAATGCAGAAGGCATCCGCCTGGTGCACCTGCATTTTTACCAGGCAGATGCTGACCAGGTGCTCCGCCATATTGCTTTCAGGGATTATCTTATTGCGCATCCCGATATAGCAGCAGTGTATGTAACTGAAAAAAAGCGCGCGGCTGTATTGTTTCCCCACGATTCACTGGCTTATAATGATGAAAAAGCCGAATGGGTAGCCGCGCATGAAAAGCTTGCCCTTGCCTGGTATGCACAGCAGCATGCTGGTTAATGGCGGCCATTGTAAATATTGAATCGATTGATCACCTATAGTACAATAAAGGATGAAAAAGCTGATTTTCCTGCTCTTACTGTTTGCCTGTTTGCAGCATACCCGCGCACAGCAAAAAACATGGTGCAATCCCATGAACCTCGACTATGGCTACTGCCCCATACCAAATTTTTCTGAATGGGGTAAACACCGTGCTACAGCCGATCCGGTAATTGTTTTGTTTAAGGGCGATTACTATCTTTTTTCTACCAATCAATGGGGCTACTGGTGGTCGCATGATTTGTATAACTGGCATTTTGTACACCGCTCTTTTTTAAAGCCCTATCATAAAGTGTATGATGATCTTTGTGCACCTGCTGCCATCGCTGTGGGCGATACATTGCTGCTGCTGGGTTCTACACACGAAAAAACCTTTCCTATATGGATGAGTACAAATCCTAAAAAAGATGAGTGGAAAGAACTGGTAGACAGCCTGCAGGTAGGTGCCTGGGACCCTGCTTTTTTTCTGGATGATGACAACAGGCTATACCTGTACTGGGGTTCCAGCAACGAATATCCCATTTATGGTATTGAACTCGACCGCAAAAAATTTCAACCCATCGGAACGCCCAAACCATTGATACATCTGAATGATAAACAGTTTGGCTGGCAGCGTTTTGGTGAATACAATGACAATGTTTTTCTGCCGCCTTTTATTGAAGGTGCCTGGATGAACAAACACAATGGCAAATATTATTTACAATATGGTGCACCAGGTACAGAGTTTAGCGGTTATGCAGATGGCGTAACTGTGGGCGATGAACCTTTGGGAAAATTTACTGATCAGCCACACAATCCGTTCTCGTATAAACCCGGTGGCTTTGCAAGAGGTTCGGGCCATGGTGCTAGTTTCCAGGATACTTATGGCAACTGGTGGCATGTGAGCACGATGGTAATTGCTGTGAAAAATAATTTTGAAAGAAGACTGGCTTTATTCCCTGCAGGGTTTGATAAAGATGGTGTGTTGTTTTCTAACACTGCTTTTGGTGATTATCCTCAATACCTGCCGGATGATAAAGAAGACCATATAAAAGGAAATTTCACCGGATGGATGTTATTGAACTATGCCAAACCCGTTACAGTTTCCTCCACCTACGGTAATTATGCAGCCAATTATGTTAACGATGAAAATATAAAAACATACTGGAGCGCATCCACAGGTAATAAAGGCGAATGGATTACAACCGATCTCGGTGCGCCATGCACAGTACACGCCATCCAGATCAACTATGCCGACCAGGATGCAGCTTTCATGGGCAAGCAGGATGGGTTGTATCATCAGTATAAACTATACCAGTCTGCCGATGGTGTGCATTGGACCCTGCTTACAGATAAAAGCAATAACCAGAAAGATGTGCCGCACGATTATATTGAATTTACCAAACCGGTTACCACCCGCTTTATCAAAATGGAAAACATTCACATGCCCAGCGGAAAATTTGCCCTCAGCGGTTTACGTGTATTTGGAAAAGGCAACGGTAACCTGCCCGATACAGTGCAAAACCTGATTATACTGCGCACTGCCGCTGATAAAAGAAGCGCCTGGCTAAAATGGAAACCGGTAGACAATGCCTATGGTTACAATATCCGTTTTGGCGTAGAGCCGGGTAAATTGTATAATTCCATGATGATCTATGGAAGTAATGAATGGTTTTTCAATGGCATGGATAAAAAGCTACCCTATTATTTTTCCATTGAGGCCCTGAATGAAAACGGCATCAGCCGGCCAACAGCTGTATTAAAAGCAGAATAAGCGGTAAATGGCAGGGAAATTGAGGTGGATAACCAAAACACAGTGCCATGAAATATCTTTTTCTGTTAGGCTGTATAACAGTGGTATTGGCCTGTAACAATGCGGTTCCTGCAAGTAGAGCAGCAGAAAAGAAAGATACTGCTGTGGCGGCAGGCGCCACCCGTGCAAAAGATACCACATTTGCAGCAGACAGTACTACGCTTAACGGCAGCTGGTTATTACAGCCCCAGCTGGCATCTGATACGGCAGCAGGAAAAATTCCCCGTATTAATTTCGATGTTGCGGCCGCTCGTTTTACGGGTAATACAGGCTGTAACAGCATGAATGGCCGTTTTGAGAAAAATGGCAACAGCCTTGTTATCAGCAGGCAGGTGATCACCACTAAAATGGCCTGCATGGGTTATAATGAAAAAGCATTTTTGGATAACCTTTTCCGTGTAAACCGTTATGAAATAAAAGACGGCGTATTATTGCTGAAAGAAGATGAAACAGTTTTATTCCGCTGGGTACGTAAACTCGCTGCACCAGTAAATAAAGTGTAGGGTTTATTTTTCCACTGCGGCATATTCCTGTTCCAGCAGTTCGATCAGTTTTAACCCGTTCTGGATGGCATACCCATAAAAATCATTGTTGAAAAAAGCCCACACAGAATGCCCTTGTTTTGACCACTGGTTGAAATAACCGGCAAACTGTTGCAACATACTGTTGCTGTAGGAAGAATTATACAATCCTTCCGGCCCGTGAAACCGAACATAAATATGTTTGGCCGTTATATGTTCTGCATAAGGAAAACGGTTGCCCGACTGTGCAATAACAAAAGCAATATTGAATTTGCGCATCAACTCCAGGCTTTCTTCTTCCAGCCAGCTTTTATGGCGTATTTCCAGGGCGAAATCATAGTCAGCGTATTGTTCCTTTAGCACCTGGAACAGGTAGGCTGTTGTATCGTAATGAAAGCGCAGTGAGGGCGGCAGCTGAAGCAGCACCGGACCCATTTTCCCGCTCATTGGGGCGAATACATCAAAAAAACGATGCAATGTTTCTTCAGGATCTTTCAGGTGCTTGAAATGGGTGAGGTACTGGCTCATTTTTGGACAGAACAGGAAATGATCCGGTACTTTTTTTACCCAACCTTCTACAGTTTGCTTTTTAGGCAGGTGATAAAAGCTGGAATTGATCTCGGTGATAGAAAACGTTTGTGCATAATAAGTCAGCCAGCTGGTGCTTTTTAGTTTTTTCGGGTAGAACAGACCTTTCCAGTCCTTATAACTCCAGCCCGATGTGCCGATATGTATTTTCCCTTTTTTCATAAATCAGCATTGGAACAATAGAATAATCAGCAGCAGCCTGGTTGCAGGTATATACAATTATGTACAATTAATTTGCCAACCATTTACCCGCTTGTGGTTGTATTAAAAAGCCCCTCTGGAAAAGAGGGGCCGGGGCATGGGTTGCCTTCAATTGCTACATGAGAATCTGATTGCTATGCAGGTCAAAATTAGCAGCAGGATAATGCCGGCTCAATGTGATTTATCACAAAAAGCCGGCAGAAAAAACGGGTTTTAAACCAGCAACCTGGTTAAAACACTCATTTGCTGGTTGCCAGTTTATTTGATACACTATTTGATGAAGAGAGGCCCTGTTTGCGGTATTTGGCAAGATTGATCAATAATACACTGGAAAGAATGACCACCAAACCCACCACCTGTAAAGAACTCACAGATTCATCCGCGAAAAAAACACCCAGCATAACAGCAACCACCGGGTTTACATAAGCATAAGTACTTACCTGTGTGGCTGGCCTTACCTGCAGCAACCATACATATGCACTGTATGCTGCCAGTGAGCCCATCAGTATAAGATAGCACAGGGCAAACCATGATCTGGGTGTTACCTGGCTAAAACTAAACTGCTGCATTTCACCGCTAACTGCACTGCAGATGAATAGGGCAATACCTGCAACAAGCATTTGCCAGGCACTATTTACAGTAACGGGCCCTTTGGAAAAATATTTGGAATAAATAGAACCTGCGGACCAGCCCATACAGCTGAAGATGAGTACAATCAACGCAATTAACTGGTAAGGTCCTGCTTGGGCGGTCCGGGTTTGCATAATACGTTCACTGAATAATAGTATCACACCTGCAAAGCCGATCAGTAGCCCGATAATGGTTTCACGGCTTTTGAAGTTCACTTTCCACAAAGGCTTATCCAGTAACACAAACCAGATAGGAGCTGCAGAAACCAATACGGCAACCAGCGAGCTGGTGAGGTATTGTTCTGCCCAAACAACAGAGCCGTTGCCAATGAGCAATAATAGCAAACCGCTTGCGGCAGCATGTTTAACATTAGCCGGCACCCATATACGCTCGCCTTTAAAATAGCACCAGGTAAGCAGGATCAGCCCGGCAATAGAAAAACGCATCGCGGCCATCAATAATGCCGGGATATGTTCAATGGCCCTGCGTATAAAAAAATAAGTAGAGCCCCAAACCAGGTAAACAGTGGCAAAAGCGAGTACTACCAGCCACTTTGGTGCGGCAGGCTTTGCTTGGGTTACAGCAGTCATAAAATTATTATTTAGGAATAACCAGTTGTTGTTGCTCTTTTACCGTTTCCAGTACAATGGTGGTTTTAGTAGAAATAATGCTTTTGATCTTAGAAAATGAACCGCGCATCAGGCCCATCAGTGATGCAGCATCGGCTACCCTTATTTTTACCAGGTAACAATCTTCGCCGGCAATATTGTGTACTTCCTGTACTTCGGGAATATCGGCCAGGTCTTTTCCAAGTGTACCACATCCTACCCCATCGGCCGATTTAATAAAAATGAATGCCAGTAATTTCAGTTGTAAAGCCTGCGGGTTTACCTGTGTATTGTACTGTAGGATCACCTGTTTCTGTTCCAGTTTTTTAACCCTTTCCAAAACAGCGGAAGGCGCCATATTCAGCTCTCTTGCCAGCTCTGCATTGGAAATACGTGCATTGGGTTGCATCAGTTCCAGTATCTGGAGATCAGTTTTATCCAGGGTAATTTCCATGCTTTCTCTGTTTACATAAAACTAGGACAATTCAGAATAAAATTCAAATTTTTTATGCTGAATGGAAATTAAATTCTATAAATGGCTGTTGGTAGTGATGATTATTCTGATTTATAGACTATTTTCAGAAGCTCTAAACCGGCGGGGCCAGCTCAAAAGCTTCAGCCAGCAACTCATATGAGCGGAGCCTGTCCTGGAAATCTTCGGTGATGGTGGTCACCACAATTTCATCTACACCATATTCATGGCAAAGGGCCTGTATTTCCTGTTTTACGCGGCCGGGTGTACCGCAGATCATTCTGCCCCGGTTAAACTGTATCCTCGCTTCTTCGGCGGCAGAATATTTTAGCTGTTTAATTTCCTCGTAAGAAGGCAGGTCCTGGGTCAGCACCTTTTCAATATGCAGCAGCCGGTAATCAGTTACAGCCTGCAATTCCCTCGCCTTTTCTTCGGTATCGGCACAGCAAACAATAATGCCCACACTGGCCACCGGTGCAGACAATTGTTGAGAGGGCTTGAATTTTTTTCGATAAGTATCTATAGCCTGCGCTCCGCCCTGCGGATTGATGAACTGTGCAAAAGAAAGCGACATACCGAAATAAGCAGCCAGCAATGCACTTTCGCCACTGGAAGTAAGCAGCCATAACTCGGGTACTGTGCTGGCCTGCGGAATGGCCTTTACTTTTTCCTGCACTGTTCCGGGTGTGGCATCATCGTATAAATAGGCTTTCAGATCGGCCAGTTGCTGAACAAATTCTTTTTCATCGAACTGGTTAGAGGGGTTTAGCAGCATAGCGGTAAGCCGGTCTCCACCAGGTGCACGGCCCATACCCAGGTCAATACGGCCGGGGAAAAGTGTTTCCAGCAGCCGGAAATTTTCGGCTACTTTCAATGTGCTGTGATTTGGCAGCATCACGCCGCCCGAGCCAACACGGATATGCCGGCTTTCCCCTGCCAGATGGGCGATCAGTACTTCCGGCGCCGAACCGGCCAGGAAAGCAATATTGTGGTGTTCAGAAACCCAATACCGGGTATAACCCAGCCTGTCTGCCAGTTTTACCAGCTGCTCCGATTCCAGTATAGCCTGTCTTGCATTGGTTCCCCTGCGAATAGGGGATTGATCCAGTACGCTTAATTTAATCGTTGACACTTGTATATAATTTTCCCTGTTAAAATAAATGCGTGGCGAATACAGAAGGCAGGAATAAGGTGGTGCAATTGTGCGCAAAGTTAACACTGTTAACTGCAAAACAAGGTTAATAAAAAATAAAAGCCTGTTTGTTGAAATACAGAAATCTTATCAAGTTGATGGAATAATACGCAGAGTTTATATATTTGCAATCCCATTGCCCAATAGTATAACGGCAGTATGTCAGATTCTGGCTCTGAAGATCTTGGTTCGAGTCCAGGTTGGGCAACAAGTGACCCGCAACGATAGTTGCGGGTTTTATTTTTCTGGTAGCGAGCCGAGCTTGCTCGGGTGAGCGGACGGGAAAACAAAACTAACCCGGTTAAAGCCGGGTGTGGTCACTTGGGTAATGCATTGCAGTTCGGATCACTAAAGACCGGCAAGCCGCAGGTAATCCAGGTTGGGCAACAAGTTTTTCTCCATTCAGTAAAACCCGCTGCCAGAGCGGGTTTTCAATTTCCTATCCTCACCCATGCTCTTGATGTCTCATTTCTATGAGGCTTTTTACCAACTGATTATGGTTCGAATCTATTTCAGGTTCGGTCTGTACTACAAACTGATTTTAGCTAACTCTTCTATCATTGCTTTTCTTGCCTTGTACTGTTGATTGAATAGCTCAACCAGCCCTCTTACCACTTCCCGGCCGCCATGCCATGCCTGCATTTTTTTGAGTCGTTCCCGGATGGTAATGTAATGATTGCGGCCCGTATTTTGAGACGCATATTCGAGAAGGATCTTGCGATAAATCGCCAATGTCTCAGAAGGGAATTGTGTGGTGAGCCATGAGGAGTAGCTGTCGATGAAATACAGGCTTGTGCTACCCTTTACGAGTTCAAGCAATCTCTCCCAATATTGCTCTTCGACAAATATACCGGCCAAACGGTCATCATCGTTAAAGATAATGCCCCTCACCGGCTTGTGCTGGGATTGGATCTCTTTTATAAACTCTTCTGCGACAGCAGGCCATTCCCTCTTTTTATAAGTTGTTTTTATAAGCTTATAATACTCCATATTGCGCCCCTTGTCATAGATATCCCGGGCAATGGTTCGAAAGGCGACCGTATCATTTTCCAGCTCTGCGATTTTCAATAATGTCTTCTTATATTCATCAACGGTTCCGGATTGGTCTTTCTTTTTGGCAATCCCGATACCTTCGTTTATCAGTTGTTTCGCTTCGGTAAACCTCTTTTCCGAAACCTTTTCGTCGATAAGGCCCATCCGAATTTCGGACAAATGAAGAAATTGGAGCCGGACCTGGTCCGCCTCTTTTCCTCTACCCGCCTTTTTCAGAAGAGCCAGCTTTTGCCCGACCAATCGCTGCATTTCGAAGTCCTTAAACCATTCATCTTTCTTGCTATTGCAGGCTGCCAGGAGCTTGTCGATCAGTTCCAGTACTATGGTGTGGCTTTTTGCGTCATAGGCTGCGGCAACGACAACTTCCAGCCAACTGTCGTCGAAGTCGAAATAGTCGTATTGCGGGCTTTTTGCTTCTTTCAGGGCATCGGTGAAAAGCTGCTGGCGGAGCGCCATCGGGATATTGGAATGCAGTAGAAAAAAAACTAGTTCGAAGGCTTGCTGGATACAGTCCCCTACCCCACCTCCGCTATCGTCCGCATCTTTCAGTATCTCGTGTACATTTTCTATGACGGCAAAGGCAATGTCCGCGGCAACCCGGTAGTGGGAGAGTTTTAATGCCGACTGTGCCTGGGCGAGGAGTTTTTCGATGTCCCGGACAAAGCTGGTGACAGAATAGTAATCGATGAATCCTCCCCGTCCTCCGGCACGGTCTGCCGCGTTTTTGATGAGCCGTGCATAGGCGGCCTTTCCATCCGATCCGGATTTCGGGCTGTAGTGCACCAGCAGCAAGTTCCGAAATTCACGGTTGCTGCGACCGTATTCAATAATGAATTGCTTCAGTTCCGTTTCTGCCAGGTCGTTCACAATCTCAGTCCAATCTTTTTTTGATGCGCTTCCCCGCTTTTTATTATCGGTAACAGGCGGTTCTTCTTCCAGGATAGCATATAAAACGGCGATGATATGCTTACAGTATTGAGCGTCATGGGGACAGTCGCAGGAGCAATCGGAGATCTTCTTCCCCGAAAAACAGATCTCGACCTCGTAATCTTCGCTGCCACTAACCAGAGCATTCCATATTCCTTTGCCGTCTTTTGCGAGGTCACCGACAGCGCCATTTTCAAAATAATCACGTCCTTTTGCAAGAATCGACCCGGATAAAAGGGATTCGAAATTTTTTAATGTTAGACTTTTTTCGATCATCAGCTTTTTTGAATAGTGTATTCTGTTTAATCGTTGAAGTTGCAAATTGAATGCGTGGAAAAGTTCATTCAATTCTTGAAGTTCGGCGATAATCGTATCAAAATCCGGTGCTTAGCAGATATTTTCCACTAAAATTAACAGGCACCTGTTTCTGTCAAATTTTTTCCACTATAAATTATGTGTAGACAAATAATTTCCAGAGGGCTGCGTTAGGCGGTCATGCTCGCCAGCATGCTATATCTCTAAAGGAAAGAGCAATCTGCGGAAAAGGAGTATAAGATTGAATTCCAAGAGATGATTTCTTCATGCAAACACCCTTGCCGGTAAATGCTCAAACCACCGTTCGATTCTTTTATGGAATATCCGACCTGTTTAACACATTCTATCCGGCACAGTAATTATCGTATTCTGAATATTTTACCGAAATTTAAGGGCGGGCATTATTTAACTATCTTATAAAAATGTTCGCCACATGACAACGATTGACAAGATGCCCAATAAAGTACACGAAGGCCGGAATATTAAGCGGTTTCCGGGAATTGTTGGGGATTAAACAAGAGACGCGTGGCCAAGAGTTGGGTGTGGACTGGACCCAATCCAAAGTTTCACCTCGAAACAAAGGATATCGTCGATTCGGCCATTTTGGAACAGGTTGTCCGGCCTTGAAGATTCCTGCCGAGACCATAAAGGATTTTGATGAAGAGGCGGCAGTAAGTTATATCAATGGATGGAAACAAAAGGCAGTATGAAGCCTTGTTGAAAGAGAAGACGAAAAGATTTCTTTGCCGGAAAAACTGCTGGCGAAAAAGAAATGAGGCAAACGCAAAATACACCTAATCGGCTCAGGCTATTCACCTGAGCGGCACATCCGCCTTAAACCCATTAACCAATTCAGTTTACGAATCTAACAGAGTAGAGCTATGTCTAAAAGCAAATTAATTGAAATGAACAATGTTGGCATTGTGGTAGAATCCCTCGACAAAGCCATTTCTTTTTTTACAGAGATTGGTCTCAAACTTGAAGGACGAGGCATGGTTGAAGGTGAATGGGCAGGGCACGTTACCGGACTTGGAAACCAGTCAGTAGAAGTAGCTATGATGGTTACTCCTGATGGACACAGCCGACTTGAAATTTCAAGGTTTCTTGCTCCTGAAACCATAGCAGATCACAGGACTGCCCCAGTGAATTCTCTTGGCTATCTCCGTGTCATGTTCCGGGTTGACAACCTTGACGAGTTGCTATCAAGGCTTATAAAGCACGGTGCTGAAGTCGTTGGTGATGTCGTTAATTATGAAAACATTTATAAGCTTTGTTATGTTCGTGGAACAGAAGGGCTTCTCATTGGGCTTGCTGAACAGCTTGAAAATAAATAAACGAAAGTCGAGAAAATCCAACAGGAGAACCATTTTTCGTCAGTAAGATAGGCAATGATCCGGATGTTTAACAAATTGCGCCTCCTGACCCGAAAGTCTCGATCTTTAATGATAGAAATTCAGGTGCTTGGCTTATTTCTTTACCATCAAATTTTTCAAATTAATACTTCCACAGTCAATTTCTTTTTCGCTTATTAATGTGTGGCGTGCCTCACTAGCTCGTGAATACTATAAACAAGATTTTCCCCCTTTATACTTAGTCCTGTTCGAAATGGTCCTCCCACTCCCTTGTCAAGGAGAATTACGACATAAAACCACTCGATTCTTTTGCGTTAATAGTTCTTTTTAAAGATGACGGCTTACGAATATTATTGTCTAAAAAAGATTTTGATCCAGTCATACCATAGTCATACAATGCTTCTTTATCAATTGTCATTGTATCAGGTGGAACCAATATTGTATAGTATTTACCGGGTAACCCAGAACCTCATATGAATCTACAGGAAAGTCAATCTTCAATTCAGGGGATTATTTGTTTTATTGATTAATCGAGTCCAATATATAACTTTAAAATATTCCTTCCCATTAGGGTCAGTGTATGGTCCACCTCTTGGAAAACTATTTTGTATAATCAGGCATTTACCGATAGAATCAATATACTTTATAATTTTTTTATTTAATAGCCGGGAACAGAAGCAATGCCAGGCCTATCTGTTGCATTAGTTTTTAGACATCGAGCTGGTAAAACGACATCTTAGCGCCAGGTTTCTGCTGAGCCAATGAGGCTTTGGCCCCTTTTTTATTCCGCTTCTTTTTATGTTTTCCCGGACAACAATACTAATCAACCTATCAATATGTAGTAAAAGCGAACAGCTTTGTATCAAAAAGAGACGAAAACAGGCAATTTAAATACGTCAACAGCATAGTATTCAAACCATTACAGTAATGGCATTGATTTTGGGCCTATGGATACAATTACATCAGACCTTCAAACAATACTCCATGTTGCGCAATTATTTTTTAACTGCCTGGCGGAATTTATTTATTAATAAGACCTCATCGTTTATCAATATCTGCGGGCTTGCTGTTGGACTGGCAACCGGCATATTGATAATGCTGGTGGTTCTTGATGAATTAAATTATGATAAGTTCCAATCTAACCTGCAAAGCATTTACCTGGTGATGAAAAACCAGAAAAGGGTTGATGGTATTTCAACTGGAGAAGCAACTGCAGGTCCGCTGGCAGCCAGTATCCGGTCTGAAATGCAGGAAGCAAAATATGCAGCAAGGGTAGCACATTTTGACGATGAAGTTATGGAGGCTGACAACAAAACACAATATGGATCTGGCATCTATGCAGACGCCGATATTTTTCAGATGATGAGTTTCCCAGCGGTCCAGGGAAATCCTGTGCAAGTATTGCAAAACAGCAACCAGGTTGTGCTGACAGAGTCGACAGCAAGAAAGTTTTTTGGCGGCTCCAATCCAATGGGCCAAACCATTTCGTTTGGCAGCAAAGGCTTCTTGGTTGGCGCTGTGGTAAAGGACATTCCCGAAGCGAGCAGCCTTCGCTTTGATATAGTTTTTCCGTTTAGTTATTTTGAAAGCAACAATACCTGGCTGAGCCACTGGGATGATAACCGTATCCAGACCTGGGTAAGCCTTCAACCCAATGCCAATACCCGGTTGTTGAGCAATAAACTTACCCAACTGCTGCAAACACGTTCCAATGACAAATCAGTTTCCCTATTTGTTTACCCGTTGTCGAAACTGCATCTTTACAATAGTTTCAGCAATGGCAAGCCAAATGGCAGAGGTGCTATCCAAATGCTGCACCTGCTTATAGCCCTTGGCGTTTTTGTCATCCTGGTAGCCTGTATAAACTTCATGAATATCGCCACTGCCCGCTCCGAAAAAAGAAGCCGGGAAGTTGGTGTGCGCAAGGCGCTTGGCGCCTCGCGCGCTGGCATTATAATACAGTTCCTGAGCGAAGCAATGGTAACCACGTTTATTGCACTTATACTGGCAGTATTGATTGCTAAACTTGTTTTACCCTGGTTTAACCAATTCGCCGGCAAAAGCATCTCTTTCAATCTTAATGAGAGTGATGTATGGTGGATGCTTCTGGTAACAGGTAGTTTTACCGGGCTTGCTGCAGGCAGTTACCCGGCTTTCTTTATGAGCAGGTTCAAAACGATTAAAGTATTGAAAGGATCCTTCTTTAGTAAACGGGGCGGAGGATTACGAAAATCATTGGTAACACTGCAGTTTATCATTTCTGCAGGTTTAATTGTAGCCACCACTATTATTTACAAACAGATCAATTTCGTGCGCAACAGGCCACTTGGCTATAACCAGGAAAAACTCATGGATATAACCGCAAACGGCGCTCTTTTGGGCAAGCTGGATGTATTTACAAATGAACTGCAGAAAATACCGGGTATCCATCAGGTTTCTGCCGGATCAGACAATATTGTCAATTTTGGAGGAAGTATTACTGGAATGGATTATCCCGGTAAAATTCCCGGAGAGGAAATTTCTGTCATGGTCAGCAACATAGGCTATAATTGGACAAATACATTGCATATACCCCTGGTAGCAGGGCGTGATTTCAGTACATCCTTTGTAACCGATACCACGGCCTGCATCATCAATGAGGCAGCGATCCGGAAAATGAATCTGAAAGAACCTGTACTGGGCAGCAAGATCGGCGGGTATTCAGTTATAGGTGTATTCCACGATTTTGTTTACAATAATCCATCAGGCATTATTGCCCCTATGCTTCTCACACTTAAACCGAATAATTTACCTCATTTTTTTGTACGGCTCAGCAATGATACCGAAAGCGGGAAGACAATAACACAAATACGGAATGTTGTAAAAAAACTAAATCCCGGTTTCCCGTTTGAATACACGTTTACGAAAGACATTTATCAGCAGCGGTTTACGGAGTGGGATGCTTTTGGCCTTATGGCTACTATATTTGGGTGTATGGCTATCTTCATCGCAAGCCTTGGTTTATTCGGCCTGTCTTCTTTTCTTGCGGAACGTCGTGGCAAGGAAATCAGCATCCGTAAAACCTTTGGCGCCAGCAGCCTCCGCATATGGGTACTGCTCTCCGTAGATTTTCTCAAACCTGTTCTGATAGCATTGCTCATCGTTATTCCTTCTTCTGTCTGGCTAGCGCATTCATTATTGGCAGGTATTACATATCATACCGGCCTTAGCTGGTGGTTATTTGGTCTTGCAACAGGTATTACCGTGTTGATCGCCTTGCTCACGGTCAGTTACCAGGCAACTAAAGCCGCTATCCGGAATCCGGTTAAAGAACTGCGGGCAGATTCCTGAGCGACTGTCCGGTAAAACAGATCGATAACGGGACAGCAACATAGTAGATCTTTTCAAATATATCATGGCTGCGCCGTTTGTTGGCATCAGAAAGTATGCTTCGGCAGTTTGGAGTGGATCGAGAAAGAATGCGTAGCTGGTGAGCGGAAGGATGGCAACCATTGAAGATCCGGGGTAGTCCAGGCTGATACTGCTCCGGCTGGAGCAGATGATCTCTGACGGCTCTATTGATGAACCAGACGGCTTTTAAAGACCCCCGACCCTTTAATGAAATGAAACCAAGAGTGGATGGGACTTGGGGTCTATAGGGCAACAAAAACCCGCATAAGCTGCAGGGCTTTTGCATTTAGGATGAGCTTATTGAGAAATATTATCATAATTGCCATTGCAATAAATTAATGCGTTTTTGAAGCTGCTCAAGTGCTTTTAAAATTTCTTGGAAGTTGGGCGGATTTTCCTCATAGATCATTTCTTCGATCATCGTGTTATAATCTGCCTGCCACGCTGCCAATACACCTGTCAAGGGGATTATCCGGATTTGTTGAGGGGCATGACGCGAATAATCCACTCCGAGGATCACATTAAATTATTGCCGGTGAGCTACGATAGTGCGATACAACTCCGGTTCTGAAAGCGCAGCATCAGCAAAATGAGTGGCAGATAGCTTCACCACATCATACAGGTGGCGGCTAAGGCGTTCACCCTTCCGGATTTTTTCGGGTGGCTTCTGAAATTCTTCATGCAGGAGAAATATCTTTTCCAATAATGTTCTCTTAGGGTTAACGGTAGCAATTGTAATATAAGGGTTAGTAAACCCCGCGTCAGGAAAAGCGTCGTCAACAACAGAACGAAAGCGTTGCAGGCTGGCTGGTTCCATAAGAGAGCGGCAGCTGAATTCAATTTTTACGCTTGGCTGCAGATAGCCTGGTGAGGCAATTACATTCGGATAAGTAAGTAAGATGGTGCGGTCGCGGTCACTACGAGATCCCGGTTCTATTTCCAGCCGTACATTTTTTAATCCTTTTTCTTCTAATTTCTGCTGAAGCCCTTGTAAGAATTCATTGTCTATGTACGCCCCTGCAGCTCGTCGTAATTTGTCGATTTCTTTCCTTTGTAATGAACCGCTAAAGCCAAAATAACCTCTGTCGATGGCTAGATCAATATCTTCTGAAAACCGTTCTATAAGATCCCATCCCTTACTTTGTGAAGTACCTCCTTTAAAAAACCAGTTGTGGTGCAAGAGGCATTCCAAAGATCATATCCAGAGCCTGGACAACCTACCAGTCCTTTTCGACAGCAGAAGCCGGCATGCCAGATTGAACGCCGGCTTGCCGGTACAGATCAGCCTTTTCATGGTCTGCAATTTGGTATAGATTGATTTTCTCCATTACAATGCTTTTTTCATGATTCGCTGTATCCATTCCGGCGCAATGCTGATATCATGCAGAAGATCACTATGTCTTTCTCTTTTCAGTAGTTCGATGAGCTTTTGCTCATCAGCCTGGCTTACCCTTCCTTTTCCCAAAGCTTTAAGCGCCTGGATAACCAGCCGGCTGGTATCGCCTTTGGCGGAAAGATTACGTGGTGTGGTTTTCTTGAACTTGATTTTACGTTTGCCAATCTTGATTTCTCTTGGGGAACCATCGGTTAGCAATACAACGTTCATTGGTACCTGGGTACTGAGGCCAAGTGCATTTAAGGCAGAAGCGCCTGTTGGAACAGTACGGGCCCGGTCTCTCCGGCTGATAGCCTCAGCCACCTCTTCTGCAGTGGGCATTACTATACCGATGTGGTTGTTGACTTTAGGATAAACATAAATACCTTGCGCTACTCTTTTTAGGATTCCTTTATGCTCAAGCCGTTGCAGTGCTTTACGAACCCCATCTGATGAGCCAAGCCGGGCAAAGTCTTCAGGAAAGAATATGGTTCCTTGTGCAGTCTTTTGAATCTCCTTGCTAATTAAGTACTCTATTGCTTCCATCTTGTCCCAAATTTAGTAAAAACAAGGGACAATTACTGTTATTAGTCCGAAAAAGAATCAATATTTGGGACAAGCTACAAAGACTTAAATAAGCTTTACCTGGCAAATCTTAAGTTGAAATTCCTACCTGCTAAATTTTCCAATCCATTATTGAACTAACTCAAACTTCATCCATTTAGCCAATAAAAGCCTCATAACAATGTCGGTTTTATGTTTTTATCCGGCATTATTTTTGGCCAATGCGAGCCAAATTCAACAGATCACTTATGAAAAAAATCCCTTACCTCTCCCTTGCCCTTTTGATAGCCGGATGCGGACCCGGCAATAAACAACCCGAAGCGAAAAAGGAACTTGTTACAAAGGAATACAAATCGCCCGAGGAAAAATTGCAGCAGGCTGCAGCTGCCGGTATGCCGGTCGTGTATAAAGTAAACTTCAAACAGGAAAAACTGCAACTGTCCAATGAAGCTGGCAGTTTTAATTTTCAGATGGATACCAGCTCGCTGATAGATTACCAGCGTACTATAAAGCCCGGTATAAGCAAGGTGCTGATTGTTCATTTTACCGGCACTTATTCTAACGGTGGTCGTACTATTACTACAGGAGAACAGCAACTGCTGCTTGATGATGGTACCAAAATCAGCTCTACCGGCAACAGCGTAGGAAATTATTTTACACCGTCAGGCAATCCCGGCAGACTGAACTTTGAAATCCCGGATGGAAAAAAACCGGTGAAGCTGCTACTTCATGCCGCAGACAATGATGCCGGAACTGAAATAGTCGTAACCAATGAAACCAGGCCTTACAACCAAATATAAATGCTGATACAAACGAATAACGAAGCCATCTTTTATAGATGGCTTTGTTTATTATGCTCCATAAAAGGGTTCGGCTAATTAATTATCGTATTTGAACAATAGGGGGCATAACAGTTCCCTGCTTCCTGAGATCCACATTGCCCGGTTAGCCCCGGACGAACGCAATGCGAACCCAGATTGGACCTAGCCAGAACACAGGCAAAAAAACGGTCTAAAACCCGCTCCCACAAAGGGTTTGAGCGAAATATCCGTTTTGAGCAATGGTGATAGAATGACAGCAGATAGTATCCTGAAGATCAAACAGATCACATCTTTTGCTTAACTTACCTTTCCATTTCCTGTTTATGCAAAAATCAACACTTATTCCCTTTCTTGTTTTATTACTGATAACCCGTATCGCCAGTGCCCAAACAGAAGCCGGATGGCTGCGTTACCCTTCTATTTCACCAGATGGCAAAACAATCGTTTTTACTTATAGAGGAGACCTGTATTCGGTACCTGCTTCTGGCGGAACAGCAGCGCTGCTTACATTGAACGAGGCACATGATTTTATGCCGGTATGGAGCCATGACGGCAAGTATATCGCTTTTGCCAGCGACCGCTATGGTAATTTCGATATTTTTATTATGCCCGCCCAGGGTGGTGAAGCCAGGCGCCTAACCAGTCATTCGGCACCAGAATACCCTTATGATTTCAGTCCCGATAACCAGTATGTACTGTTCGGCTCATCCCGTATGGATGCGGCTGCCAACAGACAGTTTCCCACAGCATCGCAGCCAGAATTGTATAAAGTAAATATAAACGGCGGCCGTGTTGAACAGGTACTGACAATACCTGCAGAAGATGTTAAATACAGCACAGATGGTAAACTGCTGGTATACCATGATAAGAAAGGTGGTGAAAACACCTGGCGTAAACACCAGACCTCTTCTATAGCAAGGGATATCTGGCTGTACAATAGCTCAACAGGTAAACACACCAGGCTCAGTTCTTTTGCAGGAGAAGATCGCAACCCTGTTTTTGCAGATAATGATCAGTCTGTTTGTTATCTCAGCGAAGCTTCAGGCAGCTTTAATATTTACCAGCTTCCCTTAAATAATACAACAGCTGCAACACCGCGGCAGCTGACACATTTCAGCCGGTTCCCTGTACGTTTTTTAAGTAGGGCTGCCGATGGAACACTTTGCTTCAGTTACGATGGACAATTGTATACACTGGCGCCTGGTGCTGAGCCTAAAAAGCTTACTATTATTATTAATGGAGATACCAGGCTGAACAGCGAAAAAATCATCCCTGTTACCGGTGGGGCACGTAATCTGGCTGTTTCGCCCAATGGCAAAGAAGTGGCATTTATTTTCCGCGGGGAGGTTTTTGTAACCAGTGTAGATGGTGGCACTACCAAACGCATTACCAATACCACCGGCCAGGAGCAGGATGTTAGTTTTTCTCCCGATGGTCGCAGCCTGTTGTACAGCAGCGAACGGGGCAACAGCTGGAAAATTTTTCAAACCACCATCAGCCGTAAAGAAGAACCCTATTTTTTTACGGCCACTGTATTGAACGAAACAGCAGTTATTGCCAATGACAAAGAAAATTACCAGCCGCAGTATTCACCCGATGGTAGGGAGATTGCATTTGTTGAAAACAGGAATACAGTTAAAATTTTCAACCTGGCATCTAAACAATCGCGTACGATATTATCGGCAAATGAGCTGTTTTCAATGGGCGACAATGACCAGTATTTTACCTGGAGCCCCGATGGTAAATGGATGCTGATTCAATACAACGAAGCGGGCATCAACAATGAAGAAGTAGGTATTATCTGTACAGATGGGAAAGGCAAAACGGTTAATCTTACCGAAAGCGGTTACCAGGATAGCGATCCTAAATGGATGATGGGTGGCAAAATGATGATCTGGTCCAGTAACCGCGATGGTATGCACAATTATGCCAATTCTGGCGGAAGCCAGAATGATGTATACGGCCTGTTTTTTACACAGGCTGCCTGGGATCGTTTCAGGCTAAGCAAAGAAGAAGCTGCTTTACTGAAGGAACAGGAAGAAAAAACAGCCAAAGAAGATTCCTCCAAAAAACATAAAAAAGACAGCACCATTGCCATTGACTGGGACGGACTGAAATACCGCAAAGCCAAACTCACCGTCAATTCTTCCAGTATGTCAGATGCATTGCTGAGCAATGACGGTGAAACGCTTTATTACCTTTCCCGTTTTGAAAAAGGATTGAACCTCTGGAGCACTAACCTGCGCACAAGGGAAACCAAAATACTGCTTCCGCTCAATGCCGATGATGCCAATATGGTTTGGGATAAAGAACAGAAGAATATCTTTTTGCTGGCTGATGGCAGGATATCTAAAATAGAGCCGGCTTCAGGCAAACAAACCAATATAGGTATTAACAGTGAATTAAGCCTGGATATAGCTGCCGAACGCGGGTTTATGTTTGAGCATGTATGGCGCCGCACCAAAGAAACTTTTTATACAGCCGGTTATCATGGCGCACAATGGGATGAATTGAAAAAAGCGTATGAAAAATACCTGCCCCATATCGGTGACAATTACGAGTTTGCCGAAATGCTCAGCGAGCTGCTGGGCGAACTGAATGTATCGCACTGCGGCGCTACTTATGTGGCATTTAATGCGAATGGAGATATCACCGCATCTCTTGGCGTTTTTTATGATGCAGCGTATAAGGGCAATGGTGTGAAGATCGCCGAGGTGATCAAAGGCGGCCCACTGGATAAAGCTGGTATTAATATCAGCGCCGGTGATATTATAGAAGCCATCGATGGCGATACTATTCTGCCATCCAGGGATCTGGCGCAATACCTTAACCGCAAAGCAGGTAAAAATGTGTTATTGTCTGTCAGCAGTAACAGTACTCACAGGGAGGTGGTAGTTAAGCCTGTTTCACCCGGTGAGGAAAACAATCTTTTATACAAACGTTGGGTACGCCGCAACCAGGATGAAGTGGAAAAACTAAGTCATGGTGAATTGGGTTATGTTCATATACCCGGCATGAACGACAATGCTTACCGTGCTGCTTATGCTGATATCATGGGCCGGTATGCAGGTAAAAAAGCCCTGGTGGTAGATACGCGGTTTAATGGCGGCGGCGACCTGGTGGCCGACCTGGCAATGTTTCTCAGCGGGAAAAGATTTCTGGAATACACCACCGATACCAGAACAGTGGCGTATGAACCTACTTTCCGCTGGAACAAACCCTCTATTGCTCTGGCCAATGAAGCCAATTACAGCGATGGCCATTGCTTTGCATTCAGCTACCAGGATCTTCACCTGGGTAAACTGGTAGGTATGCCCACACCCGGCACCTGCACATTTGCCGGCTGGCAAACGCTGCAGGACAATAGCATACGTTGGGGCGTACCGCCGCTGGGTGTAAAAAATATGCAGGGCCAGTATCTCGAAAACCACCAGACAACACCCGATATCGTCGTGATGAACGAATACGAAAAGGTTAGCCAGGGACAAGATCAGCAGCTGGAAGCTGCCGTGGAGGAATTATTGAAAGAAATAAAACAGGGTACCCAACAGTGAACAAATAAGCACAACAGCCCGTTGTGCTGCCAGAACGAATAAAACGCCAGATATGAGACTGCTCTTTACCACCCTGTTCAGCTGCGCCGTATTGCTGCAGTTGCAGGCACAAAAAACATTTATACAATGTGGCAAACTGATCGATGGAACAGGAGCCGCTGCCCGCTCATCTGTTACGGTTGTTGTAGAAGGTAAAACCATCACCGCAATACAGGATGGTTATACTTCAGGATCCGGCGGGGATAAGGTGATCGATCTGAAAAACAAAACCGTTCTTCCCGGGCTCATCGATTGTCATGTGCACATACAGAGCCAGTACGGGAAGAATTCCATGCTGGACGGCTTCCGTCTTTCTGATGCAGAGATGGCCTACCGTGCAGCTGTTTATGCAAAGAAAACGCTGATGGCTGGTTTTACCACCGTGCGTGACCTGGGTGGTTCTGGTGTAAATATTGCATTGCGCAATGCCATCAACCAGGGTTTAGCCGAAGGACCTTATATCCTCACCGCAGGTGTGGCCATTTCTGCAACCGGTGGCCATATGGATGAATCGGTCGGGCTGCGTGATGATATACGCAAAACACCCGGCCCGGAAGAGGGTGTGGCCAATGGCAAAGATGAGCTGATGAAAGCTGTACGCTACCAGTTTAAAAAAGGAGCAGATGTAATAAAGATCGCCTCTACCGGTGGAGTGCTCGACCTGAGTAAAGACGGCTCTGGCGCACAATTCACCGTAGAAGAAATTAAAGCTGTGGTAGAAACAGCGAAAGATTACGGAATGCGTGTAGCCTGCCATGCCCATGGTGCAGAAGGCATTAAACGCGCCATCCTGGGCGGCGTAACATCAATAGAGCATGGTACTTATATGAACGATGAAGATATTGAGCTGGCAAAAAAATACGGTGCCTGGTATGTACCCACTATTATTGCCGGTAAATCTGTTGCCGATTCAGCAAAAATACCGGGGTTCTTTCCACCGGTTATTGCGGCTAAAGCAACAGAAGTGGGGCCGCGTATACAGCAAACATTTGCCAAAGCGTATAAGGCAGGTGTAAAAATTGCTTTTGGTACTGATGCTGGTGTATATGCCCACGGAAAAAATGCACTGGAATTTCAATACATGGTAGAAGCCGGTATGCCACCGATGGCCGCAATACAATCTGCAACAGCCAATGCCGCCGAACTGCTGGGTGTAAGTGCCGAACGCGGCTCTGTAACAACAGGGAAAACCGCTGACCTGATTGCTGTGGACGGTGATCCTTTGCAGGACATAAAGCTGCTGGCCAATATAAGTTTTGTGATGAAAGAAGGCAAAATATACAAGCAATAAAAAACGGCAGTTGTGAAAATAGCTTTCACACTGCCGTATATGTTTTGGTTGTAATGTGCCTGGAAATTTATTTCAGCGTTACCCGAACAGTGCTTCCATCCTGTTCAACTTCTACAAATTCTTCCAGCCGGTCTTTGTGTTGCTGGTAATAAGTTTGCCATTCATAATAATCTGTTGTTCCACCGTAATTGTTATAGCCTGAACCCACAAAGCGTTTATAGTTTACCGGGTTTTGCCATTCCAGGAATGCTTGCAGGAAATATTTGCCGGGTTTCATTTTTTCAAATTTAAAACGGCCATAATCATCCGTTTTGGTTTCTATTCTGAACCGGAAGGCCTGGTCAGACATATAGCAGACCGTGCGTTTGCCTTCTTTCGCCCTGCGCAAATTGTACCATTCAGTAAAATACGGTGTAACAGGAAACAGGGTTACCAGTATATTGGCACCATATATTCTTTTGGCCAGCGGCGCTTTATAACCAAATTGCGTTTTGGGTTTGGTAAAAGTAACACCCTCAATGGTTGAATTGCCATAGCTCAGGGCATTTCTGGCAACAACAGAATCGAAACTGCTTTCAGGATACAATGTTTTTATCGTGTTCTTTTCTGCTTTCCTGTTGGCTGCGCCCATCGGGCTGCAGGAATAGATCAATGGCGCAGAAAAACATAAAAATAGCAATGACCTGAATTTTACAGGTCGCAAGTACTTGTACATAACAAAATCAGTCAATGGTAATAAATAAAATAATACGGTGTTGGTTAGCCCGGCCCTGGGTTTGGCCACAAAGTTACCTTGCTGCTTTCCGCAGACCAATACCAGCTGCCAGGGTATTTTTTCTACCCATTTTCTGGTAGATTTTAGAGCACAATGACATCCCGTGGAATACGCAAAAAACGCAGAAAAGAAGGTGTTTTTCAGCCTGGCAAAACAATTTTATTTAATTTAATAATCCCGCTCTATAGCTGAAAGCTCATGGCTTACAGCCATAAAAAGAGCGACTGGGTAATCCGCAACTTCGGTTATAATAGGCTCTATAGAATAAGAATGCCTTATCTTAGTGTATAGCTGCAATGAATCCCCAGGTTCTTGATCATTTTTTTGAAACAGAACCCTTCATAGAACAACAAATCCAGGCCCTGTATATAACCTTGCACCATGCTGACCATGAATCGCATCTGCAGGCACCAGGAAAGGGTCTGCCAGCTCAATTATTATTTTATTTTTTTTGTATGATCCGATGCTTATTTCTGCTATTTCTTTTCTTCCATACAACCCTTTGGTGTACCGCCCAGGCTATTGTACCCTTGAACGAGCAGGCTTATACCGATAGCCTGAATAAAGTAGCGGCAACAGCCCAGGCCGATAGCACAAAAGCCCGTGTCAATTTTCTCCTGTCCGATTACTGGCGCGCAAAAGATACCGTTAAAAGCAAAACCTACCTGGAACAGGGCCGTATACAGGCCTCCAGGTATCCCAGGCTGGCTGCGCTTTATTATTTTTATGAAGCGCAATTTTATTTCAACAGGGATCTTTCCAGGTCTGCGGCCCTGTTTTTAAAAGCAGAAAAAGCCCTTGAACCATTTGCTGATAAAGAAACCTACCTGTTCAGGTCTATGTGCTGGTTCGATTATGGCATCATGGTGCGAAACGAAAAAGGTGATGCCTTTGTAATTGACACATGGCTCAATAAAGCGATCCCGCTGGCGGAACAATCGGGCAACGATGAAAAACTGGCACATTATTACACACAGCTGGCCACTATTTTTATGTATAATTCGCAGTTTGGTAAGGCGGAGATCTATAACGATAAAGCCATCCAGCTGCTGGAACCGAAACACCCCGGCTCGCCTACCCTGTTGTTCGCCTATTTGTCGGCCACCAGCAATGATATCTACAATAAAAAAACAGCCCGGGCCAAGGAAATGCTCGATAAGGCAAAACAGCTGATCAGTCCCTACCCCGAATCGATCAACTATCCCAATTATTATTACAATGAAGCACTTTATTATACTGCGGCAGACCAGTTCGACAAAGCCCTGGCCAGTTTGGATAAAGGCATTCCCATGGCAAAAAAATACAACCAGGTAATGCTGCTGCAAATGCTGGTTTTTAGAAAATACAATATTCTGGTTGAACAGAAAAAATATGCACCGGCCAAACAGCTGTTGATGGGCATACTGGAAGAAGGAACATTATCGGCCGACCCCAGCAGCCGGAAATCAATTTACCAGCAGCTTTCTACCACCAATGCCGGCATGGGTTTGATGGGAGAAGCCTATAAATGGGCGGTCAAATATTACCAGCTCAGCGATAGCCTGCATGAAAGCAAACTGCAAAACAATATCCAGGAGCTGGAGATCAAATACCGGAATGCGGAGAATGAAAAAAAGATCGCCATACTGCAGGCAGAAAAAGATAAGGTGCAGCTATCGGCAAAAAACCAGCGGCTCATCAACTGGCTGCTGGGTTCTTCTTCCCTGTTTTTACTGGGCGCGGCCATTTTTACTTTCTTCTATTACCGGAACAATAAAAAACTGGCCGCACAAAAAGAACTCACTTACCAGCAGCAGTTGAAGGAAGCAGAACAACAAAGGCAGATACAAATAAGCGAAGCCATGTTGCAGGGCGAAGAACAGGAAAGGGAAAGGGTGGCGCGCGACCTGCATGACGGCCTGGGTGGTATGCTTGCCGGAATGAAAATAAACCTGTCGGCCCTGCTCGCGGAAGAGCAAAAGCCGGCTGAAAAAGATTTGCACCGCATTGTTGACCAGCTGGATTATTCAGCAACAGAACTGCGCCGTATTGTTCGCAATATGATGCCAGAAGCATTGCTCAGGTTTGGACTGGAAACCGCACTGAAAGAATTGTGCGAAGCCATGACTACAGAATTTACCCGGATAGATTTTCAGCCATTCGGCATATCGCCATCATTACCCAAACAAACACAGGTAGCCATTTACCGTGTGGTGCAGGAGCTGTTGTCAAATGCATTGCGGCATTCCGGCGCCTCGAATATTATTTTACAATGTACCCAGAACAACCATACTTTCTTCATCACTGTAGAAGATGACGGAAAAGGTTTTGATACGCAGGCTGCCAACCAGGCAACAGGCACCGGCCTCAACAATATTAAAAAAAGAGTGGATTACCTGAAGGGGCATGTAGCTATTGAAACAGCCCTGAACGAGGGCACCACCGTAAACATAGAACTCCATGTTGCAGGATAAAAATAAGATCTCGTTGGCAATTGTCGATGATCACCCCGTAGTGATACAGGGTTTGGAAACATTATTTAAAAAAGATAAACGGGTTAAAATAACCGGCAGCTTTACTACCGGCAGGGAGTTTATCCCTTTTTTGAAAAAGAACAAAGTACAGATTGTTCTGCTGGATATTACACTACCCGATATCAACGGTATGGAATTGTGTAAAACAATAAAACTGGTTTCTCCCACAACCTGTGTACTGGGTTTCAGCAGTCATAGCGAGCGGGTGGTGATTATGCAGATGCTTCAACATGGCGCCAGCGGTTACCTGCTAAAGAATATTTCAGCCGAAGAAATGTATACCTGTATTGATGAGGCGCTGAACGGGCAAATCACGTTCAGCAATGAAGTAAAAAAGATAATGGCACAACACTCGACGGCCGAGCTGAAAAAAATTCCGCAGCTCACAAAAAGGGAAAAACAGATACTGCAGCTGATCGCCGATGGTAAAACCAATGCCGCTATTGCCGAAATGCTTTCGCTGAGCACCCTGACCATTGAAACACACCGGAAAAACCTGATGCAGAAATTTGAAGTAAAAAACAGTGCCGCGCTGATCAAACTGGCTATGCAACAGCAACTGCTGTAACACAGTACCCCCTGTACCTGTTGTACCTGTATGTGGAATAAAGAATAATGAGTATTTTACCTGGCAACAAAAAAATGAACCATGCTGTCAAAAAAAATGCAGGAGGCGCTTAACCGCCAGGTACTTATGGAAGCACAATCATCACAGGCTTACCTGGCCATGGGAAGCTGGGCAGAAATTCAACCCGGGCTGAAAGGTGTTACTCGTTTCTTTTTTAAACATAGTGATGAAGAGCGTATGCACATGCTGAAGCTGATACATTACATCAATGAAAGAGGTGGCTTTGCCGTAATTCCCGCCCTGGCCCAACCTGTGCTTACCTTTGTTTCATTGAAAAAAGCATTTGAAGAACTGTTTGCCCACGAAGTAAAAGTGAGCGAAAGCATCAATGAACTGGTTGATATCGCCCTTTCTGAGAAAGATTATGCCACCCATAATTTCCTGCAGTGGTATGTGAACGAACAAATAGAAGAAGAACGCCTGGCAAGGGAATGCAATGATAAACTGGAAATGATTGGCGATGATAAAAGCGGCCTCTACCTGTTCGACAGGGATATCATGAATATGGACCAGGAATAAACAGCGGTACAACTGTTCTGCTATTTTCTGCGCGCATTTATATGCATGTTTACCAGTAAGCTTTTACATAAGTACAAATAAAGAAGTACGAAGTATGGATCAGTAAGAACCGTACTTCGTACTTCTCATGGTATACTTTATAACCGCTCGTATAGTGCTCTCAGCTTTTCGCGGGTCATTATCTTTTCCCAGTCTTTCCCCAGTGCATTTTCCCACAGGGGTTTCATGCCCAGTGAAACATTGATCATGGTTTCAAACTGTTCATTGCTGAGGGTTTGGGTAATATGCTGCGGGATATCCACACCGTGCTTTTCTACCATGCGTTTGAACTTTTCCACGCCATCGGGGTAATATTCTTCCAGCTTGTCAAACACAATACAGTTGCCAATACCATGTTTGGTGCCCAGCACATAGGCAAGCCCATAACTAACTGCATGCGCCACACCCACCTGTGAATAGGCGATGCTCATACCACCTGCATAAGAGGCCATCATCAGTTTTTCATCTGCATCATCATCCCAATGGGGTTTGTCGAGAAAGATCTCTTCACACAGGTCCTGCGCTTTTTCACCATAAGAGCGGCTGAAAGCATTGAGATAAGTACCGTTTAAAGATTCAACACAATGGATAAAGCAATCCATCGCGGTGTAAAAGCGCTGGTTCACCGGTACACTGGTGGTTAAATCGGGATCCAGCACAATCTGGTCGAAAGTGGTGAAATCTGAGTTCATGCCCAGTTTGCGGGTAGGGCCGGTAAGCACACAGGTTCTGCTTACCTCTGCACCGGTACCTGAGATGGTAGGAATACCGGCTTTGTACACACCCGGCACCTTTACCAGGTCCCATCCCTGGTAATCGGCAGAAGAACCGGGGTTGGTCATCATCAATGCTACCGCCTTGGCTGTGTCCATCACCGATCCGCCGCCGATACCAATGATACCGGAAACCTCACCAAACTCGGCCTTCAAATCGTCCCGCAGTTTATCCACACCCGAAGTTTTGGGTTCGTATGTTACATCAATGATCACCACCTTGTCTTTACCCCGTAAAGGAATACGGGATAAAAACGCCTGCTTGTCCCGGAAATACTCATCCACGAAAAAAATCATCGGGGCATCCCCTTTTCGCTGGGGCGCCAGTATTTCATCCAGCTGGTTAAAACAACCTTTGCCATAAACCACATAATTCACCATCCTGAAATTGCGGAACTGTGCCATATTCAATGCATTTTAAAGCTGCGAAGTTACTACTTAAGGCGAAACAGGCGGTAAAGGACAAGTAGGGGAATTTTTTATAAAAGGCGGGTAAACAACCGTTGCCCTTTATACCGGCTGCCTGCTAATGAAAACGGTATTCTACCTGTATTGTTCCATAGCGTTGGTTCAGCTGCTGAACAGTGGTTTCTTTGCTCTGGAAAATAAAAGCCATGCCCAGTGCAATGCGCTCGCCTGCATACATCAGCCCGATGGTATGCTGGTAGATCAATTTTTCAGGATCTCTTACCGTACCCTTTTCGCGCCTGAACAAACCGCCCTGTATAGTGGTATTGTACAACTGTGCAGTTAACTGGGGATGAAAATATAAAAAGCATTCATAATGCCGGCGTGTTGTTGCGGGTTCGCGGTTTACCCTGGCTTTCCACAAAACGCTTTCCCTGTTGTTTTCAAAAAAGCCCAGCTGGAACAGCATGCCGGCCTGGGCATTGGTAAAACTGTTACCGGCAATGGCCTGTACCACTGGTTTTACGGCAAAAAGCGAATGGCCGGCCTTTTCAGGAAACAGGGCAGTTGCATACGTGGCGCTGATATTGATACCCGGCTCTGTTTTTACCTGGTATTTCCATCCTTCCGGCGGGTCAAAGCCAACCGTGTGGTGATACCATCGCTGCAGGCCTTCGGCCAGGGAGGGCTTTCCTGTTGTTCCGGCAATAATGCCCAGCTGCAATACCTGATCTTTTTTAAAAAAAAGCGATTGCTTGTAGCCTAGGAACAAATAGCCCGCATAAGGCCTGTCGATAGAAGATTCGTAGTGCAGGGAATAATCCCTCGGGTTATACATCAACTGGCCCAGCTGCAGGGAATGAACTTTTTTTATATTGCTGTTCTGCGGCCCTGCCCAGCTATAGTTGATAAAAATGCCGTTGGTATAATAGCGGTCATTGCCTTCCCATAAATAAGCATCATTGTCGCTGGTGATGCGCAGTGAATGGCGGTATGCCGGCTGTTGCGCCTGTGTGGTTAGCCCGATGCCTGTTATCAGAACAAAGCCTGTCAATAGTTTCTTCATATCGTGCTATTTGGTCTTTCTGCCTCATGGATAGCTGTTTTCACCAGCGCTGGTTCAAATCCTTTCTGTAACAGGTAAGCGTAAGTTTTAAGGCGCCTGGACTGGGGTGTTTCTTTTTCCAGGCTTTGCCATTTGGCTGCTGCCAGCTGCCGGAGTGTGGCGGCATAGTCGTTGTTATCGATGCTTTGCAGCGCTTTATTGATATTATAGGTGCTTACTTTTTTCAGTCCCAGTTCGTATCCTATTTTTTTCCTGCCCCATTTTTTCATCCTGAAACGGCCCCCGGCAAACTGGATGGCATAACGGGTTTCGTTAAGGTAATCTTCTTCTATCAGCTGTGCCAGTATTTCTTCCACTTCGGTTTTCCGCAAACCCATACTGTACAGTTTCTCCTTTACCTCCTGGTGACTTCTTTCCTGGTAAGCACAATAATGCCTGATTTTCGGAATGGCCTTGTCTTTTGATATGTTTCCCTTTGAATACAAAACCCGCCTTTATCGTTAATTTACCGAAGGTAGCAGAACAAAGTGTAAAGCTGGCAGATAAAAAGGTTATATGAACGTAAACAAGCATGGGGGTGCAAAACCGGTCGTTTTCCCGGTGGAAAGACAGGCATTTCTCCCACAACTAATGCACATTTGCCCGGGAATACGCTATTTAGTGATGGCCCCATGTTAGAATATTAACATTTTACTGTAGGTTTGTTGCCACAGAAAATGGGGGGTTAAAAGATGAAATTCCTGATTTTCGTTCATTAAAAACACTGTTTACAGATGAAATTTATTGTATCCTCTTCTTCATTGTTAAAACACTTACAACAGATCAGCGGGGTGATCAATGCCAATACCGTACTGCCTATCCTGGAAGATTTCCTGTTCGAGATCCAGGATAAAAAGCTGACCATTGTAGCTACCGACCTCGAAACGGTGATGCGGGTGCAAATGGATGTGGAAAGTAAGGTGAACGGGAAAGTGTGTATCCCGGCGAAAATCCTGATCGATTCATTGAAAAACATTGCCGACCAGCCGCTTACTTTTAATATCGATAAAAACTTTGCTATTGAAATTACCAGTGACAATGGTAAATACAAAGTGATGGGCGAAAACCCTGATAATTTCCCGAAAGAGCCTGCTGCAGATGATACCAGCAGCTTTACCATCAGCAGCACAGCCCTGGTTACAGCCATCAATAAAACACTTTTCGCTGTGAGCAGTGATGATCTTCGTCCTGCCATGACGGGTGTATATTTTGAACTGAGCAAAGATGCCATCCAGTTTGTTGCCACAGATGCGCACAGGCTGGTACGCTTCCGCAGAACAGATGTTTCCTGCCCTCAGAACGACAGTTTCATCGCACCCAAAAAACCGCTGAACCTGCTTAAAAATGCGCTGCCCGATAATGATGATGAGCTTACCATCAGCTACAACAGCAATCACCTGTTTGTAACACATGGTTCTACCCAGCTGATCTGTCGCCTGATCGACGCGCGTTTCCCCGATTATAAAGTGGTTATTCCCGGCGATAACCCCTATAAACTGATTGTGAACAAAGCCGATTTCCAGAGCGCGCTGCGCCGTGTAAGTGTATTCAGTAACAAGAGCACCAACCAGGTGGCCCTGAGCATCTCCGGCAGCGAACTGCAGTTGGCCGCACAGGATGTGGACTTCAGCTTTGAAGGTAATGAGCGTATGAGCTGCCAGTACGATGGTACCGACCTGCAGATCGCTTTCAATGCCAAATTCCTCATCGAAATGCTCAATGCGGCAGACAGCGATGAAGTAAGGGTTGAGCTGTCTACCCCTACCAAAGCCGGTATCATCAAGCCCATTGAACAGGGCGAAGGAGAAGACCTGCTGATGCTGGTAATGCCGCTGATGCTGAATAATTAGCAGTACCCGCCCGGCTGAATGGTTCCTTTTTTAAGAAACAATATTTCTGATACAAGCAAGCTCCTGGAAAGGGGCTTGTTTTTTTGTGGGCATAACCCCGGGAATTGCAATACCGCCTTTTTCTGCAGCAGAAAAACCGGCTGAACGGGCGATCGCTTGTACAAAAATATTTTGTAGATTACAGGAACAAGATTGCCTGGCCTATGAACCAGCTGATTCAATATTTTAACCATATCCCTTCCCTTCACCGGGCATTGATACTTGCCGGCGGTATCACGCTTTTCTGGATGATCGAAAGCATTATACCCATGGTGCAGTTCAGGTACAATAAATGGCGGCATGCGGGTATCAATATTTTTTTCACACTAACCACGATCGTTATCAATTTCGGATTTGCATTGCTTATTGTGCTTAGCAGTGACTGGTGCGTACGCCATCATTTCGGTGTATTGCAATGGATACAGGCGCCGGTATGGGTGACGCTTTTACTGGGCCTGATGATGCTGGACCTGATAGGCGCCTATCTTATCCACTGGATAGAGCACAAAGTAAAATGGATGTGGAAATTTCACATGATACACCATGCCGATACGCATGTGGATACCACCACAGCCAACAGGCACCATCCGGGCGAAAGTGTTTTCAGGGCGGTATTCACCGTTTTGGCGGTACTGGTTTCCGGCTCGCCCATGTGGCTGGTAATGCTGTACCAGAGCCTGAGCGTGGTGCTTTCACAGTTCAACCATGCCAATATCAGGATGGCACCCTGGCTCAGCCAGGGTATAGGCTGGCTGATTGTAACACCCGCCATGCATCGTGTGCATCATCATTTTATAAGGCCTGAAACAGACAGCAATTATGGCAATATTTTTCCTTTCTGGGACAGGCTGTTTGGCACTTACAGCAAAACATCCACCGATAAGCTGCATTACGGGCTGGATGTGTTGGAAGGAAGAAATGATGAAAGCCTGAAAGACCAGCTAAGGCTTCCGTTCGATAATACAATTAAAACAGATTATTGATAACCCGGGGTTGAGGGCTGATCGGCAGAGGTTTATCGCTGCGGCCATGAGGGTAGCCAGTCGGCAGTCTGCAGTTGGCAGTCTGCAGTCGTTGTCTGTTGTTCCATCCGGGAAATGTTTTCTTTTCAGCGTTTTTTGCGTGTTCCGCGAGATGAATTTCTCGTATCGGCGTGTAACGCAGTCCTGTGCATTATAAGCAATATTTTTCCACCGCTTCTACAGCCCGCTGAAACCGTTGTTCATAACTACCGCTGATGTCTACCCAGGGGGTGCTCTGGTTGATCATAATATCTTTATAAATGCGGTACAGTTCCTTTCTCGGCTGCTCGGTGGGGTATTCGCGAAGACCATCCTGCACCCAGGGAAGATCGATATTGCAGAGCAAAAACAGGTTATACCGTCGCCGTACCGCTTCATCCAGGATAAACTGGTGGCATTTTTCAAAAACAAATTCGCACCATACCTTCATCACATACATATCTGTGTCAATAAAAAGAAGCGGGGGTTGTGCTGTACCAGTAGCAGCTTCCTGTACACGGGCGGTATACTCGTCTTCCAGTGCTGCCTGGCCACGGGCAATGGGCAGCAGGTCGTCGAAATGATAATCCATGCCATGGGCAAGTAAATATTCCCTTGCGTATTCGGGGCACCATTGGGTATTAAAATGCTCAGCCAGCATTGTACAAAGTGTGCTTTTGCCGGTTGATTCGGGGCCCAGTACCACTATTTTTTTTATCATCTGCATCTTATGCCAAAATTAAAGGATCGCCGCAGCTTGTTGCATTTTTCTGTACCAGCTTATCCAGCCTGCTATGGCCAGTACCAGGAAAACAGTGAACTGGAAGCTGGTAAAAACATAGCCTTTGCTGAAATAAAGCGGGATGGATGCCAGGTTGGTGATGGTCCACCATAACCAGCTTTCCGTTTTCTTTTTATTCATCAACAGCATAGCAGTATAAGCCGAAGCTGAAGCGAAAGAATCTGCCAGCGGAACAGTGCTCCCCGTAAACTTATGCAGAATAGAATAAGATACCACCCACATTCCCAGGAAAAAACCTGTAGCCATAAGCCAGTCTTTCCGGTTGCTGCCGGTAATATGCAATACCTTTTCGCCGGTGCTTTTGCGCTGGGCCCACATATACCAGCCAACAGTGCTCATAAGGGTATAATAGATATTGAGGCCGGCTTCTGCAAACAGCCCGCCGCTGAAGCTGATATACACATAAATCACCGTACTGATAATACCCGAAGGATAAACCAGGATATTTTCAGCGCGGGAAAAAGCCACACTGGCAATACCGGCAAATACGGCCAGGTATTCCAGCCAGGTAGTATGCCTCATGCCCGCTATCAGCTTTTGTACTATTTCTTCCACAGTCATAGGGTGAAGATACGTTGGGATAATTTTTGTTTCTTTTAAACATCACCCGGAATTTAATACCAGTTATCAAGCTGATATTCCCCGGAATGGGTATGTAATCCGGGAACTAAATTTTATTTTTATCGGGTTTAAACATCACTTATGGCAACAGAAAGCGGTAAAGAACATCCCTTTTATATCCGGCTCAGCAATAGCCTGATCTCTATTGTGCTTATTTTTCTTATCCTGTATTTTGCCCAGAGCATTTGTGTGCCCCTGAGCTTTGCCTCGCTGTTTGCCATCATACTCATGGGCCCCTGCGATTTCCTGGAAAAGCATAAAGTACCAAAAGGTATTGCGGCACTTATTTCCCTTGTTGTGGCACTGGTATTCGTTTTTGTGGTGCTGTATTTCATTTCATCGCAGCTGATGAGTTTTAAAAATGATCTCCCCTCGCTGATCACACAGCTGCAGTCGGGAATTGTTGACCTGGAATCCTGGGCCAAAAAGCGATTCAACATCAGCTCAGACAGTATGCGCCAGCTGCTTAATTCTGCTACCTCCCAAACCCTGTCGCATACTTCTTCACTGGTTTCAACAACATTTTCCACTTTATCCAGCGCCTTTATTTTCCTGGTGCTGATACCTATTTATACCTTTTTACTGTTATTGTACCGCAAACTGATAGTGCAGTTCCTGCTATCGAGCTTTAAAGAACAACACAGTGAAACCGTGCATGCCGTACTGCTTAAAACCAAACATGTCATTAAAAGCTATGTGGCAGGCCTGTTCATTGAAATGGTCATTGTTGCACTGATGAACTGTACCGGCTTTTTTATACTGGGTGTAAAATATGCACTGCTGCTTGGTGTAATTGCGGCAATTTTAAACCTTATACCCTACCTGGGTATTTTTACAGCTTGTATTTTAAGTATACTCATCACGTTTACGACCAATTCGCCGGCAACCGTACTGGGTGTGGCCATTACACTGATCATTGTACATATTATAGACAGTAATATATTGCTGCCTAAAGTGGTAGGGTCCAAAGTAAAAATCAATGCGCTGGTAACCATCCTGGGTGTAATTGTGGGCAGTAGTTTATGGGGTATCGCCGGCATGTTCCTCGCTGTGCCGATCATTGCTATTTTAAAGGTGATTTTTGACAGCGTGGAAAGCCTGCAGCCATGGGGACTGTTACTGGGTGATGAACCCAAAACGGCATCTGCAGCGCCCGTCAAAAAAACCTTGATCGGGCGCCGGAAAAAACCGGCGCCGCCGCAGGAATAGCTTTTTATACCACCTGCTTTTCTTTTTCGCCTTGTCGCAGCATGGCCAGCTTTTGCTGCTGCACCTGGCCCCAGGCTTCTATTTCGGTGATCAGTTTTTCCAGGCTTCTGCCGCAGGGTGTTAAACTGTATTCTGTGCGGGGTGGCACCTCTGCAAAAGTTTCGCGGAAAACGATATTCTCTGCTTCCAGCTCCTTCAGTACCTTACTGAGCATTTTAGGGGTAATGCCCGGTACCTTCTGCTCCAGGTCGCGGAAGCGTAGTTTTTCGTTCTGCAACAGGTAATGGATTACCGGTAATTTCCATTTGCCACCCAATAAAGACAGTGCATAAGTGACAGCGCAGCCCTTTTTGTCAGTTGTGCTCATTTTCCATTTTTTAAATAAGTGCAGGTTATCAAAACGCTATCCTTTAGTATAGCGAATGACAAACTGCCAATACTTGCAAAAGTATAGTATTGGCATCAGATTTGGCATTCAATTGCTTATAAGGAGCAAATTTTATGAAAACAAGAACCGTTGCCCAATTGGTAACAGCCGAAAAACAGCCCCTGGGTCCGGGACAGTCCGTTATGGTACCTTTCCCTAACCGTAAGCTGCAGCAGGTAGATCCCTTTGTGTTATTTCACCATATGCTGCCCTCCTACCAGCAGCCGGGTGGTGCTATGCGTATTCCGCCGCATCCCCACAAAGGTTTTGAAACCGTAACCCTGCTGTTTGATGGTGAGCTGGAACACTACGATTCTCATGGCGGCCATGGTATCATTGAAGAAGGCGGCGTTCAGTGGATGACTGCCGGCAGTGGTGTACTGCATAGCGAAGGCCCATCTGCCACCATGCAAAAAGAAGGTGGTAACCTGCAGCTGGTTCAGCTTTGGGTAAACCTGCCCAAAGCGCAAAAACTGACCACACCTAAATACCAGGATTTAAAAGCAAGCGATATACCTGTAATAAAAGAAGGCCCGGTTTCCATGCGCATTGTTGCTGGTACGGTTAATGGTGTCAATGGCCCGGCCAGTACCTTTACTCCCATGCTGGTTATGCATGTAAAAGCAACCGATAAAGCGGATATAATCATTCCCATAGACCCATCGTTCAATGCGCTGGCATATACGCTTAAAGGCCGGGTGTATAGTGGTGAACACAGTTTTGTTAAATGCCAGATGGTACAGTTCAATAATGATGGCGAAGCTCTGCAGCTGGCGCTGGAAAAAGATGCAGAATTGCTGATATTGGCAGGCGCGCCGATCAATGAAAAAATAGTTGCCTACGGACCATTTGTAATGAACAGCATTAAAGAGATAGAAGAAGCATATGAAGAATACAGAACGGATAAATTTGGAACACTGGCGTATTAAAAAAAGAGTGGGGCACTCCGGAGAGCGCCCCACTCTTTTTCTTTTTACTGAAAAATTTATTCAGCTTCGGCAACCACTTCTTTCACTTCAGGGATCATACGCTTCATCATGCCTTCAATACCGGCTTTCAGGGTGATCATGGACGATGGGCATCCGCTGCAGCTACCCTGCAACATCAGGTTCACCACGCCTTCATTATAACTTTTGAACTGGATAGCGCCGCCATCCATTTCAACTGCGGGTTTTACATAATTGTCCAGCAGCTCTTTAATTCTTTTTACCACATCATCATCATCGGCTGCTACGGTATTGCTGGCTTCCTGTTTTATTTTGGCGACTTCCTCTTCATTTACCACTACCCCGCCGTTTTCCAGGTAATCTTTCAAAAACTGTTTAATGGTGGGTATCACATCCTGCCAGTCGTCTGTATCACTGGTTTTGGTGAGCGTAACAAAATTACTGGCGATAAATACACTTTTTATAAAAGGAAAGCTGAACAGCTCTTTTGCCAGAGGTGAAGGACCTGCCTGTGTTTCATCAGCAAAGTCGATGCTTTTTCCGGGATACAACAGTTTGTTGGCCACAAACTTCATGGTTTCCGGGTTAGGCGTCATTTCGGTATAAATGCTGATAACGGGATTTCCTGTTTGAATCATAAAACACAATTTTTAACCAGTGCAAAGTTAACAAAACCAGCTATCCGATATGGCTGATTTTTATTCCCAGGCCATCTTTCACCTTATTTTTTCGATTATCGAAAGCCGCCGACAGGGCTTTTTAAGCCAGTATGGTAATTAAGCCCCTGATCACCGCCCCCAGTTTCACCGCTTCAAAAATCTTGCTTTCACTGCTGCCATGCTGTAAAACAGACTGTTCGTGCGAGGTTACGCACATTTCGCAGCCATTAAGGGAAGAAATGACCAGGCTCAGCAGCTCGAAAAACGCTTTGCCGGTTACCGGGTTCATCATAATGCTCATTTTGATACCTGCCGGCTGGTTGGTATAAAAATCCTTTTGCATAAAATGACGGAAGCGGTAAAACACGTTATTGGTGTTCATCAGTGATGTACAGGCAATTACCTCTGCAATTTCTGCATCTGTGGCGCCGGCTTCGGTAGCCAGTTCGGTAAAAGATGCCTTTAAAAGGTCAAATTTTTCATTTACAGCCACACCCAGGGCCAGCAAAAGGGCTTCTTTCCTGCTCAGGTACTGGGTATTGTTCAGCACATTGCTTACGTTTATTTTAAGATCCTTGATATACCGGGCTTCTGTATCCAGCAAAGCCCTGGCATTGGAAGAAGGGGTATAACCGGTTAATTTCAGGTCTGTCAGTAAGTTAACAAAGGTTTCGTTTTGTATAGCGTCTACTACATTCATTGCTTAAATATTTAAAACAACGGCAGGAGAATATCCTGCCGTTCTTAATCATATACTATCGTCCCTGCTCGGTCGCCGGGTTAACCGGTGACATATGCGCAACAATCCTGTTCCGGATTAGTTCAATGCAAGCTGGCTGGTAAGGGTTTCTTCGCCTTTATTCCAGTTACAGGGGCAAAGTTCATCGGTTTGCAGTGCATCCAGTACGCGGATCACTTCCTGTACATTACGGCCAACATTGAGGTCGTAAACACTTACCCAGCGAACGATACCCTGCGGGTCGATGATGAAAGTAGCGCGGTAGGCGATTTTTTCATCATTGTCCAGGATACCTAGTTCTTCAGCCAGTGATTTGGAGGTATCAGCCAGCATGGGGAATTTCAGGTCGCGCAGGTCGGCATGGTCTCTTCTCCAGGCAGCATGAACAAATTCAGAATCAGTAGAAGCGCCGATCAATACGGCATCACGGTCAGTGAACTCACTGTGCTTTTTGTTGAACTCAGCGATCTCTGTAGGACAAACAAAGGTGAAATCTTTAGGCCACCAGAACATAACAGTCCATTTGCCTTTAGCGCTTGCATACTCGTTTGTCAGTTCAATAAACTCTTTTCCTTTCTCGATGGAAACAACTGCTTTTTTCCTGAATTCGGGAAACTGGCTTCCGATAGATAATAATTTGTTGCTCATATTGTGCTGTTTTTTACAATACTTGAATAATAAATTAATCCAACCTATAATTGAATGGCAAGCGTGCCTGTAACAGGCATTGAATTTGTACCGCAAAATTGCAGCTAAATACAATAAAACCCTATTAGATCTTTCTATGCTATGATAGATTTTATTGATATAATTATAAAAAACATAGACAGCACAAGGCCCTGAGTACGCCAACAAAAAATGTTAAGTTTTATAAAACGCCCATTTTGGGAAAGAGCACCTGTTTTTCTTTCCGGAAACAATGCTTACATTGTAATACATATTGTAAAAACCAAACCTCTACCTGATGAAAAAGCTACACTATCTGCTCCTGCTCTTTCCCTTTTTTGTACAGGCCCAGGACAAGGGCGTTCATTTTGAACATGAATTAAGCTGGACAGCTATCCAGGCAAAAGCGAAGGCCGAAAACAAATATATTTTTATGGATTGCTTCACCACCTGGTGTGGCCCCTGCCGGTATATGAGCAATACCATTTTCCCACAGGAAGCTTCGGGAAATTATTTCAATGATAAATTCATCAGTGTAAAAGTACAGCTCGATACAACCAAGAACGATAATGATGCGGTGAAAAGCTGGTATGCCGATGGGCATAATATTATGGAGCAATACCATATCCGTGCATTTCCCACTTTCCTGGTTTTTGCCCCCGATGGGCATGCTGTACACCGTATAGTGGGTGGTTCGCAAACACCGGAAGATTTTATTGCCAGGGTATCTGAATCATTTAATCCCGACAAGCAATATTATACCCTGCTGAACCAATACCAGAACGGGAAAAAAGATCCTGATTTTCTGCGGAAGATGGCCCTGGCTGCACTCAGCGCATACGACCGGCAGAATGCCAATACGATAGCTGCCGCATACCTGAACACACAAACAGATCTGTACACAAAAGGCAACCTAGAGTTTATCAGTAAATTCACCAACAGCAGTAAAGACAAAGGCTTTGCTATACTGCTCAACAATCCTGATAAAGTAAATGCAGTGCTGGGTGCGGGTAAAGCAGAAAAGAAAGTGTTGTCAATTATTGAGGGAGAAGAGATTTATCCGCAAGTGTTTAAAAAAGATGCACCAGCACCTGACTGGACAGCATTGCAGCAGCAAGTGGCAAAATCATATCCCAGACTGGCCGATGAAGCCATCGCCCAGGCAAAGGTGTTCTATTATGAAAACAAAAAAGACTGGACGAATTTTCAGCCTGCAGTGGTAAGCTACATGAAAAAATATGGCACCAATGCCAGCCCGGAGGAGCTGAACAGTTTTGCCTGGACCGTTTTCGAGAACTGCCCTGATATGAATTGTGTAGCAGAGGCACTGGAATGGAGTAAACGTTCTTTTAAAGACAAAGAAAACCCCATGTTCATGGATACTTATGCGAACATCCTGTATAAAATGGGTAAGAAAAATGAGGCCATCACCTGGGAAGAAAAAGCCCTGAGCCTTGCCGAAGAAAACGGCAAAAAAACCTACCAGGAAACCCTGGACAAAATGAAAAAAGGCGAAAAAACCTGGAATTAATATTGTTTCCCGCGGAAAGCGCCGAAGACGCAAAAAACTTAGTTGGCTATCGACAGTTTGCCATTGGCAACACTGGCTGGGCACCTGTCATTTACTTTTCAGCGCTTTCCGCGTTTTCTGCGAGAAACATTTTATAACGCTTTTCTATTCCACAATCCTGAGCTTCGCGTAATTCAGCATAATTTTCTTTTCCCCGTTCACATTGAATTTTACGGTGGCGATGGGGTTATGTGAGGAGCCTTCCATTTTCACCACCTCACCAAAACCAAATTTCTGGTGTTCTACTTTCTGACCAACCTGCAGGTTGCTGGTATCGCTGGGCACAAAATCGGCAGAGGGCTTATGTTCCACCACTTTTTGTGAGGGCGCCTGTGTGGGCAGGTAAGTGGGCTTGGCCGGTTCTTTTTTCCGGGATGGAGGTGGCCCGTACATTCTTTCTGCGGCATCGGCATCATTGCCAAAACCTCGGTGCATTCTTTCAAAAGCCGAACCCATATTACCAAAACCACCCTGGTTACGGGCACCACCGCCGGCATAGCTCTTATCGATATATTCTTCCGGCATTTCTTCCAGGAAGCGGCTGGGTTCATTTTGTACCAGGTTACCAAAACGGTAGCGTGCATTGGCATAAGTAAGCCATAACCGGTGTTTGGCACGGGTAACGGCAACATAGAACAAACGCCTTTCTTCTTCCAGCTCTTCGCGGGTGTTGATGCTCATACCGCTGGGGAAAATGGTTTCTTCCACACCGGCAACAAAAACAACCGGGAATTCCAGTCCCTTTGCCGCGTGGATCGTCATTAGTTTTACCACATCAGCATCTTCCTTATCATTGTCGGCATCGGTGAGCAGCGTGATCTGCTGCAAGTAGGCTGCCAGTGTTTTGTCGCCCACTTCGCCTTCATCATTGCTGGGGCTTTCTGTCCATTCTTTAATAGAGTTCAGCAATTCCTGTATGTTCTCGTAGCGGGCTAGTCCCTCGGTGGTTTTATCGTTGAACAGTTCCTTTACAATATTGGTATGTTTACCTACCTGTACCGCAACATCATACGCATTTTTATCAGTAAGCATGCTCTGGAAATAGCGGATCATGGTAACAAAATTCTGTATCGCTTCCAGGGTGCCGGCTTTATAGCCAAATTCAGCGGCGCGGTTCAGCACCTCCCATAAAGAAATATTCTGTTCATTTGCAGCAATCACCGCTTTTTCAATACTGGTTTTACCAATGCCGCGAACGGGATAATTGATAATGCGTTTCAGTGCTTCCTCGTCGCGGGTGTTTACCACGATGCGGAGATAAGCGATGAAATCTTTTATTTCCTTGCGCTGATAAAAGCTGAGGCCACCGTAAATTTTATAAGCAATACCCATACGGCGGAGGCTTTCCTCGAAAGAGCGGCTTTGCGCATTGGTGCGGTAGAGAATAGCAAAGTCGCGGTTATAATAATGGTTACGCAGTTTCTGCTCCTGAATGGTATCGGCTACAAAACGGCCCTCATCATTATCGGTCATCGTGCGTACCAGCCGTATTTTTTCGCCACCCTCATTTTCTGTCCACAGGTCTTTGGGAATCTGGCCTTTATTGTTCTTGATCACCTCATTGGCCACATTCAGGATGCTCTTGGTACTGCGGTAGTTCTGCTCCAGTTTCACCACCTTGACATCCTCATAATCTTTCTGGAACTGCAGGATATTTTCGATAGTTGCCCCGCGGAAACTATAAATACTTTGCGCATCATCACCCACCACGCAGATATTTTCATTGGCGGCAGCCAGCAGTTTGGTGATCTGGTACTGTACCGGGTTGGTATCCTGGTACTCATCTATCATGATGTATTTAAACTTATGCTGGTATTTATGCAGTACCTCGGGGAAAGTTTTCAGCAGTTCGTACATCTTCAGCAGCAGGTCGTCAAAATCCATGGCGCCGTTTTTAAAACAGCGTGCCGCATAGGCCTGGTATATCTGCGCAATGGCCGGGCGGTTGGCGCGCATGTCTTCCTGCTGAATATAGTGGTCAACGGCATATTCCATCGGGCCCACCAATGCATTCTTGGCCTGCGAAATACGGCTATGCACCACATTGGGTTTATAATGTTTGTCGTCGAGGTTCAGTTCATTGATCACTGTTTTCAATACCGAGCGGCTGTCGTCGGTATCATAAATGGTAAAACTGTTCGGGTAACCGATACGGTGAGCCTCCCCGCGCAGTATGCGGGCAAATACACTGTGGAAAGTACCGATATACAGGTTGCGAGCCTCCGAATTGCCCAGCATTTTCTGAATACGCTCTTTCATTTCGGCGGCAGCCTTATTGGTAAATGTCAGCGCCAGGATATTGAAAGCATCTACACCTTTTGACATAAGATAGGCAATGCGCGTGGTAAGTACCTTGGTTTTGCCACTGCCTGCACCGGCTACAATCATCAGCGGGCCATTCATATGGGTGGCCGCTTCCAGCTGTTGTTCGTTCAACCCCTTCAAAAAATCTTGCATAGGCGCAAGTTACATTCCCTGCTCCGCTCTCCCAAGCATGGGGGATAAATTTTGGCCAGCACTGCCGCCGGAATTATTACATACCCGTAAAACAGATTGAGCCGCAGTGCATACTTTTGCACAAGTATTTGCTTTTGCCCATGAATATAACGGATGCATTTACTACCTGGCGCGCTTATCTGTTCAGCGTGGCCTATAATATTACCGGCCAGGTGCAGGAAGCCGAAGATATTGTGCAGGCCTGTTTTGAAGACCTGCTGCTGAAACAACCGCAAAGCATTGAAAATACCAGGGCCTATCTTGCCAGGGTGGTTGCCAATAAATCGATCGACCGGGTAAAACAGCTTAAAAAAGAGCGATCATACTACACCGGCTACTGGCTGCCCGAACCCTATATTACAGAACAGTCCGAAGCTGCATACAGCGAAATACTGCCCTATAGCCTGCTGCATGCAATGGAAGTACTGAATCCTGTAGAACGTGCCGTACTTATTTTGCGCGAAGCATTTGGTTTTTCGTATGCCGGCCTGGCGGAGATCTGTCATACTTCGGAAGAAAACTGCCGCCAGCTATTGCATCGCGCCAAGGGTAAAGTGAAAAAAGCCGGAAAAAATATACAGCCCGCGAGCGACAAAATACAGCAGCTGCTACAAATGTTCCTGGATGCCTGCGCACAGGAAAATGCAACCGCACTTTCACAATTGCTCAGGGAAGATATTATTGTTTACACTGATGGCGGCGGTAAAGCCACTGCTGCATTGAATGCAATAACCGGTGCAGTGCAGGCTGTTAAGTTCCTGCTGGGTGTTACACGCAAAGCCAAGAATGAAGCGCTGGCCTTTGAATGGGTATCGGTGAATGGTGAGCCGGGTATTTTACTGCTGCTGAATAATAAACCCGATACACTGCTTATGCTGGAAGAAGAAAATGACCTGATCAGCTCCTTGTTCTTTGTTCGCAATCCTGATAAAATTTTTTTACAGCATCCTGTCACAAAAAAGCAGTTGTAAAGACATAAGGACGAATAAAACCAGTTCTTATGTACAAATTAGCACCGATAGAAAAGCCCGCAAGCTGGCTGATGCGGCTGATCTATTATATCAGCCGGAAACAGTTTGGAAAAATCATCACACCGCTCAAAACCGTGTATGTGCGCCTGCCCATCGCCTTCTCGCTATGGGCAAACCGGATAAGCAGCCTGGAAAAAAAACTGCCGCTGCCGCCGGACCTGGTATTGCTGATCAGGATACATACCGCGCAACTGAACACCTGCGGCTTTTGCATTGATATCGGGCAGGCCAAAGCCATCAGGCAGTTCAGCGAACAGAAAAAATTTTTTCATGTGGCTGATTTTGCTACCTGGCCGGGATTTTCGCCAAAAGAAAAAGCCGCACTGCAGTTTGTGCATGAACTGACCGTATATAAAAAACTAACGCCTTCCACCTACCAGGAAGCAGCCGCTATTTTTGATGATAAAGAACTTTCATCCATTGCCTGGGTGGTGGCCAGCGAGCATGTGTACAATATGATCAATGCTGCATTCGATATCGGGTCAGACGGGCTGTGTATGGTGGCGCGATAAAACCGCTTATTGAATAGCCGGGTTAATTGCGATAATGGCTGCCGCTTTCTGCTGTACCAGGGGCAGCAGCTGCCTGGCTTTTTCATTTTCGCGTACACGGTCAGCATAGGTGGAAATGCCCAGTGTTTGTAACAGCTGCAAAAAATGATGGTCGTGCGGTTCCTTTATTTCAGGGGCAGCATCCTGGTGAAGCACATGCAGGCAACGGCAGTAGCTGGCAACAATCCAGAACATGGCTTCGCGATGCAGCCCTGTTTCAATCAGCGCATAACTGCCGTCTATGGTAACCGGTCTGGCGCCAGCACTGATATCGCCGGCAAAATGATAAGGTGAGCGGATAACAGAGCAGGCCACTGTAAACAACCCGTCGAGCTGGTGAAGCTGTTGTTCCACCTCCTGCCGGCTCAGCTGGCCGAAGCCGGATAATGCCAGCAGCTGTTCATAAAAATCCTGCATGCCATAAGCAGACAGCACTGCTTTCAGTGAAACATACCGTTTTCTTACCGTGGGGTTTTCCAGTGCGGCCACCAGCAGTACCTGGGCCATCACCCCTCTTGCAAACAGCCAGCTGGTCACCTGTTCGTGCAGCGGTGCAGACGCTTCCATACGCGATAAAAACTGCGATGCCCTCCGGCTGGCATTTTCGCAGCGTTGTTCTACCCAGTGGCGTTTGGCAAATGCTTCAGCAACCTCCTGCTGTATACCGGTAAGCCGGTTCGAGGGGTCGGCAATAATGCTGTTTTGTTTGAAGCTGCCGGCGAGATAGTAGGTGCCCAGTACCTGCTCTGCAGAGCGCAGTGCATCTACAGAAAGATAAGATACTTCAAGCAGTACCTGCTGGTATACAAATTTACCCGGTGCTGCGGGCAGCTGCTGATCCAGTACAACAATGATATCGATATCAGAATGTGCAGGAAAGCGATCGTTCTCCGGAAGCCAGTTCACAGAACCATGGAAAAAAGCGCCGCAGAAGCCGGGCATCCGGGTTGCTTCTGTCAAAACCCAGTGGCGGGCGGTTGCTTTTGCTTCTTTGACTGTAGCCATAAGGTTGCTGTTAAAAAATAAACCGGTTAACTGCGGAAAGTTCCGAATAATCTGTCCCAAACAGAAGTATAAAACCCAAAATTATGATCGGTATCCTGGTGATGCCGGTGATGGAAGCTGGATGTGCCCAGCAATTGTACCGGCAGCTGACGGCGGATATGGGCAGGGATGGGTTCAATGCCCAGGTGCCCCGCAAGTCCGAACACGATATTTACAATAAGATAAAAGATGATGGCATAAATATTACATGCATATACTGCCAGCAAAGCCAGCCATAACGCACCAAAGCAAAGGGTTTCAACGGGATGCAATATAAACAGATCGATCGGCCTTGGATCGGTTGCTTCATGGTGAAGCCGGTGGATCATTTTGTACAGGAAGGTTTTATGTATTACAAAATGAAGCAGGAACATGAGCAGGTCCATTGCAAAAAACAACAGCAGAAAATCAGGCACCAGCCGCCAGGAAAAAACCGGGCTGATCATAATAATCCCCTTTTTCCATAACCAGAAACCGGTATACGTAACAACGGTATTCAGCAGGTTGGTGAGCCCGCAGATCAGCCATTGCCACCGGCTGTAAGGCTGGCCTTCCGGCTGGTGTTGCCTGCGCAGCAGCAGGTGACCAGTGTATAATAAAATACAGGTGAGCAGGCTGTTTTCGGCGAGGAACAACAGCCAGGCCTCCAGGTTGGTGACTGATGCCAGCTGTTTTAATACTTTATCCATACAAAAATAAAAGAGACTGTTTCTTGCAAAGGTAAGCGGCGGTCAGTCCCCGGAGTGGCGATACGGCTCCCCCAAAAATTTTATCAAAAAAATACTAAAAAAATTAGTGTGCATAATTAAATTATCCTACTTTTACAACCTGATTAATTTTGAGAGAACAAAACTGATGGTATATGTCAAATGCAGAAAAACTGAAGGTGCTGAAGCTCACCATGGACAAAATCGATAAAGATTTTGGTAAGGGTAGTGTAATGATGATGAATGAAAGGGCAGAACGGGAAATGGAGGTGGTTTCCACCGGTTCTATCGGCCTGGATTCCGCACTGGGAATAGGAGGTTTGCCCAAGGGTAGGATCGTTGAAATCTATGGTCCTGAATCTTCCGGTAAAACCACTGTTGCAACGCATGTAATAGCAGAAGCCCAGAAAAAAGGCGGTATCTGTGCCATTATCGATGCCGAGCATGCATTTGACAGCAGCTATGCGCAAAAACTGGGTGTTGATGTTGATAACCTGCTGATATCACAGCCTGATTATGGTGAGCAGGCCCTGGAAATTGCCGATCGCCTGATTTTATCCGGTGCACTGGATGTGGTAGTGATCGATTCTGTTGCTGCCCTGGTGCCCAAAGGTGAGCTGGAAGGTGAGATGGGCGACAGCAAAATGGGCTTGCAGGCCCGTTTGATGAGCCAGGCGTTGCGTAAGCTTACTGCCACTATCAGCAAAACCAATACGGTATGTATTTTCATCAACCAGCTGCGTGAAAAGATCGGTGTAATGTTTGGTAACCCCGAAACCACTACCGGTGGTAATGCATTGAAGTTCTATGCTTCTGTAAGGCTGGATATCCGCCGTATGGCACAGATTAAAGATGGTGATGAGGCCATTGGTAACCGTGTTAAGGTGAAAGTGGTGAAAAATAAAGTGGCACCGCCATTCCGCGCCGCAGAGTTTGATATTGTGTTCGGTGAAGGGATCAGCAAGTCAGGAGAGATCATTGATATGGGTGTGGAACTGGGCATTGTACAGAAAAGCGGTAGCTGGTTCAGCTATGAAGGCAATAAACTGGGCCAGGGTCGCGATGCCGTGAAACAGCTTATCCACGATAATCCCGAACTCTCTGCAGAGATCGAAGGAAAAATAAGAGCGAAAATAACAGAAGCACAAAACGGTGCTCCCGTTGCTGCGGAAGCCGAATAATAAAAAGATTGATTTTTTGGGTTAGTAAGTAGAATACCACTTCATTTCCATGAAGTGGTTTTTTTGGCGTGGGTATGTTTTTTAATATTTAATACATGTATTGAATATTTCTGTGAAAACCTATACGATTTTTCAGGCATTGGTTAGCCCGCTATACCCGCTGCTGCCGCTACAGCATTTGTTATGGCAATAGGAAGAAGACTGCTGAGTACTTTTGGCCGCCGCATTAAAGATCCTTGCCATGCTTTCCACAAAAGGGGGTGTATATTTTCCGGCACTATCCAGCTCGGGATCTAAGATGGTTATTTCCATTCCGGTGGCGGCAGGATGACTGAGTAATTGTATCAGCAGCAATTCCAGCTCTGGATAGCTGAGACCATCCGGCTGTCTTGAATCAACTGCAGGCATAATATCATCGTTCAGTACATCTGCATCAAAATGTATCCAGAATCCATCCAGGGCATTTTGTTCTACCATGGCTAAAAAAGCCTGCGCAATAAAATAAGGCCCCAGTTCACGCAACAGCTGCAGGTTTATATACCGGATAGCAGAGGAAAGGATCGTATGTACATAAGCTTCTTCGTTCCAGCGGTTGCCCACACTCCAGGTATAGCGCTCTTCTACATAAGGCCGCATGTGCCGGATATCAGAAAGTTTGGGATGTGCATTGCCTGTTACAATAAAAAGATCCATACCCGCGGCGGCCTTTGTTTGCGAAGCTAGAACATCCTGGTAATCGGTATGCCCGTCAAGAAAGAACAAGCCATATAACCCGGTTTGTTTCAATGACAGCATACTGCCTGTTAAAATGCTGCAGTCGCCGCCCAGTACCAGTGGAAAACAGCCGGCCTCAACCACCTGTTTAACCAGATCGGCCTGCTGTTGTGCATAAGCGGCAATAGCATCTGCATTGCGTATGCCTGATACTTCATCTATATCCATTGTATAAGGCGGTGCATTTATTGTGTGAACCTGCTGAATAGCCAGCGCATTATACAAGCCGTGTTTTTTTAACCATTGCGGAAGTTTATGAACACCCGGTTCTTTACCAGGGAAGGGTTCTTTTAGCCCGAGATTGAACGGGCATTCAAGCAGGATGAGTGTTTTCATTTCAGGTTATTTGTCAACTAAAATATAGTTTAATGCTTTAGTATACTGTTAAACAAATGCAGAAAGCCGTGATAAAAAATGCTAATTTGCAGGCCCAATTAATCATGTTTATGCCAATGATAACACCGAAGCACTTTGTAGTAGTATTATCTGCCTGTTTGTTACTGGGCTGCAATTTCGCAACGCCCGAAAATTATTTTGATAAAGCCGTTTTAAATGCCAATTCCATCTCCCGTTTTGGTGGTGTTGAAATTGCCGAATGGCTGAAAAGCAAACCCGAAATATACGATCAGCAAAAAAAGCAAATGGTTGCATCCTCCTATGTGGATTTTTTCAAATTTAAAATGTCTTATGCTGAAAAAGCGCTCAGCGATATTGCTGAATTAAAAGAAACGGCTGAAACCAAACCTATGCTGGACGCTTCCAAACAGCTATTCTCTTTTGTGTTAGAGCAGGAAAGACTGGGATATTTGAATATTGCACAGATGAAAGATGCGCATATGGCAGATACTGCTATCGGTCAGGCAATAGCAAAATTTGATGAGCAGAACGAGCAGGCGTTTTCTACCAAATACGATGCACTGATGCAATCGGGTAAAGCTTTTGCCGACAAGAACCATATCCAGGTAACTTTCCATTAATCCTCAAAAACGCTGGATAAAGCCTGGTATTATTCCTGAACAAAAAGAACAAAGGGCTATGACAGTAATTGTGTTGGATAGGCTGCCTTGATTTTGGCGTTCATGACCTGTTTCAATTTATTCTTAGTAGTGAGCGCTCGAATGGTTTCAGGTGATCAAGGTAAAGCTGGCCTTCAATATGGTCATATTCATGCTGTATCATTTTCGCGGTAAAGCCGCTGAATACCCGGCTTTGTGGTTCCATCTGCAGGTTGAGGTATTCTATGGTGATGCTTACAGGCCGCTCTACCACACCACTGAGTGAAGGAATGATCAGGCATCCTTCCCTGTCTGCCCAGGCTTCGGCCGACCGGCTGGCGGGTACCACTCCCTGCGTTACCTGCGGGGCCGGCAGGCATTATTCCCGGTATTATTCTGGTTTGGGAACAGTATAATCGATGCCGAAATATTTGGCATAGTCTTCCAATGGCCCCAGACCAACAGCTGCTCTCCTGTTGTTTACATTGGGTTCATCTTCTATGGGAAAAAACTCCATTTTGGATGTTGTTGCATTGCTTCTTACCTGGCTGCCATAGAGCTGCTTTTTTCCCTGGCGTACCAGCACCCTGTCTTCCAGGAGTGCCAGTTTTTGCGGTTGTGCATTACCCTGCTGTACGGCGGCACGCATCAGGGGAAGGTATTTTTCCTGCGTAGCAAGATCGGCATGTTGAATAACAAGAAAAACAGTGAGTGCGCCCTGTTCACCAACCTTGGCGGGCGAAGGCCAGCCATAGGTATCAATGATATTTTTTACTTTAACAAGGTTGATGGAATCTTTTTCATTGATCGATTTCCAGCAAAGTTTCAGCGCTTGTGCATTCGGTCCGTATGTATGTTCAATACTATCCAGTTGCTTGCGCGGGTCCTGGTCTTCATGATAAATTGAATCCAGCCGGGCCACCAGCCATTTATCCATGTTCGCTTCGCTGGTCTCTTTATTCTGTTTTACCTGGTTGGTGAGGGGCTGCCATCTTGCATCGGCATGCAAACTGGTTAAATCATTATCTGACAGTAAATGCGAAAGATTAGACCATTTGCCCTGAACCGCTGCTTTTTGCAGGTAATTGAATGCTTTTTCCTTGTCACCGGCCAACGCCCAGGAGCAGGCAGCATTATACCAATCATCTGCTGCCGGCTGTTTGTCTGCAACTGTTATGGCACTGTCGAAAGTTAAAGCAGATTGCTGATACTGCTTTTGCTGGTACAACAGTTCGGCCCTGGAAATAAAATGACGGTAAGCCTGCTGACTGAATACTGCGGTGGTTGGCAGCAGCAACGCGATGAACAATGCTGTTTTCATTATGCAAGAGTTTTTAGCATGCACTACAATTGTTTTACCACCTCTGCAAACAATGTGCTTAATTTTTCATCGGCCCTGCCTGCCACGGCGATGATTTCATCGATGTTCACCGGTTGCAGGTGATCGGGGTCGCATTCATCTGTAATAACAGATACAGCTGCGCAGGGCAGTCCTGCCTGGTTGGCAACGATCACTTCGGGAACAGTGCTCATGCCCACCATATCGGCACCAATATTTTTCAGGTAACGGTATTCGGCCCTGGTTTCCAGGTTGGGCCCCATCACACTGGCATAAATGCCTTTGTGCAGCGATAATCCCAAAGCTTCGCCTTGTTTTTGCAGCAAAGCACCCAATGCTGGATCATAGGGGCAGGACATATCGGGGAACCGGGGCCCCAGTGTTGCCTGGTGTTGCCCGCGCAACGGGTTTTCAGGCAGCAGGTTGATATGGTCATCCAACAATACAAGATCGCCTTTTTTGAAAGCGGGGTTGATACCGCCTGCTGCATTGCTCAGCAACAGCTGCTGCACACCCAACGCTTTCAGTACCCGCACAGGGAAAGTGATCTGCTGCATGCTGTATCCCTCATAATAATGAAACCGGCCCTGCATAGCCAATACCGGTGTAGCGCCAATGGCGCCAAAGATGAGCTGCCCTTTGTGCGATTCAACTGTCGATAAAGGAAAATGCGGAATTTCATGATAAGGGATCTCCCGTATGGTATCTATATGCTTTACCAGCTGTCCTAAACCCGTTCCCAGCACAATACCCACCCGTGGTTCGCGGATACCTTTTTCCTGCAAAAATTCAACAGTGCGGCTGACTGACTGTAATATATCTTCCATACCTGGTGATATTAAACTTGTTCAACGGGATAAACCCTGTTGCCAGACAAATTAAGATGAATGCGGCATTTTCGGGCATATCTGTATAAAAATTCCGGCGGTATTAAATTGTTACCCATATTACCTGCACCGATTGTTGTGTACTGTCGCGGTTTTATCGGCAGCTTGGGTTATTTGTGTATTTTGCGCAGGCTATCACCATTGCAATAAATGGGTGTACTAAAAACCGTATATGGCTAATTTTAAAAAAATAGGGAAGAAAAAAAGAATTGCGCTTGTTGCGCACGATCATAAAAAAGCAGAACTGATCGAATGGGTTCAGCAAAATAAAGCAGAACTGGTACAGCACGAGCTGATAGCCACCGGTACTACCGGTAAAATGCTGGAAGACGCGCTTTCCATACCTGTAAAACGGGTATTAAGCGGCCCGTTGGGAGGTGATCAGCAATTGGGTTCAATGATCGCTGAAGGAGAAATAGACCTGATGATCTTTTTCTGGGACCCCATGGAAGCACAGCCGCATGACAGCGATGTAAAAGCGTTGCTGAGGCTGGGCGTTGCCTGGAACATACCAATGGCCTGTTGCCGCGCCACAGCAGATTTTATTTTAACATCTCCCTATATGCAGCAGGATTATATGGCCATTATACCTGACTATGGCGATTACCTGCAAAGGAATATTGAAGAAGGAACCATCAAGGGATAGATCATTACAATGAAAACAGCAACTGCTGTTTGATCAGCCTGATTTCTTTCTCAACAGCTTGAAGTTTGCGGCCCCGGAAAACAGCGATCTATTTTATTTTACAACCTAAGGCAAATGGTAAGCATACCCCCATCCATTATTGTACGGCCCTGGCAGCGGGAAGATGCCCAGCAACTGGCAACTATTACCAATAACCGGAATATCTGGAACAATGTGCGTGATCACCTGCCTTTTCCTTATACTGTGATGGATGCCATGCAATGGATCACGCTTTGCCAGCAGCAAGACCCCATGGTTAATTTCGCGGTGGTGTACAATGGTAAAATAGCCGGCAGCATTGGCTGTGTACCCAAAAATGATGTATACCGCAAGTCTATAGAAATAGGCTATTTTATCGGTGAAGCATTCTGGGATAAGGGCATTGCCACTGCAGCTGTAGAACAGCTGGTGAACTATGTTTTACAGCGCTTTGATGTAGTGCGGATTTTTGCCGAAGTGTTCGAGCACAACAAGGCTTCAATGCGGGTGCTGCAAAAAAACGGGTTTTATCTTGAATGCATTCATCGCAAAGCCGTGATAAAAAACAACCAGGTGATGGATGCCTATATATGGGTAAAACTGGTGCAGGCATAAATACGGCTGCCGCTATGTAAACAGGCATTTATGAACTAAATTTCCGTTAACATCAATACTGCACTGCTATGAGAAAACAATTGCTTTATGCAGCCTTGTTATGCATTGCGCCCCGCCTGCATGCACAGGACACCCTTGCCCTTAAAGACCTTCCTGTTGCAGCCAAAACGCTCGATATACAGTTCACCGGTGCCGAAATAGATTCGATGTACGATGGTGTAAAAGAGAACCTGGATGTTATCCGCCAGATGCATCATCTTCAACTTCCCAATGCGGTTCCCATGAGCCTGTGGCAGCAACCGCAAACACAGGCCCTGCCAACAGTTGCTACTGCACCCAATGCCTGGGTCATTCCCAACAATATAGCCTTGCCTGCCAACAGGGACGAACTCGCCTATTATTCCATCCTGCAGCTGGCTTCCCTTATCAAACACCGCAAGATCAGTTCGGCAGAGCTGACACAGTTTTTTATCAGCCGCATTAAAAAATACAGCGATACACTGCATTGCCTGGTAAGTTTAACAGAAGAGATCGCCATGCGGCAGGCAAAACAGGCCGATGCAGAAATAGCTGCAGGCCATTACAGGGGCCCGCTTCATGGTATACCTTATGGCCTTAAAGATCTTTTTGCCGTGAGAGGCACCCGCACTACCTGGGGCGCTGCACCGTATAAAGACCAGGAGATAGATGAGGATGCTTTTGTATACACGCAATTAAAAAAAGCCGGTGCTGTGCTGGTGGCCAAACTATCGATGGGCGCCCTGGCAATGGGCGATCAATGGTTTGGTGGCAAAACCAGGAACCCCTGGAACCTGCAATATGGCTCTTCCGGCTCTTCTGCCGGTTCGGCTTCGGCCACTGTAGCAGGATTGGTACCTTTTGCAATTGGTACTGAAACCTGGGGCTCTATTATTTCACCATCCACTGTTTGTGGAGCCACAGGGCTTCGTCCCAGTTTTGGCACCGTGAGCCGCAGCGGTGCCATGACGCTGAGCTGGAGCCTGGATAAAACAGGCCCTATCTGCCGCAGTGCAGCAGATGCCGCTATTGTATACGATTATATCCGTGGAACGGATGGTAAAGATCTTTGTGCCACAGCCCGGCCATTTAGGTATCCTTCCGGCATCCCTGTACAGAAAATGCGCGTAGGGTATGCCCGCAATTATTTTGATAAAATAAAAGATACCAGCCGCCCCGAATGGAAGGTGTTACAGGTTTTCAGGCAGCAGGGTATCCAACCCGAGCCGGTGGATTTTCCGGACAGTGGCGTTTACCGCTTCCCGGTTATGAGCATTGTTATCGGCGCAGAATGTGCCGCCGCTTTTGATGATATGACACGCTCAGGACTGGATGACGAGCTCACGTACCAAACCAAACTGGACTGGCCCAACAGTTTTCGTACATCGCGGTTTATCCCTGCCGTGGATTATATCAATGCCAACCGCCACCGCTACCTGCTGATGCAACAGGTGGATGCCGTACTGAGCCGTTACGATATGCTCATCTGCCCCACCTGGAGCGGTAATCAGAATGCAATAACCAACCTTACCGGCCACCCGGCCATCTGTTTTCCCATAGGATTTAATAGCCGCCATATGCCTTCAAGTATTACCTTAGTCGGGAAATTATATGGTGAAGCAACCCTGCTGGAGTTGGCTAAATTATACCAGGATGCTACCGGATGGAATAAAATGCATCCACCATTATTTAGTAAGTAACCCCCTTTTTCTTAAACAAGCAAATGCATGAAAAAACGTTTTGCTGGTGCAACGGCACTGTTGATAGCATTGGGATATAGTATAACCCTGAAGGCACAGGTGCCCGGTTCCCCCAAACCCATTCCCGGTTTTACAGAGAAAACAAGTGCACAGCAGCTGCAGTCAGAGGCTTTGTTCGATCAGCACCTGAGTGCAGAAGAAATAGGGAATACCATCAAAGCGTTATCTGCACACCCACATAATATTGGTTCTGCCGGCAGTAAGGCTGTGGCAGACGAAATTGCTGCAAGACTTAAAAGCTATGGCTTCAATACAAAAATTGAAACCTACCAGGTATTGTTTCCCACACCCAAAGTGAGGGAACTGGAGCTTACCGCGCCCACTACTTTCAAGGCACTGCTGAAAGAACCAGCATTGAAAGAAGATGCTACTTCCGGCCAGCCTGATCAGCTGCCCACTTACAATGCATGGAGTGCAGATGGTGATGTTACAGCAGAACTGGTTTTTGTAAACTATGGCCTGCCTTCAGATTATGAACAGCTTGAGCGGCTGGGTATTGATGTAAAAGGCAAAATTGTGATAGCCAAATACGGCCGCTCATGGCGGGGTATTAAACCCAAAGTGGCACAGGAGCATGGAGCTGTTGGCTGTATTATTTATTCCGATCCCAAAGACGATGGTTATTACCAGGGTGATGTGTATCCCAAAGGCGCATTCAAAAATGAATATGGTGTACAGCGCGGCTCTGTGATGGATATGGTGATTTACCCGGGCGATCCTTTAACACCCAATGTAGGTGCAACAGATTCGGCCCAGCGCCTTGACAGGTTTAAAGCAACCAACCTGCTTAAAATACCTGTACTGCCCATCAGTTATCATGATGCCCGTCCTTTGCTGGAAGCATTGCAGGGGCCTGTTGCCCCTGACGATTGGCGCGGTGCTCTGCCCATCACCTATCATATCGGTCCGGGTAAAGCAAAAGTGCATTTGCGCGCGGAATTCGACTGGAAGCTGCGCCCCTGTTACGATGTTATTGGCATGCTGGAAGGAGACGATTATCCTGATGAATGGGTTATCCGCGGCAATCACCACGATGCCTGGGTGAATGGTGCGGGAGATCCTGTCAGCGGGCTTGCGGCCATGCTGGAAGAAGCAAAATCGATCGGCAATCTTGTGAAAACAGGCTGGCGCCCCAAAAGAACGCTGGTATACTGTGCCTGGGATGGTGAAGAGCCGGGCTTACTGGGCTCTACCGAATGGGTAGAAGACCATGCAGCCGAACTGCAGCAGAAAGCGGTGGTCTATATTAACTCTGATGGCAATGGCCGCGGATTTTTGCATGCCGGTGGCTCACATGCCCTGGAACCTTTGATGGAAGAAATTGCCAAAACAGTGATTGACCCGCAAACAAAAGTGAGCCTGCTGGAAAGAAAACGGGCTTATGATATTGTGAAGGCAAATTCAATGAGCGCCAAAAAAGAATTATTGTCCAAACGAACCCTGGTTTTATCTGCATTGGGCTCCGGTTCTGATTATTCTTCTTTCCTGCAGCATACAGGTATCCCTTCACTCAATCTTGAATTTGGCGGGGAAGATGAAGGTGGGGAATACCACTCCATATACGATTCCTACGATGATTACCGCCGGTTTAAAGATCCTGGCTTTAATTATGGTGTTGCACTGGCTCAAACAGCCGGCCGTGCCGCCCTGCGGATGGCCGATGCCAGCATACTCCCATTCAATTTTAAAAACCTCTACAATACCATAAATGGTTATGTGACCGACCTGATGAGCCAGACAGACCAGATGAGGGAAAATACGCTGATAGAAAACCAGGTTATCCGCTCAAGGGCATACAAACTGGCCGCCGACCCTACTGAAGTGTACAATGTACCCAGGGTAAAAGAAGAAGTGCCTTACCTGGATTATTCACAGCTGCAGAATGCATTGAACGACCTGGAAAAAGTGGCCAAGGTACTGTCAGACACATTGCTGAAAACAGTAGCGAACAATACCGATCACGGCCCCATCAATAAATTGCTTTACCAGGCAGAGCAACAGCTGCTCACGGTAAAAGGCCTGCCCTACCGCCCCTGGTACAGGCATACTTTATATGCACCCGGTTTTTATACGGGCTATGGTGTAAAAACAATGCCGGGTATCAGGGAAGCTATTGAACAACGTAAATGGGAGCAGGCGCAGCAACAGATCAATATTGCAGCCAATGCCATCCGGCAGCTGGCAGATCATTTATACCTGGCAGCCAGGCTGGCAGGGTGATGCCTGTTTGCTGAAAGAAGCGGATGCAATATGCAATAAGACTTATTGCATATAATTGATGATGTTTCCTGCTGCTGGCACAGGGTGTTTTGCGGTATTGCAGGCAGCACTAACTATTCCTCGTTTCAATTCTTCCGTCGCTGTAACCGGTTACCACCATATTGGCCATATGTACAAACAAACCTGTTTCAACCACGCCGGGTATCAGGTGTATATTGGTATTGAGGGCAGCGGCATCATTGATCTGTTCAAAATGACAATCGAGTATATAATGCCCGTGATCACTGATAAAAGTTTGCCCGTTTTTTTCACGCAGGCTGATCTCGCGGCAGCCCAGTTGTTTTATTTTCTGTTCTACCTGTTTCCATCCAAACGGGATCACTTCTACAGGCAAGGGAAACCTGCCCAGCTGGCTAACCATTTTGGTTTCATCTACAATAATGATCAGCTGACGGGAAGCGGCTGCCACCATTTTTTCCTGCAGCAATGCACCTCCGCCGCCTTTGATCAGCTGTAGCTGATCATCCACCTCATCGGCACCATCAATGGTAAGCACCAATTCATTTACTGCATTCAGTTCAGTAAGAGGGATGCCCAGTTCTGTTGCCAGTGTTTGTGTTTGGCGCGAAGTGGGTACCACGGTTATCTGCAGCCCCTGCTGCATCCGCTCGCCCAGTGTTTGTATCAGCCAGTACACGGTAGATCCGGTACCCAGGCCAATAACCATGCCCTGTTCTATAAAATCGGCAGCATAACTACCTACACGTTTTTTGATGTCTTCTGGTTTGAACATGCACCAAATTTATTCAATTGTACTGCAGAAATAACGGATCAGGTAAAATTATTACAGCGATGAAAACCGTATCATTCGCGGAATTGCTGGCGGAACGCAATAGGTGTTGAACCGGTTACTTTTTTAAACAACCGGATAAAATAGCCCTGGTCATCATAACCCAGCGCATAGGCTATCTCCTTTACGGTGAAACTGGTGTGGTACAGTTGCCGTTTGGCTTCGAGCAAAACAGTTTCCTGTATATGGTGTGAAACACTGAAACCGGTATTGTCTTTTATGGTATCGTTCAGGTGCGATACAGTGATGGATAATGCCGCGGCATAATCGGCCGGTTTTTTCCATGTTTTATAATGCTTTTCCAGCAGCTGGAAAAACTGCTGCTCTATCCATGCACTCCGTGAATCGCTGGTTTTACCAGCGGTTTTTTTCTGCTCAAGCACATTGGCCAGCAGGTGCAGTATGGTTTGTAATGCGGCGTACATGGCCTGGCCGGTATAGGGTTGCTGTTCTTCCTGCTTCAGCTGGCACAGGGTATCTGCAAGGCCCGATAATTGCGCAAGCAGCAGGGTGCCTGGCCGGATAACATTTTCTGTCCTGGAACAATGAGTGAATAGCGCTGCGAGATGCCCCGGCATCAGGGATGGATCGAAAGAAAGCACCCAGCCTTCCATCTGGTGGTATTCAAGCGCATGATGCACCTGCCCCGGGCAGATTGTAGTGAGTGCCGGTGCACTGAACCGCACATCTTTAAAATCTATCCGCATTTTGCCTTTTCCTTTACGCAGGATAAAAATGAGATAGTGATTATCGCGATGCGGGGAATACACATCATGATCAACAGACATAGATGCAGGATCCTGGTTGAGCGGGTCCTGCATCTTTTTTATAAAGATCCCGGCCCTTGCATGTGGGCCCAGGTTAAATGAGGGAATACCTGCTTTACTGCGTTTCATCCGTTGGCACTGGTTTTAAAGGCATGCAGCCATGCGGATAAAGCTGTTACGCAGGCGGCATCATGGATAACAAAGTTAACACTAAGCAGTCCAGATGCCTTCTTCAAACAACAGAAACCATTTTTCCAGTTCCTCTTCGCTCATCAGGTCCAGTTCCTGGAAAATGGCGCGGGCAAACTCAACGGCAGCAGTGCCATTGGCGGTGATCACCCGTTTGTGGGTGGTTACAGCCGCATCCTGGTACAGGGCTTCTCCTTCATATTCAGGAACAAACTCTTTCAGGTAGTACCGGGCATTGCTGCTATGCCTTACCTGGTCCAGCAGTCCGGTCCTTGCCAGCACAAGTGTTCCACTGCAGATAGCTGCCACCGGTATTTTCTTCCGGAAGAACTGTTCTATCAGCGGATAGATGGCCGGGGTATTTTCTTCTTCCCAAAGCCTGCCCCCGGGTATCAGCAACATGGCTGCATGTTCAAAAGAAAAATCATCCCCATCGGGTAATACGGTAAGGCCGCCGGCAGAGGTAACGGGATCTTTGGTGAAAGAAATGGTTTCTACAGCATATTTCCCTGATTGTTTAATTGCCGGTAATGCATATGCCAGCTCCCAATCAGAAAAACCGTCAAAAACGAATGCATAAACAACAGGTGTGTGCATGGTAGTATATTTAGTGTAAAAGAATAGGTGAATAATTGGTGCTGTTTCTTAAGGGTTGTTTGCTTTATTGTATGGGTTGCCGCAAAATGGTTTTTAGTTTTTCTGCCGGTGTTCTGCCTGGTGTGGATAGATAAATTTCATGGTGTACACCCCGTTTTTCAAGACCGTTCTCCCGCATAAACCCATGCAGTTTTTCCAGGCTGGGTGCTTCTGCGCTGTAAGGACCGGTATGCAGCAATTGTACCGCTTTGCCTTCGGCCCAGGTTTCCAGCTTTACCTGTTGCAGCAGAGGTATCTGTTTTTTGGCGAAAGCCGAGGCAGCTGCTTTTTCAAACAGTGCAGGCTGCACTTGCCCGGGCAGGGCGATCAACAGTTTCCACTGCCAGTCTTCATAGGGCGCAGCAGGCCCCCATTGCCCGGTTTTTGTCCACCAAAGGCCTTCCAGCTTAGAAACAGTGAAGTCCCATCCTTCCTGTTTAGCAGCCTGTTTTATGCTGAAAGCCGTGATATACAAGGCCTGTGCTTTATCGGCAAAAGGCTGTTCATTGGGGTTCCCGCTTCCTTCAATGCTGATATAACGCAATTGCGGAAAATCAAATACCCTTGGTTCCGGGCCGGCAGTGAAATAACCGGGATACAGTTTGTCGAGCGTTATTTTTTGCATGCCTCATTTTTGTACAAAGCAACCACCGGCTACTGACAACCCTATGTCAACTGCATCGTAAAAATTTTCCCGGAATCCCTTTTTTTTAAGAAAAACCGGAAAAATTTGCTGAAATAAAATAAGTCTACTATTTTAGTAGACTATTAAACATGTCAGTACATTTCTTTCATACCATTTGTTCTCCGCAGGTTTTATTTGTTAAAACCGGGATAAAATGCTGTTGTTGCTGCAGCTTTTTATTTGAATAGTACCAAAAGAATGTCTTATTTTTCACCTTTTCACCATCATCTGTAAAATACTGTATTAGCTATGGCAGCTCACTATCCTACCTTTTCCCTTTCCGGCACCCTGACAAGAGAACAACGACAGTTTTTTGATCAGCACGGTTTTATTCATTTTAAACGGTTTCTTACGCCGGAAGCGGTACAGGAGCTGATACGTGCATCAGAGGATGTACAGCAAAGGTGGATCAGTGAAAAAGTGGAAAAGATCAATGGTGTTCCCATCAAATACGGGAAAGACCTGAATGGCGATACGATTGTTCAGCGTTTTGCGTTTCTCAACCAGCATCACCCGGTTGCAAATGAATTTATCAATGATCCCCGCCTGGAAGTGTTATTGGGCCTGATAGGCCCCGGTGCAAGGATCGGCGCAGATGAAAAAGACGGCATGGTATTTAACCATTACGTTAATGGCCCTGAAAGTAAATTTTCGCAAATGGGCTGGCATACTGATGGCCTGCGCGATATTTTCCTTGGCCAGCGGCTGAACCCCATGCTCAATGTAGGTATACACCTCAGCAGCCTGCAGCCCGAAAACGGTGGATTGCGCCTGATTCCCGGAACACATAGACAGAGCTTATATAACCTCCTGTTCCGTAAAAAATATTTCCTGGACAACAAACCGGACAAAAATGAGTGGGCCGTTACGCCTGAGGCCGGCGATCTGACCGTTCATGACGGCCGCCTCTGGCACCGTGTGGCACGCTCTTCTATAAGCGGCGAAGCCAGCCGCAGAAGGGTGATCTATATCCCGGTCATTGCCGGTAAATATGCACCCAAGAACGCCAATAGCCCTACCGCATTTTACCAGAAACTGGGCAAACTGGTGCCTGGTAAATAAAACTAAAATAACCTGGCAATAAAGAGAACAGCTGTCTCACCGGACAGCTGTTCTTGTTTTTGCAGGCTGGTATACCGGCAGCCTGTACAAAGATCTTTTATAGCAGATTGCGTAACTTGACGGCAGATGCCGGACGAAATGAATAAAAGCCATATGCAAAAAATAGTTTCGTGTATTGTACTGTGCATACTGTATTACAGTTTGCAGGCGCAGGATACAAGCCTGTTTCAAAAAAAAGTATTTATCCGGGGGAAAGACACCCTGCGTTACCGGGTATTGTTCCCGGAAAACTACCGGCCCGGTAAAGCATACCCGCTGCTTATCTTCCTGCATGGCTCGGGCGAGCGGGGGCATGATAACCATGCACAGCTGCTGCATGGCGGCAGTGTATTTACCGGGGCAACATTCAGACGGCAATTCCCGGTTATTGTACTGTTTCCGCAATGTCCTTCCGACAGCAGCTGGGCACGGTACCGGCGGCTGACGGATAGTACCGGTAAACTGCAGATAAGCCTGTACCCAAGTATACAGCCGGCAACAAGTCCTGCACGGCTGGTGAAGCTGCTGGCAGACAGCCTGGTGCAATCAGGTACAGCCAAACGGGAACAACTATACCTGGGTGGTTTGTCGATGGGCGGCTTTGGCACCTATGATATGTTGATACGCTACCCCCATTATTTCAGGGCTGCTTTTTCCATCTGCGGCGGCTGTGACCCGCAGTTGTATGTTCAGCATGCGGTAGACATGCCTTTATGGATCTTTCATGGGGCAAAAGACAATGTGGTCAATCCGGCATTCGGCCGCAATTTGTATGCTGCATTGCAAAAAGCCAATGCACCTGATGTGCATTATACTGAATACCCCGAAGCCATGCACAACAGCTGGGACAATGCTTTTGCAGAGCCCGGTCTGCTGCCCTGGCTGTTTGGCAAACATCCGCATCGGAAAACTGGCAGGTAATTGTTATGTTGCCATCAGGCAGGCTACAGGAAAACGTTCCAGCAGCTGCCTGAGCGAAATACTGTTTCCTGTAAGCTGTATGGTTTCGCCGGTGAACAGGTTAACCCAGCTGGACGCACTGTTCTCAGGCAGCCTGATGATGGCATCGGGCAAGTTGCCGGATGCGGTATACCCTGCGGCACGGCCCAGCGGTATACATATGCAAATCCATTTCCCGTTAAAATGCCTTGCGTAAGCAAGCGCCGTACGGTTTTCACTAACGGTGAGCGGGATATACGATCCTTTCAGGAACAGCAGGTTGTTTTTTGAACGGAAATCCAGCATGCGGCGGATCACAAACATTTTCTGCAAGCCCTGCTGTTTATGCTGCTCCAGCCAGGGCAGCAGTTCAGCAAAGCCTTCAGCTTGTTTTTGTTTCAGTATTTCCAACGCCTGCATCCGTGCAGTGTAGTCTACGGGAAGGCGGTTATCGGGATCTACATAGCTGGTGTTCCATAACTCTGCACCCTGGTAAAAATCGGGAATGCCCGGCGCCGTGATCTTGATCAGTGTTTCGGCAAGTGAATGATTGCAGGCATAAACCAGCACTTCGCCAAGAAAAGAGAAGAAACTTTGGCGGAATGCATGATCCGGCTGTAACAGGGCGGTTATAAAACGGGTGCAGGCTTCTTCGTAAACAGTATCGGGCTGGATATAGTTGCTTTCTTTTTTTCCTTCGCGTACTGCTTTTACTATAAACTGCCTGGTTCTTTCAAGCCAGTCATCTGTTATTTCGCCGGATGGCGGTGCACTGCCGATGAGCGACTGGTAAATAAAATATTCATCATTCACAGAAGGCATCCTGCGTACACCACGGTACTGTACAAGCGGTTCATTCAACTGCATCCATTCGCTTACTTTAGCGATCCATTCATCTGCCAGTATGCTTAAAGCGCCGATACGTAGCCGCGCATCTTCTCCTCTTTTCGTATCATGTGTCGATGTTGCATTGAGAGAATAAGGATTATTCTGCTGCCTGCTTTGCATTTTGGAATGAAAATGTTCTATGCTGTCGCCCAGTTGTGCCGGGCTATCGCCTACTTCATTGTGCGCGATAAGCGGGTTGTACAGGTAGAAGCAGGTATCTTCCACACCCTTGGCCGCCAGCGGGCCGGTAAACTGCATCAGCCGCATCAGGAATTTATTTTTCCGTTCTGCGAAGTCAGGGTCGGTGCCGGCATCAAACAATGATTGCAATATCATCCAGCCCTGCTGTAGCTCGGGCGCATTGCGGATGGCGGTTTCAAAAGCCTGTCGAACAGGCTCCTGCTCCGCCTCTTCCAGCGGGAAGCCATTGGGATAAATACGGTAAACAGGAAAAGCGGCCATCCATATGGCCAGCGCATCCCTGAGCTGTGGCGTTTGTATACCTGCGGTAAGCTCCAATGCGTCGAGGTAATGTAGCAGGTTGTCCAGTTCACCGTTCATTTGTTCCAGTAAAAAGCGATGCTTGCAGTAGAACACCAGTTCCTGGTAGTCTGGCATACCGGGTACCAGTTCTTTATAAAACCGGCGCAGTTTTTCAGCACCATGCTGGTCGGTGAGCAACTGGTTGGTAAAAGAGAGAAATTCGTAACCGCTTGTTCCCTGCAGCCGCCATTCTGCCGGCAGTATCTCATTGTTGCCAAGTATTTTTTCTGCAATAATATAGCACTCATCGCCCAGTGCTTTTCGCAACCGGTCAAGGTATTGCTGCGGATTGTAGAGCCCGTCGATATGATCGATACGCAGGCCATTGATGAGCCCCTGTTTGTATAAAGAAAAAATGCGCTGGTGATAATCGGTGAACACCGCCTCGTCTCCCATCCGCAGGCAGATAAGGCTATTCACTGTAAAAAAGCGTCGGTAATTGATCTGCTGTTCTGTATTCCGCCACCAGGTTAAAGTATAATGCTGCTGTTGCAATAATTGCTTCAACAGCGGTGGATGATCGTTTATATGCGCCATACATTGCTGCAGCAATTGCAGAAGCGTTGTCTCTTCCTGAATTTTGTGCAGTAGTTCCTGTTTATACATCTGCCATTGCGAAAAAGACAATGAAGCTGCCTGCTGAATACTTTGTTCAACCAGCTCATTGAGCACATGCAAGGATGTTGCATTGATATTTTCTCCTGCCACTGCAATGATCATCCGCCAGGAGTTTATGGCTAAGGGATAAGCATTGCCGGCATACACGACGGCGGGCCCGCCCGGTGTTTGCGCTAACTGTATTTCTTTTCTCTGAATGGCCTCTTCAGGCTCTGTTCCTATAAAAGGCAGCATCAGCCGGCCATTTAAAGAAGGGTCGGGATGATCCCAGTCGATATCAAAATAGTGATAGTAAGGAGACTGCGGCCCTCTTTCGAGAACATCTGCCATCCTGGTATTGGCTGTGCTGAAAACCATATGATTGGGCACAATATCCTGTAGCCAGTGCATACCAAACTGCCTTAATTGCCTAGCAATAAGCTCCAGTTCTTCCACTGTTCCTATCTGGGGATTGATCATATCGGGGTTCATCACATCATAACCATGCACACTGTCATTTGCCGATTGCATAAGAGGTGCGGCATAAACAGTGGAGATGCCCAGCTGGTGCAGGTAAGGAATGATCTGTTGAAGGTGCCTCAGCGTAAACTGGCTGTTAAGCTGTACGCGGTAGGTTGCGGCTGGATAGAACATAGGGATTAATTTATTTTTTCATAAACAACAACCGATTCAGGTTGCAGTAACAATTCCTGGCCGGCCTGCAGAACAGATACACCGGTGGCGCCAGGGCCCAGCCATTCTGCAGCGGCAGAATCGAAAACCTTACCGGCTGCATTGTTCCAAGCCGGCAGATAATGCTGCTGCTGTTTACTGAAATTGAATACCTGGTATATATGCTGGTTGTCATGAAAGCGCTCGGCCAGCAATACGTCGTTTTCAACAGGATGTACTTTTAGTCCGTCCCTGCCACGGTACTGCATGGCCGGCTGTGTTTTGCGGAAAGCGATAAGTGTTTGGTAAAAACGGAGCAGTATGGCGGCATGTTCCTCTTCTGTATTCCAGGAAAGAGTGGATTGCCGGAAACAATCTTCTGCCTGTGGATCGGGGAAATTGCTGTTAAAATGAAAATAAGCGAACTCCTCTTTTCGTGCTTTGCGCACAATTTCAACCAGCTCATCGCTTTCGTAGCTGCAGAAAAAAAGAAAGGGGTTTTTCTCCCCGTATTCTTCACCCATAAACAACAGTGGAATATAAGGAGAGAGCAATACGGTGGCGGCAGCCAGCTTTAATGCTTCAAAGGAAACAATGCCTGTTAACCGGTCGCCCAGCAAGCGGTTACCTACCTGGTCATGGTTTTGTGCAAATACCACGAACTGGTCAAAGGCATTGTTTACACTGGCAGATCCAAAGACCCGTTTGCGGTGTGGTGAATAAATACCATTGTACACATATGTATCACGGAATGCTTTTTCGATATGCATGCATTTGCCGAAGTCTTCATAATACCCATTGGTTTCGCCGCTGAGCACACTGTGCAGTGCATGATGAAATTCATCGATCCACTGGGCATCAAGCCCATACCCGCCTTTGTTTACCGGCTGGATATAACGCACATTGTTGAGGTCAATTTCTGCGATCAGCAGTTTCCGTCGGCCGGTTCTTTTTTCGAGGGCATTTACTTCTTCATGCAGTTGCTGTATAAAATGGTGGGCGCTATGGTCGCGGATGGCATGCACTGCATCAAGCCGCAGGCCGTCGATACGAAATTCATCCAGCCACATCAGCGCATTCTGCAAAAAATAATTGCGAACACCATCGCACCAGGCGCCATCAAAATTGAGTGCCCTGCCCCAGGGTGTTTTATAGGCATCGGTGAAATAGGGGCCATAATCAGCAAGATAGTTCCCCTCGGGGCCGAGGTGATTGTATACCACATCGAGCAGTACTGCAATACCCGCACGATGCGCCGCATCGACCAGCTGTTTTAGTCCGTCGATACCGCCATAGGAATATTGCACTGCAAACGGGTATACACCATCGTACCCCCAGTTGCGGTTGCCGGGGAACTGACCTACAGGCATCAGCTCAATTGCGGTGATACCCAGTTGCTGCAGGTAGTCCAGCTTGCTGATGATGCCCGTAAATGTATGTGCTGCCGTAAAGCAGCCGGTGTGCAGCTCATAGATCAGCAGATCCTGCCGTTCAATGCCGGTCCAGTCATCATCATGCCAGCTGAAACTGCGCCTGGCAACAGTAGATGGGCCGTGCACACCTGAGGCCTGTTCAACAGATGCAGGATCAGGCCGCTGCATGGTTTTATCAAGCACAAAAAAATAAGGTATGCCAGGCCTGGCATTATTTATCGTAACCGACCAATAACCGCCCTCATCTTTCTCCATTGCATAAACTTTTTCTTCAGGTTGCAGCAGCAACAGCTCCACCTGCTCTTTCAGCGGCGCCCATACCCTGAAATCACAACGGCCATCATCTTGATAGAAAGCACCTACGGGCTGGTAAAAAGGGTTCAATCTTTTTTGGTTTTTACTGGTAATAAAAAATTAATACAGGTAACAGCAGCCATAAAAGCCGGCTGCCCGGCATCCTGAACAGGAACAAACATTGTGCAAACACAGCAAAGAGGATAAAAGCCGGTTTTTCGGGCGGGCATATGCGGAAGTTTGTCCCCAGCACAAAACAATACAGCGGGATGCTATAATTTTTAGTAATTTTATTGTTTACAGAACGGAGAAGCATATGCCTTTTAAATTACATTCTGCCTACCAGCCTTCCGGTGACCAGCCGGGGGCCATTGCACAACTGACAGAGGGGCTACTGAACGGGGAACGTTTTCAGACTTTGCTGGGTGTTACCGGTTCGGGAAAAACATTCACCATGGCCAATGTGATCGCTAATGTTCAGCGGCCCACCTTGGTACTAACGCACAACAAAACACTGGTTGCCCAATTGTACGGGGAGTTTAAGCAATTCTTCCCCGAAAATGCAGTGGGGTATTTTGTGAGCTATTATGATTATTATCAGCCGGAAGCCTATATGCCGGTGAGCGATACCTATATTGAAAAAGACCTGAGCATAAATGAAGAACTGGACAAGCTGCGCCTGCAGGCCACCAGTGAACTGCTTACGGGCAGGCGGGATATTATCGTGGTTGCCAGCGTAAGCTGTATTTATGGTATGGGCAACCCTGCAGAGTTTGAGAACGGTATCGTCCGTATCCAGAAAGGGCAGGTGATCTCCCGCCAGGGATTTTTGCATTCCCTGGTGAACAGCCTGTACTCCCGCACGCAGATTGAATTTAAACGCGGAACATTCCGTGTAAAAGGTGATACAGTGGATATCAACCTGCCTTATGTGGATTATGGTTACCGCATTACTTTTTTCGGGGATGAGATCGAAGAAATAGAAACCATTGATGTAACCAATTCCAAACGCATTGCCACACTTGAGAATGCAGCCATCTTCCCGGCCAACCTGTACCTGGCTCCCAAAGACATGATGACACAGATCATGCACGAGATACAGGATGAGATGATGGAGCAGGTGGAATACTTTAAACGCATGGGTAAACTGATAGAGGCACAACGGATTAAAGAAAGGGTGGAATACGACCTGGAAATGATGCGTGAACTGGGTTATTGCAATGGCATCGAAAACTACTCCCGCTTTTTCGACCGCCGGGACCCCGGTAACAGGCCTTTCTGTTTACTGGACTATTTTCCCAAAGACTTTTTGTGCGTGATTGATGAAAGCCACCAGACTGTTCCGCAGATCGCGGGTATGTACGGCGGCGACAGAAGCCGCAAACTGGTACTGGTGGATTATGGTTTCCGTTTACCCAGTGCACTGGATAACCGCCCGCTGAATTTTCATGAATTTGAAAGGATGATAGGCCAAACGGTTTTTGTAAGTGCCACCCCCGGCGATTATGAATTGGAACAAACCGGCGGCGTAGTGGTAGAACAGGTTGTAAGGCCAACAGGCTTGCTGGATCCTCCCATTGAAATACGGCCCAGCATTAACCAGATCGATGACCTGCTTGATGAAATTGATAAACGTGTGCGCAAAGGCGACCGTGTGCTGGTGACCACACTCACCAAACGCATGGCCGAGGAAATGGATAAATACCTGCACCGTATCAACATCAAATCAAAATACATTCACAGCGATGTGGATACACTGGAACGTGTGGAAATACTTCGCCAGCTGCGGTTGGGTGAGATAGATGTACTGGTAGGTGTAAACCTGCTGAGGGAAGGCCTCGACCTGCCCGAAGTATCACTGGTGGCTATACTGGATGCCGATAAAGAAGGCTTTTTGCGTAATGAAAAATCACTGACCCAGACAGCAGGCCGTGCGGCCCGTAATGTTGACGGACTGGTTATTTTTTATGCCGATAAGATGACCGAGAGCATGCAGCGCACCATTGATGAAACCAACAGGCGCCGGGAAAAACAGATTGCCTATAACCAGGAGCATGGAATTATACCCAGAACAGTGAAGAAATCCATTGAGCAGATCATGAAGCAAACCTCTGTTCTCGATATCAAGGGTTACGATCAGAAAAACCCGCTGGCTATTTCACCCGGTGAGGATATTGTACATTATGCTGCAGAAGAGCAGGAAACCTACAAAACCATTCCGCAGATGGAAAAAGCCATTAGTAAGCTGAAGAAGGAAATGGAGAAAGCTGCCCGCGACCTCGATTTCATTGAAGCAGCCCGGTTAAGGGATGAGATGTTCCGCATGCAGAAAGAGCTGACTGAAATGAAGGCATAAACAATAAAGATCCTGTGGCATTAGTTATTGCAGAAAAATAGCGGCGGTTAGCTTCTGCAGTGCTGCATACACATCAATAAAAAAGCACGTTGAGTATATCAACGTGCTTATGCTTGAAAAAAACAATCTGTTGAGTTTTCATACAAGCAAGCAAAAATGAACGTAAGCAATCGTTAGTATTGGTGCTGCAATCGTTATTATCAATAACAAGATTGATGGGGTGCAAAGAAACAGTGTTTTTTGAAACTAACAAATATTTGTTTCGATGTAAAAACATTCATTTTTTAGTTGCAGTATGCGGTTACAATTCACGCAAACGTTATACTACAATAATGTCAGCCTCAAATGCTAATTTGAAGCCTTATTGGCCATATTTTAATCAAAAAAGGAGAAAACTCAACCAACATGTCTACCGCCATTGAACTGGAACAAAAACTGCCTGCATCCCCTGCCGCAAACAAAAAAGGTTATATGGGGCCCCTGCTGATTATCGGGGCATTGTTTTTCATTTTTGGATTTGTAACCTGGGTGAACGGAACGCTGATCCCTTATCTCAAAATAGCCTGTGAGTTAAAATCTGATTTCCAGTCGTACCTGGTGGCCACAGCTTTTTATATTGCCTATACGGTGATGGCGATTCCTTCATCGATTGTTTTAAAGCGAACAGGGTATAAAAGAGGGATGGCGCTGGGATTGCTGATCATGGCCATAGGGGCCGTTATTTTTATACCGGCTGCGCGTTCACGCAGTTTTGATATGTTCCTGGTGGGCCTGTTTATTATCGGTACGGGCCTGGCACTGCTGCAAACAGCCTCGAACCCTTATGTAACCATTCTTGGCCCTTACGAAAGTGCGGCTTCCCGCATCAGTATTATGGGTATTTGCAATAAAGTGGCCGGTATTCTTGCCGGGTTGATCTTTGGATATATCGCGCTGAAAGATGCCGATGGCCTCGAAAAAAAACTGCTGGGTATGGATGCCGCTTCGCGGGAAGCTACATTGAGCGAGCTGGCCGGCAGGGTGGTAACACCTTATATTATTATCGCCATTGTACTGGTGGTATTGGCTGTGGCTGTATTGCTTTCTTCCCTGCCGGATATTAATGACGATGAACCAGGAACCGCTGATGCCAAAGCCACACAGCCACAAAAAACCAGCGTGCTGCAGTTTCCTCACCTGGTGCTTGGTGTAATTACATTGTTCCTGTATGTAGGTGTGGAAGTGATGGCCGGGGATACGATTATCAATTATGGCAAATCGCTGGGTATTCCTTTATCAACAGCCCGGTTTTTTACCCAGGGTACACTGGCCTGTATGCTGGTGGGCTATGTTGTGGGTATTATTGCTATTCCCAAATATTTATCGCAACAGGCCGCATTAAAGCTCTGTGCTATACTGGGTGTAGCTTTCAGCCTGCTGGCCATTGTTACCAACGGGTTTACCTCTGTTCTGTTCATTGCCCTGCTGGGGCTGGCCAATTCACTGATGTGGCCTGCTATTTTCCCGCTGGCCATTCATGGGCTGGGCAGGTTTACCAAAACTGGATCGGCATTGCTGGTAATGGCCATTGCAGGTGGCGCCATACTGCCGCTGCTTTATGGCAAATTATCTGAAGCCTGGGATACCCGCCATGCTTATGTACTGCTACTACCCTGTTACCTTTTTATTATGTATTATGCTGTAAAAGGCTACCGTGCCGGGCGGAAGGCATAGTGTTTACCGGTATTTCAGCATTTTTCTATATTGATTTTATCCGGGAAATAGTTGACCATTCAACTATTTCCCGGATTTGTTTTTATGTGCAGGGCCAAATACCTGAAAAGTTGCAGCCACAGACCCCATCTTTCAACCATACAGCGCGGTTCAAGTAACTGCTTTTTCGTATATTCCATTTTAAAAACCGGGCTATGACCTCACTCGCATTGTATAACCTGAAAGGTGGAGTAGGTAAAACCGCTGCCACTGTTAACCTGGCTTATCTCGCAGCTGCTGATGGATTAAAAACACTGGTATGGGACCTGGACCCTCAGGGATCTTCTTCTTTTTATTTCAATGTTCAACCCTCTGTTAAAAATGAAAGCAGGAAACTGCTTACAGAGGAACTAAGCATACAGGAAGCCGCACAGGATTCTGTGTTTGAAAATTTATGGGTGATACCGGCCGACCTGTCGGCCCGTAATGCAGATGTGTTGCTGGATGAAATGAAACAAAGCAGGAAAAAACTAAAAAACCTGCTCAGCGGAATGAAACAATACGATGTAGTATTTATCGATTGCCCGCCCGGAATATCCCTGTTACATGAAAATATTTTCTTTGCTGCAGACTGGGTGCTGATGCCGAATATACCCACCACCTTATCTATCCGCTCATACGAAACCGTAGTGGAATATTTCAAAGACAATGAACTGAACACCGATAAGATCAAATGTTTTTTCAACATGATGGATCACCGGAAAAACCTGCATCATGAAACGGTGCAACAGTTTTATAAAGACAAATTGTTTTTCAAAAGTTATATCCCTTACCTCAGTGATGTGGAAAAAATGGGTGTTCACCAGCAGCCGGTTTTTGAATTTGCCAACAGTAGTTATGCGGCCCAGTGCTACCGCGACCTGTGGAGCGAGATAAAGAAAACCTGCCTGGATTAACAGGAAGAAAACAACACAACAACACACCAGGTATAACCCGCTAGAATTTTTCACTGGCGCCGAAGTGTGCGACGCAAGGAACGGTGAGCAATGCGTTACTGCCGCCAAAAAAAATAAATATGCACCAGGAAACAACATCATGGTTCAGCCCATCCCTTCAAAAAGAAATGCCATTGGCCGTATATGGCCATTATGGTTTTGCCCTGCTGATGATACCTACTGCCGGCGCCGATTACCTCGAGTATGAACGTTTTGGACTGATAGAGACTGTTCGCCCGTTTATAGAAGCCGGTAAACTGAAACTGTTCAGCATTAACAGTATCAACAAAGAAAGCTGGATGAATAATGAAATGCTGCCTGAACATAAAGCCATCAGACATAACCAGTTTAACCAGTATGTGTACGAAGAAGTGGTGCCATTTATCCGCAACCATACAAGCGCAGATACCATGATATTCACCTGCGGCGCTTCGCTGGGCGCTTTTCATGCAATGAACCTTTTTCTTAAACGTCCCGATATACTCAACGGCGCCATCAGCATGAGCGGCGTATACGATTTAACCGAATACACCCATGGCTATTGGGATGAACAGGTGTATTACAATAGTCCTATCCACTATATACCCAACCTCACAGATCCCTGGTACCTGGATAAAATAAAAGCCAGTCATCACATACATATTTATACAGGTAGCGGGGCCTTTGAAGACCCCGAAGCCAACAGGCGGTTTGCCGGTGTGCTGTTCGATAAAGGCATCTGGTGCAACCTGGAAGTTTGGGGCCCTGATGTGCCTCATGACTGGGCTACCTGGAAAAAAATGCTGCCCTATATTATTGAAACAAAATTTTAAGTGTTCAGGCCCTTTTTGGCGGGGTTTTTTATCTTAAATTCAATAAGCCTGTTGTTCCAGGTTTAAACAAGTGTTTCTATCAACAATCCGGCATGAAGGAATGGCTGAAACATAGGGCTATGCGTATTGCCGCAAGAGTGGTACTGGCTGTACTGGGCTTATACCTGCTGCTGTTGCTGGCCCTGCAATTACTTGTTTCGGCCAATAAACAGAAACTGCTGGACCAGATCAACCAGAAACTGGGCGAAAGCCTGCAGGGGGAAGTGCACCTGAAAGACCTGCGGGTAAATGTGTGGCGGCATTTTCCCAAAGTGGAGCTGGTGCTGGAAAACCTCACGGTATCCGATACGCTTTATCACCAACCGATTATTGCTGTTCAAACCATATCCAGCAATCTTCATGTAATGGATGTGCTGGGTAAACATATCCGTATAGGATCGGTGACCTTGTCTGATGGATATGTTCGTTTATTTACCGATTCTACCGGTTACAACAATCATTACCTGCTTTCCCCGCGAAAGAAAAACAATACCGGTGTGCAGACAGCGAAAAAAGATGTGTTTATCAACAGGATTGAACTGAACAATATTACTGCCAGCACCACCAACACGCTTAAGAACAAGCATTTTGAAATACTGTTTCATCATGCCACTGCCGACCTTCAGAAGCTGGATACGGCCATTAACATCCACCTGCGCGAAAAAGCACTGGTAAAGGGCCTTGGCTTCAACCTTGCAAAAGGCAGTTACCTGTTAAACAAAGAAATTGAAGGCAACTGGCGTTTGCAGTTTAAACCCGCGACCAAAGAATTGTCGTTCCCTGTTACCGCTGTGCAAATTGACAAGCATCCTTTTTCGCTGCAGGGTGCCTTTTTTTTACAGGATAGCACGCGGGCACATTTTGCCATTCATATCAAAACAAAGCAGATCCATTACCAGCAGGCCGCGCATTTATTAACCAGTAATATCCAGCAAAAGCTGTTGCGGGTTAACCTTGAAGAGCCGATAGATGTAACGGCAGATATTGAAGGCTCTATGGCTTACCACAGCATCCCGCTGGTAAAAGTAAACTGGTCTGTGGCCGGGAACACCTTGCTTACACCAGGTATGGGTTTCAGCAACTGCAATTTTGAAGGCAGTTTCAGCAATGAAATGATCGCGGGTAAACCCCGTACCGACGACAACTCTATCGTTACCCTGGCCAATTTTGAAGCAGACTGGGGTGGTATCCTGCTAAAGGGAAAAGATGTGCGGATAACCAACCTGGTTGAACCCAATTTACAGTTTCAGTTCACCTCGACCTGTACTTTTCCGATGCTGGATGATAAGCTGGGTATGCGCACCCTGCGTTTGCTTAGCGGCCAGGCATTGCTGGAGCTGCAGTACAATGGCCCGCTGGCAGCAGATGCCTCGGTAATGGAAAAACTAAGCGGCCGGTTGCTTGTAACCAATGGTGTGGTGCACTATGAACCGAGGGATCTTACATTTACCGGTTGCAATGGTGAACTGTTATTCTCTTCTAATGAACTGGCGGTAAAAAAACTGGAATGCAATGTGGGCAGCAATCATTTTGAAGTGTCACTGGAGGGGAAGGATGTTAACAAGCTCGCTACAGGTAATCCTGGTAAAGGAAGCCTGGCCTGCTCGGTGTTTACCCCTTCGCTGAACCTGGCCGATTTTAAATCGTTGTTTGTTAAGAAGAACAGTTTTATCGTACGCAAAAAACAATCGCAAAGGCTGGCTGCCTCCGCATTGCGATTTGATGATATACTGGAGAAAGGCACACTGCAGCTGGATCTCAGGGCCGATGATATCCGGCTGCGTCATTTTACCGCCAGCCATTTTAACGGGCGTATTTTATTTGAGCATGACGACTGGCAACTGCAGAACATATCGCTGCAGCATGCTGGTGGAACCGTAGCCGTAAAAGGCGGTATTCACCAGGTGAGTGCAAATTATCATGCAGCCTCGGCCGATGTGCAGTTGGAAAATGTAGACATACGCAAACTGTTTTATGCTTTTGACAATTTTGGGCAGGATGGAATTACCTACCAGAGTTTGCAGGGCAGGCTGAACACCCGTGCCAGCATTGCCATGGGTATAAACAATAAAGGTGCATTGGTACCAGGCTCACTGAACGGCACTATTTTCTTTTCGCTGAAAGATGGCGCCCTGATCAATTATGAACCGGTTCAGCGTATACAGAAATTTGTTTTCAAAAACCGCGATCTTAGTAATATCCGTTTCGCTGAATTAAAAGACAGCCTGATCATACAGAAAGATGAGGTGCATATCAGGCGTATGGAAGTACAGTCGAATGTGATGACATTGTTCATTGAAGGGATATACAGTATGAAAGGCAATACAGATATCAGTATACAGGTTCCGCTGAGCAATTTCCTGGAAAAAAGAGACAATGATGAAAAGCCGCGCAACAAAGGCGCATACAGGAAAACAGGCGCCAGTATTTACCTGCGGGCCAAACCGGATTTAAAAGGAAATATAAAAATAGGTCTCGACCTGTTTAAAAAACTGAGAAAGAAAAGAGAAGCACAGGCATTACAGGATTCTTTATAAAGAAAAACAGCCGGCTTTGCAAAGCCGGCTGTTTTTATAAAACTCAGTGTTGATTTTACAGTGGATCATCAGTATCAAATACAAACCGGCCGGCTGCAGGCAATGGTTTACGTGGCAGCAGTTCATTGCGCATAGCGGCATTGTATACAAATGCTGCCACTACTGCGGCGGCCTGTTTCAGGTCGTCGAGGGCCAGGTGATCGTAAGTATCCATATTACTGTGGTGTGTACGGGTTTCATATTCCAGCGGATCTTGTATAAACTGGAAACCGGGAATGCCCACTGCATCAAAAGACAGGTGATCGGTTGAGCCTGTATTGCTTTTGGTAATGCCTGTTGCACCCATATCAGCAAACGGCTGCAGCCAGCTTTTGAATATAGGGGCAATGGCTTCATTGTTCTGCAGGTATATACCACGGATCTTTCCCGAACCGTTGTCGAGATTGAAATAAGCGGAGATATTCTTTTGTTCGGGCAGCAACTGCATGGTAGCAGGATCGCCGAAATGCTTTTTCACATAACCAAAAGAGCCCAGCAGTCCCTGCTCTTCACCACCCCATAATGCAATACGGATTGTGCGTTTGGGTTGTATACCCAGCGTTTTTAAAATACGCAGGGCTTCCATCATTACAACACAGCCTGCTGCATTGTCTGTTGCACCGGTACCACTGTGCCAGGAATCGAGGTGCCCGCCGATCATCACCACCTGGTTTTTCAGTTTTTTATCTGTGCCTGGTATTTCAGCAACCACATTGTAACCATTGAGGTCATCGGTATACCATTTATTGCGGATATCCATTTCTATTACCGGCTGCTGGCCCGAATTGATCAGCCGCCTGATGCGCAGAAAATCTTCTGCCGACAGCACCAGCTCTGGCAGTGCTGCATCGTAGCCTTTGGCAAAAGAGGGGGTGCCATCAACCTGTATCGTGCCGTCGCGTGTATCCCTGCTCATAGAAACCAGGGCCAGTGCACCTTTATCGGCCAGCTGCTTTTTTACTTCAAACTGCTGCTTGATTATTTTGCTGTACATCTCAATCATATCGCGCTGCAGCATATAAGCGTCTGGCAGCTGGTCAAGTACCGAATCTTCATAACGGGTGGCATAGGCCTTGAAAGCCGATTTCAGCGTAGTATCTTTCGGGCGCAGCATTACAATGCTTCTTTTGATATCATCACCCAGCTTATTAATGGCTGCGGGAGTAAGATTATCCAGTACCACCAGCCTGCCTGATACAGGCCCATTGGTGCCGGCAGTCCAGGCTTTGGGATAAGCGATGAGGAGCTGGTAGTAAGGAGCTTTTAATGCAACAGAAACCTGTTCGGTGCTCCATCCTTTGCCAAATTCGCCCCAGGGCTCCAGGGCAGCATTCTGCAACCCCCATTGCTGCATGGTTTGTATAGCCCACTGTGCAGCATATTTGTAACCGGGCGAATTGGTGAGCCGGGGCCCGGCAACATCAGTCAAATAGTGTGCAATGGTAGCAACCTGCGAATGTGCTGTTGCTTCTTCTTTTATTTTTTGCATCATGGCCTGGTCAACAGGCTCTTCCTGGGCTCGCGACAGGGCTGGTAGCAGGATGATGGCAATAACAAGAAACCGTTTTCTCATTTGTGGTGATTTATGATGGAGGAACAAGTATTCCTATCTTCAAGATATGGAATACTTCAAAGCTATAGTAAAATGCATTTCGCCGATCCGCTGAACATCACCTGCCCCAAATGTGGAGAACAAGACCGCTACCCACTGCGATCAGTTAAAAACTTCACGGCGGTTTGTACCTGCTGTGGCGCCAGCCTGCAGCATGCCGGCGAAAACATCAACCGGTTACAGCAACAGGTGGATAATGCGGTGTACCTGGCAGGATGGCTGTTGCATCTTGAAGAAGTAATGGCCGTGGCTTTCGGGGAGGAAAATTTTGAAGGAATAGAAACACAAACTGTGGCCGTTGCTTTTGAACAGGTGTGGCAAAAACTGAATCAGCTGGAGCCGGGCCGGTATACCGTGGATGATGTGGCAGATAGAACAATGATTTACCTTGGCATCACTGCGGAAGAATTAAACCAGGAACAAAGAATGGTTGAATTATTGAAAGCCGGGGATAAATAAGTCGCTAGGGAGATTTTTACTGGAATGATTTAATTATAACTGCTGCTGCAGGTTTTGAATAAGCTGCTGTTTTTCTTCGCTGCTCAGGCTTTCCTCACAGTTGTTGCAGGCATGGGCCGAACATTGCTTCATGAGCCTGGTTTGTTTTACAAATAAGCGGCAGAAGCTGCAAATAGCCAGGTGAAGCAACAGCTGCATCCTTTTTGAAAAAGAGAGCCTGCCTTCTTCTCTTTGCGAAACATATTCGCCTGCCTGTTTACAATTGATCATAATGTACATTCCTGGATGTTTTGATGAAAAACGGTTTGTTTTGCTGTTGTTTACCGGGTGAACCAGTTTTTTTCCAGGCAGGAGCGGAGCTGTACCTTGGCCCTGTGTAACAATACCCAGTAATTAGACGCTGTAATGTTCAGCTCCTTACAGATCTGCTCACTTTCCAGTCCATCCATGTATTTCATGGTAAATACGGTGTTCTGGATCTCCTTCAGCCTGCTTTTGCATTTGGCGAGCACTTCATAGAACTCCCGTGTTTCGATGGTATTACTGTAATTAACGCCCCAGTCCCTGGGCGAACCACTGGAACTCCAGTGACCATTTTCGTCAAAATAGGGGTCGTCACCGGTTGCGGGTGGTAAGCTGTCGGTAAGCCGGTTAACTGCCTTACGAAAATGATCTATAATTTTGTTTTTCAGTATGGTAAATAACCAGTTTTTTTCTGATATTTCTCCTCTGAACTGGTCCAGGTTACGCCAGGCTGCCAGGAAGGTTTCCTGTACCAGGTCTTTGGCTGTTTCCTTATCATTGACACGGGGTAAGGCATAACGCAACAGCTGATCGCTGTACTGCATCACCCACTGGTCGATGGTTGGTTTTGACATAATTCAAAAATAGCCCGAAACCGCGAAAAGCGAAGGCAAAGAAAATCAGGCGTTGGCGGCTTTCAGTATCGTTTCTTCCACCACCCTGGCATAATGGGTATGCTCCAGCTGGTGAATGCGCTGCGCCAGGCTTTCGGCTGTATCACCGGGCAATACCGGGCAGGTGGCCTGGAAGATCAGGGCACCATGATCGTAGAGCTCATCAACAAAATGAATGGTTATACCGCTTTGCAGCTCTTTATTGCTGATAACAGCTTCGTGTACAAACTGGCCATACATGCCCTTTCCGCCATAAGCAGGCAGCAGTGCAGGGTGAATATTGACTATTTTATGCGGATAAGCCTGGATAAGCAGGGTAGGCACCTTCCATAAAAAACCAGCCAGCACAATAAAATCTATACCGGCCTGCTGCAATTGGGGCACATAGGCATCTCCCCTGAAAAACTGCTCACGTTCTATAACTAAAACAGGGATCTGGTTATTCCCAGCTATCTGCAATACGCCGGCATCCTTTTTATTGCTTACAATAAGTGCCACCTGTATACCATGGCTGTTGCGCGGGGACTGGGCCGTGCCAAAATATTCTATCAGTTTTGCAGCATTGCTGCCAGCACCGGATGCGAAAACGGCCAGCCTGATGCTGCCGGGTTGAGATGCCTTCATGCATTGATTCAGTTAAATGGAAGATGTTCTTTTCAGCCGCGCAAATATCTTCCGAATGTATTGTTTAAAAAAAGAAAACTGTTCGGGAACTGATTTACATCGTATACTGCCGGTAAGAAAAATACGCCGTTATAATAATATATAATAACACCCGATCCGTACTGTTTCAACAGGCGTCGTTTTTAAATGCTGTATGCACGGCATGAGCAATCTGCAGGTAATAAAGATGCAGGTTGCATATTTACGTCATTTTTTGTTGAAAGCGTTTCGGCATGGCATAAAAATGCGGGAAAACAGCTGGTTGCAAATGCGAACGCTGTGCAGATAGCGCTCTTGCAAGGCATTTTATTTAAAATGATTCCGTCAGTTGTGTAAACTGTTGCAGGGCAGCAGGCTGTGCCCGGTTTGTGGAATGCAGTACCAGTCTTTATTACAGCGCTTTTCCTTCATCTTGAACAATCAGTATAAATTGAAAGATGCATAAGTGACAAAACGCGCCGACGATTTGGCGCAATTTGTTCAAACGCAGGCTGTATAGCCTTAAAAATTTTTTAAAAACGTTGGGTTTTTGTCAATCGCGTGTCATATTTTTGCACCCGTTCACGGATATTTTTCCACATCTACCCAACAGAATTGTGAATATGATCCACCTAAGACGTTTTGCCGGAAAGCTGATACTTGGTTTACTACTGGCTTTTGTACTGCAGTTAGGAAATAGCGCACTGGCACAGGATGGAAAGGCTTTGTTCATGCAAAACTGTGCTTCCTGTCACGCGGTGAATAAGCAACTTACAGGACCTGCACTGGCAGGCGTTGAAGACCGCTGGCCTGATAAGAAGATGCTGCATGCGTGGATCAAGAACAACCAGCAGGTAATCAAAAGCGGCTATCCTTATGCCGTTGACCTGTACAACCGCTTTGGTAAAGTACAGATGAACCTCTTTCCCAGCATGACCGACAAGGAAATTGACGACATCCTGGGTTATATTAAAGCCGAAGCCGGCAAAGCTGCACAGCCTGCAGCCGGTGGTGCAGCCAATCCCGCAGAAGAAAAAAATACCAGTGGCGACAATACCCTGTTATTTGGTGTATTAACCCTGATACTGGCCATCGTTGCTTTTGTTCTGTTGCAGGTGAACAGCAACCTGAAAAAACTGTCTGACGATAAAGACGGTGTTCCCGCTCACGAACCTGTTCCTTTCTGGAGAAATAAAGCCTATATCGCTTTCATCGCCGTAGTGCTGTTTATGGTAGGTGGTTTCCTGCTGGTAAAAGGCGCTATCGGATTAGGCCGTTCACAGAACTACGAACCGCAGCAGCCCATCTTCTACTCACATAAAGTTCATGCCGGTATCAACCAGATCAACTGTTTGTACTGTCACGGTGGTGCACAGGAAGGCAAGCAGGCCAATATTCCTTCAGTGAATATTTGTATGAACTGCCATATGGCGATCAATGAATACAAAGGCGAAAAAATATACAATGGTGAAGGCGAGGAAGTAAACGGCACTGCCGAGATCCAGAAGCTTTACAAATACGCCGGTTTCGAGCCTGGCAAACCCTGGGATGCCAGCAAAGCGAAACCTGTTGAATGGACACGTATTCACAACCTGCCTGATCATGTTTACTTTAACCACTCTCAGCACGTCGTTGCAGGCAAGGTTCAGTGCCAGACCTGTCATGGTGAAATTCCTAAAATGGATGAAGTAAAACAGTTTGCACCACTGAGCATGGGCTGGTGTATCAACTGTCACCGTACAACACAGGTACAGTTTAAAGACAATGGCTTCTACAGCATATACGAGAAATACCATGAAGACCTGAGGAACGGTAAAATGGACAGTGTTACTGTAGAAAAAATTGGTGGTACTGAATGTCAAAAATGTCATTATTAATTGTGCTGGTGAGCTGGTTTGAAAATTTGACAATACCTTATTAGAAAACAGGCTGTTCTCAGATTTTCAAACTTCAGATTTTCAAATTCTTTCAAACCGATATAATGGAGCAAAAAAAGTACTGGCAAAGTTTTGGTGAGCTGAATCAATCAGAGGCATATCAGCAATCTTCAAAAGACGAGTTCCAGGAAGAACTGCAGGTTCCTTTTGAAGAGAGCAAGGGTTTGTTGAGTGCGGTTACCCCGAGAAGAGATTTCTTAAAATATTTAGGTTTCAGTACTGCTGCAGCTGCTGTTGCGGCCAGTTGTGAAATCCCGGTAAAAAAGGCTATCCCTTTTGCCAATAAACCCGAAGATATTACACCCGGTGTGGCCAATTATTACGCCACTACCTATGTGCAGGATGGAGATGTGGTAAGCGTACTGGCAAAAGTGAGAGACGGGCGCCCCATTAAACTCGAAGGAAAC
>CBJLMB010000015.1:0-147508 GCA_966424055.1 uncultured Deminuibacter sp. | reverse complement strand
CCAGAACCAGGCCCAGGAAACCACCTATTATGCCAATGTCAACGAGACCCGCAGTCCCAAACCTGCCGCCTATCCACAAACAGATAGTACCAACCGTTTTGTAGCCCGGGTAGATGGTAAGAACAAAAAGCTAGGCCCTTATATTATTTTAAAAGTAAACAAAGGCGATAAACTGAATATCAAGGTAGACAGCTGGTACAATTACAATGGTAGTACGCTATCAAAACAGACAACCAACATACCTGACCTGGCCTCCGCCCTGTTAGGGGGCAATGCCGCTGCTGCCGGAAAAGCTGCAGCCGGTGGAATAGGCGGCGGCACTGGCCCCATATTACCTGCCCTGACAGCCCTGGTCAACAGCCGCGATCAACAGGATATAGATGCCCCGAACAAAAAGCCGAAAGCCTACCTGAACTGGGTACTGCTGGATGACAAACTACAAGCCATCAAAGAAGACAGCGCTTCTGCCAATGCCCTAAGCCTGAAAAAGAAACCCGAGATCAACGGCTTCAAACAGGTAGGCGAATCCGGTGAGCTGAAAGAGTTGGTGAAACAGGACTGGGATATAGACCGCAGCGGATTTGTGTATATCTTTACCAGTAATGAATCACCAGAAACAGCAGTTGCCTATGATAACATGCAGGTATCTGTAGTACAGGGGCCGTTATTGGAGGAGACGCATTATTATCCATTTGGGTTGACAATGGCGGGGATTAGTAGTAAGGCGCCAGGGAGATTGGAAAACAAAAAGAAATTTAATGGATATGAGCAACAGCATCAGGAGTTCAGTGATAATACAGGGTTAGAATGGTACGACTATAAGAATAGATTTTTTGATGATCAATTAGGACGATTTTTCTCCGTTGATCATTTAGCAAGTGATTATCCATATTACACGCCTTATCAATTTGCTGGAAATGAGCCAACAAGGGCAATTGATTTGGATGGATTAGAGCCATTATACGTAATTGATTCTAAGCATCCAACGGATTACTCAAAACCTGAGAACCGGGAGGCCGCTGGAAAGGCATTGAGTGCGTGGGGGAAAGTAGTAAAATTTGCAGGAATTGTCGGCTTAATGATTGCTCAACCGGAAGTCGGTGTTCCTTTGGCCGTGTCCGACTTGTCAGGAGCGCCTGTAACGCCTTCGCCACAAGCAATGGCTACCGCAACGGCCGAAGAAGCCGCAACTGTTGCGTCAGATGTTACTGCAGAAAGTCAAGTTAGCAAGAGTAGTCTTGTCAGAGAGAATGCTAAAAAGGGGGAAGATTTTGAAAAGGCTGTAATTTTAGATTTGCAACAGCAAGGTCATACAGATATCGCGCAACAAATTACTATAAAGGCAAACAATGGAGTAAAAACAAGAGTAGATATTGTAAGTAAAGATGCAAAGGGCAACATGGCATTGACAGAAGCGAAGTCGTCTGCAACTGCTCCTTTGACAGGAAATCAAAAATTGGCTCATCCCTCAATCGCTGAAAGTGGAGGTGTAGTTGTAGGGTCAGGGAAAGTCGGTTATCCGGGAGGTACCCAGATTCCGCCAACTAAGATAAATATTATTCGACCTAAATTTCCAATTCAATAGCAATACAAAATGTCGATAGAAAATTTCAACATCATTGATTTTATTAGCATTGATGAACAGAAAAATGTCGTACTTACTATTTCCGATCATTTGGATTGGGATCCTGAGCGGCAACATTTATTTATGCTTCAAAAAAAGATTAACGCTTATCTGGAAGCAATTGAAGGCGGTGGCTTATTTGACTCATATCCTGATGCAAAGGGGAAACATTTAATAATATCAATAAGTGCCAAATATAAACCCAGTAATGACGGAATGAAGTTTTTAGAAAATGTAAAAAGGATCGTGACTTCAGCAGGATATGGCTTTAATTTTAAGGTTATTGAGCATAATTAGAATTTCTAAATTCATAAAAGTAAAAAATAAAGTATTTCTGCTGTAAATATCCTAAAAAGAATTAAAGTTCAAAACAAAGTCAGGCTGGGTGAAAAAGGAGCAAAGTAATTGCCACAATATGAAAAATTAGCTAAAACTAACGGGAGGGCTATACTATAGTAGGTTATATTATTTTTAGAAACCGAAACAATAATTTTAAATGAAAGAGTATAAATATCTCGACACAGAATTCCGGTTTGTATATCCTGATAATTGGGTTGTTGAAGAGGAGAACAATATCCTCTCAGTATTTGATCCAATAAAAGGTGTTGGAGCAATTCAGTTTTCCTATTATCACGTTAACGACCCATCGAAGGTTGTTTTGAGTGATGAGCTTGATGACTATTTAAAAGGAAAGTACGATGTTTACAACATATATAAGTTCGATAATTATGTATGTAGTGATTATATTAATAGCGGCGAAGAAATATGGAAGTATTGGGTTTTTATGAAAGGTAATACGATCGCTTTTATAACCTATAATTGTCTATCCACTGATGGGCAAAAAGAAGAAAAAGAAGTTGAGTCAATAATAAATAGCATATAATTTCAGTTGGCTTATTTTTAAAGGAGAAGTTACAGACTTAAAACCGGAAACGCCCCATTTTTTTATAGAATTTAATTGAAAATAAGAACCCTATTTCGTCGGTAACGTCAAGTCTTATTGAAATGGGAGTTTGCGGCTTCCGTAAATCGGAGGATGCCTTAAAATGAGGATGGTAATTATTATCCATTTGGGTTGACCATGGCGGGGATTAGTAGTAAGGCGCCGGGGAAGTTGCAGAACAGATATAAATACAATGGTAAGGAACTACAGAACCAGGAGTTTAGTGATGGAACAGGATTGGAGCAGTATGATTATGGGGCGAGGTTTTATGATCAGCAAATTGGGAGGTGGCAGATGATTGATCCGTTAGCAGATATTAGCAGGAGATGGTCTCCTTATGCCTATGCATACAATGACCCAATACGTTTTATTGACCCTGATGGGATGTTTGCTGACTTTTATGACCAGCAAGGACACAAAATTGGGACTGATGGGATTGACGATAAAACAAAATATGTCGTCACAAATAAAAGCGAAGTGAAATCAATCGAGCAAACAAATAAGAAGGGCGGAACAACGCAAGTTGGTACCTTATCGTCAGCAGTTTTGTTGCCAAGTGACGTTGCTCTAAAAGAAAGTCTTAATGTCTTGGATAGAACAATTAACAATGGCGGGCTTAAAGAAGAGAACTCAATAGTCATGAAGGATGGTAGCGTAATACAAGGACAGACTGGTCCGTTACCTACTATCGCAAATAATATTCAAACAGCGCCTTCTACTTTACCTAATTTGCCAGCAGGAACAACTCCAGCAGATGCAGAAACAACTATTCACTCTCATCCAACAACGGTTCAGCAAGTTGGAACTACGATATTTCCTCAATCTGCCAGTACACCTTCAACTGGCCCAAACACGGACCAGACAACATTTACACAATACAATAGAAATATTATTGTCGGCCCATTAGGAACAATTAATGCTCAACAAGTAACTTCAAATCCAAACGGAAGCCTTAATATTCCGAATAGAATTAACGGAGCTGTCATTTATGACAGAAATTCCACTCCGCTTATAGAGCTTACAAGAAAAGCTATTGAGAGAATCATAAAAAAATAGAAAATGAGGAGAAACATCATAACACTGCTAACTTTCCTTTTGTGTGCAATTAAGTGTACTGCCATAATGGGGCAAGAAATCAAGAACTTTGATTTTGTTATTACTATTGACGGAGAATTTATTAAAACTTTATATAATGCAAAGATTGTGCATGAAAGTAATGGTGCAGTTAATAAGGAATTTGAGATTAAGTATCACCCAGGAAATCTTTCTATGAAAAATCAGGACTTTGATAACATGCTTTCAATGGAATCAAACGGTGAGATGTTCTTGAAGTTTGATAGTTATAAATATTCCTCGTCAGGTGAACAAAGTATTAAAAATTATAAAATTGAGATAGGGAAAAATTGGTTTCAACAGATGTATTTGATTTTAAAAATTTATAGCACTAAGAACACTTCTAAACTAAGTCGCGCGGATAGAAAAAGAGGCTATTCCTTTGATATAGAATATCCCAGCGGTGCGATGATTCGAGTAAAGAAATAGTGCCGAAAAGACCCCAGCTCTCCGTAGTCTCTGACCGTAGAGCTGTCACCAGATATTCAATATTTAAACCACTCTTTGGAATGGTTTTTATTTTCCATAGCATAATCCGGCGAGCTGAAAGAGCTGGTGAAGCAGGACTGGGATATAGACCGCAGCGGATTTGTGTATATCTTTACCAGTAATGAATCCCCAGAAATAGCAGTTGCCTATGATAATATGCAGGTATCGGTAGTGCAGGGGCCGTTACTCGAGGAGACGCATTATTATCCATTTGGGTTGACAATGGCGGGGATTAGTAGTGAGGCGCCGGGGAGGCTGCAGAACAGGTATAAGTACAATGGTAAGGAACTACAGAACCAGGAGTTTAGTGACGGAAGTGGATTAGAGTTGTATGACTATGGAGCAAGGATGCAAGATCCGCAACTAGGAAGGTGGTGGGTAGTAGATCCATTGGCAGATCAGATGCGCAGGTTCTCCCCATATAGCTATGCATTTGATAACCCGATAAGGTTTATAGATAAAGATGGGAAGGTGCCGGAATGGATTGTTGGTAGTGATGGAAAAAAAGTTACTTATTCTACTGGCAAAGATGGCAATCTTGTTTGGTCAAAAAATGCGTCAGAGGATGTAAAAAAAGTAGGGAATGCTTTAAATCAGACAGAAACTGGTAGAGATGCATTGAAAGCTTTGGATGATTCTAAAAGCGTTATTACTATTAAAATAGATAAAGAGCAAGTTATAAAAGAACCCGATGGAAGTACACAATTTGGAAATACTGCAAATTCGCCGCTAATTAAAAAAGATCCAGCAACAGGGAAAGAAAAGAGTAGAGATTTTTATGCGGCAACAATTACGATTTATGAGAAGGCGATATTTTATAGAACGGTCTTTTCTGGAGGCCAAACAAGAGGCGGGCATGAGTGAGTATCAGGTAAGGGGATGGAGAGTCTGGCATCATCATATGGTGATGGTCATGATGGCATTACATTTTATACTCAACGAAAAAGTTTCATTTAGTAATCAGTACCCGCTGCTAAGTGCATATGATGTGAGAGATATACTAATCAGAGTGTACTCAAAAAAGAAATATTCTTCTGAGGAAATCCTCGATCAACTGAGGAAAAGGTAAAAGTAGAGAGGATTAAAAAAGACTCATCATAACTTGACAAAGTAGAATTAATAAATTAGTGGCAACTGTAAGAGCTTTGTCGAGTGGTTGGAGAGTAGCTCATACGATCCTGAGATCGGGCTTCAGACATTTATCTGATGTTGTATTTCAACAAATGCATTTGTAATCATCACTGGCAATAAGTCATACTTACAATGTAAAAGGTATATCATCAAAAGTATAAGTATCATTATTTATAAGAACAAATAAGCCCTAAAATGAAATTTTATCTCTCACCAATAAAATATATCTATTTCATAGTTAGCCTGGTTATTTTATTGTCGTTTTCTAATTCTTTTGAAGTATTGGGACAGGAGGGAGTGCTATCCAATAATAACCCACTTCCTTCGATTATTCCTCCTACTCCTGAAGCATTCGCATTAGGGAGATTCGGATCGAATCCAATTGGTTTATATACAGGTACTACTAGTTATACCTTGCCTCTTTATAATGTGAAGGTGAATGATTTCAATTTGCCTATTAGCATTAGTTACAGTTCCAATGGAGTAAAAGTTGACGAAGTTGCATCGCGAATCGGACTGCAATGGAAAATGGATTTTGGAGGTGTTATAAACAGGTCTGTTATTGGAGATCCTGATGAATTTACTTCTTATAGAGCAACCTCTCATGATATAATAAGCGATCAATTTTACAATTTTTTGAAAGGGATTGCTTATGGCGGTGGTGGTGGAGCTTATGAACCGGATCAATTTAGCTACAGCTTTCCGGGTTATTCGGGCAAGTTTATTATTGATAACGGGAGAGTGATTCAAATTCCTCAAACCAATTTAAAAATAGAAGCAATTGGCTTTTCTAAGTTTATAATTACGACACCGAATGGTATCGTATATGTATTCGATATTACAGAATCAAGTGTGTCTGGGGCAGCCACTGGACAAAGCCTTGCCTGCTATCCTCAAACCCTCTCTTCCCTTACGGCTACCGCCTGGTATCTGAGTAGTATTACACTTCCCACAGGAGCGCAAATTAAGTATGTATATGAAAGGCAATTGGACAATGTAAAATGTCTTATAGGGATAAATCAAACCTATACATTTCATATTAAAGACGAAGATAATCCCAATATAAACCTTACAGATCCCCCTATCACTACTTGCTACCAAATGAACGAGTATACTCCGGTTTTACTTAAAGAAGTTCAATTTCCCAGCGGAAAAATTAAATTGTTTTATACGGAAAGAGAAGATGTGATTGGAGAAAGGAAAGTAGATAGCTTGCAAGTAATTGGAATTGCACAAGAGCCCATTAAGCGCTACAAATTCGTTTACTTCTATTCAAATAGTTCCGACATTGATTTCGAGACAAAAATATGGGATGGAAGTTATTCTAATAGCTTGCAAGCGTTTTACCCGGAACTTAGAAAACGATTATTCTTATCTAAAGTGGAGAATTATGAAGGGCTGAACGTTGAAGATTATGCATTTGAGTATGAGTTACCCAATTCGCTTCCACCCCGGTTAAGTTATGCGCAGGATTATTGGGGATATTTTAATGGTCAGAAAAATAATTTGTTCTTTCCTGCATATACGAGCATGGGCACTTTATCCGACAATGGGACAGAGTTTGGTGCAGATAGAACTCCCGATTTTGCAAGCAGTGTAAAAGGGCTTTTAAAACGCATTACTTATCCTACGGGTGGATATACTGACTATACATATGAAATAGATCCTCCCTCATGGCCGTTAAGAAATAAACCTTTTTACGATACGCTGGTTTTCTCAGGAACGCTTGATCCCATTCATAATTATTTTGAATCAGGATTTTTCAATGTATATAATACTTACCCACCCAAGATCGAAATATCCACTAATGCTCCACCACTGGTAATTAACAATGATCCTACTGCACCTCAGGAGCCTCTTCCGGACACGCTCATCTATATTTCATTGAAGGATGCTGCGGGAACACCCGTCTTTACTTATAATCAATCGGTGTGGCGACAAGCATATTTTCCACGGCTTTTTTTAGGAAACCCGGATGTTGGATTAAAACTTTCTGTCCAATCCACTTATCCCCCTAATGTGCAATTTACTGTTCGAATTTTCAACCCGCGGAGAGATCAGGTATTTCCACAATATTCAGTGGGCGGAGTAAGGGTTAAGTCTATCTGTGACTTCGACGGCGGCGGACAAATTCAAAATAAGAAAATCTTTGAATATGATTGGAGTGAATTACAAGGATCGGCAAATTCGTTTCCTGATGATGAAGGGCAGTTCTATTCCACTTCAAAGGGTATCGATCCAAATATTAATGCTATTTATCATCTCCATCATATTACGTCTAATTCGAGTTATCCGCTTTATCTTAATGAATTTGGCACCCTCAATTATCCAAAGGTAACGGAAAAATGGGTGGATAATACCGAGAGGATTACAGGTGGTATAGAACATTCATTTCTTGTTAAAAACAAGGTAAAGCCTATCGCATTTGGTGGAACTGCAGAGCCTGAAAGCGCTACTGAATATAACAGTCACATTGTAGCCGGAGCAAGATATTCGAATACAGATTTACACAATGGGGTGGAATTAGAAAATTCTGTTTTCAAGCTGTCCGGGACCAATACAAAACAATACATAAGTAAAGTGAAGAATTTCTATTCTGTTGATGATCGAACTAAAATTACAGATACATTCTATGCAGTTAAACCTATCCTAATACGACCATCATTGGATAACACGCTTAAATATTTCGGAGATTATGATGTCAATAGATATTTTGTTTATTCTAACTGGATGCATCTGGATAGTTCTCTTACAAAGACATATACCGATGTCGGCGACTCACTTTCAGAAAGGCAAAGCTTCAATTATGACAATATAATTCATATGCAGCCCTCTCTGGTTACCAATATCAACAGCAAAAATGAAGCTATTACACTTGAGTATAAATATCCTCACAATTATTCTTCAATAGAACCGTATGCTACAATGATTAACAGAAATATTATTGTGCCTGTAGTGGAGCAAAGGAAGGTAAATGTCCAGCATAACCAGGAGATATTTTATTTGAAAACTAATTATCAGGGATGGTTAAACAACCAATTTTTTAAGCCTGTAGCTATACAAAATTCTTTTGGCGGTAGTCCGCTGAAAACTATTCTAACAGCTAATAGTTACGATTCTAATGGCAATATACTTGAACAAACAAAATTGGAGAACATTAAAGAAGTATACCTCTGGGGCTACAACGCTGAATATCCCATTGCCAAAATAGTTGGTAGTGACTACAATACTGTTATACAATATGTAAACCAGGATGTGCTAAATAATACCAATAATTATTCAGCTGACCAGGTGCGTGTTGCTTTAAACAATATCCGCGTTAATCTTCCTAAAGCCCTGGTAAGCACTTATACCTATGCTCCTTTAATTGGCATGACCAGCGAAACCGATCCATCCGGTAAAACCATATATTACGAATACGATGGCCTGGGAAGATTGGCATTAGTCCGTGACCGAGATGGAAATATTATTAAAAAATACCGGTATCAATATTTAGCTCAGCCAGGGCAATAGATATATTGTTATTGCCCCCGCTCTTTAATTCTTCTTTGCCAAGTTATGATGAGTCTTTTTTAATCCTCTCTGCTTGTGCCTTTTCCTCAGTTGATCGAGGATTTCCTCAGAAGAATATTTCTTTTTTGAGCACACTCTGATTAGTATATTGCACTACAACAAATTAATTAAGGTGATGGCAAAGGCAGCGAAAATCATCAATCCTATTACTACCACAATTAGAGATGGAAAAGAAAGAGTTACGACTTTTAAAGGTAAGAACGAGATGATGTCGGCTTCTACACCACGACGTAATTTAGCGACGAACGCTATTTTGGCAGGCATTACAGCAGAACAAGTCATGAAAATTACTGGCCATACAACGAGGGAGCAGTTCATGCGATATGTTAGGGCAGATAGTATTACAAATGCTGTTTCGGTAATGCGCCGGAATTTTTTTAAGTGACGACCAAGTAAGTGGGGGTAAAAGGGGCTTTACACATTGGTAAATTATTCAATAAAGTCGGAAGTAAGTTACTTCTGACATCTCGGATAGATATTCAAAAATGGTCGAAAACAACCACATTCATCACTAAAAGGTTCCCTATTTTGCGATTGTTTTCCAGCCACTCCATTTGTTCCATTGTAAAATTTGTAGATGCGAGTGTCGCCACCTGAGCCGGGTGGATTATCTGCACCATAAGGAATTGAAATTTAAGCTTAAGGCCACAGACAGAGATCATTTTCTCTTACTGTTTTATTAATTGTACCATTTAGGAATTTTTAAGCACACTGACTGAGAACCAGCTCAGGGAACCTGAAACTGTATTTCTTTGCTGAGATACTGTAACTCGTCAGCCTGGGAATTCTTTTTGTTGCAATTCAAATAAGCACTATGCAGTCTATCAGTTTTGTTCAGGCATTCAAGAAACATTTACAGAAAATAATCGCTGGCAAGATCTTAACTCGTAAGGCGGAGCCTTATAAAAAAACAGCTGGGGAGGATGGAAAGCTGCCCTGAATCACATTAAGGCTTTTGAAAAAAAACTAAAAGGGCCAACTTTACTTAAGCATTTGAACGACAAGTATATTTCAAAACTTATCCGCTTCTTATACAGAAAAAAGTACCGTAAAAATACCATCAATGCTACCATAGGGAAGATATTTGCTTTCATCAAGCATCCTCATAATAAAAAGAAATGTAAGGGTATAGTATTAACCACATTCAGAATGCTCGAACGGCAGACACCATTTTATCACCAGGAAAATGAATTGGATGCACTTTTCTACGCGGTACTACCTCCTGCAGAAACTATTGTCAGGGATGTTTATTTATTGCAAGTAGATCTGGGTGTCCGTTTTGGTGATCTGCGACGCATGTTGCGAGAAGGTATTTCAAAATTCATGTCGCTTCTGGAAGGGCGAGCGGTTTTAAATCTTGTTACCGGGAAAACAGGGTCTATTGTTTGCATCCCGATGAGAAAACGGTCAATTGCAATTTTATCGAAGTATAATTTTCTGCCGTTTAAGGTGCCCAGTCTGGCAACCCTCAATGAGAAAATCAAAGAAATTTGTAAACAAATCGGAATCTGTTCATACCAGGTGGTTAGGAGCTATTTTCAAGATGGACAGCTCGTAGATGTAACCTATAACGCCTATCAACTAGTATCCACACATACTGCCCGAAGGACTTTTGCAACCCTTGCATACCTGGCCTGGGTGCCTATACATATGATCATGCTGATCACCGGCCATAAAACGATTGAGGCATTTCTACTATATATAGGAGCGGACCAAATTGACAATGTGGTAAGGTTACTACGACATCCGTACTTTTCGTCCAGCATGCCGGAGCATCATGTTGCTATGTGCAACCTGATGCCACTCAATAAAATAGCAAACCGTTCAGTTCGAAGGAAACAGCCTTCACTGTATCCTGACCGCTTGACCAGCAATGTTTCCTCAAATGAACTGGAATTTCATCCAATATTAACCTTGCCTATTCAAAGCAATGATATGTAATCATGCCGTTGCCTGCAGGCTGGCATTGCAATTAACACAACATGCAACGAGAAGGTATTATCTATCGACTTATGAACAAGGAGTACATATTAATTTATTTCGATCCAAAAGATAAAAGCAAATATTATTTTGATCTTAATTTTTTGAATGAAACTTAAAGTCGGGTATATAAATCGGGTAAGGATCTCTTATTTTTTTGTGAATTTGTCCAAAATACAAAATTTTGAGTTACAGGCTACTTCATGTAGTTGTAGCCTGTATTTTTGTTACTAATCTTCAAGGAAAGTAGGGAGTTCTTTTGGTGTTGGAAGCTTTCGAATTGTTTTGATCTCATCTTTGGGTCGATGGCGCTTGTAATTTTCCATTACCTGTTTTGTTGTTGTGTGACCAAGCAATGCTGCAACCGTAGCATCATCAACCCTTTTGTCCTGCAGAAGGATTGAAAACCCCAATCTTAAACAAGACCAGGTAATATATTTTTTGACTCCCGAATCATACACCCACTGTGACAGCATTTTATTCGAATCATTGGCGGATGGCAGAGCAAAAACTAATTTGGAATTGGAGTTTATGGCATTTCTTTTTGCTTGTTGCTTTGCTATTATTTTAAGTGCTATTGGGTGCAAGGTTAGCGTAACTGGTTCACCGGTTTTGGCTTGAAAAACCCTTTTTACAAGGACATCCTCTTTTATATCATTCCAATTCAAAATACTGACATCGCACCAACGAAGTCCTGTATACATACAAAATATCGCTGCGAACTGGACCTCTTGGTTCGTGCATTGAGTACCAAGAATTGCCAGGTATTCGTCAACTTCCAGAAATTTTTTCATTTTGCTGGATGGTTTTCTTTTTGCTGCTACATTTTCTACGGGATTTTCTCTAAAGTAGCCATCTACTTTTGCAGCTTTTATTACCCATTTGAATCTGGCGAAATAATTTTGAGGTGATTGCCCCTTTAAATTGTCTAAAAGAAAAGTTCTAAATTCTTTACAAGTATTTTCATTGATTTCACTTGGGGCAATGAAGTCCTTCTTTAGGAATTTTCGGAATTGCATTAAGCTACATGGAAGGTGACGATTTCTTTTCCGCCGGTGTTTTTTTACATATTCTTCGTAATAATCAAGAAAGTTTTCTTTGTATTTGTGTGACGGAATGTAATTGGTTCCGATACTTTGGGTTTCTATTGTTGCTTGGCTTTTCTTAATTTCCAGCAATATGATGGCCTCTTTGTTATGGTTCCTTTCAATTTGATTTTTGGGTTTGGTATATGTAAATATGCCTGTTGAAGAACGTTGTCCTTTCCGTCTTCCGTAATCATAATAGTAAAATATTTTATTGCCGCTTTTATTTGGGCGTTCGGATATGTTCATCTGAGTAAGTTTTAAACTGTGAAATTGATTGGTGTCCAGATGTGAGATTTAGTTGCCAATTTTTAGCAGTTCCAATTGGCGTGATTGCTCTCAGGCTTTAGTAGTGATGTAATTTACCCTGTTATTATGGTGGCGTAGTTAGACTGTATTTATCCAAGTTCAATTGAAAATGATGGAAAAAAATCCTATGCTTGATACTTAGAGCCAAGGACTGTCCCAGCCCCTGTTTTTGAAATGGCCATAATGGAGATTGGCCAAAAATGTGTGTCATGGCGTGTGTCAAAAATGTGTCAGAAAATAAGGTAGAAAGGGAGGAAAAATGGATAAAATTGACACATATAAAATAAAAAAGTCTTGTGAATCAATTGATTACAAGACTTTCAAGGTGCCCAGGACTGGATTACCCACCTGCGCTATACTCCGGCGGAAGATCCAATATGTCTGCGAGGGGCTTACCCAAAGACCCCGGCCCCTTTGGGGGCTTAACCCTTTTTGTTTTCTGCGCTTAGTCAAGCAAGCTTGACACGCTCCGAAAACAAAAAGCCCCGCCTCACTTGCGTGAGACGGGGTCTTTGTGCCCAGGACTGGATTCGAACCAGCACACCCGTAAAGGCGCTGCGACCTGAACACAGTGCGTCTACCAATTTCGCCACCTGGGCATTTCTAAGAAGAACTTTTCCCGCTACAATTCACTCAACTGACTGAGTTTCTTTGTGTTTGGGGTTGCAAATATAGGAGAAAATATATTGCTGCCAAAAAAAAGAAGATTTTTTCTCTTTTTTTATTCCTGTGTAGAAAGGACTGCTATATCAGAACAAGTACTTTCCCTTTATCCGGGCAACCCAAAGATGATTTACTATTTGGGAATGGGATAAAACTTCAAAGAATACCCGACTAGATAATAGATATCGGCGCCCGGATTAAAATAACTGAAGGAAAGACTGGTCTTAATTTTTTGGGGTGCTAAAAATTATGAAAATCTGAAGCCTCTACTCTAAAAAAGGTGGAGTTGTTGAGAGGCGTAAATTTTATTATGTTATCACCTGAATTCATAAAGAAAGTTGGTAGGTCGTGACTTTTATTTCTGATCCTGGCATGTGCTTCTAGCCCCTTTTTAAGGCCAGTATTGTCATCGTCAAACAGATTTGCGGTAAATCTCATAAAAAATGTCAAGTTTTTAACGCTTGTTGTATCCAATGATCCATCTTGCCCCCTAGTATTAACTACAAGAACAACTTTCGTGAGGTTATTGGTATCTGCTCCGTGAAGTTCAATATAACCGCCATTGTTCGCTAGAAAACCAATCTGGATATGGTTATTTTCGTAGTTAATAGAATGCCTGAAATTCACTTGACTTCGCAGATAATTCAATACTTTGGTTTGTGTAAGATGCGAAGGTGTAAGTGAATTATCCAGGAACAACGAATCTGTATCGTGTTTATTGTCGCTATTTACGGTTAATAGCTTTAGATAGCCATCCAAAAGCCGCATATGTGCTCCCATTTTAGATTCAGCAATGGCCATAATTGATCTGCAACGTTGTAACATATGTCTGTGCGCAATATTGCTGCCGCTTTTATTTAAATCCAGGAGAAAGGTATGAAACTCTTCTTCTGTCATCGGTGGAGGGGCATTTTCATATCCTCGTGCAACTCTTTCAATGTATTGAAACGGTAATTGTAGTTCTTCTTTAGTAAGACCTTCTTTCTGCTCAAGGGTAACAATAAGATTTTCGGGATCAATACCCCTGAACCCGTGGTAGGTGTCTGTAAGTACCATATTTTTCATAGTCCGGCAAAAAGAGATCAGTGGGTGCGGCATAGAAGGTCTTTGTCGGTTTCTGTTATTTTCAAGATAATTTTTAATCGTCTGGTAAGAAAGCTCATCTGCCCTTTGCTCTTCCCTGTATACAGAGAGTTGATTATTCAGTAACTTTTTAAAATCTACCCATCCCATCTGTTTGTTGTCATGGTATTTAATATGTGCCAGCTCGTGTGAAATAATTGGAAGTAAATAAATAATGTAACTTTCATAGTAGGAAGAATCGCCAACTCCTGAATTAATCAAACGATTTGCTAATGAATCAATAGATATTTCATCCTTTCTTTTGCTTTTGTATAGATTGTAATTATTTATTGAAAGATAGGTGCCAATTGCCGAATGCAAAGCCATGAAATCAGTAAGATCATCCATCGATTTAAATTTTTGACTGACTGCCAAATTGGCCGCCTGATAAAAGCCCATCTCTTCATTAAAGCAATTCAGTATAAGATAGCTGAGAAAAAAATTATCGATAACAACCATGTTGGGTGGTATCGCAATGAAATTATTTTCTGCAAAGTTTCTGAATTCCTGGATGGAAAGAAAGCCAAGCTGGGTGGTTTTTTTGAGAGAATCGAAGTTTACAACGTAAATGTTAAGATTGTTTTTATTAAACCTCCCATTTACATTAATCCGGTAGGGAAGTTTCATCTCTTTTATTGTTTCATTGAAGCAATACCGCAGAAAACTATCATAGTTGTGGGTCAGCGTTTTTGATTCATAAAGGCCCACAGCGATTTTTTCGTTTTGGTTTTTATCCTTCAAAAACAAGTTCCAGGTGGCAAAGACCGCTACAATCAGAAGAAGCAGGATGCCAAATTTAGTGCTCCTGCTCATGGGCAACCGGTTTAACTTCTGTTGATTGATATTCTGTCTCTTTTTTATTCAAAATAGATTTAAAGAAAAAACCATTTTGAAAAGACATCAGTGAAATCAATACATAACTGTCAATAGTACTAATGGTTTTGTAAAATGCCAGTATAATTATAGGAGAGGTAATAATGGCCATCCATGAATGCCGCGAGTTCATGGCTTTTTGAATAGTTTTGAGTATATGGAAATTTTCATCTGGAGTTTTATCCAGTTCGTCATATAAGATTTTTGCCAGTATTCCAATGAGGGTAAAAACTGCAAGCAGAAGTGCTCTTAGTATATCAGGTCGTTTGGCGGCTTCATCTGGTTTGTTAAATCCGAAACCGATACTGCTTTCAGATGAATAAATAAATACTCCCGTGTAAATAACACAGATGGATACGAATAAAAAAAGCGACAGTGGCTTATTTATTTTGTACATGGTGTCTAAGGTTGATTGGGTTGGAAATGTTCTACAAAGTATTAAAATATTCTGCAAAAGTTACTATAGAAGCTCTATTAAAATTAGTTGACAAGCTTTTTATAAAAAAGCCGCCTTTAAAAAAAAAGTGGAAAATGTTGACAATGCTGTATTTTTTATTTATCTGTCTATCTCATATTGCAGTTGGCTGTCGTCGGGCGAAATAACTTTTATTTCTGCGTCGGAAAGCAAGTGTGCACATCTCTAAAGCTCCGGTCTCTATTTGTTATTCAATACCACTGGAATACCAAAAATGATGAAAAATAGTGAAGGGTGTGGAAATGTTTAAACACCCCCTGGCGAAAAAGGGAACAGCCAGGCGCAAACAGTGGTTGATACTGTGCTGTTCTGAACGTTTGCATGGTATTGGATGCCTGGAAAGGCAGGCATAGATGACAGCAGTATAAAGACTGCTGCTTAAGCATATTGCATGGGAAGCATGGAATCAAAGATGGATAAAGTGAAAAATGTATGGTGTATATTGATCTGGGTTGTTGTATGGTGCATAAACAACAGCTGTGCAGCCGATGCACAGCAGCTGCCGGAAATGCCGCAACATTATATCAGCATACGGCACGACAATGATTTCCTGAACCTGGCAGGCAAAGGAACAGATGAATATTACACGGCAGGTGTCCAGCTTGAATATGGTTTTACAGACAGTGCGCGTAAAAACCTGTTGCATACTTTTTTATGGATGCCCGGTCACTTATCACCCGAAACCCGTTCAGTGTATAGTATAGCCGCCACACAGTGGATCTATACACCTGCCAATTTATCGGCCGGTACGCCTGTACAAGGTGATTATCCCTATAGCGGCGTGTTATTGCTGCAATTATCAAGGGAGCATGTTTTCAATGGGCAACAGCTATTCCGTTCTTCGCTCTGGCTGGGTGTAATAGGGCCCGCAGCACTTGCCCGGCAAACACAGTCTTTTATCCATCATATCGTGAAAACCACAGAACCGAATGGATGGCAATACCAGTTGCCCAATTATCCTGTTGTTAATTATGAGGTATACCACAAGGCTGCCCTTCTTCCACCAGGCAGGGCTGTTCGTTTTTACCATGTGGAAAAAGTACAACTGGGCACACTGCTGAATAATGTACAGGCGGGGTTCGACCTGGTGGTGTCGAATGAAAAAGACGCCGGTTTTCCTGAGAAATACATACAAACTACCGCGATAAAAGCACGCCGCTGTGCAGTATATATTTCAGTGATGCCGGTACTGCGCGTGGTAGCCAGTAACAGCATATTGCAGGGCGGTCTTTTAGGCAGCAGGGATTATTACCATATCAGTGCCTCCAACCTGGAGCGTTTGGTATTGGAAACAACCATCACGGCAGGTATCCGCCTGCGCCATTTGTGTTTGCAGTACCAGCAGGTGATTGAAACACGCCAGTTTACAACAGTGCATGAGCATGTGTACGGGGATATCGGGCTAGTCTGGCGCTGGTAGATGAATGGCTTGACCGATACAGCTAGGAGCGTCAAGCTGTGCTCTTTGCAAAAGCAACCCGCTAAATGCAGCATCTGTGAACAGCTGTTCATTTCTGAAACCCTGCATCAGCCCAGTGCCAGGCTGCGATGCCGGGCGGCTCCGGGGATCTGCCCGGTAAACTGCATCATACACAAAAGTGCAGGTGCCATCTTCTTTTGACAGGATGCCGGCCGGCAGGCCATTGTATTGTACTTGTGCAGATTTCAAGATCCCGTTTTTTGATCCGGCGTTTTCAATTCCAGTATAAGCTGCAGGCCCAGGGTACCGGCCAGTTCAGCAAGGTGTTCAGTGAGGGTTTGCCTTTACCCTGTTCAATCAACTGGATCGTACGGGTGCTGATGCCGGATAATGCCGATAATTGCATTCTTATGCAACAATTGCCTGTTAAACCGCTCGATCCTGTTTTTTGGCAGTATCCGGATGCCATCGTTACCACCAGGCGAACATAAACAGCCTGGAACACAAGTTGCAGCCGGATTTGTGATTGTTTTGCCTATTTGTGTCTTTAAATGAGCAATCACTGATAGCCTTGTAAATAGAATACAATTTTACAAGTAGTACATTTATATTTGACTTACTGAAAACATACAAAGAATGTTTGGGTGAATTTGTATGGACTACCACAGCTTGCCAGATGACATATTGCTAAAATTATTGAAGGCAGATGATGAACTTGCCTATAAGGTATTATACAACCGGTACTGGAAAAACCTGTTCCTGAAAGCATACGCTAAAACACATTCTAAAGAAACAGCAGAAGAGATCGTACAGGATATTTTTTACTCCCTCTGGCAAAACAGGAACAAGAATAAAATTGAAAACCTGCACAGCTATCTGCTCACAGCCCTGAAATACCAGGTAATTACCCATATCAGGGAAAAAATAAGGCGGCAGGAAAAAATAAGTGCTCTTATATGGAATGAAGCAGATTCTACCACAGACAGCACCATCGCGTTGAATGAGCTGGCCAGCAAGCTGCGTGAGGCGGTCAGCAGCCTGCCGGGAAAAACCCGTGAGGTGTTCCTGCTGAGCAGGGTAGAAAAAATGCAGGTAAGCCAGATCGCCCGTAACCTGCAGCTGTCTGAAAAAGCCGTGGAATACCATATCACCCGTTCCCTCAAATTACTGCGTTTGCATCTTAAAGATTTTATCAGCATCTCTCCGGTCATCCTGTTGCTGTTTTTTTTCAAAAATATTTTATAAGGGGTTTAGGGGTTTGCTTTGCCGGTTCGACTATCATTTATAGCACAGGTGGTAATGGGTGTGCTGTTGCTGAAGCCATATTGAAAAAATAGAATGCATGATCCGGAAAGACCTTCATTTCCTGCTCCAGAAATATATAGCCGGGGAATGCTCCGCCGAAGAAGCCAGACTGGTGGAGCAGTGGTACGAACTGCTGGATGATGATACATTGCCTCCCATCCAGGAAGAAGATATCCGGGAAATAGAAACCCGTATCTGGAACCGGATGCATTCTCCTGCACCTGAACCTGCCGTCATTATTCCTTTTTACAGAAAGCCGCTATTTAAATGGAGCGTTGCCGCCGCCATACTGTTCATCATAGCCACTGTTTCCTGGTACCGCAATCAACCGCGCAATACAGACCAGCTGTATGCTTCTCTGAAAGAACCCCAATACATTGAACAGGTGAACAGTGGTAAAACACCCATGATACTGTACCTGGAAGACAGCAGCCTGGTGCAGCTTGACCCCGGTGCCGCTATAAAGTATCCGCAGCATTTTGTTCAAACACAGCGAAAGGTATATTTAAAAGGCGCCGCATTTTTCCATATAACCCGGAACCCGGGAAATCCTTTTTATGTATTCAGTGACCAGGTGGTGACGCATGTACTGGGCACCAGTTTTTATATAACACCCAATGAAGGCAGCGGCAGGGTGGAAGTTTCTGTAAAAACAGGAAAAGTAGAAGTGTACGAGGGCAGCAGCAATACAGCTACCGGTAACAATGGTGTCATCCTGATACCTAATCAGAAAGCCATATTTTATAAACAACAGGAGCGTTTTGAAAAAACACTGGTGGATAACCCGCAGCCATTGGTACAAAATACTGATGCGCTGGTTGCGCCGCCTTTTGTTTATTCAGATGCTTTGCTGGAAAATGTATTTGCCGATTTAAGCAAGGCTTATGGAATTGAAATAATAACCGAGAATGAAGCACTGGGCAGGTACACTTTTACCGGGGATATTTCCCGGGAAGACCTGTATAAAAAACTGACGCTTATTTGCCGCGTTATAAAGCTGAGTTATGAAATAAAAGGCACTTCTATTCTTATCCGGAATAACAATACAGAGTGATGCATTGTATCTTTTTAATAAAACCCAACTAAACCAAAACATTTAATCATACAAAAAAAGCTCGCACAGCAGATCTGTTGCGCTCACTTTCCACAAAAAAACCGGTAATGCTCGCAACACTACCGGCTGATCCTTATTCAGGAAAGGTTTTAATTCCGCTAATCCAATTTTTAACGAACTAAAACAATGCAAAATTATGCAAAAAAACCGTTCGGTTGCTTTACTTATTGCTATTATGAGAATGAGCGCTTTACAAATAATGCTATTGGGACTGTTTGCCGGCTTTGCGTATGCCAAAAAAACAAAAGCGCAGGAGGTTTTAAACAAAACCATCAGCCTTTCAGTGAGGCAAACCGAAGTGAAACGGGTGATCTTATTACTGCAGGAGCAAACCGGCGTAAAATTTATTTTCAGCTCACAGCTGATAGGGGCTGAAAGAAAGATATCCTGCAATGCAAATGGTGTAAAGCTGGGCGCCTTCCTTGATGCGGCTTTTAAGCCATTGAATATTGCTTACGCTGTCGATGAGGATAAGGTATTGTTGTTTTTTAAAAACAATGCAGGTCTTGCTGCGCCATCTGCAGACCAGGAAACGGGCAGTATAAAAGGAAATGTCAAAAATGATAAAGGAGGTGTTCTTACCGGTGTATCGGTTGAACTGCAGGGCGCCAGATACGGCACCACTACCAATACAGAGGGCAATTATACGCTGCAAAATATTCCCGCAGGCAACTATACACTTACATTCACGTATATCGGCTACCTCATCAAAAGCGAGAGCATAACAGTGAAGGGGGCTATTACCGTTAATGCCGTACTCTCTGAAGATGCCCTGAAACTGCAGGATGTGGTGGTGACGGGAACCGGTAATCCTAAAAAGAAAATAGAAAGCAGCGTAGCCATCACTACGGTAAGCAATAAAGACATGATCAACCGCGCTCCGCTGAACAGCACTGACCTGCTGAAAGCCATTCCCGGTCTTACGGTGGAAAATACCGGGGGCGATGGTCCGGGTAATGTTTGGGTGCGTGGTTTTCCGCAGCAGGGCGGCTATATTTTCCTTGGTATCATGGAAGACGGACTACCACTATTGCCCACCGGTTTCAATTCATTACCGTCTGTAGACCAGTACTACAAAACCGATCTTACCCTGAAAACCATAGAAGGCGTACGTGGCGGCAATGCTGCTATCATACTGCCCAGCACACCGGGCGCTGTGGTCAATAATATCAGTTATACCGGTACGGATAAAGCCTATGGACAAGTGAAATATACACAGGGCTGGACACAAAACATGGAACGCGTGGATGCCAATACCGGAGGTAAGATAAACGGCCATATCAAATACAATATCGGTGGTTTTTACAGGACAGATAAAGGTGTGATCCCCCCGGGGTATACTGCCAACAAAGGCGGACAGCTGAAGGGCAATATCACTTATGCCTTTAACAACAACAAAGGCTTTATCCGTGTGTACGGCAAATACCTGAACGATATCACCCAGTTCCTGCTGCCGGCTTATTATGCCTATGATGGATCGGGCAAACCAAGGCCTGTATACAATGGGTTTGACCTGTTTACACAGTCGATGGTAACCACAGACCGGAAATGGAATTATACCGACCGAAATGGCCAGGTGCATACATACGATCTTGCAGATGGCATGCATACCAGGCTATGGTCAGGGCAGCTGCAACTAAGCTATAACCTTGGCAGCGGCTGGCAGTTGAACAATAATTTCCGCTACCAGAAAACAAAGTTTTCCACCACCGCCCAAACAGCCTCAGGTATTGCCGCCCTTGATGGAAAACTAACCTACCGCTACCTGGATGGTTCTGCCTATGCAGGAAGGGACAGTATTGTGAGCACTATATTTCTCACCGATAAAAGAAGGGAAGAACAGTTTGTTGATTTTATAGATGTTAAGAAAAAAGCCGGTGCACACCAGCTGACAATAGGAGGCGGGTTTTATCAGTACAATGTACATACTGATACCAACTATACTTATTTTGGTGTGCAGGAGTTTACAGCACATCCCCGTAGATTACTCCGGTATAACCAGAATGGGAATCCCGTAGATGAACTTTCCAATGGGCTCACACAAGTGAGCGCCGCTACGGTGATCGGTAATACACGCATACTATCAGCCTACCTGAGTGATGAAATCGCTTTGAGCGATAAATGGCGGGTCGATCTGGGTGTACGGTTCGATAACCAGCAAGTGAAAGGGCGGCGGCCGTTTTACGGCCTGGATGCCGATGGCATACCCAATAGCGGTGGTATTGAAATGACCGGCGCCACACCTTACAGCAAAACGGTTAATAACTGGGCGGCATCTGCAGGGGTGAATTACAAAATAAGCAATACCACCGCTATGTTTGCCCGTGCTACCCGTGCGTATAATGCACCTACTATTGCAGATTATAACCTGGCGGCCTTTGCCGATTCCACCATTAAAAAACGGCCTGTTTACCTGGGGGAGATCGGGATGAAATATGCCAGGAACAGCTGGTCGTTGTTTGTATCGGCCAGTTATTCGGCTATTAAAAATGTGTCGCTGAATATTGCTGTTCCCACTGTAACGGCAGGAACGCAGACACTGCTGGCTTTCGGGTCTACCCGTACCTGGAGCGGTGAATTTGAAGTGTCGTATAAACCGGTTAATCCGCTTACGTTCCGGCTTACCGGAACCATCCAGGATTCCCGTTATACCGGTTACAAGGCCAGCACCCGTACCAATACCATCTTACTGGGCATCATGGGCGATACCACTTACAGCTTCACCGGCAACCGTACCGAGCGGGTACCGGTAGTGGCAACAGAACTATCTGCCAGCTACGAGTACAAAGGGCTTAGCGTATATATGGCTGGTAATTATGCCAGTGGCAGGTATTCCTCACCCAGTGATAGTTACCGGCTGGCCAGCTATATAGAAATGAAAGCGGGTATTGGCTATACTTTTTTTAAACACCTGAGTATACGCAGCTGGGTGAACAACCTGCTGAATACAAGGGCGCTTACCGAGGGCGATGTGCGCGGCGACCAGTTTCGCAATTTTACCAATATACCCAGGGGAACGCTGATGATAGGCCGCGATATACTACCCAGAACATTCTGGTCGTCTGTCGCATGGATATTCTAAACAACCATAACAACAATCATAACAATCCCAACAATCATAACAATACTAACAATCCCAACAATCATAACAATCCCAACAATCCCATCAATCATAACAATACTAACAATCCCAACGATCCCAACCACATTTCCATCACGAATCAAATATAATACTCATGAACAGCAGAAGAAAATTTATACAATCAACCGGGGCGCTTGTCGCCGGCACTGCATTGTTATCAGGCAGATCAATGGCTTCTATCTTTGCCCGCGCATCCTATCCGCCACCGGGGCTACAGCTTTTTACCCTGTTCAATATAATGGATGATGATGTGCAGGGCTCATTAAAAAAAGTAGCGGCGATCGGTTACAAAGAAGTAGAATCGGCTTTCTCTAAAAAAGGCGATTACTATGGTATGAGCGCAAAAGATTTCTCGGCAATACTTACCGATCTGGGCCTTTCCTGGAAATCGCATCATGTATTGGGTGGCCCCATCAAGCTGCCACCTCCCGATAAAATGCCTAAAGGTCCCGATGGTAAACCCATTACCATTCCGCCGATGAAAAACCTGCGCAGCGATATGCAGGAAATAGTAGATAAAGCTGCTGCCACAGGGGTGCCTTTCCTGGTATGCGCCAGCACGCCGATAGATTCGCTGGATGAAATAAATGCATCTATTGAAACCCTGAACAAAACAGGGGAAGCCTGTAAAAAAGCGGGTATCACGCTCTGCTACCACAATCATGATGCGGAGTTTAATACAGTAGAAGGACAAAAGCCTTATGATATGTTCCTTACACAGTTAAGCCCGGATATAAAGTTTGAGCTTGACCTCTGCTGGGCTACCAAAGCCGGTGTGGATATACCAGGTATGTTTAAAAAGCATCCCGGCCGTTTTCCTTTATGGCATGTGAAAGACCTGGATAAAAACAAACAGGGACCTGCACCTGTAGGCTCGGGTCTTGTTGATTTTAAAACCATTTTTGCCAATGCAGGAACAGCAGGGTTACAGCATTTTTTTGTAGAGCACGATATGCCCCGCGATCCTTATGCAAGTATTTCAGAGAGCTACCAGTACCTGACAAATACCTTAAAAGTATAATGCGCATTGCTGGTGGGCTATGCCTTGCGGTGAATTTACAACGTAGTTGCAAGAAGGGAATATACAGCAGGGGCTTCAACCGCTATAGCCTACCGGCGATCACTGTATCGGATAAATAAATCGTAACCAACATTTTCAGAACAAACAACATAAAGTCCTCCCCAGGGAGGTTTGGAGGGTTTACTTATGGCAGATAATACATACGATGCCATCGTAATAGGCTCTGGCATCAGCGGCGGATGGGCCGCAAAAGAACTGACCGAAAAAGGGCTGAAAGTATTGATGCTTGAACGGGGCAAAAACATTGAACATGTAAAAGACTATGTCAATGCCACCAAAGCCACATGGGAATTTGCACACAGGGGAACCAAAACCCAGCAGATGATCAAAGACCACCCGGTACTCAACCGTGATTATCCTTTAAATGAAACCAACCTGGACTGGTGGGTGGATGAGAAAGAATCGCCTTACACGGAAGTTAAACGCTTCGACTGGTTCAGGGGTTATCATGTAGGCGGCCGATCGTTGATGTGGGGCAGGCAAAGCTGGCGCTGGGCCGACCAGGATTTTGAAGCCAATGCCAAAGAAGGTGTGGGCATTGACTGGCCCGTTCGTTATAAAGATATTGCGCCCTGGTACGATCATGTTGAAAAATTTGCGGGCATCAGTGGCAACAAAGATGGCATTCCACATTTACCCGACGGACAGTTTATGCCACCCATGGAGATGACCGTTGTAGAAAAAGATGTGGCAGCCCGCATAAAGGAAATGTATAAAGGGCAGCGCCATATGATCATCGGCCGTACCGCCAATATCACCGAGCCTTTGCCCGGCCGAACCAATTGCCAGTACAGGGATAAATGCTGGCTGGGATGCCCGTTTGGCGCCTATTTCAGCACACAATCATCCACACTGCCTGCTGCCATGAAAACTGGCAATCTTACACTCAGGCCCTGGAGTATTGTTACCCGGATCTTATATGATAAAGACAAAAAACGCGCAACAGGTGTGGAGGTACTGGATGCAGAAAACAACAAGACCTATGTGTACAATGCAAAGATCATTTTCCTTAATGCATCCACACTCAATAGTGCATGGGTGCTGATGAACTCTGCAACAGATATATGGCCCGGCGGTTTGGGCAGTAGCAGCGGCGAGCTGGGGCATAACCTGATGGACCACCACATGGGCGGTGCCACCATGGGTTTTGCAGAAGGGTATGAAGATAAATACACCTATGGCCGCAGGGCTAACGGTATTTATATTCCCAGGTTCCGCAACATGTTTGGTGAAAAACGCGATTACCTGCGTGGTTTCGGCTACCAGGGTGCAGGCATGCGGGGGCGTGGTGCGCAGCCCGCAGAAATGCTGGCTATCGGCGTGGATTTAAAAGAAGCCCTTTCTGTACCAGGCGCCTGGTCAATGTTTGTTGGCGGTTTCGGTGAAACACTGCCATACCATGAAAACCAGGTGACGCTCGATAAAACCAAAAAAGACAAATGGGGACTGAATATCCTGGCAATAGATGCGGAGATAAAAGACAATGAAAAGAAAATGCGCGTGGATATGGTCAATGATGCAAAGGAGATGCTGGAAAAATCAGGACTGAAAAATGTAATGAGCATACCCTTTGGCGAACCAGTTTTAGGACGCGGTATTCATGAAATGGGGACGGCAAGAATGGGTGCAGATCCCAAAACATCTGTACTCAATAAATGGAACCAGGTATGGGATGCTCCGAATGTATTTGTAACAGATGGTTCGTTTATGGCATCGGCCAACTGCGTAAATCCCTCGCTTACTTATATGGCATTTACAGCAAGGGCAGCAGACTATGCGGTAAGCGAATTGAAGAAACAGAACCTTTAATATGCATTTTACATGAAAACAGTGCTGTACCAATCATTGATGAATAGTTGAATAGTACAGTATAAAGAAAATAGTCTTGAGATTGCCGGTACTGCCGGTTATTGCAAACTTAAAAACTCAGCTCATGAACAGAAGACAAGCTATATCTATTGTAAGTGTTTTACTGGGCGGCAGCGTAATTGGTACTGAATTTTTCCTGTCGGGCTGTAAACCGGCAGGCAAAAAAACGGCCGCTGGTTTTTCCGATGAGGATATCGCCCTGCTCGATGAGATAGGCGAAGTGATCATTCCCACAACAGCTTCATCACCGGGCGCCAGATCTGCAGCCATCGGCCGGTTTATGAAAACGATCGTGAACGATTGTTATACCGACAACCAGCAGAAAGTGTTCACGGAAGGCATCGGCAAACTGAAAGAAGCCTGCGAAGCAAAGTATAAAAAAGATTTCAACAGCCTGCAGGCGGCTGAAAAAACAGATTTCCTGACGGCATTGGATAAAGAAGCCAAGGAATATGCCCAAACCGATGATTATAAAAAGAAAAAAGAAGCATTTGATAAACAACAGAACGAGTGGGTGATAACAGCAGAAGCCAAAGCAGATTTCGGCGCTTCCCATATAAGGGAACAATACCCGCCGCATTATTTTACCCTGATCAAACAGCTGACCATATGGGGATATTTTACTTCCGAAGTAGGTATGACCAAAGCGCTTCGGTATGTTGAAGTGCCCGGCAAATTTGATGGGGCTTATCCTTACCAAAAAGGCGAGCGGGCATGGGCGATCGGGGGATTTTTTGGTTAGTTGAACACTCCGGGTATAAAAGCTTCAGGCTAACAGCGCTGAGCTGCAAGGATCCATCTCGCGGAACACGCAAAAAATGCAGAAAGAAAGATACCTTTTCAGGATGGCCTGGCAAAATGATTTATTCTATCAACGGGCTACCTCATGATTCCGGGTTTTATATCGCGATGATGGCATTTTGTTGCGCACCGGTCTATTTTATTTGCTTGAACAAAGAGCAGGCTGTGTTAACCTGGTTTGATGCAGCCTGTTTTATGGGAAAGCGGCGCATTGCTGCAGCAATTTGCATTGATTTAAAGAAGATTAACAGCTGCTGTTTTTAATTGAAAAGCGGTAACGGCCGGGCAATGAAAATTGAGTATATTCAAAGTATATTCAGTCAACATAAAGCTGCCCGCGTATGGCAACCGTAGCGCTCCATTCTAAAGAAGGTCTCTGGGTTATGGTTCCTACCATACTCGCATCCTCTATGGCTTTTATCGATGCCACTGCATTGAATGTTGTTTTGCCTGCTTTGCAGCATAACCTCCATGCATCGGCTGCTGATCTTTTCTGGGTATTGAATGCCTACCTGCTGATGCTGGCCGCACTTATTTTAATCGGCGGCAGTATGGGAGATAAGTTCGGGCGCAAGAAGGTTTTCATGATAGGCATTTTTATTTTCATCCTGGGTTCTGCGGCCTGTGGTGTTGCTGCCAATGCATTGTTGTTGATTGTATGCCGCGTTCTGCAGGGACTGGGTGGTGCTTTTATGATCCCGGGCAGCCTGTCCCTTATCTCTTCTTCCATCAATGAAAAAGAGAGAGGAAGTGCTATTGGTACCTGGTCTGCAGTAACAACACTGGTCACCATGGGCGGGCCTATACTGGGTGGTGCACTGGCAGATGCAGGGTTGTGGCGCTATATATTTTTCATCAATATTCCCATTGGGATAGCGGCCTTGTGGTTCCTGTGGAAAAAAGTTGAAGAAAGCTGGGACCCGGAGATGCAGAATGAAAAACTGGATTTCGCCGGTGCCCTGCTGATCATACTGGGTATGACACTGCTCACTTTCGGTTGCCTGCGTATTCCTGCACTGGGTTTAGGCAGTTTCCAGGTATATGGTTCTATTATTGCGGGTATTATCCTGCTTATTGTATTCATCATTGCAGAAAGCAAAAGCCGGCATCCCATGATGCCGTTAAGCCTTTTCAATAACCCCGTATTTGCCGGTGCCAACCTGCTGACTTTTTTTCTTTATGCTGGTCTTAGTGCGGCCATGTTGTTTCTTTCCCTGGATATGGTGCAGGTGCAGGGCTATACACAGCTTCAGTCGGGCCTCGCATTTTTACCCTTCACTATCCTGATGATTTTTATTGCACGCCTGGCGGGCAGTTTATCTGATAAATATGGTGCCACATTATTCCTGGTGGCAGGGCCCTGCCTCACGGGTGTGGGATTCCTGTTGCTGTCTTTTATTGGCCAAACGGATGGGTTTGATCATTACTGGGGCAGTTTTTTCCCGGGCATCCTGGTATTGGGGCTGGGCATGTCTTTCACCGTGGCGCCGCTTACCGCAACGGTTATGGGGGCAGTAGGCAATCATCATACCGGAACAGCATCAGGTATCAACAATGCACTGACCCGTGTTGCAGGTGTTTTTGCAAACGCTATTTTCGGATCGCTGGCTGTATTGTTCTTTTCTGCAAGCCTGCAGAAACAAGTGGCTCCGCTGGCACTCGAACCACAGCAACAGCAGGCTGTTATGGCGCAGGCAAAGAACCTGGGTAATGCTACTGTGCCTGGATCAATAGCGGCTGCCAACAGGAACAATATCAGTACAGCATACCATACAGGTTTTATTGTGGCCTATAAAAAGATATTGCGTATTGCTGCAGGCCTGGCCTGTCTCGGCGGCATGATCATACTGGTGTTCCCTGCTCCGGCTGGTGGTAAGAAGGAAACAACAGATCAGGCTTAACGGGCGGCCCTAATAATATGCCATCCTTTGAATGGTTTAACCGTACCGCTGGTGGGTGTGCCGTCTTTAGCAGTTCCGGGAACACTTGTTGTTAACAGGGTAGAAGCATCATCACCCAGTTGCCCGATCATTTCCCAGCTGATACCTGTAAGCGGAACTTTTATCCTGCGGCTCCATCCTCCTGCCTGGCCGGCAAATTCGCCCACGCCGATATAAACAAACTGGTCTGCAGGCCTGCCCTGTACAACAGCTCCCGAAAAGCGCGGCGCATGTATTTTCCCGGGATCATTTTTAACAGCAATAGTGAAATGAAATGTAATATCCCGGCCATCAGACCGTTGTACCTGTATTGGTTCAAATTTACTTCCGGTGCCTTGCTGTATGCCGAAATCAACACCGGCGGGTGGATTTTTCAGCAGAAGATGAAATTGGATATCCATGTTTGCAGCATTTGAAGTAAGATACAGAAAAATGCGCGTAGGTTTTTTATTTCAGTTCCTGTGCCGTTATGGCCTGCTCAGGAAAATAAACAGCAACAACATTGCAGGCTGTTACTGCAAATGTTGTTGCTGTGAAATTTATCAGCGGTAACCGCCGTATTGTTTCAATGTTGGGCCGCTGCCGGTATTGCTGAGATCTACCTGTACCTGGGGAATAGGATAGTATTCGTTTTTCCCTTTGGTATAATGGGCACTGGGTAAATCGCTTACAAATTTACTTTCATACGCATAATAGGCATTCATGGTTTCTGCACCAATGCCCCACCTGGCCAGGTCGAAATAACGGTGGCCTTCGCAGGCGAGCTCCAGTTTGCGTTCAAAATAAATAGCCGTTAAAGCGGTTTGCTGGCTGCTGAATGATGCATACAAACCGATCTGGTAATTGGCTGCTGGTGTAGTGGTAAAGCCACCCATCGGTTTGGCAGGGTCTTTATAGGTATACACTTTGTTTTCGGGCCGCATGGCTCGTGCACGCACACGGTTCACATAAACCAGCGCCTGGTTCAGGTTACCCAGCTGCGCTTCGCATTCTGCTGCCATCAGCAATACATCTGCGAAGCGGATAACGTTCCAGTTGATAGAGGAAGCACGTGTACTTAAATTGTATGAGCTTGCATTGGCCTGCCAGAAAATATTTTTCTTATTCACATAAGGGCCTCCTGCCGGCTGGTTACGTATCCAGGCGATGCCGGGAAATATGCCCCAGTCATTGAAAGGGATAGCCCTGCGGCCGATGGTCCAATCGATGCGGGGATCAAGGGGGCCATTATCTGGTGTGTATGCTGCACCATCTGCCACACCCAGGTCATTCTTTACCGGGTGATCGTTATAAGAAGTTAAATAAGGCAAACCATTGGCATCTGTCCTGTATGAATTGGCGAGATCGATACTGGGCTGGAAAAAACCGCAGCAGGGGAAAGGGCCGCCATAAGGGAAATTCAGCACATCACCATTGTTACCATTGGCAGAACTGTTGGTGCCGTCATTGGCAACCATCTGGATAGCGAAAACCGCTTCAGGGCCATTTTTGGTGGCTGCATCAAAATTGTCTTCAAAGCGGTTGTTTAAATCATATTTCAGGTTGCCGGAAGTAACACCGCTGGCGATCACCTGGTCGAACAATTGTTTGGCTTCTGGATATTTCTTTTCGTACAGGTAGGTTTTGGCAAGATAAGTGGTGGCAGCCCATTTATTGGCGCGGCTGATCTGGGTTTGCGTTTCAGGCAGGTTATCTGCTGCGTATTTGAAATCAGCTTCGATGTTGGGCCAGATATCTTTGTCGTTGGGTGGCCTGAAATCGGTGGTGTTTTCATCGATCCAGGGTACCATGTTGAAAAATCTTTTTAATTCAAAATAGAAATGCCCGCGCAGGAACCTTGCCTGGGCCAGTATCGGCAGCTTATCGGCATCAGACACGGTTTTGGTCAATGCAGCAGTTTTTATTACTGCATTGCAGCGGGTAACGCCTTCGTACAAAGTGATCCAGCGGCTGTTGAAAAAACCGTTTGAGGGATCGGCATTGCCGGTGGCAATGGGTACGATGGCCGGCTGATCGCCCAGGTCACTGCCTTTATGCGAATCACCGCCGGCTACACTGCCATAGATCCAGTTGCTGGGAGAAGATTCCCAGGAGCCGCCGCCGGTAATATTCTGTCCGCCCAACGATGCATAAGCCCCTGTTAAAAGCCCATTGAGGCCATCCAGGTTGGTAAGGTTACCGATGCCCAGGTTGCCCTGTGGTTTTTTGTCTAAGAAAGATTTATTACAACTGATGATCACCAGTAGTATCAACGGTATCGACCAGTAGCGGTGTTTGCTCAATGATTTTGATTTCCGATTCATGGTATAATAATTTAGGAATGATTAAAAGGTGACCTGTAAGCCGAAAATATACTGGCGCGGGTTACCATACGAACCCTCGTCAATGCCAAATGATGTAGCTGCATTCTGTGCCGCACTGGCATTGTCATTCGGCCGGTTTTGGCCATTGGCGCCATTTACGCCGATCTCAGGATCGACCCCTGAATATTTGGTGATGGTAAATAAATTCGCTGCCTGCACATATACTCTCAGGCGTGATATACTGTAGCGTTTGAGTAAGTCTGATGGAAGCGTATAGCCAATGGAAATATTCTTCAATCGCAGGTAGGAGCCGCTTTCCACGAAATAAGAATTGGGAACACGCTGTGTGCTGAAATAGCTGCCTGTTTCTGTAATGGGTGCTTTGGCATTGTGCCGGTCGGGTGCCCAGGAATCGTTCAATGCGGTATTGCTTTTGGCACCACCGGGGAAGGAGCCGAAGAAATCGGTCCACCATTTTACATTGTTCCATATTTTATTGCCATAAACACCATAAAAAAAGGAAGAAAAATCAAAGGCTTTGTACTGCAGGTTAATATTGAAGCCATAGTTGAACTTTGGATTGGGATCGCCCAGGAAAGCCTTGTCATCGGCAGTGATGCGTCCGTCTTTATTATTGTCTGCATAACGGAAACGGCCCACTGCTGCATCCTGCATAAATACTGCTGCAGGATTACCGGTGAGTTGGCGGGCTGCTGCATTGGCTGCATCTATCTCTGCCTGGCTGTTCCAGAACCCGGTTATCTGGTATCCGTAAAACGCGCTTACGGGATGGCCTACTGCATTGCGTACAATATAGCTGCCATTGAAACGTTTGCTCTGTGCATCAAAGTAGGGAGTGCCATTGGCATCAATTTGTGTGATCCTGTTTTTGAAAGTGGTAAACGTAGCGGACAGGTCCAGTTTGAGGTCTTGCTGTAGTTTAAAATGGCCTGCTGCATAAATATCCACGCCCGAGTTCTTCATGGCCGCTACATTATAGGCAGGCACACTGGCGCCGCCCTGTGTACCCGGCAGGGTGATCTGGTACAATAAGCCGGTGATCTTTTTGGTGTAATAATCGGCGGTTATTTCAAATTTGCCATTGAACAGTGATGCATCAAACCCTATGTTCAGGTTTTTATCACTTTCCCATTTGCCATCGGGGTTACCGTATTGTGATAAATAAATACCCTGTGCGAGAATACTGTTACCGGTTAAATCGTAATAAGAATTATTCAGCGCGCTGCCATACAAAGTGTAGGCATTGGCGCCAAGCGCATTAAACTGGTTACCCATTACGCCATATGAGCCGCGTATTTTCAGATCACTGATCCAGTTCACTCTTTTCAGGAAAGCTTCTTCTGAAGCACGCCAGCCAAGGCTTATGGCAGGGAATGTACCCCACCTGTTGTTGGGGGCGAATTTGGAAGATCCATCCCGGCGGATAGTGGCACCTATCAGGTATTTTGATTGGAAATCATAATCCACCCGCGCAAAATAAGATGCCAGCGATTCACTGCCCCTGCTGCTGGTATTGGTACGTGTTCCCGAACCATTGTCAAGTGTAACATAATTGGGATCGAAGTTGAAATAACCAAAAGAGGTGCCGCCCAGTATACGGATATTGGCATTGTACGATTCTGTTCCCACCAATACTTTCAGGTTGTGTTTGTTGAAGCGCTTGCTGTAGTTCAGTGTATTTGTCCAGGTCCAGTTACTGCCATTGTACGCGTTTTCGGTGTAAGAATTGGTGCTCTGGTTTTCCGAATTCTCGTATTCGGGATAAGAAAAAGAATGATTATAACCGGATACCACCTCACCTCCGAAAACAGTGCGGAAGGTCAGGTTTTTTAAGAGGTCTATTTCCATGAGCATATTGCCCAGCAGGCGGCTGGCCTGGTTTTTATTGTTGGCAGTGCGTTGCTGTATGGCTACCGGGTTTTTGGCATTGCCCAGGTCGCCGCCCTTGGAGCCTGCATAATTACCCATGATATCATATACCGGGATCATCGGGTTTTCGCGCATCGCCATACCAATAGCGCTGCCTTCGGTGAGGATATCAGACTGGGGGTTCTGGATAATAGAGTAGGAAAGGTTTTCACCTATCCGCACACGTTCACCCAGCCTGAACAAACTGTTCGCACGAAAAGTGTAGCGCTTGTCGTAAGTATTGATCAGCGTTCCCTGCTGGTTGAAATAGTTGGCTGAGAAAAGGAAGTTGCCTATATCCCCGCCTCCTGAAACCTGCACATTATGGCTTTGGATAGGAGCGCTTTTAAAGATCTGGGGAAACCAGTTGGTGCCTGTTTTATTGGCACGTACGATCTGGTGAAACTTAGCCAGGTCATCGTTCGATGTGTAGTTGGGGTTTACATAATACGTGGAAGGATCTGTTCCCGGTGCGCCTTCATTTGCGCCGGTGGGCAGTATATAATCGGGGATAACAGGTGTGGCCCCACTGCCAAACTGTTTGTCGGATGGTGGCCGGAACTCATCATTGGGCCTGGTGATTTTTGCATTGTTGAACGACAGCCAGGTTAAATCGGCCATGCCCTGTGTGGAGAGTACATTCCAGGGGTTACCGCCTTTGGGCACCTGTGTACCGTAATAACCATCGTAGCTTAGTTTCGGCTTCCCGCTGCCACGTTTGGTAGTAATGATCACTACACCATTGGAAGCCCTTGACCCGTAAATGGAAGAGGCGCCCGCATCTTTCAGCACCTGCATGCTGCCAATGTCATTGGGATTAATATCATTCATGTTCTGCGTGGGAATGCCATCAATGATGTATAAGGGGGAATTGTTGCCAAAAGAGTTTACACCGCGTATGCGGATAACAGGCGCCTGCCCGGGCTGACCTGATCCGATAGCCGTTAAACCCGATACCTGTCCCTGCAACATGTTGGGAAGCGCACCTGTGGGTTGCTTTCGTGCATCTTCCAGGTTCACGACAGATACGGCACCGGTAAGGTCTTTTTTCTTCTGCGACGCATATCCCACTACCACTACCTGGTTGAGTGAGCCACTGGTTTCTGTGAGCATAAGATTTCCCAAGGCTGTTTTGCCCGAGACTGCTACTTCCAGTGTTTCATAGCCCACGGCCGATATCACCAGTGTGGCCGCATTGCCCGTAAGATTGATAACAAAATCGCCCTGTTCATTGGTTTGAGTGCCCGTTGTTCCCCCTTTTATTTGTACCGAAGCCGAGGGAACCGGCTTGAGGTCTTTTGCACTGAATACCCGCCCCGATACGGTTTTCTGTGCAAATGAGGCAGTGCATAGCCCGGCAAGGAATAGCACGGATATGCATAATTTCGGTAGGATCTTCAGGATGTGACATAGCATAATTAGCGTGGTATTTAAATGGTGAACAAATACACGGCAACCGCTACAGGATACAGTCAGTTGCAACAGCCTTCTATAATGAAGCCTGCTGCAGCTATATCACTATAGCCGGAATGGGTTCAATATGGTACGGGCATCCCTTCGCTGTTCTTATACAAAATGATTACACCTGCTTTTGTTTGACACGATGCTTTAATACCACAATCGCTATGCAAACAGGCGGTGGATCAGCATTTGTAAGAAGCAGGTGGATATGTTATAGTTCGTGGGTAATGGGTGAAAAGAAAAATCGATGAAGGAGGTTGTGCGATTAATAGCAGGGTATTCTTCATATGCAATCGGTTTTTAAATGTTACAGTTCGTTTTAGCCGCTGGCAAAAATTTATGCTGTTAATAAAAAAACGGGAATGGAGGTTGAGTACGGGGAGGGTATAAACGAAAAGAAAAACTATACAATTTTAATTGTATAGACAAATTTTTTTTCTGCTTGTCCATTGAAATAGATAAAATTGTGGTTTATTGTCTACAGATACGGTGAAAGCAGGACGAATGTTGGGATGGCACACAAAAATAGTAGAAATATTATCCGCAACGGGTAAAAGCCCCATACCAGCTATAATGGTCAGGGTTCAGTACAAATGGTGCCCGATGTATTGCCGGTCATGGCGAGTGGTGAATCGCTAGTGGGGGGTGAAATAAGCTTGCGTAAAGATTGTGCACTGCCGGCTGCCGGGATATACACCGCCGCGAGTGGCGAGTGGTGAATCGCTAGTGGGGGGTGAAATAAGCTTGCGTAAAGATTGTGCACTGCCGGCTACCGGATGTACACCGTCGCGAGTGGCGAGTGCGCTGCGCGCGTGAATCGCTAGTGGGGGGGTGAAATAAGCTTGCGTAAAGATTGTGCACTGCCGGCTGCCGGATGTACACCGCCGCGAGTGGCGAGTGCGCTGCGCGCGTGAATCGCTAGTAGGGGGAGTGAAATATGCTCTCGTAAAAAGATTGTGCACTGCGGCTGCCGGTTGTACTTTTCCCTTTTTAACTATTTTTGAAAACAGGATCAAGATATAGAGTTCCCTACGAACTCCGATTTTTGAAACTTACACAGTTATTGAAATAGTCCCAATTCCCAATTCATCAAGACAAATTTCCAAGTCATCAATTCCCTTTCTCTTCAATACGTGCGTTTTCTAAAATCAAGACACATGCTCTCAATGACTAATCCCCAATTCCTCTCAACCTCTCAATTACTCAACCTCTCAACCATTCAACCAATCAACCACTCACCGCCGCGAGTGGTGAATCGCAAGTGAAGGAATAACGGGAATACTTATAGTGTCCTTTGGTAAACCATCACAAATAAACAAATTCCCAATTCCCCAATTCCCTTTCTCTCCAATACTAATTCCCAGCCCCACTCAACCACTCAACCTCTCAACGAATCAACTAATCAACCATTCAACCAACTTACTTATCTTTAACCGGCAGGTAAAAATTACGCGGATGGAGAAATATCTTGTTTTCTGCGTATGCTGCGAGATGGATTGCTTATAGATCAGTGCTGTCAGCTTGCCGCTTTTAACCTGGGTATAAATGACAATTTGTGTTATTAACCCTATTCTCCATTGTAGAAACAGGCTCCTGTTTCAAAAAAACAAATGCATTTCAAAACAGTATTGTATGATGAAGCAATTGAACAATGCACCGGGTTCGGCAGGAAAATTTTCCCGGAGAAAGTTCATTCAAAATTCTTCTGTTGCAGCGCTTGCACTGGCAGGCGGCTCCCTTGTCAACTGCCTGGCAGCGGAAAATAACAGTAGGCTGTCCGGACGCTCAGCCCGGCTGATTTCACTGAACCAGGATTGGCTGTTTGGCGGCAGGTACAACCCGGCCATGCAGGATGCCGGTTTGGATGACAGTCATTTCTCGCCGGTCAGCTTACCGCATTGTCCTGCTCCTCTTTCCTGGCGGGAATGGAATGCTGCTGACTGGCAGGATGTATGGGTGTACCGCAAACACTTTACCATTCCAGCTGATATGACCGGTATGCGTATATTTCTCCATTTTGATGGTGTTATGACAGGCGCTACACCCATTATCAACGGGCACCGGCTTCCGCAGCATCTCGGAGGATACCTGCCTTTCAGCTATGAAATCACTGAATGGGTAAAAGCAGCAAATACGCTGACTGTACTGGTAGATGCGCGCTGGCAGAATGTGCCGCCGCAGGGTGCATCCGAAGGACCCAGGCGGATCGATTACCTGGAGCCCGGAGGTATTCACCGTTCTGTAAAACTGGAAGCGGTGCCCGGCATCTTTATCAGCAATGTTTTTGCAAAGCCCGTACGCGTACTTGAATCCGGCCGTTTTATAGACGTTAATTGTACACTTGATGCAGCTGTACTGCCTGAAGGACCGGTACATATAAAAGCTGAGATGAGGAACGGCCGGCATACTGTGGCCGCCACACAGCAAACAGTGGCCATTGAAAAAAGTGGCCAGCTTGAAACACGGCTGCTGCTTTCCAATTTGCAGGATATCCTGCTTTGGGATGTTGACCATCCTTTTCTCTATGATATAACCGTTACATTGCTGGTCAACAATACACCACTGCACGATTATCAAACAAGAATTGGTGTAAGAGAGGCCCGGTTTGAAAAGGATGGCTTCTATTTAAATGGCCGCAGACTGCAGCTTTTCGGGCTTAACCGGCATGAAATTTTTCCGTATGCAGGGCTTGCCATGCCCGACAGGGTAATGCGCCATGACGCTGAAATACTGAAAAAGCAATTTAATTGTAATATCGTTCGCTGCTCTCATTATCCGCAAACCGAAGCTTTTTTAAACGCCTGTGATGAACTGGGGCTAATGGTTTGGGAAGAAATTCCCGGCTGGAACTATATCGGTGATGATGCCTGGAAAGCATTAATGGTGCGGGATGTACAGGATATGATTTTACGCGACCGGAATCATCCATCCATTATTATCTGGGGAACCCGCGTGAATGAATCTGCAAACGAGGTAGCGCTCTATAAAAGAACCAGGGAACTTGCCCGTTCACTGGATGATTCCAGGCCCAGCTCCGGATCAATGACCATGCATACGACAAAAGACTGGGCGGAAGATGTTTTTGCTTTCGATGATTATCATGCCGATCCTGATGGCAGCGTTGGTATCTGGGAACCTTTGGCCAATGTACCTTATATGCTTGCTGAAGCGGTTGGCCAGTTCAATTATGCGGAAGGGAAAGGGTTTAATTGTATGTACCGCCGCGATGCTGCACCCGGCATACAACAGCGGCAGGCGATATACCATGCACAGGCACATAATAAAGCTGCCGGCAGCAAGCGGAACTGTGGCGTTATTGGCTGGTGCGCTTTTGAGTATGCCAGCTTGCTCAATTCTTATAAGGGCATCAAAAATCCCGGTGTAGCTGATGTGTTTCGCATTCCTAAGATAGGTGCTTCTTTTTACCAGTCACAGGTTGATCCGGCACTGACGCCTGGCATCTATCCCAATTTTTACTGGGATTTTGGTTCGCAGTCACCATCCGGTCCCGGAAAGCATGCGGCTATTTTTTCCAACTGTGAACGGCTGGAAGTATACATCGGTCAGCAGCATTTTGCCAGCCTGCTACCTGACCGGGAAAACTATCCTAACCTGAAATACCCGCCTTTTTTTACAGATATTGAGATAGATGGAAGCGATCATCCTGAATTGCGGATCGATGGCTTTTCGGGTGATAAGCTCCTGCTGTCAAGACGGTTTAGTGCAGATGCCGGGCAGGATCAATTGCTGCTTACAGCCGATGATAAAGAACTGGTCAGCGATGGTGCTGATGCCACCCGCGTGGTATTTTTTATTGCAGATAAATACGGCGCCCACAGGCCATTTGCCGGTGGAAAGCTGGCCTTTTCCCTGGAAGGCCCCGGTGATATCATCGGCATTAACCCGTTTAACCTGGAAGAAAATGGCGGAGCCGGTGCTATATGGGTAAAAACAAAAGCCGGGAAAAACGGGCGTATTATCCTGAAAGCCACACACCAGCAGTTTGGTACAAAAAGCGTTACTATCCTTGCCAGGAAAGACAATGGATAACAGGGTAAATAACTTGCGCTTTTTGTTTTGCAGCGCCGGTTTTATACAGGACGATACCTGTTTTTGCTTATCTATAATGATTGATGTATTATGCCAACAAAAATGAATGTCTCCAAAGCAATAATTGTATTGTTGACAGGTTTAAGTATGTTATCGCTTACGTCGTTCAGTCAAAAAACAGTGGCGAACGGCAATGACAGAAGTGATGGGCCCAGGATCGTTAATATTGTCAATTTTATCCGCCTGCTGGAGCCCAGGGATACTGCTATTACAGCGGATGTATTGTACCAGACTGTTGTACAACAGGTGAACATGATGAAACAATACCATCTTGGCGGAACCTTCTTATTGCAGTATGATGCACTGATGGACCAACGGTATCAAACCCTGCTTAAAAAACTGCCGAAAGATTCTTTTGAGATAGGTGCCTGGTGGGAGCTTCCTCAACCGCTTATCGAAAAAGCTGGCCTGAAATGGAGGGGGCGTTATCCCTGGGACTGGCATGCTGATGTAGGTTTTACAACCGGGTATACACCTGCCGAGCGGGAAAAAATAGCGGATGTGTATATGGCCGACTTCAAAAATATATTTGGCTACTATCCCAGCTCTGTTGCATCCTGGTTCATTGATGCGCATACATTGCAATACCTGTATGAAAAATATCATATTGCAGCATCGGCCAATTGCAAAGACCAGTATGGTACCGATGGCTACACTTTATGGGGTGGCTACTGGAACCAGGCCTATTATCCCAGCAGGCTTAATTCATATATGCCGGCACAACATACCGCGAACCAGATCCCTGTACCCGTATTCAGAATGCTGGGGAGCGATCCTGTGCGGCAATACGACCAGGGCATCAACTCGCAAAGGCAGGGCGTAATAACGCTTGAACCGGTATATCCCGAAGCTGGTGGCAATGCAGCCTGGGTAAATTGGTTTTTTCATACGTTCACAGAAGACCCGGCACTCGGTTTCAACTACACGCAGGCCGGGCAGGAAAATTCTTTTACCTGGCAGGCAATGGCCAAAGGCTTCGCCATACAGCTGCCGCTGATCGCTAAACTCAGGGATGAGGGTAAGATCAGATTGGAAACACTGGAACGATCAGGACAGTGGTTTAAAAAAACATACCAGCTAACACCACCTACTTCTTTTGCCGTTACCAGGGATATAGAAGATGCTAACGGGAAGAAAACTATATGGTATAACAGTCGCTTTTACAGGATGAATATGATCTGGGAAAACGGTAACCTGCGCATCAGGGATATACACCTGTTCAATGAAAATTTTCCCGACAGGTATACAACACAGGTAGCCACATCAAATGAATGTAAGTTTTTTACACTGCCCCTGGTGGATGGTTATTTATGGAGCAAGCCAGGACAGCTGGCCGGACTGCGCCTGAAGGCCCTGGTGAACGGACAGGAGGTGATGGTAAAAGGCAAAGACCCGGTATTTACCCATGCAGGCCCTGAAACGATGCATGTCTCCTGGCCGCTGGAGCAAGGCGGATCACTTGAAATGGATATCAGCGAAAAAACAGTATCTGTGCAATTAACCGGGAACAGTTGGCAAAACTGGTATTTTGACCTCGATGTTGCAGCAGGCGCACAAGTACCCTTTACCGGTATCAGTACCAGGCAGGTTAAATGCAGGTTTGAAGATTTCAATTACCGGCTGCAGGCAACAACAGGTGTATTTGTGCATCCGTCAAACGGTGCTGTACTGCGTTTGAAGCCGGAGAAAAATAAGCTGTCCATGAATTTTGCTGATTTGAAATAAAGCGGCCAATAGCCAGCTTGTCGTGATGACTTGAATATTATCATTTGGTATCTTTTAGAGATTGGTATTGTAGGATTTTGACCATTGCTTCGCATAAATTATCCCCCTGCAAAGACCGGTCTAGTTTTGTTTATTTTTAATAAGCATCACCATTACTGTTACTGTTGCATGAAGGCTAATACCTGGTCGCATGATCCACAGGCTGAACAATACCGAAATAACACTTATTGAAGCCTTTCAAAAAGGAGAGAAAAGTGCAGATGAATGCATATTCCGGCGCTTCTACCGTCCCCTGCTTTGCTCACTGGATAAAATAACAATGGACAGGCAGCTATCTGAAAAGATCGTTGCAGATATCTTCATTCAACTGTTCAATAACCGTCACAGGATGGCGGATATAGCGGCAGTAAGAGAATTCACTGCTGCGGCAGCACACACGATCTGTACAGGTGTGCTGGCCGATGAAAAGAAACTGCCGCTCTTCCCTTTGCCCGGTAAGCTACAGGCAAGGGGCATTTATTATCAATCCTTCCTGCTGGAAATGATGCGCTGGGAAGTGGTGCAGTTATTGAGGTATACCTGCTGAGGGGAGAGCATGTGGGCAGTCTTCAGTAGGCAGTAGGCAGTCATAAAAAAGCGCAATCACATTACCATCCTGCTTGAAAGTTGTTTTCATTTCTGCATTTTCCGCGCATTCCGCGAGAGAGCCTTTAGGCAGCCGTAATGGAACCGCCGGTTTGATCAGAAAAGTTTTAAAAAAGATGAATAAGGTTCAATTTTATCAGGATTGGTCAACCGTATTGCTGTTACAAGAGGAATACAAGGCGAAAACAGCAGGCGATGAAAGAAAAGATGTAATTTTGTTTTAACATCGATCCAACGTGTACCCTAAATCCTCATTCGTATGAAGACCGAAACTACGCGCCTGTTTGATGCCGGTTATTTATTCCGGTCTCCATTTAGCCTTCTCAATACCGGTATTCATTTTGACAATGAACCTGCCAGGAACAGGCAGATAAGAGCAGTGAATTTCGCCGGTATTTGCGGGTGCCTGGTAGCACTTTGGTTTTGTGCGCTAAATGCATTCGCAGGTTTTTACCTGCTTTCCCTGTTCAATATTTTTACAGCAGTGTGTATGCTGGGCATGATCTTCTTTAATAAAAAAGGGCTTTATGAGCTCGGCCCGATGATCACTTTACCGGTTTGTTCTTTTGAGCTTACTTTAAGCAGCCTCCTGTTCAACAACAATATGGAATTTTATCTCATTCTAATTATCTGCCTTTCACTGATACTGTTCAACAACAAAATATTCCTGGTTTCACTGTCAGTGATGAACATAGTGCTTTTTATCCTGGCTTACCGGTATGCACCTGAAATAGTACGTATCCAGGTTTCTGAACAGAGAAGATTTGCCAATACAGTCGTATGGTTGTTTTTACTACTGGGCTGTTTTTATTTTTTCCGGGTACAATTGATGGGCTATATGCGGCAGCTGGAAAATAAAAATGCACAGCTGGTGCATACCATTCAAACAAAGCGGAAACTGATGTCTATTGTTGCCCACGATATGCGGGGCCCTATTGCTTCCCTGCGTACATCGATGGATCTATTTATGGCCAAGCTTTTATCGGGGGAAGAGTTTAATGGTGTTTTTAATGCACTTTCTTCCCAGATCGATGTTTTGCAGAGTAATATCGATACCATCCTGAACTGGTCTTACAGTCAAACCAAAGGCATTACGCCGGAAATGGTCAGGTTCGATGTAGTGAGCCTGCTTAATGAAGTGATCAGTTTCCTGGAACCGCAGCTCAAAGAAAAATCCCTTGTATTGGAATGTGATATTCCTGGTGCAGCAATCTTTATTGATGCCGACAGGGAGCATATCAGGCTGATTGGCCGCAACCTGCTGAACAATGCGATTAAGTTCAGCTATCCATATGGGCTCATCAATCTGCAGCTGGAAGAAAGGGAGACAGAGGTGGTGCTGGTTATAAAAGATTCGGGTATAGGGATACCCAAGGATGTACAGTCTCACCTGTTCTCCAATGCCATTACGCCGGCTTTTGGTACACAGCGGGAAAAAGGGTTGGGACTTGGACTTAGTTTATGCCATGAGTTTGCTGTAAAAAACGATGCAAGGATCACCGTAGATAGTGAACCGGGTAAAGGAACAACGATCCAGCTGCATATGAAAGCTGCGGTTTAATACTACACGGGCTTAACATGGAGTAGTGTAAAATACCGGCCAGGTATTTATTCAAGTGAGCTCACATGTGCTGCAACAGCCACCCATTTACCCGCTCTTTTTTCATACACATCCATATAACAGGTTTTACCAGAGGTTTCTTTATCGCCCGATTTAAAAGTGAAACTGGCTTTTGCATTCACAATTCCCACATCGTGCAGCAACCTGACCTCAACAGTATCTACTTTGGCAGTAAGGATCTGGTTCTGTGAAAAAGCGGTATTGTGCAACACTGCAGCTTTGGTCATTTTAGTACCTGCCGGGTTAATGAGTATAAAATCGGCTGCCAATATCCTGTTAAGTGTGGCTGTATCCCTGTTTGGGTAAGCATTGATCCAGCTTTCATTGAGCTTTTTTAGAACCACCTCGTCTTTGTTCTGCGCAGATAGAACGGTGGCAAAGGAAAGCAGGGCGGCCAGGAGAAAATAAGGCTTCATACGGTGCTTTTTATTGAATATATAAAATAGAAACTGTTTAAAAAAAATACTTACCCTGGTAAAGCAACAATTGATCTGTTTCTATCCTTTGGATTGATCTTCTAAAAAATTGTATCCGGTCTTACGATCCGGCACTTCTTCAGCCTGAGCAGAGGATCGGTACTGATTATAAACGATAGGCTTGGCACAATACTGTTTACCTGTTAAAAAGACTGTAACGCAGTGCGCCGTACACCAAGCTCAGTAAAACGATGTACAGGATATTTGTGCGGAAACGCAGCTGCAACAGCAAAACAATAAGCACCCAGGCCAATGCCATATAATCGGCTTTGGCAATGGATATACCGGATGGAAACAAAATATCCCGGCCAAGGAAAAAACTAAGGTTGAGTATTACGCCGACCACTGTGGCGGTGACCAGCGACAACATGCCCTGGATCATTGTTTTTCCCTGGGACCGTTCTATCAGCGGCGCTCCGAGGAATATAAACAGGAAATTGGGTACAAAGGTGAAATACGTGGTGGTCAGTAGTGCGATAGTGCCCATCAGCAGAGAATTCCCGAAATGATTGTACCCGGCCATAAATCCTACATAAGACAGTACGATGATCAGGGGGCCTGGTGTTGTTTCGGCAAGCGCAAACCCATCGATCATCTGGGTTTTGCTGAGCCAGTATAATTTATTCACGCTTACCTGTGCTACATAAGGGATAACCGTATAGGAACCACCAATGGTGATAAAAGCGGTTTCAGTAAAAAAATACGAAAGCTCTTTCCAGAAAGCCCTGTCACAGCCAAACAGTATCAGCAGGATGAACGGAACCAGCCATAGCAGCAGGAACCATCCTAACTGCTTCAGCAGAGAAGAAGCCTTCGCCCTGCCGGGAACAGCATCTTCCATATTGAGGAAATAAGCATTTTCATCGCTTTCTGCAATGTCTTTTTTATATTGTATATGCAGAACAGCTGGTGAGAAGAGATGGAGTAGTACAGCCAGCAGCAACACGGCGGCAATGATCAGTGGCATCGGGGTATGGAAAAAATAAGTGCATACAAATGCGACACCGGCCACTATAAAATGTACCGGCCCGTGCAGGGCTTTGCTGCCAACTTTATAGGTCGCTACAAGGATGATGGCCAGAACAGCCGGTTTTAGTCCGGCGAACATAGCGAGTATCCAGGGGTTGTTGCCATAGCGTACATACACCATGCTCAAAACCAGCAGGATGAGCATGGAGGGCAGCACAAAAAGACTGCCTGCCAGTATGCCGCCTTTTTTACCATGCAGCTTCCAGCCGATATAAATAGCGAGTTGCTGGGCTTCGGGCCCGGGCAGTATCATGCAATGATTTAGCGCATTAATAAATTTATTGTTGCTGATCCATTTCCGTTCACTAACAAGATAATCGTGCATAATGGCAATATGTCCTGTTGTGCCACCAAAACTGATCCAGCCAAGTTTAAACCAGAATAATAATGCGTCTTTAAATGATGGTTGTTTGCTCTCGTTGCTGTTTGCGCTCATGTGTAATATTGCTCTGCTTCTGATGCTAAATAAAATTGTTGCCCTTGTAAGAAGATACGGAAACGCATCATCAGTGTGCAGCTATAACGGGCAGTTGGGCTAAGCTACTAAATTGAAAAATAATGTATACATGCAGAAGAAAATACGGTATTTTTCCTGCGGGGTGAACAAGCGTTTGGATTTTATCCGGAAGCCGTCACCTGAACAGCGGCCTGCACGGAAAAAATCCGGCGATCCGCTTACTGCTAACTCAAAGGGCGCATTTAGCAGGAACAAGTGGCGGTGAACTAAAATAAGCTGTCACCGGATGAAACCTGCCAGCTGCCTTCTGCTATTTCTTCTTCCAGCTCATGATGGTTCCATCCGCAGTATCCGATAAATAGTTTGATATCTTTTTCTGTGATGGTTCTATGGTTGATAAGCCGGACGGCTTCGCTGAAATCTCCACCTAAAAAGAAATGCTCGTTTAGCGATGTACCGCCTTTTATCAGGTCGGGGCGCTGGTGAACCATGAAAAGATGTTCCCTGTCAACAGGGCCACCATCGTACAGGGGGAAAGGGAGGCTGGTTTTAAATTCTTCCAGCTCATTGAAACGGCGGGGAAACAGTTTATTGACCACGAAACCCATCGCGCCTTTGTCATTGTATTCAGTGAGGAATACAACGGCGTTTTCAAAAAAACTTTCATCCAGCAACGGGGTGCTGTGTAAAAACATACCGGCATTCATATATGCAAAGCTAATCCAAGTTGCCGGTTATAGCCAAGTTAAAAGCGGCAAGCTGATAAAGCTGGGCTACCCAAACCAACCGGTTAGTAAGTAACACTAAATGCCTGTTACACTGGGTTATTATTTTGCAGGCCGGTGATTTTATCAGTTTGTGTCGCAGGCAAATTTTTGAAGCTGTGAACAGGAAAGATCAACGGCCATGTTAAACGTGTATTGTATACAGGGCCTGGCATACCGGTTAGGCAGCTGGAATTTGTGGTGCTGCGAAAAACACTGGTAGAATAAGAAAGATGATTCAGGAAAGATCAATGCTGCATGGCCCTGAAGCGTGCTGCGATCACGGTTATTTGTGTATGCTTCAGCTGCGTGGTTTTCTTCAGCAGATCGCTGAATGCATTGATCTCTTCTTCGATGGAAGGACAGCCCATGTTGTGGCCAGCCGGATCTTTAGCGGTACGCATCTTTGAATCTGCCAGCAGGTTGCCCCCGGCATCAAATACCAGGAAATACGGGATGCCACTGTTGCCTCCGCCATAGCTAGCCATCATCTCAGCAGCACCAGGGTTTTCAAGCGCTTTTTTTTCTTTTGATTCCTGCACTGCCAGGTGCCGGATCACAAAATTATCCTCGAAAAATTTTTTACAGGATGGATCGTTCATAACCAGATCCATCTTATGGCACCAGCCACACCAGGAAGCATGAAAAATAAGGAACACTTTCTTTTTTTCTATACCCGCCTGCTTGCAGGCTTCCCGGAACACTGTACCGGCAGCCGGTGCAGTATGCTGAGACTTGGCCTGGCAGCATAAAAAGACAAACAGGGTTAGCAGTAGCAGCATGCGTTGCATAGGCGCAGGAATTAGGTTATTCCTAATATACGCCTTTTGCCGGGTTATGGCATGGATAATAGACAAGGGATGTGCAATTTTAAAACAAGTCCGGTGTTTTTTAACAGTTACCGGGATGCCTACTTAAGTAACATAATAGCAAGGGCAATAGAGGTTACCGGTTATTTATTGCATACCGCTTTTTGTTGCAGGTGCCGGGTAAGTGGTGCTGCCTACAAGATCAGTGAGCGTTGCAGCAGACCAGTCAAAATGTTCCACTTCTTTTACTTTTTTTGCCAGGATCTCAGCATGACAATAAAGTCCACGCACAGGCTGGTGCCGTAGATAACGGTCTGCCAGCGAAGAAAAACGGCCGACAATGGGATTGGACATTCCCGCTTCCAGGCACTCAAACCCCAGGGCTGGTGAAAACAATACTTTTAAACCCATATCACTGAACTGGAAAAAATTCCAGGGCCTTTCATGTGCGGAAAAGGAAAAATGGGTTTCAACAAAAACAAGTCCGCCCACTTTGAGTAATTTGGCTATCTCGGCGGCTACTACCCAGGGCATGGCAAAATGTTCAAAGCAGGCGGCAGAATAAATAATATCAAATTGTGCTCCTTCAAAATAGGAGGATAGTTTATGGGCATCGCCCACCACGTCTACATTGTCACCGGGATAAAAATCAAACCCTACATATTCTGCATTGGCAAAACTCTTGCGGGCAATAGATTTACCCGTAACCTCACGACTGCCGATCTCCAGTATCCGCATGCCTGTTTTATTGCCTGTTTTAAACAGGTAGTTCTGCCAGTTCCGATGACTGACCAGATCAGACATGGGTACATCTTTTACCAATGAATGCCTGTCAAATCTGGATTCAATCAATAATGGAATTCTAAGGCCTTTACGCACAAGCTTGAACAAGATTTTTTTCATTTCTTTAATCAATAAGAAATAAGTAAGAAAAACAGCTTAAACACTGCTAGACACTTCCGGGTACCCTGCACCCTTATGCATACCTGTTTATTGATGAAAGAATACCTGCACAATACATGATTTTTTGAATAGGTTAACATCTTAGTTGGATGCCATTGCCAGGGATGTTTTTACAGGCGGAAATTGTTCAGCCTGTTTTATCGGGGGCTGATAAAATAACAACAGGTGAGGCATTGTGCCTCACCTGTTCAACTGCCCGGTTCTTTAAACAGTGATAACCTGTGCGCGGTAACAGAGATAACCGGCAGGGGTGAATGATTTGCTTGTTGAAGAGGACGGCAGTATAAACGGCCGGAATGGCTATTGCCCGTTTTGTGTGTAGGAGAATGTCCAGTCAACCGTGTCAAGGTTGGCAGCAACCTGTGTTTTCCTGATATGTCCATAGCCTTTGTGGTTCTCCTGGAAATAATCTTCAAAGAAAAAAGAGAACTCCTGAACATACAGGCCGTTTACAGTGTACTCCCTGTCCAGTGTGAGGTTAAAAGTAACATCATGGCCGCCTTCCGCTGCCGGGTAAAAGCCATAATTGCCATTGTCTTTACCGCCGCTGAAAGACAGGCAGAAAGTGGCGCCACAGGCCTTGGAAGAAACGCCATGGGCTGCACTGCCGCTGCCGCTGTCATGCAGGCTGTCTGCATACAGGGCATAACTGTGCATGTAGGCCGGTGCAGCTGAAGCGGTGTTGGAAATGCCGGCAAAAAATACAAAGCATACAATGCCAATGAAAGTGTGTTTCATATATTGAACTTTTGGTGACTGGGTATCAGGCTTTCTTACAAGGCAATGATGCAGTATTGCTTCACAAGCAAAAATATTCGGGTATAAAAGGGCAGGATATTTTTTCAGCAGGATATTTTCATCAGCATTCTAAACTAGCATTTTTATTTTTCTGCAACCGTTAAGAAATCATTACCGGCAATACAATACAGCAACAGTCTACCGTATTTTGCTGGCCTTCTTATACATGCAGGGCAGGCCTAATAAAAAAACACCTGGATAACAGGTGTATCATAAAAACAGGCACCCTGCTTTCTGTTCAGTAAAAGCAGGGTGCCTTTAATATTTGTTTTGATCAGCAGGCTCAATGACCCGGCCGGGGATAATAATATGTTATGCTCATTTGCCTTTGCCTGTAGAAACTGCCCTGAATACTTTTCCTGCATAGCTGGTATCTCCATTGGCCGCGTATACCATGATGCCGGCTTTATAGGTGCCGGATGGCTGCCATTGCGCAGAAAGAATAGATTCAGAAAGATTGCTCTGTGCACCCTGCTCTGCATCCACGCCCGTCATGGTTTTAGGCCAGCCAAATCCTGCAATATTGGCAAACCGGGGTAACCTGGTAGTGATGCGTTGCTGATTGGTTTGCCAGTAACCCATATCCATTACAAAATTCATATTGGCAGCATAGCTTTTATCAGACTGGATGGGCCTCCAGCCATAGGTAACATCATAGCCGGTTGCTGAAGTGAAAATGGTAGAGGGATTGGAAGAGCTGAGACCAAAATAAGCAGATAGATTTTTTAGCACACTCAGGTAATTGGAATTGGGCTCTGTTGAATAAGGAGTGATATGTTCCTGGTCAAGCGCAATGCCATCCATATGCAGCGAATCGATCACACAGGCTTTAACCAGCGCTGCATATTGCGCTGCAGATAATTTTTTGCCGCTATAATCCGTAAAAGGTGAGCTGGTTTGCCAGGATGGAGCATCATCGATATTCCACAGCACTTTTACACCTTTGGCCTGCAGGATTTTTATATCCCTGAAAAGCGCAGCATAATTGGGGTAGTTGGGATTTTTAAATATCCAGCCTGTGCTTGTGTAATGTACGGAATCTGCCATTTCAAAAGGCGTTCCTTCAAACAATACCACCACATTGGCATAGGGAGAAAATTCCGTGATCCGCGGGCCGCCATGATCAAATGCATAGTAGGCTATTTTATAAGGATTGGATGCAGACCCCAACGGACCCTGAACAGTTAAGAATTCGGCCGGCGCATTTGTTTTATCCGGCAGCAGCTTATCTGTTTTAGAACAACCGGCGGCGATCATCCAGGCGCAGCCTGCAATAAATAAATAGAAATGATTGGTTTTGGATAAAAGATTCTGGTTCATATGTCAGCAGATTGGTTTAGCAGTAAAGGGGTAGTCAAGGTATTGAAATCTGCAGGATACACCAACGTATTTTTGACGAATGAACAATAATAGCAGTGATGATATATAGTAAAAGATCACCGATAGAAGCGGGATATGCCCCTGGAAAATACTGCATATAAATGCATTTTGCGTCAGCGGCAGGCTTAGGGGATATTTGCCATGCACAAAGAGCTGCCGGCAGGCAGCCCTTTGAATACAGGCAATTACTCAATTATGATTATGTGATGATCATACCTGCCCGAAATGATGCATCAAAGCCGGTCGATCAGCGATTTGACTGCTTCCTTGCTCTGGCCGGTCTTTTTTTGGATCCTTCCCAATAATTCATCTTCTTTTCCTTCTTCATATAAAAGATCATCATCTGTAAGATCAGCATATTGCTGTTTGATTTTTCCTTTTAACTCATTCCAGTTGCCCTTTAATTTCAGGGACAGGCTGCTATTTTTGTTTTCCATAAAAAATATTTAAACGTGAATAAATAGATGTTTACTGTTCTTGTTATTAACACCACGTGAAAGCCATGCCTGGCGGCTGTTTATTTTGTAGTAGAACCTTTGATGGCATTAAGCGAATCCAGGTGTTTTTGTAAAACAGGTAATGTTTGTTGTGCAAAGTTCTTGATGGTAGAATCGCTCAGGTTGCTGGCTGCTTTTTCAAAATTGCTGATCACTTTCTTATGACCATCCATCATCATATCAATATAGGATTTGTCAAAATCTTTCCCTTTTTTCTGTGTAAGTTCTGTCATATGCTTTTTTTCATCGTCAGATACATCACTTGGTACGGCGATATTACGGGCAGAAGCAAGTGATTTCAGCTCTTGATTTGCTTTTGTATGGTCTTCCACCATCATAGACCCGAAACGTTTTACTCTTGGATCGGTAGCGTACTGGCTGGCATATTGTCCCATTTGAACTTCAGCCATGCCCGCATTGGCAGCTTCGGTTACAAAGTCTGATACATCTTTACCGGCTACACCTTTTTGAACATTTTCTGACTTTGCGCTGTCTACGCTATCCTGTTTGCCGTTATTGTTTCTGTTGCCACAGGCTACCAGGAAGGCCAGGCATGCTGCAATTGCCGACAGACTTATAAATGATCTTTTCATAGTTATTCGTTTTTTAGTAAATAAGCGGATGACAAGAAGCAGGGATCAAATCCCAGGCCAGCAACCCGAATAGGGAAGATTCGTTTGAACAACAGGTTATAACAGACAAAAGAAACAGTAAATCAATCGATAAAAAGGAAAATAAAAAGTGATGAATTTATTCACACAGGGCCATATTGGGTAATAAATACACTTCAATTAATGTAGTTCTGTGGAAGTTGTTGACCCGGATTGAAGCGGTGTGCTAATAGCAGTGAGCTGATAGCTGCAAGCTATGAGATTTTTTTCTCGCGGAATGCGCGGAAAACGCGGAAAGGAGGCGTTCTTTAGGCCATATAGAAGTATGCCTAGCATTGTGACTGCCGGTTGGGCACTGCAGACAGCCGACTGCTTCTCTCGCGGAATGCGCGGAAAACGCAGAAGGGAGGAGTTGTTCAGGTCATATGAAAATATGCTTAGCATTGTGACTGCCGACTGAGGACTGAGGATTGCCGACTACCCACGGCCTCTCTCGCGGAATGCGCAGAAATGAAAACGTTTTTCATCCCATGATAATAGCAGTACACTTAAGCATTTTATGACTGCCACCTGGCGACTGAAGCCTGCCGACTGAAGACCGCCACCACTCAACTTCCTCATAGCTAAAAGCTCATAGCTCACAGCTATAAAAATCTCCCCCTGATTAACTCCCAGCCTGAATTGCGCTCATCGAAAGATCCGGCCATCAATGATTTGCTTATATTTATTTAATGAAACATACCTTTTTACCCCTTATGCTGGCTTTTAGCCTGCTGCAATCATGCACATCCTCCACTGGTTCTGCTGTACCTGTTGAAGGTACCTGGCGGCTGGTATCGGGTACTACCATTACAGCCGGTGTAAGTGCTGTGACAGACTACACCAAAAATGTAAGTATGATCAAGATCATCAACAACAGTCATTTTGCTTTTTTAAAGCACGACCTGAACAGTCCCAAAGATTCTTCCAATCATTTTGATGCTGGCGGGGGCAGCTATACCATCAATGGTAATGCTTATACCGAGCACCTGGACTATTATGGTGACCGTAACTGGGAAGGCAAAACATTCAGCTTCACTGTCAGCATCAATAATGATACATTGGTGCAAAGAGGAATGGAAAAAGTTGAAGGTGCAGGTGTAGACAGGGAGATCGTAGAGCGCTATGTTCGCGTAAAAAATAATACAGGCAATTGAATCGTTCCCGGGTCCCGGGTTATATTTCTTATCCAAGCATAGCCGTATGAATACAAAAAAGATCGTTGTTGTAGGCAGCTCCAATATGGATATGGTGGTAAAAACCGATCATATCCCCGTGCCCGGCGAAACAGTACTTTCCGGTTCTTTTTTTATGAATCCCGGTGGCAAAGGCGCCAATCAGGCGGTTGCTGTTGCACGGCTTGGCGGGGAAGTGGTCTTTGTATCCAGGCTGGGCAACGATGTATTCGGCAAACAGTTTATACAGCTTTTCCGTGATGAGGGAATCGATACTTCATTGCTGCTGACAGATGAAAACCTGCCCAGTGGTGTGGCATTGATCACCGTGGATCGTGCAGGAGAAAACAGTATAGTGGTGGCTTCAGGTGCCAATGCAGGTCTCAACATCGGTGATATATCGCAGGCGCTCGATGCCATTGCAGGTGCCGGTATTTTATTACTGCAGCTGGAAATACCCATGGAAGTGGTACAATATGTAGTGGCATATGCCGCTGCCAGGAATGTAAAAGTGATACTGAACCCGGCACCGGCGCATTTTCTTCCAGACACCATGCTGCGGCTGATAGATATACTTACACCCAATAAAACCGAAGCTTCGGTAATAGCCGGTATGCCGGTAACCGATATGGAAAGTGCAGCAAAAGCCGCAGAACTGATATGCAGCAAAGGCGTAAAAACAGTGGTGGTGACCATGGGACCGCTCGGCGCCCTGGTTTGTGCAAACGGGCAATGTTCGGTAGTGGCCGCTAAGAAGGTCAGGGCTGTAGATACCACTGCGGCTGGTGATGTATTTAATGGTGCACTGGCTGTAGCACTGGCCGAAGAAAGATCAATTGCCAGTGCAGTACAGTTTGCTTGTGAAGCGGCAGCAATAGCAGTCACCAGGCTGGGAGCACAGTCGTCTATTCCTTACCGGAATGAACTGGTGGACCAGGCACCGGATCTTGCTGAACCGGCATTCGGCGGTTATCAGTAGGCAGTCGGCAGTCGCCAGTCGGCAGTCTCAAAAATGCCAAACATACCTCCATACGGCCTGAACGATCTTCCCGATTCTGCGTTTTCCATGAGAAAAGCAGCAGGCAGTCTCCAGTTACTAAAATGCTGGGCATACTTTCATACGGCCTGAACGCTCTCCTCGTTTCTGCGTTTTCCGCGCATTCCGCGAGAAAAACAGTCGGCAGTCTCCAGTCTTCAGTCGGCAGTCACCAAAATGCTGAGCATACTTCCATATGGCCTGAACGATCTCCTCGTTTCTGCGTTTTCCGCGCATTCCGCGAGAGAACACTCGTAGCTCACCGCTTTAACTTGTATTATAGGCCATGGCCGGCCGTTCACAAAAGCTTAATCGTTTGTTTGCAAAAAATTAATATACGTGATTGAACTTGCGGCCGGTTTTATAGTCGCGATGCCAAGCATCAGCGCCTGGCTGCAGTTGTGTTGGATACAATAGCTTGTATGCTGAAGATGGTGATGGAATAAGTGATGAACAAGCTGCAGCAGCCGGTACCATGCTTCATAATCCGTATATACTGTTAGGTATGCATTTGCAGGAATTTTTTCCGGACGAACGATCATTGCTGTTACGGCTGAAGAAAGGCGACCAAATTGCTTTTGATGAGCTGTTTCACCGGTTTGCCGACCCGGTAATGACATATATTGTATTCAGGCTGCAGAACGAAGGGGATGCGGAAGATATTCTGCAGGAAGTGTTTATTAAATTATGGCATAAACGGAACAGTATTGAAATACATTCTTCTTTTAAAAACTATCTCTATACCATCGTTCAAAACTGCATCAGCGATCACCTGCGTGCTGCACAAAGAAGAAAATGCCGGCCGGTAGACCAGTTGCCGGATATCCAGGCAGAGCAGGCACAACCGCATGATCATTACCAGTACAAACAATTAAACCAGCTATGGAGGCAGGCTATTAAAAGATTGCCTGCACAAATGGGAAGGATATACACCATGAGGAATGAAGAAGCCCGCTCTGTAAAAGAGATCGCCTCGGAGCTGGACTTGTCTGAACAAACCGTGAAAAACCAATTGCATACCGCCAGCCAGCGTATTGTGAAAATCCTCCGGCAGGTTCAGCTGTTTTTTCTTTGAAGATAACTACTGCCGTTTTTTACCCACCAGTATACCATCATGCCTGATCGTGTTTATATCCTTGACGCCAGCAGCTGCCACTATTTGAAAGATGTTTCCTGTTTAATATGAACTAATTGTTAAGCCGCTTTTTAGCCTGGTACTTTTTTTTTCTCCTGCCGTCACTTATACAAAGTTATTCTAACCATGACCTGGAAAAGACACCGGAAACACCAGTCCGCTGATAAACTATGGCAGCAGGCCTGGGAAAAACCGGAGCAGTTATCCCCTGGCAAAAAACAGGTGTTGCTGGATGCGATCCATGAACGCATTGGCAGCAGCGGCCATCATCGCCGGCGTGTGCTGTATATAACCGCATGTGCCGCAGCCGCAGTACTGGCTGCACTGGTACTGGGCTTCGCCTGGCTGCAGGGCAGCAGGCTGCCGGTGAGCAAATGGAACAGCGTGGTAAGCAACAATGATAAACGGGAAATAGAACTGGCTGATGGATCTGTGATATGGCTCGCGCCTCATTCTGCTTTGAGAATCTATCCTTCTTTTACAGATCAGCGCTCGGTGGTAATGGAAAAAGGTACTGCTTTTTTTGTAGTAGCACCCGATAAAGTTCATCCCTTCTCTGTTGCTGTGAACAAACACCAGGTAACGGTGCTGGGCACCCGGTTCACCATTACAGTAAAAGATACGGCAAACCTGCTGCTGATGGTAAAAGAAGGTGCAGTGGCATTGAGTGATGAACAAAAACAGGTAGTGGTACATGGAGGAGAACAGGTGAATACCACGCATTCAATGATAGGGGATGTGCATGTTACGCCGGTGATACCTGCAGATTGGTGGTTGCTGCCCAAAATACGCCTGTTCAATGTATCACTGGAAGAGCTGCTGAACAATATTGAAGCCTATTATCATGTAAAACTGGATACCAGTGGTGTTAAACGTACAACCAGGATCACGCTGACCTGGGATTTTACACAACCACTCGAAACCAACCTGGTTGTATTGAACCAGCTGACAGGAAACTCCATTCATTAAATAATCATGACCAAGTATGCTGCAATTGCTGCCTGCAGGCGGCATGGCTGATTATTGTGTATAAACCAACAACTATGCAATACGGGAAAATTACAGGGAGATTATGTATGGTGCTGCTGCTTATGGGATGCATCCATTGGCTTCCGGCACAAACCACCCGGTTTCGTTTTCAGCATGGTGCTGAAAAATTATCGAAGGTGGTAGAGCAATTCGGGCGCAGGTTTACTATACAGCTTGCGTATGTAAATGAAGAGCTGGCTGCAGTAAATGTACCGGCTGCCTCTTGCGAAGCAGCCACATTAAGCGAACTGCTTAACAAAGTACTGGCACCCGGAGGGTTTATGGCTACCGCCAGCAGTGGTAGTTATGTGATCAAGAAAACAGCGGCAAAGAAATTAACTGCTGCTACCATGCCCCTGATAGGTGTGGTGATGGAAAACAACGAACCGGTTGCCAATGCCACCGTATTCATTAAGCAGGACGGGCGGAAAGATATACTGCTACTTACTGATGACAAAGGACGGTTTAACAGAACCGTACTGCAGGAAGAGGGCGTGGTGGAAGTATCGGCTGTAGGCTTTTATACCGTAAAACGTAGGTTCTCTGCCGACAATGGCGATGCGATGGTCATCCAGCTGTCGAAGGATGTAAAGGAGATGGATGAAGTAGTGGTCACTGCGCTGGGTATTAAACGCCAGGAGCGTTCACTCGGCTATGCTGCCACTACGATACAGGGAGCGCAGCTTACCGATGCCATGTCTGATAACTGGACAGATGCGCTTTCTGGAAAGGTAGCAGGTTTAAACCTGATCAGGTCTAATAGCGGTCCTGGCGGATCGAACAAGATCATCCTGCGCGGGGAGAACAACCTTACCGGCGATAATGAAGCATTGATTGTTGTGGATGGTGTAGTGATCAACCAGGGCAGCGGCCGCCGCAGCGCTATTGCAGGGGAAACGGTGTATGGTACGGGCAGTGACAATATGCCCGCGGACTATGGCAGCAACCTGAATGACCTGAATCCCGAAGACATTGAATCGATAACAGTGCTGAAAGGCCCCGGTGCTGCTGCCTTGTACGGCCAGCGTGGTGCCAACGGTGCCATCATCATTACAACCAAATCGGGCAATAAACAAAGACGTTTGAATGTAACCCTCAGTTCCAATGCGGCAATGGAACAGGTGAACCGCTGGCCCAATCTTCAGTTTGAATATGGCCAGGGACTTGCCGGCGCTCCTTATTATTCTTATGGTACTTCGGCTGATGGCGGCAGCACCAGTGGTACAAGCTCGGCCTACGGCCCCAAGTTTGAAGGACAGTCGTTTTACCAGTACAATCCCATTAAACAGGCGCAGGATTCTGTACGAACACCCTGGGTGCCTTACACCAATAAAATACACCGTTTTTTCAATACCGGCCAAACCTATACCAACAGCGTAAGCGTGGAAGGCGGAAGCGATAAAACTTCCGCACGTTTTTCAGTGACCAACGTAAACAATAAATGGATCGTTCCCAACACCGGTTATAAACGCAACACGGTTTCCTTTGCAGTAAACTCAAAGCTGAGCGACAGGCTGCAGATATCTACCAAAGCCACTTATAACAACAAATGGAGCGATAATCTGCCAGGTGCCGGCTATGGCAACCAGTCGCTGATGTACTGGTTTATTTTCTGGCAGCCCAATGCCGATATTGACTGGCTGAAGAATTACTGGGCAAACGGGCAGGTGGGAAGAAAAATTGCATATCCCTACAGCAGCTATCCCGAAAATCCTTATGCCATTTCTTATGAATTTCTTAATGGCTCTAACCGGCATGCGGTTACCGGCAATATACAGGCTACTTATACTTTTACACCTGAGCTCAGCCTGCAGGTAAGAACATCCCTTGACTTCTCGTATGAGCAGCGTGCACAGCGGCGGCCTTATGATGCGGGCACCAAATACCCCAGGGGCAGTTACCGCACACAGAATATTTTTTCACTTGAATCCAGCGCTGATTTCCTGCTGAGATATGGCAAGAAAATAAACAGAGATATAAACCTGACTGTTTCTGTTGGCGGCAGCACCCTGAACAACAATTACAACAGGGATGAGGTACGTGCCGATTCGCTTATTGTGCCGGGTGAATATACCATGGCCAACAGCGCAGGCCCACTGGTAACCCTGCCCTGGAAAAGCAAATACCGCATCAATAGTTTTTATGGCCTGGTATCGGCTGGTTATAAAAACTTCCTGTACCTGGATATTACCGGCAGGCAAGACTGGAACAGTGTGCTGGCAACAGTTACCCGCAGCGCCAATGCAGGGTTCTTTTATCCTTCTGCCAGCATGAGCTTTATTGCGTCGGATGTATTGAAACTTCCCAAAGTGATCAGTTCTGCCAAGCTGCGTTTTTCTGCAGCAGCAGTAGGCAGCGGCGGAACAGATCCTTATCTCACCGCTTACAACTATACCACAACAGGCAGTTTGTTCAGCGGCGGTTTAACCAATCCCTCACTGCTGGGTAATCCCAACCTGCGACCCCTGCGAACCACCACTTATGAAGCCGGTGCCAATCTGAGCTTTTTCAAAAACCGGGTCAGTTTCGATGTGGCCTTGTATACAGGTAATACCAAAGACCAGATTTTGCAACGTATCGTAGACCAGGCATCCGGTTATAGTAAATCGCTCATCAATGCAGGTAAGGTAAATAACAAGGGCATTGAATTATCCGTGAATGCTACGATCGTTGCACCTGCTAAAAATAAAAACGGGTTTAGATGGGCTACGGGTATAGTGTTCTCTGCCAATAAAAACAAGATCGTAGAACTTGCAGATACTTCGGTTGTACTGCAGAAAGGTTATGTGGGTGGCGGACAGATCGTAGCCAAGGTAGGTGGCAGTATGGGCGATCTCTATGGACAGGGATATGTTCGTGCCCCGGATGGCCAGGTAGTATACGATGCCAGAACCGGCTTTGCATTGATTTCGCAGGATGTGCAATACCTCGGCAATACCATACCCAAATGGAAGCTGGGCCTTACGAATGATTTCAGCTATAAGCAATTCCGGCTGCACTTGTTGTTCGATGCACAGTATGGTGGGGTAGGCCATTCACTTACGCATTATAAACTGGCCGAACAGGGTAAAACCACCAATACACTTCCCGGACGCTACAATGGCATTATCGGCAATGGTGTGGTGATGACAGCAGACGGTAAATACCGGAAGAATGATGTGATCGCTACAGATATTGATGAATACTACCGCTCGCATTATGGTGCAGATAATGCAGAGGGAAGCACTTTCAGAACAGACTTTATCAAATTCAGGGAAGCCAGTTTGTACTATACGCTGGACCCGAAGTTTTCAAAAAAGCTGGGCTTACAGCGTGCAACTATTGGTGTATACGGGCGCGACCTGTTTATCTGGACCAGGTGGCCCATTTTCGATCCCGAGTTTGGTACACTGAACGGAAGCGATATCGTACGCGGGTTTGAAGTAGGGCAGTTCCCGTCTACCCGTTCTATTGGTGTGAGTTTATCTGTAGGATTTTAATTCTTGAAAAATGAAAAAGATTATCCATACGCTTAACGGCATTGCTTTATTCATCGGTATTACCCTGTGCTCCTGCACAAAGAATTTCACGGAAATCAATACCGATCCCAATAATACACCGCATGTGCTGCCACAGCAGTTGCTGGCACCGGCACTGGTAAATACCCTAACGGCCAATATGATACGCAACCGCAATTTTAACAACGAACTGATGCAGGTGACCGTTGATATGAATGATGCGGAAGGCCGTGTATTCCGCTACGACTACCGCGCCACCTGGGCCGATTATCTCTATAACAGCTGGTATGCACAGCTGACCAATTTTAAAGACCTGTATAAAGCTGCCAGCCAGCAGGTCTCTTATAATAAATCTTATATGGGGATATCCCTGATCTGCCAGTCATGGATCTATTCCATGCTCACAGATACCTATGGCGATCTGCCTTATTTTCAATCGAACCAGGCTAAAGACAGCAGTATTTTTGAACCGCATTTCGATGTGCAGAAAGATATTTACCTCGATATCTTCAAAAAACTGGAAGATGCCAACAACCTGCTGAAAGACGGCACCAAAATAGAGGCCAACAGCGATCCCGTGTATTATGGGGATGTTGCCAGGTGGCGTAAGTTCGGTAATTCGCTTTACCTGCGCTTGTTGCTAAGGATTTCCGGTAAGGCAGAGGTATCGCAGGATTGTATCGCAAAGATCAAACAGATGGTCGATACAAATGCTTCGAACTATCCCATCATGGCCAGCAATGATGAATCGGCTATCCTGCGGTGGACGGGCACCGGTGCATATGTATCGCCCTTTGTGCCCAATATTAGGCAGCAGGATTTTTCGTCACCGGCCATTGCTACTTTTTTTATCGAGCACCTCGTAGCCTGGAATGATCCACGTATCGATATACCTACCTGGGGTTCCAATGGTGTTAACCGCTGGGGTATTGCACCCTATAGTGGCGCTTACCTGGGCGTGCCCAGTGGTTATGCGCCCGGTGATAACCCGGTAAAAAAATCTTATTTCTACAATGGCACTTCTACTACTTCTCTTCAAACAGAGCCGCTCACCGGTATGATGATGAACTATGCTGAACTGAAATTCATCCTGGCAGAAGCTGCGGTGAAAGGATGGATCAGCGGATCTGCTGCCGGTTATTACAATGATGGCGCGCTCAGCAGCATCACCTTGTGGCTGCCTTCATGGAAAGTGCCTATCAATGATTTTCTTACTGCAGCAGACATTGAATGGAATGAAGATGCAACACTTGACCAGAAAATGGAACGCATCCACCTGCAAAAATATTATGCCCTCTTCCTTACAGATATGCAGCAATGGTTCGAATACCGCCGTACAGGTCACCCGTTGCTGCCCAAGGGGCCAGGCCTGAAGAACAATGGCATAATGCCTGCGCGGATGACTTACCCGGTATATGTACAGTCCACCAACCCCACTAATTACAAAGCCGCCGTTGCGGCACAGGGGGCAGATGTGATTTCCACACAGGTATGGTGGCAAAAGCCATAATGCATTTTTAGTAAAACAAAAGTTGTTTGTATAAAATAACTGCCATGAAAAAAATATTCCTGTTCTCTTTACTATTGTCCTGTGCCGCTTTCTGGGCAGGGTGCAAAAAAAACAATTACCCGGGCGCAACCATTAGTCCGTATATCGCACTGTACGATGTAAGAAACCTGTACAAAGGCAGTGATGTTACGCTTACGGTAGATAATATGTTTGGCTCCACCAAAATTGCGGCCATGGTTATTTCCGATCATTCGGGTGGCAACCTGCCAGCGGGTTTGCTCATGGTGCAGGACAGCCGCCGCCTGTCACAGCTGCGGGGTATTGCCATACCTGTTGGTGATGAGGCTGCTACCTACAAGCCTGGTGATTCGGTGATCATTACGGTTGAAGGTGGTGTGCTGAAAAGAGTGGATGGCATGCTGCAGATCACCAACCTGCCTAAAAATGCTATCACAAAAGTTTCTTCGGGTAATGTGGTATCGGCTACCAGGGTACCGCTGAGCCAGGTGCTGGCCAATCCGGATATTTTTGAATGCACTTTATCAATTATCGTTAAAGGTGGCTTCGATCCTTTGCCTGCAAATGGGGATGTGCTGGCCGGTGATAAAATACTGAACGATGGCTTCGGCAATATCACCCTGCATACAGAAGCAGGTGCTGCTTTTGCCAAGAAAGCGGCGCCGGTAAGTGCCAATTTCTACGGCATTGTATTAAACACCATAAATGCCGGTGGACAGCGTGTACCACAGTTCCGTGTGCGTAAAAGTGAAGACGTGGTGGTGCTCAGCTCTACTATTGATATTGCGCCGGTGATCATCTCCGGTTTTATGAGCGATTGCAAAGGATCTGATGGTAATTATGAATACATCCAGCTGATGGCTACACGTGATATTAATTTTTCAGCCACGCCTTTCTCGGTGGTGGTCACCAATAATGCCAATGCATCCACACCCACGGGCTATCCCTCCAAAGGATGGGCTACAGGAGATATGCGTACGTTCAAATTCAACCTTAGTTCCGGCTATGCAGCCAAAGGCAGCTTTTTTTATGTGGGCGGTGCAGGCAAGCAGATCAATGGATCAGGCTCAACCAGCATGAGCACTGCTAACTGGATACGTGCTTTTGACTACACGGTTAACAATGGTGACGGCTATGGTACCAAAACCTCGGGGCTGCTGGCCAATAGTGGCAATGCATCAGGTATCGCCGTGTTTTCGGGTACCAATATCACGGTCGATTCCAAACCTGTAGATGTTGTTTTCATCGGCACAGGCGGCAGCCTGTATACTGCAGGTCCGCCGGCAGCAGGCTACCGTATCGCCAATACCGATTTTTACGATATCGTTAATCCCATTACACTCGAAAACCAGCCTTTCTACCGCAATGGTTCCAATACAATGAACCTGGTGTACAATACGGCAGATATCGGTTATTTCAATATGCTGGGTGGTATCTACAACCCCGAACTGGGCAAATGGACAAAAGCCAGGGCGCAGAACAATGTGCTGCTGTCTAAAACATCGGCGATAAAAGAAATTGAAGGCGAAGGCGCCACCTCGCTCACAGGTAAATAAAATAGAGATCTATGCTGATAATAAAAGCCGGGCAGGTGCCCGGCTTTTATTATCAGCGGCTATTGTTGTTAGAAAAGAAGAGCCCTGCAAATAGCGATAACCGGTTTTCAAAAAACAGAAAAAAAATTAGGTGGTATCAAAACTTTCTCTATTTTTGAGGTGTATTACATAACTAATACACTATGATACGAATTCAAAACCTGTCCTTTGGATATGGCCGGAAAAAGCTGCTGTATAAAGACCTTGAGCTAACCCTGCGTGCCGGTAATATCTATGGTCTGCTGGGTAAAAACGGCGCGGGCAAATCAACATTGCTGAAAAGCATCAGCGGTTTGCTTTTTCCCAAAGCCGGCACCGTTACTGTGTACGGGCACGAACCACAGAAAAGGCGGCCCGCATTTTTGCAAACCATCTACCTGATACCCGAAGAAGTATATGTACCATCCATCAGTGTAAAAAGCTACCTGAAACTGTTTGCACCTTTTTACCCTGCCTTTAATGAAGAACAGTTTTATCAATACCTGAAAGAGCTGGAAGTGAGTAGTGAGGGCAGGCTGGGAGCTTATTCTTTCGGGCAGCAGAAAAAGTTCATCATTGCCTTTGCGCTGGCCTGCAATACACCGGTGCTGCTGCTCGATGAACCCACCAACGGGCTGGATATACCTTCCAAAACACAGTTCCGTAAACTGATCGCTTCGGTAATGAATGAAGACCGCATTATTTTTATTTCCACGCACCAGACACGCGACCTTGAAAACCTGATCGACAATGTGCTGATCGTTGACAACGGGCAGCTGCTGCTGAATGCACCGGTTGATGAAATAGGGCAGAAGCTCGCTTTTAAAACACTGAAAGAATTACCGGCAGAAAGAAAAGTGCTGCTGGCAGAAGACACACTCGGGGGCATTGCCATAGTAGAGAAAAGCAGGGACGGTGCACCTTCCCGCGTGAACCTGGAGCAATTGTTTAATGCCGTTACCCTGCATCCTGCACATATCAAAGCTATTTTTTCCAACAAACCCCTGAATGATGAACCAAACTTTTGATATACGCCGTTTCTGCCTGTTATTCAGGAAAACCCTGATGGAAAAGCCTGCGCAGTTGCTTGGTCTTTGTGCCTTATCACTGATAGTGGTGGCTGTGTCGTATTTCATTGTTAAGAACCTAATCAACTTCCCGGCTGCACAAAATATGAGCTTTATGTTCGGGATACTGGGTGGCGGCAGCATCCTGGCTTCGCTGGTGTTCAATTATTTTTCTTCAGGCGCCAGCAGCGCCTCTTATCTTACCCTGCCTGCCTCACAGTTTGAAAAATGGCTTTGCGCAATACTGATCGCCGTTGTACTGTATGTATCTGTTTTCCTGCTGTTTTACCGGGTGGTGGATAATTTCTTTGTAGACCAGTTCCATCGCAGCCTGAATGCAAACAGGCCCCATTACCAGGAAATATATAACATGGTGTACACCTATTCTTATTTATCCGAACCTGCACAAGTTATGTTGATGTTTTACCTGAATGTGGCCGGTGCTATGCTGATAGGTTCCCTGTATTTTAATAAAGTGGGCTATATAAAAGTGGGATTATTGATTGCTATGCTCCTGTTGCTTACTTACCTGCTGAACAACCTGGCCGTTTATCTGATTTTCGGCAAAGTGGAACAGGCTGTACCATTCAACCGGGTGTATTTAAAAGCAGGTGATGATGTAGGAACGGTAGGTTTACCCGGGGCTGTTGTACAATGGCGTAACAGGATAATAACCTATATATTGCCACCTGTTTTATGGATACTGGCCTATATACGGCTGAAAGAAAAAGAAGTTTAAATACGATACATGGAATTCAGGGAGAACCAGGCTATTTATTTACAGATTGTAGAATACATCGCTGAGCAGATACTCTTGAAAAAATGGAACCCAGGCGACAGGATCAAGAGTATCAGAGAGCTGGCCGTTGCTATGGAAGTAACACCCAATACCGCACAACGCGCATTTGATTTTTTACAGCAAAGAGAAGTGATTGCCAATAAAAGAGGCATCGGCTATTTTGTGGAAGAAGAGGCAGTGAAACGCATCATCGCATTCAGGCGCGAGCAGTTTATTGAACAGGAGCTGCCCCTGTTTTTTAAAAATATGTACTTGCTGAAGCTGGATTTCAAAGAAATAGAAAAACTATTCCGGGAATTTGTTGATACGCACTTTAAAGATCAGTAATATGAAAATAACATCTGTTGCACTGCTGGTGATCGTGCTGCTGTATTTTACCAGCATTTTTGCATCCAATATCATGTTAAAAATCGAGTTCAATAAAATCGATAGATCGGATATATACTGGAATTACAAAAAAATTGAGCAGGAAGAATTCAGGCACCTCATCATCAATGGTGGTAACCTGTTCAATATTGCATTTGAACCAGCCGCTAAATCATCCGTACGTGTGCTGGATTATGCAGAGGAAGGCATGCGCAACCGTATCAGCGCATCCGTTAAAAACGATACCTTATACCTGAACATCGACAATACTTACCGCGACCTGGGCGAGCGGGACTGGATGCGGCATAAAACACTGGTACGCCTTTTTGCACCGCAGCTACTGTCGGTAACCTGTACCAATACCAACCTGGGCCTGTATAAAATGAAACAGAAAAACCTGCTGGTGAACCTGGCGGGAAGATCGGTGTTTGAAATGGAAAGCTTCCTGCCGCAGATGGATGCTATCACCATCAACCAGCGTGATACTTCTTTTGCCCTGTTTGAACTAGCCCCCGAACTGGGACTGCCGGGTACCATGCAACTGAAAAGCCTGCGGGCTTCCGTACAGGGCAACAGCCGGCTCAATGCAGGCCAGTTTTCAATTGAATCACCGCATTTTACCATCGCCGATTCTGCCGCTATCTCCTTCTCCGGAAATGTACTGAAACAACTGCATTTTTAACGGTAAGATAGTTTTTTTAGTTCTTTTTGAAAAGAACCAAGTAAATGCTAGCTTTGTTCCCGGGATGGAACAGTTCAGGGATAAAATAGAACAGCATGCGGGTACCATGGAAAAACTGGGACTAACACCAGTATCGGCCAGGGTATATATTTACCTGCTTTTTGCCCCTGCACAAGAGGGCTCTTTTGAAGAACTGGTCGATTATTTCAAAGTGAGCAAAAGTGCAGTATCCAATGCACTGAAATACCTGAACCTTACCAACCTCATCACCGCCCGTACCAGGCATGGCAAACGCAAAAGGTATTTTGCCATAGACCTGGAAAAAATGCTTTCTGTTAACATGGCCCTTTCCCGCCTGAAGCTGATGGAAGATATGCTTACTGATATCAGTAAGCTGCGCAAAAAAAAGGATGCATTTGCTAATGAGCTGAAGCATGTATCCGGTTTTCTCAACATGCTGGCTGTTGAATACCCGGCGCTCTTGGAAAAATGGAACAGGATGTATGCCAGGAATGCCCGTAAAGCAGGTTGATTTTTTTTGAGGTTTTAGTTCTCTTATTTGAGAACAAAAAGAAGTTGTTCTGGAACATGCTTCCCATTATTGTTTAATGCTTTTAATAATACTGTTATGGAAACATTAGCCCGTAAAACATTGAGCAAATGCGCCGTTTTCATTATCCTGCTTGCGGCAATGCTGTTCTTGACTGCCTGGACTTTCCGTTACTGGCAGGCCTGGCTTTTTTTAGTGGTCATGGCTGTTCCCAGTTTTTATATGACGCTTTATTTTTTAAAGCACGATCCCGCACTGATAGAGCGGCGGCAGCGGGTAGGACCGCTGGATGAAAAGGAAAAAAGCCAGCGGGTTATACAATCTTTCACTGCCATACTCACCATAGCCATGTACATAGTAAGTGCCCTGGATGATCGCTTTGGCTGGTCGGTGATACCCGGCTGGCTGGTACTGGTGGGAGATATAGGCATCCTGCTGGGCTTCCTGGCATTTTTCGTGGTGTTTAAGGAGAACAGTTATACTTCGGGCATTATAGAAGTGACCGGTGATCAGAAAGTGATCCAGACCGGCCCTTACCGCATTGTCAGGCACCCGATGTACAGCGGAGCCCTTGTTTTTTTCCTGGCCACGCCACTTGCACTGGGCTCGGCCTGGGCAGTGATCGTGAGTGTATTGATCTGTTTGGCCATTGTATGGCGCCTGCTGGATGAGGAACGTTTTTTGAAGACTGCTTTAAAGGGCTACAAGGAATACTGCTATACCACCCGTTACCGGCTGATCCCTTTTATCTGGTAGCGACTGGTAGTAAAACGGGTGCTGCTAAGGATAAAATCAGCCACGCATAAACAGGGATGGATGAGATATTTTAGTATTTTGCCCCATTGATGTTATCGCTTATGTCTGCTATATTTTCATCTGTCCGCCTTGGCGCCGGTACTGGTATACTGCATCGTGTTTTTTGTACAGTGCTTTTGGGTATCTTTTTTACCTGCAGCCATACGGCTTTTGCAGGAAGCCTGTGCGACAGCATTCCTGAAGGATGCCGCTGTGCAGTGCTCGCTGAACAGGCGCAAACCCGTATCGTAATTATGGATATGGCTGCGCAGAAAAATATCTGGGAATGGAAGCCACAGTCTTCCAATGTAAAACCGGCACATTTCGGCTGGTTCAGCAACCTGAGTGAGGTAAAGCCGGTGTACAACAACAGCTGCCTGCTGATCACCGCTTCGGGTGGGGCAGTGGCGCTGATCAGGATAGCCGATAAAAAAACATTATTTTACGCTTATGCCGGCGGCAATACCCATTCTGCCGAACTGCTGCCGGATGGCAATATTGTAACAGCTTCCAGCAATGGCGCCTGTCTTACGGTTTTTGCAACAGATACTTCAGGCAGCGGGCAGGCAGGTTTCCTATCCCGGCAGCCCATGCCTTTTGCGCACAATGTGGTATGGGATAAAGAACGCAGGATCTTATGGTCTGCCGGTATGAACCAGCTGAAAATATTCCGCTATAATTTCAACTGTCTTCAACCCGCTATCGAAGCCATCGATTCTATTGCACTGCCGGGCACAGAAGCGCATGATCTTTTCCCTGAATATGGTACTGCCAATCTCTGGCTAACCAATACTACACATGTATACCGCTTCCATACCGTGAACAGGCAACTGACAGAGGCAGAGGGGATGCAGAAGAACATCAAAAGCGTATCTTCCGGTCCTGCAGGTTATCCTGTTCTGATGGTACTACCCAATGAATCTTGGTGGACGGATACGCTGCTTGATAACCAGGGGCATCCCCTGTTCCATGAAAAAGGAATGCGGATATACAAAGCACGATGGCTGCTGCGCAATACATTTAGTTACCGGGATCAAGCTGGCTGGCAACATTGCCGGGAGCAATAAAAGCAGCATACCCCGCCTGCTTTAACAGGCAGGCTGCTGGCAGCACCGTTTTTATTGTTGCCTCTGTTTGTTATCTTTACTTTTGCGGCCGGTTATTGTAACCCACTTATTAATGAAGCAGAGAAAATCATTACGACCATGGCTATGGGTTCGTTTTTGCTGGGTATTGGTTTTTTGCCAGGGATGCTATTTCTGCAGAACAGGTACTTCCAACTACGCACAGCATACCCCACAGTCCACGGCAGCTGAAGCCCTGAACTATTTACATTCACTGGGACCCCTTACCCAGAGTGATGTTTGGCCGCATATCAACCCGGTGCTTTTCATGAAAAATGTGGAAAGCAATGTGGCGCATCCGCAGGGGCTTTACCAGGGAATCAGCACCAATTTCTGCAGTTATGCCGCGCTTTCGTATATACTTATCCTGAACGATCCGCTGGGCTATGCCCGGGCCATGGTACAGCTGTACCAGGATGGCTATGCTTATTACAGGAAAGTAAAACTGGTTGCGGGCTCTTCTGTCCGGAGATATGCCGGCACTTTCCAGTTAAAAGGGAAGATGGATATCAACCCGGCAGACCAGCTATGGTTTTTAACGCTGGTAGAAGTGTTCAAAGGTTACCTCAATGTGCTGGACATGTATTACAATCCCGGTAACGAAAACACTTTATGGGCTGCTACCAATTATGCCAAGTTCAATGGTATGGCCCGAAACCTGCTGGGGTATAAAACAACGGCTTTTGGCAGTGACCTTATCCATCCCAGCAATATCCGTATTGTGGAGCAGATACAGGCATTACAAAAAAGAGGGTATGTGATCCTGTTTTATGATCATGAAAGAGCCTATAAACGCACACACCTGCGTTTTGCACAGTTTCATATGCCCACCCATTTTATCGTGGTTCGAAAACTGGTGTATACTGATGATGATACCATCACTATCCAGTACTGGGACTATGGTAGCGAAACAGAGCAGTCAATGCCGCTCACGAAGTTCAGGAACATTGTGTATGGCATCACCCTAATAGAGAAAAAATGAAGATGGTAAAACATACCGCCCTGTTATTGTACTGCCTGGTATTTTGGGTGGTGGCCACTTGCTGGGCCTGTACATCGGTAAAAAGTTATTCCATCCGTTATTACCGGCACAATAAAGGCACACTCGATTCTATCGTGGCCGATTACAATGCCATCGCCTCAGTGAAACCATTGTCATTCGGCTACACCAACCGGCAGCGTACCCATCTTTCTTTTGAACTGCTGACCGATTCAATGCGTTATATCCGCACTTTTCATGTATCCGATTCAGCGGAAATTGTAAAAACACTCCGGGAATTCCATTACCCTGTAATACGCATTGCGCGCCTGTTAAAGCTGATGAAGCGTATCCATACCCAATGGATCAGCACCGATAATTATTATGTACCGTATAACGATACAGGGTATATGCGGGGTAAATATGTTTACCTGTCTATCAGGCCTACCGATTTTCATGCGCCTTTCGCCAATAACCGCTACTATGTACTGGTGTACCTGCAGCGTGCAGCTTTTTTAAAAGACAGCCTGGCTAATGTACTGATTGAAAAAAGCGGGCTGAGACCATTGAACTCATCAGTGTTCTATAAAATCAGTACGCGGTTCAGGTAGGGGATAAAAGGAAATTAAACGCTTCACGAAAACCCTCCCAGCCTTTGTGGCTTTGGCGCCTCATGTAACATATTGATCCCGCGGAATGGGTAATAATGCTTAGGCCATTTGTTTATTGCTGTTTCCATATACCAAAAAAACAACATGCAAACGTTTGACAGAATTGATAATGCCCTGTTAATAATAAGGCTATACATTTGTTCTTTAACGAAGCCCATGTCAGCCAGGGAGCAATCATATTTTACTGCCATACAGAACAGCGATGAGCATGCATTCGAGGCATTGTTCCTCCGGCATTATGCAAGCCTGGTTAGTTTTTCTGCTGCATTCATTCCCGCTATCAAAGATGAGGCAAAAGATATTGTTGCCGAGGTTTTCGGGCATCTGTGGATCAACAGGTGCCAGATCACGCTCAGGGGCTCACTCACCGCCTATTTATATACCGCCGTGCGCAATAGAACGATCGATCACCTGAGAAAACAAAAAATAAAGCCGGTGGTATTTAAAGAAGAGGTGGAAGAAATACTGCTCAGCACAGAGTTGCCCGATAAACAGTTGCTGTATAAAGAAACCAGCCAGCGTATTGCCGTGCTGGTAGAACAGCTGCCGGCCCAGGCAAAAATGATTTTTAAAATGAACCGCGATGAAGGGCTCAGTTATGAAGAAATTGCAACAGTACTGCAGCTTTCCATCAACTCCGTTAAAACACAGATGTACCGTTCACTTCGTTTTTTGAAAGAACAATACGCCACTTCCTGTGGGTAAATCAATTGTTAAAGTATTGTTAATGGGTGCCCCGCCTGTCATGATCGCTTTTGCTTTTTTCGTCTTATACCAAACAATACAGCTTTTATAAAATACCATTGCGGCTTATGCCATTGAGCGAACAAGAGATATACCTTTTAATAACACGGCATTTATCATTCAACACAACCACGGAAGAAGATGAGTGGCTGGCTGCGTGGATTGCAAGCTCAAAAGAAAACGCCCTTGTATTCGGGCAGTTGAAAACCATCTGGCTATCGTCGGGAAGAGTGCCGGGAAATACCGCCGAAGCCACTGATGCGTTGGCTGCGCTCAAAATGAAATTACAGGCGCCTGCTGAAACACCGGTTATGCCATTGCAGGAGCAGCCTGTGCAAAACAGTACCGGAACAAAAAACAAAGCAAAAAAAATATTGCTCTGGAGCGCCGCAACCGCCTGTATGGTTGCAGCCTGCCTGCTGTTTTTTCTGAAAAACGACGTGCCGCCGGCAACGGCTACGCCTGATAAGGTGATGGTTGCTACCCAAAAAACAACCATCACACTGAGTGATGGCACGTTTATTTGCCTGGCACCGGGTAGCCGCATAAGCTATCCCGAAAAATTTGATGCGGCCACCCGTGTTGTGCATTTGCAGGGACAGGCTTTTTTTAAAGTAACCCAGAATGCGCACCAGCCTTTCACCGTAGTAAGTGGGGATGTGAATGCAGATGTACTGGGAACTTCTTTTACCGTATCGGCATTCGACAACCAGGAGCGGATATCCATAGCGCTGGTAGAGGGGAAGCTGAGCATATCTGACAGCGCCAGCCAGTTTAAACACCTGTTGCAGCCAGGTATGGAATTGTTGTATAACAGGCGGACCAAAGAAACCAATATAAAAGAAATTGATGCTAACGACAATGTTACCGGTTGGATGAGCCGGCAGCTGGTGTTCAACAATATTCCTTTGTCTGAGGCGGCAGTGCAGTTGCAGGCGGTATATGGCGTAAAACTGGTGTTTGAAAATAATGCGGCGGCGGCCTGTAAAATATGGGGCAAATTCAAAAATGAATCATTGGGCAATGTATTGGAAACAATAAAACTGGCCGGCATCCGGTACAGTATGCGTTCGCAGGATACTGTTTTTATTTCAGCAAAAAAATTAAACTGATCTTAAAAAGATCACTTAAAAAATCATGCTACGCGTGAACAGGCAGTGTTATGCCCTGTACTGAACAACGCAAGTTTTTCAATCAACAACATATAAACCACAGTCGCAGATTTATGCAACAAAATTGTACCCATTGTTACAGATGGCTGAGCTATGCATTTGCCATTACTATGCTGCTTTTGAGTGTGTTTTTTTCGCCCTTGCGGGCACAGGATGCAGGCGGTGAAACGGCCCGCGCAGCCTGCTCTATCAGGGCCAGTGAGCAAACCCTGAAAAATATTTTTTCCGCCATAGAAATGCAGACAGATTACAATTTTGTCTGTATCGGCGAAACATCCCTGCTGGACAGGAAAGTATCTGTACAGGCCATGAACAGCAACCTGCAAACTGTATTGAACCTGCTGGCCAGGAACGCGCAGGTGGCTTTTGCAGTGAATGGTAAAACAATTGTAGTAAAAGAAAATGCAGCCGAAACAAAACCCGCCCCATTACAGCGAACCGAAATACAGGGTCTGGTGCTGAATGAACGCCATGAACCGCTGCAGGGGGTAAGTGTACAAAACAGGAATACTGCAGCAGGTGGTGTGCTTACACAGGAAGATGGCCGCTTCATTATCGCCGGTAGAAAAGGGGATGTACTGTCGCTTGCTTTTGTGGGTTACCACGAAAAAATACTTCCTGTTACCGAGAGCAGATCGTACGAAATAGTGCTCAAAGCCGATACCAGCCAGGTGCTGACCGATGTAGTGGTAACTGCGCTTGGTATTAAGAAGGAAAAGAAATCACTGGGTTATGCAGTACAGCAGGTGAGCGGTGAAACGATGGAAAAAGTAAAAGCCCCCACAGCTATGAGCGGTTTAACCGGTAAAGTGGCCGGCTTGAACATTGCCAATACCACAGATTTTTTCCAGGCACCCTCTATATCGCTGCGCGGGTTAAAACCCCTGATCGTCATAGACGGTGTACCCGACCTGGAAGGCGATGCGTTTAAGATCAACGCCGATGATATCGAAAGCATCTCTGTGTTGAAAGGCACTTCTGCTGCGGCATTATACGGGTCTATCGGTAAAAACGGGGCTATCCTGTACACCACCAAAAGAGGTAAAAAAGGAAGGGTGAGCCTTGAATTCAATTCTTCCACACTTTTTCAAACAGGTTACCTGCGCATACCGAAAGTACAAACCGCCTATGGCGATGGCAACAATGGTAAATATGCTTATGTAGATGGTTCAGGCGGTGGTTTGGAAGGTGGCGGCTGGTTATGGGGGCCTAAGCTTGATCAGAAAGATCCTTCCACGCCAAGTGGATATTTTGAAACAACGCAATACAACAGCCTGGTTGACCCCGCTACCGGTAAGCTGGTACCGCTTCCCTGGGTTTCAAGAGGAAAGAACAACCTGCATAATTTCTTCCAGACGGGTATTTTGTCTACCAATAATTTATCCGCTACCTGGGGTGGCGAAAGCGGTACGTTCCGTGTTTCTGCTGCCGATATCTACCAGAAAGGTGTAATGCCCAATACCAGCCTGAACAATGCTTCCTTCTCTGTATCGGGCAATTACAACCTGTCTAAAAAACTGAATATAGATGGCCGTATTTCCTATAACAGGGAGTTTTCCAACAACTATCCTTCAACAGGCTATGGCCCTACGAATATTTTGTATAACCTGGTATTGTGGACAGGCGCCGATGTGGATGTGCGTGACCTGAAAGATTACTGGGTAAAAGGAAAAGAAGGGCTGCAGCAGAAAAACTACAATAATTCCTGGTACAACAATCCCTATTTTGTTGCCTACCAGTACCTGCAGGGATACCGCAAAGACAATGTATTCGGCTCGTTTTCGCTGAACTATGATATAACGCCTTCTTTTAGCGCGAAAATACGTACTGGTGTAAATGTGTATGGAACAGATCAAACCACACAGGAGCCGAAAAGTTATATCGGGTACAGCTCTATCTCCAACGGTAATTTCTATTATACCAAGAAAAGCTATTTCGATATCACTTCAGATTTTATGCTGAATTATAAACATGATTTCAGCAGGAATGTCTCTTTGAATATAAGGGCCGGCGGATCTAACCAGTATAGCAATTATAAAGCACTGAGCACACAGACAGACGGATTAACCATACCAGGATTTTACAGTCTCACCAATTCAACCAACCCGCTATACAGTGTGAATACACTGCAGGAAAAACAAATTAAAAGTCTGTACGGCATGGTGGATGTAGAACTGTACCGCTTTATTTACCTGGGTATTACCGGCCGCAACGACTGGGTATCCACGCTGCCGGTGCGCAATAATTCATTCCTTTATCCCTCGGCCACTGCAGCCGTGGTGTTGTCAGATGCGCTGAAGCTGCCTTCTTCCATTTCCTTCCTCAAAGTGCGTGGCTCTGTATCGCAGGTGAACAGCGGCAGCATCGAAAAAAATGGTGCGGTTGATCCCTATGCTTCCATCCAAACCTATTCGCTTGGTACCAAATGGAATAATGTGCCATCACTGATCTGGGGCGATCAGCTGATATCACCCAACCTGATACCATCCACCACCCGTTCATGGGAGGCCGGCCTGGTGATCGGTTTGCTGAAAAACAGAATTAACCTCGATCTTACTTATTTCCAGAACAAAGAGTACAACAATTTTGCCACCATTAATATGTCGCAGGCCAGTGGTTATACCAGCCAGCTGGTGAATGCAGATGAATACAAGAGAAAAGGCTGGGAAGCTGTTTTGAGCATTATACCTTTTAAAAGCAGGCATTTCCAGTGGCAGACAGGTTTTAATTTCAGCAACAACCATGTTTGGCTGACCAAGGCCACTTATAGCACCGATGGATATAAAAACAACCTGAAAGTAGGCGACAGAAATGATAAACAGTTTGCATCCATGTATGCTACCGCGCCCGACGGCCAGGTGATCTATGGGGCCAATGGCTTGCCGGTAAATGATGCCTACTCACGCGCCATCGGTTATAGCGATCCCAAATGGATTTATGGATGGCAGAACAGCTTTACTTATAAACAGTTTGCACTGAGCTTCTCTGTTGATGGCCGTTTGGCCGGATTGATCTATTCCACCACCAACCAGAAAATGTGGTGGGGTGGCTCCGCACCTGGCACTGCCAACCACTACAGGGATGAAGCTTACCAGGGACAAAAAACCTATTTAGGCAAAGGGGTAGTGGTAACATCGGGCAGTGTGCAGTACGATAATCATGGCAATATTATTTCAGATTCACGCAAGTTCGCTGCCAACCAAACACCGGTGAATTATGTAACTTATATGACCTCCACCAGCGATGGACCGAACAATAATTATTTCTTTTACAGTGGTACCTATCTGAAGCTGCGTGAATTGGTGCTTACCTACAACCTGCCGGCTGCTTTTTTGAAAAGAACAAGGGCGTTCAGTGCTGCCTCCATATCTTTTGTAGGCAATAACCTGCTGATGTTTGCCAAACTGCCGAATGTAGATCCTGATTCAGAAAGCGATAACCTGCAAACACCCTCACTGAGAAGCGTAGGTGTGAACCTGAACCTGAAATTTTAACGATCACCGGAGCGATCAGGTATCCTCCATTATTCATACTGACCGAATTTTATGAAGCAATTATTTTCCCGATACAGCATTATTCTGGCAGCAGGCATTACAGCATTGGTCTCCTGCAAGAAATTTGAGAACTACCAGGTAAATCCCAACCTGCCCACACAGGCCGATCCTGCACTAGAATTAACCAATATAGAACAAACGGCATTTGCCGCTGTTGCACCCGATGCAGCACTGGCTTCGCGCTACCTGGTTTATACAGAAAGCGTAAGCCTTACGCAGTATTATGGCTGGCAGCGCAGTGATTTTGGCGCTTACAGGAGCATACGCCAGGTAGTAAAAATGGAGCAGGAAGCAGCCCGCCTGGGAAAGATCAATTACCGTTACCTGGGTAAATTCCTGCGCTGTTATTATATCATCGGGCTTACACAGACTTTTGGTGATGTGCCTTATTCGCAAATGATGCGTGCGATGAACGATGATCTTTCAGACGCGGCTATAAGGCCTGTATACGATAAGCAGTCCGATATTTACCTGAGCGTACTGGATGAACTGAAGCTGGCGAGCGATTCACTCTCTGCCGGCAAAGGCACGATCAACGGGGATATTATTTACAACGGCGATATCACCAAATGGAAAAAGCTCATCAATTCATATACCCTGCGCGTGCTGATGAGCCTGTCTGCAAAAGAAGGGAATACACAGTTACAAGTGAAGAAAAGGTTCAACGATCTTTTTTCCAACCCGGCGCAATACCCGTTGTTTTTATCCAACAATGATAATGCGGCATTGCAGTACTACGATATCAATGGTAACCGGTATCCTTATTACAATAACAACAGCATGAAAACAGATTATTACCTGGACAGCTCTTTTGTTTACCTGCTGAAGACCCTGAAAGACCCGCGCCTGTTCGTTTATGGAATGCCCACCACTGCCTCCGGGTTGCCGGCAGGTAATTTTGATGCATATGCAGGTTTACATGGCAGTGCCGACCTCTCGGCCAATGTGCAGCGTATGAGTGCCGGACTGGCTTCTGCCATTAACCGCAGGTATGCCTACGATCCTGTGAACGAACCTTCCGTGACAATGGGGTATGCCGAGCTGCAGTTTATACTGGCAGAAGCGGTTACCAGGGGATGGATCAGTGGTGATGCTGGCAGTTATTATAAAAACGGGATACAGGCTTCACTGCAGTTTTCTAATTATAAAGGAACAGGCTATACCGATGCCGATATACAGGCTTACCTGGTTCAGCCCGCTGTGCAGCTACAGCCTGCCACTGCACTGAAGCAGATCGCCACGCAGAAATATATCTCTCTGTTCATGAACGGGGGATGGGAATCGTTCTATAACCAGCGCAGAACCGGCGTGCCTGTTTTTGAAACAACCGGCAGTGGTATCCTGAACAACGGGAAAGTACCTTTGCGCTGGATGTACCCCACCGATGAATACAACAACAATGGCAATAATGTGAATGCAGCAGTAAAAGCACAGTACCCCGGTGGTGATGATATCAATGGCATGATGTGGTTGCTGAAACAGGAATAATATTGAGCGCGGAATAGAGGAAACAATACTTGTTTAACGCAGGTACAGGTATATTGCACAGCTGCACAGATAATTCAATAAACAGGACCGAATGAAAAAAATCAGTTTTTTGATCCTTGGCTTTGGCTTAATGACTATGGCTGTCTATGCACAAACCAAAAGAAAATTAGTGTTTGTTATTGCCGATGGCATCCCTGCCGATGTGATAGAAAAAGTAGCTACACCACACCTGGATATTATTGCAAGGGAAGGGCGTTATATGCGTGCGCATGTGGGTGGCGATAAGGGTACTTATTCAGAAACACCCACTATTTCTGCAGTAGGCTATAATAGCCTGCTTACAGGCACCTGGGCAAATAAACACAATGTATGGGACAATGATAACCAATCTCCCAATTATCATTATCCCACTATTTTCCGCCTGCTGAAAGACCAATACCCGCAGAAGAAGATCGCCATATATTCCAGCTGGCAGGATAACCGCACAGTGTTGATCGGAGAGGGGAAAGCTGAAACAGGTAATATCCATCTTGACCAGTCTGCAGATGGCTATGAGCTGGACACGCTACACTTTCCACATGATAAAAAAAGGGATTTTATGCACAGGATAGATGAGCAGGTGATCAGCGATGCGGATAAAGGTATCCGTGCAACAGCGCCAGACCTGTCATGGATATACCTGGAGTATACTGATGATATGGGACATATGCATGGCGATTCGCCCGAGTTTTACAAAGCCATTGAAATGCTGGATAACCAGATGGGGAAAATATGGGATGCTATTCAATACCGGAAGCAGCAATTTAAAGAAGAATGGATGATCGTGATCACCACCGACCATGGCAGATCTGAAGCTGACGGAAAAGGGCATGGCGGCCAGTCGCCACGCCAGCGCAACACCTGGATCATTACCAATAACCCGGCCATCAATGCTTACCCGGATTATATCCGGCCAGGCATAGTGGATATTTTCCCAACCATCGCCCGTTATATGGATATCCGGATACCAACAGCAATAGGCCGCGAACTGGATGGCGTTCCATTTACCGGAAAGCTTTCTTTGATCAGCATGGATGTAAATTATTTCCAAAACAAACTGGACATTAACTGGACAGCCATAGATCCCAAAGACAACAGTCCTGTTAAAATATGGGTAGCTCCCACCAACAATGTAAAAACCGGCGGTACCGATGAATACCGGCTGATGGGTGAGCTGCCTATGAATAAAAAGCATGCGGATATCGATGTAACACAAATGCCTTCTTCTTTTTATAAGATCGTACTGGAGGGTAGCAATAACAGCCTTAATAAATGGTTTGTACTGCCGGCCACTGCAAAGAAAAGCTGAGTGTTTTTTAAAAGATAAAATGCCTGAAGTCCTGCACGATTACACTGTGCAGGACTTTTTTGTTTATCCTCCCGTACGGCAATAGCGTACCCGGTTAAAAAATAAAGCAGCCGGGTGCCGGGAAAGTTTAATTTTGCGCGACACCTGTTAAACCTGGCTGTATGGAGATAGTGGAAGGAATTAGCTTTGCTGTATTATGGGCATCTGCAACGGTGGCAACCAAACTGGGCCTGCGTTCTGCGGATCCCTTTTTGTTATCCTGTCTGCGCTTTTTATCAGTAGGCATCATACTGAACATATATGTGTATATCATCAGGACGGGCAAGTATAAACTGCCCAATAAAAAACAGTTCAAACAACTGTTTATGCTGGGCCTGTTTAATGTAACCCTGTATATCGGTGCTTTTGTTATTGCGGTGCGGATGGTTTCTGCAGGATTGATCAGCCTGTTCACTGCAACCAACCCGCTTATGATCACCCTGCTTTCTGCTTTCTGGCTGAAGCGGAAAATAGAACCACGCGAATGGACGGGTATGGCGCTTGCTTTTTGTGGGTTGGCAGTAGCTGCATTGCCCAGCCTGCACAACAGCCATGCCACGCTGGGAGGTATCCTGATATTGATTGCCGGTATCTGTTCTCTGTCGGTCGGCAGTATTTACTATGCCAATACCGGGCTTACCTTACACCGGCTGGTGGTGAATACCTGGCAAACCACTATTGGTGGGTTACTGTTTATCCCGGTTGTACTGGTCTGTTGCCATCGTGTGTTTATTATACCTGATGCCAATTTGTATCTCTCGCTTGGCTGGCTGGTGGTGCCGGTATCTATTGTGTCGTATGGTCTTTGGCTGCACCTGTTGCAGCGCGATACCGTAAAAGCGGGTATGTGGTTGTTTGCCACGCCGGTATTGGGTTATATCATGGCAGCCCTGGTATTGCATGAAAAGATCACTTATTTCGCCGTTGCCGGCACCCTGCTGGTTATCACCGGCCTCTGGTATGCCAAACGTAGAAGGAAGTAGCAGTCAGCAGTAGGCAGTCCACAGTTAGCAGCCTTTACGCAAGTATATTAACTTCCCCACTAGCGACTAGTGCCGGTGTTTAATAACAGCAGGCAGTAGGCAGCCTTACGCAAGTATACTAACCTCCACTGTTGTCAACATCATTCCATCACCGGAAAAACTGGCACGCTATTTTACATACATATTGGTTTAAATAATTGGCCAATAATATTGCAGGTATGGAGCATTTTACCATCAGCATTGATTTTATGGGGGAACAATATGAATGTTTCGTGCAGAAGCTGAAGGGGCGTGCCGAGGTAGTGTATATGATCAGTTTTTTTGACAATACCCTGATCCGGCTGTATAAAGGAAAGCGCATTGTATTGTGTGCACCTGTTGATGAATACGTTCCACAGGAAAAGCCTGCACAGCCCCTCGCCGGGCTTCCCGAGCAGGTATTGTTTGAACAAACCGTGCGAACCGCTATCCATAGGATGAACAGCAACCGGCCATCCTGAAAGTGTTTGGATGAAAGAACAGGCTGCTGGTTTTAAAAAAGAACCAGGAGTGCTGTTTTTGTACCAGCCTTGTTATGCATCCCGGCAATGAGCTAAAAGATCTGGATGGGGATGCCTTTGATATTGGGTAATATTGTGGAAAAAAAGGTACGGTTCAATCAGTTAGCACGATCAGCAAAAAATAATTAGCCCCGGCAGGGTGCTGTATAAATGTTAAATAATATGTTTATACATTACACTTATTTATAATATTTATATTGGCCGGAATTTTGTTGATAGTGGCAATATTGACTGCGTAAACAATTAGAAAAAGATCATCATCACTATGTCTACAATCGCGGAATGGCTCGTGCGCAACAATGGCGAGGCAATGCTTATGCTGGATAAAGATGGTTATATACAGTTTGTAAACCCGGCAACCAGCATGCTCACCGGCTATACCGAAAAAGAACTGCTCAATCAGCCTTTCTGCATTTTTACCAACGATAAGGTTAAAACCAAATACATTCTTGATCAGGCCGTCGGCAACAAAAAAATAGCCTATGAAGGCTGGATGCTGAAAAAAAACAACAGCCGTGTGTGGATTGCTGTGAGCATTTATGCAGGTGAAGAAAACGGGGTAGCAAGCTATTGTTGTATCTTGCGCGATGCTACTGCAGCAATGGAGGAAAAAAATGCGCTCCGGCAAAGTGAAGCAAGCTATCGGCTGATGGTAGAAAAAGTGAAAGACTACTGTATTTTTTTGCTCGATAGCAGCGGCCATATTATGACCTGGAACGAAGGTGCCCGCAGCGTGATAGGTTATACGCCTCATGAAATTATCGGGAAACATTTTTCGATATTTTATACTATGGTCGACCTGGAAAGCAAGAAGCCGGAACGGGAGCTGAAAATTGCCGCTGAAACCGGCAAGTATGAAGAAGAAGGCTGGCGGATAAGAAAGAACGGCTCATTGTTCTGGACCAATGTGGTGATCACTGCCTTGTATAATGAACAGAATGTACTGGTGGGTTTCTCAAAAGTTACGCGTGACCTTTCAGAACGGCGGCAGAATGAAGAAGCAATGCGCCTCAGCGAAGAGCGTTACCGCCTGCTGGTAGAGCATGTGGCCGACTACGGTATTTTTATGATGGATGAACAGGGGCGGATCGTGAGCTGGAACGAAGGGGCAAAGAAAATATTGGGGTATGCTGCAGGAGAAATCATCGGCAAATATTTTTCGATATTCTACCCGGAAGAAGACCTCCTGAAAAATAAACCGGCCATGGAGCTGCGGGTGGCCATGGCAACCGGCAAGTATGAAGAAGAAGGCTGGCGTATACGCAAAGATGGCAGCCGTTTCTGGGCTAACGTGGTCATCACTGCGGTATACAATGCTGATAGCATACTGATCGGTTTTTCAAAGGTGACCCGCGATTTAACGGAACGGAAAAATGCAGAGAGTGCATTAATGGAAAGCAATATACGCTACCGGCAGCTCACCGATGAACTGCGTGCTATCAATACCAAACTGTCTCTGGCCAATGAAGAGCTGGAGCAGTTCAATTTTATTGTATCGCACGATTTACAGGAACCTGTACGAACCATCAAAAGCTTTTTGCAGCTGATCGATATCAGGTTCGGGGAGGGGCGTTATAAAGAAGTGGAAACCTATATCAGTAAATCGATCAATGCTGCAAACCGTATGCGTGAACTGATACAGAACCTGCTGCAGTATTCACAGCTTGACCGCAGTAATATGGTGGCTGAAAGGGTAGAGGTGGCCGACCTGCTGGAGAGGGTTTTGCAAAACCTGAAAGAAGCGGTTGATACGGCTCATGCCAATATTATTATTAACAGCGAAGTGCAGTTTGTAGAAGGCGATCCCATTCAGCTCACGCAATTGCTGCAGAACCTGCTGAGCAATGCACTTAAATTTACTGATACGGCCCGCCCGGAAATAAAAATAGAATGCCGTATTGAAAACGGACATGCCCGTTTTGCCGTATCGGATAATGGCATCGGTATTTCTGAAGACAATTACCATAAAGTGTTTGAAATATTCAGGCGGCTGCATACAGCAAAAGAATACCCGGGTACCGGTATAGGACTGGCCATTTGCAAGAAGATCGTTGACCGGCACCGGGGCCGTATATGGCCAGAATCCAGGCCAGGACAGGGCACTACTTTTTATTTTACGCTGAATGAAGAAAAAATCCCCGCATAATGAGAAAGTATAAGATCATGATAGTAGAAAACGATGAAGACGAACAGCTTTTTATGAAAGAAGGCTTCGATGCTTCGGGTTTGTTCGAAATTATGGCACAGGTAAAAAGCGGCGATGCACTGCTGGAATGGTTGCAGGCACATGCACCCGAAGCTTTACCTGAATTGATTTTATCCGATCTGAATATGCCGGGGAAAAACGGATACGATATTATCGCAGAAATTAAATCCTCCGCCTTGTACGGGCGTATCCCGGTGATCATTACCTCCACCTCCAGTGCCAGGAGTATTATTGAGAAATGCCTGGCCAGCGGCGCCGCAGAATATGTTGTAAAGCCCGATACTTTTATTGAGTACACACCTTTTGCAAACCGGCTCTACTCTCTTGTAAATGAAAAGAAACTGGTAAAATAAGCTATTCTTTTAGCAGGTTACCTGTTAAGCAGGAAACAAGGCATTGTTACCAAACCTGATCTTAACGGGCTGAACTTGTATTGGCAAAGCAGGGATTGGTTTGAATAATAGTTGACAAAATCAACTATTTGTTCCAGGTACAATAAGGCAATTTAGCAGATACAAAGACCCCGCCGTTACACCGGCGGGGTCTTTGTGCTTAATGGCTGTTTACAGCCGGTTCTTTGAAGGATATAGGATCATAACCGGTTTCGTGCCTGAACCAAAGGTTCTCTCAATGTGCCGGATTCATTATCTGGATCAGGTCGCGGGTTACCCGGTAGTCAGGTGCATAAATGGTATTATCGGTAGAAGATTTTAAAGGCGCATCCCTGTCGATCGCATACCCGAACTCACCGCCTTTTTTGGTGCCACTGGGTTCCCAGCGGGCAATATCATAGGCATTACCGGTATGGTTTTCAGGGTAGGTTATATCGTACCAGATATTGCCGGGATAACCGTTTTCTTCATAAAAAGAAAAGCTGGGTATAAACTGGCTGGCGCTGATATAGGGCGAAAAACTGTTCCAGGTGGATTGCATTGATAATGTGCCGCGGCCATAACTCTGCAGCAGCACATAACTAACCACTGAATATACTTTTCTGAAAAGACTATTGCTGCCACTCTGGTTGGTATCGAATGTGAGCAACTTGCCGGTACCCGATTTGGGCCCCAGGTATTTAGACAATGCCATGTAAACACCTGCTTTATCGGTAAGATCAGACCCGCTGGGATTGCTTTCGATATCGATATCAAAGCCATCCAGTCCATACTTGTTCAGTGTATCCACGATGCGTTTGGCAGTGATAGCATAACCCGCAGAATCATGTGTAACACCTGCCGGAATGGTAAGATCGCCGGTAAGTGTTACCCGCGTGCCCTTAGCATGAAGTGACGGAACAAAATAATTTTTCAAGCTGTCGCCGAAATGTTTATCGCTCAGGCTACCGAATATATCAATGATATCCAGGCTGTCGGGCAATGATGTAATAGAACCGTAATGGCCGCCATAAGTACGGTAAAAACCGATCATCAGTTCATGTTTACTTTGTTTGTAAGCAATAAGTGCAGCAGGATCGGCAGTGCTGAGAAAAGGTGTGTTGTGCCGATCGGCCACCTGTGTGCTGAGGTTTTTTTGACAGGCGCTGCCGGTCAGGAGGGCAGCTAAGCAAAAGCCGCCGATGGCAAGTTTGGTTAGTGATGTCATTATATATGGATTTTACTGGTAAGCAGTTACACAAGTATTACCTTAGCGGCAAAGCAATCACTATACTACCCGCAGGTGATCCGCGGGGCAATCGTTACTCCGGTAGTACCGGTAATGTAAGAACGTTGGCGGTTGCAGAAGGACTATCGGCTTTTAAAAAATCTGCTCTATTTTACACGACTGGATTCCGGCTATTCTTTTTACCTTACTTATATAAATGACCAGCTATGTATTTTGTTCGTTTACGCAGTTCGGTGTATTGCCTGCTTGCCGGTTGTTGTATGTTTGTGTGCAGCGGGTTATGGGCCCAGCCATTGCTGAAAGTAGGGGTGGCCGGTCTTTCGCATGATCATGTGCACAATATCATGCACCAGTTCAGGAATGGCGAGGTAATGATTACCGGTATTGCCGAAGCCGATGCGCAACTGGTGGCCCGCTATAAGAAAGCGTATCACCTGCCCGATTCATTGTTTTACCCAAGTCTGGCCGCATTACTGCAACACACACATCCCGACGCTGTACTGGCCTATAATGCTATTAACGAGCACCTGCCTGTAGTGGAGGCCTGCGCACCCAGGGGCATTGCAGTAATGGTGGAGAAACCATTGGCTACAACGATAAAAGATGCGGAACGCATGGCCGCATTGGCCGCACAGTATCATATTCCCGTACTTACCAACTACGAAACCACCTGGTACGATACCAACCAGCAACTGGCCGGTATGGTGAACAAACAACAGATCGGTGATGTGCGCAAAATGATCGTGCATGATGGTCACCAGGGACCCAAAGAAATAGGCTGCAGCCCCGACTTTCTTGCCTGGCTTACCGACCCTGTAAAAAACGGTGGCGGCGCACTGCGCGATTTTGGCTGTTATGGCGCCAACCTGATGACCTGGTTAATGCAGGGAAAAACACCGCTGGCAGTTACAGCGGTGACGCATCATATAAAACCTGCTGTTTACCCGCAGGTAGATGATGACGCCATTATCCTGGTGGAATACCCCGCAGCCACAGGTATCATCGAAGCTTCATGGAACTGGCCTTTCAGTATAAAAGACTGGGAAGTGTTTGGTACAACAGGTTACCTGCATGCGCTGAATGCAAAGGACTTGCTTTACCGAAGCAGGAACAGTTACGATAGCGTGGCTGTACAGCCCGCGGTATACCGCGACAATATCCGCTATCTTGCCGATGTGCTCAGTGGTAAAATAAAACCGGTTAACGATCTGTCATCGCTGGCCAATAACCTGGTAGTGGTAAAAATACTGGAAGCCGCATCCCGGTCGGCAAAGGAAGGGAAGCGTATTGTGTTATAGTTATACAGGCAATAATCATTTTCAACCATATCGCCTGCCGGTTGTTTGATGATGAAAGTGATGCGAAATGCATTGTTTGAAAATGTATCGTGAAAGCGATACAAAGCAGTTGGTATGAGAAGAAGAAAATTCATCAGGATGGCAGGATTCGCTGCATCGGTATTGTTTGCTGATGCAAGTGGTGCAAAGGCGGGCAACAATACCAGTCCGGCAAAGCTTTATTTTAAAGATGGTGGAAGCATTCCCAATAGCCGCTATCCTTTGTTGCTGTATCGAGACGCATTTACCGCGCGGCGATGCGGGTGCAGACTGGCTGGAGAAAAGGTTTGCCGCCAATAACTGGAGCAATAGCTGGCGCTGGGGTGTATACCCGTTTCATCATTACCATAGTAATACGCATGAAGTGCTGGGCGTGTTCAGCGGTTCAGCACTGTTGCAACTGGGTGGTGAAAAAGGATACAAAGTGAATGTAAACGCTGGTGATATTATGGTTATCCCGGCCGGCGTGGGGCATAAATGTCTTTCGCACAGCGATGATTTTACTGTAGTGGGCGCTTATCCCAACGGACTGCAGCCTGATTTGAACAGGGGAGAGAAAGACGAAAGACCACAAGCCGATCAGCATATTGCAGCTGTAGCACTGCCGCCGGCCGATCCCCTGCCGGGAAAAGAAGAGGGGCTGCGGAAAATATGGGTGGGATAATCGGTGATACATTACTGTTCGCGCACAAAAAATAAAACAGTATTGTAGCAGTATTGCACTTTGCTGACCGAAGGCATTTTGTCCTGTTCAGCGCAAATGCTTACCTTTCTTTCCTGTAAGTCAAAAAAAACATCGTTAAAGCGCAGGTTATCTGGTATGGAAAAACAATTATTTGAAAAGCTGGTAGCTATCAGGCGGCAGTTACATACACATCCTGAATTGAGTTTTAAAGAGTTTCAAACATCAGCCCTTGTTCAGCAGGAACTGGCACAACTGGATATCCCTTTTGAAACGGTTGCATCAACAGGTGTAATTGGCACTTTAAAAAAAGGAGAAGGGCCTGTAGTTGTGCTTCGTGCAGATATGGATGCATTGCCCATCAGTGAAGAAACAGGCCTGCCTTTCAGTTCGGTCAACAGTAATGTAATGCATGCCTGTGGGCATGATATCCATACCACCATGCTGCTGGGCGCAGCCGGTTTACTGAAACAAAAAGATTTCAATGGAACGGTTAAACTGCTTTTCCAGCCTGCAGAAGAGAGCCCGCGCAACAGCCCGGAAAAAGGCAAATCCGGGGGACAACTGGTTGCGGAGAGCGGCAAACTGAAAGATGCAGCTGCAGTGCTTGGCTTACATGTACACCCGTTGCTACCCTTGGGCAAACTGGAATACAAGAATGGCGAGTACCTGGCCAATGTGGGCAATTTTTCTATTTATATCACCGGTGTGGCAGGGCATGCAGGATCGCTGGATCATGTGGTAGACCCTGTACTGGTTAGCGCACAGCTGATCGTGGCCGCACAGTCCATTATGTCGCATACAGCCACAGCAGAAGCTGCTGTACTGGCTTTTACATACACTGAAGTAAGCGGTTCACCAACTTTCAATATCATACCTGAAAGGGTATTGCTGCAGGGCTCATTGCGGGCATTGCATATTGAAACCTATAACAGGATAGTGTCCAAGCTGACTGATTTATTGAAAGGTTTGGAAACCGCATTTGGCTGCCGCATAGAAATGGAGTTCAGTGCTTACTATCCCAGCCTGGTCAATGATGCCGCTGTACATGAAAAATTAGCTGCCGCAAGAGACCGGGTATTTGGTACAACCAATATGGTAGAAGGCAAGGGACTGCTGATCGCAGAAGATTTTTCTTTTTATTCCAGGGAGATACCCGCCCAGTTTTATTTCCTGGGTGCACAGGCCGAAGCAGAGGAATGTTTCTATCTCCATCATCCCAAAGTAGTGTTCAATGAAAACTGCATCCCCTTGGGATCAACTTTTTTGGCAGAAGGCGCAATAGATTTACTATCGGCCGGATAGGGTTTCTTTTTTCCCAGGATAGAATAATGTAAGGCTGCAAACTGTCTGCTGTTGGTTAAACACCGGCGCTAGTGGCTAGTGGTGAATCGCTGGTTGGGGGTGAATATACTTATGTAGGCTGGTAACTCCTGCTGTTGGTTGAACACCGGCGCTAGTGGCTAGTGGTGAATCGCTAGTTGGGGTGAATATACTTGTGTAAGGCTGCAAACTGCCCGCTGTTAGTTGAACACCGGCGCTAGTGGCTAGTGGTGAATCGCTGGTTGGGGGTGAATATACTTATGTAGGCTGGTAACTCCTGCTGTTGGTTGAACACCGGCGCTAGTGGCTAGTGGTGAATCGCTAGTTGGGGTGAATATACTTGTGTAAGGCTGCAAACTGCCTGCTGATGACTGCCCACGGTTCCGTTTGATATAAGAGATAAAGTATAATTAAAACTTCCTGAAAGAAAGCTGAAACAGGGCGCAGTGCTTAATAAAAGATTAATGCAAACGATTGTTTATGCGCTATTGCTGCTAACTTGCTTTTTAACTGTTTGCTTCTGGTACGGGCTTTGCATTTCTAGCATACAAACCCCAAGCCCTTCCGCTCTCCAATATGTTTTGCTGAACGGCATTGGGTTCTGCTAATTAGACATTGCACTGAACATGAAAAAAGTTTTGATCATGGAGAGCGATTTGCAATTGCTCAACCGCATAGGCCATCTGTTAACAGAAGAAGGTTATAAAGTATATGGTGCGCCCGGTAAGGAAGAGGTATCACTGGCACTCGATATTCAACCCTACGACCTGGTGATAGCTGCTGCAGGCCATCCTTTTATGAAAGACCCTGTTTCGCTGAAAACACTTCAACACAAACGTTTATCGGGTACTGTATTGCTGGTTATTACAGAAGAATATGAAGAGACGGAGATCGTTGCCGGTAACAACCATCCCGATGCAGATGCTTACCTGAACCGTACTTTTGTGCCGGATGAATTATTGGAAAAAGTAAAAACACTGCTCCGCGATATTTGATTTTTTACCAGGCCACTATTTTAATTGACCACCGTACTGTACCGCGCTTGGTCCGCAGGCCCCGTCCATCCCTTTTTCAGGCTGCCATTACCACTATTCGTGTGGAAGTTTTAGTAACTTTATTTTATATATTACTTTTTATATATAAGTACAAGGCTGCAATATTGCCGGCATTTCAGATACCGGGTAACAGGCAGCGGTTAAATAATTCAATCCCACTCCCTGTTTTGCTTCATGAACAACCCTTCCGGGCCAGGTCATCAGGCATTGTTTACAAAACTTACTAAAATCGCTTACCCTGATGCGATATATATTAATTCTATTGTGTTGCCTGGTGATGAATTTATTGCATCAAGCCGGTGCACAGGAGCTTGCCAATCGCCAGCAAATGCGCGATACGCTGGAAGCTGCATTGAACGCCGCACAAACAGATTCTGCAAAGGCGATGACCATGACCAGGCTGGCCCGTTACTGGAGTGCTACCGATAGTACCAGGGCACTATATTATTCCCGTACAGCATATGCTTTGTTCTCCCGTATAAATAACCATTTTGGCATGGCACTGTCAAAATTTGAAGAAGGTACTGCGCTGCTCAACCAGCGCCTGTTCAACCCTGCCCTGGATGAGCTGAATGCGGGGAAAGTATTGCTGGAAAAGGATACAGCGCAAAAAAGCCTGCTGTTACTGGGCAATATCTGGTTCCAGGTTTCTACTGTCAACCAGCGGCGCGGCAATGATAAGGATGCCATGGACATTATGCTGAAAAAGGCATTGCCTTATTATGAAGCAGCCAAAAATGAAGAGAAGGTCGCTTTTGTTTATGGTGCATTGGGCAACTATTTTAAAAATATAGAACAATACGATAAAGCTGTTTATTACTACAAAAAAGAGCTGCTGGAACACCACTGGACCAGCAGGTACGAACCCGTGGCTGTCGATTATGCCAGCCTGGCCATCTGCTTAACAGAGCTGAAGCGTTTTGATGAAGCAGGTTCTTTTTTACATACTGCAGCAGAGATGCTGAAAAACGATAGCCAATCTTATGCATGGCTGAAATATTATTATGCCGAAGGATATTGTTACCAGCAACAGGGTTTTAAAGAGCTGGCGCTTGACAGTTACAATAAAGGTATTGCCAAAGCGCAGCAGAACGAAGATAAATACTCCTCACTCGATCTGTATTTCGGGCAGTACACTATTTTAAAAGAACAGAAAAAATATGCAGCTGCCAGGGCTGCGATGTACACTATTATGAACATCAGCAGGGAGATAAATGATACACAGGCTGCCAACTGGCTGGTAACGTATAATGCCTTGTACGAAATAGAAAAGCTTGCCGGGAATAATACGGCAGCCCTGCAATGGCTGGAAAAATATTCATCGCTGGCCGACAGTGTGCATAAGGATGAAGAGAAAGTAAAGCTCACCGCCATGGAGCAACGGTTCCAGGCCGAAAGAAAAGAAAAGGAAATACTGCAGCTGCAAAACACCGCAAAGCAGCAGCAGCTGGCATTGAACCGCGACAGGTTTACCATGGTATTGCTGGTTGGCGGATTATCACTGGCTGCATTGCTGCTGGCTGTTTTTTATATCAGCGCAAAAAACAGGAAGCGTATCGCCCAGCAACGGGATGTACTTCACCAGCAACAGCTGAAAGAACTGGAAAAAGAAAAAAAATTATTGCTGTACAATGCCATGCTGGAAGGACAGGAGCGGGAGCGTGCCCGCCTTTCCGGCGACCTGCACGATGGGTTGGGCGGTATGCTCAGCGGTATCAACCTCAGGCTGCGCAGTATTGCGGATAATAAACGCAGCGTGGTAACAGAACTGGAGCCGGTGATACAGCAGCTGGGATCATCTGTAAAAGAACTGCGCCGTATTGCCCATAACCTGATGCCTGAAAATTTATTACGCTTCGGACTGGAAGAGGCATTGAAAGATCTATGTGAAGCGCTGCAGACACCGCAAACCAGTATCAGTTTTTATGCCGCCCGTCTCGACACGGGTATTCCCATGCAGGAGCAGCTGACCATTTACCGTATTGTGCAGGAGCTGGTGGCCAATGCTTGTAAACATGCACATGCCACCGAAGTGCTGGTGCAATGCTTCCAGGAAAAAAGCCGGATCAATATAACGGTTGAAGACAATGGCAGGGGATTTGATACCAGCCAGCTGACAAAAAAAACAGGCATGGGTTTGTTCAATGTTCAAAGCCGTATACAATACCTGAAAGGAAATATGGATGTGCAGTCGCAGGCAGGTGTCGGCACAACCGTTGTCGTTGATTTAAATGTAAACAGCTATGACTAAACCAATAAAACTGGTAATTGTGGATGATCACCAGATGGTACTGGAAGGACTGAAAGCTTTGCTGAAAAATACTGCGGACATAACAATAGAAGGCAGTTTTACCAGGGGCGCTGATGCCCTGGACCACCTGGCTTCCTGTGCTGTGGATGTGGTGATGCTGGATATCAACCTGCCTGGGATGAATGGCTTTGAACTATGCCGGATCATCCGGAAAAAATTCCCCCTGGTAAAAATAATTGCGCCGAGTACGCACAATGAAAGAAGCACCATTACCCGCATGATACAGAATGGCGCTTCGGGCTACCTGCTGAAAAGCGCAACGGATATGGAACTGGAGAATGCCATCCGCGCAGTATTTGCCAACAGTCTTTATTTTGGTGATGATGTGCAGCAGGCGATGACGGCGGCGCCCGCAGACATTCATTTACAGCTGCCTAAATTAACGCGCCGTGAAAAAGAAATACTGTCACTGGTAGCAGAAGGTAAAACAACAGTACAAATGGCAGAAGCACTTTCCCTGAGCCCGCTCACAGTGGAAACACACCGGCGCAACATGATGCAGAAATTTGATGTAAGCACAGCTGCCGGGTTGATAAAAATAGCATTGGAACATGGCCTCATATAAAAAACTTCCCTGCCGGTTTGCCTGTTTCTACCTGGAACCAGGTAGAAAACAAAACACTCAGTTTACGGTATAGGCTGGTTGTTTGCTTTTAATTTTCTTTACAGTGTGAAATGAAAGCCGCTGCTGCTTTGATCATACCCTGCAAACGGCAGGCTTCAGCAAACAATGTTTACTTATTTAAGTTTAAGCCTGAATTATGAAAACACATATTCTGTTGCTTGGTGCACTGGTTGTATCGGTGATGGCTTGCAGTAAAAAAAATGATGCCACCACCAGTTCTGTTAAAGGCTGCACCGATCCTCATTCCTTCAATTATAATGCAAACGCAACCGAAAGCGATGGCTCCTGCCGGGAAATGGCCGGCTGCCTGGGATATGCTTCCGGATTATCCAATTCGGGTACTTTAGGTAATACGCTGAACAATACACAGAACGACCAGTTTTTAAGTGGTGAGGTAGGCAATCAGAAGAGCTTCTGGCAGGGGATCGGCGCTAATGTATATATCCTATACGAAACCAAAGAAGCGGATAAAAATGCCTACGCTACTCCCGATGGCAATATTCTTTTTGGCTATTACATGTTTTACTACCTGGTAAAACAATTCAGCCTGTTGCCCGATCACAGCGCATCACCCTTGCCTGTAGATGGTGTGCTGGCACATGAATGGGGTCACAGGGTACAGTTTACACTTGGCTGGAACGACTATGCTCAGCCTGCTTATAAAGAGCTGGAAGCCGATTTCTTTTCCGGGTATTATATGGGACTGGCCAAACAATGGTACTGGAACCAGATACAGACCTATTACAATGCCATTTATGCCAGCGGTGACTATGATTACAATAGTCCCCTGCATCATGGTACGCCGAAGCAGCGGCTGAACGCGGCCTATGCAGGCCTGCAAACAGCGGTATATGAGCTCAATAACAACGTGCATTATACCTATGCCCAACTGCATGACCTATTCAACAGTAAAATACATACCGATATCGGGGCCAGGACCAGTACGGTTTTTGAAGAAGTGAGCTACCCCAAAAACCTGAGCCAGGTATATATCAAAAGCCTTTACCCTCATAAATGATCCATACCATTTTATTTACTGCTTATGATCATCCGGGTATTACCCCTTTGCCCGGGAGCCTAATCCATTTTTCAGTGAATAATAAAATGAACAGCAGTATGAAAACCTATCTTCTTTCCTGTGCAGTTGCGATGACAGTACTGGCAGCGTCGTGCTCAAAAAGTAAAACCGATCCGGGTACAAATAATCCGCCACCGGGTGATAATAGTTTTACCACCAGTATCGATGGCAGTACCTATACTGCCTCCACCATAAAAGTGCGTACTTATGCAGGTGACCCCAGTACAGGTGTGCAGCCCTCTATATCGATCAGGGGGATCAGTGATAAAAGCGATTTTGACCTGATGGTATTGCTCACCAACGGGAAGCTGGCGGCTGGCACCTATCCTTTATCCTTTGGAAGCGACGGGCATTACCATGCTGAGCTGACCTATTTCATCGATCTCAGTGCGGGTAGTGCCAGTAACAATGCTTTTGACAGTGCCAATATGCCGGATGGGCAGCAACCCGGCACTATCACAGTTACCAAAGCCGATGACCATCATGCTGAAGGTAGTTTCAGTGGTAAAATATGTAATTATGACCGTACAACAACCAAAACTGTAGCCAACGGTAAGTTCAGTATTAACTTCTAATGTGCATCAAAGGGGGAGATGCGGTGTCAGGATCTGACGGGTCCAGTACTTGCCTGAACACATGTCGTCTCCCTTTTTTTACTTGCCTGGAGTATCCGGAGCTGAAGTGGGGGGAATGCATCTCGCGGAATGCGCGGAAAACGCAGAAGGATGATCATTTTCAGAATGGCCTCGCAAAACAATTGATTCTATTTAGCAGGACATTAGTCTGCAGTTGCAGTCTGCAGTCGCCAGTCCTCAGTCGGCAATCGGCAGTCCTCAGTAGGCAGTCATGAAATGCTTAAGTGTGCTGCTATTATCATGGGATGAAAAACATTTTCGTTTCTGCGTTTTCCGCGCATTCCGCGAGAGAACCCCATTCCGCGAGAGAACCCCATTCCGCGAGAGAACCGCATTCCGCGAGAGAAATCTCTTGCAGCTCAGGACTGTTCCCGGTTCTTGACAGAGGTTCTCAGCACCATATGTCCTTTCAGCATAACCGTTTGCGGGCCGGTGGCCTTGCCATTGATCTCATCAAGCAATATCTCCACAGCGCTGTCGATCATCTCCTCAATAGGCTGCTCCCAGGTAGTGAGCATATAGGATGACCAGGCGGCCATTCGGATATTATCGAATCCCACCACAGATACATCTTCCGGTATCCTGAAGCCCATCAGCCTGATGGCATCCATGGCACCAAGGGCAATAATATCATTGCCACAAAAAATACCATTGATCCCTTTATTGCGCGACATCAGCTCCTGTGCGCATTTGAAGCCGCTTTCATACGTATAGTGCCCCGGCTCAATGGTGAAATTGCTGATCTTTTTTTCCTTCAGCACTTCCCTGAATCCCTTCAGCCGGTCGATGGTAGTAGAAGTATTGGAGGGGCCCGATATAAATGCAACCGAAGTATGGCCTGTTTCAACCAGGTAGGTGGCGATCTGCCTGGCGGCAAGATAATTGTCGCAAAAAACAGAACTGTTGGTTCCCTGGCCTGTATAGCGGTTGAACAGGATGGCAGGTATCTCGCTGCGGCTGAACTTCTGGGCCGCCGGCTCTGATAAAAGCGCATCGGTGATGATAACACCTTCAATATTGTATTCCAGCAGCAGGCTGATCTCTTTTTCCTGGATCTCCTCGTTTTCGGAGTTGATAAAAATAAGGTGATAGCCCAGTGCAGAAAGACGCTGGTGAAATATTTCCAGTACGGCAGAGTAAAAAGGATTGCGGATATTCCGCATCACTATCCCGATCATATTCGTTTTGCGGGTGATCAGGCTTCTTGCATGTGCATTGGGCTGATAGTTCAGTTTCTCTGCTGCCGCCAGTATCTTTTTCTTTTTTTTCTCAGATACATTTACATCCCCTGTAAAAACCCGCGACACGGTAGATTGCGAAACACCGGCCATCCTGGCAACATCTTCTGAAGTAGGATTCTTCTTCATCTACATGTGTTCTTTGGTGCATAGATAGTAAAAAATATTATACCCTACAGCTTTTCATGCTTTAATTGAGGTGCGTACCTGCGTACACGCAGTGCTGCCTGTTCCCGGTGTGCCATAAAACCTTCTATCTCGCATAGTCTTTCGGCATAACGGCCAATCATTACACTGGCTTCGGGTGTGCATCGCTGGTAAGTACAGTTCTTTAAAAATTTCCCCACCCATAGCCCACCGGTATAACGGGCTGCTTTTTGTGTGGGCAGGATATGATTGGTGCCGATCACCTTGTCGCCATAAGCCACGTTGGTTTCGGGGCCTAGAAATAAGGCGCCGTAATTGGTGAGGTGCTGCAGGAAAAAATCAGTATTGGCGGTGAGCACCTGTACATGCTCATAAGCCAGCAGGTTGGCCTGTTCTGCTGCTTCTGCCAGTTCTTTTACGAGTATGATACTGCCATACTGCTGCCAGGCGGCGCCGGCAACAGCTGCGGTGGGTAATAGCTGCAGTTGTCTTTCTATCTCGCTTTCTACCTGGTGGGCCAGTTGTTCAGATGTGGTGATCAGCGCGGCGGGGGAGGTGGGGCCATGCTCGGCCTGGCCGAGCAGATCGCAGGCGACCATTTCAGCATCGGCGCTTTCATCGGCAATGATCAGTACCTCCGTAGGCCCTGCAAATACATCGATGCCCACCCTGCCATACAGTTGTTTCTTGGCTTCAGCTACATAAGCATTACCGGGGCCGGCCAGCATGTCAACGGGTTGTATACTTGCTGTACCAAGTGCCATGGCAGCGATGGCCTGCACACCGCCCAATATATAAATTTCATCGGCACCCGCCATGCTCATGGCGCAAACAGTGGCCTGTGGTATCTGTCCGTTGATGGGTGGTGTGCAGGCGATGATGCGTTGTACGCCGGCCACACGCGCTGTTATAATACTCATATGCGATGAAGCCACCATGGGGTATCTTCCGCCGGGGATATAACAGCCCACGCTGTTCACAGGAATATTTTTGTGGCCCAGTACAACGCCCGGTAAAGTTTCCACTTCAATATCGGTGATGGAGGCACGTTGCTGCTGTGCAAAGCTGCGTATCTGCTGCTGTGCAAAACGGATATCATCAACTATTGCAGCAGGTGTGCGGGCTACGATATCGCTGATCTCTGCTGCTGATAGCCGGAAGCTGGCAGGCGCCCAGTGATCATATGTGGCTGAAAGCTGCCGTACGGCTGTATCTCCTTCCTGTTCTACCTGCCGGATAATACGGGCAACTGTTTCTTTTACGATAGTATCAGCTTCTTTCATAGCCTGAACGGCTATGCCTTTTTTTAAAAAAAGCGGCATGGTGTTTGTTTTTATGTTTATGAATACGTATGCAAATAAATGAAAAATATTTTTCAATAATTTTTGTTTATTAAAATAAATTAATAAACTTAGCGGAAATAAATAATGAATACGTATTCATAAATATTCAAAAACCTAAACAAAACATCTTTGGCCGGATCTGCTTGAACGATTGCTTAGAAAAAACTGCTTCATCCCTGGAAATGCCCATAGCCCGGAACTGTGCTGGTTATAAATAAGCAGGTCATTTACCTGCCGGTGGCCGTTTGTTCTATACAAGCGGAAACCACTGCTTTTGCCAAAACCCATTTCATCACTGCTTAAGATTTTTGCTATGCAACACGATAACTATGGTTAGGAAGCTAATGGAATGAGCACACAGGCTGTATGCCTTATTATTTAATTTCTCAAACATTACTTCCATGAAACAACATGCTTTAATTGCGTATGTAATGAAGGGTGTGTTTGTGCTACTGCTGTTTACCGCTTACCCTATTATTGCTATTCATGCCCAGCAAACGGCGGCCGGGTTCACTGCTACCGGCAAGGTGACCGATGAAAAAGGTGTACCACTGCCCGGTGTATCTGTAACTGTTAAAGGCACGGGTATTGCCAGAGCTACAGATGGACAGGGCCGTTTTTCGATAACATTCCATACCCCCGAAGATTCTTTGATCTTCTCTTATACAGGTTATAAAACCAGAACCTTTCGTGCACCGGAAGTGCACAATACCACCATTCAACTGGAGCCCGGCACCAACGGACTGAATGATGTAATTGTTGTCGGCTATGGTACGCAGAAGAAAATTTCAGTGACCGGCGCTATTTCAACGGTGAAGATGACCGATGTGCAAACCTTCTCCACACCTTCTTTATCCAATGCCATCGGCGGCAGGCTGCCGGGTATTATTACCAAGCAAAGCTCCGGCGAACCCGGGTTTGATGCAGCGAATGTGTATATACGTGGCTTTGGTACATTCGGTACGGGTTCAAGGGCGCCACTGATACTGGTAGATGGTGTGGAACGCGACATGAACAATATCAATGTGCAGGAAATAGAAACTTTCTCCATTCTCAAAGATGCATCCGCCACAGCCGTGTATGGTGTAAGAGGTGCCAATGGCGTAGTGCTTATCACCACCAAAAGAGGAGTGGATGCACCCGTAAAGGTGATCTTCAGAACAGAGAATGCCTCTTTAACTGCGCTCCGGCTGCCCAAATACATCAACAGTTATGAATACGGTGTGCTGGCCAATGAAGCCAATACCAATGGCGGTGTCAATGCTCCTTTTTTTACACAGGATCAGTTACAGAAATACAAGGATCATTCAGACCCTTATTTATATCCTGATGTAGACTGGGTAGATGTGGTACTGAAGAAAAAAACATTCCAGTCTATCAACAACCTCAGCTTTAATGGCGGCAATAAAGTGATCCGGTATTTTGCCAACCTGGGTTATACCGTGCAGGGAGGGCTTTACAAGGAAGATCCTACGGTGCCTTACCATACCAACAGTAATTTAAAACGGTATAATTTCCGTTCGAATATAGATGTAAACCTAACCAGCAACCTGGTGGTATCGCTGAATGTAGGCGGTATTATACAAAACAGGATCATGCCGGGAACTGCTGCCCAGGATGCACGTTCCAATGCAGTGGAAATTTTCAATGCCCTGCGCTGGACGCCGAACAATGCCTACCCGGTTAAAAACCCCGATGGCACTGTTCCGGGTAAGGGAACCGTGCTGGCGATCAATCCTTTTGCAACGTCCACGCAACAGGGCTACAGAACGGTGTCTAACAATACCATTCAAAGCTCGCTGGGTGTGAAATGGGATTTGTCCAGGCTTGTTACACCAGGTTTGTCTGTCAATGGACTGTATGCCTATGACTATTACGGCTTACTGACCAACAGCCGTTACCGTACACCCAAAACATTTCAGTACCTGGGTAAAGATGCAAGCGGTAACGATCAGTATGTGGTTGCCAACCCTGGTAGTGCACTGGTGTACAATATTGCTTCCATTTCCAGCAGGGCGTACTATTTACAAACTTCCATCAATTACGACCGGGCATTCGGGCAACACCGTGTAGGCGCAATGATCCTGGGCAACAGGCGGGAATTTGTTGATCTTACAGCAGGTAGTTCCATCGGTAATATCCCGTACAGAAGCCAGGGGCTCGCTGCCCGTATAACTTATGATTTTGCTTCCAGGTATTTGATTGAATCGGATATGGGATATAACGGGTCGGAGAATTTTGCCAAGAACAAGCGTTATGGTTTTTTTCCTTCTGTATCTGCGGGCTGGATCATTTCGCATGAAAAATTCTGGAAAAGCAAAACGTTTACGCTGCTGAAGCTGCGCGGATCATACGGCCAGGTAGGTAATGACCAGATCGGCGGCAACAGGTTCTTGTTTCTTACAACCATTAATACCACTGCAAGCAATTATCCCTTTGGTTCATCAGAAGGATATCCTTATGGCGCTTTTGCCGAAAGCCTGATCGGCAACCCGGATATTACCTGGGAGCGTGCAAAGAAAGCTGACCTGGGGCTGGAGCTGGAATTGTGGAATGGCAAAGTATCGCTGCAGGCAGATCTGTTCAATGAACGCCGCTCTAATATATTGCTGCAGCGGCAGCAGGTGCCTATTTCAGCAGGCTATATTCCTTCTACCATACCTTTTGCCAACCTGGGCAAACTGAATAACAGGGGTGTTGAAGGAACACTGCAGATAAGGAATACCACCAAAGGCGGGTTCTATTATTCCATACAGGGTAATTTCAGTTTTGCGCGGAATAAGATCATTGAAGATGATTCTCCTTTAAAACCATATGCTTACCAGAATTCGAGAGGCCAGAGCATTGATAAAAACTATGGCTATATAGCCCTTGGCTTGTTCAAAGACCAGGACGATATTAACAAAAGCCCTTCACAAACAGCATTGCAGTCGGTGATACGTCCCGGCGATATTAAATACAAAGACCTGAATGGCGACGGTGTAATTGATGTGAACGATCAAACCTGGCTAGGTTATCCCACCACACCTGAAATCATGTATGGTTATGGCGGAACCATTGCATACAAAGGTTTTGACCTGAGCGTGTTTTTTACCGGTGCGGCCAATTCAAGTTTGTTCATGGGCAGCGACCGTGCGCTGGTGGCGTTTACCGATGGTGTGGGGCAGTACAATGTGTTGCGTGAATATTATGATCACCGCTGGATACCGGGAGCCGATAACAGCCGTGCAGCCTATCCTGAAGTGCTCAATATAAAGAATACCAATAATTACGTGGTGAACTCGCTGTACATGAGAAACGGCAATTACCTGCGGCTGAAATCAGCGGAGATCGGGTATACACTGTCGCAGAAAGTAATGCAACGGATACATATCAAGAATATCCGCGTATTTATCAACGGTACCAACCTGGCTATATGGGATCATATTAAAATTGTTAACCCCGAAAGCGGGCAGGGGGATGGCAGCTTTGCTTACCCGCTACAGCGGAACATCAACTTTGGCGCACAGGTTAATTTTTAATTCTACCTAAAATGTATCTCATGAAACAGCATATCAATTTATTTTTTGTTTTGGTTTTTCTGCTGGCGGGGATATCCTGTAAAAAAGATTTTCTGGACAAAGCGCCGGATAATGATCTCACCATAGACCAGGTATTCCAGAACAGGGATTATGCGCAGAATTTCCTCACCAATATTTATGTTTCACTGCCTGTGGAAAACAGGTGGGTTGACAATGACCAGAACGGTGATCCCTTTGTAGGTGCCTCTGATGAAATGGATCAGTTTTATGGCCCATCGTTCAGCAACAATATGAACAGTGGTTCCTGGAATCCAAGTTCGTACACTGTAGACCCCTGGACATCCAATTATGTTGGTATACGCAAGGCCAATATTTTTATTGAGAACATCGATAAAGTGCCGCTGGACAATATTTTCACCGCTGCCATGAAAAGCAGGATGAAGGGCGAAGCAATTTTTCTGCGTGCTTATTTTCACTTCCTGCTGATCAGGGTGTATGGACCGGTGCCCATTACCGATCATACTGTTCCCCTGAATGCAGACTTTGCCAAAGTAAGGCGTAATCCGATCGATTCCTGCGTGTCGTTCATCGCAGCTGAATGTGATAAAGCTGCAAACCTGTTGCCAGACAGGATCACCGATGTAACCGAGTACGGCCGGCCGGCAAAATCAGTATGTCTTGCCCTGAAAGCAAGAACACTGCTGTACATGGCCAGTCCGCTATGGAATGGCAATCCTGATTACAAAGGTGTAAAAGATAAAATGGGCATCCGTTTATTTCCTGATTATGATGCCAACCGCTGGCAGCTGGCGGCTGATGCAGCCAAAGCCTGTATTGACCAGGCTACATCGGTGGGGCATGGCCTGTATACATCGGCCACCAATGATCCTGTGAAGAATTACCAGGAGCTCTTTTATGTCAATAACAACAAAGAAGCATTGTTCTCAAAGAATGTAGGCTATTTTAATGATCATGATGTATATTGTGAACCAAGAAGCCTGCAGGGATTTACGCTGAATGCACCTACGCAGGACCTGGTGGATGATTATGAAATGCGCAATGGTACACAGCCCATTCTGGGATACAATGCAGTGGATCATTCACCTATTATCAATCCTGCCTCAGGCTATACAGAAACAGGATTTACCAGTGCCCCTGGCCCTGGTAACCTGTATGTGGCAGGTACCAGCAATATGTATGTAAACAGGGATCCCCGCTTTTATGCGAGCATACAATTCTCCGGTGAAGTATGGAAAAGCAGGACCAATGGTTTGGAGTTCTGGAACAAAGGTGCCGACGGTGCATTGGGTGCAGGCCCCAATAACCGCAGTAAAACAGGGTATCTCGTTAAAAAAATATGCAATCCGGATTTTTCCTGGGTGCCACTTAAATCGATATTGCGCACCTGGATACTGTTCCGCCTGGGTGAACAATACCTGAATTATGCAGAAGCATTGAATGAAGCACAAGGTCCTGTGGGGGATGTGTACAAGTATATAAACCTGATCAGGGAACGTTCGGGTATGCCCGACCTGCCTCCCGGGCTTTCGAAAGATGATATGCGTGCACGCATTTATCATGAACGCCGTATAGAGCTTGCCTTTGAAGCACACCGCTATTTTGATTGTCACCGCTGGAAGATTGCGGAGCAAACAGATAATACCAATATTTACGGTTTGAATATACTTGCCGGTGATAACAAAACAGATCCCGCATTCTTCAAACGGGTGCCTGTTGAAAAAAGGGTATTTGAAAAGAAGCATTACCTGTGGCCCATGCAGCAGCGTGAAGTAGATAAGAATCCCAACCTGGTGCAGAACCCCGGCTGGTAAATGATAAAACAACGATTGATGAAACGATACAGAACCTCTCCAACGGCCTGCAAGCGATACCTGCAATTGTTTTTTAGTATAAGCAACGATTACCGGTTTTTTATACCGGTGATCTTGCTGTTGCTGCTATGCCCGCACACGGGTAAAGGACAGGCTTTGTACGATGTGCCTGCCGGTGCGGATACCCGCTGGTTCAGTCTGGAGAACCTCAAAGGTGAAAAAGGAAAAGGTGCGATGGAAAACAAAGGCGCTAAAGGACATGCTTCTGAATGGGTGAAAGCAGGTAGTAGCATCACCCTGCTGGAGACAACAGGTGCAGGCATGATCAACCGTATCTGGATGACGGTGATCGACCGGAGACCGGAAGCACTCCGGGCCATCCGGTTGGAGATGTACTGGGATGGTGCATCCAAACCCGCAGTATCAGTACCGCTGGGCGATTTTTTTGGTATAGGGCTTGGCCGTACGGCTGCTTTCCAGAGTGCATTGTTCGCCAACCCCGAAGGAAAATCTTTTCTCTGTTTTATCCCTATGCCGTTCAACAAACAGGCCAGGATAATACTGGTGAATGAATCAAAAGAAGACCAGCTGTTGTTTTATGATATCAACCTGACTAAATTAAAAAAGCATCCTGCACCTATTCATTATTTCCATGCATACTGGAGCAACAGCAGTCATACACAACTGGGCGATGATTTTGCCATACTGCCGGTAGTGAATGGTGAAGGCCGCTTCCTGGGCACCAATATCAGTATTGTGGCTGATAAAGTATATGGCGATACCTGGTTTGGTGAGGGAGAGGTAAAAATGTACCTCGATGGCGATGAGGCCAACCCTACACTGGTGGGCACGGGTACAGAAGATTATATCGGCTCTGCATGGAACCTGGGCCCGTTTGCACAGTTGTACCAGGGTGCACCGGTAGTAGATAAAGCAAAAAAACAATTTGCATTTTACCGGTACCATATTCCCGACCCGGTTTATTTCCATTCAGGATGCCGTGTTACCATCCAGCAGATGGGTGGAGGCGGAAGAGACCAGCTAAGGGAAATTGCCCATGCTGGCGGAAAGCTAAAACCCGTTTCAGTGATGACAAAAAACGGGCTGGTTAAAATAATGGAGAACAACCACTATCCCGATATTTTTAATGATGCTTTTCCGAAAGATGAGTGGACAAATTTTTACCGGCTGGATAATTATTCTGCCACAGCCTATTTCTACCTGGATAAGCCCGAAAGCAACCTGCCCCCGCTGGCGCCTCTGGCAGAAAGGCTGAAAGGCGTGGAATAAGGTGGCCAATAACAGGAGCCTGTTTATGTGCATTAAATAACTGATTGAATATATGAAATGGAACCAGCTTGATCTTTGGATTGTGATCGTTTACCTGTTGCTGATGTTCGCCCTGTCGCTCTGGCACCGGAGGTTTGCTTCAAAAAACCTGGAGAATTTTTTTCTCGGCGGAAGAAAGATACCGGGCTGGCTGAATGGTATTTCTTATACCGCTGCACTGGTAAGTCCCGATGCAGCTACAGGATATGGCGGGCTGGCAGTAGTGACCGGCGCCTTTATTTCATGGTGGTACCTGAGCAGGTTTGGACTGGCATTGTTTATTGGCGGAGTATTGTTCGCTGCATGCTGGCGAAGACTGAACCTGTTTACTTCGCTGGAATTTTATGATCTCCGCTTTCCTTCAAAGCCTGCAGCCGCTATGCGGTTATGGATCGCCATCCGCACATCATTGATCGCTATGCCTGCCTGGACAGGCATTACACTGCTGGCTGCTTTCAAGATCATGGGGCCTGCATTCGGGCTCAGCAAGCTGGAAACACTTTGTCTTGTTGTACCGGTTTCTTTTCTGTTTGTATTCTTTTCAGGGTATAAAGGTGTGGTTATTTCCAACCTCATCCAGATGAGCATTTTTTTTGTGGGAACAGTTACGCTGGCCATACTTACACTACTGCATTTTGGTGGCCCTGTGGCTATGACACATACATTGTCGCAATCGCTGGGCGCTACACATCCCGAGGTATTGCAGATGGTACCGCCCGCCAGGCACGAGGTATTTCCACTGGCAGCCGCGATGGCCTGGTTATTTGGTCAAAGTATCGGGTATGGCGGTGATGCCGCACCCATGGGCGGTGCGATGGAAGGGCAACGTATTTTGTCAACACGCAGTCCTTCGGAAGCGCTCACCATGTATGTGGTTGCTGCGTTAACGATGTTCCTGCTTCTACTGCTGGTTACTTTACCCTGTATCTCCGCCACAGTATTATGGCCTGAATTGCGTAATACAGGTGCCGACAGGGAACTGGTATATGGCCGGCTGATGAAAAGCATATTGCCTGCAGGTGCCATGGGATTGCTGGTTGCTGCGATGATGGCAGCAACCATGTCAGTGGTGGGTGATAACCTCAATTTCGGCAGCCAGGTACTGGTGAATGATATTTACCGCCGCTGGTTTGTACGCAAGGCCAGCGAAAAACATTATATGCTGATCGGTAAACTGGGCATGGCCCTGATCATCGCTATTTCTATCGCAGTGGTATTTAATGTCAGTATTATTACCGATGTAGCCATTTTTATGCTGCAGCTGAGTGCAGCAGAACTGCCGGCCAACTGGGCGCAATGGTGGTGGTGGCGATTCAATGGCCCGGCCCGCATTGCGGCATCTTTTGGTGGGGCACTGATTTTTTGCGTAGTAGTATTGGGCCCCAGGCTGCTGGGCTGGCTGGGCGTGGCAGGTGCAGAAAAACTGTTGCTACCCTGGTGGTGGCAAACCCTGCTGGTGATGGCATTGACCACTGTGTTGTGGATAATGGTTGCATTGCTTACAAAACCCGATCCCGAAAGCATCCTGCAGCATTTCTACCTGCGGGCCCGTCCGCTCGGCTTCTGGAAACCCTACCGCATACAGTTCTGCGATCAGCCGCAACAACCGCAGATCAAACCCATACTGCGTGGCCTGGGTATTGCACTGACCGGCTTTACCGCCACCTCCTGTTTGATACAGGGATTGACAGAGGCCTGGTTTGGCCGTTATACAGCTGCAGCGCTTGAACTGGCAGGGGCTATTTTGCTTTTTATTGTATTTCGTAAAACCGCAAAAACATTCCTGGCATTTTTAACGTCACGCAGCGAAAAAAACGATACAACACTGCTGAACAAAACTGCTTCAATACCGCATGAACAGAAGAACGGCCAGCTTAAATCATTAAAATAATTTATTCACTTACCGGAAAAAAAGTTATGAGAACAAACACTAGCACCGCAACTTCAGAACAGGTATTGTACCTGGGCGACTGGGTATTTCACCTGGGACCAACTTTTATTGAAACACCTTTCGGCACAGAAACAAAAGATGCAGACCTGCATTTTTACGGCGAACGTTTGGTGGAAGCGCTGGAACCCGTGGCCTCTGTTACCAGTATGGCCAACTGGGAGCTGTACCGCTTGGCACCAGGCAAACTGGAAGAATACCTGGATACCGTAGTAAGTCTTATTATCAGTGATGTGGAAGCACGTTGCTTTCATTTATACCCCAGCTTTTTTGACAGGGCTAAAAGAGAAAAATATGTGGTAACGTTTCCCGACAGGCTTCAACTGATCAAAGACTGGGTGGAAAAAGGCGGCGGCCTGATGATGCTGGGCGGCTGGCTTTCTTTCAGCGGTGTACAGGGCAGATCGGGCTGGGGTAGAAGCCTGCTGGCAGATATGCTGCCGGTGGAATGTATGCTCACGGAAGACCTTGTGGAATCTTCTGCCGGCTATACTGCAGAGGTGCTGGCACCCGAACATCCCGCGGTGAAAGGATTACCCTGGCATTCTTTTCCACCAATATTTGGTTACAATGAAGTAAAGGTAAAACCAGGCGCCGAAGTATTGGTGAGGGTAAAGGAAACCGGCCATCCGCTGGTGGTAGCAGGCGCCTACGGTAAAGGACGCATGCTGATATACACTTCAGATCCCGCACCGCACTGGGGTATCAATTTTGAATTATGGGAAGGTTATGATGCCTTCTGGAAACAAATGCAGCATTGGGTGAAGAAGGGAGGGGAGGTTGAGGGGTTGAATGGTTGAGTGGTTGAATGGTTGAATGGTTGAGGGGAATTAGTAATTAGGAATGACTGCCTACTGGCTAATGGTTGAGTAGTTGAGCGGTTGAATGGGTAATTTGGAAATGAGGTAATTTGAAAATTTGAAAATGAGTGAGAATGGTTGAATGGTTGACAGGAATTGGAAATTAGTAATTAGCAATGATTGCCTACTGCACACTGTAGACAGCCTACTGGTTAATGGTTGAGTGGATAATTTGAAAAGATGGGAATTTGAAAATTTGAAAATGAGTGAGAAGGTTAAATGGTTGAAGGGAATTAGTAATGAATGGTAACACTCACGACTGACGATTCATGGAGAATGGTAGAATGGTTGAGAAGTTGATTAGTTGAAAGGTTGAATAAGAGAAAATAGGAATAAAAAAACTTGCGATTCACGGCGCCTTAGCGCCACTCGCCACTCGCGGATTGGGTTGGCTGAGAGATTGAATGATTGACAGGAATTGGAAATTAGTAATTAGCAATGACTGCCTACTCGCGGCATGAAAAAACAGTATAAATGAAATCACCTTTAATACAGGCAGGAACGGCTGTGGTAGATATTACTCCGCCGCTGGAAGTGGGGCTGCTTACATCGGCGGTAAAAGGTCTTTATGCGTCGTTTGAATCGATAAGACTGCCACTGAAGGCAAGAGTGCTGGTATTGCAGTCGGGGGATAACTGTATTGCATTGGTATCGCTCGACCTGCTGAACCTGAATGACACTTCTGTTGGCGGATGGTTATCATTCAAACAAGCGCTGTCAGGTAGCATTCCGCCAGAACAGGTGATCATCACCTGTACACATACCCATACAGCACCGGAATCGGTCGCATTATCAAACTTGTATTTGACCACAGCTTACCGCGATTGGTTAAAGCAGCTGCAGCAACGGGTGCGCAATGCTGTTCAAACAGCGGTAGATAACCTGCAACCCTGCCATATTGCAGTAGGGGCGGCTGTTACAGCCGGGTTATCACTGCAGCGGCGCATCCCCACTGCAGGTGGTATTGTTATGTCCGATTCAGTGCAGCCGGTATCACAGGCATTGCTTGACAGGGAGCCTGTTGACAGGAGGGTGCGGCTGGTGCGTATAGAAAATGCCGGCGGGGAAAGTATCGCAACGCTGGTGCATGCAGTATGCCACCCGGTGCATGAAATGTGTATGCCGCATATCTCTCCTGATTTTCCCGGCGAAATGTGTATTGCATTGGAGCAGTTGCAGGTCTATGGCATGCCCTTGTTCTTAAATGGCGCTGCCGGGGATGCCAACCCGCCCACAGTTTCCGGTGGCAGTGAATATGCCCGCAGGCATGGACAGGCACTGGCAGATATTGTTAAAAGCAGCAGGAAGATGAAATGGCTGCCCGCTGCGGATCTGATCTTCATGCACAGTGATATCCGTTTGTCGATAAGAGACGGATCGGGTATGACCAATGCGCAGGATGCAGTGGCAAGGATGAACGTGGTTTGCACGGGTAGCCTTGCGCTTGTATTTCTGCCGGGTGAACCTTTTGTTGAAATCGCTTTTGGTATTGAAAAGGAATCACCTTTTGAACATACCATTGTTGTTGCTTACAGCGAAAACAATATCGGGTATATACCTACAGCACAGGCATTGAAAGAAGGCGGGTATGAAGCAGGACCGGGTAAATGGTCTTTTGTAGAAGAACAGGCAGAAAATATCATCCGGGCAGAAGCTATACGCCTGCTGAATGAAGTGTACCATCAGCAAAATGCAAAACAGGCAATATAAACCCGGTACGGGTATTACCTTGTTAATAAAAAATACAAACAGATGAAAGAAAGATACAGGATGAAAATACGGTTATCAGCATGGCTGCTGGCATTGAACTGCAGCATAACCTGGTGTGCTTTTGTTAACGCACAAAACAAGCAGCTGTGTTTTTATGGGTCTGATAAAAATGATCTTTACCGGCTATTACAGCTGGAGGGTTTCAGTATAAAGAAATATGCATCGCCCGGTGATGCAGTGCATGCGGCAAAAAAAGGTACAGCGGTAGTACTGACCGCTGTTGATTATCCTTCCGTTGATCCGGTGAACCGTATGGATGCTGCACAGTGGAGGGAAGCCGGACAGAAACAATTAAGAATGTATATAGAATACCCTGCCGCATTGCCGGGTATCGATGTGCCTGCACAGCCTGTAGAAACAAAGCTGGAGCGTGGCGTGATAACAACAGCTGCATTTGGTGCATCTCTTCCGCCTATGGCATTGCTGGGCCTGCACAACAGTTATGTGCTCCCGGTAACAGTAGATAGTCCATTATTGGTATTGGCAAAGGTGGTGGGCTTTGACAAGGCTGAATATGGTTTGGCTGGTACTAAAGCCTATCCGCTGCTGTTTAAAAAACAGGGGGCACTGATAGCCATGACTGCATTGAGCAATTTTGAAACCGGCCGGTATGGCCCCAATGCATCGGTAAAGCAGTTATGGGAATATATACTGTCATATCTCAACGGCAACAGGCGTGTGGTATTACAGCACTGGCCCGAAGATGTTCGCCCGATGTTCAGCAGAGATGCAGTACTGTCTTCAGCTGCACGGGAGAACAGTATCAGGAAAGGTACTGAATGGTTTTACAAAGGGCATTTTTTGGTAGACAAAAGCTGGCAGGATGATGTAACCAAATATGGAGGCAATGGCGCTTCACCGGTGGGGCCGCCGCTGGGCACTTCCAAACCCAATGGCGATGGTACACTTGGTATACTGGAAGGACATGTATCTTCTATTGACTATAAAGGCGACCAGGGATACCGCTACTGGATGCGTGCCGATGTACAGGGAGAAGCGAGCATGGCGCTGGCTGCGGCGGGCCGTCTTTTTAACAATGATGGCTACCGCACACAGGCAGCCAATCTCGTGGATTATATTTTTTCAGCATCCAACCTGCGTGCAGGAGAAAAAAACGATCCTGCCAGTGCAGCCTATGGTTTAATCGGCTGGGCAACCACCAATTCGGGAACTTTTTATGGTGATGATAATTCACGCGCTATACTCGGTGCCATTGCTGCATCGGCCTATCTCGGTACAGATAAATGGGATAAACAACTGGCGGAAGCCATTGTGGCCAATTTCAGAACCACCGGTAAACAGGGCTTCCGCGGTGAGCGGCTGGAAGAAAAAGACATCATCAAAAATGGATGGCAGTTTTACCAGAACAGGGAACTGGTACATCCCTCCCCGCATTTTGAATCGTGGATGTGGGCCGTTTATCTCTGGCTGTATAGTAAAACAGGCTATGAACCCCTGCTCACCAAAACAAAAAGCGCCATCAGAACAACGATGGAAGCTTACCCGGATAAATGGCTATGGGGCAGCAGCATGCAAACGCAGCGCGCAAGGATGATACTGCCACTGGCCTGGCTGGTACGCGTGGAAGATACAGAAGAACACCGCCGCTGGCTGGATAAAATGGTGAAAGAAATTCTGCAGTATCAGGATGAAAGCGGTGCTATCCGGGAAGAACTGGGCAAGGGACGCGGCATGTTCAAACCACTGAACACAAATGCCGATTATGGATCTGATGAAGGATCACTGATATTCAGGAACGGCGAAAAGGTGTCCTGTATGCTTTATACCTGCAATTTTGCCCTGTTCAGCCTGAATGAAGCGGCCGCTGCAACAGGAAATAAATTGTACAGCGATGCTGCAGAAAAATTGGCGCAGTTCCTGGTACGTATACAGGTACAGAGCACAAAACATCCCGACCTTGATGGTGCCTGGTTCAGGGGCTTTGATTATGGCCGCTGGGATTACTGGGCTTCTAATTCAGATGCAGGCTGGGGTGCCTGGTGTACACTTACCGGCTGGATACAAAGCTGGATTGTCACCACCCAGGTACAAATGCTGCAAAAACAAAGTTTCTGGACACTCACACAGCAATCCACTATCGGTAAGCAGGCCAGAGAGGTGATTGCACAAATGCTGCCTGCCAGGTAAGCTGGTTAAAATGAATGCTTGTATGAAACATCTATTGCTGAGCCTGGCTTTCGGTTGTTTGTTTGTTATTGCACGGGCTGATATCCGTTTGCCTGCAGTGATCGCCAGTGGTATGGTTCTGCAGCAAAACAGCATAGTGAAAATATGGGGCTGGTGTAATCCGCTGGAAAAAATAAGCCTGACCACTTCCTGGAACAATAGAACTTACCAGGCTACCGGCTCAAGGGATGCCGGCTGGCAGGTAGCGGTAGAAACACCCGCCGCAGGCGGCCCTTATACTATCAGTATACAGGGCAGCAACCGCGTGCTTCTGCAGGATATCCTGGTGGGTGAGGTTTGGGTTTGTGCAGGTCAAAGCAATATGGAAATGAATTTCCGCAACGGGCACCTGCAAGACATCAGGGATGAACTGCCCGGGGCATCCACGCTGCCGATCCGTTTTTTTCATATACCGCTTACAACAGCAGCATCCCCCCAGAACGACTGTGCTGCACAATGGGAACATTGCGACAGCAATTCCCTGCAAACATTTAGTGCAGTGGGTTATTTTTTTGGTAAACGCATCAGCCGGGAGCTGCATGTACCGGTTGGACTGATAGAAGTCAGTTGGGGTGGCACCACTGCCGAAGTATGGACACCTGACAGCATTATACGTGCCAATGCAGTATTGCAAAAGGCCGCTGCCGCCATTGAACCCAGCGGTATGTGTCCTTTTATGCCAGGCTATGCTTATAATGGCATGATTGCACCCATCACCAATTATGTCATCGCCGGTACCATCTGGTACCAGGGTGAAAACAATACATCCACTGCCACCAGTTATGCGCAGTTGTTCTCTGCTATGATGAAGGCCTGGCGCAATAGCTGGCAGCATGATTTTCCTTTTTATTATGTACAGATCGCACCCTATACCTACAGGCTCAAAAATGTTGGCGCATTGCTGCGTGAAGCACAGGTGCAATGCATGCAGCAGCCCAACACCGGGATGGTGGTGACCACCGATCTGGTGTCTGATACCAATAATGTACACCCACCGGATAAACATGATGTGGGCTGGCGGCTGGCCAGCTGGGCACTGGCCGAAACGTATCACCGGAAAGACCAGGTATACAGAAATCCTTTATACAAAAGCATGCAAATAAAAAAAGACAAGGTGTATATTTTACTGAACAATGCAGCGAACGGTGTTACCACCAGGGGCGCAGCGCCGGCCGGGCTGCAGGTGGCCGGTGACGACAGGGTGTTCTATCCGGCGTGGGCCACACTGGGTAAAAACCGCCTGATCGTTTGGAGTAAACCAGTGAAACATCCTGTTGCTGTACGCTATGCATTCAGCAATACGGCGGTGGGTAATTTATTCAATAAAGAAGGTTTGCCGCTGTCTCCCTTCAGAACGGATGACTGGCCGGTGGAAATAAAATAATATCACCACCCGTTCTTACTGCTAAGGAAATCTATCATCAAACAATAGCAAAATGAAATACCACATATTGTTTACGTTGTGCTGTGTGATAACGGCTGCTGCCGTCCAGGCCCAATTGCAGGGCAATGACCTGGAAGCGCTAACACAGATAAAAGAACATGTAGTATCACGCCGCATCAGCAGTTATGATACCACAGGCGGTCCGGACGACAATCTCCGGAATATTCCTGATGGCAGTAAAAGAACACTGGTAAATATTAAAGGGGCGGGCATTATCAAACATATCTGGATGACCATGTGGCCTTCGCCTGATAAGCTGAACCGCAGTGATATCATCCTGCGTATGTATTGGGATGGCAATGATTTCCCTTCTGTTGAATCACCGGTCGGTCCTTTTTTCGGTCAGGGCTGGAATGAATCGTACACATTCACCTCACTGCCGCTGAGCGCTACACCTATCGATGGTACAGGCCTAGTAAGTTATTTTGCCATGCCCTTCAGCAAAGGCGCAAGAATTGAAATTGAAAACCAGAGCGGCACAGAAATACATCCTTTCTATTTTTATGTGGACTATGTTGAACTGGATAAACTGCCCCCGAACACCGGCAGGTTTCATGCCTGGTACAATAAACAGTTGATGGGCTCACAGGATAGCGTGGAAAATGAACATTTTATTTTTGGCCCCGAAGGAAAAAACCGCAGCGCAAAAAACAATTATGTAGTTGCCGAGATCAAAGGAAAAGGACATTTTGTAGGACTGAACTATTATGTGCAGTCGCCCACACCGCTTTGGTATGGCGAGGGTGATGACATGATCTTTATTGATGATGAAAAAAAGCCTGCTTTGTATGGCACCGGGACAGAAGATTATTTTAATACCGCCTGGGGGCCTAAAGTACTGTATGCACATCCTTATTTTGGTTATGCAAGGGTGAACAATGATATAGGCACCCTGGGACGTACACACTTGTACCGCTTTAACATTGCCGACCCTTTGTATTTTGACAAATACTTCCGCTTTACCATTGAACACGGCCACAACAACGAGATGACGCTGGATCTGGCCAGTGTTGCCTACTGGTACCAGTCTGAGGCGTCAAGAGTGCCGCCGATACCCGGTGCTGCAGCAAGAAAACCGCTGCCGCTGATCAATCCATACGATATTCACCGCTGGCGTAATGAATGGCGTAAAAGCAGGGGAAAAGATCCGCAGCTGTGGAATTAATGCAATAACAATCCTGTTAATTGTATATTGTACATATCATTTCTTTTTTCCTCATCACATAGCCAATGAAAAAATATCTTCTTCTCCGGTATGCAGCGGTACTGCTGTTTTTACTGCTGTCTTTTTGGCTGCAGGCGCAAACCGGGCATAGTAAAAAATTACCGGCATTGAGTTTGCCACCCATACCTGTTGGATACGATGCCTACCTGAAATGGGATCAACTGCCTCAGCAACGCATAGGGGTAAGGGCATATATGCGCAGCACATACGATCGCGGCAGTCATGGTACCGATGCCTCACATTTTCTTTTTATGAACCGGGAAGAGGAAAATGTGACCATGGATGTAAAAGGAAAAGGCGCATTGTATTTTTTCCGTACCAATCACTGGCATGGCAGCCCCTGGCTTTTTACCATTGATGGTGTGGATCATGTGGTGAAAGAAACCGCCACCGAAAACCCGGTGAATGCAAAGAAAATATTCACCCATACCCAGTTCATTCCCGGAACAGCTTTCCCTGAACCGCTCAACTGGACCTGGAGCACCACAAAGGGCGCCGACCTGATATGGACGCCGATGCCATTTGAACATGCTTTGCGCATCGCTTATGGCCGCACGCATTATGGAACAGGTTATTATATTTATCACCTGTATAATGATGATGCAGTGCTTTCGGGACCGCTGCATGCATGGAACAGCCAGGCTGCGCCCGATACAGCTGTACTGAACCTGTTGAACAGGGCTGGCACCGATATAGCACCGCAGCATATCAGCAAACGCAGCGGCAACCTGCAATTGAACAACAATGAATTGCTGCTGGCAGAAATAAGATCTGCACCATCCGTGATAAGAGCAGTGAAACTAACCCTTCCGCTTGATAGGGCTGAAGCGCTGGAGCGTGTGCGTTTACAGGTAACCTGGGATGATGCGGCCTATCCATCCATCGATGCGCCGCTTTGCCTTTTTTTTGGTGCAGGTACATTGTATAACCGCGAACAGAAAGCCTACCTGGTAAAAGGGCTGCCTGTTAATATCCGTTATGATTATGCCGGCGGTAAGGTAGAGCTGGCCTGTTATTACCCGATGCCTTTTTTTAAAAATGCACGCTTTAAGCTGGCAGGCATCCAGCCTGCCGATGCCAGCCTGCATTACGAAATACGGTATGAACCCCTGCGTACAGATGCCCGGCTGAGCAGTTATTTTCATGCCACTTACCGTGATATGCCTGCGCCCGCTTTCGGCAAAGACATGACCTGGCTGGATACACGTGGTGAGGAAGGACAACAGGACTGGTCTGGCTGTTTTGCTGGCACTTCTTTTATTTTCTCGCACAATGCCAACCTGGGTACGCTGGAAGGCGACCCCCGTTTCTTTTTTGATGACAGCGAAACGCCACAGGCTTATGGAACCGGCACAGAAGAATGGGGTGGTGGCGGTGATTACTGGGGTGGCGAAAATATGAGCCTGCCACTGGCAGGTCATCCCTGCGGTTCAACCAGTAAAGAAACGGCGAAGAACAGCAAAGACCTGGTTCAGTCGGCCTATCGTTTTTTACTGGCGGATATCATGCCTTTTGGCCGGCGTGCAGTGATCCGTTTTGAACACAGTGAAGATGTATCGCAGGAGCATTATGAAGCCGTCACTTACTGGTATGGCTTACCAGCCCCATCACTGGTACCCACCGATTCACTGGATGTGGGCAATACGGCAAGTGAACAGGCACATGCTTACTACTCACCGCAGGCATCTGCTGTTGAACATATTCATTCAAGGTACGAATGGGGGATAGATACCTTCCCTGCCCATCCCTGGGCACTCGATTCTGCCAAACTGCCTGCATACAAGGCACTGATAGGTAAAGAAGTGTTTCCTGCACAGGAGGAAGACGGTCGGTATACAAAGGGCAGTTCGGTTTTTACATTACAGCTGCGCGCCGATAATGCCGGGGCATTGCTGCGCAGAACACTTGATTACCGTTTTCCCAATCAAACCGCCGAAGTGTACGTGGCGCCGGGTGATACGCAGGGGAAAGATACTGCCTGGCAAAAGGCAGGCACCTGGTACCTGGCCGGCTCCAATACCTGTGTGTACTCAGAGCCGCGGGGCGAGCTGGATAAACGTGTTTATCATGTGCAAACCTCTAACCGCCGCCTGCGCGATGATGAATTTTTGCTACCGGCACGGTTAACCAGGGGACATACTGCGGTGCATATCAAACTGCAGTTTATTCCCAACCCGCAGGAATTGTATCCGGGTTTTCCTTTCCCTGAACAAAGCGCCTGGAGCGAACTGAAATACACCCTGTACAGCTATGTGGTGCCGGCTTTCAGCCTGAAGGGAAAATAAGGAGTGCTGCTACTATTCTGTTATTTGCGATAATGTTTTCAACGACGGGAACAAACCAGGCCGCAGATTGTTGATTACAACGGTGACGGCGCCTGAAAACAGGTATTGCTACCCACTGGGTTTATCAATATCTTGCAGATTGCCTGGTATACCCCTTGCCCCTTTGGTGAATATTTAACGCAAAAAAATAGTCTGCTATGAACACCCGTCGTGATTTTTTACAAAAAATGACCTCTTCCGCTATTGCTTTTTCTTTGCTGCCCGCTTATGGACGTGAGCTGGTAAAAAGAAGAGAAGAACCGCCTTATGATGGCCCTGTGTTACGGGTGGCTATTGTAGGGCTGGGTAGTTATGGTACCCGTGTAGCCGAGGCCATGAAAGCCTGCAAAAAAGCAAAACTGGTGGGTGTGGTGAGTGGTACGCCTGCAAAGATCAAAGACTGGCAGCAGCGTTATGGTATTCCTGAAAAGAACTGTTACAATTATGAAACTTTCGACCAGATCAAAGACAATCCCGATATCGATGCTGTATATGTGATCACACCCAATGCCCTGCACCACGATCATGTGATCCGTGCGGCCAAAGCGGGCAAGCAGGTGATCTGTGAAAAACCTATGGCCCTGAACGCAGAAGAGGCAAAAGAGATGATCGATGCCTGTAAAAAAGCCAATGTAAAGCTGCTGGTAGGCTACCGCATGCATTTTGAACCCAATACACTTGAAGTGATCCGTTTGCGGAAGGAAGGGGAATTCGGCAAGGCGCTGTTCTTCCAGGGCCTGAGCGGCTTTAAGATAGGTGATCCCACACAATGGCGGCTGAACAAACAGCTGGCAGGCGGCGGCTCTCTGATGGATATCGGCATTTATTCGATCAATGGTTCGCGTTATATGATCGGTGAAGATCCCGTATGGGTAACTGCTGAAGAAACCAAAACAGATAAGGAGAAATTTAAACCCGGTGTGGATGAAACCATCCAGTTTCAGCTGGGCTTTCCTGGCGGGGCCGTGGCTTCCTGCCTGTCGACCTACAATATGAATTTTCTTGACCGTTTTTTGCTCACCGGCGAAAAGGGTTTTGCCGAGCTTATGCCTGCCACCGGCTATGGACCTATCAGGGGCCGTACCAATAAAGGTGAATTGAACCAGCCTATAGTAACACACCAAACCGTTCAGATGGAAGAAATGTCGGCCATCATCCTGGAGGGCAAACAGCCGGTGATACCCGTAGATGGTGAAGAAGCTTTGAAAGACCTGAAGATCATCGACACCATTTATAAGGCCGTTAAAACAGGTAAAAAAGAAGCTTTGATGCTATAAATAAAAGCCGGTGGTTTTATTGTACGGGTGAATTATTTCAGGAAAACAGTTTGCCTGGTGGCATGCCAAATTTTTTACGGAAAGCAGTGCTGAAATGCTGTACAGAAGAATAGCCAAGCTGTTCTGCAATATGTTTAATGGGAATACCACTGTGCAGCAACTCTTTTGCCTGCAGCAGCCTGTTGTCGTTCAGGAAACCGAAAACGGTGTTGTTGAATAATTCTTTAAAGCCTCTTTTTAATTTAAACTCGTTAATGCCGGCTATACCCGCCAGCGCTGCCAGGCTGGGCGGGTCGTGCAGGTGTGTAAGCAGGTAATCCCGGGCATGCATAATACAATCTTTATCGTATGAAGACCGAAGCAGGGTTGAGGGCTTGTTGTGCTGTGCCTGTTCGCTGGCTTCGGCCTGCAGGGTGAGCAGTTCAATGCATTTGGCCTGCAGGAACAATAGTTTCAGTCCGCCGGTGAACTGGCAGTGGATGATGTCCTGTATGCACCGGTGCATGGCAAAATTGATAGGAAGGTTTTCGTGGGAAAGATCGGCAAACTGCCCGCTGGCCACTTTATCGGCAAAACGTTCCAGCGCTGTACACGAGCCCCTGGCAAGATCAAGAAAATGGCTTCGCAGGAAATGCACTTCAAAAAAACGGTAAGGTATATTATCGGGATATACACCGGCGCCGTCAAACTCAGGCATGTACAGCACATTGTGATGGTTGGGTGCAAATGCATATTCTTTGTGATTGACATGGTTGATCAGCCTGCCATTGCCGGTAAAGGCAAAATGCATCTCAACAGTATCGGGCATATCAACCGTGCGCATGCGCAGCCTGTTTTTTTTCAGAACCATATCCCCATATAAAATATAGGTATTGAAAAAAAGTATCTGCACCATCTCCGCATCCCCGAATGGATAACTGAATGTATCCCTCCATTCTGTAACCAGCGGCTGGTTCAGTATAAGCTGCCCGGGGTCGAGCGGACCATTAATGGTCATCCATCTGCCGTTATCATCTTCTATCTGCATTCCCATAAAAATCCCGATTATATAAAAGTATATCCCGATGCTGTAAAAATGATTTGCCTGCTGCAACGGAAATTTGTACAAAACTACCATGATGGAAAAACAGCGGGTAGCTAATAACGGAAATTTCAGCTACGCCGGCAGACTGCCGGAAAGGTATAAAAATGTAAAGTTGCAGGAGGGGCACAATAGTCTGCAGGCTGTAATAAAGACAAGGAATATGACTGATTTATATATCAACAACAATACAGACGGCCAGGAGGACAGCATGCCGGCGCAGGAACAGGAGCATAAAGCAGCATTGTCGAAATACGGTATTCTTATAAGGCATCTTTACGCCAGCCGCTACTATGGTCAATCAGCGCCTGAGCAGATCTGCCTGCACCTGCCGGCCGGACAAACACTTGCGCTGGCCGGTAGTTTTACCGGCATCAGGCCGGCGATCGCCGGTATCTTTGACGGTAGCCTCCGTATACCACCCGGTACGGTTACAATAGGGAATGCGGATATCAGCCAGTTACCGACACATCATTTGCATGCCCTGGTGCATGTGTTGATGGAAGAGCCCGGCCTGTGTACAGGCAGTATTTACCAGTATATCAGGCAGCATTGTCCTGCCGCAACCGAAGCCGCATTACTGGATGCCGCTGATAAAGCACGGGTACTCGACTTTGCCTGGGAACTAAGTGACGGTATTCACACGCTTGTGGGTACCAGCGGCTGCCAATTGTTGCCAGGCCAGCAGTTGCGGATAAGCATTGCAGCCGCCCTGCTGAAAAATGCGCCCGTGCTGCTGCTGGATGAAGCAGCAGTGTATGCTGCTTCAAAACACGACAAGCAGCTTCAATACACCATAGATGAGCTGCGGCAAGGCAAAACCATTGTTCTACTGGCCCATCAGCCGCGCAGTTTACAGCAGGCAGACCAGGTATTGTTTATACAGGAAGAGTATGCTGCCGAACAGGGCACACATCTCCAGCTGCTAAGCCGGAACAAAGCATATGCCCGCTTCTGGCAACAGCTGAAATCCTGACAGGGTACCAGGCTGGTTAAACAGCAGGCATTATTTGTTTTTAATGATCTTACAGGTGGCCATCCTGCCGGTCATGTCTTTTAGTTCGGCCACATACATCGAAGGCGGGTAGGCGGCCATGTTCAGCCGGTAATTGTTGCTGTTGATATGGCTGAACAGTTGTAAAACATTCCCGCTCATATCCACCAGGCGTATGCTGGATAAGGTTTTGCTGCAACGGATATTAACATACTGGCTGGTGGGATTGGGAAACAATACGACATCATAACTGCCCCATTTTTTCCTGTCAGGGGGAATGCATTGCTGCGACATGCCGCCTGTATGAAAACGGTAAATGGCCGCATCAGCAGCCGGAACGCTGATACTAAGCGTTTGGTCGGCATCTGTGCTGGTATTGGAATAAAGTTCGGTCGCCGTATAGTGCCCGGGCAAACCGATCCGGCTCATAGAAATAGCGAAGTGCTTGTCATACGAAGAAAAGTTGAACACTGCCAGGTAATAATCATCCCCCACTTGTTTTACAAACAGTTCATTGGTTTGATTGCCTGTATTGCCTTCTACCGGCCTGAAAGCTTTACCATTGCTGCCTTTGCTTATATGAAGCAGGGCCTGGTTCTGCAATAGCCTTTTGGCGCGGTCGGTAAGTGAAGCGGAGGGTGCAGAAAAATCATCTCCTGTAATAAGTGTACCGGTTACAATGCCCGAAGCGAACCGGGCACGGTTGGTACCTTCTGTTTCATTCCTGAACACCATATGGTCGGCATCAATATATGGATAGATGAATGTTTGCCACCAGCCATAATTGGTGCTGTTGAGCGTATACTGTGAGGCGCCGATATTGCTTTCTGCATCGCAGGCTATCCTGCGCATATGAACATAAGGCGCTGTGGCAAGATTGGGAGAGATGGCTGCATATACCAGCATTTGCCCTGCAAGCTGGTCAACAAGGTATTGCATGCCTTTTTTAAAAGCCTGCATACCTGTTTTAACGCTGCTGTCATAATAGCTGTCTGCTTCCATTGCCGCATGCCCCAGGAAATCGATCTTGATCATCTTAAAACCGCAGGCTTTGAACTTGCCGATCAGGTAGGCGATCCGTTGCTGTGTGCCCGGGTGAGTGGGGTCCATGGCCCGGCAGCCATCCATATCATGGTAATGGCCGTTTTCCTTTAGCCATACATCCTGGTAATTATAATTGCTGTTCTCGATCTGCCGGTTGGTTTTGCCCCAGTCAACAAAAGGTGCCCAGTAAATGCCCGGCATCAATCCTTTGCTGGTGCAATAGCTGGCAAATTGTGCCAGCTGGCTGAAATCGCCTGTCATACCGCCTGAAGCAAGATTATCCCAGTATGAATCCAGGTCTATATATGCCGTATTGCCACTGCGGAAAGCTGGCAGCTGCCCTGCAAAAAAATCGACCACTGCATTGGCTTTGGCAAGTGTAAGGTTCGATTTTATTTCGCCCCAGCTGTTCCAGCCGAAAGGCACAGGCTGTGTCCAGTTAAATACATATTTGGTGGTGGCAAAACGGTTGGCTTTGCCATAGTCTTCCAGGCCCTGGCGCCAGTCATCAAAATAACCGACAAAAATCTTGGGTGATTTGATCTTATTGCCTGCCAGGCTGCCATGTGTTTTCTGGTCGCGGGTAACACCGGCATCTGTAAAGCCGCCCCATACGGTTAGTTCAAACAGGGCAGCGCCATTACCCGTTGTGCGTACACCGGTTTTCCAGTCATCATGTTCCACCGATCCGGCTACCAGTCCCTTTCGCGAATTGTTATCGTATACAGCACCTATTTCTGCACTGGTATTGGTAAGTGTTGAGGATAGTGATTTGGCATCGTAGCTGACAAATGCGTCATTGTCGAACGGCACAAACAGGTCACGCACATCACCGCTGCTTTGTATATTGGCGCTGTTGGCAACCAGGGGGGCCATATAATTACTGCTCAGATTGGTACCGCTGATATTGATCTCGGTAAAAAAATAATGCTTGGTGGGATACACATAAAACAACTGCTGCATTTGCGGCAAGCCGTTACCGGTTAATGTTACCGTGTATTTTATGCCATTGCCAAAACTGTCTGCAAAAGCGGCCTGTGCAATACTGCGGTTGCTGTAGGCCGCACTGCTCAATGCGGTGCCGCCGTTATAAGCCATGGCATAGGCATCAGCGATGATGCGGGTATTGTTGTAAAATACCGAGAAATTACCGCCGGCTGTATTGTACTCGATCCGGTTGCTGCCAAAATAAATATTCGAAGCTGTATAGGGAAGCAGGCCCAGCTTATCGATATTCGGTGCCCAGCCACCGGCATTGTCCAGTTTCAGGGTGTTGGCACCGGCATTGAGATCAACTGCTATAGCTGTTACAGCAACAGTGCTCCAGCCGCCGGAAGGTACACAGCTTACTCCCGAAACCGTGCCGTTGTTAATGGTTACATGAATACTCCTGGGGTCGCCTGTTGCATAATATACTTTCAGCGTATACCTGCCTGTAGTGGCCGCATTCACTGTAAGTGTAACCGTGCCATTGGTATTGCCGCCGAGATAACCTACCAGCTGTCCGCCCGAACAGGTACTGCAGCCTGAAAGCTGGGCACCGTTGGAAAGCACGCCGCTTTCTGCTTCATAAATCATTTCCTGCGCAAGGGCGGGGCGGCCATATAAGGTGGCCACGCAAAACAGCAGTGCAGGTAACACAAAAAAACTTGCTGGATGGGTAAATTTCTTTTTCATAAGCATCGATCGTTAAGCGTAATGGCAATGAACCCACAGCGGGGTATGTTGAATAAATAATGGTATATAAAAGGGATCAAGCGGTATAAGGATAACCGGATGCCGGTACAGAAAACAGCTATCCGCAGCCATAAAGGCAGCGTGCTGACTGGTTCAGGCAAATGAATGGACAGGTGTTGATGGCTCATATGGCAATAAGCTGGCGGCTTCCATTGGTCAGCAGGGAACTGTACTGTTCTATACTATGCTATACCACAAATATAGCTAATAAAGGCATATTTCCAAATAGCGGGGCAATACAGGGAGCTGTTCTTTTGCGTTGGTGTACCGTGTTCGCGCGTAAAACAAAATAGGGGTAGGGGGATATGGATAGGAGGAAAGCCCTGTTGCCCGGAATAAGTGTTGAAAAGATATTTATTATCCTGCCTGTCTGTTTTAGCAGGAAATTTAGCGGCAATAGCCTGAAATAATCGTTACAGAAAAAATATCTTGCTTTAACATTGCACAATAAAATCGTTGTCATGCATATTAAATCAGGCTTACTTACACTGGCATTGGTATCAGGGTTGTACGGGATGGCGCAGGAAAAAGTACAGCAGGCTGCTTATCCTTTTCAGAACACCGGTTTATCTTTTGAAGAAAGGGCTTCAGACCTGGTTGGACGTCTTACCCTGGCTGAAAAAATAGCTTTGATGCAGAACAATGCCAAACCAGTGGAAAGGCTGGGTATACCTGCCTACAACTGGTGGAATGAGTGTTTGCATGGTGTGGCAAGGGATGGTGTGGCCACTGTTTTTCCTCAGGCCATTGGCATGGCTGCAGCATGGGATACAGCGCTGGTGCACCGGGTGGCAGATGTGATATCAACAGAAGCAAGGGCCAAACATGAAGAGCATGTGCGGCATGGCGAAAGGAATATTTACCAGGGGCTGACCATGTGGACGCCCAATATCAATATTTTCAGGGATCCCCGCTGGGGACGTGGCCAGGAAACATATGGCGAAGATCCTTATCTCACCGGTACTACTGGCGTTGCTTTTGTAAAGGGATTACAGGGCAATGATCCACGTTATTTTAAAGTGATTGCAACAGCCAAACATTATGCTGTGCACAGCGGCAGCGAATACAACCGCCATATTTTTGATGCCAGGGTGAGCCGGCAAGACCTGTTTGATACTTACCTGCCTGCTTTTGCCAAACTGGTTAAAGCCGGCAAAGTATATTCTGTAATGGGCGCTTACAACCGGGTGGATGGTGTACCTGCCTGTGCCAACCATTTTCTGCTCGATACCGTACTACGGCAGCAATGGGGCTTCAAAGGCTATGTAGTATCTGATTGTGGTGCTGTTTCTGATATTTACCAGTTTCATAAATATGTACCCACACAGGAAGAAGCTTCGGCTATTGCCGTGAAAGCAGGTTGCGATCTTACCTGCGGCGGCGAATATGTATCGCTGGCCAAAGCCGTGAACGATGGTATGATCACAGAGAAACAGATAGATGTATCTGTGAGCAGACTGATGCTGGCCTTGTTTAAACTGGGTATTTTCGATCCGGCAGAACAGGTGGCTTATCAGCATATTCCTTTTTCAGAAAATAACTCACCAGCGCATGATGCTTTGTCGCGCACAATGGCGCAGGAAAGTATGGTGCTGCTGCAGAATAAACAAAAACTGCTGCCGCTGTCCAAACAGCTTTCCCGTATTGCCGTAGTAGGGCCATACAATAATGATGTGGAAGTGCTCTGGGGTAATTACAATGGAACACCCGATCATCCCGTGAGCTTTTTACAGGGCATCCGGCAAAAGCTGGGTGGAAACACCCGTATCATCACGGCCGATTACCTGCCCAAACCCGATCGCCCTTTTGCGACTGAGGCAAACAGGCAAGACAGCATCTCCCGCCTTGTAAAAGCAGTGGCAGATGCCGATGTGGTGATCTTCTGCGGCGGTATTTCTGCCAGCCTGGAAGGCGAAGAAAGTCCAATTGAACTGAATGGTTTTTTTAAAGGCGACAGGACTGATCTTGAGCTGCCTGCCGACCAGGTGGCTGCATTGAAAGCATTGAAAGCTGCCGGGAAAAAACTGGTGTTGGTATTAACCAACGGAAGTGCGCTTGCTCTTGGCTGGGAAAATGAGCAGCTGGATGCCATCGTGGAAGCCTGGTACCCGGGGCAACAGGGCGGCAATGCCTTGGCCGATGTATTGTTTGGCGACTACAACCCTGCCGGCCGTTTGCCGGTAACTTTTTATCAGTCTGTCAATGATCTTCCGCCGTTTGAAGAGTATGCCATGACCAACCGCACTTACCGTTATTTTACCGGTGCACCACTGTATCCTTTTGGGTATGGCCTCAGCTATACCAGTTTCAAATACCAGTGGAAGCAACAGCCACAATCGCAATACAAGGCCGGTGATGATATCCGTTGCACCATACACCTTAGCAACACAGGTAAAATGGACGGTGATGAAGTGCCCCAGGCCTATATCGTATATCCCGGTGGTAAACAACTGCCGTTGCGCGAACTGCACCAGTTTAAAAGAGTACACCTGGCCCGCGGCGAACAAACTGAACTGGAATTTGTGATACCCGTAAATGAACTACAGAAATGGAATGCACAACAGAATGCCGAAACCGTGCACAGCGGAAATTATGTATTGTATATAGGCAGTCACTCCGCTGATAAAAAACTGGTTGCTGCTTTTACGGTCAGTGAATAAAAATTCAGATCGCCGGCATAAAACAGGCCAACAGGGATAGTATGTATTCGCCGTTTTTACCGGTAAAAGAAAATCTGGTGAAAGGCAGTTGCCCGATGCTGCATGTTTGTGCTGATGCCGGTGATGATGTGCTGATGAGTGAGAACACCATTCCTTTGAGCAAAAAAAAGCGCTCGGCGGCAGGATAACCGTGATACATCAACCCGGCTTCAAACACCATCCGCACAGCCTTCCCGATCCATTACCTATCCTGGTGTTTATACTGGATGCGGTAAAAGTGCAAATGAATTAAGCCTGTTTTGCAGAACGCTCCTATAAATATTTTTTTATCTGCAATATGAAACGCGTAAATTTCGGTATTTTACACAGGCTGACACGATTGGGAAGAACGCTTTATTTATCATAAAACCACTGCCATGAACACTTCTAGAAGAAATTTCTTAAAAAAAGGCGCCCTGGCGATTGCGGGTACCAGCTTTTTATCGAGAGATGTTTTTGCTGCCTATGCAAAAACGGAGATAATGGGTATTCAATTGTATTCAGTTCGTGATGATATGAAGAAAGACCCCGCCGGCACACTGCAACAGCTGGCAAAAATGGGTTATAAATATGTTGAGCATGCCAATTATGTTGACCGCAAGTTTTATGGCTACCCTGCTCCCGAGTTTAAAAAGCTGCTGGATGGACTGGGATTATCCATGCCCAGTGGTCACACGGTAATGGGGAAGCAACATTGGGATGCTGCTAAAAATGATTTTACCGATGCATGGAAATATACGGTAGAGGATGCAGCAACAGTTGGTCAGCATTATGTGATTAGTCCCTGGCTGGATGAAAGCATGCGGAAAACCTATGATGATTTTAAATCTTATATGGATGTGTTCAACAAAAGTGGTGAGCTGTGTAAAAAATCAGGAATGAAATTTGGCTACCATAACCACGATTTTGAATTCACTGTAAAACTGAATAACCAGAAACTGTTCGACCTAATTTTGCAGAACACCGATCCTGCACTGGTGGCCCAGCAGCTGGATATCGGTAATATGTACCATGCCGGTGGTGTGGCACTGGATATTGTAAAACAGTATCCCGGCCGTTTTGAGCTGATGCATGTAAAAGATGAAATCAAATCTGCCAAAGGTGAAATGGGCAGCAATTATGAAAGTACTGTGCTGGGTAAAGGGGTGATTCCGGTGAAACAGGTAATTGACCTGGGCCGCAAAGCCGGCGGTACCAAATATTTTATTATTGAACAGGAATCTTACCAGGGCCAGGCCCCGCTAGACAGTGCCAGGGAAGATCTGGCCGTGATGAAAAAATGGGGCTATTGAAACTACAGGTGCGCCTGACAAACCGGGAAATATTGTGTACAACAATATTTCCCGGTAGTGTTTAATGTCAGTAGGCAGTCAGTACTAATTACTAATTTCCCATTCCTCTCAAGCATTCAGCCTCTTAACCAATCAACCAACTATTGTCGCGAGTGGCGAGTGGCGCTAAGGCGCCGTGAATCGCGAGTTTTTTTTAATTACTATTTTCTTTTATCCAACCATTAACCAGTAGGCAGTCTACAGTATGCAGTAGGCAGTCAATACTAATTACTAATTTCCAATTCCCATCAACCATTCAACCACTCAACCACTCAACCTCTCAACCATTCAACCATTCAACCACTCAACCATTCAACCATTCAACCACTCAACCATTCAACCACTCAACCACTCCACACCCATTTTCAAATTTTCAAATTCCCATATTTTCAAATTCCCCAACACAACCCCCCAAAAAGACATAATGGAAAAATAAATTTGTTTGTTTAAACGTTTAACAAGAACTTTAACGCATGGATAAAAAGGTTTCGATGAAGGATATTGCACAGCGGGTAGGTGTTTCCATTGCGTTGGTATCCTATGTTCTGAATGATAAAGAAGGAAGGGTGAGCCCGGAAATGGCACAGCAGATCAGGGCAGTGGCGGAAGAGCTGAATTACCGGCCCAACCTGATAGCCCGAAGCCTGCAAAGCGGCAGAACCAATACACTGGGTTTGATTGTAGCGGATATTTCGAATCCTTTTTTCTCCCATATAGCCAGGATCATTGAAGATGAAGCCAAGCAATACGGCTATACCGTTCTGTTCGGAAGCAGCGATGAAAGCGTGGAGAAATCCCAGGGACTGATCGATACTTTTCTTAACAGGCAGGTGGATGCGCTGATACTGGCGCCGGCAGCAGGCACTGAAATGCAGATCAGGTCGCTCAAGAAAAAGAAGATCCCCTTTGTACTGATCGACCGTTATTTTCCTGAAATGAGTGCCAATTGCGTGCGTATCGATAATTTCAGGGCTGCTTACAAAGCGGTATCGCACCTGGTCAGGGCAGGTAAAAAAAGAATAGCTTTATTAACGTATACCGGTGGTATGGAGCATATGCAGGAAAGGGAGAGGGGTTACCGCCAGGCATTGGAAGACCATGGTGTGAACTGCAAAAAAGAATGGCTGCTCCGGGCATCATACCAGGACCTGGAAGCTGAGGTGGCACTGGCTTTGCAGCAGTTACTGACACCGGTTAAAAAAGCTGATGCCCTATTTTTTGCTACCAACTCACTCGCTATTGAAGGACTGAAACAACTCAACCGCCTGAAGTTGCAGGTGCCGGATGATGTAGCGGTGATCAGCTTTGATGAGAGCGATGCTTTTGACCTGTTCTATGCACCGGTAAGCTATGTGCGGCAATCCTTACAGGATATGGGAAAAGAAGCGGTCCGGCTGGCAATGGGAGGCATCACACAGAAAACACGCGCACAGGTAGATGTGATAGTAGGTGCCGACCTGGTTGTTCGTGAAAGCTGTGGTTTTAAAGCGATGAATGTTTGATTTTTTTTTGCCCGTTTTTGTTAAACGATTAACATAGAATGTCATATGAAATTGAAATTAACTGTCTTGTCAGCATTTCTTGTTTTATCAGCGTATGTGTACAGCCAGCAGAAAGAGTTTAATGGGATAGAATCCGGTATGGGTAACCTGTTCAGGGTTTCCAACGCCAAAAGCCGGTCTATCAGTCCTGAAAATTTTAATGGTGCTAAAGGTGGTGGTGGCAAAGCCACTACAGGCACCGGTGCAGGCGCTTCGCGCGACCTGGGACAGGGATGGAAAGTAAGTCCGAGCGTGATCATTAAATCTCATACAACTTTTACCATAGCAGAGATCGATGGGCCGGGTTCTGTTCAGCATATCTGGATGACACCAACCGGCAACTGGCGTTATTCCATATTACGTTTTTACTGGGACGATGAAGCAACACCTTCTGTGGAAGTACCGGTAGGTGATTTCTTCGGCATGGGTTGGGGCCAGTATGCTCCTCTTCAGTCTGCCGCCGTATGTGTGAATCCTGGCAGTGCATTCAACTGCTACTGGCCCATGCCATTCAGAAAAAAATGCCGCATCACCATGGAAAATATTGACGACAGGGAAATGGTATTGTATTACCAGGTGGATTATATATTAACACAGGTGCCCGATGATGCTGCATATTTCCATGCACAGTTCAGGCGGGTGAATCCATTGCCTTACAAACAAAACTATGTACTGGTAGACAGCATACAGGGTAAAGGCCAGTATGTAGGTACCTACATGGCCTGGGGCGTACACAACAATGGCTGGTGGGGTGAAGGTGAAATTAAATTTTATATGGATGGAGATACGGAATATCCTACTATCTGCGGTACCGGTACAGAAGATTATTTCTGCGGCTCTTATGATTTTGATACCAGAACACAGAATGCTGCCGGTGTTTCAGAAGTGCATTATACCGAGTTCTCTTCGCCATATTCCGGTTTGCCACAGGTGATCAAAGGCGATGGCCATTACAATATAGCGCAGCGTTTTGGTTTATACCGCTGGCATATCACCGATCCTATCCGGTTCGAGAAAAGTTTGAAAGTGACCATACAAGCACTGGGCTGGCGCTCTGGCGGCCGTTACCTGCCGCTGAAGGATGATATTGCTTCTACCGTATTCTGGTACCAGCAAGGCCCCCATGGCCCCTTCCCTAAACTGCCCTCAAAGGACGAACTGGAAATAAACTAACCCCTCAAAACCAATCAACCAATCAACAAATTGTTCCGGTGTACAACAGTTTCAGTGTTTCATTGGCCTCGATGCAAGCTCTCGGGCAATCATAGAACATAGCAATCCAACAAACACCGGAACAGCAACAATGAAACGCTGAAACTGTATTTGAATAACGATCAATCCTGGCCTTGCAAAAGCACTATTAAACTTATTCATTGCTTACTACTTGTTATATGAAACCATTTGCATGTGCATCTACAATTTTTGCCATTATGAGTATAGTATCGTGTAACGATCAGCCCAGGCAGCAGCAGGCGGCTGCTGATTCTACTGCTTACGCGCAGGGTTCATTTGGATATGACCTGCATTTTCTGAAAAAACACGACAGTGGCCTGGTGGTACTGCAGAATGGTGAGGCCAAGCTGGCGGTTTCTCCCAGGTACCAGGCAAAGGTATTCACCTCTACTGCCGCCGGTGATGATGGCACCAGCTTTGGCTGGATACATTACAAAGCATTTGAAGGGCCCGAAGATCCGCACATGAATGGTTATGGCGGCGAAAACAGGTTATGGCTGGGACCTGAAGGAGGGAAGTTCTCCCTGTTTTTTCCCAAAGGCGCTAAAATGGAATTTGCCAACTGGAAAACACCGGCTGCATTTGATACAGAAGCCTGGCAGCTGACGGGGCAAACAAACGAAACAGCAACGCTGCAGAAAAACATGCAGCTGACCAATTATGCAGGTACTGCTTTATCTGCAGCTATCCACCGCACGGTGACCCTGCTTTCTGACAGGGGTATAGACAGTATGCTACAGCTGACAAGAGATACAGCTGTTAAAGCCGTTGGTTACCGCACTGAAAACACATTGACCAATACCGGTAAAACAGAATGGACTGCCAGCACCGGCATGCCCTGTATCTGGATGCTGGATATGTTCAATCCTTCACCTGCTACCACTATTGTTATTCCTTACCAGGAAGATGCCAAAAAAACAAAACCGGCCACCACCGATTATTTTGGTGAAATACCGGCTAACCGTATCAAATATGAAAACGGTGTACTGTTCTTTAAAGCCGATGGCAAGTCAAGAGGCAAGCTGGGTATCCATCCCGGCCAGGCCAAACCTGTTGCCGGAAGTTATGATGCAGCCAATCGCATTCTTACAGTGATATTGTTTGATGTAAATCCGATGGGGCAATACCTGAACCAGGAATGGAATACCACCAAACCGCCTTTCAGCGGTGATGCGGTAAATGCCTACAATGATGGCCCATTGGCCGATGGCAGCCAGATGGGGCCTTTCTATGAACTGGAAAGCGTTTCTGCTGCTGCATTTCTGCCTGCCGGTCATTCGCTGACACACCGGCACAGTGTATTCCATTTCACCGGAACAGAGGCAGGGCTCGACCGCATCAGCAAACAGCTGCTGGGCGTATCGCTGGAGACAATTCAAAAAGCTTTATAAAAAAAACTTATTAAGAATCGACATGAACGGAAAAAATCAATATCCCAAAATAGGGATACGGCCTGTTATCGATGGCCGGTTGGGCGGAGTACGTGAATCGCTGGAAGAGGTGACCATGCAGATGGCAAAAAATGTTGCGGCGCTATACACCAGTGTTTTACGTTATCCCGATGGTACCGCAGTAGAATGCGTTATTGCCGACAGCTGTATCGGCGGTGTGAAAGAAGCGGCTGACTGTGCCGCCAAATTTGAAACAAGCGGTGTCGGTGTGTCACTTTCTGTAACACCCTGCTGGTGTTATGGTATGGAAACAATGGATATGCATCCTTACTGGCCCAAAGCCATCTGGGGATTTAATGGCACTGAACGGCCAGGTGCTGTATACCTGGCGGCCACGCTTGCTGCACATGCACAGCTGGGGTTGCCCTCTTTCGGTATCTATGGTCATGATGTGCAAGACCTGGGCGATGAAACCATACCCGATGATGTAAAAGCCAAACTGCTGGGCTTTGCACGTGCGGGTCTCGCTGTTGCCATTATGCGGGGTAAATCGTACCTGGCCATTGGCACTGTATCCATGGGTATTGCCGGGTCGATGGTGAACAGCCAGTTCTTCCAGGAATACTTGGGTATGCGCAATGAATGGGTCGATTCATCAGAAGTATTGCGACGGATACAGAAGAAGATTTATGATGAGGCCGAGCTGGAAAAAGCCCTTGCCTGGACACGCGTCAATTGCAAGGAGGGACAGGATTTTAACCCTGCTGAAAAACAATTTACCCGCGAACAAAAAGACAAAGACTGGACAACCGTTGTACAGATGACCATGATCATCCGCGACCTGATGACAGGTAATGCCCGGCTGAAAGATGCAGGCTTTGGTGAAGAATCGCTGGGGCACCAGGCCATTCTCGCAGGTTTCCAGGGACAAAGGCAGTGGACAGATTTTTTACCGAACGGCGATTTCTCTGAAGCAATACTGAATTCTTCCTTTGATTGGAATGGCATCCGCGCACCTTATATGGTGGCAACAGAAAATGATTCGCTGAATGGGGTGTCTATGCTGCTGGGTTACCTGCTTACCCATACACCACAAATATTTGCCGATGTGCGTACCTACTGGAGCCCGGCAGCAGTGCAACGTGTTACAGGCTGGCAGCCTGATGGGCCGGCAGCCGGCGGTTTTATTCATCTCATCAATTCCGGCTCTGCCACACTGGATGGTACAGGCAGGCAGGAGCGTAATGGGAAACCCTGTATCAAACCTTTCTGGGAGATCAGTGAGCAGGAGGCCGGCGAATGCCTGAAACATACAACCTGGTATCCTGCCAATAACGGTTATTTCAGGGGTGGAGGTTATTCATCGCAGTTCGTTACACGCGGCGGCATGCCGGTAACCATGTGCAGGCTGAACCTGGTGAAAGGCCTGGGGCCTGTATTGCAGATAGCCGAAGGCAGCACGATCGATCTGCCCCCGGCTGTGCACAGTACACTGGATGAAAGAACAGACCGCACCTGGCCCACTACCTGGTTTGTACCAAGACTAACAGGTGAAGGTGCATTCAGGGATGTATACACAGTGATGTCGTGCTGGGGATCTAACCATGGCGCCATCAGCTATGGTCATATAGGCCGCGAACTGATCACATTGGCTTCCATGCTGCGCATCCCCGTGAACATGCACAATGTAAAAGAAGAACATGTTTTCCGGCCGGCTGCATGGACAGCATTCGGCACAGAGCCGGAAAGTGCTGATTACAGGGCCTGTCAAACTTATGGCCCCCTGTACAAATAGTATTGTCAATACATAACGATTGCAGGATGCAACTTGCCTGGTTTTTTAACTGAAAAAAATTATACAGGCTGCATCCGGTCAATGAAAAAATAAACAGATGGAAAAAAACAAGCGGGTATCTCTTTTCCGGATGCCTGACGGAACAAGTTATCTGCGTCCGTTCGCACTGGTGGCAAGCCTGTTTTTACTATGGGGTTTTGCCCATGGTTTGCTCGATGTGCTGGACAAACATTTTCAAAATACCCTGCATGTTACCAAGGCCCAGTCTGGGTTTGTACAGTTCTCGCTGTATATCGGTTACCTTGTTATGGCTGGCCCTGCCGGTGTGTTCATGAAACGGCATGGCTATAAAAAAGGGATACTGCTGGGCCTGGGTTTATTTGCACTCGGTGCTTTCCTGTTTTATCCTGCTGCATTACTGGCTTCATTTATTCCCTTTCTCACTGCTTTGTTCATTATTGCATGTGGCCTCTCATGCCTGGAAACCGCTGCCAACCCCTATACTACAGTATTGGGGCCGGCCGATGGCGCTGCCAGGCGCATCAACATTGCACAGTCTTTCAACGGCCTGGGTTGGATACTTGGGCCGCTGATCGGCGGTCTGTTTATTTTTGGCGCAGAGCGAAGCGGTAATGCCGGAAAGTTCAGCTCGCTGATACCACCTTATATGGGAGTGGGTTGTATTGTAGTGGCTGTTGCGGTGGTATTCCTGTTCACCCGGTTGCCGGCTATCAAAGAGGAAAATGAAGAGGGCATCGCTGCCAATGCTTCGGCAAAGGAATTGCTGAAATACCCGGCATTTATACTCGCCGTGATCGCACAGTTTTTATATGTGGCGGCTCAAACAGGGTTCAATTCTTTTTTCATCAATTATGTTACTGAAACCATGGCCGGTGTGCAGGATGCTGTAAGCGGACTGATGATACACCTGGGCGGATTTGGCAGGGTGTTTATGCCCAAAAATCCTGAACAGGCCGCTTCACTGATACTGGCATTGGGCGGTATGGGCGCTTTCTGGATAGGCCGTTTAACCGGTGCCTGGCTGATGAAATTTATTGCACCGGCTAAGCTGCTGGCATGCTATGCAGTGATCAATACCCTGCTTACTGCGCTGGTGGTAATGAAGCTTGGCTGGTTTAGTGTGATAGCCCTGTTCTCCACTTATTTTTTTATGTCGGTGATGTTCCCCACCATCTTTGCATTGGGTATACGCGGACTGGGGCCACTTACTAAAAGAGCTTCATCTTTCCTGGTGATGGCAGTGGCAGGCGGCGCTTTTTGTCCGCCGCTGATGGGGGCTGTTGCTGATACGCATGGTATGAGTATTGCCTTCCTGATACCACTGGTTTGTTTTGCTTTTATCGCCTATTATGCTGCATTTGGCAGCAGGATGAAATCAAAGCATGCCACGCATTATGAGGATAGTGGAGATAGGGTTTTGTTAAAGCACCATTGAATATGTACGGTGTACGATGTGGGATGTACGATGTGTGAGAGGGATGATGTGTAATAGGTGATGTTAGATGTGGGAATGAGGGAATTTTTTTTCTGAAAAATGTTAAACGTTTAAATTGGGTAAATGAGGGAACTGGCCTGGAGCGATACCTGCAGGCGGGTGACCGGTAAATGAATACCAAGACATGACAATAACTGATGCATTTGTAATAGGGATCGATTTTGGAACAGATTCTGTTCGCGCACAGCTGACGCGTGTGGCAGATGGGACTGTGGTATCTACGGCGGTTTATGCATTTCCACGGTGGCGCGATGGTTTGTATTGTAACGCTGCTGCACAACAGTACAGACAGCATCCGTTGGACCATATTGAAGGACTGGAATATGTAATAAAAAACTGCCTGCATGAAGCAGGTGCTGCGGCCGCGGCTGGTGTAAAAGCCATCGGCATCGATGCTACCGGTTCTTCTCCCATGGCGGTAGACCGCAACGGTACACCACTGGCATTTCTACCGGGGATGGAGCAGAATCCCAACGCCATGGTGATGCTCTGGAAAGACCATAGCGCTATCAGGGAAGCCGCAGAAATGAATGTGCATGCTGAAAAATTTGATATCAATTACCTGCAGTATGTGGGCGGTATTTATTCCAGCGAATGGTTCTGGTCAAAGCTGTTGTATGTGCTGCGCAGGGATGAACAGGTAAGGGCACATTGCTATACATGGGTAGAACATTGCGACTGGCTGCCTTTTTTACTCACAGGTGGTACGGATGCCCGCCGTATTAAAAGAAGTGTTTGCGCCGCAGGACATAAAGCTTTGTGGTGCGAGCAATGGAAAGGTTTACCACCCGATGAATTCTTTGCCAGTCTTGACCCGCTGCTCAGTGGTTTCCGTTCAAGGCTGTACCACGAAACCTATACATCAGACCAACCGGCAGGAAAGCTTTCTGCCGCATGGGCACAAAAGCTGGGACTGCCTGAAAGCGTGATCGTGACCATTGGCGCGCTTGATGCCCATATTGGCGCGGTAGGTGGACAAATAGAGCCTTATCATCTCAGCAAAGTAATGGGCACTTCTACCTGTGATATGCTGGTGGCGCCTACCGAAGCCATCAATGGCAGGCCGGTAAAAGGCATCTGCGGACAAGTAACGGGCTCTGTAATACCGGGCATGACCGGTATGGAAGCCGGTCAGTCAGCTTTTGGCGATACCTATGCCTGGTTTAAAAACCTGCTGCTATGGCCCTTGCAAAACCTGCTGGCCGAAAGCAGCCAGGCAGACAAAGCCATAACAGAAAAAATAGTACAGCAGGTCTCAGAACAATTATTGAATGAACTGAGCAAACAGGCTGCATTACTGCCACCCGCCGAAGAAAATGAACTGGCGCTTGACTGGCTGAATGGCCGTCGTACACCCGATGCCAATCCATTGCTTAAAGCTGCTGTAAGCGGCCTTACATTGGGAACAGATGCCGTGCGTATGTATCGTGCACTGGCTGAATCAACCTGTTTCGGCGCTAAAAAAATTGTCAATCGTTTTATAGCAGAAGGCATACCGGTGAAAGGTGTGATCGGTGTTGGGGGTATTGTAAAAAGATCACCTTTTATTATGCAGCTGCTGGCAGACATACTGGAGATGCCCATCCGTGCACATGCAGGAGAACAAACCTGCGCAGCCGGTGCTGCCATGTTTGCTGCCACTGCGGCGGGCTTCTACCCGAAAGTTGAATATGCTATGCAGGCCATGGGCCAGGGCTTTGATAAAACATATGAACCGGATAAAACAAAAGAAGAGATCTACCGGGCCCGCTACCGGCAATACGAGCGTTTTGGAGATTGTGTAGAGAAAGAACAAGCTGTTGTATAAATTATCTTATACAGCAGCAGCGCAATATTTACCGGCAAAACCTATGCATACACCATTACACCTGACTAAAGAAAAAATATTCACGGATGAAACAAAAAAACGATCGCCGTTCTTTTTTAAAACAAACCACACTGGGTGGATTGGGTACATTGGTTGCCCCGTTTGTTTTTGGAGAAAAACAGGCAACTGCACAAGATGCTGCTGAGGCTGGCGAAACAGCCACTGTAAAAGATGGCAGCCAGGCAAGGGTCTACAATAAACCTTATACCGGTGAATACCTGAACCGTATTGCTTTTCCTGTCGGTGGTATTGGTGCAGGGATGTTTTGCCTGGAAGGAACCGGTGCAATTTCTCATATGTCGGTACGTAACAATCCCGAAATATTCAATGAACCTGCCATGTTTGCGGCCATCAGCATCAAAGGGATGCCCAATAGTGCAAGGGTACTGGAAGGACCAATACCGGCCTGGAAAAAATTTGGCCAGCGTGATGCGGGCCTTGGCGGTACCGGCGGCGCTACCTGGGGATTGCCGCGTTTTCAGAAAGCTGTTTTTAAAACCAGTTTTCCATTTGCAGAGATCAGTCTGCAGGACAATAGCATACCGGTGCAGGCTACTATCACCGGTTGGAATCCTTTTATCCCCACGGATGAAGACCATTCCAGCATGCCTGTGGGTGGTTTGGAATACCGCATCAAGAACACCGGGACCTCTGCAAAAGAAATGGTGTTCTCTTATAATAGCCGCCACTTCATGTGGCAGAACGATACCAAAAATTCTATACAACCTGTTCAGAATGGTTTTATCCTCTCGGCAGACGCTACGGATACAGCACCGGAAAAACTGGGGCATTTTGCTATTTTCACCAACGATGCATCTACCGTGGTAGATCATTGCTGGTTTCGCGGTGGCTGGTTCGATCCGCTAACAATGATCTGGAATACGATTGAAAATGCAGCTGTGCAAAGCCGGGAACCAGTGGAAAAAGATGCACCCGGTGCTTCCCTGTTTGTGCCTTTTACCTTACAGCCCGGACAGGAAAAAACGATCAGGCTGATGATGGCCTGGTATGTACCCAATACCAAACTGGCCATGGGTGCCGAAAACCCGGCCAATAAAGAGCTGGTAGCGGCCAACCCCTTATTAAAATACCACAAGCCCTGGTACAGCAGCCGTTTTAAAAGCATAGAAGAGCTGGTTACTTACTGGCGCACACAATACGATGAGCTGCGCAGGAAAAGCAATGTATTTACACAGGCATTTTACAAAAGCAGCCTGCCACCCGAAGTAGTGGAAGCGGTGGCTGCCAATTTAACCATTCTCAAATCAACCACGGTATTGCGGCAATACGATGGTCGCTTCTGGTGCTGGGAGGGTAGTGGTGACAGCTGGGGTAGTTGTCATGGCTCGTGCACGCATGTATGGAATTATGCGCAGGCCGTATCCCACCTGTTTCCTGCATTAGAAAGAAGTTTACGTCATACGGAGTTTAACGAGAACCAGAATGAAGAAGGGCACCAGATGTTCAGGGCCAACCTGCCCATTACACCTGTGTTGCATAATTTCCATGCCGCATCCGATGGACAGCTGGGAGGTATCATGAAAGTGCATCGTGAATGGCGCATCAGTGGCGACAATGCCTGGCTGGAAGAAATTTATCCAAAAGTACAACGCAGCATGGATTACTGCATCCGCACCTGGGATCCCGATCACAAAGGCGCAGTAGCAGAGCCGCATCACAACACATACGATATTGAATTCTGGGGCCCCACGGGCTTTGCCACCAGCTTTTATGCCGGCGCACTGCATGCCATGACAGTAATGGGTACTGCATTGAACAAAAATGTAGACCAGTACCAGGAATTGTATAATAAAGCAAAATCTTATTTAGAAAACCAGCTGTATAATGGTGAATATTTTTTCCAGAAAATAGAATGGACAGGCTTACATGCACCCGACCCGGTAAAAGCACAATCCTTCGCAACACATTATACCGAAGAAGCACAGGCATTGTTAAAAAAAGAAGGACCTAAATACCAATATGGTGCAGGTTGTTTGTCTGATGGCATCATCGGTGCATGGATGAGCCGTATGTGCAGCCTTGGCGATCCCGTGGATGCAGCGAAGATCAAAAGTCACCTGAATGCCGTACATAAACACAATTTCAGAAAAACCCTGCGGGAGCATTCCAATCCACAGCGCTCTACATATGCCATTGGTGAAGATGGCGGCCTGCTGTTATGCTCCTGGCCCAGGGGTGGAAAGCTGTCACTTCCTTTCGTGTATAGTAATGAAGTATGGACGGGGATCGAATACCAGGTTGCTTCGCACCTGATGCTGATGGGGGAAGTAGAAAAAGGACTGGATATTGTACGTGCCTGCCGCAACCGTTACGATGGCAGGGTACGTAATCCATTTAACGAGTATGAGTGTGGCCACTGGTATGCCAGGGCCCTGGCCAGTTATGGTATGCTCGAAGCATTGACCGGTGTGCGATATGATGCAGTAGACAAGACATTGTATATAGATTCCAGGATCGGTGATTTTACCAGCTTTCTTTCAACAGCGACAGGCTTTGGTACTGTTGGTTTGAAAAATGGCAAACCCGTTCTGGATGTGGCATATGGAACCATTCCCGCAAGCCGGGCGATAGTAGCAGGCAAAGAAGTAAAGCTCGGTTAACCCATGCGCCTGCATCAGGCCTGACCCTTGTTTTTACTGATTTGATCACCGCTAAAAATGACGTTATGAAAACGTAACAATCCCCCTCCCGTTGAAGATTTCCCAGGTATGGCGAATACAGGCTTTGTGTTCGCAAGGGAGATCTATTGTTTAAAAATGCCTTAGTTAAGGGCCATTTATATCAATAAACTAATTGCCATTTATGAGAAATCATGACTGCAAAAATCTAATTATCTCCCGCAGCAATTGCATTGTACGCGCTCTTCTGCAAAGCGGGTTGCTGGTGTTATGGTTGTGCTGCTGTTGCACACAGGCGCTCCAGGCTGCTTATAGCCCCAAAACATGGACACCGCAGGACACGCGAAAGATCAGCGGCACTGTTAAAGATGAATTGGGCAGCCCGCTGGCGGGTGTAAGTGTAAGCGTTAAAGGATTGCCTAATAAAACCGCCACAGATGATAAAGGAAATTTTCAGCTGACGGTGCCGGATAATGCCACGGTGTTGGTGTTTGCCTATGTGGGCAGGGAAACACAGGAGCTGACACTGACCAATGCCAGCACCTATGAAATCATATTAAAACCAGAAAGCAGGGCACTGAATGATGTGATCGTAACAACAGGCTATATGACGCAAAAGAAAGCCGATTTAACCGGTGCTGTAAGCCTTGTAACACGGGCCGATTTTGCCAAAAATCCCAGTGCCAATGTGATGCGTTCACTCCAGGGTAAAGTACCGGGTGTGTTCATCACCACAGATGGCAATCCTGCTGAAAATGTAGGTATACAGGTAAGAGGCATCACTTCTATCAATTCATCCCCTGCATTGATCATCCTTGACGGGCAGCCGGTGAACATTAACTTGCGTGATATCAATCCCAATGACATCGAATCTATGCAGGTATTGAAAGATGCTGCATCTGCTTCTATTTATGGCTCCCGCGCTGCAGGCGGTGTGATCCTGGTTAATACCAAAAAAGGCCGCAAAGGAGAAACCCGCGTCACCTATGATGCTTATGTAGGTATCGCGAAAATAGGCGGTGTGCCTAAAATGCTGGATGCACAGGGGTATGGGAAAGCACTGTGGCAGGCTACGGTGAATGATGGAGATGACCCGTCTTCAGCTATCCGCATTTACAATTACGACTGGCATTACAATGACCAGGGCATCGCCGTTCTCAATTCGGTTACACCCATACCCTGGCTGAATGCAGATAAAACCATGCCCTCATCCAACACCAACTGGTTCAAAGCCGGCACCCGCACCGGCATTCAGCAAAACCACCAGCTGACAATTACAGGTGGCGGGGAAAGACTTAGCAGTTTGTTTTCTTTAAATTATTATGATAATGAAGGAACTGTTATGACTTCCTTTTTTAAACGCTATGCTGCGCGGTTTAACAATGATTATGAGTTATTAAAGGGAAGACTGACCATTGGTGAAAGCCTCACATTAACCAATCTGCGCATGCGCAATACCTACGACAATAACTATAACAGTACCTATGCATTTCTGGTGATGCCACCTAATATTCCCGTGTATGATAATAAAGGCGGATGGGGTGGTGTAGCGATGCCACTGGGTATGGATGATTTCAATAACCCTGTACGGGAACTGGCACTGAATAAAGATAATATTCCCAATTTCCTTAAAGTATTGGGTACAGCCTATGCCAACCTGAAAATACTCGATAATCTTTCCTTTAAAACACAGCTGGGTATCGATTACAGCATGTGGTACGACAGAACCATCCAGCACAAATGGAAAGAGGCCGGTGGCAAAAGCAGTGATATCAATGGTGTTACTCAAAACAACTGGCACAATATCGGCCGTACCTGGACCAATACCCTGATCTATAACCTCAAGATCCGTAAAAACCAGTTTGATATCCTGGGTGGTATTGAAACCTACCGGTTCATTGCTGAGAACTTTGACGCTTACCGCAGCAATATACTGTTGGAAAACCGTGACTATGCTTTTCTGTCCGCAGCAAGTGGTGACAATAAATCGCTCAATGGTGGTGGCGATGAAAGAACCCTGCTCTCTTATTTTGGTAAGGTCAATTACTCTTATGCATCCAAGTACCTGTTGTCTGCTACCGTGCGCAGGGATGGTTCTTCAGTGTTCGGTGTCAATAACCGCTTCAGCATCTTTCCGGCTTTTTCCGGGGGCTGGCGGTTGAGCGAAGAATCTTTCATGAAAAAAATTACATTCATCAATGACCTGAAATTGAGGGCCAGCTGGGGACAAAACGGTAATTCGGCACCGCTTACAACGGGCAGCCTGGTCAATATTTACGATGGCAATTTTGATAATACTGCATATCCTATTGCAGGCAACCAAACGGGGAGTATTCCTTCCGGTTACCGCAGGCTCAGCCTGGGTAACCCTGATTTAAAATGGGAAACAACCACACAAACCAATATCGGTGTTGATTTCACCCTGCTCGAAACACGTTTAACCGGATCATTTGACTGGTTCAACAAGAAAACAACGAATATGCTTTTTAAGCCGCCCTATATCGGTGCGCTGGGAGAAGGCGGATACCGCTGGGTGAATGCCGCGAACATGACGAATAAAGGTATTGAAGTATTGCTTAGCTGGGGCAATAATACTAAAGCATTCTCTTACCGCATTACAGGCAATATAGCCACCTACAGGAACAAGATCAATTCACTTCCCCAAAATGTAAAAGATACTTATGGTGGCAATGGACTAAAAGATAATATCATTGGCAGACCGCTGAATTCCATTTACGGGCTGGTGGCAGACGGTATATTTAAAACACAGCAGGAAGTAGATAATTCAGCACAACAGCAGGGCAAAGGCCTGGGCAGGATACGTTATAAAGACCTTGACGGCGACGGGGTGATCAATGAAACCTACGACCGCACCTGGATCGGTGTAAAAGATCCCAAGTATACCGCCGGGCTCAATTTTGAAGCCAGCTACAAGAATTTTGATATCACCTTTTTCTTCCAGGGCGTATTTGGCAACAGTGTATACAATTCCTGGAAAGAGCTGAGCGATTTCTGGAATATCGGTGTGCAGAACGACCGTAACCATCCTGCACGCATACTGAATGCATGGTCTCCTTCCAATCCTAATGCTGATATACCGGCCCTTTCACGGCGCGATGCCAATGGTGAAAAAAGAATGTCGTCTTATTTTATCGAGAACGGCTCTTATGTAAAACTGCGCACGCTGGATATTGGCTATACATTCCCTTCCAAACTGATGGAAAAATGGAGTATAAAACGGTTGCGGGTATATGTATCGGGACAGAACCTGTTAAACTTCAAAAAAACATGGGGCAAAGACCGGTTTACCGGTGGCGATCCTGAAAACCCGAATGAAGCGTATCCCATGCCGGTAACCGGTTTCCTGGGTGTGAATGTAAGTTTTTAACGAACCGTAAAACAGCAATTATGAAACAAGTGATCATACATTTTATTACACGCCGGTTATCCGCTGCGGTTTTACCGGGACTGATCGTGCTGGTGCTATTATCGGCAGTTTTCAGCGGGTGCAAACATTATCTTGATGTGAAGCCCAAAGGTGTTCTGTCTGAAGATGAAGTGGCTGGTCCCGACCAGATAGAGAACTTTGTAACCGCTGCTTATTCCTATATGCCTTCACTCGGTTTTGGTGAAACCCATAATCCCTGGATACAAAGTATACGTTCGGATGATGCCTACAAAGGTGGTGGTGGCTTGAGCGACCAGACACCCTGGTATGAGATGGAAATATTTACCGGTGTTACTTCTAATGTTGGCAACAATGATGGTCCCTGGTACAGGGGGTATTGCGGCATCAGCAGGGCCAATACGGCATTGCGCCTGCTGAAAAAAGTAGATGGCGCTGCTTTTCCTTCAAAAGAGCAGCGGATCGCCGAGATGAAATTTATCAGGGGATGGATTTACCTGGGGATGAAGCTTCGCTGGAAATATGTGCCTTATATCACTGATACGGTGCCCAATGATGCGGTGATCGTGGAAGGGATTTCCAACCGGCCAAAAGATATGGTGAATGATTTGCCGCTATGGGATAAGATCATCAAAGATTTTGAAGAAGCCGCCGTTGTATTGCCTGAAACACAGCAGGATAAAGGGCGCCCCACTAAATATGCCGCACATGCGCTTGCAGCAAAAGCGCTCCTGTTCAGGGCTTATGAGCAGAACGACCGGCACCAGGTGATCAACATTAATAAAGAAACGCTTAATAAATCGCTGGCGCATATTGATGCGGTAATAGCGAAAGATGGCGTGCAGTTCGATCTTACACCTGACTATGCGCAGAACTTTATGATAGAGTTCGATAATGCCACCAAAGAATCTGTATGGGAAATACAATATTCCATCGACGATGGTACTACCAATGGGCGTGTTGACTGGGGCGACCAGCTGAATGCACCATGGTGGACACCTTATTTCAGTTGCTGTGATTTCCACAAAGTATCGCATAACCTGATCAATGCGTTCAAAACAGACGCTACAGGAATACCTGATTTTGACAATTACAACAATACCGAAATGACGGGTGAATCGTATATCCAGTTTTTTAAAAGCCATTCCTTCGACCCGCGTATGGGGCATACGGCTGCCATACCCGGCTATCCCTGGAAATACGATAATAACCTGCTGTTCGCTGAACAGGGATCGCGTGCGCCTTTCCAGTACGGCTATTTTAATTCAATGAAAGAACAGGTTCGCCCCGATTGTAATTGTATGTACAAACCTTTTTATGTACAGAACAGCCTGAACAAAAAAGAAATACGCTATGCTGAAGTATTGCTGTGGAAAGCAGAGATACTGATACAGCTGGGCCGCTTTGATGAAGCACTGCCGCTGATTAACCGTGTACGCGCCAGGGCTGCCAACAGTACCGCCTTGCTGAGAAAAAATGATGGCAGTTTATGGATGGATTACAAAATAGAACAGTATAAGCCCGGTATCAATTGTACCTGGACCAAAGACTTTGCCTGGAAAGCACTGATGTGGGAAGACCGGCTGGAGCTTGCCTGCGAAGGAAGACGCTTTTTTGACCTGATGCGCTGGGGGATACTGGAGCCCACCATGAATGCTTATATCAACAAAGAAAAGAACCGGTTCGACTGGTTCAGGCTGGCTCATTTTACCGCGGGCCGTGATGAGTTTCTGCCTATTCCGCAGCCGCAGATGAACTGGGCAAAAGGTGGTTATCAGCAAAACCCGGGATACTGATCCCGCTTTTTGTGATGCAGCCGGATGAATAAAACCTGTTTTCATGCAAGGGAACCAGGGCCTTACATCATCAATCCAAAAACAAGAACAGATGAAAAAAATATATTTTTTATATATCACGTTTTTACTGGGTATATGTGCTGCCTGCTCCAAATCGAATGATTATGGCAGCAAACCAGGTGTAAGCCTGCCGCCGGTTACCAACCTCAGTTTGCAAAAACTGGATTCAGGCAAGGTAAAACTAACCTGGGGCATCCCGCAGGCCATTCCAGATGCCATGCAGCAACCATTAAGTGTAAACATACAGGTAAACCAGGTGATCAATTTTATGAAAGTGGTGAATATTTCCACCGCAACACTGGCCAATGCACCCACTGAATATGTGTTCAGCCTGCCTGATACAACAGGCAGCTATCATTTTACCGTTAAGCTCACCGGCTTTACAAAAAATGTGGATGTCAATTATTCCAGTACCATTTTTTCGCCGGGACAAACCGTGATCTATAAATGACAGGGATATTCTGCCATAAAGCAGCCGCTGTTGTAACAATATCGAACCCTTTATTCATCTTTTAAAACTTGCCGCTCATGAAAACCTGATAGTATAAAAAAATAAAAGCACCTGGCGGCTACCAGATGCCCGATTGTTTGCAACCGGCGTGTACAAGGTACTGAGCATACATGTACAACACCGGGATGAAATTATCCCAAAACTAAATAAAATATGAGAAAGTTTTTTCCTGTACGCAAGGCAGTATCGCATGCCCTGCACATTCCCCTTTTTTTTCATTGCTGCCTGGTATTGCTGTTCACACATGCCGCGCAGGCTCAGCAAAACAACCGTTCCAATGCGGCGAGCTGGGTGTTGTATGGAAATGTAACCAATGAAAAAGGAGAGGCCATGCCTGGTGTAAATGTGAAAACAGTTAAAACACCACGCACAACTACTACCAACCTGAATGGTAATTTTATGATAGAGATAGATGGGAACAATGAATTGTTGTCGCTTTCTTTTGTCGGATACAAAACACAGGAACTGCCTGCCGGTACAGCAAGGCAGATAGATATACGCATGCAGCCTGATTCGGCAGGACAAAAGCTGAATGAAGTAATTGTTGTGGGCTATGGAACGCAAAAAAAGATTTCTGTAACTGGCGCCATCTCCAGTATTTCAGTTAAAGAGCTACAGCAAACCGCTACTCCTTCTTTATCCAATGCACTGGGTGGAAGGTTGCCGGGTATTATTACCAGGCAATCTGCCGGTGAGCCGGGATACGATCAGGCGCAACTGCTTATCCGGGGAATAGGCACCTCGGGCAACAGTGCTCCCCTGGTACTGGTAGATGGCGTGGAACGGAGCATGGATAACCTGACTACACAGGAAATTGAAAGCTTCACCATTTTAAAAGATGCATCTGCCACTGCGGTGTATGGTGTAAGAGGGGCCAATGGTGTTATTTTGATCAATACAAAAAGAGGAAGAATAGGAAAACCTGCTATTACTTTCCGCACAGAAACAGCCGACCTGAAGGGATTACGTTTCCCTGATTTTATCGATGGCCCTTCTTATGCCAAACTGGTTAATGAAAGCTATGTAAATGTGGGGCAGGCCGCACCTTATACACAGGATGATTTACAAAAATACCAGGATGGTTCCGATCCTTTTTTTCATCCCAATGTGAACTGGACCAACCAGGTACTTAAAAAGCATACGATCCAGTCCATCAATAACCTGAGTGTCTCTGGCGGTAATGAAGTAGTGCGGTATTTTACCAATGTGGGTTATACGGTTCAGGGTGGTTTGTGGAAGGAAGATCCGCACAATCCCTATAAAACAAATGCGATGCTCAAACGGTACAATTTCAGGTCTAACACAGATATCAATCTGTCTAAAAATTTTACTATTGACCTGGGGTTGGGTGGTATTATCCAGTCAAGTAATTATCCCGGTACACCAGCAAGGGATATTTTTGGTGCGATCACACAAATATCACCGATACAGTATCCGGTTACCAATCCTGACGGATCACCTGCCGGTGGTTTGTCTTACCTGGGTGGCAATCCCTGGGCACTCGTTACACAAAGCGGGTATGTGCACCAGGAAAACAATACATTGCAGGGAACATTTGGTGCCAAATGGGATTTGTCATCGCTTGTTACCAAAGGGCTTTCTATCCGCGGACGTTTTTCTTTCGACTATTTCCATTATGTAGAAGATGCAAGGCGTAAACAATACGCCATCAAGCAATACCTGGGTAAAGACCCTGTTACCGGTGCGGACAAATACAATGTGATACGTGAAGAGCAACCCCTGGGTTATGGTGTATCCAACAGCACCAACCGTGCTATTTACAAAGAGCTGTCATTGAATTACGACCGTACCTTCGGCAGTCATAGTATAGGTGGCTTGTTACTGGGCAACCAGCGGGAATACCTGGATCTTAATGCGCCCAATTCTACTGCTGCATTGCCATACAGGAGGCAGGGCCTTGCAGGCCGTGCTACATACGATTACAATAAAAAATACCTGCTGGAATTTGATTTTGGCTATAACGGATCAGAGAATTTTCCAAAAGGAAAACGGTATGGATTTTTCCCATCGATCTCTGGTGGCTGGATCGTATCCAACGAAAAGTTCTGGAATGTAGGTTTTATCAACAGTCTTAAACTGCGCGGCTCTTATGGCAAGGTGGGTAACGACCAGATAGGCGGTGCCCGTTTCCTCTTCCTCACTACAGTGAACACCAATACCAACCAGTATTTTTTTGGAACCAGCCAGCAGTCTTACCCGGGATATGATGAAGGACAGATCGGCAATCAGAATGTAACCTGGGAAGTAGCCACTAAAAAGAATATAGGCCTGGATGTGGAAATGTTCAACGGTAAACTGGTATTGCAGATGAATGCTTTTGATGAAAGAAGAACCGGTATACTGATGCAGCGGCAAACCGTTCCGGTTGTTACAGGCTTCTTCCCCTGGATCATTCCGTACGGTAACCTGGGTAAGGTGAACAACAAGGGGCTGGACGCTATGCTGGAGATTAAACATTCGGGGGCAAATGGTTTGTATTATTCTTTCAGGGCCAATTTTACTTATGCGCACAATACCGTGGTGGAAAATGATGAGCCTGTTCAAAAATATGCTTACCAGTCTGGCAAAGGGCATTCTATCGACGCTCCTTTCGGCTTACAGGCTACCGGCTTTTTTAAAGACCAGGATGATATCAACAGGAGCACACCGCAATCGTATGTAAGTGTACTGCGGCCGGGCGATACGAAATATAAAGATGTGAATGGTGATGGGGTGATCGATGATTATGACCGCGTATACCTTCATGGCTATCCCCGCATCCCTGAGATCATGTATGGCTTCGGCGGCACTGTTGCATACAAGGGTTTTGATATCACGGCTTATTTCACCGGTGCAGCACACACCAGCTTCTTCTTTTCCGGTCCGTCAATGTATCCCTTTCAGCGTGGGCCTGCCACTTATAACATCCTGCATGAGTATTACGACAACCGGTGGACAGCCACACACCAGGATGCCAGGTACCCTGCAGTGACCAATGGTGACAATGCCAATAATTTCAGGTCGTCTACCGTGTACATGCGCGATGCCAGTTACCTGCGCCTGAAAAATGCAGAGATCGGTTATACACTACCCAGGAAGCTGACAGATCGTTGCAAAATAACCGCGTTGCGCTTTTTCATCAATGGAACCAATCTGGTCACTATTGATAAACTGAAAGTGATAGATCCTGAAGCCAATAATGGTACAGGTGGTTACCCACTGCAGCGGGCACTCAATTTTGGTGCACAGATCAATTTTAACTAAGCCCTGTTTGCCGTGCAGCTTAGGCCTCATTAATCAATACAACAATATGAACAAGAATATAATCATCCTTTTTATACTGGTGGCGGGTTTTACACAAACCTCCTGTGTAAAAAATTACCTCGATAAACTGCCCAATGATGATTTGACACTGGACAGTGTTTTTGGTAAACGCAATTATGCTGAAGCATTCCTGACCTCTACCTATGCCAATTTTCCGTTCGAGATAGATGTTCCGGATTATGGTGGCAGAAATCCATTTATAGGTTCGACAGATGAAATGGAAATTACTTATCCCGGCTCTTATACGCATGTGATCAACAGCGGCTCCTGGGGCCCTACCAATGTGCTCGACAACTGGCTATGGGCTTACCAGGGTATACGCAAAACCAACCTCTTCCTGCAAAATGTTGACAAAGTACCGCTGGATGCATCTTTCACTGCAGATATGCGGACACAATGGAAAGGCGAAGCCACTTTTTTGCGGGCCTATTTTCATTTCAATGTGTTCAGGCTGTATGGCCCTATTGCCATAGAAGACCATGCTGTTACTGCGGATGCAGATTTTACCAAAATAAAACGCAGGCCACTGGATTCCTGTGTCAATTTTATGGTGAACGATTGTAACCAGGCTGCAGCGCTATTACCGCTTACACAAACACCCGATAAAGTAGGACGTGCCACAAAAGTGGCGGCGCTTGCCCTGAAAGCCAGGATACTGCTCTATGCCGCCAGCCCGCTTTTTAATGGTAATGCAGATTATAACAACCTGTCAAATAAAGATGGCGAGCATTTATTCCCCTCCAATTATGATGCAGCCAAATGGCAGCTGGCAGCACAGGCCGCCAAAGATTGTATTGACCAGAGCGAGGGTGCTGGCTATGGTTTGTATGCTGCGGTGAATAATGATCCTGTGCAGTCGTATACAGAATTGTTTTTGAAGAACAACAACAAAGAGATCCTTTTTGCCAATAATGTGGCTTCCTATCAGCATTTGGAGCGATGCAGCAATCCGCTGAGCTATGGTGGCTATTCCATTCTTTCTGTTTCGCAGGAGCAGGTGGATGCTTATGAAATGGCTGATGGCAGTACCCCGATAACCGGTTATGCCGGTGATGGATCTCCGTTGATCAACCCGGCTTCCGGCTACCAGGAAACAGGGTATGCAGCCGCTGCAAGTCCACGTGGCTATTACCCTGCCGGTGTAAGCAATATGTATGTGAACCGCGAACCGCGCTTTTATGCCAGTGTGCATTTTGCCGGTGAGCAATGGAAGGGCAGGGCTATCCAGCTTTGGTTTAATGGTGCCGATGGCAAATCGAAAAATCCTTCTGATTTCTGTAAAACAGGATACCTGCTTAAAAAATTCAGTAATCCCAGCATCAATATCGCCCAGAATACTGGATGGGAGCTGAAGACCTGGATATTGTTCCGCCTGGGCGAGCAGTACCTGAACTATGCAGAGGCATTGAATGAATCGCAGGGGCCTGTATCTGAGGTATACAAATATGTAAATGCCATACGTAATAGGGCCGGCCTGCCATCGCTGGATCCGGGTTTATCGAAAGAGCAGATGCGCGAAAAGATCAGGCATGAGAGAAGGGTAGAGCTGTCATTTGAAACGCATCGCTATTTTGACTGCCGCAGGTGGAAGATCATGGCACAAACCAACAATGGTGCATTGCATGGCCTCAATATCAACGCTGGCAATGGTTTACAGGATAATGCCTTTTATAAAAGAAGTATTGCCGATCAGCGTGTATTCCAGTCGCCCAAACATTATTTGTGGCCGCTGCCGCAGGATGAGCTGAATAAAAATCCATCTTTTGTACAAAACCCCGGCTGGTAATGCCGGTTTCTTTCATCGATAATTGTATATGTCAATGCGAAAAAAAATTGTATGGTCCTTTCTGCTGTGTTGCCTGGTGGCTCCGGCGGTTGATGCAAAAAAAACAGGTACCCCGGCCGGTCAGCCGGCTTCAATGGATGTTTGGCTTGAATCTTCATTAAAAAGGATTTTCCCGCAATCACCGGTGCAAAGCAGGGATACGCTTACCCTGAGCGCTGCGCGGAACAGCCGTATTTCATTCCAGGTTGCTTTTCATAGTAACAGTAAAGACCAGACTTCTGCCGAATGTGGGATAGATGCTGCTGAGCTGCAGCCGCAGGTGCGTTATGTAGGACTGGTACCTTTGCCGCATTTCAATACAGATGTGCGGCTGTCTGAAGTAGATGGGGTGGGATACCTGCCAGGGCTGGTCCCCGATCCTTTGTACCCGCTCAGTAAAGTAGATGCCAACCCTTATGAGACCCGTTCTTTCTGGATCAGCCTGCAGGTGCCTGCGGGCATACAGCCCGGTATACACAGTTATACGATATCGCTGAAATGGAAAGAGGGAAAGGAAATAAAAGAAAAAACACTGACACTGAAACTGCAGGTGGCCAACCTGGTGATCAAACCCCGCCATGATTTTCATGTTACACACTGGTGGCGTGGTGAAGCAATATCGTTACAATATAAAACAGCGATGTTTGATGAAAAATGGTGGCAACTGACCCGCACACTGATGAAGAATTTAATAGAACATGGCAACGATGTAGCATTCATCCAGAATTTTTTTGAGTTCAGGTCCTTGTTTAAGCAACCCTGCCAGATGCTGATAGTAGACGAACCCAGTCCCGGCAAATACAAGTTTGACTGGTCAAGGATCAAGCGGTTCACAGATATGTGCAAAGAGCTGGGCTACCGGCAGTTTGAATGGGCGCATTTATGGTTGTACTGGGATGTGCAGAATGCGATGCATGTATACACTGTAAAAAATGGCAGCTACCAGCTGCTGTGGGATGAGCACCTGCCTGCTACCTCACCGGTGTACATCAATTTTCTGAAACAATACCTGCCCGAGCTGCATCGTTTTTTACAAAAAGAAAACCTGCTGAACAATTCTTATTTCCATTTATCTGATGAACCAGGGGGAGAGCATATAGACAATTACAAAAAAGCCAGGAATATATTGCATGAACTGGCTCCCTGGATGAAAGTGATGGATGCGTTGAGCGATGTGCGGTATGGCAAGGAGCACCTTACCGATATCCCTGTACCCATTATCAGTTCGGCAGCAAATTACCTGAAAGAGCAGATACCGCACTGGGTATATTTTTGTACAGGCCCACGGGATAAATGGCTGAACCGCTTTTTTGATACACCACTTCCCAAGCTGCGTATGGCAGGATGGTTGTTTTATCATTTTAAAGCCCTTGGCTTCCTGCATTGGGGATATAATTTTTGGTACAAGCTGGATAGGGAAGAAGCTGGTGATCCATTTACAGATGGCTCCGCATATTCGTATCCTGGTATTGCAGCGGGTGATCCTTTTGTCGTATATCCCGGACCCGACGGCCCTTATGATTCTATCCGCTGGGAAGTATTTGCCGAATCACTGCAGGATTACGCCATTTTACAATCAGCAGGTATCTCTGTAGATGATCCTATGCTGTCTGATCTGCATTCATATGAAGATTTTCCCAAAAATGAAGACTGGATACAACAGGCGATACAAAAAGTATTACAGCTGCCTGCTGTTAAACCATAAAAAATATATGAAGAAAAAAACTGGAATCATTATCTGCAAAATGCTATTGCCGGTATGCATTTGCTGCCAGCTGATGACCGCAGCGGCCCAGTGGAAAAACCCGGTGATCGATACGGATTTTCCCGACCCTACCGTGGTTAAATTCGGGAAGGCTTATTATGCTTATGGTACACAAAACCGGTCTAATATACAGGTGGAGCGTTCATTCGACCTGCAGCATTGGGAAAGGCTGCCGGATGCGCTGCCTGTGAAACCGGTTTGGGCCGAGATACATTTCTGGGCGCCGCATGTTTTATACGATGCTGCGCTGAAAAAATATGTGATGTTCTATTCGGGCGAATCGACAGATACCACCACAGGCAAATGCCTGGGCGTGGCGTTTGCCGACCAGCCCGAAGGGCCTTTTACTGATAAGGGTACACCATTGATTTGCGGCGAAGGATTTATTAATATCGATCCCATGGCTATCACGGATCCGAAAACAGGGAAAAAATTATTATACTGGGGCTCAGGCTTTGGTCCGCTGAAAGTGCAGCCCATGAAAGATGACTGGACAGATTTTGTTCCCGGTTCAACACCTGCACCACTGATCTGGCCTGGCAAAGAAAAACAGTATACCAGGTTGGTGGAAGGCTCATGGGTGGATATACACGATGGAAAATATTATCTCTATTATTCAGGCGACAATTGTTGCGGGGAAGGCGCTAATTATGCGGTGATGGTGGCCAGGGCCGATCATCCCCTCGGGCCTTTTGAACGTTATGGTGAACACCTGCCGAACGGTTCAAGTGTGATACTGGAAAAAGACAGCAGCTGGCTGGCGCCAGGGCATAATTCTGTATTCACTGATGGCAAGGGGCATACGTATATTGCTTATCACGCAATTGACAGGAAGAACCCGGGCAAAGGAAGGGTAATGCTGATCAGGCGCCTGGTATACCGCAATGGCTGGCCAGTGGTAAGGTGAGGCAGGATGCAGTAGCAGGATGTAAGTAGCAAGATACAAGACAAAGCCCCTTCTTTTATCACTCCCACTTAACCAATAACCATTCAACCATTCAACCATTCAACCATTCCGCAGGATGTAAGTAGCAAGATACAAGACAAAGCCCCTTCTTTTATCACTCCCACT
>CBJLMB010000014.1:0-149510 GCA_966424055.1 uncultured Deminuibacter sp. | reverse complement strand
AGTGGCGAGTGGTTGCTGCCGCAACCGGGAATCGCTAGTGGGTACTTCCGTGAGGGTGTTTACATGTGCACCTGTTTGATAGGCTTGCTTCGTTTCGTAGTGACGGATCCGCGAGTAGCAAGTGGTTGCTGCCGCAACCGGGAATCGCTAGTGGGTACTTCCGTGAGGTTGCTTACATGTACACCTGTTTGATAGGCTTGCTTCGTTTCGCAATGACGGATCCGCGAGTGGCGAGTGGTTGCTGCCGCAACCGGGAATCGCTAGTGGGTACTTCCGTGAGGTTGTTTACATGTACACCGGTTTGATAAGCTTGCTTCGTTTCGCAGTGACGGATCCGCGAGTGGCGAGTGGTTGCTGCCGCAACCGTGAATCGCTAGTGGGTACTTCCGTGAGGTTGATGATGTGCACACCTGTTTAATAAGTTTGCCGCGCTCGCAATGAACGGAGGCAACAAACAAACTCGCGATTCACGGCGCGATAGCGCAACTTGCCACTAGCGGGCACTTCCGTGAGGTTGATGATGTGCACACCTGTTTAATAAGTTTGCCGCGCTCGCAATGAACGGAGGCAACAAACAAACTCGCGATTCACGACGCGATAGCGCAACTTGCCACTAGCGGGCACTTCCGTGAGGTTGCTTACATGTACACCTGTTTAATAAGTTTGCAGCGCTCGCAACGAACGGAGGCAACAAACAAACTCGCGATTCACGGCGCGTCAGCGCAACTTGCCACTAGCGAATAAAAAACCGGCTATTAAAGATGCGTGGCGGCCCATTCAGCAATAGCAGTGTATTCCTGCTGCTCCCCGCGTACAATATGCATGTACAAGTGAAAAAGTGTGTAGTGTATCCGGTAACATTCCAGACGTTGCTCAAAATGCAATAGTGTGTGTCCCTGATTTTCCCATAATGCTTTCCATATAGGCAGGTATTGTACCTTATCGTTTTCAGCACGCCAGGGTTCGTTCAGGTGCAGCAGATCGTATAACGCATCACCCAATCGCATCTCTCCCCAGTCAAGTACCGCAAGTACATGGCCCTTTGCATCGGTTAGCAGGTTATCATACCCATAATCACCATGCAGCAATTGTTTCTGCTTTGGCAGAAATGTAAACAAAGCCTGCATCCTGTTCATCAAACGCTGAAACAAATCGCCGTCGAGCCAGCTGGTATGGGCAAGCTGTTGCCAGGATATATTTTCTTTGCGACTGAACATCGCCTGTAAATAGGCAGGCCAGCTGTTCCATCCGCCCTCACCTGCGCCGTTGGTTAATCCCCAGCCCTTGTATCCTGATACATCGATATTGTGCACATGCAACAACGGCTGCAGCAGTAAGGGTGCCACGGATACAGCTGTTGCCGCATCGAGCCCATCCATCAACCTGTCTGATGGCATTCCATCACAGAAAGCAGTGAAACAATAGTACAGCTGCTCATTAAGCTTACTTGTTTCTTTAAAAGCAGGCACAGGAACCGCACTGCTGTTGAAATGTATAAACGCAAAGCGGTCTTTCAGAAAATCTTCCTGGTATGCGCTGATACGCAGCACCTGCCGCCCCTCTTCACAAACAAAAGAAAAAGCCTGCGACCACCAGCCATCGGCCAGGTGCCGGATATCACTGATTTTACTGTAACGCGCAATTAAAAAAGCATGAACCTGCTCTGCCGACAAATGCATAAGCAACAGTTGGGTATTTACTAAAGATACATGGATAATGCATGCTACCTGCCAGTGTAATTATATAAGGCAGGCAGCATTTATTTGTCTTTTTCTATTTTTTAACATCCGGATGGTGGTAATTCAAAAAATACATGTACCTTTGTTGTATATACAACAGTTGCAAACGTAATAATGAAACTGGAAGAAGAAATAAAGCAAAGCAAGTTCAAAGATCCCTACCATAAAGCCATGCTGAATATTATTTTCACGGCGAACTGGCTGGAACTGAGGGCTACGCAGATATTTAAACAGTTCGGCTTGTCCAGCCAGCAGTTTAATGTATTGCGTATTCTGCGTGGCAGCAGTCCGCGCCCCCTGAACCTTTCTGATATCCAGGAAAGAATGATGGACAGGATGAGCAATGCCACGCGTCTGGTAGAAAAGCTTCGCCAGAAAGGATTGCTTACCCGCCATGAATGCCCTTCCAACAGGCGCAAAGTGGAGATCGCTATTACGCAGAAAGGGCTGGACATGCTTGCAGCCATCGACCCGATCCAGGACAAATACCATAAAGAACTCAGCAAAAAAATAACCAAAGAAGACGCCATCCTTATCAGCGATATGCTGGATAAATGGCGGGATTAATTTTTTTACCTTAACAATTGTATATACAACATTTGCAATTACCAATAAAATACCTACACTTATGTTTAAAAAGCTGTTCTACACCGACAATAACCTGAGCAATTTCATCCTCCGGGTGACGCTGGCCATTGTATTCTTTCCCCATGGTGCACAAAAATTACTGGGCTGGTTTGGCGGCTATGGATTTTCTGCCACCATGCAGTTCTTTATGCAGCAGCATATTCCCGGTGTACTTGCTTTTCTTGTGATACTCACAGAATCAATCGGTTCCCTGTTGCTATTGCTGGGTTTGGGCACACGGATATGGGCCTTCCTGCTCACCGTGATCATGCTGGTGGCCATTACTATGCATTCGGCCAATGGCTTTTTTATGAACTGGGCAGGTACACAGAAAGGTGAAGGTTTTGAATACCACCTGCTGGTGATTGGTATCACATTGACATTACTGATCAAAGGCGCAGGCCGCTGGTCTGCAGACCGCAGCATTACGCTGAATCAAGCCTCCCGCGCATAATACACGATTTATTCAAGACATAAAATAAAAGACATGAGCATTATAGATTCACTTAAATGGCGCTATGCTACCAAGCGCATGAACGGGCAAAAAGTAGAACAGGCAAAGCTGGATTATATTCTCGATGCAATACAACTTTCCGCATCAGCATTCGGCCTGCAGCCCTATAGTATTATGGTGGTAGAAGATGAAGCTTTAAGAGCCAAACTGCATGCTGCCGGTTATGGCCAGCCGCAGATCATTGAAAGCTCTCACCTGCTGGTTTTCTCTGCCTGGACAACTGTTACCGAAGAACGCATCAGCGCTTTTATTGAAGATGTGGCGCGTAAAAGGAACATTCCCCTTGCCACACTGGATGGTTACAAAAATGCATTGCTGCAACATGCCGCCAGCCTGAGCACGCCGGAAGCACAGCGCAACTGGGCCGCCCGCCAGGCTTATATCGCACTGGGCACCGGTATTGCAGCAGCAGCTGAGCTGAAAGTAGATGCCAGTCCGATGGAAGGCTTTGCTCCCGAACAATTCAATGAAATACTCGGACTGAATGAAAAAGGCCTGCATGCTGTTGCATTAATGGCCATCGGTTACCGGTCTGAAGAAGATAGCACTGCCTCATTTGCCAAAGTGAGAAGAGACAAATCCCTATTATTCGAACATTTTTAAACCATAATACATATCTAAACCTCTCCGATCATGAAGAAGTTATTGTTCCTGACCTCCCTGCTCGTTTCTACCGGTATCGCCAGTTTTGCACAGGTAAAATGGAATGCCGATCCTGCACACACCAGCATCAATTTTGGTGTAAAACACCTGGGCATCAGTTTTGTGCAGGGCAAATTCAACCAGTTCAGCGGTAAAGTGGAAACTGCCGACAGCAGCAGTTTTCAGCAGGCCCAACTGGATTTTACAGTAGATGTCAACAGCATCAGCACAGGTGTGGAAGCCCGCGACAAACACCTGAAATCAGATGATTTTTTCAGTGCGGCCAACTATCCGTCCATGACACTGAAAAGTATTTCCTTTAAAAAACTGGCAGGAACAAAATATTTGCTGGTAGCCGATCTTACCATCCGCGGTATCACCAAACGGGTAAATTTTGATGTGGATTATCATGGCACTATTAAAGATCCCTGGGGTTATACCCGGGCCGGTTTTACTGCCAAAGCCAGCATCAACCGTTTTGATTTCGGGATGAAATATGCCGACAAATTACCTTCCGGCGTATTTGCCGTAGCCCCCACAGTGGATATAACTGTTAATACAGAAGTAGTGAAACAATAGACAGGAACAAGTTTTAGTTTGGTGATGAAAAAACTTCATGCAGCTGCAACCGGCCTGGCATGAAGTTTTTTGTTTTATACCCATTCAGCCATGCCGCAAGCCCCGTTTATGAATCGTGAATCCTCAGCCGTTAGTGGGTATAGGAGCAGACTTACGAATTCAATTACCAACCCCTCCACCGGAAATCGAGAATCGAGAGACGAGAATCAAGATTCGTCAGCCGTCAGTAGCAGCGCAGTCCGCAAATAACTACTTTTCCGTTACAAATTCCCAATCCCCCCTTCCTACCATTCAACCACTCAACCATTCAACCATTCAACCCTTCAACCATTCCCTTTCATTTTCAAATCCCCACATTTTCAAATTAACCCTATCCGTGAATCGTCAATCGTCAGTCGTGAGTATAGTACTAATTACCACTCAACCATTCAACCACTCAACCCTTCAACCACTCAAGACCGCTGTATCATAACCTTCTTTATCAGCTGCACTTCTTCTTTTTCAGTACTGCGGACTTTAACAATATAGAAGCCGCTAACCAGGGTGCCTGTATTGCATTGTATGGGTATCACCTGCTGTTTGGAAGCCACCTGCACCTGTTTGCTCAATACCAACCTGCCATCCATACCCAGCAATTGTACCAGGTAATTCCCCTTACTGATGCCTTTAAAAGTGATATTAAAATTTCTTCCGGTTACCGGGTTGGGTGAAATGGAAATAGTCCCCCCCTGCCCTGTTGCAGGCGCATCATTCATTACAACGGCTGTTTCGCTGCCTTTATCCTGGAACAATAAATTACCACTGGCCAGGTCAGAAGCATTGAACACAGCGGTAGTAGTGGCTGCAGGACTGGCTTTAAGTGAACCGATATCCATCTGGTAATAGCCCTTTGTATACACACCGCAGCTAAGCAGTATTTTACCATCATCATCCACAGCTGCACCATTGGTATAAAAGCCCTGCGGCAAACCATCGATATTGCCGGCAAAAGCAGCTTCCATTCTTGCAGGGTCAATCTTAAATACGCGGTTATACATATTCACCAGGTAGAGATAGCCATATTTATCGGCCACCAGGTCGCCGCCCCAGCCCACACAATTGGAATGAATGGTGTTGGAGCCATTGGTTATAAGATCAACCAGCGGGCCTTTATCCTTTACTGTTGTTTGCCTGCCTGTGCTGAACACAAACAGGTGATTGGCGTCGTTGGTTAAAGCATAGCCATTGCCATCTGCCCCTATTACCATGCGGGTGATATTATTTTCTTCGAAAATACCGGCCGGCTTACCTACAGTATTTATTTCAAGTGCGGCCAGCCGTTGCGGAACAGCGAATGGTTCATGCACATTTACGGCATACAGCTCATTGGTGTACAGGGTAATAAAAAACAAACGGTTTGTTTTTTTATCGAATGCGCAGGCAGCCACTTTCGTGATACGGGTGGCTGGCTGTTTCAGCAATGCACCGGCTGCAGCAGGTGCGCGGCCAACCTGGCCTAATGCGGTACCATTGTGTGCGTCTACCTGCCTGAACACATTCCAGTTAATACTGCCTATACTATCAGCAGTTACCGCATAGGTAACACTTCGCTGGGCCATTGTTTTTTTGCTGCAGCAAATAAGCAGGAACACAAAAACAAAACAGGAAATATGCAGCGGTTTGCGGGGTAAAAATGGTGCCATCGTAGATAGTTTGGTCACCAAAAATTACAAAAAAAACGGGCTGCTGCAACGTTCATTCTATTCAGGAGAAGCTGATAAAATACCCCTCACCTGTTCTTACATCTGCATGCCTTTGGAATGGTGTTGTTTCATGCGCATCAGGGAAGGATAAATGCGCAGGTACAATTCAGCTGCCAGCGGATTTTTACCATATAGCTGGTCCAGACGGCTATCGGCGTGATACAACGATAATTGGCCGCCGATGACCACCGTTACAGGATTCAGCCGCAGCCAATCGTAACTGATACCGGCAGTGACAGCATTTACCGGGAACAGGCCTTCGCTATAGATCAGTGGATCGAGATCCAGCTCTTCCTGCGATTTCTGTACCCATTCATAACGGGTGTATACAGCTATTTTCTTCAGGCTGAGCGAGGCTTCGGCCAGTACAGCATTTTCACCATCATGCCCCTTGGTTTTATTCAACCCCCAGATAGCGGTAGCATTAAAAGAACGATCCTCGCCCAGGGGATAACTGGCTATAGCGGAAGCGGTGGTGCGTTGTACATTCTCGCCCGGATGCAATGCTTCGGGGCTTTTAATAAAGCCATGCGATACCTGGAAAGCCCAGTTGGCATTGGGGTTATACGATAGTCTTGCGCTCCATGAATTGAAGCGGGGTTTATCAAAGTCGAAACGGTTTTCATCAGGCTCCCTGCCGGTGAAAACAGAAGCTTCAATTTTCAGCTTATCATAACGGTAACCTGCAGTGACTGTTCCAAAAGTGATATGGGTGCCATCATTCCAGTGATGGCTGATGGGGGCATCGGGATTGTACATAGCAGAAGGCCGGTGCATAAAAGCAACAGAGCCCAGTGCTGGTTCACCGGGATAACCCAGGTACACAAAAACATCAGATTTTGCGGACAAAGCCTGTGTATACCCGATAGAGATCTCAGAAAACAGGTCGTGCGGGTGCTGCCTGTCTACCAGTGCTTTGCCTTTCCAGCTTTCACCCGATTGAAACAGCAACGGATAGCCACCACCACCTTCTGTAAGTCTGTCGAGTGAAAGCATACCACCAATATGCAGCAGGCCATTACGGCCTATTTTACGTTGGGCCATCACCATGAACCAGTTGGGTGCATCGAACTTCTGTGCACCACGGCTGCCGCGGCCCGTAAAATCCTGGTTGGTATACCGTACAAATACATTGCCGTGTATCATATACATCCATTTCTTTGAATGGATCATCACACCATACATTGGCGATGCATCGGGCAACCAGCCAGTGCCCGAGCCATTGCGGTTCATGGGCAGGTTCAGTGAATACGAATGGCTCATAGGCACACTATGCGCCGGCATAGCCTGCATAGTGGCATTTGCACCACTATCCATATGCATATGATCGTGGTGTTGCATTTGCATGGTATCTTTTCCGTGCTGCTCATGCTGCGCCAGCAAAGGTGTAGCGAACAACAGGCCCAACAGGCATAAAAGCAGATCGTGTTTCATCCGGTTATTTTTTTGCAGCGCCTGGTAATAAAGGCACCGGTTATTTCAGCACATTGAAAAGAGAATGCTCTATCCTGATAAGAAAACTATTAGAAGCACCCCTGGTCATCGTGCTGTACAATTGTTGCCTGTACCCGATATCAATACGCGTTTGACTGTTAATGATGAACTGAACAGCCGGCGCAATATCGAGATACGATTTGTTGTTGCCCAGCAAATGCTGCCCCAGCAGCTCCACCATTACATTCACATTCACCTGTTTGTAATTGGTGTAATTTTTCGGTAGTAGTAACCGCCCGGTTGACAAAGCGTAGTTCACCGCTTTATCTGCCTGGTTCACCTTTCTTTCACTGCCCCATATTTGTTCAAAACTAAGGGTAGAAGAGATAGCCTGTTTGTGCAGCAGCTGCGTGCCTATCCATCCCAGTTCGTATCCGCTGTTGCGGCCATTGGTTTTTATCTCTTCCTGGTATATATCGCTGTTATTGGTTGTCACTCTGCCAAATGCTGCCATGCGGAAATGTTTATATACATCATCCGTAGTAAAGAAGCGGTATTTTGCGTACAAACCCGCTCCCTCAGCTTTGAAGCCACCGTTGCCATTGCTGAAATAGCCTTCTGCATGCACCATCAGGTTTTTATTTACGCCCAGCATCAGTTCGGGCAGCAGCTGGTAGCCAGGCATATTCTGCGCGGGATTGGGCATCAGCCAGTTGCTGACACGCAAGCCCAGCGATTTAGCCGGCATATTGCTGGCCGGTTCAGTGTATACAAACAATTCCTGTGCCTGCAACTGTTCCCTGCAAAAGAAAATGCCTGCCAGCAGCAAAGCCGTTTTCAGGTAATACTTCATTATCAGGATTGTTGTACGGTGACATGATAAATTCTTTCTCCATCACCTGGTTTACCGGTCATTTTACCGGTGTGAAAGCATTCCATCCTGGTGTAGCCTGCGTATTTTTTCCGCTCTTTTTCGGGCAAAAAATCTTTATCCAGCAATACCAGTGTGGCTTCTCCATCCAGTGTTTCCTTGGGCACATGTACAAAATGAAAGCGGGTATTATCCAGCTCTACATGTGCATCATCATAAATAGATGCGTGATTGAATTTTGCTTTTACCTGCATAGATGCAACAGAAAAGCCTGCATTTTTAACGGCATTTTTTAATGCATCAAGACTGATCGCTGAGCCTTGTTTAAAAGATACCTGGTAGGTAGAGTTTTCGATATCCACATCTACTTTGCTTACCGATGGCACTTCGCCCAATGATTTATAAATGGCTTTGCTACACATACTGCAGGTGAGGCCGCTGGCTTTTAATGATACGGACTGTATTTGAGCCCGTGCACCGGAACCTGCCAGTGCCAGTGCGGCGGTTATAATGATAGCTATAAAAGATTTCATGTAATGGCTGTTTACTATTAAAAAAGGGGAATAAGGCAGAAGAGCATCAAAATAAAATTGCCTGCAGCCCTATTCCCAATGCGCTGCATTATGGTTGCTTACGATCGTACTGGCAGCATTCATCCAGTTTAGAATAAGCCTTGTCATCGCCTTTGAATTTTTGTGTATCGTATCCAACGGCAGCAATTTTTTTCTGGATATCGTCACTGCTGATCTTCGCCGGATCGTAGGTCAGCGTCATCATTTTGGTATCCTTATTCCATTCAGCCTTTGAAACACCAGGCACTTTGGCGGCTGTTTCAATATGTTTTTTACAGGTACCGCAGTTGCCATACACTTTAAAAGTTTCTGTTTTAGAAGTTTGTGCGAACAGTGATACAGACAGGATGGTGCATACAGCCACCAGCAGCATTTTAATGGATTGCATATCAGTAATATTTAAAAATGAAATAAATACGAACAACAGGCGATTCGATACCGGCAGATGTGCAAGCAGGAAATTTTTCTGTTTAGCCGGGTATAAACAGAACAGGCCCTATCAAAAGAACATGATACGGCTGGAAGAGAGGTATTTGTCTAAATCAGGAAAACACAGTTGCGCACAAATAAAGGGACATCGCCCGACCGGGGCGGCGCATGAGAAACGGGATAAGCAACAGCCAGTGTGGGAAGCTGAACAGCGGCAAAGCTGTTAAATGCAACCGGCTGAAGGGAATTGGTCAGCTGCAGCATCTGTGCCAGGGAGGCGGCTGCAGTATGATCTTTTTCCAGCTTGATCACTTTGTGCTCATCCTTGCAGCAGTCTTTACCGGCTTTTGCCGATTTTTTCATACCGCATTTGCCGCATTTATTACCGTTGTCGCGCCAGAGATCCATCCCTACCAGCTTGCCCATGCAATAATGCAAATGCAATGTAGCGCCGGAGGAAGTACCCAGGTATAAAACGGCTAATATGGCGACGATGAGCTTTTTCATCCGGATCAAAAATAAACAGGTTTTATGGAACCGGACTTATAAAATTTTACAAAAGCGGTACATTTTAGTCCAACAGCCTGCAAAAAAGGGCTTTACGGTTGTGTAAAGCCCTTTGTGGATTGGTGTTCTCTCGCGGAATGCGCGGAACGGAGGATGTTTCCTGCCGGATGAACGATCCATCTCCTCCTCCTGGCAGATTAAAAGCGGCAAGCTGATAGCTTTGAGCTACAAGACAAACACGGCTGACTGCAGACTGCCAACTGCAGACTGTCGACTGCGGACTGCGGACTGCCAACTGCACCGATCAGCTTTCAATCTGCTCGGCCTTATAACCTGCTTGCTTAATTACCTGCACCAATGTGGGTACATCGGTCAGCGCTGTTGATATGGTGAGAATTTTTCCGGGATCGGCAGTGTTCACAGCCCAGTTACCGGCACCTACAGCATCATTTAGTGCGGGTGTTATATTCGCTATACAGCCAGAACAATTGATATTCGTTTTGAATTGAACCTTTTTCATATCTCTGTTTTTTATTTTTACAAATTTCCGCCGGCAAAAAGCGCCGGTTATTATATCCTTTTAGTTAATCTGTACATTATTTTCCGGAGCAGGGCGGCCAAGAATATTTTATTACAGCCTGCTCCATTTTAACCGTAAACTATTGCTCACCACACTTACACTGCTGAGGGCCATGGCAGCACCGGCGATCATGGGATTGAGCAGGAAACCGTTTAACGGGTAAAGCGCACCGGCGGCTACAGGTATGCCGATAAGGTTGTATATAAAAGCCCAGAAAAGGTTCTGCCGGATGGTACGCACGGTTTGAGCGGAAAGATGCAGTACTTTAGGTATAGCATTCAGATCGCCGGTCATCAGTGTGATGCGGGCTACTTCCATTGCGATATCTGTTCCTTTGCCCATAGCGATACTAACATCTGCCTGGGCCAGCGCCTGGCTATCGTTGATACCATCCCCTACCATTGCCACGGTTTTACCCTGCTGCTGCAGTTGTTTTACAAAACCAGCTTTATCAGCAGGCAGCATTTCAGCACGGTATTGTGTAATACCAGCCTCACGGGCAATAGCAGCGGCGGTATAACGGTTGTCGCCGGTGAGCATGATCACTTCCACACCCCTGCGCTGCAATGCGTTTACAGCATCTGCAGATCCAGGCTTCAGTATATCCGCGATGGCGATCATGGCCAGCACAGCCTGTTCATCAGCAAATAATACCACTGTTTTAGCCTGCTGTTCCCATGCCTGTTTTTTTACTTCCCATTCAGCCGGCAAACTGATATTGTGCAATTGCAGTAAAGCGGTATTGCCCACCAGGTATTGCTTACCGTTAAAGCGGGCTTCCGCACCTTTACCGGTAATACTTTCAAAATGAGTAATGGCTACAGGCTGTACCTGTTCTTCTTTCAGCACCTGCACCACGGCTGCTGCCAGCGGGTGTTCAGACTGTTGTTCAAGGGACAAAAGCACTTGTTTCCATTGATCATCCCTGCCGGAGCCTGCAGTGTGCCAGTCGGTAACACGGGGTTTACCTTCAGTCAGTGTTCCTGTTTTATCAAGCAGCACCAGATTTACCTTATGAGCCAGTTCAAGGCTTTCCGCATCTTTTATCAGGAATTTATTTTCAGCGCCCTTACCTATACCGACCATGATGGCTGTTGGTGTGGCAAGTCCCAGTGCACACGGGCAAGCGATCACCAGTACTGTAACAGCGGCCAGCAAGGCATGTGTTAAAGCATTATCACCACCCAACACCATCCATACCACAAAACTGAGTGCAGCAATACCGATAACGACCGGCACAAAAATACCCGCTATCTTATCTACCAGCTGCTGAACCGGCGCCTTGCTACCCTGCGCTTCCTGCACCATGCGGATGATCTGTGCCAGCAGTGTATCACTGCCTACTTTGGTAGCTGTAAAACGGAAACTGCCTTTCTGGTTAATGGTACCTGCAAATACCTGCTGGCCCTTGGTCTTGGCTACCGCCAGCGGCTCACCCGACAGCATGCTTTCATCTACATAAGAGCTGCCACTGACCACCTCTCCATCCACTGGAACTTGTTCGCCGGGGCGCACGATGATCAGCTGACCTGCCTGCACCGCTGCTACGGAAACTTCTTTCTCTTCACTATCTTCCAGTATACGTACTGTTTTAGGTTGCAGTCCCATCAGTTTTTTAAGTGCGGAGCCTGTCCTGGACTTGGCCCTTTCTTCGAGCAGTTTACCCAGCGAAATAAAAGCAATGATAACGGCAGCTGCTTCAAAGTATACATGCGGGTGAATACCGCGCTGGTGCCAGAAAGAAGGATATATTGTATTGAATGCACTGAACAGGTAAGCGATACCTGTGCTTAATGCCACCAGTGTATCCATATTGGCCTTTCTATACCGCGCCTGTTTCCAGGCCTGTATAAAAAAGCTGCGCCCGAAATAAAATACCACCGGTGTGGTAAGCACCAGCATGATCCAGTTGGCATAAGGCATATGCATGAACACCATGCTGATAAGCACCACCGGTACCGACAACAAAACCGACCAAAGTGTACGTTGCTTCAATGTTCGGTAATGCTGCTGTTGAGCCATTTCTTTGGCATCTTCCTGGTTATCGTTGTTTATCAGCAGATCATAACCTACAGAACGTACAGCCTGCTGTAAACCTTCTTCTGTTACCCTGGAAGGATAATAGCTGACCATTGCTGACTGATTGGCGAAATTAACACTGGCAGCAGCCACACCTTCTGTATGGCCAAGCATCGATTCAACACTTACGGCACAAGAGGCGCAGGTCATGCCGAGAACAGTATATATTTTTTTAACCGGAGTATCTGCTGTTTTTGTTTTTTCTTCCGGTGCCAGTAGTTTGCCGGATGCTGTTGCTGTAACCATAATCCTTAATTTTCACCAAAATTACCAGGGATCTAAAGGGGGATTATTATACTTTACAGGTGTTGCGGTATATAATTTTCGATACTGCAGGAAGAAAATGGCGGTTATTCAGCCTTGTCCTGCAGATGCTGTAACTGCAGTTTATTTTTCCGTATTTCCCTGAAATGAGATGGGTTGAGGCCGGTACTGCTTTTAAACAATTTGGATATATGTGGTACACTGCTGAAGCCCAGTTTAAAAGCGATATCTGTCAGCGACCCGTTGGTATACACCAGCATTTCTTTGATCTTTTCCACGCGGTAGCCGGCAAGAAAATGATCCAGTGTGTGCCCTTCTTTTTCAATAAACGCGGAATGGATCGCTGGCAGAGGTACCTGCAGCTGTTCGGCTGCATACTTTGAGAAGCGGAAGCCTGGTATAAAATCAAAGTTGCCGTTATATACAACCGAAGCCAGCTCTTTCACCTGCTTTACCAGCAAGGCAGCACTGCTTTGCAGCAGCGTAAAGCCCAATGATTGCAATACCCGGCTTATTTCTTCCATATCTATATTACCGGGTGTTTCCAGCTGAACCTCTCCCAGCTGTATCTGCTTTACCTGCAGGCCCAATGCTTCCATTGCCTGTTTTACAGAAGCAATACAACGATCGCAAACCATCCCTTTAATATACAGTATTTGTTGGCTCATGACTACCAGGCAAATATCAGCCGCTGTATTGATACAGACGGTATAAAAACAGCAGGAATAGGTATATAATTAACCAGTTTTTGATAGGCAGTCTTCAGTAGGCAGTGGGCAGTAGACAGTCGGCAGTCTTTGTCTTGTCCTGCTAATGGCTCATAGTTATTCGCTTGCAGCTTTATCACGTCGCCGGTTGAGGATGACCGTATGGTCATTCCACTTCTGCGTTTTCCGCGCATTCCGCGAGAGAAAGAACCTGTCTGCAGTCGCCAGTAGGCAGTCTTCAGTCTGTCCTGCTAATGGCTCATGGCTATTCGCTATTGGCTTGGAGCTCTATCCCGCCGCTGCATTACGCATCGCCGAGGCGGTCCAAAGGTTTACGGCGGTTTTCTTTGAGCTGTTTAAAAGCAGAAGGTGTTAATCCGGTAACCTGCTTGAACTGGCCCGATAAATGGTGTACACTGCTATAACCCAGCCTGTCGGCGATTTCGCTCATGCTGTGCTCATTGTACATGATCAGTTCCTTGGCACGTTCTATACGTTGCAGGATAACATATTTTTCAATGGTGATCCCTTCGGTGGCAGAGAACAGGGCGCTGAGGTATTTATAATCCATCCCGGTTTGTTCAGCCAGGTATACAGACAATTTCTGCTGCAACTGCACTTCTTCCCTCCCATGAATCAATTGTATCAGCAATGCCTTGATCTTCTCTACCTGTTGCATCTTGTGATCATCCAGCAATTCAAAGCCCTGTATTTCGAGCAGCTGCTTTAAACCTGCCTTGTGCTGTTCATCAAGTGCCGCAGTCAGTTCCACTTCGCCCAGTTTTATATTGCCATGCGCGATACCGGCAGTATCCAGCGTTTGTTTCACCGCCATGATACAGCGGTCGCATACCATATTCTTGATGTAAAGCGTATTCATGTTTATCAGCTGTTTTTCTTCGCTGTTGTAACAACACAAAATTGCTCAAAAAAAACGGATTTCCGGCTATCGTTGCTGTATACGCTTCAGGCATTCTTATCAACAAACCCCGCAGATGCGGGGTTGAAGGCAAAAAACAATATAAAAAATACTGTTGACTAAGGCTCGTCAACAGTTACATCCTGTGCCAGCCGGGCCTCATCGGGCATCTTCTTCAATTCACGATCCAGGGCATACAATGCCTCATCTGTTGCATTTTCGCCGCCGGCAATCTTTATCCTATCCAGCAGGTTCAAGGCGAGTGTTTCCTCCTCTGTTTGTTCTTTTACAAACCACTGCATAAAATTCCAGGTGGCCCAGTCTTCTTCGTCAAAGCTCATTTTCACCAACTGGTATACTGTTTTGGTATTGTCTATCTCCTGCTCCATTACCTTGTTAAAACAATCCTGTATGCTGGAAGGGTCGGCAGGGGGAGCCGGGATAGCTTCTATCTTTACTTTTGCACCACGTTCCAGGATATATTCCAGCAGCTTCATCATATGATTGCGTTCTTCCTTTGCATGGCGGAACAGGAAATTGGCGATGCCCTCATATCCTTCATTGTCGGCCCAGGCTGCATAGGAAAGATAGATCTGCGCGGCATGTGATTCTTTTGTCATCTGGGCATTCAGTGCCCGGGTTATTGCATCAGATAATCTGTTTGTTTTCATAACCGTAAGTTTAGATGAATGTAACAGCTACTGTTAAAAAACCATGCCAGCCAGGTAGCTGCTGTATTGTATCTTTTTATGGCAGCGGGGTATGCAGCCGCAGACTTTACCTGTAGAAACAGCTCTACAAAGTGTTTCCGCGGTGGCACCGCGCAAATAGTGTTTTTAAAAAAAATGTGCCGGCAATAAGTTTGCCGGCACTCGTGCATGGGTTAGTAGCGATACCAAATTTCTGTGATTATTTGTATGGGAAAAGTTGATCCCCGGAGCATAAATACCCAACTTAAATAAGTCTGGCCCTGCCGGCTTGTATCATTGTGTTCTAACTGTCAAGCGGCATATGATTGCTCCTATTTCAGTTAAACTATTATTTACTATCGATCAGTTTCCAGATGCCACCGCCAATTAATCCGCCAACAATGGGGCCAACAATGAATACCCATAAATTGGCAAGTGCCTGGCCACCTACAAACAGGGCGGGTCCGATGCTCCTGGCCGGGTTTACAGATACACCTGTAACCGGGATACCAACAATATGGATCAATGTTAAAGAAAGGCCGATAGCCAACCCAGCTACTGTGCCATTGCCATTGTTTTTACTAGTTGCACCATGTATCACCAGCAGGAAGATACAGGTGAATACAATTTCTGCGATCAAACCGCTCACCAGCGAATACTTATCGGGCGAGCCGTCGTTTACACCGTTCTGTCCAAGGCCATTGGCAGCGATGCTATAATCAGCCTTGCCCTGCGCAATAACATACAATAAAGCGGCGCCCGCAATAGCACCCAGTATCTGCGCCACGATATACAAGCCCGCATCTTTGCCCGACAATTTGCCGGTTGCCCACATAGAAATAGTGATGGCGGGATTGATATGGCAACCGGTTATATGCCCTATGGCGTATGCCATGGCTACAACCGATAAACCAAATGCAAAGGCGATACCAAGGAAACCGACATGAGAGCCGGCGAGCACAGCACTGCCACAACCCATTAATACAAGCACGAATGTTCCAAATAGCTCAGCAATGAATTTTTGTGATGATGTTGGCATAAAAATGGTTTTACTTGGAAACAAACATAATAAACTGCTTTACATTATGCAATCACATTTTACCAAGGTCATTTTTCCGGTGCTTTTGCTCCTGGTTTCCTGTTAGCCCCGTGCTGGGTTTCAGTACACTGTACACCGTCAGCCGCATAGACCCAATACGCATTTGGCTGTTCATCTATCTCATGCTAAACCCGGCAGGCCGCTGCTCCCATATCCTGCTTCTTTATTCTGAAAAACCGCATATCCGGCATATACCTATACCGCAACCGGGAACATCACCACCATAAGGAACAAACTGAACAAACCCTAGCCTGTATGACTAAATGAATACTGTATCTGTGTTTTCGCATGCATACTATCCTGGTAGTATACAATGCGTTATTGTTATTTAAACACGACCAGTAAACTGATTTTATCTACAAGTGCTGTGCACTGTAGGCAATTTCCTTGTGCAGGATAGCCTATTCTATAAGCATTGTTTTCCAATACCGTGTGTTATTTAACCATTGCAGCTGCAATAGCTGTAAAAATCTGCTGAAAAAAACGGGGCATTGCATTTTTCAGTGCATGCTTTAATTAAATTTGTTTTGAAAAAACATCCTGCCCTTCCGGTTGCCTGCTGGATCAACCCTGGTAAATGTTCGTTAAAGGGTTTATAGGCAGTACCCGCAAACATGAACGTTTGCCTGCAGTATTTACCCAAACAGATGATTGATCATAATAGCAGTGCAATATTTATCTGCTCCCAGTATCCTTGAACATAAGCCCTTGTATCCGGTGTAACTATGCAAACTGCATTACAGGTAATACCGTCCACCATTCATCATTATTTAAACATGCAACCATGCTAAACGTTATCCTTGTTAATGAGAAAGACGAGCACACCGGGTTAATGGAAAAAATGGAAGTACACCAGAAGGGATTGCTTCACCGGGCTTTTTCGGTATATATATTTGACGGGCAAAATGAATTCCTGTTACAAAAAAGAGCGGCCGGCAAGTATCATTGCGGCGGTTTATGGACCAATACCTGTTGCGGGCATCCTTTACCAGGTGAAGATGTTCACCATGGTGCTGTAAGGCGGCTGAAAGAAGAAATGGGGCTCAGCTGCCCACTGACCAAATCTTTTGAATTCAGGTACCATGTTGTACTGCCCAATGGATTAATTGAGAATGAATACCTCCATGTTTTCACCGGGAGGCTGGGGGCTCATCATATACAACCTGATCCGGAAGAAGTGGAAGACTATATCTTTCTGCCTTCACATGAAATTCAATACCGCCTTGGCAGGTATCCCGAAGAATTCACCCCCTGGTTCCACCTTGTTTTCCCGGAAATGATCGCCCGTATGCATCATGGAGAAGCTTACCGGTAAGCCATTACGGCTTACGGCTTAGTTGTTGCCTGCTGTGTTCTGTGTTTTTCTTTTTCCTTTTTTTCCAAAGAAATCAAATACATAATTGAGCTGAACAAGAATGATGATAATGATGCTGAGGTAGGTGTTCACAAAACAAAGCAATGCGCCGCAGGCATACAATAGCTGGCCCCTGACAATCCTGTTCCTGATGGCTTTATCAATGCTTTTCTTTTCATCTTCCCCGCTCAGGTGGAGATAATTGTTTTCGTAGGCGCACAACCAGTGAATGTAGAGGGCAAATCCTAATGCAAGAATGTTCAGCCAGTACAAACCCACGGCCACTTTGAAATGGATATGTTCGCTCAGGAAAGCAGTAGTAAAAGGCAATAAGGATACAAATAATAAAAACAGCATCGATAACCAGCTTAGCCGCCTGTCCCCTCTTTCAATATAAGCAAACTGGGTTGATTGCCCGGTCCAGAAAATACCCAGCGTCATAAAGCTGGCAAAATAAGTAAGAAAGCGGGGACCAAGCGCTCCCAACTGGTGCAGCAGATCCATTTCGCTGTGAATGGCTTCTGTTACCGGCACTTTGAGATCCAGTACCAGCAAGGTCATGGCTATGGAAAAAACACCATCGCTCAGCGCCTCTGTACGGCCTGTTTTTCTGCCGGCGATATCGTTGTAGGCAAGTTTTTCTTTCATCTTCACCAGTTTGTTTATTCAGCAATCAGGTTGCCCGGGTTACTGGCAGGCAAGTTTGTTCTACACCACCTGTTCAACTCAGCAGGTAATTAACCGGGCTCTTGCCTGTCCAGCGTTTGAATGCCCTCGTAAATGCACTGGCCTCATTGTAACCAAGCATATAAGAAATTTCTTTTACCGGGTAATTACCAGATTGAAGATAATGCAAGGCCAGCGTTTTCCGGATATCATCGGCCAATTCTTGATAAGTGACCCCTTCTTCCTGCAGTTTCCGTTGCAGGCTGCGCGGACTGGTAGTAAAATTCGCAGCAATTTCTTCCAGTGAGGGTACACCCAGGTAGGCATTGGTGGATATAAAATACAGTATCTTTTCCTTATACGCTTTCCCGGTATCCTGTGCACGGTTCCATTCTTGGGCTTTGCTTAGCCAGTGCTGCTGCAGTTCATAGCTGGCTGTAATGATCGGTTCATCCCAGTATTGCTGGTCGAACTGCAGAATATAATCGCCCGCTTTTTTTATCGGCCTGCAACGCAATACCCTTTCATATTCTTCTTCATAAGGTGCAGTACGGAAAGGCAGCAGTACCCGTTGTGGCCTGATCTTGGACAATACCAGCCCGTCCAGCTCGTGCAGCACAAATACCAGGCTCAGGTCCATCACCTGTTTAAATACGAACGGGTACGCGGCTTCCTGGCTTTTATTGGGAATAAGCTTTATGTAAAAACTACGGCCCGATGACTGGATCTGCATGGTGAAAGAATCTGTAACCAGGTTGGTAAAACCAGCGGCATGTGTAAGTCCTTCGCCAATAGTCTGGCTGCTGCGTATCAACTCTCCTACAATGCCCAGCGCCTGAAGTTGCAGCGATTCGCCAAAATGCAAACCAAAAAGCGGATCGCCCGTCAGGTGACAGGCATTTTGCCAGAGACTATTGATCTGCGTCGGCGCCAATTGCAACGGCTTTTTTTTCTTTACTGTCTTTAAGTCGATACCCGCAAGTGAGCACAATTGCTGCGGCGATACATCACGCTGCGCAGCATAGGCCAGCATATTGATGACTAACTGGTGAAAAAAATTTTCCATACACTGAATTGATCATCCAAAATAGCCCATTCAACCGGGCATGCAAACAACTGGCGTATAAAGACAACTGTTTGTCGTAATTACACCATTCCGCACCGATATATTTGCTATCAATTCCACTCTGCGATCTCACCCATAACCAACCATCAAAACAATCAAACAATCAAGCAATCAAACAATCAAGCAATCAAGCAATCAAACAATCCCACCATCAAAACACCCTCAATCCGCCCATCTCCACTCACCTGCTATCTGCAAAGGCTCCTTCAGCTGGTGCTGTATCAAAAAATTTTTGGTTTCTTCGTCACTGAAATGTTTTGCTTTCAGTTCTTCAGCATCCGCGATGCCATACAACAGCATGGCGCTGAACCGGACGGTATTGCGCATACCCGTTGCATCTACCAGGCTGAAATTATCACAGTCTGCATGATAACAGGCACCTGCATTATTAGGCAGTTTACCTCCTGCGCCTCCACCGGTGGGTATACCCTGCAGCATAAAAGGCTGGTGATCGCTATGCAATCCCGCACCGTGCTGAAACAGGTTGGTGAATGAAGTATCTATATTCCTGGCAACTGTGCCGATGGATTGAAAAAGCGCTTTACTTTCTGCTGCGGTGGTGGAATATCCCTTTGGATCGTTGGTCATATCATAGTTCAGCATATAGCGTATTTCATCGATGCTCTTATCGCGCACCGCTGCATTTACATAAGCCTTTGAGCCCAGCAGCCCTTCTTCTTCCCCCATAAACAACACAAACTCTACCGTTCTTTCCGGCTGCAGGTGCAGTGCTTTAAAAGTTCGGGCGATATCTATAACAGAAAAAGAACCGATACCATTATCAATGGCTCCTGTGGCAAGATCCCAGCTGTCGAGGTGGCCACCGATCACTATTTTTTCATGGGGCAGGGTTTTACCGGGGATAGTGGCCACCACATTGCGGGCTTTGATCATACCGGAGTGGTTGGTCATTGCAATATGGCTGATCATCTTTCCCGTACTGACAGACTGTTTCAAAGCCATCCCATCTTCCTTACCGATACATACCGCGGGAATAGGTATCAGTTTACCGGTTACAGAAGCTGTGCCAGTAAGCAATATGCCATTGGGTACTGAATTGATCAGTATAATACCAACAGCGCCATGCTTGATAGCGATGGCTGTTTTTTCAGAGCGGTGCAAACTGGGAGTGCCGGGTTTGGACCCGGGCAATACACCGAGATATGCCAGTACAATTTTACCCTGCGCCTTAGCGCCAGCAGCCTGGTAATCCTCTTCCAGTCCGTTGCCCATGTCCACTATTTCACCGGTGATATTTGCTTTTACGGGTGAATGAGCCAGTGTAACGGCTTTTATTTTTTGCAGGTGTTGCTCATCGCTGCCGGTTTCCAGTAGCAGGGTGCCGCGGCTCCAGCTCTCCACTTCAAAAGGCTGGTATTTTAGCTGGTTAAAACCATATCCTTTCAGCAAGCTGTATGCATATTCTTCTGCTTTTTTCCCGTTGGCAGAACCGGTAAGCCGGTGGCCGATATGTTCCGTTGCCCATTGCAGGTTGCTATAAGCCTGCGAGTGCGCCAGTACTTCGGTATTGATTTGTTCAAAAACAGTTTTCCATCCGGGTTTATCCTGTGCAAAACCGGTGTTGAATAATACAGCTGCACCGGCTGCAAACTGCCATAATGCTTTTCTCATGAAACAGGGATTTGATTTTCGAGCGATGAATGTAAAAATAAAATCGGATGCAGAATAAAAAGCAGGAAAAAAAGAACCAGCTTATCCGCAAAAGCTGGTTTCTTCCTCTATCATTGCCTGCATCTTTTCCCGGTATAACTTACATGTCACTGCTGCGAAAGCAATGCGCATACGCTCCATATAATTTTAATTCATGGTGTTAAAATAATCGTTACCTTAATCAATGCTATAAATGCGTATACATTTGCTGCAGGTGCGTTCTTCGTGCAATTGACCACCTAAACACCAGGCCATATGAAAAGCAGGAACAGCAGGTATGCTTTCCTGCAGCCTTGTTCGGGCTATACCATAAAGTGTGCACAGCAGTTCCCCGTATCCTCCAATATGATTTCTCCACAGAAAAACAAAAAGGTATGTCCAATCAATCGCGTAGAAAATTTATCCGGCAGCTGGGCGGAACCGCGGCCCTGCTGGGCGCCGGCCAGGTAGCAGCTTTAGCGGGCAACACATCTTCCGTACAAATACTCCGCGCTGCAGAGAGCAGTCCTGTATCTCCCAATGATAAAATACGCCTGGGCTGTATAGGCATGGGCATTATGGGGTTTGGTGATGTTGCTACTGCAGTTAAAGTACCGGGTGTTGAACTGGTGGCTGCCGCCGATCTTTACCAGGGGCACCTGCAGAAAGTAAAAGAGGTATACGGAGCATCGGTATTTGCCACGCGCGACTACCGTGAACTGCTCAACAGAAAAGATATTGATGCTGTGATCATTGCCACACCCGATCACTGGCACGACACTATTTCCATCGATGCCATGGAAAAGGGCAAAGCAGTGTATTGCGAAAAGCCCATGGTACAGCAAATTGCCGAAGGGCATGCAGTGATCGCCGCGCAAAAGCGTACAGGCGCTGTATTCCAGGTAGGCAGCCAGCGGGTGAGCAGTATTGCGCTGGCAGAAGCGCGCAAGCGTTACCAGGCCGGTGAAATAGGCCAGCTGAATGTGGTGGAAGCACGTATGGACCGCCATGATGCGTTGGGCGCCTGGCAGTATTCTATTCCACCAGATGCATCACCTTCTACTATTGATTTTGATACTTTTTTAAAAGATACCAGTAAGGTACCCTTCGATCCTGTCCGTTTTTTCCGCTGGCGCAATTACCGCGCTTATGGCACAGGTATTCCCGGCGATCTTTTTGTTCACCTTATTTCAGGACTGCATTTTATAGTAGATGCCAAGGGGCCTGAACGCATTTTTGCCAGCGGAAACCTGGTACAATGGAAAGACGGGCGCGATGTACCGGATGTGGTAGTGGCCATTTTCGATTACCCGCAAACCGATACCCATCCTGCTTTCCAGATGACCCTGCGTGTGAACTTTGCTGACGGCAGCGGCGGCGGGCAGTACACAAGACTGATCGGTACTGAAGGCGTGCTGGAACTGGGCTGGAATGATTTCACCATCAGGAAACATAAACTACCCTCCGCCCCTGGTTATGGCGGATGGGATACTTACAATGCATTTACCAAAGAAATGCAGGAAGCTTATGTAAAACAATACAACAGTAAATATCCCGAAGCCAGCCGGCAGGCGCCGCAAACACAGGAAACCTCCTTTGCCGCACCCAAAGGTTATGATGACAGGTATGATCACTTCGTTCATTTTTTTGATGCGGTCAGAAATGGTAAAACAATAGTGGAAGATGCCACCTTCGGCCTGCGTGCCGCTGGTCCGGCACTGGTTACCAATGAAAGTTATTTTCAGAAAAAAGTCATGTTCTGGGATGCGGAGAAGATGCAGCTAAAAAGCTGATCAGCAAGTATTCATCACTGTTGCAACAGCGATTAAAACCGCTGCTGCAACAGATATATTTTTATTTTAATTCAACATTTTCTGTTTATTGCTTAATTATGTGAAACCAATAGCCTGTTAAGCCATATAAAGTTTGTTTTATGAGTGTTCATGATCACCTCATCCACCCCATTTCCAGCCCCCAGGATGAAGAAGGTGTATTGCGATCCCAGCTTGTTAAGCAGTTGTGTATTTATTGTGCAATAGGATTAATACTCTATGGCCTGGTGTTTTACCTGTTATGCGGCCAGCAACTGGTACTGTTCATGGGCCTGCTGTATGCGGGTGTGTTCTTCTTATTGCTTTACCTGAGCACCAGGCTGCATTACCGCTTCAGCAGTTCACTGATACAGGTGATCGGTTGCTGCATCATGATGTACTATGGTTTTTTACTGGGCAATATGTCGCAGGTGCAGTACATCTCCATTTTTATGATGAGCATCTCGGTACTGCTGTTCAAGCCGGATGACAAACTGCTTATTTTCGTTAGTGCATTGTTGCCCATCGTTTGTCTTTGCCTGCTGGAACTGAACTTCTATTTTCACTGGGTTAGCCCGCTCCGTTTTTCGCAGAGCCAGCAGCAGGAATTCCGCTGGTTGATATTGCTCATTGTACTTCTGCTCAATTTTTTGCTGGTACTGCTTTACCAGAAAAAAATGGTGGGCCTGCTCAATAAATCCAGGACCTGTACACTGCATTGTCGCTGCGTAACCAGCATTTAAAAACACAGGCTGCCAGCCTGGAAGCGCAGGTAGCGCAACGAACAAAAGAATTGAATACACTGGTGCAGGAACTGCAGAACGCCAATAAATTCAAATCGCTTTTTCTTCGCGAGAACAATCATGAAATACGCAACTCGGTCAATGGCATCGCCGGTTTCAGTGAATTGCTGCTGCGTAATAAAAGCGAAACATTTTTATCTCCCCGCCAGGAAACAGAGTTCCTGGAAGGACTTTACAGCAGCAGCGAGCACCTTCGAACCATAGTCAATAATGTACTGGATTATTCCAAACTGGATGCCGGCCTGCAGATAGACCTGCGCGATGAAACATTTGAACTGCGTGAATGGCTGGCCAGGTGTGTGAAAGTATACCAGGTAATGGGACGCGAAAAAAACATTCTGCCTCAATACCGGGTAGATGACAGTTTACCATTGCTGATCACGACCGATAAAACAAGGCTCACACAAATTTTATTCAACCTTCTTAGCAATGCGCTTAAGTTTACGCCACGCAACAAAGGCATCTTTATCCATTGCAGCATGGCGGAAGATAAACTGGCACTGAGCATCAGTGATGAAGGCATTGGTATTACTCCTGATAAACTGCCTTTTATTTTTGACGATTTTGCTTCGCACAGCCATTACGAAGGCACTGGTCTGGGCCTGGGCATAGTAAAAAAGCTGGTTATACTGCTGGATGGCGACATCAGTGTGAGCAGTACAGAAAACCAGGGTACTTGCTTCTGCATCAAGCTGCCCTTGTACAGGATGCACACCTTCAACCAGGAAAAAATGATACAGCACAACAGTGCACGGCATTCATGAACGCAACATTGCAGCTGATTAGCCTGAAGCGCATAGCTTGCAGCTATAAAAACAGTGATCAACAGGTAATTTGGGGGATGAGCTAAAAACAATTATCCTTAATAGTGTATTGCAAAAAAAGACCAGCATGAAAATAAATGTATTCCTTCTGGGCCTGCTACTGGCAGCTTCCTGTGGCCCCGGACAGAACAATAAAAGTCACACAGCAGACAGCAGCAGCCATCATCCGGATACAGCCGTTACCTCATCAGCAACGCTGCCGGCAGAAGACAGCATTGCCCAACAGATCCAGGCGCCCGACAGTTTGTTTGAAGATGGTTCAAAACCCAGTTCCTGGGCCAATGCCGGTTTCGATCATCCTGCAGCATTCAAACAATTCCTTGTTCATTTTAAAACCTGGGTCAGTACTGATCAAACAGACAGTATAGCCGCACATGTTCTTTATCCACTAAAGAATGCAGCCAATGCGGCTGCATTTAAAAAAAATTACGCACAACTGTTCACCCAACAGTTAAAAACCATCATCACCCGGCAGCGGCTTGACAGGATCTTCCGCAACAGCCAGGGGGCCATGCTGGGCAATGGTGCTATCTGGTTTATAGAACAAAAAAATGATTATTTCATTACAGCCATCCATACACAATAACGATCGATGCATTTTTCATTCCTGCTATTATTGCGCTTTTTGTTAAAAAAACAGGCGCAGCGGCTAATTATTTTATGATCGCAGCCTGCTGATGTGATTTATTTATAATTAATCTTCATATTTGTGTATAAAATACACGCTATATGAAGTATAAAAAGTATGCTTTTACTGCCGGCATGGCCACCTTGTTCTCAACGGTATTACTGGCGCAGACCAAACCCGAAGAAACAGAAGTATGGAAACCGGTGCCTCAGGTAGTAACACCAGGTAAAACCAGCAGCGATGCTCCATCTGATGCGGTTGTTTTATTTGGCGGTAACAACCTCGATCAATGGGTTTCAGTAAAAGATACCACGGCACCTGCCAACTGGACGGTTGCAGACGGTATTATCACGGTTAACAAAGCAGGTGGCAACATACAAACCAAACAATCCTTTCTTGACTACCAGTTGCATATTGAATGGCGTATACCGGCCAATATCAGTGGCTCGGGACAGGCCCGCGGCAACAGTGGTGTGTTCCTCTCATCCATCGGCCCCGGCGATGCCGGCTATGAATTACAGGTGCTGGATTCGTACAACAATTCTACTTATGTGAACGGGCAGGCCGGCGCTATTTACAAACAAACAGCGCCACTGGTGAATGCATGCCGCAAACCTGGTGAATGGCAGAGCTATGATGTGGTGTGGACTGCACCACGTTTTAATGAAGATGGTTCTGTACAATCCCCCGCACGTGTAACCGTATTTCAAAACGGCGTGCTTATTCAGAACAATACGGTACTGAAAGGCCCCACCCTGTATATTGGCACACCTTCTTACAAAAAACATGGCGCCGCACCGATCAAACTGCAGGCACATGGCGATAAAAGTGAACCGATCAGCTACCGCAATATCTGGGTAAGACCATTGTAATAAGCGCTACTATCGGGCAAACTATTGTTACTTTTCCAACAAGTTGCTTTATCATCAATAGCAAACCGGCATAAGAACAGAAAAATATTCTTTCTTATGCCGGTTGTTTTTTAGCAGGTACTAAAAATTATAGTCCACTACCCTGCGTATATATTTCTTGTCCTGGAACACCCAGGTCACTTCATAATTATCATTGTTCTTTCGCCTGAGCAGGTAAACATATATACGGTGCCCATCGGCCGAAAAATAAACCGTGTTGTACGATTTTACGGTGCCCGAAGCATCTGTATAGGTAAATACCGGTTCATGTACATCTTCAAAAGCAGCCGGCGGCACTGGTATGGTATCCCTGTTGATCACTACTGTTACTGCTTTAATAGTGGTATGCGGTATTTTTCCATAACTGCCTACATACCCCTTGTTGTCTATTTTTATTACATAATTTTCAAATTTGCCGATTTTGTGCTTCAGCGGATCGAATGGTTCTGCTGTGATGGTCACCTGCATGTTATTTGTACTGTCGGTGAACCCGATATAATTATTGCCATACGAGGTAGCAGGAACAGAACGCAATGGCAATTTGCCCATACTCTCATCAATACCTGCCATGGTAAAAGAAGCCAGGTCGTTCCTGATGTCTTTCTCCTGTATTTTCGAAAAATTCTCTTTTTTACTTCTGTAGTCAGGCATATCAGGGTCCTGTGCCAGGCATACCTGCACCCATCCCAATGAAAGGCATCCTGCAATCAACGCTCGCATAACTGGTTCTTTTTATAATTCAAATAAATTAACTATCAATAACTTACAACTAAAGGCGGATAATTTTTATCATGTAACATATACAATTAAGGCAAAATTCAAAGGTTTTTTGTGTTCTTCAATACTGCTTATCAGGCTTATGCTGCCAAATGTTTTTTATAAAAATACAAGCGCTAATATAAGTGCTTTCTGCCGGTAACCTGCTGCAGACAGCTAACCGTTTTATTTCTATATATTAAGAAGAAAGAATTCAATAAAAGAAAGATTTAAAAAAATGGCAACATATAACCTAAGCGGGGATGAATAGCTTTGCAGCGATTTGTTATAGGTATAAAAAAAATCTCCTGTAGAAACAGGAGACTATTTTCAACCCTAAACCCTTAAAAAACGTATTTAATGCAGCAAGTTTCGGGCCAGAGTTCATTTTCTCTCCAATTGTTTTTTTATTTTTTTTGAAGCAACCCATTCATTTACTGTAAGAAATAAATCCAACCCAAACGCGCAATGGACACCAGGCCCGCAAAGCTGCCCTTGTTTAGCCTATATTCAGTGCAGGACATTTATTTCATTTCGATCTGTACGATAAGCCCTCTTTTCTCCTGTACCTATTTATAAAAACCATAGATCATTTTTATACATAACAGGGTAATCACAATGGCCAGGATAAGACGGATACGACCGGGTTGCATTTTCTGCGCGGTTTTAACCCCTGCAGGAGCCAGCAGAAAAATACCGGCAAGCACCGGTAATACAATGGCCCAGGAAATGTATCCCGTTTGCAGTGGCAGGTGTTCTGCAGCAGGGGGCGATGTAACGAGATAGTTGATACTGATGGGCAATGCAAACAAGGCTATCACGCCTATAGAAATAGAGCTGGCCTTTTTAATAGGCATTTTTAAAATATCGGTAAATACAGGTATCATAATAAGCCCGCCACCCAGGCCCGATAATGCGGTAATCATACCCGTAACAGCGCCTGTTACCAAAAATGCCACAGGGTTTCCTTTCCCGTTAGCATCCTGTACTCCCGACCTTCGATCGGCAAACAGTTTAAAACTGAGCAACAGCAACATGCCGAGAAAAACCATATCAAACCTGCGCTTATCGTACCAATGCCCCGAGCGGATCAAATAAGTGACCAGCAATGAACCAAAAATACCTAATACGGCAGTGAGCAATATTTCCCTGGGATAAAAATTATGTATGCGGTATTGTTTCCAGCTAACCGATATACCTGAAAAAAAAGTGATCAGCAATGAATGGGCGATAATAGCTTTTACCAGGGCATCTTCCCTCAGACCTGTATGTGAAAGAACATAATCCAGTACAGGTATCAGGATAATATTGCCACCGGTGCCAACAAGTCCTGAGTAGAAGCCTGCCAGCAGGCCTGTTATAAAGAGTAAACAGATCATTCCCGTGCCCATAGGTTCTTTTTCTGGTATGCAAAAATACATTCAGGCAGGTAAAGTGCCGGTGCAGTGAGGGGATAAAATAATGCCCCCTGTATAAGCAGGAGGCATTTATAAAAAACACTTAGACTAGCAATACAAAAAGCATTTCAATTTAAGCATTCTTCTTCAATCAGCAATTGCCTGTTGCATAAATAAGCGGGATATATTTTTACTGCCGCAAAATTGTTTTTGTTCCATGTATAAAAAACATCCTACCTTTATAGCTCCTAATCCAGTCCCCAACCTTCTTAGCATTTCTTCTGTACCTGTTACCCGATTCTTTCCCTAATGAAATAAACTTAAAATACCAGATCCTGTGTCAGGCCGGTTTCCCTAACCATTGTCTGATATCGTTATGTCAACAGAGCAAATAACCGTTATAACAGGGTTGGATGCATCCCGTATTAAGAATTATTTTTTCTGGTGCGCCACGCATCTTGCATTAAAAAAGCTGGTGCAGGAATTAGGCAGTGCTGTACTGGATGTGGAAAAGCAGGATTCGGCATTTCCCGATTTTCCCGTTTTGCTGGTCACCACGCTGGATATTGACAGGGTGCGTGCCTGCATTAAAAAAATTCCGGGTGGCGACCTGATGTATGCCACCATCACAACCGTACAAACAGACAATGCTGCCATATCGGCCATACCTGTGAGTACACCTGCTGCTGATACAAGCGCCACGAAATTTTATTTTACCAAAAAAGGCGCCATCCTCAAATCAACCGGCCGCAGCTAAGCGCCAGGCCATAGCCCATTGCATTGTTCACGCTGCAGCATAAATACCTGCAGTTGCAGCTGTGTATACTTACAGCTGCAACATATATACTCCGCTTCATTTCAGCATACGCTGTGCGCTTTTTTCTATCAATGATAAAATAACTGAACAACCAGCCAATATCTGCATTGCAGCACTGCATGGCCTGGCTTATTTTGTAGTTACGATTGCTTAACGCAATACCCCACTAATCTGCTTACCCGCCTCAGTTGTTCTCACGATTTCAAGCCATATAAAAAAACAAGTATGAAACACAAACCCCAGTTCTTATTGCCCACATTATGCGTATTGGCAATGGCCTGCAGCAAAACCGGTAATAACCCCGGCATCCAACCGCTATCAACCTTGCAGAGCGGCAGCAATAGCCAATCGCTTATTGCAACCGGAACCACCACTACCCTTTCTGCCGATGGTCCCGGTAACACTTATGAACTCATCAACAGCAAACTGGGTGGCACTGCCGTAGAAACACCCGATTGCAGTCATCCTTCCTTCGGCAGGCATATCAGCGAAGTATTTGACAATGACCTCAACAAAAATGTTTTTGTTTTTACCCTCCATGTCACGCCAGACAATGACAATTGTACCAATACCGACAGGCAGCGGGTAGAAATAAAAACCTATGGTCCTTCACCGGATAACCTCAAAGCATTTAATGGTGATGCTGTCAGCTATACCTGGAAGTTTAAACTACCCGCAGGTTTCCAGCCTTCACCCAGCTTTACACATATTCACCAGATAAAAGCAGGCGATGGTGATGATGGTTCGCCGATCATTACCCTTACACCACGTTACAATAGTGCAGGAAATAAACTGGAGCTGATCCATATTAACAGCAGCGGCACCACTACCAAAGTAAAAACAGTAGACCTTTCCGGCTTTATTGATACCTGGGTAACCGTTACCGAACAAATTACATTCGGCAGCAATGGCAGCTATGCTGTTACCATAAAAAAGATCAGTGATAACAGCACCCTGCTGTCTTACAGCAATAGCAACATTGATCTCTGGCGCAGCGGCACTACCTTCTGCCGTCCTAAATGGGGCTTTTACAGGAGCCTTGCCAATACATCTTACCTGCGCGATGAGAGTATACGTTTTGCAGATTTCACGCTCACCAAGTTTTAGTTCGTTCATTACCCGCGGGATGAAGGCAGTAAAAGATCACTGGTGGCAGCACCGTTCATCCCGTGGGTTTAGTTTAGCAGTTTGTATATCTCGTTGCAGAATGTTTTACATTTAAAGTATCATCACAATATGCAAACCAGATGGAAAAGCTGAAAACAGGGATGCTGCTGTTTCCCGGTGTAACGATCCAGGATTTTATTGGTCCTTATGAAGTATTTATACGCGCCGCCTGCTTTGAAGTGATCGTTATTGGGGCCAGCACAGCACCACTGCAGGCTGAAGGCGGCCTGCAACTGATACCAGCCGTTGCTTTTGAAGATTGCCCACAGCTGGATATTCTTTTTGTTCCCGGTGGGCAGGGCATTAATGCATTACTTACAGATAACAACACACTCCGTTTTCTGCGCAGGCAGGGCAAAAAGGCGCGCTACATCACATCGGTATGTACCGGTGCACTGGTACTGGCCGCCGCAGGTTTGCTCGATGGATATAAAGCCACCACCCATTGGCGCTCGCTGGAGCTGCTGCGTAGGATGGGTATTGAAACAATAGAACAAAGGGTGGTGACAGACCGCAACCGGATCACCGGCGGTGGCGTTACGGCGGGACTGGATTTTGGCCTGGCGCTCACCGCTGCCATCGGTGGTGAAGCAATGGCGCAAACCATACAGCTATTGCTGGAATATGAACCTGACCCGCCTTTTCATTGCGGCAGCCCCGCCAGGGCCGGTGCAGCCCTACTTTCGAAAGCACGATCACTTACGCAGGCTGTTTATGATACAAGAGCACATATTATATCCACCCTGCCACCGACTGAACATCGCTGATACAGCAGCTGTATTCACTCATGCATCAGAAGCAGGTAATTGCCAGTTGGTGTACAATGCCCAGTCTTCTGCACCTGACATAATTATATCAAAAACAGGATCTTTAACATCATAATAAGCCTCCGTATCGTTGGGAAAATAACGGGCCAGCTGTTTTTTGATCTCTGCGTAAGCCTGTGCTGCATTCGGATGACTACGCAGGTAATCGCGGCACAGCAAAGGATAGCGCTGGTTAAACCGTCCCTGTTCACGCACATGCAGGTTTACCCTTGGATCATTTTTATGATAGAAAAATTTTGCCAGCTCAATCGTTGGAAGATCGCTCCGGCCCGGAGGCTGATGATCACCTGAAATACCTGTGTTTAAAATAAACCCGGCTGCTTCCAGCTGTTGTTGTACTGGCGTTTGCAGATCGGCAACAGTAACCTGCACATCGATCACATCCTTAGCTGCCAGCTCTGGCACACTGGTAGAACCAATATGATGAATAGCCAGCGCCCTATCACTCAATGCAGCGCGCAACTGCACAGCAATGCTTTCAAAAGCAGCCGGCCATGAGGGCTGATATGGTATAATTTCTATCATAGCTTGGAATTGGGCACTAAGCTATTACAAAAGCAGGAGTTATATACGATGTATGAGTGGCGTGGACGTAGGATATTGAGACCGATATGAGGGTAATAATATGGTATGCTATCCATGGATGCGCGCTTGTAACCTGGGCATGTTCTGTTAAATAAAAAAAACCGCTACAGAGTAGCGGTTCCTGACAGCAGTCGGGTGACCGGTGCTTAGTTTTTTTTCCCTGCTACTCCACCATTTTTACATTCTTGATAGCAGTTCCGTTTCTGAGTTCATCACTGGCAACTTTAACCAAATGATCTCCAGGAGTTAGCTTTCCATAGATTTCCACTTTATCGTCGGCATCTCTTCCTTTCTGTACATCTACCCATTCTGCTTTATTGTTAACAACCTTGATGACAAACACTTTTTCAGTAGAATTCACCACAGCCGATTTTGGCACTACAAACGTACTATCTGAAGCAGGCAGCGGCACTTCCACTTCTGCAACCATACCGGGCAGCAGTTTTTTATTATCGTTGAACACATCCATTTCGATACGCTCTGAGCGAAGCCTGCTGTCCAGTGCGCCGGCCATACGTTTTACCTTGGCGCTGAAATGTTCACTGGGCAGGGCTTTTACTTTAAAGTTCACCGCATCTTTATTAGTGAGATAACTTGTATAAGCCTCGGGAATAGCCACTACCAGGCGCAGTTTTTTCTGCTCCTGCAAAGTGAATATAGGCAGCTCAGATCCTTTGCCCGAAGGGCCTACATAAGCGCCCACGTTCACATTACGCGCACTGATCACACCGCTGAAAGGGGCGCGTATTTCCAGGTAATTCCTGTTATCGGTGATCTCTTTATAGGCGGCTTTAGCCGCTTCCAGTTGCGCATAATCTGAATTTTTGCGTGCCAGTGCCTGGTCAAGATCATTTTTAGAAACCGTACCAGGTGTCTGGCTGGTTTCATACAAACGGTCGTAATTGGCTTTGCTGGCCAGGTAAACCGCTTCCTGCGATTTCAGCCTGGATTCAGCACCGGATAACTGCGAATTGATCTCAGGCGCTTCCATCGTCACCAGCAGCTGCCCTGCCTGTACTTCGGAGCCCACATCCACATATAATTTTTTTACAAAGCTGTTCACTTTGGCATACAGGTCAACCTGCTGGTAAGCGATCAGTTCACCCGGTATCTGCAGGGAAGATGACAGTTTGCCTTTCTGCAGTGCAAATGCTTCAGTAAATGTTTCCGGCGGTGCCGCTTTTGTTTCTTCCGCTTTGCTTTCGGAAGTGTGACAACCACCCAGTATAGCCGCAGTCAGCAAGCCGCTCAATACAATAATACTGTTGCGCGTAAAACTATGTGTAAGACGATTCATTTGAAATGAATTTGTTTTTTTAATCGGTCATATCTGCAGGCTGGTTATAGCCTGCAGGTTTGCTTTTGGGTGTTGCTGTCTTCTGATCTCAAATAATGCGCAACACCTGCTCTTTATCCTGCATGTTTATCATCATGCAAGTTCGGAATATAATGTTTACTTTCTTTATCCTCCGGATCCAATGATACAGACTGGGTAGTAGTTTTATTCTGCACCCAGGCAAATACCAGCGGCAGTATAAACAACGTGGCAAATGTAGAGGCTACCAGTCCGCCGATAACCGCACGCCCCAGTGGCGCAGCCTGGTCACCGCCTTCACCCAAACCGGATGCCATCGGTATCATACCCACTACCATGGCCACACTTGTCATCAGGATAGGCCGCAAACGCAATGCCGCAGCTTCGCGGGCAGCATCCAATGCATTCCCGCTGTGACGGCGCAGGTGCTCTGCATTGGTGATCATTAATACAGAGTTAGATACAGACACACCCACCGACATAATCATACCCATATACGATTGCAGGTTAAGTGTTGAATGGGTCATGATCAGTATCAGCAGTGAACCCAGCAATACCGCCGGTACAGTAGACAATACCACCAGCGACACTTTAAACGACTGGAAATTAGCCGCAAGCATCAGGAAGATCACCACAATAGCTGTTAACAGGCCGGCCTGCAGGCTATCCAGTGTTTCTGTAAGCACCTGTGTTAACCCTTTGGTTTCAACAGAAAGGCCCCGGGGCAGTTTGCCGATAGATTTGATGGCTTTGTCCACATCTGCGGCAGCAGTGCCCAGGTCTTTTTTATGCAGGTTGGCTGTAACAGACAGGAAAGGTATTGCACCCACATTATCTATCTCACCATAGATAGTATCTTTCTTAATCGATGCCACATCGCTCAGTATCGGGCGGGGTGCATTGCTCATTACCGGTATTTCACCTATATCGTTGGTGGTGGTCATTTTATTCTCAGGTATTTCTACCTGAACGCTATAGCTCTGGGCGATACGTTCATCAATCCACACACTTTTTTCGGTGTAGCGCGAAGAAGAAGTGGAAGCGATCAGTGAACGGGATATATCCGACACATCCACACCCAGTTGCGCAGCCCTGGTACGGTCGATACCGATATTGATAGCCGGGTAGCGGATAGACTGCGCTATCTGCACATCACGCAGGTAAGGAATGTTCTTCAGTTTTTCCATCACTTTATATGCATACTCTTCATTCTGTTTTTTATCCTTACCGGTGATACGCACTTCAATTGGTGTGGAAGCACCCTGGCTGAGGATCTTATCTGTCAATTGTATGGGCTCAAAAGACATCCGTACATCAGGCACTTTTTCACTTACCTTTTGCCGGAAACGCTCTTTCAGGTCATCCAGGTTCACTTTGTAATCTTCTTTCAATGCCACCTGTAGCACCGCATCCTGCGGGCCGCTCATGAACAGGTAAATAGGGCTGGTTGAAAACAGGCCGGGGTGTATCCCCACGAATGCTGATGATACTGATACATTCTCCTTACCCACCAGGTCGTTCAATACATTCAGCACCGATACTACTTTCTCTTCCGTTCTTTCCAGCCTGGTACCATCAGGGGCGCGCAGGCGCACCTGGAACTGTCCGGCATTTACGGTGGGCAATACATCGCGGCCAATGCTCTGCAATAGTAAATAAGCAGCGGCGCATACCCCCAATATATATACAATCACCACCGGTTTGCGTAACGGGAACAACCGCTCCATAAAGCGCAGGAACCGCGCACGGAATTTATCAAACGCCGTCATTTTACCACCTGCACCGGTACCATGTTCCAGCAGGGTTTTCTTCTGATCCCAGGTATCACTTTCATTCCCCTCCATATTGGCATGTGCATATACTTCAGCGTCTGTTTCTTCTTTTTCACCTTTTTTATGCTTTTTACCATGATGGCCTTTCATGATCCAGTTGGCCAGCACGGGTACAAAAGTCTGTGCCAGGAAATAAGAAGTGATCATGGAGAAAGCGATAGCCAGTGCCAGCGGCAGGAACAATGCTCCCGGGATACCTGTCATGGTAAAGGCAGGGGCAAATACCGCCAGGATACAGAACAGGATAAGCAGTTTAGGAAACGCGATCTCCTTACATGCATCCCATATGGCCAGTGCCTTGGGCTTGCCCATCGCAAGGTGCTGGTGAATATTTTCAATCGTTACCGTCGATTCATCCACAAGAATACCGATGGCCAGAGACAAACCACTCAATGTCATGATATTGATGGTTTGATGGAACAGCGACAGGAACAGCACACCGGATATTATGGAAGTAGGAATGGTCAGTATCACGATCAACGCACCACGCGCATCACCCAGGAACAACAACACCATTAATCCCGTAAGCAATGCACCGATAGCGCCTTCACTGATAAGGCTTTTCACCGCATTGATCACATATACAGACTGGTCAAATTCGTAAGAAAGCTTTACATCTTCCGGTAACAGGGCCTGGATACGGGGCAGCGATTTTTTCAGGTTCTGTACCACTTCCCAGGTAGAGGCATCGGCAGATTTGGTAATGGGCATGTACACAGAGCGTTTGCCATTCACCAGTGCATAGCTGGTAGTGATATCGGCACCATCTTCAACCAAAGCCACATCGCGCAGGTACAGGTTTTGAACACCCCCTTTGAACAGCGGGATATTTTCAAAATCTTTGATCGTTTTAATCGTTGTATTCGCTGGTGTGAGATAGTTGATATTGCCCACACGCACATTACCGGCAGCAGTAGCCTGGTTATTGATGCGCAAGGCTGCCACCAGCTGATCGGGTGTAAGATTATGTGCCCGCATCAGCTGCGGATCGGCTTTGATAACCACTGTACGGATATTACCACCAAAAGGCGCCGGCGTTACCAGGCCGGGGATAGACGTAAAAGAAGCACGCACATACACAAATGCAAGGTCCATCAGCTCATTGTTCGAGCGTTTGGCACTGCTCAGCACCAGCTGCCCTACCGGCAAGGTAGAAGCATCGAAACGGATAATAAAAGGAGGCTGTGATCCTGGTGGAAAAATCGCCTGTGCCCTGTTACTGAATGCACTCACTTCCGCGGCAGCCTGCGCCATGTTGGTACCCGGATAAAAAGTGAGCTTCATCAGCGTTAAACCCTGTATGTTGCGGGTTTCAATACTCTTTAGACCCGAAACATACAACATCAGGTTTACATACTGCTTGCCGAAGAAAGCCTCCATCTGCGCAGGTGTAAAACCACCATAAGGGTGCGACAGATAGATCACGGGCAGGTTCAGATCCGGGAAGATATCTATCTTGATCTTGTTTACGGCATTGATACCGAAAAAGAACAACCCTGCAACGATCACCAGAATAGATATCGGTTTTCTGAGTGCGCTTCTTATTAATCCCATGTAAATAAATTGATCAAATGACAGAAATCTTATTTACTAAAACTCATTGATGAACAGGTTGAAATCACCGCTGGCAGCGGCTTTCAGCAACAAGGCCTGCCATACATTGTTGTAGGCGATATCCCTGTCTGTTTCTGCACGGTTCACCGCGTACAGAGCCTGTGTTACATCCACGATATTGCTTAGTCCGTTCTTGTACAATACACTTTTCTGCAGGTAAGCATCCGATGCGGCTTTTACCTGTACCGGTGCTTCGATATAATTGTTCAGTGCATTTTTAATTTTTGCATCGGCCAGCAGTCGTTGTGATCTCAGCTGCTGGTTCACCAGGTCATATTCATCCTGCAAAGCACGTGAGGTCCATTGCTGTGCGGCCACCTGCTGATGCACCCGCAGCGGACTGGTCAGGTTCCATACCATACCAACACCTACCAGGTAGTTGGCTCTTGACGGACTGATGCCCTGCCAGTATTTCTGTGTATACCCGTCAGGGTTCAGTGCACCATAATTATAATCAAACCCTGAAGCCCTGTCTTGCAGTACGCCGAACAAAGAGAAAGTAGGATAATTAAACGTATGGAAGTATTTTGCCTGCTCATTGCTTACATTGATCCTTTGCTGGTAGTACTGCAGTAAAGGATGTTGCGATAAAGATTGTTTTGAAGTATCGAACATTGCATTCGGGATGCGTGCAATGAACTGGGTATCCAGTGTGTAATTGATACCAGGCTCACCACCCAGTAACTGTGAAAGCTGGTTAGCCTGCTCCTGCTCATAATCCCTTGCACGTGTCAGTGCAATGCGCGCATTGGAAACCTCTGCATTCGCCAGGGAGGAATCTACACCTGCATTCAAGCCATTCTTGGCGCGTGTAACCACTACCAGGCGGAATGATTCTGCCCTGTCCAGGTTATTCTGCTGTGAGCGGGTAAGCCTTTGTGCGGCCAGCAGGTTAAGATAAGCGGCCGATACACGCACCTGCTGCTGAAACTTCTCCTGCATCAGGTCACTGGCATCCCGCTCCAGTACTGTTTTGGATACCTTGATCTTTTCTTTGGCCCTGCCAAAGGAGAAAAAATCCCAGTTCACATTGGCCAGGTACAGCGCACCAAAAGCCGAATGCCAGTTTTGATTGGGCAATGCGGGCCCTGATGATGCAACACTCAATCCCCTGTAACCATACATAGGACCATTTTGCCCGTTGATCGTTCCGTAATCCTGTTGTGCTGAAAGATTCAGATCCGGCAGGTATTCTCTTTTAGACTGCTCAACAACGGCCCTGGAGGCATTGACATAATTTGTTTTTGCCTTAACTGTACCGTAATTGTTCAATGCCATCTGAACGGCGTCTTTCAATGTTAATACCTGAGCATCAATAAAAGTAACGCTTGCCCCACCAGCTAAAAGAAGCAGGAACAAGCGAATCGTGTTTGACTTTGACATGAGGAAAGTATAATTGCTAAACCGTTACACAAATTTAAATGCCTTCCTACTATGAATAAAATGAATTAATTTTATCAAAACCATTAATTATATTAATAGTATTTTTGCGTGGACCAAATAGTTACCTGAGCATCGGTGAATAAGGCAGATTGATAGGCAGAAGTTAACAAACAGGCTTTTTTACATGCCAAAATGTTAATATGCGTTAACGATTAACGGGCTTCCTAATAAAAAAATGATTACCCATGAATATTGGTCTTCACCACTTTAAGCTGGTAAGCACAATTGTAAGAGAAGGCACACTTACCAAAGCAGCAGACGCCCTTCATTTAACACAATCCGCACTCAGCCACCAGTTGAAAGAGCTGGAACGGGAAATGGACACAGCTATTTTTGACCGCAAAGGCAAAAAATTACAGCTGTCTGATGAAGGCATCCGCTTCCTGTCCAGCGCCGAACGTATCCTTATCGAGCTGCATTCACTGGAAGAAGATATACGCAACCTGAAAATGGGCCAGATAGGTACCTTAAACATCAGTACCCAGTGTTATACCGCCTACCACTGGCTTCCCTGTATTATCAAGTATTACAAAAGCAAATGCCCCGATATCAATATTCATATTGTATCCAATGCCACTCACCGGCCGCTGGAATTTTTATTGAAAGGCGAACTGGATATCGGCATTGTAAAAACAAAGATCAACAACCCCAATATCCAGTACGAACCGATATTTGAAGACAGGCTGCTGGCGATTATGTCGAGGCAGCATCCGCTGGCGAAAAAAAGAATGGTAAAGATCAGCGATTTCCAGGATGAAGAATTGTTCCTGTCTTTCAGCGATCCCGCATCCGGTGTTGTACCAGTGATAGAAAACATGATGCAACTGCAGCAAGTAAAACCCAAAAACCTGCACCGCATACATTATACTGATGCCATTATAGAAATGGTGAGCGCCAACCTGGGTATCAGTGTACTGGCCGACTGGATAGTACAGCCCTACCTGGAAACAAGGGATATTGTCGCTATCCCCCTGCCGCCAGAAGTAGCCAAACGCACCTGGTATGCAGCCACCTGCAAACAGAATGTGGCCATCCGCAATTTCCTGGATTGCCTGAAATACCATTTCTCTGAAATGACCATGAAACTGAACAACAATACCCTGGTCAGTGCTGCAGAAGCAGGTATCCGTTTACCGCAACTGGTACTCAGCACCAATTAGCCTGCCATGCCCTGAACCGCCGGAGAAGAACAGTGTAAAGAAAGATAATGCTGCATGTAATGTGAAGAAAGCTCTCCCGCAGTTCGGGGCATTTCATGATGCCCAGCCCGGCTTCTATTACCGGTTGATCTTGGCTTTGTAAATGCCCTTGGTATTCCCCTTGATAATATCGTTCTCGGTAAACCGCGCATATAAAATATCTTTTGCTGTATACCGGTCGCGGTCGTACACCATATGAATAGTACCATTACCTGTTTCAATGGCATCGGGATAAGAAATATTGCTGCGGTTGTCAATAAGAAGTTTGCAGGGCCAGGTGTTGCCATTGTCCTTGGACAAAAACACCATCATATTGGTACGGACGCTGCTGTTGTTAACGATCAGCATCAGGTTTCCTGAACGCAGCCGTACAATATGAAACCGGCTGTCAGCCGTTGTTCCCACCAGTTTAAACGGCACCAGCGCACTCCAGGTTTTACCATAATCCAGGCTCTTGCAGTAGTATACGCCTTTGGTGGTGCGTACAAAACAAAGCATTCTTTCCGGGTCGTCGGTCTGTACCAGCTGGTGTTCATCGAAGGTGCGGATGGTTTGCGGCACTTTTACAGAAGAGTATTTAACAAGCGACTGGAACTGCGGTGCGCCGCTGCCATAAGTGGTGCTGTAAATAAAAGTACCGGTTTTAGCCGGGTTGGTAGGTTTCTGATCCCATACCGATACAGGGAAAAGAATACGGTTGTTATCTGTAAGGTCGATCGGTTTATTGATCATCACCCCATCGTATAAATGCCTGGCCAGGCTGTTGACAATGGTATCGGGCTTCCAGGTTAATTTCAGTGCCCATACCCCGCCATCACCATCCCAGTAAGTGCGCGATTTAGCCAGGAACAACCATATTTTATCATATTTATCCCTCCATAAACAGGGATCGAAAAAACGTATCTGTGTATTCCTGGGATATATCACCAGCTGGTCGTTCAGCCAGTAACCACCATTGTTGTTGCTTACAGACAGGGTAATATAGTTACCCGAGCCTTCGCCATTACCACCCGAATACCAGCCAACGAATAAATGCCGTCCGGCAGAATCTGCAGCAATGGTAGGAATACCTTCCCATTTCCTGAAACCGATCAGGGGGTCTTTTCCTGCATTAATAAGATAAGTAGCGCCCAGTGCGGTATCAATACCGGAAACCAGGCCGAAGGGGAAGCGATGTTGTGCGCCCTCGTTATGGAAGGCGTCGAAATCCTTTTGACAGGATTCCATTAAACAAATCAGCAATAAAATGATCAAAGCAGGGCGTGCCATGTAATCTTAGGCGGATTAAGCCATAATGGACGCAAAAGTATTATGATAACATTATTCCCCGGTTGAGGAAATTTAAATTTAATTTGCTTTTAAGCGCATGAAAAAAATTCAAATATTAGACTGCACCCTTCGGGACGGAGGCTACTATAATAACTGGAACTATGCCACGGCGGTTCAGCACAACTATTTTACCGCTATGGCCCGGCTGCCCGTGGATTTTGTAGAAATAGGTTACCGGAGCATCCGTGACGACCGGTACCTGGGCGAATTGTTTTATACCCCTCCCTATATCCTGGAAAAAGCCGCCAGCTTGATGCCGTATGTAAAAAAAGCCATCATGCTGGACGAAAAAGATACGCCGCCCGACCAGCTTTCGCGCTTATTAGCACCCTGCAAACAATATGTTGACCTGGTACGTATCGCGCTGGCCCCGGCCAAACTGCCCAATGGCATTCACCTGGCCAGCCGTTTAAAAGATATGGGGTATGCAGTGGCATTAAACATCATGTACGCTTCCAACTGGCAACACGATCAGGCATTTCTGCAGCAACTGGAACAATTGAAAGAGATCGACTACCTGTACCTGGTAGATTCACTGGGCGCTATGTTCCCGGCGCAATTGCAAAGCCTGCTGCAGCAGGTACAAATGCATACAGATATCCCACTGGGCTTTCACGGGCATAACAACCTGGAAATGGCCCTGGCCAATACACTTACCGCCCTTGACCATGGCTGTGTGATAGCTGATGCAACCGTTACCGGGATGGGCCGTGGCGCAGGCAATCTTAAAACAGAATTATTGCTTACCGTACTGGCAGATCATTTGGAGAAAGCAGTGGATTTTGACCAGCTCGCTGCTCTTACAGAAGAATTTCAACAATTGAACAGCAGGTTCAAATGGGGAACCAATCTTGCCTATATGCTGGCAGGCAAATATTCTATTCCCCAGCAGGAAGTAATGTCGCAAATGAACAAACGCCGTTATTCTATCGGTAATATTATACAGCGGCTTTCCAGCTTTCTGCCGGGCAAAACAGAGCGGACTGCAGTGAATGCGCTGCAACTCAGCAGTCAGCCTGCCTCTAAGGAAGTATTTATTATAGGCGGCGGTTCCAGCACTACCGATCAGTTCACCGCTTTTGAAAAACTGGTGCAGCAAAAAGCGGCAGCACAACATAATTTCTCCATCATACATGCCAGCAGCCGTTTTGCGCCGCTGTTCAGAAAACTGGAGCAGTGCAATCAGTACTATTGCCTGTTTGGCAATGAAGGCAAGCGCCTGCAGTCATTTACCGAAGCAACAGCTATAGCTGCAGCCAATAAATTTATATTGCCACCGGTAACCAGTCAATCGGGTATTTATATACCGGCATTTATCAGCAACCTGTACCAGCTGGATATTACAAGTGCTTTTGCCCCTGCTTATGAAGATTCACCACTGGCCCTGGCTATACAGGCCGCCCGCGACCTGAAAGCTTCTTCCATATATCTTTTTGGGTTCGATGGGTACACAGCGGAGGAAAGACCCGGTGATATTGAGCTTTTCCACGAAAACCAGCGCATTATCGACCTGGCAGTAGCTGCAGGATTGCAACTGTATTCGCTTACACCTACCCGTTATACCAATATGGAACAGGTTTCTATATTCAGGTTATTATAAGTAATACACAACAGACAAAAATTGTAATATTTTTACCGGCATAGTATGGCAACAACAATGCATATCATTGGTGTCATCCCTGCGAGATACCAATCGTCCCGTTTCCCGGGAAAACCACTGGTGCAGATCGACGGTCTGCCCATGATCATTCATGTAGCCCGCAAAGTAGAACAGGCCCTGGGTCGCGAAAACACTTATATCGCCACAGAAGACAAACGCATAGCAGATACCTGTACACGGTATGGCTATACCGCAGTGATGACAAGCGACCGGTGCAAAACCGGTACAGACAGGATCTATGAGTTATCGCAGCAGATAGCCGCCGATATTTATATCAATGTGCAGGGTGATGAACCTTTTGTTGACCCGGCAGATATTGTGCGCATCGCCGGTATTAAACAGCAGCATATGGATAAAATTGTAAACGGTATGTGCAGCCTGCTGCCAGATGAAGATCCTGCCAATATCAATATTCCAAAAGTTGTAACAGCCAAAGACAACAGATTGCTGTACATGTCACGGTTACCGGTACCGGGTATCAAAAGCGCATCGGTGGGTACACCTGTATATAAAAAACAGGTATGCATTTATGCATTCACGGCCCCTGAGCTGGCTTTATATGGCAGCTACCAGGAAAAAGCAGGATGCGAGCTATATGAAGATATTGAGATACTCCGTTTTCTCGATGCAGGTAAAGAGGTAATGATGGTAGAAACAGGTGGCAACACCATTGCTGTAGACACCCCCGAAGATGTAATACTGGCCGAAAATTTTATACAACAAAAAAAACATGCTGGAAAACTATAAAAATATTTTCTGGGATTTTGACGGCGTTATCATGGATTCTAATCCCATACGCGACCTTGGCTTTGAACAAATATTCAGCGCTTTTGAAAAAGACAAAGTAGCCCGCCTGATGGATTATCACCGCAAAAACGGCGGCCTTTCCCGTTTTCATAAAATACGCTATTTTTTTGAGCAAATACTGCAGCAGAAGATCAGTGAGGCTGAGGTAAAACAATATGCCGACAGGTTTTCAGTTATTATGCGCGAGCTGTTGCGCAATAAAGACCTCCTGATCAGTGATTCGGTAAATTATATCAGCAGGGAAAAAGACAGGAAAAATTTTCATCTTGTTTCTGCATCTGCCGAAGATGAGCTCCGGTATGTATGCGCCGAGCTGGGTATTACCGGATATTTTCAAAGCATCCACGGCTCCCCCACTACCAAGGCCGACAATGTTAAACAGTTGCTGGCGCAAAAGGGCTATCCCCTGCACCTTACCTGTCTTATTGGCGATTCAGTGAACGATGCCCAGGCAGCGGCAGAAAACGCCATCGGTTTTTTTGGCTATAATTCACAACGCCTGCAGCAGATGCCGGGTATCGCTTATATCGTTTCTTTTACTTCAGAAAAATAACAAACAGGCAGGCAGCACTGCAAACAACTTTTCGGCCGCATGCCTTGTTTTATTACTATACTCAACCAAAAATAACCGGTACCAATGAATTCCAGTGAAGCAGGCAGCAGGCGCGAATTGTTTAATGAAGTGATGCACACTGTATCTTTCGATTACAGGGGCTATGCCGTTCAGAAAATCATGGATTCGGTTTTGCGGGATATTGTTTTACGCGGTGCCAAAACTTCTAACAGCCGTATCATTAAAAATTTCAGCAAGGCTTATAATTTCAGCAAATTTCCCAAAGCCGCCACCGGTGTGTTATCCACTTTTGTCGAGTTCACTTCCCGGAAAGATTATGTGGAGATATGGGAGTATGTAACCGCCCGCATCAGTAACCTAACCAGGTTCAGCCTGGCTTTGCTGCCTAAAAAAAAACGGTTGAACATTTCACATATCCGCCTGGGCTTACAGAAAACAAAACATTTAACCGGGCTGTCACGCAACCAGCGTTTACATATTGCTTCGCTGCTCACCCATACTTTAAACAATATAGATTGTGCCGAGGAAGAAATAAATGCACCGGTTGAAAAATACGTATCCTTCTGTAGTGTGATGTACCTGGAAAACCTGATTACGCAGTATTTTAATAAACGGCAGATCGCCACTTACGACCTGCAGCATGGTGCAACCCGTATTTATGAAAAGAATTTTATTGATGCAGTGGAATACAGCAATATTGTAGCCGGCTGCCATTTAACCTGGGGCGATTATTCAAGGGATGAACTGATCCGCTTTGGACTGGATGAAAAAAGCATTATTGCGGCAGGCTATCCCCGTGAAAAGAACAGGTCGCCATTGAGAAAGCCGGTGCAAAAGAACTGTGTCGTTTTTTTATCACGGAGAGATTTTGAAAAAGAGAATGAACAGGTCGTCGATATTCTTGCCAGGTTCAATGCACAACATGACAACAGCTTCTCTTTCCATTTTAAACTGCATCCCTCATTGAGCAGGAAAAAATACCAGCACCTGCTTACAGAGATCCACCGGGGTGCCGGGTTCCAGCTGGCAAGCGCCAAACTCACCTTACAGGATGTGCTCAATAACCGGCAAACCGATTTTTGCATTACAGTGAATACATCCTGTTATTTTGAATGTTACATGTGGGGCATCCCCACCCTGCGTTTTTTCAGCAGCCAATTCGATCTTGAATACCCGGTTGCCGATGATCTTTTTGCCACAACAGAAGCATTTTCCGGTATCATACACCGCCTGTATAACGATTTTGAAACCAGCTTCAGCAATGAAGATATCCAGCAAAAACTGGATTATGCACTGGGCCTTGACAAAGACAGGTATGCAGCAATACTAGGCTAGCCACCCTAGCATCGGCTACCGCCCTGCCCTCCGCCCGCGCAGTATAAAAGGATAAATTGCACCAAAGAACAGGACACTGATAAAGACCAGTACAAAAACAAAAATGAACTGGCATATCCCGATCAGCACTGTATCAGTTCCGGAAGACCATTTTTTGATCATGGCTTTTGGTGACAGCCATGTTTGTCCGCTGATGACCAGTCCTGCACAGTTTAAAATGCCGGGGACTTTTAGCTGTTTACCTGCATCAAAATTAGCGAGCACCGGTTTGCTCCAATTAACCGAAGCGGTATCTGTTACGAGTGTTTGCACAGCACTGTTCTCCTGTATCCGGTTCCTTATTTTTCCGGGTAGATTTTCCGGCTGTACCTGTAGTTGTTTGCCATTGAATTGAATGCATGTCATGGTTGTATTGCCGGTTGCGCAATGCGTGAATGTTCCTGCAATCACCTGCAGCTTGTTTTCCTGGTCATGCTGCACTTTCCATTCATACGCCAGGCAGGCAAGAATACCCAGCACACAAATAACCGCGGCCCGCATATAGTTTACGGGAACAGCGAGATAGCGCAGCAGTGACTGAAAGATAAGCGTGATATAAACCTGTTTTCCGTTTGGCACTTTGTTGCAGATTGAATAGGATAGCGTTTGCATTTCACCTGTTGTCTTTCCACACGGCTTCAAGGTACAACATATAACGCGCAGGCTGAAATTCACCAAAAGAGAATTGTATCAGGTAGGGTGCTTTTTGCAGGTAGTACAGTTCAAGTCCCTCGCGGCTTTTTTGTTTGCCCGGGTATTGCGGCGGAACCGCTGTACTACCGGTTATATCATTCATCGACACTACCAGTGTAGTGCGTTCGATCGTCAGCGTAAAAGAAGTGGTTACCAGTTCATTTTCCAGGCCGTCGAACAGCAGCTGTTTACTAATAGCAAGTGGTGTCATGCAATAATGCATCGCTTTAAAACGAGATGGAGATAACTTTTTTATCGTCTTTATCTGCCCACAGGATGTATTTTCTTTCTTTCACGAACAGGTAATAAATATGCAGTTTGTACTGCACACTGTCATTGTCTTTCTCTATCCGCACATCTTTGCTTTCTTTGATATCAGACAACTGCAGTGGTGTTTGCAATGGCATATCCTTAATAAATATCTGTCCTTTAAAAACAGAACCGGGGAAATTGAGATTGGCCATATTCCGCTGGTCTTTCTCCAGCACAGCCTGCACCTGTTTTACCAGGCCGTTTTCCCGCCATACCCGTATACCAAGGTCGTCGAAAACATAGAGAAGAAATCCCTTTTCCAGTTCAATTTCCCTTGCCGCGGCCGGCAGCCTGCCAAGAAAGGCACCCGGATCATCAGCCCCCAGATAGATGAACAGCTTATTCAAAATTCTATGCAATTATATAGTGTACAATAAAAGCAACAAAGCAGTTCTCCAGGGTAGAATTTATCCGGTCATCCTATCGCTAGCGATAGGTGTTGTTTTTCGTGTCGTGAAAAAAATCATGCAGAATAGGGTAACTCTGCTGAACAGGATTTTGCATAAACAAGTCAATCATTTCAGTCTTTTCGCTGCGGCTCAGTGATAACCATTTTGTAAACTGCACTTTCTGCACCTCCTCCTCTTTCTGGTAGCTGTCCAGCTTGGTGAGCAGTTTCCTGTTTTCGGCGGTAAACGCACCGCCTATTTCCGGCACACCATAAATATGCCCCAGGTACCATATTTCACCACCGGCAGATGTATCAGCAAAAAAACGCCAGGCATCCTGCAGGTAATCGTTTTTACGGTGGCCTGCCAGTGCGGCGAAGCGGGTATTTTCTTTCAGCGCCTGTTCAATATCATCCAGTGCGGCCGGTTTATCATTGATGCAATCAATGATCCCGACCTCTCCCTGCTGGGTGAGCAGGTAAAATACCCCGTAGGTATCTTTTTCGTCTATCCGCGAGGTATAGAAAATTTTATCGTTCAGTTTATATTTAGCAACGTATACTTTCATCGCTTGTTATATTGGTTAATAACCCGGTGAAATACTGCAGGCAATCCTATTGCCCGTTTTCCCTTATTCGCTGGCCGGCATGATCATTTCTGGCTGCAGAATTTCGCCCATGGCCTCTTTGCTGTCACCGAAAATAACCCTGTTGGCGGCGCCGGGTGCACGCTTACTGGGAAACTTGATTGAATTATACCCCGCATCCTGCGCTCTTTTCGCCAGGTCTTTGCTCGCGGCATATTTGTCAATCGGTGCATCAGGATCTTTCAGCATTTCTGATTCTGCATTTTTTTCATATTCCTGCGCCTTGTCATAACCCCATTTTTTTGCCGTATCAGGATCTGTCAGGTCCAGCTCATTCAGCTTGGATTTATCCAGGTTAAATCTAATGATTTTTGAGGTATTGGGATCACCGCCATGGTAAGTAACTTCGGCGATGGCTGTTTCAGCCTTGTCGGCGATGTAAAATCCTTTTCCAAACCGGTTGGCATCGTTGAAATATTTCGGATCAACTCCATCCAGTACGCCTTGTGCAAATTTATCACTCTTCATGTGATATACACTCTCGCTGCCTCCTGGGTCGCCGGCAGGGTCATCAGACATGGCATCCAGCTCGCCGGCGATATCACCGTCCAGCGTTCCGGCTGAACCTGGATCTTCATACAGATCCCCGTCGCCCCCTTTACCACTGCTGCCTCCTTCGCCGGCCTCGCCCCTGGGCAGGCTTTCCATGGCATCCATCGGTTCTACCCCATGATCGTGCCGTACCCTGTTCATGTAATTTTTGGCATGTTCCAGCTCTGCAGGAGAAAAACGGCTTTTGTTTTTGGCTATCTGGTCGTACACATACTGCTCGCGCTGCATGGTAGACTGCTGCAGGTATTTATCCTTACCCAGTGCCAACCATTGCTCTGCATGTTTGCTTTCATGAAAAGCCTCATAATCAGTGGCGCCTTTCCGCAGGTAAATTTTCCCTTTCTGCGGGTCGAAACCGGCCCTGGCGCTATCTGGCAGATGGCCATCTTTGTCGATCTCCACTTCGATGCCTTTCTGCTTCATCGCTTCTTTAAAGGCCTGTACTTCAGCACGGCTCATACGCGGACTTTCAAGATAGCCGGTTTTACCACGCTGGGGTTTACCTTCCCAGGCATTATCGCCCATTTCATCTACATTGATGGGAGAAGGCTCTTCTGCCTTACCGCCTACCGGTGCACCCCAGGCCAGCAGCCCGGCATAATCTTCCGGTTTGCCCTGACCGGTGGCCACGTTATAAGCGCTGTGTGCCGTTCCGGTTTCCATACCCCAGAAGCCTTCGGCGAAACTGTCGGCACTGGCACCCTGCCCGTTAACATATTCATCCTGCACCATCTGGTTCAGCCCCATACCGCTTCTCAGCAAAAGGCCGCCCAGCCCGAAACTGGCCCCCCAGTTCAGCAAAGCATTGCCTAAAAAAGCCATGACGCCTTCTGATGCCAGTACAACGAGCCCGGCTGCAGCCGCACCCACCATCACGCATTTAAACATTTCACCGGTAAAATTGCTTACACCTACCAGTGCAGCCTGCCACCAGTTCTTAATGTTCGGGGCCAGCCTTATCTGTTCACCAAAAATAGCGCAGGTCATATAAGCCTTATCTGTTACAGCAGGTACTTCCAGCGGACCAATTTTAGTATCTTCCTTATAATTGATCCACATACGGGCTGCTGCGCCCTGGCAGCCGCAGATCAATGCACCGGCGGCAGCGCCTACCGCACCGCCAATGGCAGCCGCTGCGATCAACGCAGCACCGCCTGTGGCAATCGTCAGCGCACAGATCACCACAGCGATAATTGCCATCAGTATCATCATTTTCCTGCAGGAGAAATCGGCAATGAACGTTGTTTTGGTATCGATCTTTGTCAGGAATTTTGTTTCACCGTCTTTTTTCCCTGCCACCTGCTGATGTGTCTGCATCTGTGAAGGCATCAGTCCTCCGGTGCACAGAAAAAAATCTTTGGTATTTAAAAACTTTGACATAGTGTTAGCGATAAGTTTTGAAAGGTTTACAAGTCATCCCAGTTTTCATCATCCTCTTCTTCATTGGTGTCGCGGCGAAGGGATTGCGCACCAGGCGGTGCGCCATAGAGATAGCCATGCTTGGTATTGACATACATAACAGCCCCGCTACGGTCATCAATGCTCAGGTAATCGGTTTCTTCCAGTCCAAACAGCTCATAGGTCAAAGGCACCACCCAGGTATCTGACGGATCCTGCGCCTCCCGTGAACCGGCCGGAACAAACCGCGGCTTACCGGTTTTTTTGTACTGCTTGTTTTTGATAAAATCAAGCGCTACCTGCAATGCTTTTTCTTCAGTCAACTGCATATTTCAATAATTTGACAGCGTTATGCCTGTTTAACAATAGTGTAATCGTTTTTACTGTAAAAGCTGGCCGGGTCAATAATTTCATGATTGCGGTAGGTGGCACCTGTAATAACGCCGGTGCGTGTATGCAACTGGTATTCGCCTTCACAGAAAATTTTTGGTGATGCATTTTTATAATTCACAAATTCTGAAGGACCATAGGTATGCCTGAGAAAAGATTCAGACAATGAATCTGTCACCTGCCCATGTACACTGATATGGGTTGTATCGCCACCTGCGCGCCGGTTATTGTAAGCAAAATCGTAACGCCAGTTTAATTTATTACCCCTGAACTTACTGTTCCTGGCTGTACTGCGGTTGCCGGGTAGCTCTTTTCCGTAGAACCCGATAAAGAACAGTTCAAAATATTCCATCGCCCTGATCACTTCCATTAATCTTTTATCATCATCAAAAAGATGATCGTTCAGCTGTATCACGCTGGCTACATTGGCATTCTGTTCGCCCAGCTGTTTTAACTGCTCCCGCACACGCTGCCATTTCCTTCTGATATCAGCTGCATTCAGTACGGCCTGCAATTCGCCTTTATAATTGATTTCCATCACCAGTTCATTATACACTTCTTTAAACAGGTTATTAAAGCCTGCCACATCTTTCATCATGGGGTTATTGGTTTCAACAATCACATTTTCCATGGTGAACAATTCCACTACATAATGATCGGGCCTGATATCTTTCACATGTACCATCCATTTGCATTCATTCACACTTTTAATATGCATCGTATTGATCTGCACCTCGCTGTTGTTGCGGATGAGGTATTTATTTACCACACCTTTTTCCAGGATGCGCAATGCCTGCTGGCGTTTCCATTCATCATTACCCAGTAATGACCATTCCATTGTTTGTGCTTTTTTAGTTGATAAATACGTTGCCGCCGTCAATTTTTGTATCGCCACCGGTGATGCGGTTACTCTTCGCTTCAACCGTTACGATCTGTCCTTTCAATTCAATTGTTCCATCCTGGTGCAAAACAATAGAGCTTTTTCCCGACTTAATAGTAATGGTTTTCTCGGCATCAACGGTGATGGAGCCGCCATCTTTCTTCATTTCTATTTTATTTTTATCAGCTGTTTGTGTGATGGATTCAGCAGTATCCATTGAAATGGTTTTGGCTGTTTTAAGTGCGGCACTGCCTTCTTTATCTTTTATGTTGAGTGCATTGGCTGCCGAAGTTTGCAGATTGAGTGCATGCGTGCCGTCATCAAAAGTAAGTGTGCTGCCGGCCCTTGAGTTCATGGCTTTGATATTGCTGTTGGAGAAACCACCGCTATTGGCTGTTTTACCACTGTAAACACTGCCCATAACCACGGGCCTGGCAATATTCCCTTCTTCAAAAGCGATCACCACCTGGTCGCCTTTTTCCGGTATCACAAAGAAACCGCGGTTGCCCCCGGTATCGCCGTTACCCGCGTTGGGGCTCATCACCCGCAACCATTCTGTAGCATCATTGCAACTGCATTCCCATTTAAATTTCACCTTGATCCTTCCCTGTTTCTTGGGATCATCATTTTCTACCACTACAGCCAGCTGCAGGTCGGGACTGGGTTTTTGATAATGCTTTACAGGTATCCTTTCCGTATCGGCTACCACACCTTCAAAAGTATTGTGATAATGGCCTACACCATCAAATTCATGATAAACGCCGGTGACCAGGAATTTGCCCAATGATTCTGTAGCAAAATCTGCAAGGCCCTGGCGTACGCTCATGCTGATATCAGCTATACCACCCAGCTTTACACCGGGGTTGTCGCCGCTGCCATTCACCTTAAGCAGTTCACTGATCAAGGCTTTGGCTTCATTGCTAACATGGCTGTCTATATCCGATTTGCTATCTACCCTGATAAAAGCGGGCTGGTTATACACTTTGCTATACACCTGGTTGCTGGCATCCACAGCGTATTTAAGATCAGGCTGGCTGCCACCCTGTTCATTGCTTTCAGATTGCAGCAGCTGATCTGTTTTAGGGTCATAAGCAAAGCGCCGGTATTTCAGCGGGGCAATACCCATACCGTACTGCAAGGAATGTACATCGCGGCCATAGGTCAATTGCACTTCCGGTTGTTCGGCAGGTTTACCAAAATGCAGCTGCACACCATCGTAAAAAAACCATTCATGGTATTCGGCAGATAAGCGGTTGATGAAATCAAAATCACTTTCACGGTATTGGATAATATAGTCCACCGGTGCTTTCCTTGCCGGGTTAAGCTGTATGTTGAGATCATTTGCCGGTGCGTCTTCTGTTGCTTTGCGCACAATAGATGCCAGGTCTTTACTAAGATAAGAACCCAGGTCGGGGCCCCTGTCGATCAAGATGGTGGGTGAATACCCGCTTACTACCAGTATGCCGTGGTATCCATGGCTCTGGGCAAGATCCACACGGGTTATCTTACCTATAAATGCCTGTTCCTTGCCGGGCATGCTTCCAAATTCCACGCTCAGGTTTTTACCGATAAATGTTTTGGCTTTTTCCAGTGTGATCATACCGGGAAGACCAATCTGGTCGTGGTTAAAGCGCAGTTCAAAATAATGATGCCGGTTGAACTGCTGTTTCAGCGAGAAGCTGTTGAAATGGGTAATAGGTGTACCCTCGATGTTAATCTCTGCCTTTACTATCTGGTCCATAGGTTAACAGGTTTAGATAAAAGATTGTTTATGTACATACTTCAGTGATTTAAATAATCAACTGCACAGGGTTATATTGCCGGTGGCATAGCTAACAGGTTTTCATTGCAATCATCGGGGCTTGCTGAAGTGGTTCCGGTATACTTTTAGATTTTTAAAAGGGGACATTCATACCGGGGTGTGAATCCGGTGCAGGTTAAAAACAAACTGCACTTTGTACTGTAAAGATATCATTTTTAAACCAATACTATTACCATTCATTGATCCGGAAATTTTTATCTCACCGTTAATAAGATTGTTTATTCAATTTACTACTGGAACACCTTTCCATTAAACCGGATCTTCCTGGTTTTCCCCGTAAGGGCTGTATGGTCTTTACGTTCTACTGTTTCGGGATAACTGATTTCCTTTGCAGCAGTATCATACCGGATAACCGGTATCGTTAAATCTTCATTGCCCCCGCTTCCGGGTGATGGTGTTATACTAACATAAATTTCACTCTCCTGGTTCCTGCCCGTATTAAACAGTTTACGGTCGAAGCTGGGCACCCCATTGCTGAGCGTGAGGTTGTGCACTACCCGGTAGGGTTCTGAACCACTCATCTGACCTTCGCCGATCAGTATATAACAGGTATCACCTGTGTACGGCAAACGGTATATACCGGTAAAATAAGGAGTGGGTAAATTGCCCTGCTCCTGCTCTTTATACAATTCATCCAGTGTAAAACTATGTACACCCCCACCGGCCAGTTTAAGCTGGAAAACATGCTGTACAGTAAGCATGGTTCCGGAATAGGGCGATAACCAGGAAAACAACCGCAGTGTTCCGTCATCAGAAGTGACTATCCTGATTTCTTTTTTCTGCAGTGCAGGGAAGTTATAAGTGAATGATGGTGCTGAAGCCAGCGTTTTTTTTAAGGTAGTGATGAAAGAATCTTCCTTTGCGGTAGAGCCATTGTTGTTGTATTCTTCCAGTGAAGCCTGCATTGCAGCCGCCTGGCTGGCCAAAGCAGCATCCTGCTGTGCAAGTGATGATGATGCAGCTGTACCGGTTGTTTTGTGTGCCGCTGTATCACCCATCGCTTTACTTTGTTCTGTATTTTTTTTCTGACCGCAGGAAGCCAGCAAAAGCAATACCGCAACAGTAACCGGGAAAAACGCTTTACCCATATATGCATTCAGTTTAACTACTGGCGGGGAATTGCGATAACGCCTTTCTGCTCCATACCTTTCAGTAACACTGCCACACCCAGTTGTTTATTTACATAATCGGTACTGAATACATGATCTCTGGGGAAACCGCCTTTGGTATACAAATTAGAGCCACCCCATAGATAAGGAGTATTGATATGATGTGTATAATAAGCCTTGGCTGCACCATTGTACGCTTCCAGTCTGCCCAGTATTTTAGGCAGGCTCCAGTTGGCACATTTATCCAGTTTGCGCAGTTTCAATGCATCCACCGCGCTTTCTTCAAAAGTAAAAGGAGGCTTATGCCCCAGTTTGGGATAACCGCTGGGCACCTGTTTGGTAAAGCCGCTCAGCGGATCGCCATTGTGCAGGTGTTTACTGAAATTTAAACCACTTTCCCTGTAATGGATACAGGCAATTACATACCAGGGTATTTGCGCACCGGTAGAAGGTGTGGTGAGTTCGGGTGACAGCTGTGCATAATACGACGAAGTGATGCTGTCGTTTTTTGCATATTTTAAAATGCCCGATTCTTTGCCTGCAAAAGCATAATCAGAAGCATCAAAATAACTGTCGTTGACAAAACAGATCCTTTTAAAAAAGATATTATCTGCATAACGCTGGCCATATTTAATAACCAGTGAAATGTATTCATACCTGCTTCTGTTGGGTAAAATTTTATCTACGATAATATGATTAACCGTTCCCACCTGGTCTTTATTAATCACACAATCGTTAAATAGTTTTATGTACTCAATATCTGTTAACATAAAAACTGATTTATGAAGATACGGTCTGTTATCAGTGCCGTTCTATCCATAGTGTTAGCGAAACCTATTCTGAAAGCAGTAAAAGCATTATAAAAAAAGGCCACCCACCGAGTTGGCGGCAGCCTTTATTATGCGTTTGAGCTCAATTATGATTGAGTTACACCACCCCATGAATTCACGTGGGTAGCTGCACCCATAGAAATTTCGCGGGCAGAAATAACAAAGCTCAGCGTCATCGGATGGTTGCCGATAACATTAATGCCTTCGTTATACTGGATAATGTAAGCATCTTTGAAGTTCAATTCTTTCATTTTGGCATCTTCTTCACTCTTTTTGAAAGTGATTTTGCCGGAGAAAGGTTTGAACTGGTTATTCACCATTGATTCAATCACAGAAGTATCTTCTGTAGATTCTATTTCAATATGGATAGTGCCGCCGTAAACGCCTGAAGAAGGACGACCTTTGGCATCTACGTCTCTGCTCAAAGAAAAATTACATTGTAACAGCTGGAGCTCTTTAGCATTTCCCAGTTTGCATGTTGCGCTGAAAGCCATAAAACAAAAATTTAGTCAGGTTAATAAAATAAAGTTATTAAAAATCATCAATCTGTACCTGCACATTGTCTACACCGGCTTTTCTTACATAAGCCTCCAGTTTATTGCGCATATCCCTTGCAGCGTGCAAAGCAGCACCGCTTTCAGAATGATAACGCGCTGTACCGGATAATACGAGGTAACTATTTTTCTCTTCCGAAATAATTCCCGCGTTGCCCAGTAATACCTGCCTGTGTTCAGCAATCTGTGCATTGTACAAAACCAAACGGGTTCCGTCGCCGGGAATAAACTGCCAGCTCAACCGGTAGGTTCCTGCAGGCAATTTTTTTCCTGATAAATGCGCCGGCCCCGAAAATCCTCCAGGCTCAACACTATACCCTGATAGTGAAGAATATTCCTTACCCGGTTCGTTCAACGTAAAACTGCCATAAGTATGCAGACTGTTCTCAGCATTCCTTTTGATATGGATCAACAAAGAAGACTGGCCAGCTAACGTTGATTGCTTTGGTTCGTTATTTAACATGATGCTATTTTTTAGTTAGCAACGGCCATTAACACCAATGGAACGCTACCGGAGAAAATATGCAGACACATGGTTAATAAAAAGGAATTGGAAATAAGGCTGGTCTTTAAGCATTAAGCATTTTTAACGCCATCCCATGTATTCACATGTGTCGCTGCACCAACAGTGATTTCGCGGGCAGAAATAGTGAAACGGATCTTCATGGGATCGTTGCCTATAACATTAAGACCTTCTGAGTACTTAACGATAAAAGCATCTTTGAAGGTGAGTTCCTTCATTTTTGAATCTTCTTCGCTTTTTTTGAAAAGAATGGTACCGGACATGGGTTTGAACTGGTTGTTCACCATTGTTTCGATAAGGGAAGTGTCTTCTGTAGATTCGAGTTCTACATCGATGGTGCCGCCATAAACGCCGGAAGAGGGGCGTCCTTTGTGGTCAACATCCCTGTTGAGGGAATAACTAACAGCAAGTACTTGACGGGCTTGCTTCCCGTTTTCGGTGAAAAGTGCATTGAATGCCATAATTGTGATTATTAGGTTAACGAAATAAAAGAACTACTTTATAGGTACCAGCAATAGCCAGTACAAATCTTTTTACAGGGCCGGTGTTTTTTAAACGAATGCGGCTTATGGATTGAGCCACTAAAGTATGTATTTAAACAATATTCAGGCCAAATAAACTATTAAAAAAATATGTTTTTTTCCTCATTGGAGAATCGGTAAAAAATTCGTATCACCATCAGGCAATCATGTATAAAATACACTTTAACCGGTGCTGCACAGCTCCTGCATCCCGCAGCAGCACTGTAATTGCGGGCACCGGCTGGCTCATTTACATGATCTTTTCCCCGAAAGCTTCCATTTTACGCAGCCATTTTTTTGCATAATCGTTTTCCAGGGAATGCAGGTACCCGATGGTACAGGTGCGTACCGGGTTAATACGGCCATGCTCCAGCACGGTTCTTTTAATGGCATGATAGGTAGGACGTTTGGTTTGCTGCCATTCTTCCCAGCTGGCCTTATCCAGCACAGACACGATCCTGGCCGATTTGCCGCTGAAATTATTATTGAAGCTGTTGTTACCACCGGGGGAGAATATCTGGTTGGGCAAAAAAAGCCGGTCGAAAAAACCGCTTAGCCTGGCTGCAATGGATTCACGGTTCACTGTACAAAACAAAAGGATATGATTGGCCCAGTGCAAACGTTCCAATGCCATTTGCAGATCCGGCTCCAGCTCGGTTACACGGTTATTGAACTGTTTATTCGGATTAAATCTTAAATCCATGATATACAGCTCTTTTATTGTTGCATTGGCGCTCTGCGCCCCTTTTTTGTATGCCTCGGTCAATGCACTGTTGATCCCGTCTTTTTCTGCATCACCATATAGTATCAGTAAATTTTTCATGCCAAATACAAATCATTGTTAGGGAATGCTGCTTTGCAAATATATTGGTTATAAATGTTTTATTGGGCAGCAGCCTGTTTCGGGCGCAGGATGCCCTTCTGCTCACCCACCGGTTCAGCTGCCGCAATAAAAAAGCCACCCTTTTAAAAGGATGGCTTAAAAAATAAATATACCTATAACAATGTTACTTCGGCTGTTGGTCGTACTCGGTATTCCAGGTGGTGTGTTCATCTTCACCTTTATATCCATCCAGCTTTACCACGAAGCTTTTGGCGGGGAAATAAGGCGTGATGTGAATATCGAGATGAATACGGTCTTTCTGGGTTTCATCCCTTTCAAAACGCATGATCTTAAAGCGCTCGATCAAACGGTCGGGACCCTGTATACTGTCGAGGAATTTGACGATCTGTGAACGCAGGTCGCTTTCGGTTCTGCTGTTCCAGTTTTCAAAAGCGCGGCGGTTGAGAAAATCGAACAGCACTTTGGTGATATAGTCAAATACACGCACTACAGAATAGGTTTGCAAACCGATATTGTCACCGGTGAACAGGGTTTTGGCCGAGAAGGCCATCACCTTGCCGTATTCGTTCACCATAGGTACCAGGCCTATTTTTTCCAGCTGTGATATTTCGCTTTTCTTCAGGTCGAAACGCACGCCGTCCACTTCGTTCATGGCACCGTGTTTTTTACCTGCGGTTACCTGGCTCATAAGGGTATAGTACATTTTACCGGCCAGTGCTGCAGAGCCGGGTACGTACAGGTCTTCCTCTTCACCGGCTTCGGCAACCTTACCCCTGCCCACCAGCCAGTTACAGGTCATGATCATATTGCTTTTGAAAGCATCACCACTGGCCAGGTTGGCGGCATTGAACAGGTCTATCACATCATCGGGCTGCTCCAGGTTGGCAAAATCGGTTACCAGCATCGCTTTGTTGTTGTGTGCGATCTTGGCCCATTTTTCTATCACTTTATTAGAGCCCATATAACCGGGTATCACCAGCAATGAATAGTTATCGCGGAGGTCGAGCCGGTCGTAGTTCTGTTTCAGCTCTTCACTTACAAAATCTATAAAGCGGGGATTGTCAAGATCTGTCAGCTGATCCATTGCAGCATTCATGATCACAACATTGTTCAGTTTGTCGCTTTCGGTGTTTTTATAGAACAGCTGCATGGTGCGGTAAGCTGTTTCCAGTTGCTGCGTGGCATTCAGCGCGATACCGATATTTTTCTTCAGGCTCTGGTCAACCAGCTCTGTACGGCTCTGGCTTTTTTCCATGATAGTGGCGGGCGAATCAGATTCGGCCAGCAGCTCCAGCCATAGCTCCAGCTTTTTAAGCAGGGCCTTGCGCTCGTTCTTTTTATCCTCGTCGGTCAGGAATATTTTTTTACGGGCTTTACGTTCGGGGTTCAGGTTTTGTAGTCCATCGACAATTGCTTCGAGAAAATCAAAACCGCCTACTTTAACCAGTTTCTGCAAACTTTCTTCCAGAGATAGTTCTGCTGCCTGCGTTTCTTTATAGGCTGCCTGCTGCTGCTGTCCCTGCACTTCCTGTTCCTGCAGTTTTTCGTTTGATGTTGCCATAGTGTAACATTTAGGGCTGTCGCTCAACAGGCAACAGCAATTGAATTGAATAATTGTTTTTCAGGGTTACAATTAAATATTTTCTCTCAGTTCTTTTGCCAGGTTTTCCAGCGCTGCGGTAAAAGCCTGTCTTGTTTCAGGGTTTTCCAGTGTGTTTTTCAATGTTTTGTTGCTTTTGAGCTGGCGGATGATATTCAGGTACATATCATGCTCAATATTCAGATCCCGCAGCAGGTTGCTCTGCTGCACCACATTTTTCACATTAAAATCGCCCAGGTTATTAAAATGCAGTGTTTCCGGGGCTTCAGAGCCGTCGGCTTTTTCAAAGTTCACCTCTACCTTAGGCTTGAAGTGTTTGAATACATCTTCCACGGTTTTCAGCCCTTCTACCGTTTCAGGCTTAACAGGCTGTGCATCTGTCAGCTGCTGGATAAACAGTGTTTTATTGGGTGCAATGTCTACGAATGCTTCAGAAGCATCAATTTTTCTTTCGTTTCCGCCTATTTCATAATTGAACATAACGTTCGTGTTTTTAGGTTAGAAATATTGGGTTAAATTAATAAAATATATACGATTCTGTATTGTTTCTCAAAAACTTTGCCTGTTTTTTGGCAAAAAAACCGCATCCTGCCTGCTTTTCAGTACTATGGTGCAACGGTTTCGGGCACTTCATTGTTTTGCGTGATCCATTCCAGCTGATCATCTTCTTTCAGCTGCACGGTTAGCTTTTTGCCTTTGCCCAGTTCGCCGGCAATGATAAGCCGGGAAATGGGCCGACGCAGCTGGTTGCGGATCACCCCTGATATCTGCCTGGCGCCATACTGCGGGGTAAAGCCGCTCAGGGCCAGCTTTTTCCTGGCTTCGGGTGTAATGTTCAGCTGAATACCTTGTTTATCCAGTGCTTCCAGCAGGCTTTTCAGTTGTATATCAAATATTTTCACCACATTTTCTTCGCTGATCGGTGCAAAGGGAACGATTTCAGATAAACGCGCCAGGAATTCAGGTCTGAAATGACGGCTCATGATTTCCATCAGCTGGTTGGAAGCCGGCATGGCTCCCTTACCAAACTGCTCAGTAATCCAGTCGCTGCCGATATTGGAAGTGAACAGGATCAGTGCATTGGAAAAATCACCTTCTTTACCCAGGCGGTCGTGCATATGCCCTTCATCCATGATCTGCAAAAAGGTATCGAATACAGAGGCATGCGCTTTTTCAATTTCATCAAATAATAACACAGAATAGGGCTGCTGCCTGATCTTATTAACCAGTAAGCCACCTTCTTCATACCCTACATAACCGGGAGGCGCACCATACAACAAGGCGGCAGAATGTTCTTCTTTGAATTCGCTCATGTCGAAACGGATCATGGCTTTTTCATCGTTGAACAAAAATTCGGCGATGGATTTGGCCAGCTCTGTTTTACCAGTACCGGTGGGCCCCAGCAAAAAGAAAGAACCGATAGGCTGCCCTTTTTTACCCAGCCCGCTGCGCGATTCAAGGATGGCTGCTGAAAGGGATTTTAACGCATGATCCTGCCCTACTACCCGCAGCTTGAGGTAAGATTCCATATTGAGCAGCTTTTCCTTCTCCTGCGTTTGTATTTTGCCGATGGGGATGCCTGTTTTAAAGGCGATCACCGCGGCAATATCCTGTTTGCTTACTTCGCTGGATTGCTGCTTCGATAAGGCATCCAGTTTATCCAGTGCATCTGCCACATACTGCAGCAAGGCTGTTGTATCATCCTGGTCTTCGGGGGCCTGCAGGTCTAGGCGGCCCAGCAATACCGGGCTGATCTTGTTCTGCAGGCTTTCGTACAGCCACTGTACATCGGCATGTTGCAGTGTTGATGTATCCTGTTTTTGCAGATCTGCCAGCTGCTGTTTCAATTGTTCCAGCTCTTTGGCAGAAGTATCGTTCATCATTTTAATTGCTGCCATTGTTCTGTCCAGCAGGTCGAATGCAGCATCTGGCAAACGGCGGTCTTTCATATACCGTTTGGCCAGGCGTACACATTCGCCCAGTGCATCGGGCTGCACAGTAAGCCGGTGATGCGCTTCATAGCGGGTACGTTGCACATCCAGCATACGGATGGCAGTATCGATACCGGGTTCTTTTACCTGCACCACTTCAAACCGCCGGCTGAATGCCTGTTCAGGCTCAATGATCTTGCGGTATTCTTCCTGGGTGGTGGCGCCGATCACGGTTATTTCACCGCGCGCCAGTTCGGGTTTCAGCAGGTTGCCGGCCCCGCTGCCCACCGCACCTTTGGGGTCGAGCAGGCTGTGTATTTCATCAATGAACAGGATGATCTTTCCACCTGCTTTTATTTCGCGGATGATATTCTTCAGGCGGTCTTCCACTTCACCTTTATAAGAAGCGCCGGCTATCAGGCTGCCGGTGTCCAGTTCCAGCAACAGCGCACCTTCCAGCGTGCCCGGTACTTCATTGGCCACAATGCTTTGGGCCAAACCATCTACCAGGGCGGTTTTGCCCACACCGGCATCGCCTGTGATAATCACATTGGGTTTGGAACGGCGGCAAAGGATCTCCATCAGCATACGGATCTCTTTATCGCGCCCGATGATAGGGTCTGTTTTGCCTTCTTTTACCAGGGCCGTGCGGTCAATACAATATTTGGCCAGTGCACCTGCACTGCTTCTGCCCGAAGTACCGGTGGTATCGCTATCGCCGCCCGCAGTAACAGAAGAGCGGATGTCTTCTTCTTTCAGGTACAGGTCGAGCAGCTCTTTTTCCTTGATGGGATACGATTTCATCTGCTCGGCCGGGAACCCGATATTGGGTTTGCTCAGCGCTGTAAGCACACAAACCGGCATAATGAGGTCGAGCCCCAGCTTTACACGCACATTGTCGGCCTCTTCAAATATCCTGGTTATTTCAGTTCCACCCTTGATCTCTTCACCGTTCGACTGAACGGGTTCGTATTCATCCATTCTCACTTCGGCCCAGTCGTACAGGTAGCCGGCATCTTTGCCAATAGACTGCAGAAAAGGACGAAAGCCGGTTTCTTTATGTAATAGTCCACATAGCAGGTGTGCGCTGCCAAAACTGGCATGATGCCTTTCTCTTGCCAGGCTTTTGGCCACATGCACAGCATGTTGTACGGATTCACTTAAATTAAGCAAGCTCATAGATTATTCTGTTGTGGTTTTGCCGGAATCGGCATCGGTGTTTTCTTCAGTCTTGGGTTTTACTTTTTCTGCGGCTTTCTGTTCTTTTTTGGCGGCTTCCATTTTCCAGTCTTCCTGTGTGATATAATAGTAAGGACGCCCGTTGGAGATAAAATATTCATTCATCTGCAACTGGCGTTTAAGCACCTGGTTGCATTTGCGCAGGTATATCACCAGCAGTTCAAAATCTTCCCTTGACAAAGTGCTGGTTTGTTTGATGTTTTTCACATTGTACTGTGTCATCAGGCTGTTGTCTGCCGGCATACCGGTGATGTGTTCAAAATAATCAGACAGCTTCATAAACTTGATGGTACGTTTTGAATAACGGTTATTCCACCAGTTAAGACCGGTATTGATATAGGTGCGGTACAACTGCTTCCTGAAATCGGAGCGGTCTTGCTGCAGGTTATCGCCCGACAGGCGTGACAATACATCTGTCAGTTGCACCATTTCATCCTGGCTCAGGATGATGGCATATTCCAGGGGCAGCTTTTTATTGCCCACCAGTTTGTTACGGAAATATACATCAAAATAATACTTAAAGGCATTGTGTGGCAGGGCCTCACCCAGTTTCTCGGGCACAGGCGGGTTGCTTTGGTTAATAGAAGCCACCACATCGGGGTTCACTCTTTCTCTTAAACGGCCTGTTTCCCTGAATGCACTGTCAAGTGAATGGATGATGTCTTTGTTATCAGTGTCCACTTCGGTGAGAAACCTGTTCAGTGCAGACAGCATCTCTTTGTTCGATTTGATGGCACCTCTGCCGGGGAATACGATAGCACCGGGAATCAGGCTGCCATCAGGATAATTGAGGTAATAGGATACAGAATCGGAGAAATTGATTGCGAACTGTTGTGTGGCAGAAAGACCTTCCCCTTTCACCATCCGCATTTTTTTCAGTGCGGCCTGCTGCTGTGCGGTACGTTCCAGCAGCTGTCTTGTTTCGAGCACAAAGTTGTTGAAAGAAGGATCGAATTTATTGTACACCTGTAATACCAGCAGCCTTGCATCACTTTTTACCATGGCATCTATCACGGTGCTTTCTGTTACATCATAAGGAAGCCCATTGTTACCGGTACTCCCGGTTAAGATGATCAGGTTGGTTTCCATAGGATGGTTCTTGAGCATATTGGCAGCTTCCTGCAGGCCCTGTAATACCGGCTGGTTGTACAGGTTACCGGAGCATTGCTGGGTAATGGCAGCCTGCTGGTTTAAAAAGTCTACCACCTTGCTATAAGTGCCGCTGAGCGGGAAACCGGCAATGGGCTTCACCGTGCCGCAACCATCACTGCTTTTATACACTACGGCACCGTACTGGTATTTATAGCCTGCAAATTTTTTCTGCAGGAAAACACTTTCAAAATTCTGGATGGTATTTGTTAAGCCGGGCAGGTAATTTTTCATGGTGCTGCCGCCATCTACCACAAACACCACGTTCACTTTATTACTGAACCTTCTCAGGCGGAGATAAGTGGGATAGTCCAGCCTTGAACCTTTGATATTGATAACACTGTTGAGCGATTTATTAAACACATCTTCTGCCACTGCAGAGCGGAAGGCCCCGTCATTGTCATCCGGTTTTCTTTCCAGTACAGGCAGCGAACGAAAAACAGGATTATCGGGAGGCAGCAGCGGATCTATCTGGAAAGCCGCATGTACATTGCCTTTGGAAGATTCCAGTTTTTTATTGATAAATTCTGCTACCAGTGAATCGCGGTTAAAATCGTCATCCCTTGGCATGCCTACATACAAACGGCTGCCCCAGGTATGAATGGCTTCCATCGAAACCCAGCCGGCCACTGCAGAGCGGGCACTGTCGGTAGTAAGCTGGCTTACATGCCCTACCAGGGCTTTCTTTTTATCATCAGACATTTTAAACACATACACAAAATCATGCAGGTGCAGCTTTTCTTCCAGCGGCTGTTTCAGCTCGGGTGAGTTGTACAGGATCACTGAATCGTAAGCATAAAAATATTGCGACTGGTTTAAAGGTGCTTTACCGCTGGCAACCGCCAGGGCTTTCAGTGCAAAATGGGATTGTTCATCCTGCAGGGATTTTTGCCACATCAGCAATTTATCCTTGCCTATCCAACCATAGCTGACAGCGCGTTTCCTGTCGCGCAGCTTCAGGCCGCTCAGCAGCGAGGGATCGTATTTGTACAGTTTCACATAGCCCCTTTCCTCTTCGCTAACCACGAAGGGCTGCATAAAATTGATCTTCTTAAATGCAAGCGAACCACCGGGGCTGGTATAGGTTACATTGTCTTCACGGTCTGAAAAAACAATCCAGGGCATCGTTTTATCATACTTACCCGGTTCATTTGTGTTGAAAGTGGGGTTAATGTAATTGGAAGGCGACCCCAATACATGTCTTTTACCCAGCTGAGCTTCTGCCTGGCAAATGGTGATAATACCTGCCAGTATCAACAGTTTTCTCATAGGTCAATTAGTATTTTTTCAGTGTTTTACAATACATATGAAGGATGTTTATCTTAACGTTGTGTTCTGTGTTGCTGCACAGTAACCTGGGTCACACATTCCGATCCCGGTTTCATCGTCAGTTCTACATTATCTATCACAATATTTTTATTGAAGGTCAGCATCAGGCAATAATCATAAAAATAAAAGCTCTTCTTTCCTGTTTCATCCGATGCTTCTGTTCTGGTATTTTCATTGCGGCCGCATAACCTGCCCAGCAGGTAATTGTAATTGCTGTAATACACCTGTTTGCTGCCACCACCATTTACAATAGCCTGCAGGCGTTCCCTGAAATCTTCTTTCATCTTCTGTGCTGCACCATTGGGGTCTACAATGGTTGGTGCAACAAGCGGTGGTACTACAATGGTATGGTAAAAAGGAGCGGCAGATTTATCGGTTTTAAGGGAAACATTGTATGTACCGGGTGTTTGATACGAGTAGAAAGCACTGCGGCCTTTGGTATCTACCCGGCCGGTTTCGCCGAAAGACCATTCAAAAATATTGCCCTCACCTTCGGCATCCAGCCTGATCTGCTCCCCGATATTGGCCCTGTGCGGACCAATAATGCGCACATTATTATCCACCATGATGGGTACCGTATCCTTTACGCTTACAGGGAACTGCTGCTGCAGCTCATCATCGATGGTGAGCCGTACAATATAAGTACCCGAACGCCTGAATGAGTATGCCCCGTTCTGTTTAAGCGATTTATCGCCATTGCCAAATTCCCATACCCATTTTTTAGCGCCACGGGTATTATCAGTGTATACCAGCGGTTCGTTTAAAAAGATCTCTTCTTTCAACAGGTGCGCATTAACAGTGCGGGTGTGGAAGAAACTGCGTACGGCCCAGAAAATAACTGCCAGCAATACCACGCCGGCCAGTACATACAGGTATAAATAGTTTTTACTTCCTGTTTTTACGGATTTACCAGAAGTATACACTTCGCTCATATTCGCCATGAATAGATGAACAATAAGTTATCAGGCTGCATGTTCATGTACAGCCAACGTCTTTAAGGTTGGGTCAAAAATCGGTACGCAATAATATGAATATTCAGTGCGGACCGTGAGTGAGTTGCTATTTGCTTCCGCGATTCATGACAGCGCCCTGCAAACCGGCTCGGGTTTGACTGCAATCTGTCAACGCCTTATTATAGTTGTCTATATCCCTGATGTTTCCCCTCAGTTCTTTCCTGTCGGTAAACATGATCTCAAAAAAACGCGCTTCCTGCTGAAAACATTTGTACCTGTTATCATAAGCCCTGCGCTGATAAGCCGCCCTTATGGCGCCTATCGCATTCTGCACATCTGTTTCCAGGAACAAAGCCTGCACAGAAGGATCGTATTGTACAATTTTTTTGTAGGTGGTATCAATGGTCGGCTTCATTTCGGCTGCCACCTGTTCAAACTGGCTTTCATCTTTTATTTTCTGGGCCAGTTTCTTCTTTACCGCGCCAACATCATATTCATTATCGTTAAAAATAACCCAGCCGAGTAAACCGGTACTCAGTAATGCAAGCAATAACAAAAAAATAAACTGCTCCCTTCGTTCTTTTAAACTCAGTTTGTTCATACGCTACAATCCTCCGTTTAATATCTTAGTCAGTTTTTTGTTGGCGCCATTGCAGTTGTCCAGCTGGCTTCTCAGGCTTTCTATCTGGAAACGGGTTTGCGCCAATGAATCTTTTAAACCCGATAATATCCTGATATTGTTTGTCATGGTACGGTATACATCAAAACTGGGGCCCTGCACATTGTCTGGAATATCATCCAGCAATCCTTTTACACGCTGGTTGCCCGACTGGATGGCAGTCATCAGTACAGACTGGTCGTTCAGTTCCTGCGCATTGCCGTTTACATATTGAGCCAGTGCCTGCATGCGCATCAGAATAAAATCGAACTGGGAAGTGATTTCCTGGCGGGTATAGATCAGTTTATCGTATTGTTTGGCCTGTTGGCTCAACAAGTCCATTTCCTTGTTAGAAGTAGCGAAAAAACAAAACACGCACAACAAGGCAAACAGCAGAAGGGATAAAAAATAAATCGCAAATGTCCTGTAAGCCTTGTTTAACTCACGGGTATTGATGGGTTTCATGGTGTTTTAGAAAGGATTTTCTCTCAAGGTTAAAAAATGTGTTCTTGTCATTTTGGAATGCAAATATAAATTCTACAACTATTGTTCCAATAAGTTCAGGTTAACAAAAAGTTGCCACAGGGCCGGATAAGCAACTTTATCAACAAAACTATCGCATCCCGGGGTACTGGCCATGGGTGTTATCACCGAAACTCACCTCTCCCAACCAGTGTTTTATCCCATTACCGCCTGGCCGGTATTACCTATATTTATGTACCATAAGGCCCTAACGGGCCAGGAAAGTTATCATTTTTATCATTAGCCCTTTTGTTTTGGCCTAACCGGCTCTGTTCATACTGTTCACTGGCACCTGGAAGAACAATTCCCTATTAACACAAGTTAAGGGATAATCAGTGTTTTTATGAGCTGCGAGCAGTGAGCTTCTAGCTATAGGACAGAATAGCCCGTTAAATAGAATAATTGTTTTGCCTGGCCATACCGAACTGGCCATACCGAAAAGGTATCTTCCTTTCCGCGCATTCCGCGAGCCCCCTCGCAGCTCAGCGCTCATAGCTTGAAGCCCCTTTTATAGCTACAAGCCATGAGCTGCCAGCTATGAGATGGTACATCCTGAAAAGATATCTTCCTTTCTGCGTTTTCCGCGGGTTCCGCGAGACAAACTCCTTGTAACCCTGCACTACCAGCTTACCGCTATAACCGGCAACTTGGGTTATTTGCTTAAAGGGAACGAAATTTGATATCTTTACGGCCTGGGCTGTTTTATATAGCAGCGCTTTATTACTATTACGGTAAACCTTTCAAATATATTTGCCGCTAACCATGTTATCTTCTTTTTATAAAAAGCCATTTTCTTTTAAACAGGTATTTGAAAACAATGGCCTGGAAACCTGCGACCTGGGCAGGTCTATATCCCAGCATATCGAGCTGATCGTGTTCACCCGCTTTGGTGAACACCGGTTCAATACCGATTATGGCTGCCGGGTATGGGAGCTCGATTTTGAGCTGATCATCAGTGCTTCTATGTGGGAAGAACAAATGCGCCAGTCGCTGATCGCCTCTATTTCGCAGCAGGAACAACGGCTCTATGAAATAGATGTGGAAGTACAGGTGACCGATGTGGAAAGACTATTCCCTTTCAGGCAGATGGCTGAGATAAAAAAAAGAGTGGAAATTATTGTACGGGGCAAATTAGTGGCCACCGGTGAACGCTATTTTTTCACTACAGCCCTGTTCCTGAGCCCTTTATCGTCTGAATAATACCATAAATCAATCATGCAGGAGAATATCTATTATAATTCCAAAGAGAGCATCCGTAACCGCCTGTTTAAGCATGCCGTTGAGTTCTGGGGTATACGCAATACCGCCGATCTCGACCCCATGGTAAAGCTGCTGATAGAGGCATTGAGTGCCGAACTGTATAACCTGGCCAATGACCTGCGCAATACCGAAAGCCGCCTGCTCGACCGCCTGGCCCGGTTGCTCACCCCCGAAATCCTTACTTCTGCCCTGCCCGCCCATGCCCTGCTTCAAGCCCAGCCGGTAGAAGCAGAGGAAATACTAAGCGCCACCCAGCATTTTGTATACACTGGCCAGAAAAAAAATACCAATACCGGGGATAATGCGGAGGATATTTTTTTTACACCAGTACAACCCGTCCACCTGTACAATACAGAGGTGGTTTATATTGCCACAGGCAATAAATTATTTACACACGACAGCCGCCGGGGCAGAACATTGCTGGCCCTTACCAAACAGGGAAAATACCTGCCCAATAACAGCCTGCTGATCGGTTTACGTACCGGGAACCAGGTACAATCGCTGGATAACCTGAGCCTGTATTTTGAATGCAGCAATTATATTTTCAAAGAAGAATGGTATAACCTGCTCCCGCTTTCCACCTGCACCATCAATGGCAATCCTTACAGTCTTCGCGGCGGTATGCCTTATGAAGAAGCGCTTACCGGTGTAGCCCACCGGCAACTGCTGGATGAATATGAAACCATGCAGGTGATCACCCGCGATATCCGGGCTTATTACGATAAACATTATCTTTCATTCACCGGCCAGTCAATTCCCGTGGCCGAGCTACAGCAGCAGCTTTACCCTGCCGGGTGGGCGCAGCTGTTCGATGCCAAAGACCTGGGCCGCCTGCAGGAACCTTTGTTATGGATCCAGCTTAGCCTGCCGGCACTGATACAGCAGCCTTTGCTGGATGATATGGATGTGCAGACCAATATTTTCCCTGTGGTCAACCGCCGGCTGCACAAATTGAAGCACCGGTTTAAAGGCATCGGCAATATCATTCCCATCAGGGCATTGCTGCACGAATCGTTCCTGGCGGTGCACCAGCTTACCGACAGCTATGGTAAACTGTACACTCAGGTGCCTTACAGCCATAATGAAGAGCAGAAAACAGGGTCGTACACCATCCGTATGGGTGGGGCTGAAAGATTTGATAACCGCAATGCCCGGGAAACCATCGATTACCTGTTCGAGCTGCTGCGCGATGAAAGTGCCGCATTCTCTGCCTATGGATACGATTTTTTAACCAATGCACTGAAAAACCTGCAGCAAGGCCTTACCCTGGTAGAACAGAAAGCCCGGCAAACGCTGAATGAGATGACGGAAAGCACGCGTTATATTATTGTAAAGCCTGCCGACCAGTCAGATACGATCCATGCTGAATACTGGACTTCGCAGGGAGAACTGCCCAACCAGCTGCGTACCGGCAGTCCGCTGGTGCAGTTTGAAAGCGCCAGTGTGCGCCCTGATAGTATCCGCCTCATCAGCAGGCCTAAGGGTGGCCGCAGGCAGGCACAAGCTATTCACCGGTTGCAGGCCTATAAATACAGCCTGATGACCCGGGAACGGATCATCACAGAAGAGGATATCCGCAATTTCTGTTTTATGGAACTGGGCAACCGTATAGAGGCCGTGACGGTAAAACGTGGGGTAATGGTATCACCACATCCAAGAGAGGGCCTGCGCAAAACAACCGATCTTTATATCACCCCATCACCCACACAGCCTTTCACAGAAGAAGAATGGCTGCATATATCCCGCCAGCTGTTGCAGAAACTGCAAACAAGAAGCAATATGCATATCGGGTACCGGCTGTTCCTGGAAGAGCGGAAAGACCTGGTTTGATCTAACCAGGACAATCGATCATATAAACAACAATTACCCGGTAATACAGGGCCGGGTTATTTTTGTGCTGTATTGTAACTTTTGGCAACGCTGACCGTTTCTCAGAAAACGACTATGCGAATCACCAGCGGATTGTTACTGCTCCTGCTATTTTTATTGCCCACCGTTCTTCCGGCCCAAAACCTTCCCAGCCTGCTTTTACAGAAAAACATCAATGCCACTTTTGCCATCATTGGCTACGACCCGCTGACTAAAGAATGGGGTATTGCTGTGGCCACCAATAATATTTATGTTGGTAATTCCACCACTTATATAGAACCGGGTGCCGGTGCCATTGCAGTGATCGCTGAAACAGAACCAGCCTATGGCCTCAATGGCCTGGCACAAATGAAAGCCGGCAAAACACCACAGGAAGCCTTTGCTTTTACGCAGCAAACAGATACCGATTCCTCATTCAGGCAGGTAGGTATGCTGGATAAAAATGGGCAGCCTTATGCCATTACTGGCCATGCATTGAGCTATTGGCAAGGTATGGCCGGGCACCAGGCAGCACAGAATTGTGTGGTACTGGGCAACCAGCTGGCACCAGGAGTATTAACCAGCATGCACCAATGCTTCGATAGCAGCCGCGGCCCCCTGGCCGAACGCTTGCTTCAGGCATTAATGGCCGGGCAACAGGCAGGTGGTCAACTTTCGGGCAAACAGTCTGCCGCCCTGCTGGTAAAAGGGCTACAGCAGGAATGGTTTAACCACATCGACCTGCGTGTAGACCATTCGCTCACGCCTTTTCAGGACCTGCGCCGTTTGCTGGATTACCATTATGGCCGTATCACCATTAACCAGGCCGTTACTCAAATCAGGCAGGGTAACAGGGAAAAAGGAACCGCACTGCTCAACAAAGCACAGGCACAGGTAAAAGGCTGGACGGGTATTTACGGCAAGCTGGTTCAGGCCTGCCTGCTGCTGAACAACACTGCCCGGGCTGTTTCCCTTATACACGAAGCCCTGCAGGCCGAACCCCAATGGAAAGAAAACCTGCCAGCATTTTATTGCCTGAAAAACGAAAAAGCCCTGGCAGGACTTATCAGAGAAGATCGGTTTATGGAGAAAGACTGGTATGCGGCCATCAGGGGTTATCTCAACATTGAACAAACTGCAGCAGCGATCACCCTTGCCAATAAAGTGCTGCAACAATATCCCCGCTCATCCTATACTTATTACCTGCTTGGGCAGGCTTTTTTGCAATCGGCAGCAAAAGACAAAGCAAAAGCTGCCCTGCAAAAAGCACTGGAACTGGATGCGGCCAATACCGAGGCAGTGCAAGCGCTCCAGGAATTAAATACACATTGATAAAAATGGTACAGATTAATCCAGCAGTGTCCAGGTTTTCCTGGCCTGGGTTTGCTGTATCACCTGCTGCTCGGCCACCACAATGTTTTCGCGGCGCTGACCGATGAATTCCAGGCTGCTCAGCTTGCTCCACAATGCAGCCAGTACCTGCAGAAAATTATTTACCTGGTCGAGTGACTGGTGGATATTGTGATGATCGTACACAATATCGATGGTTTTGGCCAGCAGTTCTTCAAAATTGCCGGGTGTTACATCTTTCCATTCATAAAAGTATTTCAGTAATTCTTCTTTTTCCCTGCCGCCCGGATAATGCAGGGCCGTATAGAACAGGTGGGCCAGGTTAGAGAAATAGGCGATCGTTTTTACCGGTGGTTGCTGGTGGGCGATATTGCGGTATTCATAAAACATCTGCGCAATAAAATCGAGCATTCTTTCACATAACAGGCGCACATTTTTAGCCAGTGAGTTGATGGTATCGCGGCTGGTGATTTTATCAATGATCTTGAAACTGTTGATCTGGATATCGTTCAGCAAACCGCTGAAACGTTCATAATAACGGATAAGCGCGGGGTGGCTGATAACCGAAGTACAGGGTGGTATATACTGGTCGTTCACCCTGAAACGCCCGTTTTGCCTGATCAGCTGGCCTATTACCAGGTGATGCACACCCAGCTCGTTTGAATTAATATGCGCTTCGGGTACCACCATCAGCTGGTATTGTTTGCCGGCAAAAGGATGGCGGGGAGGCATTTCTGCAGGGTCGGGATCGCCAACCGGTATTTTATCAAAAGGGTTTACGGCCAGCACCACATAATAGTACAGGGCTGTATTGCTGTCCTGCTCTGTGTCTTCTTCATATGCGTACTGGTAAATCAGCTGTTCGCCGTATTCCAGTGGTGGCAGGTCAATACGGCAACCGCCGGCAGTGAGCGCATTGCACTGGCGCAGCCTGATCTCTATCTGGTTGGTCACCCGCTCGGTGATATCAAAATCACTGGCTATCCGCTGTCCGCGGAAAGGCGGCAACAGGCCATAATCATAATTATGCAAAAAAGCAGAGGCAGTATCCCGTAACGCGTCGGCCAGGTGTTTATCGGTATCGATAAAGTGCTGACGGGAAATCTTCATGCCGTCTATCCAGTTCACGGCATGGTGTTTAATAGGGAATAGCATAATTCACAAATTATTTCAAATTGAATAACAGGTACCGCAAAAGAAGCCTTTTGGCAGGGTATTGTTTATAAAATCACTACCCTGTCTTCCCCCTCTTCTTCCTGGTAAAGGGTTGTTACCCTTCTTGCAAAGATGGTATATTTTTCCCTGATCTGGTTTTGCTCTACAGAGATGCCGGGATCGATATAGGCCTTGCGGCTGAAAAATGAAGGTTTGAGGTAAAATATCCAGCCATAGGCACCTTCAGAATCAGACGCATAACTGATATTGCTGTTGGGAAATTTCTGGTTGTAGTCGTCAATAAATTTTTTAAACCAGCTGCCGAATTCCATATTCGGGGGCGCTTTTACTTTCACTTTCAGCGGTGTGGTATCATCGGCTGTTTTATACAATTCCAACTCCAGTACTTTGAGATGGTCAAAATCGAGATGATCCAGGTCGATATAAAATGACTGTGCAGGATAATACCATACATTGTGGATCTCCGCCGGGATCGATAACATTGCCATGTAAGTCCACCAGAAAACCAGGGGAAGCAGGAACACCAGTATGGATGTACCGGCCAGCCAGCCATAACGCAGCTCATTAAAATAATTGAAAGCCAGTTTAAACAGGAATACGCCCAGCACACAGGAGGTTAACCCCAGGAAAAAAGTCATGCCTTTCTTTTTTTCAACGGCATCGGGGTTGAAACGGCTCATCAGGTAAACCGCCAGTATACCCAGTAACAGGTAAATGAGCTGGCACAGGATAAAGCCCCAGGGCATAAAATTAAGATCCAGGGCCCCCATCAATCCGGGAATACCCAGTACCAGGCCGGTAAGCAACAGCGCAACAATAAGGCGGCGGTTGCTCATGATCTTGTTCTTCTTATTCAGCACCGCCATGATAATGGCCATAATGGCCGTCATCAGCGGGAAAAAAATATAGCTGGTAAAAACTGACTTGATATCCATTATTCTGCCTTATCGTTAAGTTTTTTGAAGGGATCCTCAATTGCCCTCTTTCTCACCAATAATCAAACCAATACGTAATGTTGGAACAACAAATGTACAACCGGCGCCTGTAACTTGATTACGGTAAAATCACCTATTTTTGATACCTGTACATCCCGCTTTGTGCGGGTACCTGACACCAAAAATACCCATCTGTTCAATACCATTGTTTTCCCTCCCGGAAAATACACCTTTAAATGATCCACAGTAAAAGGTTATCCCGGAAAAGAAATAAAATGAACAATAAGGGTGAAACAACCGTCAGGCCCCTTGTGCAGGATTGTTCAGAACCTGTTTACCATGGATAACATCGAACACTATAACCTCAACGAAATTTCCACCGATTACAAAGCGGCTGTGCTGGCTGCCGAGCTGATCGAAAAAGGTATCCCCGCCGACCAGGTATTTATATGGCCTGTAGGCGGTGGTGTGCGCAGTTTTTCAAAAGACATCGTTTCAGTAGAGAAATATACTTCCGAAAGCGGCTTCCAGGATATGATCTGTATCAAAAGCAGCCGTGAGGGTTTATACGATATGCTGCCCGAAGGACTTTTTCACCAGCATACCCCCTATGCGGCCACCACCAGGCCCACGGATATTATTGACCAGATAAAAAAACACCGCGAGGAAGAACGCGATGCACGCAAATTTTTTCTGCCTTTCGAGGCGGAAATAAATTTTCTCCGCGTGGTAACAGAGATATATGAAAACAGGGTTGACAAGAAACATACTTATGAAGACCTGATCAATATTTTCAAACCGCAATGGGAAATATTCGATTACCTCAACCTGCACCAGGGCAATATATTTTTACACACCATACCGCTTATTGCCAGTACCAGGGGCAATCTTTCTTTTTTTGAAAACATATTACAGCTGCTATTGGAGCTGCCCGTAAAAGTATACACCCGGCCGCTGCCGGCTACCGCCAGCCATTCGCCTGTGACCTGCGTACTGGGTGAATGCAGCCTGGGCATCGATTTGTTTCCGGGCGCCAGTTTTGATGAAGGAGTAGATGAAATCGTGATCGAATTTGGCCCCCTGAAAGCCGCGGAAGCAGCCTCCCTCCTGCCCCGCAGCCATAATGAAACCATTGTACAGCTGCTCACCCGTTATTGCCTGCCGGCCGAATCGGAAATACGGATCGACCTGCTGCTGGAAAAAGAAGAACAAACTGTACTGTTGCAAAAAGAATCTGTTAATGATATCCTCGGCCATACCACTTTTTTGTAAGGTTTTTAGTCCTTAGCGCACAGTTTGCTGCGGATAAAGCATCCGGGCATTGCTGAAACCCCTTTTATCTGCATGAATCAGTTGTGCAACAAAGCAACTTACTCCCCCAATCCCCTATCTTTACTTCTCTTTAATATGAACGTATGTTAAGAATCGGTGCATTTGGCGTTGGCCATCTTGGAAAATTTCATCTGAATAACTGGAAGGAGATCGAAGGTGTGGAACTGACGGGATTTTATGATCCCAATGAAGATACTGCAAAAGAAGTGGCAGAAAAATACCAGCTGCGCCGGTATACCAACCCTGAAGACCTGCTGGATGCCGTGGATGCCGTGGATATTGTAGCACCCACCAACCACCATTTTGCATTGTGCGAAATGGCCATCCGCAAAGGGAAACATATTTTCGTTGAAAAGCCGCTGGCACATACGATGGAAGAGGCCAAGAAGATCGTGGAAATGGCCAGGGAAGCCAATATTAAAGTGCAGGTAGGGCATGTGGAAAGATTTAACCCCGCTTACCAGGCCGTAAAGAACATGAACCTGAACCCCATGTTCATCGAAGTGCACAGGCTGGCGCAGTTCAATCCCCGTGGCACGGAAGTAAGCGTGATACTCGACCTGATGATCCACGACATCGATATCATCCTGAGCCTGGTAAAAAGCGATGTAAAAAATATTTCGGCCAGCGGTGTGGCTGTTATGACAGATACACCGGATATCGCCAATGTACGTATCGAATTCAACAACGGCTGTGTGGCCAATTTAACCAGCAGCCGCATCAGCATGAAAAAAATGCGGAAGATAAGGCTGTTCCAGAAAGATGCCTATATCGGTATCGATTTCCTGGAAAAGAAAACAGAGATCATCAAACTGAAACAGCCTGGTGACCAGAATGTATTTTCTTTCGACCTGGAAACGCCCAATGGCAAAAAAACCATTGCCATAGCCAATCCCGAAATCAAACCCGGTAATGCCATTAAAACCGAGCTCAGCGCTTTTGTGGATGCTATTGTGCAGAACAAGCCCACACCTGTAAGCGAAATTGATGGTTACCTCGCGATGGAAGTGGCACATAAAATACTGGAAAAGATCAGCAATACCAGCATCCTGGTATAATACTGCTGTGGCCTCCTGCCGCTTTTAAGATCCCGGATATTGATATTTATGATACGCAATAGCCCCGGGTTTATTGATCAATAAACCCGGGGCTGTAAATTTTATTCACTGCCTACTGTTCGCCCAGCAATTGTGCGGCAATCAGCAGGTCCGCAGGGCGGGTGATTTTAATATTGTTGTATTCGCCTTCTATCAGGAAAACCGGCTGACCGCTGGCTTCCACTACAGTAGCTTCATCTGTGAATGCTTCAGTATAAGCCTGGTTAAAGGCTGGCAGCAACAGTTCACTGCGGAAGGTTTGCGGTGTCTGGATAATACGAACCAGGGCTCTGTCTGCAACCCTGTGTGCACCATCCGTCACAATACGGATACTGTCAGTAGCTGCGATAGCAGGCACTGCACTTCCTTTGGCAACAGCCTGTTCATAACACCGCCTTATCAGCTGCGGCGATACCAGGCAACGCACCCCATCGTGCACAAACACAATACCCGGCCGGGTGATATGCTGTAAGCCGTTTTGTACTGAATGAAAACGGGTGGCCCCTCCTTTTGTAAAAATTATATGCTGCCTGGTATGCAGTGAAGCGGCTATTTCTTTTCCTTTTTCCAGGTGTTCTTCGGGCAGTACCACTATCAGCTCTATATCTTCAAAAGCAGCAATAAAAGCACGAAGTGTATGCCACAATACCGGCTGATGATGCAGCAGCAAAAACTGTTTGGGTACAGCACTGGCCATGCGCGCTCCCATGCCTCCTGCAACGATCACCGCGTATTTTTTCATATATCCGTTGAAATAAAATGCTTGATTAAAACAGCCCTGTTCTGTGCTACAGGCATCAGATAAGCTCCTGCAGCTTCTGCACTACTTCATCGATTTCTTCCTTTGTATTGTGCTTGCTGAAAGAAAAGCGCACTGCCACCTGGTTGGGATTATTATTGATCGCCCTGATCACATGGCTGCCGGCATCGGCGCCGCTGGTACAGGCACTGCCACCAGAAGCACAGATATGGTTAATGTCGAGGTTAAACAGGATCATCTCGCTTTTTTCGCTTTTGGGAAAGCTTACATTCAGCACTGTATACAAAGAACGCCCCAGCGGATCGCCGTTAAAAGCCACTCCTTTCAGGTATTTTTTCAGCTGTTCCATCATATACACTTTCAGGCTTTTGATATAGCTGCTGTCCTGTTCATGGTTTTCCGTAGCCAGTTCCAGCGCTTTGGCAAACCCTACAATACCATACAGGTTTTCCGTTCCTGCACGCATATTACGCTCCTGCGAGCCACCATGTACAAATGGTTTTATTTTCACGTTCTCATTCACATACAATAAACCCACACCTTTAGGGCCATGAAATTTATGCCCCGCACCGGTGATAAAATGAACGGGCGTATTTCTCAGATCAAAAGGGAAATGCCCTACGGTTTGTACCGTATCGCTATGAAAAATGGCGCCGTATAATTTACACAGCTCTCCCACCGCATGAATATCGAGCATATTGCCGATCTCATTATTGGCATGCATCAGTGTTACCAGGCTTCTGCCTTCATTGCCGGCCAGCAGGCGCTCCAGGTGTTCCATATCCACATGGCCATTGGGTAACAGGTTTACATAATGCAGGGCAGCTTCCCCCCTGTGGTAAAGGTGCTCTACAGTATGCAAGGTGGCATGGTGCTCGATGGTGGAAGTGATGATATGCGTACAGCCCAGGTCGCGCACAGCCGCGGTGATCGCAGTATTGCTGCTTTCCGTGCCGCCACTGGTAAAGAATATTTCAGCAGGATGTGCATTGAGTATTTTTGCCACCGATTTACGTGCATTCTCCACAGCCAGCCGGCTTTCACGTCCATAACTATAAATAGAAGAAGGATTACCAAATTGCGAAGTAAGATAAGGCATCATCGCTTCCAGTACAGCCGGGTCTAGGGGGGTGGTAGCCGCATTATCCAGGTAAATTCTGTTCATAAAAATTCGTTCTCGTTTCTTCAAATCACATTGACAGCCAGCAGGCTGTGGTAAAAGAAATGCAAAAATAAAAAATCCCGCCGAGACGGGATCAGATTTAACGAATAAGCTATCCGGAAGCTATGAACCCAGGTTACAGGTTCACCAGCAGCATTTTACAGCTGGGGCTGTGAGCTTCCAGCTATAAGATAAAATGGCGTATTCAATAGCTCGTGGAATGAAAAAACGGCTTGTTTTCTGCTTTTTTGCGTATTCCGCGAGATACATCTTTTGTAGTGCGGGACAACCCTTCTTTTTTACTGGCACGGGTTTACATGCTCTCCCTGATATCCTGCATCAGCCGTTTGGCAATGTTTTCGGCAGTGGTTTCAAAACTGCTTTCGGCATAAATGCGGATTATAGGCTCCGTATTGCTGGTACGCAGGTGCACCCAATCACTGTCGAACTCGATCTTCAAACCATCTTCTGTGTTAATGGGATTGTTTTTGTATTTGGTCCTGATCTGGTCAAAGATCTTCTGCACATCAAACCCATTTTCCAGCTCTATTTTATTTTTACTCATAAAATAGTCGGGATAATTGCCCCGCAGCTGCTTAACACTTTTTTTGCTCTGCGCCAGGTAGGTAAGAAACAGTGCGATACCAATTAACGCATCACGGCCATAATGCAGGTCAGGTACAATAATACCGCCATTGCCTTCACCGCCGATCACGGCATCCACTGCTTTCATTTTCTGTACAACATTCACTTCGCCCACTGCGCTGGGAAAATATTCACCGCCCTGTTTGGTGGTGATATCTTTCAGTGCACGGGTAGAGGACATATTGCTTACTGTATTGCCTTTTTTGTGCTGCAGTACATAATCTGCAACAGCTACCAGTGTATACTCTTCACCAAACAAAGAGCCGTCTTCGCATACAAAACACAGGCGGTCTACATCCGGGTCAACAGCAATGCCCAGATCGGCCTGCTGTTTGTTCACTTCATTACAAAGCTGTGATAAATGCTGTGGCAGCGGCTCCGGGTTATGGGCGAACTTACCGGTCACTTCTTCATTCAGCACTACAATATCTTTCACACCCAGGGCACGCAGCAATGCCGGTACAGCAATAGCACCGGTACTGTTGATGGCATCAATAACAATTTTAAACTTGCGTTTTTTAATAGCAGCAATATCTACCAGCGGGTAGTTGATCACCGCTTCTATATGCTGATCCAGCGCTGTTGTATTGCGGGTATATGAACCCAGCTTATCTACGGATGCAAAACTAAACTGATCACTGGCGGCCAGCTCCAGTATTTTAGCGCCATCGGCAGCGCTGATAAATTCACCTTCACTGTTCAGCAGTTTCAGCGCATTCCATTCTTTGGGGTTATGGCTGGCGGTAAGGATGATACCGCCTGCTGCCTGTTCAAATTTCACCGCCATCTCAACTGTTGGCGTTGTGCTTAAATCCAGGTCTATCACATCAATACCCAAAGCATTCAATGTGCTGATCACCAGCCGCTGTACCATTTCGCCGCTGATACGCCCATCGCGTCCTATCACTACTTTCTTACTGGTCAATGACTGTTGCAGCAACCAGGTACCATAAGCGGCAGTAAACTTCACCACATCTAACGGGCTCAGGGTTTCACCGGGCTTTCCTCCTATCGTTCCCCTGATACCCGAAATGCTTTTAATAAGCGGCATATTCTTCTAAATTTGGTAACGACAAACATAAAGGAAAAATCAGAATTAAAAGCAGCAAAAGAATCAATTGATTTTCGTATGCAGCTGCTTAATATGTATAAAATATTAGGAATACGTTTGCGTAAGATTTAATTCTACTTAAAACATTATAAGAAATTAATCTGTGTTGGCCGCCATCTGTTGAAGAAATGCCGCTGCAGGTTATACATTTGCAGCATAAGCCTGTAATTATGCCAGACAAGTCATGGTACAAAGAGTGGTTCAGCTCGCCTTACTATCATATATTATATAATAACCGCGATCAGGAAGAAGCCAACCGGTTTATCCGTCAGCTGATCAGCTTTATCCAGCTGCAACCGCCAGCCTTTGTACTGGATGTTGCCTGCGGAAAAGGGCGTTATAGCCGTGCACTGGCAGATATAGGTTTTGATGTTACAGGTACCGACCTGGCAGTTTCTTCTATTGAAGAAGCCAGGCAATATGAAAATGATCACCTGCATTTTTTCCAGCATGATATGCGGCTGCCTTTCTGGATGAATTATTTTGATGCAGCTTTTAATTTTTTTACCAGCTTCGGCTATTTCCGCACCCGGCGCGAACACGACAATGCCATCCGTACCATTGCCACCAGTTTAAGATCCGGTGGTATTTTTGTAATCGATTATCTGAATGTGCATTATGCAGAAGACCACCTGGTAAGAACAGAACAAAAAACCATCGCTGGTACTGTTTTTCATATTTCCCGCTGGCATGATGAAGACCATTTTTTTAAACAGATCCAGATTGAAGACCAACACAAACTGGTAAAACACCTGTTCACAGAAAAAGTGTCCAAGTTTTCACTGGGCGATTTTACTGAAATGCTGGCCTATCAAGGCTTACAAGTACAGGAAGTTTTCGGCGACTACCAGCTGGGGCATTATGATATACGTAAATCACCCCGTATGATCATTATTGCCAAAAAGATAAGCCGGTGAGGAGAACGTTTTTTTGCTATCGCATTATTGTTTCGCGAGTGGCGAGTGGCGCTCATGTGTAACTCATTTTCAGCTACCGGTATATTTTCAAGCATCGTAACTATTCAAGCATCCGTATACGCTAGTGGCAAGTTGCGCTAACGCGCCGTGAATCGCGAGTTGTTTATCGAGAAGAAGTTTGATTGTAGTTTATTTTCAGCTTATGTTTTCAATCATCGTAACTATTCATGTATTCGTATACGCTAATGGCAAGTGACGCTACGCGCCGTGAATCGCGAGTTGTTTGTCGAGAAGAAGTTGAATATAGTTTATTTTCAGCTTATGTTTTCAATCATCATAACCATTCAAGTATTCGTATACGCGAGTGGCAAGTGGCGCTAACGCGCCGTGAATCGCGAGTTCTCTGTGGAGAAGAAGGTTTTTTTCATACTCGCGATTCACGATTCATCACTAGCGGTTGTGTGTAATTCATTTTCAGCCACCGGTGTATTTTTACGCAACATAATCATCCAGGAAATGCGCTCTTCAAACCACTCGCGATTCACCATTCACCACTAGCGCTTATGTGTAACTCATTTTCAGCTACCGGTATATTGTATGCCATTTTCAGCTGCCGGTATGTTTCCACAAATTATTTCGGATCGCTTTCCTGGTTCAATCGTGATTTTTTATCATGCTGTTCAGATGGTACCTGTTGTAAGCGGTATTGTTCTTTCCCGGTAGGCATGGCTGAATGAAAAGATGCATCCGGTTTGGCCACCCGCATATTATCAAGGGCAGCTGCATATACATCGGTTCCATTACCATTGTTGTATAAAAAACGTTCGCCGTTTTTGCCATATGCGGTCACCGGCATATTATCGGGAGGCAGCTGCCGCTGGTCATTTTGTTTGGCAATAAAAGGGTGCTGTACTTTTTGTGCGGTTTCCATCTGCCGCCGGAAACCTGGCTTTGCAGGCTTTATGCCCGGGGTGCCGGGAATATTGGTCAGCTGCTGTGCAGATGCTGTGATGCACAGGATAAAAATTCCCATCAGCAATAGGCAAAAGTATTTCATCAGTTCCTGTTTAAGTGTTCAATGACCAGGGTGTTTCCGCAGATACAAACCATGATCGGTTGACTGTGTTGACTGAAGCACCGGTGTTTTCTCCATGAATATAAGGAAATAAACAACAGCAGCCAAAGGCTGTTCAGCAGGTTTATACCAACGCCTCAAAAGCAACAGGACTGCCGGTTTTCCGTGCCGGCAACCACTATTTCTTTTTATTGTTCAGTAACAGGTAACGGGAAGTTTCGTAAAACGCATCTGTCATATTGCGGTATTCTTTCTGCAGGTCTGGTGTCAGTGCTATTTTGTCGTTGTTCACAATGCTGCTGATTTGTTCAGGACCGCTTTTATTGAGCCCATAACTGTAAAAATAATTGCCGTGAATGATGCCTACCCTTCTTTTTTCTGCATCAATAATAAAGCTGCAGCTGGCCTTACCTCCGTTGGCCAGCCGGGCGCTGTCCAGCAGGTTACAGCCCAGGGTGGTATTGGTAAAAGGTATATTACAAAGAGCAGCGGCGGTAGGCAGCACATCGATCTGTGAAGCCAGTGATAAATGACGTGCAGGTTTCAGAATGCCTGGTGCATAAAACAGCAGGGGTACATGTTCCAGCGTCAAACTTTGATCTGTCCACGCCCTGGGGAACATATCGCCTGCATCTCCGGGGATACCATGATCGCCGATAAAAATAAAAATGGTGTTTTTAAAATAAGGCTGTTGTTTGGCAGTCTCTATAAACTGGCGGAACGAGAAATCTGTATAACGGAACGCATTGAACTCGTCCAAACTGCCAAAACCGAACCGCTTGAGTGAATCAGCAGGTACTTTGCGCAGTGGGAAAGCAGCTTTGTCTTCATCAGGTATGGTATAAGGACGGTGGTTATCGGCCGTTTGTATCACTGCAATAAAAGGCTTTTGCTGCTGCTGTAATACTTTATTGGCTTCCAGGAACAGGTTTTTATCGCTGATACCCCATACATCTACTTTTTTCGCCTTATAATCGTCCTGCTCATACAGGTGAAGTCCATCGATGTTATTGGTGAGCAAACCGCGGATATTGGCCCAGCTGGTACTCCCCCCGATAAAATAGAATTTCTCATACCCCTTGAAATCATTGATAATAGTATGCTGGTCAACAGCTGCCGGGTTACGGCTGGCTGTTTTAAACAACTGCACATCGGGAATACCGGTAATGGCAGCCCATACGCCCCGGGCTGTACCATAGGTGGGTGTAAAACAACGCTCAAAGAATACACCGCTATCGCACATGCTGCGGAAATACGGTGTTGTATTTAAGGGATTGCCATACATCGAGCTTTTATACCCACTGAACGATTCACATATCACGAGCACCACATTATAAGGGGTATGTGTTGCAGAACTGTCAGCCGCCTGGAAACGGGAAAAATCCAGTTGTGTGCTATCAGGATTGTCCACGCCCAGGTAATGGCTCATCCAGGCATAATGCGCTTTCACTTTATCTGCCTCATAAGTAGCATGCCTGAAATTAAGTGTGCTGAAAAAAGACTGGAAAGGATTGAGCGCTATGTTCGCTGCATAGTCATTGCCCAAACCAAAAGCATCGCTCCAGCGCAGGGGGAACTGTCCTACCCTGCCGAAAATACCAATACCCAGTGCTACAAAAAACAAAATACCCCAGATGATCCTGGACTGCCGGTTAGCCGATTTGGGTTTTGACAGGGTAAAATTATACGTCAGCTTTACCACCCCCAGCAGCAGTAGTACAGTTATTACCAACCCCAGTAGTAACCAGCTTACATGATAGGTTTGCCAAACCATACGCATGGATATCTTGGCATCATCCAGGTAATTGAGCAGGCTGGCGTTCAGGCGTTGTGACAGATAAGCATAGTTGGCAAAATCAACAGTATAGAAAAAAGCAAAAAAGATCAGGAAAAGTGTCCATATCCAGAAGCTGACACGTTTGCCCCATTTTTTCTGCAAAGGATGTAATGGTGGAATAGTGCCGATAATAAATAATACCAGGCAGGCAATACAAACCATCCGGAGATCGAAGCGGGCTCCCAGCAGGTAGGCATCCCACAGGGCAACTGTTTTAGTATAGGGTGTCCGGAAAACATATACCAGTACAATGCGCAGTAGTGTCATCAACAATAGGAAAACAACACCGGTCAGGCTGAGCCACTGGATATACCGGGGAATTTTTAGATTTTTCATGCAGCGCAAAATTAGCGAATCTCCGTTCATTTGTCATAGCAAGATGTTAATCTGTCTATTTTCACATAGAAAAGCTGCAAGCCCCTTTTATAGCTACAAGCCATGAGCTTCCAGCTATGAGGCAGGAACGCTTTTTCCGCGTGTTCCGCGAGAGAAATTCCCCTTCCCGGTCATCATCAACCAGTCAACTAATCCCCTACCTTTACCGCATGCTACTGGAAACAACCAATGCCGGATTCTGGGCCCACCTGAATGCGTGGGATACCTGGCTTTTTATGCAGATCAACCGTGTATGGACCAATGGATTTCTTGACCAGGTGTTTCCCTGGTGGCGCGATGCCAATACATGGATACCCCTGTATCTTTTTTTACTGGTATTTATTTTTCTCAATTTCGGCTGGCGGGCATGGCCCTGGGTTTTATTTGTAGTACTAACGGCCACCCTTACCGACCAGGTGAGCAGCCAGTTGTTCAAAGACTGGTTTAACCGGCCACGCCCCTGCCGCGATCCGGTACTCATGTATCATGTGCGTTTACTGCTTAACCGCTGTCCCAGCAGCGCCAGCTTTACCTCTTCTCATGCGGCGAATCATTTTGGTGCAGCCTGCTTTATTTATTTCACGCTGAAGCCCTATCTGAAAAAATGGGGCTACCTGTTCTTTGTATGGGCGGCCACTATTAGTTATGGACAGGTATATGTGGGTGTTCACTATCCGCTGGATATACTGGGCGGTGCAATCCTGGGCAGCCTCATCGGTTGTGGTACAGCTTCTTTCTTCAACAGGCGTATCAGGCTGCCAGAGCTGGTAACCACCCGTTCTGTTGCAGGCAAGGAGGGATAGCTGGCCTTTTCTCCCGGGTAAAATATTATCAGTCAGTACTTTTCACCTGGCAGGTCTTTATAACAATTGCCCGGCCGAACGCCCCTAAATCGGCAATATTCGCTAGTTTTACGGGGACACAGATGTTTATGACTGAGATATTCATTATTCTGGGATTGATTGTTTTGAATGGACTTTTTTCTATGGCAGAGATTGCGCTGGTCTCTTCCCGGCGTGCCCGGCTCGAAAGCCAGGCCAATAAAGGCGATATAAGGGCAAAAGAAGCCCTGAAACTCACCAGCCATCCGGATAATTTTCTTTCCACCGTACAAATCGGTATCACCCTCATCGGTATTTTAACCGGTATTTTTTCAGGCGAACATATCAAAGGCGGTATCATCGAATTCCTCAGCCGCTTTGAATCTATAAAGCCTTATGCCAATGCCGCCTCCACTATTCTTGTGGTGATCATCATCACCTATCTTTCACTGGTAATAGGCGAACTGGTACCCAAACGCATCGGGCTGAGCAACCCGGAGAAAATTGCCAAAACAGTGGCGGCGCCCATGCGCATCATTAGCTGGCTCACATATCCTTTTATCTGGCTGCTCACCAAATCGAGCAACCTGCTGGTACGTCTATTCCGTATACAGCCCAATGATGCACAGGTGACAGAAGAAGAGATTAAAGCCATCATCAGCGAAGGAACTGAACAGGGCACTATCGAGGAAGCTGAACAGGAAATTATAGAACGTGTTTTTCACCTGGGCGACCGGAATATCACTTCACTGATGACACACCGCAGCGATATTGTATGGCTGGACATCAGCAATAAGGTTGGCAATGTAAAAAAGATCACCGGCGATACCGCCCACACGGTTTACCCGGTTTGTGAAGGCAATATCGACAATATCAAAGGGGTGGTATTTCTGAAACAGCTCTTTCTTTCGGCAGATGATACCCCCATCGGAAGCCTGGTACAGCCTGCCATGTATGTGCCGGAAAACAATTCGGCCTACCAGCTGCTGGAACGGTTCAAGGGTACCATGAACCATTATGCTTTTATCGTTGATGAATATGGAACGCTACAGGGCATCATCACCATTCATGATATCATGGAAGCCATTGTGGGCGACATTGCACAGGCAGACGACGACGATTACGAGATCACGGAAAGAGAAGACGGCAGCTTCCTGGTGGATGCCCAGATCCCTTTTTATAATTTCCTCAGCTATTTTGATAAAACAGACTGGCTGGAAGAGGAACAGGAATTTGATACCCTCGCCGGCTTTATACTGCACAGGTTGCAACGTATCCCATCCACAGGTGACAAATTACACTGGCGTGGCTTCGATTTTGAAATCGTTGATATGGACGGTCACCGGATCGATAAAATACTGGTGACAGTTAAGACTGCAAAAGACGAAGCAGAGGAAGAATAGCCCTGCTCACCAGCGGTGTTGTTATTCCCGGTCAGAAATTAAAAGCTGCAGTGGTAGCAGGATAATCCAGTTTGGTGCTCTGCTCCTTCCCATTGGCTTTTATATGTAGCATATTAATCTGGTTGGTATTAAAATCGTGCAGCAGGTTATTGTTGATCTGCAGCTTGTGTAATGCCTGGATATTTTTTACTTCAAAATAACACCAGGTGCTTTCTTCCTGCTGCTCAAAACCAAGGAAAGACAGCTGTAAGGTTTTGCCATCTGCGGTCACCAGCAGGTGCTTCCGGATATAATTATCCACCAGCTGGTTCATCTTGTTTTTGTCCTGGGGATGGATCAGGTCTATCTTACCCTCATAGTTTTTGCGAAGGGTGTTTTCAAAATCATCGGTAAAAATGCGCACACTCAATTCCAGCCCTTTACTGCCTGCATTATAATTAATATCTGTCATGGATACAAAGAACGGATGTAATAAAGCCCAGAAAGCTCCCGCCAGCAGCCGCAACATACTATTTGCCATTCCGCATTATTTTTTTGTTACTACAAAACTCTGTTTTAAATTGGTCACTTGTTTTTACAACCTCCAAAAAAAATGTACCGGCAAATTTAGCCGGTATGCCGTGACACATGAGTGATTTTGGCATTTTCTTTCCTACCGGGATTGAACATATCACGGATCTGAATGGCATAGACCATATCCTGTTTGTAACCGCCTTATGTCTACGATATTTGTGGACTGACTGGAAGAAACTACTGGTGTTGATCACAGCCTTTACCATCGGCCACTCTATTACCCTGGCTTTGAGCACATTGGATATTATTCATTTTTCCCGTGACTGGACTGAATTTTTGATCGCAGTGACCATTTTACTCACCGCGCTCAACAATCTCACCGTAAAAGACTTCCGGTTCACCGCAAAACTTCCGCTTATCTATTTTTTTGCATTGATATTTGGCCTCATTCATGGCCTTGGTTTCAGCACCTTGCTTAAAAGCATGCTGGGTAAAGACCAGACCATCGTTCTTCAATTGCTCGCTTTTAACCTTGGGCTGGAAGCAGGTCAGCTGATCATTGTTGCCATCGTTTTGCTGGTTTCTTATATTACAGTACAGTTGCTGCGGATGAACAGGCGCGAATTCCTGGTTTTTGTGAGCGGCGGTATTGCAGCGATGGCATTGCAAATGGCGATAGAACGCTTCCCCATACATAAAACAAACAGTTCCATAACCACTGCCAGGGTGATCCATTGCAATGATCCGCAGGCGGGGCAGGTACTGTATGATAAAAGACAACTACCACAATGAGAAAACTATTGATCTGTACAGGTGTGATGGCAGCAGGGCTTACAGCCGGCGCACAAAACATCCAGAACAACCCGGGCTCTAATCATGGCAATAAGTTTGAGCAGCTGGGCACCATCCTCCCCACCCCTAATGAATACCGCACTGCCAGTGGTGCGCCGGGCCCTAAGTACTGGCAGCAGCGTGCCGATTATGATATCAAGTGCTCGCTGGATGAACAGAACACAAAGCTCACCGGCAGCGAAAGCATCAGCTACTACAACAATTCGCCCGATATACTTACTTATCTCTGGCTGCAGCTGGATGAAAACGAGCACAGCAGCATCAACAATGCCAATTACCAGGAAAGCGCTTCTATGCACAACAATGTGATCGATATAACCACCCTGCAGAAAATGGAAGAGCAGCAGGCTGATAATGGTTATGGTGATAACATCACCAGGATCACAGATGCTTCAGGGAAAAAACTCGCTTACACCATCAACAAAACCATGATGCGTGTAGAACTGCCACAGCCTCTGAAGCCCGGCGAAAAGTTTGTATTCAATGTAGACTGGAATTATAAAATAAGCGACCGGAATAAATACAATGGCCGTGGCGGGTATGAACTGTTTCCCGAAGACGGTAATATGCTTTTTACCATGACACAGTGGTATCCCCGCCTTTGTGTATACAGCGATTTCCAGGGATGGCAAAACCACCAGTTCACCGGCCGGGGTGAGTTTGCACTTACTTTCGGTAATTTCAAAGTGCAGGTGACCGTTCCCGCCGATCATGTGGTGGGCGCTACCGGTGAATGCCAGAACTACCAGCAGGTGCTTGATGCCACGCATTATGCCCGCTGGCAAAAAGCACAGAACGCACAGGAGCCTTTACAGATATTTACCCTGGACGAGGCTAAAAAGGCCGAAACACAAAAAAGCACCGCCACCAAAACCTGGATATTCAAAGCCGACATGGTACGCGATTTTGCCTGGACCTCCTCCCGCAAATTCATATGGGATGCTATGCCCGCTTTTGTTGAAGGGAAGAAAGTGATGTGTATGAGCTTCTACGGCAAGGAAGCATATAGCTTGTACAGCAGGTTTTCTACCAAAGTGGTGGCACATACCATTCAATCATATTCCAAGTTCACTTTCCCCTACCCTTACCCCGTAGCGCAAAGCGTGGAAGCCTCCAACGGGATGGAATACCCCATGATCTGCTTCAACTATGGCCGCACCGAGAAAGACGGCACTTATAGCGAAGCCACCAAGAACGGTATGCTGGGTGTGATCATCCATGAAGTGGGCCATAATTTTTTTCCCATGATCGTTAACAGCGATGAAAGACAATGGACATGGATGGATGAAGGCCTGAACACTTTTGTAGAATACCTGACCGAAGAACTGTACGATAATAAATTCCCATCCAAACGCGGGCCGGCATGGAGCATTACAGAATACATGAAAATGCCCAAAAACCAGCTGGAACCCATTATGACCAACAGCGAAAACATTGTACAATTTGGTCCCAATGCCTACAGTAAACCCGCCACAGGATTAAACATACTGCGCGAAACCATCATGGGCCGCGAATTGTTTGACTATGCATTTAAAGAATATGCACGCCGCTGGGCATTCAAACATCCCACACCGGCAGACCTGTTCCGCACCATGGAAGACGCCAGTGCAGAAGACCTGGACTGGTTCTGGCGTGGCTGGTTTTACAGCATCGATCCCTGCGATATTTCGCTGGACAGTGTAAAAGGTTTCCATTTTGATCCCGATGGTGTGGTGAAAATATTGCCCCCAAGCGGCAGAAGAGGCAATGCCGAAGTAGGCGCCAATGGCATGCGCAAACTGGATAAACCCGCTGTTAATGCCTTTGAGGATATTTCCAAGATACGCAACCGGCAGGACAAGCATATTCATTTTCTCACAGACGTGGATACTACGCTGCGCGATTTTTACTGGAAATACGACCGTGGTGCAGAAGCTTATGATTCTGCTTACGAATTTAAACCAGCGCCGCCGGTGATCCTTGAATCACTTACAGATGCCGACAAACAACATTATGCCAATAAATACCTCTACCAGCTGAGCTTTACCAACAAAGGCGGACTGGTTATGCCGCTTATACTGGAGTGGACCTTCGCAGACGGTACAAAAGAAATAGACCGGATACCCGCGCAGATATGGCGCAAAGATGAACTGCATGTGACCAAACTATTCCTTAAAAACAAAGAAGTAAAATCCATCCAGCTCGACCCCATGCGGGAAACAGCTGATATCGATGAAAGCAATAATAGCTGGCCACAAACAGATGCGCCCAGCAGGTTCAGTATTTATAAAACGAAACAGGCTGCCCGCGGCCAGTCGCAAGGGTTGAACCCCATGCAGAAAGCAGCCGGTAAATAAGCAAGGCCGGCACATGAGAAAACAGGAACAGCTGCCATCCGGCGGCTGTTTTTTATATCCACTACAGGTAAGCAGCCAGCGTTTTACCACAACCTGCGCTCCTGTGATTTATTTTTTTCCTGTTCCTTTTTGTGCTTGGGATGCTGCATCTCTTTTACGCCCGGCTTCCTTCAATGCCTTATCTATCAGCCATTCTATCTGCCCGTTCACACTGCGGAAATCATCGGCAGCCCATTTTTCAACGGCTTTATACATGGCCTCATCCAGGCGCAGCACAAAATTCTTTTTTACACCTGCTGTCATTGACTTAAGTTCTGTTAGTGTTCTGCATTGTTTCTCCAAAAGCCGTAACGCATGTATGGCTGCCCGCAGCCCTGCAGTTTAATTGCAGGGCAACAGCTTATTGAAGAGGATCATGGCTATTGATACAGCGTGCCGGTATTCAATACCGGTGTGGCAGCTTTTTCACCGCACAGCACCACCATCAGGTTACTAACCATAGTCGCTTTACGTTCTTCATCAAGCTGTACGATCTGTTTTTTACTCAATTGTTCCAGCGCCAGCTCTACCATGCCTACCGCACCTTCTACAATTTTAAAACGCGCGCTTACAATAGCGCTTGCCTGCTGCCTTTGCAGCATGGCGCCAGCAATTTCCGGGGAATAAGCCAGGTGACTGATCCTCGCTTCCCTTATTTCGATACCCGCAGGCAGCAGGCGCTGGTTCAGCTCCTCTTCCAGCAGGGCCGATACTTTTTCGCCACCATTGCGCAGTGTAACGGTAGCCTCGGCATCTTCCAGCTCGTCATAAGGGCAAGTGGTGGCCAGGTGCCTTACTGCTGCTTCGCTTTGTATTTTTACATACTGGTCGTAATTGGTTACCTCGAAAGCAGCCTTGTAGGTGTCCTTTACCTGCCACACGATCACGGCTGCGATCTCGATAGGATTACCCATTTTATCATTCACTTTCAAACGGGCACTCTCCAGGTTGTTTGCCCTTAAGGAAAGGCGCTGCTTGGTATAAAAAGGATTCACAAACAACAAACCGTTTTCCCGGATGGTACCCACATATTTACCAAAAAATGTACAGGCAAAAGACTGGTTGGGATTAACAATAGTAAGCCCCTTAAATAAAAACACCGCCAGCACCAGTAGCACCATACACGCAATAATATAAATAGGGCCTTCGCTGCCGGCACCAACACGGGTTGCCAGCAATACACCTGCCAATAAACAAACAAAAGCGGCAATCAGTATCAGAAAACCTGATACCGGTTTAATGATTTTTTCCATGGTTATTATGATATTATTTTGATATCAAAGTAAATCATTTTTCTTCATTGTACAAAATCATTATTGCCCGGGGTAAACCAAAGCCCAACCGGTCTTTCCCGGGTTGCCGAACACACAACAGGGCTGCTTTTGCGGAATTCCTCCCCAAAGTATTCGTTTTCACACCGCATCGAACCCTGAACGGAGCGCTAGTTTTGGTCTATAAAATTTAAACAGCGTTATGAAAAATCTACGCCAAACATGCCAACCGTTTAAAGTAATGCTGCTGATTGCAGTTATGTTTGCTGTATCCCTGGCAAACGGGCAAACCATCCAACCTTCCAACAGTGGTTACGCCCCTGTTAATGGTACCAAAATTTATTATGAAGTATATGGTGAGGGCAACCCTATAGTTTTACTACATGGCGCTTTTTATACCATTAATATGAACTGGAATCAATTGATACCTGAGCTGTCAAAAAACAGGAAAGTAATTGCCATTGAATTGCAGGGGCATGGACATACGCCGTTTTCAGAAAGGAAATTATCGTTCCCTGCATTAGCAAGTGATGTGGAAGGCGTGATGAACTACCTGAAAATTGACAGTGCAGATGTGGCCGGATACAGTATGGGTGGCGCTGTGGCTTACCAGTTTGCTATACAAAGCCCTAAACGATTGAAAAAATTAGTGATCATTTCTGCTACTTATAAAAGTAGCGGCTGGCTACCCGAAATAAACAGTGTATTTAAAATGATGAAGCCCGAACTTTTCACGAACAGCCCTATGAAAACCGCTTATGACGCAGTTGCACCTGATAAAACAAAATGGACAAATTTCTTAGACCAGATGATCGCTTTCGTGGCCATGCCATTCAACTTCGGCGATGACAATATTTCAAAAATCACCGCCCCTGTATTGATCATATCCGGAGACAACGATGGACTGGATAAAATTGAGTTGATAAAAACATATAGATTACTGGGAGGCGCTGTTTCTGCCGACCTGGGGGCAATGCCCAAGTCGCAACTGGCTGTTGTTCCTGCACAGGGACATGTAAGCCTGATGATGCAAACAACAACGATCTTGAATTACCTGAACAGTTTTTTACAATAACCGGGCAGATAACAGGCGATATTGGCGCTTAAATGCACTGGTAAAGCACCGGGATGGCTATATGAAGCCATCCTTTATTTTTTAATCCCAAACTTCAGCCGGATGAAACTGGTAAAAAATTTATTTTCGTAGCCTTACTAAAAACGGCAGACAATAATAAGTGTATACCTGCCTGTTAAAACAAGCAATAATGAAACAACTCAGTCTTTTATTTGCCGGCATATTGATCGCCGCAGTTGTTTTTGCCGCCCATGTAGATACTGTATCAGTTTATAGCAACAGTATGCATAAAAATATACCCTGTGTGGTGGTAACACCTGATGACTACCAAAGCGGCAATAAAACTTACCCGGTGGTTTACCTGTTGCATGGTTATAGCGGCAATTACAGCGACTGGGTAAAAAACACCCGTACATTGCTGCCTGCTGTGGATGAAATGAAACTGATCGTGGTTTGTCCCGACGGCGCATTCGGCAGCTGGTATTTCGACAGCCCTATCGACAGCAGCATGCGTTATGAAACACATGTGTCACTGGAAATTCCCGGATACATTGATACACATTACCGCACCATTGCCAACAGGAAAGCGAGGGCTATTACCGGTTTAAGCATGGGTGGCCATGGCGCTTTATACCTTGCCATCAGGCATACTGCTGTGTTTGGCGCTGCGGGCAGTATGAGCGGTGGTGTTGATTTCAGGCCTTTCCCCAACAACTGGGATATTGCCAAATGGCTGGGCGATTATACCAGCCATACCGATAACTGGAACAACAATACTGCAGCGCATGCTGCTGAACAGCTGCATAACGGTGAGCTGGCCATTGCTTTTGAATGCGGGGTAGATGATTTTTTTATACAGGTAAACCGCAACCTGCACCAGCAATTACTGAACAGTAAAATTGATCACGATTATACCGAACGGCCGGGCCAGCACAACTGGGACTACTGGTCTAATGCCATCCAATACCAGCTGATTTTTTTCAGGGACTATTTTAGAAAGAACAATACTTTATAAATCCCCATTCTCACACAATCTTCCCATTAACGAACCCATTCACAACAACTGCCGACTGCGGACTGCCTACTGCCCACTGCTAATACCCCGTCATCCCATCACGCACCCTCACTTTCTTCTTACCGGAGTTCTTCTTCTCAAACTCCAGTACCTCCCTGGGCTTTACCTTTTTTGAAACAGCTGATGTATCTGCAGAAGCCTGTGTACTATCGCCTGCTGAAGCTGCAAGCATTTTCTTGCCGGGTTCTTCCTTTTCGTTCAGGAAATATTTTTCAGTGCGGGTGATAAGGCCTGTTTCAGGATCATAATAATTCCAGGTGCCATGCTTTACGGTTCTGCCTTCCACCTTCACCACTTTCATCTCTACCTTGAAAGGATTAATGGGGTCGGGTACCTCCACCGTATCGTAGGGATGGTCGGGATTAGAAGCCTTCCAGCTTTCCTCGCGTACCAATCCGGCCAGTGTATAATAACGGCAGATACCATCTTTGTACCCATAACGGTAGTTTTCCTGTGCCAGCAGATCGCCAACCAGGCTGTAACGCCTCCAGGGCCCCACGCGCTGATCGTTGCGGAAAACACCTTCCTCTTCATATCCCGGTTCACCGCGCAGCGGGTCTACATGAACCACCCATTTACCCTGCTTGCGGTTTTGCATATCAGTACAGTTCAGCGTATCGCCTTTCACACCTATTTTGAATGTTTTACATTGCGCTGTTCCGTTTATTGCTGCAGCACAGGAACAGATGCACAACACACCTGCAAAAACTTTTCGTAAAAAAACATGTTTCATAAATGCAGCATCTTTTTTCTATAACGCTCCGGTACCTGTAGTTTAGTGCGCGGGCACTATTTTTCTGTCAAACTCCGTACCGCAAGTTCATATCCCTTCATACCCAAACCACTGATGGTGCCTTTACAACGGGCAGAAACATGGGAAATTTTGCGGAAATCTTCCCTGGCATGCACATTACTGATATGCACTTCTACCACGGGCACTTTAATGGCTGCAATAGCATCGCCTATGGCAACAGAAGTATGCGTATAACCGCCGGGATTCATCACAATACCGTCGAAGGAAAATCCAACCCTGTGCAGCTCATTGATCAGCTCCCCTTCCACATTACTTTGAAAATAACTGAAACTGATGGCAGGAAAAAGCTGCTGCAACGCGCTGTAATAGCTCTCAAAGCTCTGATTACCATAAACCCCCGGTTCACGGGTGCCCAGCAGGTTTAAATTGGGTCCGTTGATGATAGCAATTTTCATAATCCGCCAAATTACGCAAATAAACGCATCACCGTTTCAAACACCCGCAACAGCCGCTTTCAGGCAGCATTTTTCATACCCTGCCCCTTGTATGGCATGATTTTTTGGTGTAACTTTTACTTAAACAGATATACCTATGACAAATCATGCACAATACGGCAAATACAACAATCCGCAAAACAACAGCCAGGACGGCTATTACCTGGCCTACCTGGAAAAACAACTTCAGGTGACCCGTGAGCAGATTGAAGCTGCGATCAGTGTGGTTGGGAACGATGGACAGCAGGTTGCCGCCTATCTCCGCCGCAAACAGATGCGCGGAAAAAGCAGGCTGCATGAATAGCCTATCAGCAAGTCTGCCTGCCCCCTTTTACATCATCCTGACTGCTGGTATCATTGCGTTTAATCCTACCCATTAAAAAATTTGTATACGCAATGGTTATAAAATTCCCCGGGCATGCAAACATTTATGCGGATAAATGTTTAAATTGAACAAACCATTGCATATGAGATTCCCTTCATGTCTACTTCCGGGCTTTCTATTGCCCATGCTACTGTGTTTTTCCCCTGTGTTCAGTCAAATTACAACCATTACAGGTAAAGTCACCGACCATGCAACCGCCGCGCCACTGGAAGGTGTAACCATCAGGGTGGTATCTTCCGGCAAAGCCACGGTAAGTGCCAGGGATGGCAGTTACAACATCCAGGCCAAAGCTTCCGATGCGCTGGAAGCGAGTTATATCGGCTATGCACTGCAGGTGGTGCAGGTGAATGGCCAAACGCAGATAGATATACAGATGAATGCGGCAGTTACCGAGTTGAACCAGATTGTGCTGGTAGGCACACGCGGCAGTGGCCGCGCTAAAACCGAAACACCGGTGCCGGTAGATGTGATCAGCCTGAACCAGGCAGCATTGCCTACGGCAAAAATGGATCTTACCTCTGTGCTCAATGCAGCGGCACCCTCGTTCAACTACAACAAACAAAGTGGTAGTGATGGTGCCGACCAGATAGACCTCGCCACATTAAGGGGCCTGGGCCCTGATCAAACACTGGTGTTGGTGAATGGTAAAAGACGTCACCAGACCGCTTTTATTGCGGTGTTTGGCACCAGGGGGCGCGGCAATTCAGGCACCGACCTCAATGCCATTCCCGAATCGGCTATTGACCGCGTGGAAATTCTGCGTGATGGCGCTTCAGCCCAGTACGGCTCTGATGCCATTGCTGGTGTTATCAATATCATCCTGAAAAAAGATGTCAAACACCTTAGCATTAATACGGGTTATGCCGGTTATTATGATCATACCTATAACACTTATTTCGGCAGGTCGATGCAGCAATACCCCTACGCTCATCCCATTGATGGCAAAACTTTTTCTTTCGGCGCCAATTATGGACTGCCCATTGGCAAACGGGGCGGTTTCATCAATATCTCCGGCAATTTCCTTACACAGGGAAAAACTTTCAGGCAGGTGCTGGACACCAGTTCTACCAGTAAGAACGGGTTACCCATCAATACAGGCCGCCGTGCCCATGGTGATGGCTCTGTAACAACGGGCGGCGGCATAGTGAATATGGAAATACCTTTTTCTTCACAAGTTAGCTTTTATGCATTTGGTGGTTTCAACTATAAAAAATCAGATGCCTTCGCTTATACCCGTACCTTTCATGGTTATAACCCGGCGGCCAGTGCACATCCCGACCGCTTTCCTACAGATGCCAATGGCAACCTGATCTATCATCCTTCTATCATGTACAGCGTACCTACACCGGGCGGGCAACCCAGTGACACTGTATACGACCCGCATATTCAAACCCATATCAGTGATCTATCCGTATCCGCAGGTATAAAAGGTACAACAGACAATAACTGGAACTGGGATCTAAGCAACACCGTAGGCAGGAATAATTTTCATTTCTTTGGTGATAAAACTTTTAACGCATCAATGGGCGCTGCCTCACCCACTCATTTTAATGATGGCGGTTTTTCATTCCTGCAGAACACTGTTAACCTCACCTTCAGTAAAGAAATACCACATGTAGGTGCAGGCTTTAACCTTGCATTCGGCGCAGAATACCGTTTTGAAAATTATAAAATATACGCAGGTGATTCCAGCTCTTTCACCAACTATGACCCTACTTTCAACAAAGCCACCGGCTCGCAGGGCTTTCCCGGTTACCGCCCTACCGATGTAATCAATGCAACACGTTACAATATTGCCGGCTTTGTTGATGCTGAACTGGATATCACCAAGCGATGGCTGCTTGGTGGTGCGGTTCGTATAGAAAACTACAATGACTTTGGTTTTACCAGCAACTATAAACTGGCCACCCGGTATAAACTGGCACAGAACTTTAATATCAGGGGCTCTGTAAGCACCGGTTTCAGGGCCCCCTCACTGCAGCAGATCAATTACAGCTCGCAGTTCACCAATGTGCAGGGTGGCAGGATCACAGAAGTAAAAATCGCTCCCAATTACAGCACCATCACCAAAGCAGCGGGTATACCCAACCTGAAACAGGAAAAATCTGTCAATGCCAGCCTGGGCTTTTCCTGGAAACCGGTGAATGATTTAACCATCACACTGGATGGGTATTGGGTGAAGGTAAAAGACAGGGTGGTTTTATCAGGACAATTCAATGCATCAGACAGCACGCTGGATCCTACATTCAGTGCAGCGCTCAAAGCATTGCATATAGACAATGCACAGTTTTTTGCGAATGCCGTGAACACCACCAACCTGGGTCTTGATATCGTATTTGATTACAGCCACAAATGGCATCACCAAAGCTTCAGGGCTTTGCTTACCGGCAATATACAGCACATGAATATTGATAAAATCAATGTGCCTGCCAAGCTGAACGATAGCTACCTCCACCGGCAGGAGTTTTTCAGTGACAGGGAGCAAACTTTTGTACTGGCCTCCGCACCACCGGTAAAACTGGGCCTCTCACTGGATTATACTATGCATAAATTCGGTGTAGGTACTCATCTCACTTATTTTGGTAAGATCAAATTACTGGGTTATGGCTGGTCGGGCGATTATGCCGGACTGGGCATTAACCCCATTGTGCCACTGGATGCAGATCCGAATACAACAGTTCCGGAGCAGTTCAACTACAATGGCAAGCTGGCAACCGATGCCTATCTCAGTTATAAATTTTCAAAGCAACTGACCTGGTTCATTGGCGCCGACAACTTATTCAATGTACATCCCAACCTGGGTTATGTTCCTGGTGCCAGGCAGGCGGCCTATGATGGAGAAACAGGCGGCCCCTGGGATGCCGTACAAATGGGCTTCAACGGCCTACGCCTGTTCACCCGCCTGGTATTGAATTTTTAACTTCATCCAGCCAATAAATACAAAGCCTGGTTACCACTTCCGTAACCAGGCTTTATCATATTCCAGCTTATCGTAACCGAGATCGAGAATCGAGAGACGAGAATCGAGATTATGAAACACAGTCGTGAATGCTATTACACACCGTGAATAATTACCATTACTAATTCCCACTCAACCATTCAACCATTCAACCACTCAACCATTCAACCTCTCAACCATCCCGTGAATCGTCAGTCCTGAGTGGAAAAGGAGCTGCGGTATTGTTATTAATGAAATACTTTTATCGTAACCGAGATCGAGAGACGAGAGACGAAAATCGAGATTATAAAACGACAGTCGTGAGTACTATTACACACCGTGAATAATTTTTCCATTACTAATTACTAATTCCCACTCAACCATTCAACCTCTCAACCATTCAACCACTCAACCACTCAACCATTCAACCATTCAACCAATCAACCATTCAACCACTCCCCCCTTACAACCACTGCCCGAACCGCCTGATAAACCATTGCTTTACCAGCTGGGTGAGTATACAGTAACATACCAGGATAGCCAATAGCCAGGGAAAATAAGACAATGGTAAAGCCTCCATACCCAATGCTGTGGCAAAAGGGGAGAACGGGATGAATATACCCAGGGCCATGATCAGTGAAGTGAGTGCCAGCACCGGGGCGGTTGCCCAGCTTTGAATAAAAGGTATCTGCCTGGTACGGATCATATGCACAATAAGGGTTTGGGATAAAAGTCCTTCAATAAACCAGCCTGACTGGAACAGGCTTTGGTGTGCAGGATTATTGGCCTTAAAAACAAAAAAAAGCAATGCAAAAGTAGCATAATCAAAAACAGAGCTGATGGGCCCAATGAATACCATAAAACGTGCAATACCTGAAGCATCCCATTTTTTTGGCTGTTCAATATATTCAGCATCCATCCTGTCCCAGGGTATTGAGATCTGTGAAATATCGTATAAAAGGTTTTGCACCAGCAGCTGTACCGGCAGCATGGGCAAAAAAGGCAACAATGCACTTGCGCCCAGTACGCTGAACATATTACCGAAATTACTGCTGGCCGTCATTTTGATGTACTTGATGATATTGCCAAAAGTTCTTCTGCCATATATCACGCCCTTGCGCAATACCATCAGGTCTTTCTCCAGCAGGATAATATCTGCGCTTTCCTTGGCAATATCCACGGCGGTGTCCACCGAAATGCCTACATCGGCATCACGCAGTGCAGCGGCATCATTAATACCATCGCCCATAAAACCCACTGTATGCCCTTTAGACTGCAGCATTTTTACCACCCTTGATTTCTGTAGCGGGCTCAGTTTGGCCAGTATCGAAATATGATCGATCTTTTCTGCCAGTATTTCATCAGACATCCTTTCCAGCTCGGGTCCCAGCAGGATATGGTTCACCGGTATCCCCACATCGCGGCATATTTTCTTTGTCACCACTTCATTGTCGCCGGTTAAAACTTTAACATGCACGCCCAATTGCTGTAAAGCCTCAATAGAAGGCCGGGCAGAGGGTTTCGCGGGATCGAGAAAGCCGATAAAACCGGTGAGGATCATATTGCTTTCATCTGCGACAGAATAGGTTAGCGGCCGTTCATCAAACTCTTTGATCGCTACCAGTAATACCCGCAATCCTTCCTCATTCAGCCTGCGTGAAGTAGCCAGTACCGTTTGTTTCATTGCTTCATCCATCGGTACCACCACATCCTGTTCAATATGCAGCTGGCGATCATCACCGGGGTCAAATGCATGACTGCACAAACTGATCAGCTCTTCCACGGCGCCCTTGCAGATAAGCAGGTGTTTATGGTTGCGTTCTTCCAGTATCACCGACATACGCCTGCGGTTGAAATCAAAAGGGATCTCATCGATCTTTTTGAAGTTTTCCTCCACCTTTAAATAATCGTGCAGCTCCACATGTTCCAGCACGGCCAGATCCAGCAGGTTTTTTAACCCTGTCTGGTGATAGCTGTTGAGATAAGCCCATTTCAGCACCTCATCGTCCTCTATGCCTTGTACATTCAGGTGTTTTTCCAGCACAATTTTATCCAGTGTGAGCGTACCTGTTTTATCGGTGCAGAGGATATCCATGGCGCCGATGTTCTGGATGGCGTTCAGTCTTTTTACAATCACCTTGCGCCGGCTCATATTCATGGCCCCTTTAGCGAGGTTGGCTGTAACGATCATAGGCAGCATCTCGGGTGTTAAGCCAACTGCGATCGAGATGCCGAACAACAAAGCCTGCAACCAGTCATGTTTGGTAACACCGTTGATGATAAATACCAGTGGCACCATCACCAGCATAAAGCGGATCAGCAACCAGCTTATCTTGTTCACCCCTTTGTCAAAACTGGTTTCTGCATGCTTTCCTGTGATGGCTTTGCTGATGGAACCAAAATAGGTTTGGTTACCGGTGGTAACAACGATGGCAGTAGCTGTACCACTGATCACATTGGTACCCATGAAGCAGATATTCTCCAGTTCCAGCACCGGCTTTGCAGTTGAGCCGGCAGGCAGTTTATCGCTTTTTTCCACGGGCAATGATTCACCGGTAAGCATGGCCTGGCTTACAAACAAGTCCTTTGCATGTATCACGCGGCAGTCTGCAGGTATCATATCGCCTGCAGAAAGCAGTACCACATCGCCCGGTACAAGACTTTTAATATCCACTTCCCGCTTAACTGCAGCCCGCAATACGGTGGCTGTTGTTTTCACCATGCTCTTCAGTTGTTCTGCGGCCCTGTTACTGCGGAACTCCTGTATAAAGCGCAGCAGTACACTGAGTATCACCATGACCGATACCACGATCACTGTTTTATAATCTGCTTCACCGGGTGCTGCCAGCAACACATCCATGATCAGTGAGATAGCGGCAATAACAACCAGGATGCCGATAAAAGGATTCACGAAAGCCTCCCCCAGCTGCCTGTACCAGGAAGCTGCTTTTTCATGGTGCACCTCATTCAGTCCGGCATCTTTTTTTTTTTCTGCCACCTGCTCATCTGTCAATCCTTCCGGTGCGCTTTGCAGTAACTGGTAGCATTGCCCGTTAATGCTGTTCGCCAACTGCCTCAGCCAGGCACTATTGCCCTCTTCTGCTACATTACCGGTGAAGCTGAACGGTATCCTTTCCCTGATCTTTTCTTTTACCCTGGTGATCATACTGCACTCCATTTTTAATTTTCTATATCGCTACTGCTGTTTTTGTTATGCTTTTTCTTCTGCCGGAGAAAAACCGATACTACCAGTACGATCACTCCTGCCGCAATCAGCCGCAGGAAATTGCTTCTACTGTGTACAGCTGTTGCCACATGCAGCACAGGCAAACTAACCTCTGCTATAATCACAACACACAGTATAACAACAGCTGCGCATAGCCAGCCAAATAAAACGGGTTTCATTGCTTATTCTTTTTGTCAACAGGCTTATATGTCATCGCAAGTATTAAGAAAGCAGGTGCCTGTTGTTCCTTCTTCTCCTTGCAAGCCGGTAGCCGGGTTTCATTTCCTGGTACCATTCGTGTATAGGGAAATCTTTTTCTGTTGCTGTTATAACAGCCATATCCATATCATGATGGATGCGTTTTATACCGGCATCCACAACATGTTTTTTCCTTGTAAAAAAATTGAACCTGAGCATAACCATCGGTTTTATTCCCGCACCTGCGGGCAAACCTGTGGTTAACCGGAGAAGCGGGAGGTTAATAAATCGTGTTTTCTTTACTATTACCAGGAACGGTATCCATATAGTTTAAGTTGATAACAGGCGCTCGCCTGAATGCGATGCAAAGCTAGAATCCTGACAGGATTCATCCTGTTAGAAAGTCTATAGAAAAATATTAGAAAATTATTAGAGCGCAGCAGAAGCAATTACAAATCAGTATCGTCCGTTCAAAGCCTGCTGCCTGAAACCGGGCTTACGGGTACATGTGGTAATTGAACTGTGATCGTGGTTCCTTCATTCACTGCTGAAGTAATGCTCATGCTGCCCTGGTGCAGGCCAATGATCTTATGTGTAAGAGAAAGGCCGATGCCATTGCCTTCGGCCACCTGCTTATTGGTGCCGCGATAAAAAGGACGGAAAAGCTGCGGCAGGTCTTCTTCTGGTATACCTACTCCATGATCGGAAAAACGCAGGATCGTTTCGTCAGCAAAATAAGTGATGGCCACATTGGCCTGGTGATCGGGAGAGAATTTACAACCATTCTCCATCAGGTTAATAAATGCTACTTTAAGCAGGTATTCATTGCCATATACCGATATATAGTTATCATCTTCTATTTCCCGCTCAAACAGAATGTTTATCTTGTACTGTATGTTCGATTTAAGCAGGGAATCACGGGCATCCAGCAACAATTCATCCAGCCTTATTTCCTTGCGGCTTATCCCGGTTTGATCATAACTCGCTTTTGCAAAATCGAGTAACCCGTTGGATAATTTCACCAGCCGCCGGGTGTCCTGTAAAGCCAACTGTATCACCTGGCGGTATTCCTGCGGAGAACGCTCTCTTGTCAGCGACAGCTCCAGTTCGGCAATTATGCTCGACAAAGGAGTACGCAGTTCATGCGACACATTGCTGACAAATTGTTTTTGCGCTTCGAAAGAGTTTTCCAGCCTGTCAAGCATGCCATTAAAAGTAGCCGCCAGCTCACCTATCTCGTCTTTGCTTTGGCGAACGGGGATACGCAGGTCGAGATGGGTGGCAGTGATCTCCTGCACTTTGTCTACCATCTGTGCTACCGGCTGCAGGGCTTTTGCCGAAAAGAAATAGGCGGCCAGCAATATCAGCACCAGTGATGCAACAACAGAAAAAATAAGGGTCAGCTTTAACCGGTTCAGCATGGCGAGGCCATCGGCATCTTTTGCCGCAGCAGTGATCACAAAAGAAGCACCGTCATGCATATACAGCAGTCCCACCACCTGTGTATTTCCCTGCATAAAGCGGATCTCTTTCTGTTGCACGATCTCATTGATCATGGCACGGGTCTCTTTCACTTTATCTATCTCAACTGCATCATGATACAATAAATGAAATGCCGTATCATAAATAGCAACTTCTTCCTCAAATAGCGAAGCATTTTTGTAGATCAGTTGTAATACAGCCGGTGATATTTTGGCATCCAGCAAAAGATTGGCTTTGGTGATAGCCTGCTGATGCAGGCTTTTATAATATTCTTCTTTCCTGTTTTTAGCTGTAGATGCATAAATAAAAAAAGAGAATACCAGTAATAAAACGGTAAACAGCAGCGAAAACAATAATATCAGTTTGTTCCGGAGCTTCATGATTGTTCACCGCTTTTAAAAATAAACCCCATACCGCTTTTGGTATGGATCAGCTTTCCTGAAAAATCTTTGTCTATTTTTTTGCGGAGGTAATTAATGTATACATCAATAAAATTGGTACCGGTATCAAAATGTGTATCCCATACTTTTTCAGCTATTTCGGTTCTTGACAATACGCGTTCGGGATTACGCATCATGTATTCCAGCAGCTTAAACTCTTTGGGGGTAAGCTCAATTTCCTTTTCGGCTCTTTTCACCACCTTAGTAGCCGGGTTCAGTACCAGATCGGCAAAACGCAGTACCTCATCTTTTGTTTCCGGGGCATCCACTGCATAACGTTTCAGCAAAGCTCTTATACGCACCAGCAGCTCACGGAAGTCGAATGGTTTTACCAGGTAATCATCGGCGCCTGCATCAAAACCTTCCACCTTATCATCCGTGGTGCCCAGGGCGGTGAGCATGATAATAGGCAGGCCGGGTTTATATTGCCTGATCAGCTTGCACAGGTCCAGGCCATTTATCCCAGGCAGGATGATATCGGTTATTACCAGGCTGAAGTTTTTTTCCAGCACCAGCTTTTTTCCGGCTTCACCATCATGCGCCAGCGTTACCTGGTATCCCTGCTCTTCCAAACCTCTCCTGATCAAACCGGCAACACGCTGCTCATCTTCTACCAGTAAAATTTCCATTGCAGCTATTTTGCCACAAAATTCGGGATTCCCCGGATGCGATCATGATTTTTCTGTAAACAGCAGTATTGTTGTATCACCCGTCCATTTTAAAGACTGGTTCATCCGGTTATTTTATTATGCCGCCTAATTGTGCTGCGGGAAGGAAAAGTGATGGGCAAAAAAAATCCCGGTATCAGTACCAGGATCTTTGTGGGAGCACACGGGATCGAACCGCGGACCCTCTGCTTGTAAGGCAGATGCTCTAAACCAGCTGAGCTATGCTCCCTTCCACTATTCTTATTGCGAACGGGAGCGCAAAGATAGGCGCTGATTTTAATCTGCCAAATTTATCAGCCATAAAAATTCCAATACATCAGGCAGTACAACACCCGTTTTTCCGGCAGCCATTTCTTCTTTGTTGTGATTGCTACCGGGGCATTTTACTCATATCCATATGCAATACATTCCATCGATGCCCATCGGGATCAGAAAATACCATACCATACATCCAACCCTGCATAGGCGATGGTTGGTGATTGGTTGTACCACCTGCAGCCACTACTTTTTCTGCAATCACATCTACTTCTTCTTTGCTTTGTGCATCGAAAGAAAGCAACACTTCTGTACATTGTTTGGTATCAGCAATTTCATTATGGGTAAATCCTTTGAAGGCCGGTTCTTCAAAAAGCATGACCACCACATTTTTATCACTGATGATCAGCCCGGCAGAACGATCGGTATTGCCGTGTTCAGTAAAAGAAAAACCCAGTTGCGTAAAAAATGCTTTAGAGCGCTGGATATTTTTTACCGGGAGGTTCAGCCAGAAATCTTTTGCCATCGTTGTTGTTTTTAAATGATTGAGCTATTTTTTGAGAACAGTTGATGATTATTCGCCGCGCAGCAGCTGGTCTAATTTATCAAATCCCTGGGCCAGGCCTTTTTCCATACCCGACATCACCAGTCCGTCGCGGTCAGCCACCGATCTGAAAACAGACTGCATGGTCACTTTTGTTCTGCCATCCGGCAATGATTCAAACAAGGCGGTATCAAGGCTTACATGTCCTCTTTCCGGCAATCCTTCAAACTCAAAAGTCTGTATCACTCTTTCAGGAAAGCTGATCTCATGGATCACACCATTGAATGCATAACTGTTTCCTTTGGGGTCGGTGTGGATGTACCGGTAAGCACCGCCGCTCCTGGCATCATAGTATTCAATCTTCATGATCATACCATCTGGTCCCAGCCATTTTTCCAGCAGCTCAGGCTCGGTGAATGCTTTAAACACCTGCTCGCGGGGAGCATCGAATGTTCGTACAATAAAAAGTTCCTGCCGTCCCTTTTCGGCGGTGATGTCAAGTTGTTTTTGTGCCATTTTTTTTATGTTTTTTTTCTGTTTGATCTTTCAGCAATTCATCCAGTTTTGAAAAACGATGCTCCCATTGTTTGCGGAAGGGCGCTATCCAATCGGCTACGGCCGCCAGCTGATGCAGCTGTGCTTCACAGAAGCGTTCCCTGCCCTGCTGCCGCACAATAACCAATCCGCACTCGATAAGAATTTTGATATGCTGTGAAATAGCCGGACGGCTCATATCAAAATTATCTGCGATGGCATTAAGGTTAAGCGATTGCTGTGCTATTAGGCTGATGATCCCCCTGCGGGTGGGATCGGCTATGGCCTGGAACACATCTCTTCTGGCTTGTGTAGACATACCTGCTTAAATTATGTAAGTAAACGCTTACAAATATACGTAGGTAAGCATTCACTTACCTATTTTTTCAACTTTTTTTTGAAAAAGCCATTTATTTTTCAGAAACGTTGTTTAGAAAGGAGGCGGACAGGCCTTTATTTTGGTGTGAGCCTGTAATAGAACCCAGCTTTCACGGAGGCGGTAACCAGGAAGGAAAATAAAAAAAGCCTCAACAAAATGGAGGCTTTTTTGTGGGAGCACACGGGATCGAACCGCGGACCCTCTGCTTGTAAGGCAGATGCTCTAAACCAGCTGAGCTATGCTCCCTTTTCACATTGACCCTGTTGTGATTGGGAGTGCAAAGATAGGGTTTGAATCAAATTGCCCAAACTTTTTTTAATAAAAAAATCATTTTTCTGCACCTGGCTCCCACAATGGTATTTTATACCGCTGCGGCCCGCATCCTTTCCAGCATTGCACCCAGGTTTTGTACCCTGAAATTGACCATACATGACCGGGTTGTGCAGAGGGTTCAAACTAAGCAGCATGCTGCGGCATCAACGAGATCACGCTGCTGCCGGTTGCCGCATCATCAGCCTCCTGCTTCCATAAAAATCAACCCGGGCATTCCGGATACCAGGCTACAAGTATCGCGCGGATCACCGGCTTTGATGAACACATCACCGATACCTGTTATCCTGACATTTTTTTAACAAGATGGTAAAAAAACAGTATTCCCGCAACAATTAATGCACATGATGGGTTATTTGCTAATGAAAGCAATAATTTTGGCCCCATGATATTTGCTATAACAGATACCGGCAGCAAGCCTTTTGAAGAGGATGATGTAGCAGTGCTCACCGATCTGCAGCAACCCTATTCGCTGATTGTGTGGAACGATGAGGTCAATACATTCGACTGGGTTATTGAAACACTGATAGAAGTATGTGGTCACACAGAAGAGCAGGCAGAACAATGCGCTTTGCTGATCCACTTCCAGGGCAAATACGCAGTGAAGCACGGGGATTATGACACACTTAAATCCATGTGCAATGAAATAACCGACAGGGGTATTGGCGCAACCATCGAAGCCACGGTTGACAGATAGCCTTCCCGGATGGATTTTATATATTCCGCAACAGCCCGGGCATAGCAGGGTAAACAGGCTGTACCGGTGCAGCAAAAAGCATTACCCGTTTTTGTTTTCCTCTTCACTACATTGATCACTCATGCCATTACATGTTCTTGACAACCGCTTATGGTTTCCATCGCCGGATGAGGCAATGGAAGATGGATTGCTGGCTATAGGTGGCGATCTGTCGCAGGAGCGCCTGCTACTGGCTTATAGCCAGGGTATCTTTCCCTGGTTTGAAGGAGATATCCCGTTATGGTGGAGCCCAGACCCACGTTTTGTACTTTACCCAGGCGAACTGAAAATAAGCAAAAGCATGCAGGTGCTGATCAGGAAAAACGCTTTCCGTTTTTCTATTAACACTGCATTTGAACAGGTGATACGCCATTGCAAGTCTGTTGACCGGCCCGGGCAGGATGGTACCTGGATTACAGATGAAGTGGAGCAGGCATATATCCGGCTGCATCAAAACGGTCATGCACACAGTGCAGAAGTATGGCTCAATGGCGAGCTGGTTGGCGGCCTTTATGGCATCCGCATGGGACAATTGTTTTTTGGAGAAAGCATGTTCAGCCTGGTGAGCAATGCCAGCAAATATGCATTTATACAATATGTGCAGCAGCTGGTGCGTGAAAAGGTTCAGCTGGTCGATTGCCAGGTGTACACTGCCCACCTCGAAAGCCTTGGTGCCAGAATGATAGACAGGAAATTGTTTCAGCAGCTGTTGCTGAAGTATGCATAAAAGGGCTGCTTGATATCCGCAGCGGTTTCCATCCCTTACTGCACATTGGTTCAAATGCACATGCTATCACTATTGCCTGGCAACAATGATACGCATGCATATGATCCGGGTATTATTTACCGAATTTCTTTTTCAGCATAGCCAGCGCATCTTTTACATCCATGCCGCTGAGGTCCTGCTCTTTCTTTTTAGCCGGCTGCCCCTGTGGCCTGTTACCAGGCTTCCTGGCTGGTGCTTCCTGTGTTTGTTTAATAGAAAGGGCGATCCTTTTCCTGCTCACATCCACTTCCAGTACTTTCACCTGCACCTGCTGGTTCAGCTTCAATACTTCTGCCGGATCGGTAATATACTGGTGTGCTATTTCACTTACATGCACCAGGCCATCCTGTTTTACACCTATATCCACAAAAGCACCAAAACGGGTGATATTGGTCACGATACCAGGTACCACCATTCCTGTTTTTACCTCTTCAATGGCATAGATACCTGCAAACTCGAACTGCTGTGCCTCACTACGCGGATCTAGACCGGGCTTGCGCAATTCGTTGAGGATATCTTTGATCGTGTGTTCACCAAACTGCTCGCTTACATATTTTTTTGCATCGATCTGTTTGATGCTGGCATCATTGCCAATAAGCGCAGCAATTTCAACACCCAGGTCTGCAGCCATTTTTTCTACCAGTGTATATGCTTCGGGATGCACTGCGCTGGCATCGAGCGGATGTACACCATCGTGGATACGCAAAAAGCCGGCGCATTGTTCAAAAGCCTTCTCTCCCAGCCTGGGCACTTTCAGCAATTGCCTGCGATCAGTGAACCGGCCGATCTCCTCACGGTAACGCACAATATTTTCAGCCAGCGTGCTGCCGATACCACTTACATAACCCAGCAGGTGTTTGCTGGAAGTGTTGAGGTTTACACCTACCGCGTTCACACAACTTACTACAGTTTGATCCAGGCGCTCTTTGAGGCGAAACTGGTTTACATCATGCTGGTACTGCCCTACACCAATGCTTTTAGGATCAATTTTCACCAGCTCTGCCAGCGGATCCATCAGCCTGCGGCCGATACTCACCGAACCACGTACCGTTACATCCTGGTCGGGAAATTCTTCCCTTGCTGTTTCTGATGCAGAATATACCGAAGCACCATCTTCATTCACCAGGAAAACCGGTAAACCGGTATTGAGTTTTTTAATGAACTGTTCTGTTTCCCTGCCGGCGGTACCATCACCGATGGCAAAAGCCTCAATCCGGTACTGGCTTACCAGCGACCTGATCGTATGCTCGGCAGCCTGTGCTTTATTCGCTTCATGAACAAAAATGAGATCAGTTTTTTGCAGCATGCCTTTTTCATCCAGGCAAACCACCTTACAACCGGTTCTGTACCCGGGGTCAATGGCCAGTATACGTTTGCTGCCCAGTGGTGCGCTCAGCAGCAGCTGCCGCAGGTTTTCTGCAAACACATTAATCGCCTCTTCATCGCCGCGTTGCTTTAATGCTGTTCTGAATTCTGTTTCAAGACTGGGCTGCAGTAAACGGCGGTAGGCATCTTTCACGGCCTTGCGCACCTGGTCGGCACTTTCACCCATACCTTTCACATACAGCTGCTCTACGCTGATCAATGCATTCTCTTCTACCGGCCCGATAGCAATACGCAGGTATCCTTCCAGGAAACCACGCAACACGGCCAGAATACGGTGCGAAGGCACTTTGGCAATAGGTTCAGAAAAATCAAAATAGTCTTTGTATTTGATGCCTTCTGTTTCTTTATCGGGTAATACCTTGCTTTGCAATGTGGCATTGTCTTCAAACAGCTTACGCATTTTGGCGCGCACCTGTGCATCTTCATTGATCTGTTCAGCAATAATATCACGTGCACCCTGCAATGCTTCTTCTGCCGATTTTACATTATCGTTAATAAAACCTGCTGCCAGTTTAAGCAGGTTGCCGCCTTCCTGCTGCAATATGGTTTGAGCCAGCGGTTCCAGGCCGTTTTCCCGGGCGGTTTGCGCCTTGGTTTTGCGTTTGGGCTTATAAGGCAGGTAAATATCTTCCAGTTCAGCTATTGTAACGGCTTTATTGATCTTCTCCTGCAAGGCCTCTGTCATTTTTCCCTGCTCGGTGATCGTTTTTTCAATAAAGACTTTCCGCTCACTGAATTCTTTCAGGTGTTTGGCTTCATCCTGCACCTGCTGAATCTGCACCTCATCCAGGGCACCGGTTTTGTCTTTACGGTACCGGGCAATAAAGGGAATAGTTGCGCCTTCGGCCAGTAAGTTCAATACAGCTTCCACCTGTTGTATGCGCAGGTTCATCTTTGCGGCGATCGGTTGTGCGAATTCAAGCATATCTCTGTTTTTTCACGTAAAAGGATACTGTCGATAAATCAGTGCCTTTTTCCCGTTTGGACAAAAAGGGTTGCGAATGTACCGGTGTAAAAAGGAATGAAAAAATAAAAATGGCTGTCTTTTTATCAACAGCCATTCGTGGTTTTAACAGTTATATTGATTTATTCGGGAATACCATAGAACCGGCATACGGCCGCATAATCTTTATAATCAGGCCGCGTGGCCATCCTGCCGCCCGGCGTGCCTCCCGGTATAATTACATACCTGAACTGGTGGGCATTGCTGATAAGTGAGTAAAAATTATGGTCATCTTTCATACGGATGCGCAGGTTGCCAACAGTAGCTGTTGCAGACCATGCATCAACATAAGTGGTACTACCCTGCAGGTAGGTAAGGTTAACAGGCAGTTGCCCTACCTGGGTGGCTGGCCAGATAGTCGGGTTGTATCCTAACAGTTTGGCATAAGTGATCACCACACCCTGATCAAGTACCTGCTGGGTGATACCCGGTGCCGCCTGATTGTAATTGAAACCCCAGATGCCGAAAATCGTGTCTTTCACATAAGAAGACGGTGTAAACCAGGTGGAATAGATCACGTTGGCTGTGCCTGCCGGTCCCTGTGGCCCGGCGGGTCCCTGTAACAGCAATGCGGCACCCCAGGAGCCTCCTGCTTTGGGGCCATACAGGCTGTAAGATGATTTGTCCAGGTAAAAATCCCCATTGTTCCCCAGCGAAGCAGCCGGAGCACCGGTGCCGCTGAGTATCTGGCTGCCGGAAGCACCCTGTGCACCGGTAGCGCCCTGCGGGCCTGCCGGTCCCTGCGCACCTTTCAGGCTGATAGCAGTACCCCAGCCTGCATCTGTTTTGGGGCCATAGAAAAGAGCAGCTGAAAGATCCAGGTAGAAATCGCCGTTGACGCCGGTGGATGCAGCAGGCGCTCCATTGCCGCTGTAAATTTTACTGCCGGCGGGCCCTTGTACACCCTGTGCCCCCTGGGCGCCCTGTGTACCCTGTTGTCCCTGCGGACCTGCCGGTCCCTGGTCACCTTTTTTACAGGAAATGATTGTGCAGAAGAGGAATAATGAAGCAGTTCCCCAATAGATAAATTGTCTCATAAGGCAGATGTTTTAAAAAATGAATTTTATGCAGGCGAAATTAATCCGGGGTACAGGCGGCCTGCAATGTGATGGTTCACCTGGCGGTTAGGTTTTTTAACCGGACACATGGTGAAAAAACCCACCAGCTTGCGCATGAGACAATGCGCTATTCATTTTATTCATTAATTCAAACGGTTATTCTTTTTTGTTTTTGTTTACCGGGTCGGGATTGGTAAAAACTATTTTCCGTGTTTTGCCTGAACGCGGCGATGCTGCGATTGTATCAACCTTAAACCAGAATCCAATATTCTATGCAGTTGCTACCGCAAGGTCAACCACAACCTCCAAGTTTCAATACAGCCAAATGGTGGTTAGTAGCAACATGCCTGCTGGTATTTCTTTTTACAGCCGAACAAAGTTATTCACAAACATGTCCGCAGAGCCAGCGGGTTTATGCAAATGCACAGTCGAACAGCGGCAGCGGCTTGAGCGGATTATCATCCTACACGGTAACAGATCCTGATAATGCGGTCTGGCCCAATACAAATAATACCAACAATTACGCATCTCTCGCCGTAGGTGGCTTATTGGGGGCTCCGGTGGCATGGATAGAGTTGAAATTTACAACAACTACAATACCCGCAGGCTCAACTATCTACATTAAGATCGGAGGCAATTCAGTAAACTCAGTACTGGGTCTATTGCTCGGTGCCAACCTTCCCGTAACAGCATATAAGAATGCAACAACAAGCGCTGATGGCGCGGCTGTAAATGCCACCGTTTCTAATTTAACCACCTTAGATGGGTCGGTTTATCTTACTGTTACGGCATCAGAAAACTACAATGCTGTTCGCGTAAGTCTTGCAGGAGCTTTACTGCTGGGCTCGGGGCAGTTATCGGTTTATCATGCATTTTACGAAACACCCGGGTTCAGCTGTGTTAAACCTCTGGGCACCTCTTCAAGCATTACAGGCATCTCTGTTGGAGCAAGCATCACCAATTTGATCAATGCAATAGACAACGATACTACAACTGCAAGCGCTTTTTCCTTTGGGTTATTAAGCCTTGTAGGAACACTGAAACAAACAGTTTTTTTCCCCAGCCTTTCCAATCCGGGAGATGCAGTTACAATAACGTTTTCAATTCCGCCGGCATTTCTTAATCTGGGCCTGCTCAACAATATTTCTCTCACCGCTTATAATGGGAATACAATGGTAGGAACGATCGCGCTCAATAATTCATTATTATCCCTCGACTTACTTTCATTGTTAAATAGCGGAAAACTAGTAACCTATTCTTATGTTCCAAGTACTACCCAACCATTTGACCGGGTTGAAATATCATTGCTTACGCTGGCTAATGTAAATCTTTCTATTAGCGGTTTCAATTTATATGAGGTGCGTCGTACAGCACCCAAACCCGGGTTTACAGATCCATCGGCGCAAAGTATCACAATATGTTCAGGTTCAAAAGCCAATTTATCAGCTACAACCAACTCTGCCTGTAATGAACTAAGATGGTATACATCAATAAGCGGAGGCAGCCTGATTTATACAGGCAGCAGTTTCACTTCACCTGTATTAACAGCACCAATAACGTATTATGTAAGCGCCGGAAGAATCGGTTGTCCGGAAGAATCGGAAAGAGTTCCTGTGACGATAGGGATCAATCCCCTACCCAATGCGCCAACAGTTCCACCGGTAACCATCTGCAATAATACCGCTGCAACACTCAGTGTCAGTAACAGCAGCAGCCAGCTCAGCTATAATTGGTATTCATCAGCAGGCATCCTGCTTAACAATCCCATACCCGGTGGCACCAGTTATACAACCGGATTATTAACGGCCAATACCAGCTATTCAATAGAAGCAAAAGACAAAACAACCAATTGCACCAGCAATACCAAAACCAGTACTACGGTTACCGTTATCCCGGTACCGGGTGTACCATCCCTGTCAATCAAGTAAACAAATCCTTAAAAAATATGAACTCCCTAACTGCAACAACATCAGTCAACTTAAAAAAAACCAAAACGATGAAAAACCGAACTCAGCTTTCCAAACTACTCCTGACGGTTTTATTACTTACAGGAACAATTTTCACCTATGCACAAACGCCCGTAAATACCGCTGATCCCGGGTCACTCCAGGTTGGTGTTAATCCCAAGATCAACACTATCAGCACGCCTGATAAACAAAGTATGCTCAAAGCGATTATTTGTCCTGCGGGCAACTTTGAGCTGGATGCGGCATCAAGCCTAACAGACCCTGCAACACTGCCTGCCGGTGTAACAAGGGAATGGAAATGGGAAGAAGTAAAAACAGGTGGAACACCGAGCATCATTAAAGATTTCGGGTCTGCAGCGAATGCCAATAAACTTACACAGGCAGATGCCACTTCACTCAGTAATGGCTACCATACTTTCCGTGTCACTACCCGGTTTAAAAACCAGGATGGTTCAGCATTCTGTCCTTCCCAGATTGATGAATTCACCATTTTCGTTTTACCGAAACTGACCATTACCGCACAACAGTCAAGCACTGACAATACCAATACAAGTTATTGCGCCACCGCTGTTCCGCAGGCTGGTCCCAGCTCAAAAGCCATCAAATTGAATGCAACAGTAACCTTCGATCCGGCAACAGCACTCAATGGCGCAGCCCGGGCCACCGACCCTTCCGGTACACCGACAGAAGACCTTACCAATCCGGTTGTTGGTGATTTCCAGTTCCAGTTCACCTGGTATAAAGTTGATGCCGCCACAACATTCGATCCCGCAAATCCGGGCACTGTTACACCGGTTGATCAACCTGCACCTGCCACCACAACCAATGTAACCACCCATACACACACTATCTCCTCCAGTGAAAATGCGGTGGGCTCATTCAAATATTATGTTGCGGTGAACTATACTGTTAACGGATGCAGTAATACACTGGGAACCGCTACTGTAAACGGAACTACAGGTTCTCCATTAATCATCAACGTGATCCCGCAGCCGGGCAAACCCACTATCACCATCAAATAGCAGAAAGCTTTTGCTGACAGCATAGCTGCATATTTTCATGCTGCAAAAATTTACCATATTCCTTTGCCTGATCTGGTGTACGGGGCAACTGCATGCGCAGGCGCCTCCGGTACTCCAGGTCAGGCATATTAAACCCGGCGAATGGGTTAAGCTTACAGGCGCTTCGGTAAACGCTGCGGGGTACCAGTGGTTTGTTAACAGGCAACCCATCAGCGGTGCAACACAGCAGGAATATGTGGTTACCCAGGCAGGCGGCTACACGGTGCAAACCTATAACAGCGAAGGTTGTGCCTCCGAAATGTCTGACCCGGTTATCATCATCGTGGATAAAGACAGTACAACGCCCACTACCGGCAATGCCGACCTGGAAGTAATAAAGCGTGCCGAAACAAAATCTGTACTCGTCAACAACACGCTCAATTACACCATCACCGTAACCAATCATGGTCCTTCGGGCGCTTCAGGTGTTGTGGTTACCGATGTATTACCTAAAGAGCTGGCAATGGAGTTTATTACACAACCCGCCACCGGCGAAGCGGTGTATGAACGCGGTGCACACAGGGTTACCTGGAAAATAAACGGTTTAAGCCAGGGGCAATCTGCCGACCTGGTGATCACCACCCGTGCACTGGCAACAGGCTGGATAGAGAATGTGGCCACGGTTACCGCGAATGAAACAGACAGCAGCCAGCAGAACAACCGTTCTTCCAGCCAGAAAGAAGTACTGGCATTGCATATACCCAATGTGATCACACCCAATGGCGATGGTAAAAACGATCAGTTCGTGGTGGAAGGTTTAAGCAGGTACAGTGAAAATGAAATCACTATCATCAACCGGTGGGGCAACCATGTATTTGAGCAGAAAAATTATCAGCAGAACTGGGATGGGCGCGGATTGAATGATGGCACTTATTTCTATTTGCTGAAAGTGAAAGACAGCGCGGGCCGCTGGCAGGTTTTCAAGGGTTATATCACCCTGCTGCGACCCAAATAATGAATAATGAAACCAGCTGCATCATTTGCTGAATAAGCAATGTTCGGCCGGCTTCCATCCGACAACTTAAAAATCATGAACGGATGAAACAGTGGATACTTTTACCGGCTTTCTTCGCACTGCTGCAGCAGTTGCAGGCGCAGCAGGATGCACAGTTCAGCCAGTATATTTTTAACGGCATATACATCAACCCGGCCTATGCGGGTTATAAGGAAGAGTTGAATGCACATGCATTTTACCGCTCGCAGTGGGCAGGGGTTACAGGTGCGCCACAAAGTATGTCACTGGCTATCGATGGCAGCCTGCGTGATAATACCATCGGGCTGGCGCTGCAGGTGGCGCAGGATAAAATAGGCGCGCAAAGCAATCTCTCCGCATATGTCAATTATGCTTACCGTATCAAACTGAATGAAGGCAGTTCCTGCCTGGCATTGGGGCTCGGTGCAGGCTTTATCCAGCTGGGATTGGATGGCAGCAAACTGGACCCTAATAATCCCAACGACCCGTATTTACCTTCTTCCAGGCAAAGCACAATCATCTTCGATGCAAGGGCGGGCGTCTTTTATTCGACCGAACATTTTTTCGCAGGCTTTTCTGCCGATAATATTGCGGCGCAGTTCATGGATAAACACAAACCCATCACCCTTACCATCCCTACACCCAAGCCACATTATTATCTTACAGCCGGTGGTTTGCTGCAGCTAAGCGAGAATGTTTATTTCAAACCTTCCTTCCTGCTGAAAGATGACAGGGCGGGCCCTACCAATCTCGACATCAATGCTTTTATGCTGCTCAACCAGGTGATATGGGTGGGTGCCACCTACCGTACAGCTGTTACCTTGTACAGCAAACCTTACCTGCAAAGCAACCTCAGCAAAAGCAGTGCGGTCATCGGTATGCTTGAAGTATTTGCCACACCGCAGCTGCGTATAGGCTATGCATTCGATTATGACCTCAATAAGTTCCAGACCTACAACAATGGTACACACGAAATTTCCATAGGCTATTATTTTAACCGCAATGGCGGCAAAAAATCAGCCGCACTGCAGCAGATGCGTTGCTTTAGCTTTTAAACAATCAGGGCAGGTTTAAAACCTGCCCTGATTGTTTTTATAGTACGATCCTTATTTTTTTATCCGGGTAACGGTGTATATAAGTATGTATCATCGACTGGATCAGTTCATTGCCCTGCATCGGGGTAAGCAGTGCCTTTATTTTATCCAGCTGCCAGGCATCCATTTCTTCCAATGATGTGCCCATACCATAGAACACCCCATTTTCTACCAGGATATAGCTGGTGGTACCGAAATCTTTTTCTTTTACCAGGAATGTTTCTTTTTGCTCACGCAGCCATTCCAATGCACGGCTTACATTGAAATTGTATTGCAGCGGGTCCATATCGGGCAGGCTGTGTGTATCTTTTTCCAGGAAGCAGAGCACGGGGTGCAGGTTGAATTCTTTTACCAGCTTACGCAGTAAACGATGCGCATCTGCCAATAAACGGAAACTGACAACCGGTGTCAGCTGTTTTCTTTTTTTGTCTATCGCCAGGCGCTGGTATCCCCTAACATCTTCAAACAGGTACAGGCCATACAGTTGTTCCTGTTGTTTCTGGCTGAGGTTATAAGCCGGCCACAGCCTTTTTATTTCCACACTTTCCAGGATAGAGGCCGTAAGCTCTGTAGGGCATTCTTTGTAACTGATGGCATGTATCTCGCGCAGAAAAGCCTGTCTTTTTTTACTGGTGTCCAAACCCGTAAAATGGCTTACCACTCTTTTTTTCAGGTTTTTGGCCTTACCCACATAAATCACCTTACCCTTGGCATTGTGAAAATAATAGACACCAGGTGTATAAGGCAGTTCCTTCACCGATTCTTTGGCCAGGTTAGGAGGCAATATTTGTTCGCGGGCTTCTTTTTTCAGGAACTCGCGGATCATTTTTTCACCGCCCCGGCTCAGGATCATCTCGAACAATACCGAAGTGGCTTCTGCATCGCCGGTGGCCCGGTGCCTGTTTTGAATTTGTATATCCAGTGATCGGCAAATATGTCCCAACCCGTATTTGGGCAAATCGGGAAAGGCCTTGCGGCTCATACGAAGCGTGCACAATTTGCGTGCATGCCATTCGTACCCGGCCTTGCGGAGATGGTATTTGATAAAGGAATAATCAAAATTGACATTATGGGCCACAAAAATACGTCCCTGCAGCAGCCGGTGAATATTACCGGCCACTTCCTCGAAAAGCGGTGCTGAAGCCACCATTTCATTGCTGATACCGGTTAATGAAGCCACATACCGGGGTATGGGTACCAATGGGTTAACCAGTGTACTGAAACGCCCCTCCACGGTTTCTCCATCATGCAGCACGATCGCTATTTCGGTAATGCCGTTGTCCTGCGCATGGCTCCCTGTTGTTTCTATATCTACAATGGCGTACATCTCCGGGCAAACTAAGTAAAATACAATTCAAATGCCGTTTGTGGAAAAATATTGTTACTGCAAAATTAATCCCCAACTGTAACATCCCATTGTTTAAAACGTTTATAAGATATTAACGAAGGGAACTTGACAACTTCAAAACCTTTTATCATCTTTGTACCGCCAAATTCCAGGCTATGCGTCTGATAACAACTTCAATACTCTGTATAGTACTGCTGGCCAGCTGCCAGGGCAGGCTGGGGGCATTGAAAAAAGTACGCGAAAAAATACAGTCCACCCTTTCTGTTTGCACACAGAAAACCATGCCTTCGCAGGATGGTGATGCTGCACCCTCCCGCGCTTCTTTCCCGGTTATCAATCAAAGCATTGACAACGAATCGGTTAATGAAGTGCCCGCCAGTTCTTCCCCCAATAGCTGGGATGCTAAAATGGCTATCTGGTAACAACTAAATACATTAATAAATTATATAATATATTTTAAAGACCGGGGAAACCGGCCTTTTTTATTTGCACCCTACCACTATTCCCTAACCCTTCCATGTCAAGCCATTAAATCCTTACTTTTGCAACCCGAATGAGGTGCCATGCCGGGCACTGTTTACCAATTGGTTAAACCTGCTCCCGGCCCTTCATCACAACCTGTAACTTCAACAAATACATGGAACTGAGTAAGAATTTTGAACCTGGGCAAACCGAACAGAAATGGTACCGGCACTGGCTGGATAAAAAGTATTTCAACAGCAAGCCCGATCAGCGTAAATCTTTTGCCGTAGTAATTCCCCCACCCAATGTAACCGGTGTTTTACACATGGGGCATACCCTTAATGAAACCGTACAGGATATACTGGTACGCAAAGCCAGGATGAGCGGGTTCAATGCCTGCTGGGTACCCGGCAGCGACCATGCGTCTATTGCCACCGAAGCCAAAGTGGTACAGATGCTGGAAAAGGAAAAAGGTATTAAAAAAGCCGACCTGAGCCGGGAAGCTTTTCTCCGCCATGCTTTTGAATGGAAAGAAAAATATGGTGGCATCATCTATAGCCAGATAGCCCGCTTGGGCTGCAGTGTAGACTGGGACAGGGTTAGTTTTACCATGGATGATCATTATTACCAGGCGGTGATCCGTGTATTTACTGAATTGTATGCCAAGGGGCTTATATACCGCGGTGCCAGGATGATCAACTGGGATCCCAAAGCCCAAACCGCGCTTAGCGATGAAGAAGTAGAATACAAAGAGCTGCAGGGTAAACTGTATCATGTACGCTATCCTATAGCCGGCACCAGCGAATACATTGTTATCGCCACCCAGCGCCCCGAAACCATTATGGGCGATACTGCCATCTGCGTAAACCCGGCCGATGAGCGTTATCAGCACCTGAAAGGCCTCCAGGCCATTGTGCCGCTGGTGAACAGGCCTGTGCCCATTATTTTCGATGATTATGTAGATACTGCTTTTGGTACAGGCGCACTGAAAGTAACCCCTGCACATGATATCAACGACTATAACCTGGGACTGAAACATAACCTGGAAGTGATCGACACCCTCAACCCCGATGGCACACTGAGTGCTGCGGCAGAGGTATTTGTGGGTATGGACCGCTTTGAGGCCCGTACCAGGGTGGTAGAGCAGTTAAAAGCCGAAGGCCTGCTGGTAAAAGAAGAAGAATACCATACCAGGCTTGGTTATAGCCAGCGCAATCCCGATACAGTGGTGGAACCACGCATCTCTACCCAGTGGTTTGTAAAAATGAAAGAGCTGGCACAGCCTGCACTGAAAGCCGTGGTGGATGGTGATATCAATATCCATCCCGGTGATAAATTCCTGGCCACGTATAAATACTGGCTCGAAAACGTAAAAGACTGGTGTATCAGCCGCCAGCTTTGGTGGGGCCAGCGTATACCCGCCTATTACGCGCCTGATGGCAGCTTTGTGGTAGCTGAAACAAAAGAAGCCGCTTATGCACAGCTGCAGCGCGAATGGCAGGCAGGTGGTATTGCGCCCAAATGCACGCAGGATGAACTGGTGCAGGATGAAGATGTGCTCGACACATGGTTCTCTTCCTGGTTATGGCCTATTGAAGTGTTCAACGGTATCACGCAGCCGGGCAATGAAGAGATCAATTATTACTATCCCACATCTGTACTGGTAACAGGCCAGGATATTATTTTCTTCTGGGTGGCCCGTATGGTTATGGCCGGTATGGAATTTAAACAGGAAATACCGTTTAAAGATGTGTATTTCACCGGTATGGTAAGAGATAAACTGGGCAGGAAGATGAGCAAGCAGCTGGGCAATTCCCCCGACCTGCTGGAGCTGATTGATAAATATGGCGCCGATGCTGTCCGCTTCGGTATCATGATCTCCTCTCCCGCCGGCAATGACCTGCTGTTTGATGAAGCCGCACTGGAACAGGGCCGCAATTTCAACAACAAAATATGGAATGCCCTGAGGCTGGTGAAAATGTGGGGCAGCAGGCAGGCCGCTGCAGCAGAAACCACTGCAGCCAGTGATTTCCCGGTAACCTGGTTTGCCAATCGCCTGCAACAGGTAAGAGGCGAAGTGGAAAAACTCTACAGCCAGTTCAGGCTGAGCGAGGCACTGAAAACCATCTATTCACTGATATGGGATGATTTCTGCAGCTGGTACCTGGAATGGGCAAAACCCGGCTTTGAACAACCGGTTAGCACAGAGGTATACAACAGCACCGTTCGGTTTTTTGAAGAACTGATGCAGCTGCTGCATCCTTTTATGCCCTTCCTTACAGAAGAAGTGTACCACCTGCTGCAGGAGCGGGAAGATGATCTTTGTGTAAAACAGTTCAGCCCTGTTGAACCAGCAGATGCCGCTGTTCTGGCCAAAGGCGAGCTGCTGAAACAGGTAATATCCGCATTGCGTGATGCACGTAATAAGAACCAGCTGAAACCCAAAGACACCATCCAGCTGTACCTGCAAACCGGCACGCCGGATAATTACACATCTATCAACCCTATACTCGCCAGGCAGGTGAATGCAGCAAGCATCAGCCTTACACAGGATGCGGTAGCCGGTGCTATTGTGGTGGCCGTGGAGAAAGACAAGTTCTTTATCGCCTCCAATAAAGCGATCGACAGCGCTGCACAAAAAGAAGAGCTGTTGAAAGACCTCGATTACCAGAAACGCTTCCTGGAAGCTGTACTGAAAAAACTGGGCAATGAACGTTTTGTACAAAACGCCAAGCCCGAAGTAGTAGCCCTGGAAAAGAAAAAACAGGCCGATGCAGAGGCCAGGATCAAAACTATTGAGGAAAGTTTAGCACATTTGTAATATGGCATCCATAAAATCTTTTATAATAAGCATCATGTTCCTGGCAGGATGCTTTGCTGTACAACCTGCTGCAGCACAGGGACTGGATTTAAATATCGCGAAAGGTATCAATCCGCAAAACCCCAATTCTTTTATATGGAAAGGCTTCAGCAGTTCCACCTATCCCTTATCAGCAGCCATCCCGGCGGGAATGCTGGTGTATGGCATTATCAAACACGATAAACCTACCAGGCGCAAGGCCTATGAAGTGATCGGCAGTATTGCCATTGCTTCGGTTGTATCAGAAGGTTTGAAGTACGCTGTTAACCGTGAACGCCCCGGCGAAAAGCATCCGGGCGTTATTTTTCCCTATAAGGAAGAACATGGCAAGTCTTTTCCTTCAGGGCATACCACACTGGCTTTTGCAACTGCAACCAGTCTTGCACTGGAATACAAAAAATGGTATGTAGTGGTGCCGGCTTATGTATGGGCCACCGGCGTTGCCTATTCACGCGTTTACCTGGGTGTACACTACCCTTCTGATGTACTGGGTGGCGCCGTAGTGGGTGCGGGCAGTGCATTGCTGAGCCACTGGTTGTGCAAGAAAATCTTCAAATAACCGGGGGCTCTGTGCAAAGCGCTTTATCTTGCAGCCGATACCATTTTACACTGCACAATCTTACCTCATGCAATTACGTGCTGCCACTGAAAAAGATATCCCGGTTATCCGCGAACTGGCCTATGCCACCTGGCCTTCTGCCTATGGAGAAATATTGACGGATGAGCAGCTGAACTATATGCTCAGCCTGATGTACAGTAATACGGCGCTGTTGCAGCAAATGAACAACAATCACTTGTTCATTATTGCTGAAACAACCACACCGGTCGGTTTTGCTTCCTACTCGGCAGTGGAAGACGATAGCACCGTATATAAGCTGCACAAACTGTATGTATCACCCGCGACCCAAAAAACAGGTGCAGGCAGGGCTTTGATACAGGAAGTTATCAGCCGTGTTAAACAGGCCGGCGCACATGTACTACGGCTGAATGTGAACCGTCACAATAAAGCCAGGCAGTTCTATGAACGGATCGGCTTTGCGGTAACAGGTGAAGAAAACATTGATATCGGCGAAGGCTATTTTATGAATGATTATGTGATGGAGCTGAAACTGGCCGATTAATTGCTTACAACAACAGGCAGGATAAGCCGCCCCGGTGCTTTTCGTGGTAATGAACAGTACCTGTGGGCTTTATAACAAGTCTTTGCCAGTACCATGTAATAATTTTATTTTTGCAACAAATTTTAGATTTATGTCTACAAGCGTGAAACCGGCTCTGGATCTGAGCCTGCCTTATAAGGTGAAAGATATCAGCCTGGCCAGCTGGGGTCGTAAAGAAATTAAACTGGCCGAAGCTGAAATGCCCGGGTTAATGTCTTTGCGTGCTGAATATGGTGCTTCCCAGCCTCTTAAAGGTGCCCGTATTGCTGGTTGTTTACATATGACCATTCAAACAGCTGTACTTATTGAAACACTGGTAGCCCTGGGTGCAGAAGTACGCTGGAGCTCCTGCAATATCTTCTCTACACAGGATCATGCCGCTGCTGCCATTGCCGCTGCCGGCATCGGTGTTTTTGCATGGAAAGGACAATCGCTGGAAGATGCCGACTGGTGTATTGAACAAACCCTGTTCTTTGGCAGCACAGAGCGCCCGCTGAACATGATTCTTGATGATGGCGGCGACCTTACCAATATGGTGTTCGACAAATACCCCGAACTGGTGCAGCATGTAAAAGGCCTGAGCGAAGAAACCACCACCGGTGTACACCGCCTCTATGAAAGAATGGCCAAAGGGACCCTGCCTATCCCGGCTATTAATGTAAACGATTCTGTTACCAAATCAAAGTTCGATAACAAATACGGCTGTAAAGAATCGCTGGTAGATGCTATCCGCCGTGCCACAGATATCATGATGGCCGGTAAAGTGGCAGTGGTAGCAGGTTATGGCGATGTGGGCAAAGGCTCTGCAGAATCACTGCGTGGTGCAGGTGCCCGTGTGATTGTTACAGAAATCGATCCTATCTGCGCCCTGCAGGCCGCTATGGACGGTTTTGAAGTAAAGAAAATGGTTAATGCTGCCAAAGAAGCCGATATTGTGGTAACCACCACCGGCTGCCGCGACATCATTACCGGTGAGCATTTCAAACTGATGAAAGACAAAACCATTGTTTGTAATATCGGGCATTTCGATATCGAGATCGATATGGCCTGGCTGAACCAAAACTATGGTCATACAAAAGACACCATCAAACCACAGGTTGACCTGTACAATATTGATGGCAAGGATATCATCATACTGGCAGAAGGCCGCCTGGTAAACCTGGGCTGCGCTACAGGACATCCTTCTTTTGTTATGAGCAACTCCTTCACTAACCAGACACTGGCCCAGATAGAACTGTGGACCAACCACGGCAAATACGAAAACAAGGTGTATGTATTACCCAAACACCTTGATGAAAAAGTGGCGCGCCTGCACCTGGGTAAAATTGGTGTAGAGCTCGATGAGCTCACTGATGCCCAGGCTTCTTATCTTGGCATACCCAAAAACGGGCCTTTCAAAGCTGAGCACTACCGTTACTAGGCCGGTAAAGCCTGCCGGGTAATACCAGCACAGCTTTCACGATATAAAGGAACCTTGAACAAAGGTTCCTTTTTTATTGAGTATAAACAACCCCGGAAGCCAGGCAGGAATGGCTTAAGTAAACAGTTTCTTAATATTACATCCGGCCTAACTGCTTACTTTTGAAGAAACAATCCTTCACATGAGCCATACCAAACTATTAGTGGCCGTAGTGTTGCTATTTACGGCCTGCTCCTGTAAAAAGAGCAGTATTATTAAAGAGAACGACACCAGTACCACACCCAAAACCGCGCTCACCGCATCGACCGGGTTCACCGAATCTTTTGAAACAGGCACCAAAACCAGTTATGCCGCCGCCGATGTAACGCTTTCCAGCGGCACCTGGAATTTCAGCGATGCCCTGCTGGGTAACCTGAGCACTGATGTAAAAAACGGCAGCCAGGCTGCCCGTGTGCGTAACAGCGGTAAACTAACCATGAAGTTCGATTATGCCAATGGCGCGGCCACTGTTACCGTGCTGCATGCCAAATTCGGTTCAGATGGCAATAGTACCTGGCAGCTCTGGTACAGCACCAATGGCGGCAGCAGTTATACACAGGCCGGCAGTGATGTAACCACGAACAGCAGCACTTTGCAAACCGCCAGCTTTACACTGAGCATCAGCGGCAATATCCGCTTTGAAATACGCAAAACGGATGGCAGCAGCAACCGCATCGATTTTGATGATTTTACTGTAACCAATGGCGGTGGCGGCACCAACCCTCCTCCTACCGGTGGCGGTAAAAAGTTTTTGTTCGATGCCACCAAGGCAGAAACAGCCGGCAATGCCGACTGGGTAATTGATGAAGACAATGGCACGCCACAACGTATACCCACTCCTGCGCAGTCTACCGTTACGGCTTCTACACCCGAAACCTATTGGACAGGCGCTATTTCCAGCTGGGGTATTGCACTGGTAAAAGCCGGCAATACAGTAGAAACACTGCCTTCCGGTACGGCCATTACTTATGGCAACAGCGCTAACCCGCAGGATCTTTCCAATTATGATGTGTTTGTAGTGGATGAACCCAATATCCGGTTCACTGCTGCAGAAAAAACAGCCATCCTTAATTTCATCAGCCATGGCGGCGGCCTGTTCATGATCTCTGATCATAACCAGAGCGACCGCAATAATGATGGTTATGATTCACCCGCTATCTGGAACGACCTGATGACGAATAATACGGTGCAGAACAATCCCTTTGGCTTCAGCATCGACCTCACCAACATTTCTGAGCTCAGCAGCAATGTTAAAACCAACAGCAGCGGCAATCCCATCCTGCACGGTTCGCAGGGCGATGTAACACAGCTGGAGTTTAACAATGGCGCTACCATTACCATCAATCCTTCGGCCAACAGCGCTGTTCAAGGACTGGTATGGCAGGGCGGTTATGCACAAAACAATACCAATATCATGGCCGCCTCATCCACCTTTGGCTCGGGCCGTGTATTTGTAGTAACCGACAGCTCCCCCATGGATGACGGCACCGGTGCTCCGGGCAATAACCTGTATGTGAGCTGGCCCTTATACAGCCATACACAGCTGTTTATGAATGCCTCCCTGTGGCTGGCCAAACTGCAGTGATCAATCGCGCATTGTTCCGCTATCTATAAAGCAGGCTTTAAAAATTGTTTGCACCCGCTGCAAATAATTTTTAAAGCCTATTTTTATCTTACTAATCTTCCATTGCAATGATCATCGACACCTTACAGCAGGCACATTTATACCATTCTCTCGGCGAGCATTTTGTGCAAGCATTTGATTATCTCCGGCAAACTGATTTTTCTGCCGTACCCAAAGGGAAATATGAAATAGACGGCGACCGTGTTTTTGCTATTGTGAACGAATACGATACAGTAGATGCAGCCAATGAGCAGATGGAAGCCCACCGCTGCCATATTGATGTGCAGTATATGGCCAGTGGAGCTGAACTGATCGGCCATGACTTTCTCAATGGCCAAACACCCTCCAAAGCCTATGATGAAGAAGCCGATTTCCTGCTGTTTGGCCAGCCACCGGTATTTTTTTCCAGGCTGCAGCAGGGTATGTTTGCCATTTTCTTTCCCAGCGACCTGCATATGCCCAATATCCGCATCCAGCAGCCGGCCCCGGTTAAAAAAGTGGTGATCAAAATAAAAACAGCGCACTAGCTCTTTATTATTACGCTTTATTACGCTGTAAATGAGCCTGATATACCAGCCATGCCATTTTACCACATTTACCACGAACATTGCGGTAAATCATTTACCTTTATAGTATTATAATACTATAATTGATCATTATAGTACCATAGTACTATAACTGGATAAAATAGGCTATATATGCTATTATAAAGCCATGGCCATGAAAAATAAAAAAGCAGCTGTTATCACCGGGGATATTGTAGGCTCTACCCTGCTCGCCACAGCAGAGCGTAAAAAACTGCAACAAAGGCTGAACACATTTACTGCAGCAATGACAAAGCTATACCCCGATTTCAAATGGGAGCAATACCGTGGCGACAGCCTGCAGATAAGCCTGACCATATCCAGGGCCATGGCCCTGCGTATTGCACTGCGCCTGCAGAGCTTTCTGCAGACCGCACATTTTTCCATCAGGCAGGCCATTGGTTTGGGCGATATCAGTTTCAGCACTGCACAGGTGAGCACCTCAGATGGCACAGCCTTCCGCCTGTCTGGTCCGCTGGCTGATGAGATAAAAAAAAGAAACGAGCTTATCGGTATAACAGCCACCGAACAGGCATTTGCTGCAGAATGGCGGGTACACAGCGCTTCACTGCATTTTTTACTGCAGCGTCACAGCAGTGCGCAGGCTGCGGCCCTGTACCTTCAGCTGGGCGGTCTTACACAGGAAGAAATAGCCGGCAAACTGCATATCTCTCAACCCTCTGTTCACCAGCGCCTGCAGGCTGGGGGATGGAGCGTTATTCATCCTGTACTCGAAAGATTTGAGCAAACAGTACCGCTGCTGTAAACAACCCGGAATGCATCACCTTCATTCAAAATGCTTATCTTAAGAACAGAAATACCCTTGCCCGGTTAAGCAAAACCATACCGTATGCTGATCTTTTTTCAATGGATAGTTGTACACCTGCTGGCCGATTTTGCATTGCAAACACGCAAAATGGTACAGCATAAAAAACGTTTTAAACAGGGCTCATGGGTATTGTTCATCCACTGCCTTATACATGCTGCACTTGTATACCTGCTGTCGCCTGATAAAACCATCTGGGCTATTCCGCTCATTGTATTTATTACCCACTGGCTCATCGATGTATGGAAATTATACCGGCCGGATAATATGACCAGTTTTATTACCGACCAGCTGGCACATATCGCCGTACTATTTATTACCTGGTGCATTTTTTACCTGCCTCCCGGCTGGTGGCAGGTGCAGCTGATACGCATCCTGGGCAACCGTACAGGATGGATCACCGGCGGCGGTTATTTATTCATCATCTTCCCGCTGGCTTACCTGCTGGGCTATGCCACCCAACGCTGGCGCGATGAGGTGAAAGACGATTTTTCCCGCGGCAAGGTCAGTTTGAGTGAGGCTGGCAAATGGATAGGCATTTTTGAACGCATACTGGTTTATACATTTGTCATCATCAATCATTTTGAAGGGATTGGTTTTCTGATCGCAGCAAAATCTATCCTGCGGTTTAATGATATCAAAGGCGAAAATGTGCGCAAAGAAGCTGAATATGTACTCATTGGTACGCTGATGAGCTTTGCAGCATCTATACTCACCGGCCTGCTGGTGAAACTGCTCTGGCATACCACCTGAGCACAGGAGGCAACCCATCCACATACTGAACCCGTATTGTTTTTTACCGCTCTTCCATTATTTACCGGTTGACAGCGGTTGTATTCATTGCTTTGGTAATTTTGATGCATGAACCATATGACCAAATTATCCGTTAATATCAACAAATTCGCTACCCTGCGCAACAGCCGTGGCGGTAACAATCCCGATGTGGTTAAAGCAGCAGTGGATGCCCAGCTGTTCGGGGCAGATGGTGTAACGGTACATCCCCGGCCGGATGAAAGGCATATCCGGTATGCAGATGTGCGTGAGATAAAAAAGATCATCACTACCGAATTCAATATCGAAGGCAACTGCAGTGAACAAAAATTTGTAGATCTTGTACTGGAAGTAAAGCCGCACCAGGTAACACTGGTGCCCGATGCACTCAACCAGCTTACCAGCGACCATGGCTGGGATACCATCATGCACCGGGATTACCTGCAGAATATTATCGGTGTTTTTAAAAATGCGGGCATCCGCGTAAGCATTTTTGTTGACCCCGATATTGCCATGGTAGAAGGTGCAGCACAAACAGGAACCGACCGTATAGAGCTGTATACAGAAGGATATGCCAGGATATTTCCCGGGAACAAAGAAAAAGCCGTAGCCCCGTATGTCGCCGCTGCTGCCAGGGCGCGTGAACTGGGACTGGGCCTGAATGCCGGGCACGACCTGGACCTGCACAACCTGCAGTATTTCAAACAACAGATACCCTGGTTGTATGAAGTGTCCATCGGGCATGCACTGATCAGCGATGCACTGTACCTGGGTTATGAAAACACCATCCAGCTATACAAAAGGCAGTTGCAATAGCACCAATAATGTCTATTCACAAAACAAACGATATATTATGAAAAAAGTATTCAGCTTCCTAGTCTTCGCACTGGCCATAACAGGCACCACTGTATTTGCCCAGGAAAAGAAAAAGCCGGTAAGTCCGCATGAACTCATTTCCAAAACAACCGGCAAAGGAGTGACCATCACGATCAATTATGGCCGTCCTTATGTAAAAGGCAGAACCATTGGCCAGGACCTGGAGCCATTGCCCGGCAAGATCTGGCGTGCAGGTGCAGACAGCGCCACTACTATTGAAGTAAATAAAGATGTAAAAGTGGAAGGACAGGCTTTGCCTGCCGGCAAATATGCCTTTTTTACCATCAACAACAACGACGAGTGGACACTGATATTCAACAAAGCCTGGCAAACATGGGGTGCCTACAGTTATGAAAAAAACAAAGACCAGGATGCCCTGCAGGTAAAAGTAAAAGGTGCCAAAGCCCCTTCTTTTACTGAACAGCTGACTTATACCATCGACAAGAGCGGCAAAGTGACCCTGCTTTGGGGCGATCATGCCGTAAGCTTTACGATAAAGCCTTAAAATTCCCTGCGAACCTTTTTTATTCATAGCCGCCCGCGGGCGGCTATTTTATTTCCATTCATCCCGGTTTGTTCCTCAGTAATCCCAATATGTTATGCGCTGCGCTAAAACTTTTGTAGATTGTTTACCTAAACCTTGTCACATATGAGAAAACTAATCCCTTCCATACTCATCCTGCTTACCCTGCAAACAAATGCACAGTTGACCATGCCTCCCGATGGTGGCAATAAAAAAGCCATGGTAGGCGAACGTATCGGCATCACCGATGTTACCATTCACTATGACAGACCAGGTGTAAAAGGACGTGAAGACCATATCTGGGGCGGCCCCGCACATTATGGCTTTGCTGACCTGGGCTTCGGTACCAGCAAGGCGGCGCCCTGGCGTGCAGGTGCCAATGAGAACACCACCATTACATTTTCTACGGATGTAAAAGTAGAAGGACAGGATCTGCCTGCAGGCAAATACGGTTTCTTTATTGCCCTGCAGCCGGATGAATGCACGCTGATCTTTTCAAAAAACGCCAGCAGCTGGGGCAGTTTTTTTTATGATGAGAAAGAAGATGCCCTGCGTGTAAAAGTAAAACCTGTAACAATTGCTCAAAGCGTGGAATGGCTGGAATACCGTTTTGAAGATGAAACACCCAACAGCGCCACCATCGCCCTGTACTGGGAGAAAAAGAAAATACCTTTTAAAGTGGAAGTAGACCTGCCGAAACTTCAGCTGGCTTCTTTCAGAAAAGAGCTCCGGTCAGATAAAGGATTTACCTGGAATGCCTGGAACGAAGCAGCCAATTACTGCCTCACCAATAATACCGACCTGGAGGAGGGTTTAGCATGGGCCAAACAATCTATCGAAGCGCCTTTTGTGGGTGAAGCAAATTTCACCACACTATCTACCGAAGCCGGCCTGCTCAATAAGCTGGGGCGTACAGCAGAAGCAGACAGTGCAATGCAGAAAGCACTGCCCATGGGTAATATGCTGCAGCTGCACAATTATGCACGCAGCCTGCTGCAACAACACCAGGATAAACAGGCTTTTGTTATTTTTAAAAAGAACTATGATAAAAATCCCAATGTGTTTACCACCAACATGGGTATGGCCAGGGGCTATTCTGCACTGGGCAATTATAAAGAAGCGCTGATCTATGCGCAGAAAGCACTTCCGCAGGCGCCTGACCCGGGTAATAAATCCAATGTGGAGAAATTGATCGGGATGTTGAAGGAAGGGAAAAATGTGAATTGATGTACGATGTGGGATGTGCGATGTGGTACACGAAAGTATGCCGGGACCAGTTTCGTACTTGGCTATGTACGAAGTGGGAATTACGAAGTACGATTGGGGCATAGCGGCAACCAGTGCTCAGGTCATGTAGGGTAGTATGATAGGGAATAGTGTTATTTTTGGTGGCAAAGAGATGAGTATATGTATATCGTTTATGGCATTCCTAATTGTAACACGGTAAAAAAAGCGCTGGACTGGCTGAAAAAGCATAAAGTGGCTTATGAATTTCATGATTATAAAAAACAGGGCATCACTGCGGAAAAACTGCAGTCATGGAGTAAGCAAACCGGCTGGGAAAGCCTGTTGAATAAAAAAGGTACTACCTGGCGGCAGCTGGATGCTGCAAAACAGGCGGCAGTTACGGGAGAAAAACCGGCTATCCGTTTAATGCAGGAAATGACCAGTATGATTAAACGGCCGCTTATTGAGCAAAAAGATAAAGTGGTAGCCCTGGGGTTTGATGAAGATGTGTATGCTAAGGTGTTTAAGAAATAAGTTGGTCCAGGTTGAGGTTCATCTGTGTTTTTATAGCTGCAAGCCATGAGCTGCCAGCTATGAGGCGGAAAGAGAACGGTAAAAGTGTGTGCGGGACATCCTTCGCTGAAACGCCTTCTTTTCTGCGTTTTCCGCGCATTCCGCGAGAGAAATCAGTGGGCAGTGGGCAGTCCACAGTTTGCAGTCAAGGGCAAAATGGTGCGTGAAATAAAAGCGCACTACCTGGTAGCCTCTTTTCCGCGCTTTCCGCGAGAGAATCTCCCCAGCCCGCGGTTATACATATGTGCGGACATCGTTTATTTAAGCAGCTCCGTTAATTTCCTGATCAGCGCATCGCCATGCAGGTTACGGGCAACGATAATGCCGTCGGGATTAACCAGGAAATTTTGCGGAATAGCTTCAACATGATAAGCCCGGGCAACAGCATTGTTCCAATATTGAAGGTCGCTTACCTGTGTCCAGTTCAGCTGGTCTGTTTCAACGGCTTTTACCCAGCTGGATTTTTCCTGGTCGAGCGATACACCGAGCACGGTAAAATTCTTTTCCTTAAACTGTTTGTAGGCTGCCACCACATTGGGATTCTCCATGCGGCAGGGGCGGCACCAGCTGGCCCAGAAATCGATCAGTACATATTTTCCCCTGAACTGGGATAAAGATACAGCCCTCCCACTCGTATCATTCTGGGTGAATTCGATGGCTTTGCTGCCCACCGCGCCTATCTTGGAAACAGCGATCATCTGGCGCAGGCTGGCTGCAAACTGGTTATTCAGGGCATCGCCGCTCAATTGCCCGAATCTTTTTTCCAGCAAAGCGATATCCTTGTTTGTATCGGTATCATAACTATAGGCCAGTAATAATGTACTTACCGGTGATGTTTTTTTACGGCCGATAAACCGGTCGATGGATGTTTGATAAATATTATACGCCGTATTCAGCATGGGAACGATCGAATCTCTTTTTGCCGCTGTGGTAGCCGCCTTCAGCTGCATACGGTAATACTCTACATAATCGTTCAGCGGTTTTACATAAAGAAGAAAATCTTCATAATCCATATGCGCTTCCGACCCCGAAATTTTTATATCGCTGAAATCTTTGGTTGCACCATTAATGTGCAGCTGGTCATTGCCCATAAACAATACCATCCGCCGGTTAATAGAAGGAAACACCAGCATGCGGGAATCGATTTCATTCAGCTTTCCCCTGAGGGTGAAATTACCCTGGTGAACATGGGTGGAAGCGATCGTATCTTTGTCTGTTTTACCGGCCAGGTAAACAATACCATCATCGGGCAAACCGATCAGCTTTCCCTGTATAGAAAAGCCGGTATGCTGCTGCGCCAGCAAACAGGCCGGTAATAATGCTGCTGCAATAGAGAATAATTTCCGCATACTATTTTTTTGAATGGCGCTGAACCAGTACATCCACGATGTCTTGCAAACAGAATCCTTTTGCATTTAACAATATCAGGTAATGAAACAGCAGGTCGGCTGCTTCATTTTTAAACAGGTCATCATTATGGTCTTTTGCTTCTATCACTACCTCAACAGCCTCCTCTCCTACTTTCTGTGCAATTTTATTGATACCTTTCTGGAACAGCCGTGCAACATACGATTCATCCGGTGCAGCCTTTCTGCGCAGCTCGATGATCTCTTCCAGGTAAGTAAGAAAATCTTCTTTATGGTTGATCTCAGACCAGCAGGTATCTGCACCTGTATGGCATACAGGGCCCAGCGGCTCGGCTTTTATCAGCAAAGTATCTTTATCACAATCTGCCTGCATTTGTTTCAGCAGCAGAAAATTGCCGCTCTCTTCACCTTTGGTCCAAAGCCTGTTTTTGCTGCGGCTGTAAAAGGTGACCCTACCGGTTTCGCGGGTCCGCTGAACTGCTGCTTCATTCATGAAGCCAAGCATCAGTACTTTTTGCGTGGAAAAATCCTGTACAATGGCAGGAACAAGTCCGTCGGCGTATTTAGCATAATCGATATCCATACTAATTTTTTTTAGGCAATGCTCAGCGCACTGTGATATGATGTTCTTTCAGGTAGCTCTTCAGTTCAGGAATACCTATTTCCCTGAAATGAAAAATACTTGCAGCCAGTGCTGCATCTGCATGACCGTTGTTAAACACCTCTACAAAATGCGGCATGGTACCACCGCCACCAGATGCGATAACAGGAACAGGTAGCTGTGTGGCCAAAGTTCGGGTAATATCCAATGCAAAACCCTGTTTGGTGCCATCATGGTTCATAGAAGTGAGTAATATTTCGCCAGCGCCCAGTTCCACACCGCGGCGTGCCCAGTCGATACATTGTGTACCGGTTTTAACCCTGCCGCCATTGAGGTAAACATACCATTCGCCGTCAGCTTCCTGGCGTGTATCGATGGCTAGTACCACACACTGGCTGCCGAATTCCTTTTCCAGCTCCCGTATCAGCTCCGGTCTTTTAAAAGCGGCCGTATTTACAGAGATCTTATCTGCGCCGTGCTGTAGCAGTACCTGTACATCTTCAACGCTGGAGATACCACCACCCACAGTGAAGGGGATATTGATCTGGTGTGCGATGCGGTTAACCAGCTCACTCAGTGTTTTCCTTTTTTCATTGGTAGCCGTAATATCCAGGAACACCAGTTCATCGGCGCCCTGCTGCGCATACAGTGCACCCAGTTCTACCGGGTCGCCTGCATCGCGCAGGCTTTCAAAATTAATGCCTTTCACCGTACGCCCGTCTTTGATATCCAGGCAGGGAATGATCCGTTTTGTCAAAGCCATATTTACCGGTTTGTTCTTTTGTACACAATAATATTCGAATACACATTTGTTCCAGCATTGAAATCTGTCATATATACCTTGTCATAAAAATCGAATGCTATCCTGTATTGATTATCCGATTGCTTCATTACTTTTTCCAGTGGCCTGGTCAATCCCAGGTAAAACCCGAGCATGGCTACGCCGGCGTTCTGAAATTTGTTCATCCGCAGGTACATCACATAATTGCCCTGAACAATGCTGTAAAATAACTGGTCGGGATCAATGGTAAAATAATCCATCATTCCCTCAAAAGGATAACCTGCCGACTGCTGTGAAAGGTACTTAAAAGAATCTTCCATATCTATGGTTGTATCTTTTACATAACCGGTCAAATTGATTGTATCAACCAGGTGGCTGTCCAGTGCCAGCTTTTTATGCCTGCTGATGGCCGCTTTGTTTTGCTCAACAAAAGCCTTTATCCTGGGCATAACAGATGAATCCAGCTGGGCCACCTCTGTTGTCAGGGTATAAAAAGAATACCTGAAATCGGCCAGTTTCTTTTTAAAAGCCTCATCATCCTGTTGCTGTGCTTTCAGCAGCATTGGACATAAAGCGATAAAAACGGCGCCGGCTATCCTGGTGATCAATCTTGTTTTTATTGGTGCCATGGTATGCATGGGATGTTTAGTGGTTAAAGTTCATCAGTTCGGCCAGTGTTATCCTTCCTTCATAAATAGCCTTTCCGATAATCACGCCCTTGCAACCTATATTTTCCAGGGCTTCCACATCATCCAGGTTACTTACACCGCCGCTGGCGATAAAATACAGGCCGGGAAAACGGGTGATGATATGCTGATAAAGTTCAATAGAAGGCCCTTCCAGCTTGCCATCTTTACTTACATCGGTGCAGAACACCTGTTGCACCCCATGTTGCAGGTATTGCTGAATAAAATCATCTATTGATATATCGGTTGTTTCCAGCCAGCCGCTTACGGCAATTTTTTCCTCCTTTACATCTGCTCCCAGCAAAAATCTGGCAGCTCCATATTGCTGCAGCCAGCTTACAAAAACAGCGGGCTGTTTTACGGCCAGGCTGCCGATGGTGGCCAGCGCCGCACCTGAATTAAACACGATTGACACATCTTCCTCTTTCTTGATACCCCCGCCAAAATCGATGACCAGTGAAGTACGTGAAGCCAGTTGTTCCAGTACTTTCCAGTTTTTAACAGCGCCGGCTTTGGCGCCGTCAAGATCTACCAGGTGCAGCCGCTGCAGGCCTGCATCTTCAAACTGCAGGGCTACTTCCAGCGGGTTTTCATTGTATATTTTTTTTTGTTCATAATCACCCTGCGTAAGCCTTACGCATTTGCCATCGATGATATCTATTGCCGGGATAATCTGCATGTGTATGAATTAACGGTCTGAATGATTGATTATTTTCCTGTTTGTACCCGTGTCACCAGCTTTTCCATCCTGATAAACATATGCCCGTCTTTGAACCAGGTATTGCCCTGGGGATACATACCAAATCTTTCATAAAACGGGATAGCAGTTGTTCTGGCATTGCACCATACAGTTGCGCAATGCTGTTCTACTGCGAGCTGTAAAACATGTTTCAGTAAAAAACTGCCATAACCTTTTCCCTGCACCGCAGTTTGTGTGGCAAATTTCCTGAATTGCAGTGAACCTTCTGCAATAAATACCGATACAACAGACACTACTTCATCCTGCATATACACACCCAGGTGAAGCCCAGCTTCATCATCGGCCAGCTTTACCTGGTCAATGGTGAAGGAAGGATACATGATATCGCGGCGCATATGCCATACCGTGTTCAGCGGCACTTGTTTTATTTCCATCATAATTGGCTGTTTTGAAATGCCTGCTGCAGTTCGGTTACAGCCAGCTGTACATCTTCTTCTGTGGTACGCCAGTTCACCAATGCTGCACGGATGCATTTTTCGCCCTTGTATATTGTCTGGGTCATAAATACCCGGCCTCGTTTATTCAGTGTATCCAGTACGGTTGTAACGGCATTGGGTGGCAGGCTGCTGTTCTTTAGTGTAAAGCAAACTGTATTTAGCCGAACAGGCGCAGCAAGCCGGTAATGATCTGAAGAAGCAATGGCCTCTCCCAGTAATTTTGCCAGGCGGATATTGTTCTCCACCATATCCCGGTATCCTTCGCTGCCATAAGCCATCAATGTGAACCAGGCGGGCAGTGCCCTGAAACGGCGGGAGTTCTCGGGGCCGTAATTCAGGTAAGTAAAATTTTCCAGCGGATCGCCGAGATAAGGGGCATTGGAGTTTTGAAAACTGGCCACCTGCAATGCAGCATGTTCTTTTCTTGTAAAAATAACGGCACTGTCATAAGGCACATTGAGCCATTTGTGGTTATCGACCGTAATGCTGTCGGCCAGTTCCCAGCCTTCCAGTAAAGCAGCATGAGCAGGCGAGCAAGCAGCAAAACCACCGAAAGCCGCATCAATATGCCACCAGAAACGGTAGCGGGATCGTAATGCAGCGATGGCTTTCATATCATCAAAATCCACCGTGTTTACGGTACCTCCGCTGGCAATAAGAATAAAGGGCTCATCCGGGTGCTGGCTGACCAGGCTTTCCAATGCAGCCACATCCATGCATTCCCTGCCCTCCTGTACGGGTACCGCTAAAAGCTGGTTGCTGCCGATGCCCAGCATCGATAAAGCTTTGATGGCGGAAGAATGTGGTGTGGCTGCATAAATTTTCATCCCTGCAGTTACACCTTCCCTGGCAATATCTCTTCCGGATTGCTTGCCCAGCCATTGCCTTGCAACGGCCAGACCGGTGAAATTAGACATGGTGGCACCGGTGACCATTGTTCCCATAAATGCATCGGGCAACCCGAACAATTGCAGCAATAACCGGATGGTTTGCATTTCGAGCATGGCCGATATATCGCCATTGCCATGTACGCCCTGCGTGTTTTGATCGTACACAGCCGTCAGCCAGTCGCCGGCGATCGCTGCAGGTGTAGTGCCACCTGTTACAAAACCCCAGTAACGGCTTCCTGAAGAAGCCACGATATTGGGCAGAAAAGCTTCATTGAACAACTGCTGAACACCGGCAGTACCAAGGCCCTGCTGCGGCAGCCCCGGGAGGGACTGTAAAGGTTGTACGCGGCTGGTGGGTATGGTATCCAGGTTCTGCAGGTATTGCAGGCTGCTTTTTTCTATTGACCCCAGGATTGCGGCGATGTTTGCGGCATCAGCTTTCAGCACTTGGTTCATGATTCATTGTATGCGGTTAAGACCGGAACGATTATATTTTTTCCAGAAAATTACGGATGATCTGTTCACCTGTCGCAGCACTCTTTTCCGGATGGAACTGCACACCATAAAAATTGTCTTTATGCAAAGCAGCGCTGTAAGGCTGCACATAATCGGCAGTGCCGATGGTATGGCTGCCCAGCGCAGCATAATACCCGTGTACAAAATAGCAATAACTGTTTTCAGGCACCTCCGCGAACAGCGGGGTTTTTAACCCGTAAATATTGTTCCACCCGATCTGTGGCACCTTGAATGCTTTTACATCAACGGGTTTAAAGGGCTGCACCCTTTCATCAAAAACGCCCAGGCAGGCTGTATCATTTTCTTCTGAATAAGCACAGAGCAGCTGCATACCCAGGCAAATGCCCAGTACCGGCTGCTGCAGGCTTTTCAACACCTCATCCAAACCATGTGCTTTCAGGTATTTCATGGCACTGCTGGCTTCACCCACGCCGGGAAAAATGACCTTATCTGCCGAACGCAGTGCGGCATGATCATCCGTTACTGTTGCTGTAACGCCGATACGCTCCAGTGCGTACAGAACAGAGCGGATATTACCGGCATTGTATTTTACGATGGCTATTGTTGACATTGATTTTCTTTTGTAAGTATTCAAACACTATTACTGCTGCTACCGGATACTGCTTATAAAGCTGCTTACTGCGGCAGGTACATCCGTTGCATTGTCTAATGCCCTGATAAAAGCACTGCCGATAATTGCGCCATTGGCATAAGCCGATGCTGCAGCAAAACTTTCTTTGTCTTTGATACCAAACCCGATCAATACCGGGTTCTTCAGTTGCATAGCCTGCAGCTTTTTAAAATAAGCATCCTGGTCGTGCAGGTTTTTATCCTTGCCTGTTGTGGAAGAAGAAGATACAGCATACAAAAAACCACTGCTCAGTTCGTCGAGCTTTTTTATCCTTTCCTCTGTTGTTTCAGGAGTGACCAGGAAAATAAAATCCAGGTTATATTTCCGTATCACGGCGCCATATTCGGTTTCAAATTCATAGCCTGGCAGATCGGGCAGGATCAGGCCGTCTACGCCTACCCTTGCTGCATCTGCACAGAATTTTTCAAAACCGTACTGCAGTACGGGGTTCATATATCCCATCAGTATCACGGGCACGGTAATTTCTTTTCTCAGGTTTTCCAGTTGCTGAAACAACATAGCGATGGTCATACCGTTGGCAAGCGCAACCGTGCTGCTGGCCTGTATTACAGGGCCATCGGCAAGAGGATCGCTGTAGGGCATGCCCAGCTCTATCAGGTCGACACCGCTGTTCTGCAAAGCCTTCATTATTTCCAGCGTGCTGTTCAGCCTGGGATAACCCGCTGTACAGTACACATTCAGCACATTTTTCTGTTTCTGCTGAAAAACTGTTTGTATCCTGCTCATTGTACCTTCTTTATACATAAATGTTTTTAGATCGTCGCTTTTTTCCGGCACTGCTGTAAAACCCATCCGCTCATATAATTTCCTGGCCCTTGTATTGGAATGCCACACCTCCAGTGTTACCTGTTTGTTCCTGCCCGTTGTTTGCAGGCAATGACTGATGATATGGCTGCCAATACCCTTTCCCTGGAAATCTGGCAGCAGGTACAAACTGCACAGGAACAATTCCTTTTCTTTCTCTGTTATTTCCACTGTACCTATACTGTTGCCGTTCACTTCAATGATATGCGTTTGTTCAGGGTGATAGTGATCAGCGTGGTATTGCAGCTGCACCGTTTCATCCCATCCCCATATATCCTCCACATACTTCCGCAGTACCAGCTTCTTCAGTTCGTACATGAACCGGGAATCAGCCACACTGTTTGCCTTTCTTAAAGTATAACCAACCATGTATTAAATTATGCGGTCATCTATTTGCTTTCCATTGCTTTCATATAAGTAGCCAGGTCTTTATCACCACGGCCGCTGAGGCATAGTACCACTGTATCTTTTCCGGTTAAGGGCAATTGTTTCAAAGCTGCCAGTGCGTGAGAAGATTCCAGCGCCGGGATAATACCTTCCAGTTTACAAAGCTGGAAGGCGGCCTGTAATGCTTCTTCATCAGTTGCACTTAAAAAAGTACCGCGGCCGCTGTCGAACAAATAAGCATGCAGAGGACCGATACCGGGATAATCCAGGCCTGCGGAAATACTGTGCGGTTCCACTACCTGGCCATCTTCAGTTTGCATTACCAGGCTTTTACTGCCATGCAGTACACCGGGTTTACCCAGCTGGGTGGTTGCTGCGCTCATACCGCTGTGCACACCATGCCCTGCAGCTTCCACGGCAACCAGCTGCACACTCAGTTCATCCAGGAAATGATAAAAAGCACCAGCTGCATTGCTACCTCCGCCCACACAGGCAATCACATGGGTGGGCAGTTCTGTTCCGGTATGTTCTTTCAGCTGCTTACGTGTTTCTTCACTGATCACACTCTGGAAACGTGCAACCATATCAGGATAAGGATGCGGTCCTACCACGCTGCCTATCACATAATGCGTATCAGCAGGATTATTGATCCAGTCGCGGATGGCTTCATTGGTGGCATCCTTTAATGTCTGGCTGCCGCTGGTTGCCGGCAGTACCGTAGCACCCAGCATTTTCATACGGGCTACATTGGGCGCCTGGCGCTCAATATCTTTCACACCCATATACACAATGCATTCTATCCCTTTCAATGCACATACCGTTGCAGTGGCCACGCCATGCTGGCCTGCACCGGTTTCAGCGATAATGCGTTTCTTGCCCAGCCGCTGCGCCAGCAATACCTGCCCGATGGCATTATTGATCTTATGCGCCCCCGTATGATTAAGGTCTTCCCGTTTCAGGTAGATCCTGGTATTGTATTGTTTGCTCAGCCGTTCGGCAAAGAACAAAGGTGTAGGCCGTCCCACATAATCACGCAGCAATGCATGAAACTCCTGCTGGAAGGATGCTTCCTGCATAATTTCCAGGTAACGGGTACGCAGTTCTTCCACATTCCGGTATAACATTTCCGGTATATAAGCCCCACCAAATTTGCCATAGTATCCCTGTTCATCTGGTTGCCGGTATGTTTTTGTTGTTGCCATTGTATTGCTTATTCGTTAAACGTTATTAAAATACGGGCTTTACAGTTGCTTCATTTCGCTTACAAACTGCTTTACTTTATCCATATCTTTTACGCCCGGGTATTGTTCAAACTTACTGTTGATATCCACTGCAAAAAGGTCTTTCGCTACAGGATCCTCCATAAATGCCTGCAACCTGGGTGCATCTTCGGGTTGTATACCGCCGCTGAGGAAAAAAGGTTTGTGTATGTTGAGCCCTTTCAGCATATCCCAGTTGAATTTTTTACCGGTGCCACCATAGCCGGCTCCTTCAGTGTCGAACAGGAACATATCGGTTACATCCTGGTACTCGCGGATCTTCCATTCAATATTATCATCTTCGCTTAAACGGAAAGCTTTAACCACTGTTACATAGTCAGCAATTTTTTCGCATAGCCTGGGCGATTCATCGCCATGCAGCTGAACCAGGTATAAACCGCATTCATCCACCAGCCGCAATACCTCATCTACGGCGGGGTTCACAAATACGCCTACTTTATTGATATTGCCCCTGATCTTTTTTATTTCTGTCGCTGCCATATGCCTGAATACATAACGCGGTGATTTATGATAGAAAATAAATCCCGCAAATGACACGCCCAGGTCATTGAGTTGCTCCACCTGGTCGGCACGGGTCATACCACATACTTTTACTCTCATGCAGTTTTTGCTTTTAGCTGTTGTACAAAATCAGCAAAGGCAATCGAAGGATCGGGTTGTTTCATAAAATTTTCCCCTATCAGGAAACCGGAAAAACCGGCCTGTTTCAGCGTAATGATCGTGGACACTTCGCTGATACCGCTTTCTGCTACAGCCAGTTTTTCAGCAGGTATCTGCTGTTTCAGTCTGAGCGAAGTATTGATATCCACTTCAAATGTTTTGAGGTTGCGGTTGTTCACACCTACCAGGTCAACCTCATCACAAATATGTTTCAGCTCATCTTCATCATGGATCTCGAGCAGCACTTCGAGCTGTAATTTTTTGGCAGCAGCAGCGAGATGGCGCACCTGTTTGGGTGTTAGACAGGCAGCGATGAGCAGGATCACATCCGCACCCATGGCACGTGCTTCTGTGAGCTGGTATTCATCAATCATAAAATCTTTCCGCAAAATGGGTATTTCATTTACCCTTGCCTGTTCCAGGTCGTCGGCACTGCCGCCAAAAAAACTTTCATCTGTAAGAACAGATAATCCCGAAGCTCCATAGGTAGTATAAGCCTGTGTTACTGCCACCACATTGGCGGTGGCATTGATCACGCCTTTGGATGGTGACTTTCTTTTAAACTCTGCAATAATGCCTGTTTTTTCCGGGTTCAGTAAGTAGTTGCGGAGAGACAGTGTTTCTCTTGCAAACAAGCCTGCTTTCTCCAGCTCTGCTACACTTACTGCAGCCTTGCGTTCTGCTATCTCTGTTTTCTTTTTGGCAACGATGGTATCTAATATATTCATTTCTGCAGGTTGATTAAAGTTTGCAATGCCTGATAGGCTTTGCCGCTTTCCAGGCTTTCCACAGCAGCAGCATAGGCATCTTCATATTTTTTGTATTCACCTGTGCAATGCAATGCCATGGCTGCATTGGCCAGTACCACTGCATTCTGCGCCCAGGTACCTTCACCTTTTATCACTGTTTTAAAAATGCGGGCGGCTTCTTCTGTTGTATTGCCACCATAAATATCCTGTGGTGATACCAGTCTTTTGCCCAGGTATTCGGGTGTAAATATCCGTTCTCCTTTGTTGGTGATCACTTTGGTATCATTGGTCAGGGAAATTTCATCATAACCATCCAGGCCATGAATGATGGTGAATGCACTGCCTGTTTGTTGCAGCAGGTAATTGTAAATACGCGCCATTTCCAGGTTGTATACACCCACCAGCTGATAGGCCGGTGCAGCAGGGTTCACCATGGGACCCAGCATATTGAAAAAAGTACGCAGGCCCAGGTTTTTGCGTATCGGCCCTACTGTTTTTAATGCCGGATGAAACATGGGGGCATGTAAAAAACAGATATTGGCAGTTTCCAGCTCCTTTCTCAGCTGCGACTGATCGTTTTTAAATGTGTACCCCAGCTGTTCCATCACGTTAGAAGCACCGCTAACACTGGTGGCGCCATAATTACCGTGCTTGGCCACTTTATGACCGGCGCCGGCAGCGATAAAACAGGACAGGGTGGATATGTTGAACGTATTTTTACCATCGCCACCTGTACCAACAATATCGATCACTTTATGACCATTCAGGTCTACTTTCACACAAAGCTCCAGCAGCGCATCCCTGAACCCCTGCAGCTCTTCAATGGTAATGCTGCGCATAAGGAAAACTGTAATAAAAGCCGTCACCTCTGTATCGCTGTACTGGTTACCGGAAATACCGATGAGCATTTCCTTTGCCTGCCCGCGGGAAAGGGTTTTATATTCAAATAAGTATTGTAATATTTTTTTCATTTGCTCTGTTTGTATTTGGATGCGGATGGTCTGAAATGCTGTTCAGCGGCTGATGGTTGGTGCTATGCAGACAACCAGTTGCGCAATATTGCTTCCCCCTGCGGCGTAAGCACACTCTCGGGATGGAACTGTACCCCTTTCACATCATAAGCAGTATGCTGCATGGCCATGATCAACCCATCTTTGTCTTCTGCTGTAACCTGCAGTTCTGCAGGTAGTCCTTCTTTATCTACTACCCAGCTATGATAACGGCCCACTTCAAATTCATCCGGCAATCCTGCAAACAGGTCTTTGCCTGATACACCTGCCTCGTGTGGCAATAGATGCACCGGTGTAGCCACGCCATGGTAAACGGAGCTTAAATTTACCAGCTTAGCACCAAATGCCTCACCAATAGCCTGGTGCCCCAGGCATACACCCAGTATCGATTTCTGTGCAGCGTATTCTTTGATCAAAGGCAGCAGCAGCCCTGCTTCTTCGGGTATGCCAGGGCCTGGGGATAATATGATCTTATCATAGGCCTTCACTTCTTCCAGCGGCAGCTGATCGTTGCGGTATACATCTACTTTCTGGTGCAGTATTTTTTCTACCAGGTGCACCAGGTTGTAAGTAAAAGAATCGTAATTATCGAAAACCAAAATTTTCATCTGTACTTATTTTTTTCAATGACCGGATCTTAGTTCTGTTCTGTGCCGGTTAAATATTTTCTGCCAGTTCAATCGCTCTTTTTAATGCACCCAGTTTATTATTTACTTCCTGCAGTTCGCTTTCGGGGTTGCTTGCAGCAACAATACCTGCGCCTGCCTGGTAGAATAAAGTGTTCTGTTTGCTTAAAAATGTCCGGATCATAATCGCATGATTGCAGGAGCCGTCGAAACCCATAAAACCGATACAGCCACCATAATAGCTGCGGGCAGTAGGCTCGTATTCATCTATCAGCTGCATGGCCCTGAACTTAGGCGCGCCGCTCAGCGTGCCGGCAGGGAAAGTGGTGGCAAGCAACTGAAAAGGATTGGCATCATTTTTTACCTTTCCTGTAACCTCGCTTACCAGGTGAATCACATGCGAATAATACTGCACCTGCCGGTAGCGGCTTACACCCACATTTTCACAAATACGGCTCAGGTCGTTCCTGGCCAGGTCTACCAGCATGGTATGCTCTGCATTTTCTTTTGCATCTACCAGCAGTTGTTCTGCCAGCTGCTGATCTTTTTCATCATCACCGGTTCTTCTGAAAGTGCCGGCGATAGGGTGCACAACAGCTTTCCCATCTTTAATGATGAGCTGTGATTCAGGACTGGAGCCCATCAGTTTATAATCGCCATAATCAAAATAGAACAAGTAAGGAGAAGGGTTTACACTGCGCAGTGCGCGGTACACATTAAATTCATCGCCAATAAAAGATTGCTGAAAACGCCTGCTCAGCACAATCTGGAACACATCGCCGCGGAAGCAGCTCTGAATGCCTTTTCGCACCATTTCCCTGTAATCTTCATCTTCCATATTGGATGCCTCTGCTGAAGCAGAACGGAAAGGATAAGCAGGCACATCTTTGCTTTTGATCAGGGATTCGATCACCATGATATCGCTTTCCAGGCCAGGTATCTGGTTTTCGCAGATATACATTTCATCTTTGAAATGATTGATCACGATAACATACTGGTACAGGCGGTAACGCATAAGCGGGATAGCGGGCTGCTGTGCAGCTGATTGCAGCTTCACGGTTTCAAAGAACTGTACTGCATCGTAAGTGGTATAACCAAACAGGCCCTGCGCTACTTTTGCTGATTTTTCAGTGACAGCGGTTATTTCAAACCGGTTCATAAAATCCCAGATCAAAGCAGGGATTTCGAGCCCGTTTTTAATAGATTGTTTTTCTGGTTTCTGACCGGGCAGTTTAAATTCGAGAGAAGTATAATCGGTTATCTCTATACCGCCGATGGCATTGATGGCAATAATGGAATAACTGTTTTCTGCTACATGATAATCGGCGCTTTCCAGCAGTATGGTATCCCTGAAACGGTCTCTCAGCCTCAGGTAAATACCTACAGGCGTGTATACATCGGAGAGTATTTTTTTACAACGGGTTTGTACACTTATTTTTTTCATCCGTTCTTATTTGTTTTTTGATGGCCTGGTGAAAACTGAACATCTTCCTGCAGAAAATTCGTTGTTCAGTTCCATCCTAAAAACCTGTTTTTGTATTGCATCTTTCCCGCCTGGTTGTCCGGTACCAACAAAAAGGCCCCGACACAACTGTCGAGGCCCTAGAATATTGTTCTGCACTGGCAACGCCACTACAAGCCCCGACCGGAGTTTGTGTGCCACCACCAATGAATATTTACAATGATTGTTTTCATTACTGTGCAAATATGATAGACAATTTTGTAATAACAAAATATTTTTTTGTTTAATGCTGCTTTCAAGGTGTACAGCGGCCCATAACTGCTGCAATAAACGCTTTATCAGCCCGTTTTATATTACAAACCGGCTGCTGTATGGGTTTTGCTTACAGCACACCTTTGGTGCTGGGCAGGTAATTGCTCAGCGGGTCGCGGCGTACGGCCATCCGGATGGCTTTGGCAAAAGCCTTGAATATGGCTTCAATTTTATGGTGTTCATTGTCACCGCGGCATTCAATATTGAGATTACAGCGGGCCGCATCGCTGAACGATTTGAAGAAATGGAAGAACATTTCTGTCGGCATCTCTCCTATTTTTTCCCTTTTAAATTCAGCCTGCCATACCAGCCAGTTACGTCCGCCAAAATCGATCAGCACCCGGGCATCTGCTTCATCCATGGGTAATGCAAAACCATAGCGCTCCATTCCTCTTTTATCGGCCAGCGCTTTGGCAAATGCTTCACCCAGTGCAATACCCGTGTCTTCAATGGTGTGGTGTTCATCAATGTGCAGATCGCCCCTGGTGTGGATGATCAGGTCCATTTTACCGTGACGGGCAATCTGGTCAAGCATGTGATCAAAAAAACCAAGACCGGTGTTGATATCCGCCTGGCCACTGCCATCAACATTCAGTTCAACATGGATCTGTGTTTCGCTGGTATTACGGTCGTGGGTCACCTTACGCAACCCCAGTTTGAGAAACTCATAAATATCCTTCCAGGAAGTGGTTTCCAATGCCACCGCATCCCTGAAAGCCGCTGCAGCATTATCTACTTCAGCAGCACCCAATGCAGCATCATTGTTCAGCCAGATGGCTTTACAGCCCAGGTTCTTAGCCAGCTGTACATCGGTGATCCTGTCGCCGATCACAAATGAATTGGCCAGGTCGTAACCGGGATTATTGATATAAGCCGTGAGCATCCCCGTTCCCGGTTTGCGGGTAGGCAGGTTGTCATGGGCAAAGCTGCGGTCGAAATGCAGTTGGGCAAAACGGATGCCTTCACCTTCCAGGGTTTGCATAATAAAATGCTGTACCGGCCAGAATGTATTTTCCGGGAAACTGCCTGTACCCAACCCATCCTGGTTACTGACCATCACCAGTTCGTATTCCAGCTCCGCTGCAATACGGGATAAATAGCGGAACACGCCGGGGTAAAAACGCAGCTTGTCCCAGCTGTCTATCTGGTAAGTAGGTGGTGCTTCTTCGATAAGGGTACCATCGCGATCGATAAATAACACTCTTTTCATCTGTTCATATTTTTTCAGTGGTCAGATGCGCCCGCAGACCCGGTATGTATAAGGTATTCTGCATGTTTGGTTGCATGTGAACAGTCGCTGTTGAACCGGCTGCAGCCGGTATTTTTTATTCAGGCTGCAAATTAGGTTTCTATGGGGTTTTACAAGCAATAAAATTGCGCTGCAGGCGCTTTTACAGGTTGTTTGCCTGTTATCCGGGTAAAAGAAACGGCGGTATGTGCATACCGCCGTTTCTTTTTTATGGGTAACAGCTTATTTTGTTTTGGCCCTTATGGCTTTTACTTCAGCCGCTGTAACCGCGCTGGCCTTATTACCAAAATTACTGCGTACATAAGTGAGCACATCTGCAATCTCCTGGTCTTTCAGGAAATTATGCGGGGGCATATTATTGGAATAATAATCGTCATCAATAGGTGTTGTTGACAACATTCCTTTCAATATCACCTGTACCAGTTTGGTTTTATCACCCAGTACATAAGATGTTTTGATCAGCGGCGGGTTCAGGTTGGGCACACCACTGCCGTCTACCTGGTGACAGGTAAGGCAATATTGCTCATATACTTTTTTACCACGCTCTGCCGAGGCCTTTGCTGCAGGCGGTGTTTGCGCCAGGAGGTATAATACAGCAACTGCGCTTAATGAAAGGGTGATCAGCTTTTTTTTCATCTTTCCGTTTTTTTGCATCCGCAACCGGCATACAGCTACAAGGGATGCTGCGGGATGGTTTATTTTTTATTTCCCGGTATACACAATGCGGTAAATCGTTCCTTTTACATCATCCGATACATACAAAGATCCGTCGGGGCCCTGTGCCAGGCCGCAGGGCCTGTGTTGTGCCTGGCCGGGAGATTGAATGTTTTCCACTCCGGCAAAATTGTCTGCAAAGATCTCCCATTCGCCGCTGGGCTTACCGTCTTTAAAGGGTACAAAAGCCACCAGGAATCCTTTTTGCGGTTCGGGTGCCCTGTTCCATGAGCCATGAAAGGCGATGAAAGCACCGTTCTTATATTTTTCAGGAAACTGGTTACCGGTGTAGAACAGGAGGCCATTGGGCGCCAGGTGCCCGGGAAAGGCCACTACCGGGTCGATGTATTTATCATCGCCGGGCTTCTTACCATCTCCGCCATATTCAGGAGCCAGTATTTTCTTTTTCTGGAACTGGTCGTAGTAGATATAAGGCCAGCCTGCATTATCGCCTTTTTTAATCATGTACAGGCATTCAGCCGGAAGCTCTGCACTTTGTTTGGCATCATAAAAATCGGGCCACATCTGGAATAAACCATCACGTCCATGCTGCATGACAAACAGCTGGTTCACGGTGTTGTTCCAGTCAAGACCAACCACATTGCGCAAGCCTGTTGCATAACGAACCCCATCTCCATAGGTCTGGTTGGGTTTATCCGCTTTGAACTGCCAGATGCCACCTGCTGAATCCAGTACCGGGCAGGGGTTCATGCCTTTAGAACCATTCTGCCTGTCATGTTCCTGGCATGAGTTGGAATAAGCGCCGATATTTACATAAATATTGCCCGCATTGTCCAGCACCAATGATTTGGTTTCATGTTGATGACGGTCGATTAAACCGGTTACAATTTTTTCAGGCTTTGCTGTACTGATCACATGCTGGTTCTGGTCCAGCTTGTAACGGAATACTTCTGTGTTGGATGAGGCATACAGGTAGCCATCTTTTATAGTGATGCCTGTGCCCCTGTAATTGGCGAATGCACCAGCCACTTCTGCTTTTCCATTCCCTGCTTTATCATGCAGCAGTATGATGCCATTACCATCTTTCAGTTTACCGAGCTTTACATAAATATCACCCTGCTGGGTTACTACCAGGTGACGTGCCTGCCCTAAACCATCGGCCACTTTGAGCGCACCGAAACCGGAAGGCAGTTTCAAACCCGCATTGTCTGCATCGGGTGATGGGCCGTTGTTCACATGAGCCAGGGTGCTGTCTTTGTAACCTGCCTGGCTGCTGAGGGCGGAGAATGCCAGTGCAGACCAGAGGCCCAGCCGAACCAGCGAGCGTTTCATTGCTGTATTCGTTCTGGAAGAAAAGTTATGCCGGTTACCCGCAATAGCAGGCAAACGATGGCCGGTGAAATGAGGGGCTCGATTCATATGTTTCGTTTTAGCAATGTTCTAAATTAGTGTATTCTGCTGCAACTGCGCTACCGGCTGCAGGCATAGGTTTTCACTATTTAATAAATTAGTACAGCTGAACAGGATACCAAATATAACAGTTGAAGGGCAAAACAGAATATGCTATACTTACTTTGTATTCAGCCACTCTTGCAGGGCATCCACCAGCCGTGTATTTTCATTTTCAGTGCCAATAGTAATACGCAGGCAGTCTTCACATAATTTCACATTGCTTCTGTCGCGCACGATGATCCCTTTTGTGAGCAGGAAATCATACACTTTCCTGGCTTCTTTTATTTTAACCAGCAAAAAATTAGCATCTGAAGGATATACTTTTTCTACAGTAGGGATGCGTTGAAAAACTTCGGCCAGCGCTTCGCGCATGTCAACTATTTCCCTGATCATATCGTTTACCTGCCCCACTTCTTCCAGGGCCTGTAATGCCAGCTCCTGTGTTGCCTGGCTGATATTGTATGGCGGTTTTACTTTGTTCATCACCCCGATAATACCGGAGGCCGCAAATGCCAGTCCCAGCCGCAGCCCCGCCAGCCCCCAGGCTTTGCTGAAAGTTTGCAGTACCACCAGGTTGGGGTATTCGGGTAATTCCTGTAAAAAAGATTTATGGCGCGAAAAATTGATATACGCTTCATCAATAACCACCAGGCCATTAAAATTGTTGAGCACCATTTCAATATCCTGCCGGTTCAGCGAATTACCGGTGGGGTTATTGGGTGAGCAGATCCATATCAGTTTGGTGTGTTCATCTACCAGGTTTTCAAGGTGGATCAGGTCCAGCTCAAAGCTATCCAGCAAAGGTGCTTTGCGCACTTCCACATCATTGATATGTGCACTTACTTCATACATGCCATAGGTGGGCGGACAAATAATGATATTGTCTTTACCCGGTACACAAAAACAACGGTACAACAGGTCGATACATTCATCGCTGCCATTGCCCAGGAAAATATGTTCATCGCCAATACCCTTTATCTTGCTGATAGCCTGTTTTAGCTGGTACTGGTGCGGGTCGGGATAGCGGTTATACCACCGGGGCAATGGAGAGCCCAGGCTGTTTTCATTGGCATCAAGCGATACTTCAGCTTTGCCGCTGAACTCATCGCGGGCAGAAGAATAAGGCACCAGCTGCCTGATATTATCCCTGATCAGTTTATCCAGGTTGAATGACATATGTGGAGATTTGACTGTTTGATTGTTTGATTGTTTGATTGTTGGATTGTTTGATTGTTGGATTGTTTGATTGTTGGATTGTTTGATTGTTATTGTTGTGATTGATCGTTTTTGTATGTCTGGGTGGCCAGCCTTATTTTTACGGCATTGGCATGGGCCTGCAAGCCTTCTGCTTCTGCCATGGTTATCACGGTTTGCCCTATCTGTTGCAGGCCTTCCTGTGATAATTTCTGGTAGGTGATCTTCTTTACAAAACTATCAACACTTACACCACTGTATGCACGGGCAAACCCATTCGTAGGCAGGGTGTGATTGGTACCACTGGCATAATCACCGGCACTTTCGGGTGAATAATGCCCCAGGAAAACCGATCCGGCATTCACTATCCGCTGTGCAATAGCCTCATCATCTGCGCAGGCGATGATCAGGTGTTCTGCAGCATATGCATTGCATAATTCAACCGCTTCATCCATTTCTTTTACAATAACCAGCTGGCTGTTGGATAAGGCCTTCGCAGCAAGCTCTTTGCGGGGCAGTTGTGCCAGCTGCATATCCATTTCCTCCTGCACCCTGGCAGCAACAGCAGCATCTGTAGTTACCAGCAGCACCTGGCTGTCGGCACCATGTTCAGCCTGCGAAAGCAGGTCGGCTGCAATAAAAGCGGCATCGGCACTTGCATCGGCGAGCACACATACTTCGCTGGGACCGGCAGGCATATCAATAGCAATACCATCCTGCTGTATCAGTTGTTTGGCACAGGTTACATACTGGTTGCCGGGGCCAAAGATTTTATATACCTGCGGAACCGTTTCAGTACCGTAAGCCATTGCAGCAATCGCCTGCACACCACCTATTTTGAATATACGGGTTACCCCCACCAGCTGTGCAGCATACACAATAGCCGGATGCAGTGCGCCATCTTTACCCGGCGGCGAGCACAACACTATTTCCCTGCAGCCTGCCAGCTGCGCAGGAATGCCCAGCATCAGTATGGTAGAGAACAGCGGTGCAGTACCACCGGGAATATAGAGACCCACTTTTTCTATGCCCACTGCTTTACGCCAGCATTGTACTCCCGGCATGGTTTCAATTGTTTCTACCATACCGGTTTGCTTGCTGTGAAAAAAGCGGATATTGGCTGCAGCCGTATCAATCGCTTTTCTCAATTCTTCCGGTATGGCAGCCAGCGCGATGTCTATTGCCTGCTGTGATAAAGCGATCTCTTCCAGCGGGGCAGCATCGAATTGCTGCGTGTATTTTTTAACAGCAGCATCTCCACCGGTTTGCACATCACGCAGTATAGCGCGCACTTTATCCTGCAGTATGGTGTTGTCAATAACAGGCCGTTGTATAATAGAAGGCCAGTGCTGTTTTGCAGGGTAACTGAGTATTTTCATGTACCATATCATTTAACATCCGGACGCAGCTTGCATAACCGGTTGTATCCTTTAAATAATCATTTTTTCGATCGGCACTACCAATATGCCCTGGGCGCCTGCAGCTTTCAGTTTCTCAATAATATCCCAGAACTGGCTTTCGCTCAGTACGCTGTGAACGCTGCTCCAGCCTTTGTCTGCCAGCGGCAACACCGTAGGACTTTTCATACCCGGCAACAGGCTGATGATCTCTTCCAGTTTGTCGTTGGGTGCATTCAGCAGCACATATTTATTGTTCTTGGCTTTTTTTACTGATTGTATGCGGAACAGCAGTTTATCCAGCACAGCCTGTTGTTCGGGCGCCAGCTGCTGGTTCTTGATCAGGATAGCCTGCGATTGCAGGATGGTTTCCACTTCCTGCAAGCCATTCATAAAAAGTGTGGAGCCGCTGCTTACCAGGTCGCAGATAGCATCGGCCAAACCTATACCCGGTGCAATTTCCACGCTGCCACTGATCTCGTGTATCTCGGCTTTGATCTGGTTCGCCTGCAGAAAATCGTTTACCAGTACGGGATAGCTGGTCGCGATCTTTTTACCCTGCAGGTAAGCAGCGCCGGTATAATTTTCACCTTTTGATACGGCAATAGATAACCTGCATTTTCCAAAACCCAGTTTCTCTACTACTGCTACTTTTTTCTTTTTTTCGTACACCACATTCTCCCCTACAAAACCAATATCGGCCACCGCATCTTCCACATATTGCGGGATATCGTCATCCCGGAGAAAAAATACTTCCAGCGGAAAATTGCTGGCCTCGCTTTTCAGCTTGTTCACGCCATTGCTGATGTCGATGCCGCATTCTTTCAGTAAACGCATAGAATCATCGTGTAAACGGCCAGATTTCTGGATAGCTAATTTCAGTTTCATCTGATAATGTTTGTTTTTATGTACAGCTGCTGCCGGGCATTGCCGGATGACCTTATTGTTTTAAAATAAAAAAGGCCTACCTCGCGGTAAGCCCAATTATGTTTTAGCACACAAAACATCACCGGCCTACCCATTGGGTA
>CBJLMB010000013.1:0-154794 GCA_966424055.1 uncultured Deminuibacter sp. | reverse complement strand
CTGATGATTCATGGATATGAGTAATTTGAAAATGTGGTGATTTGAAAATTTGAAAATGAGGGGGATGATTGAGTGGTTGAATTGTTGAATGGTTGAGTGGTAATTAGTAGTAATGCTCACGGCTGACGATTCACGGGTAGGGTTAATTTGAAAATGAAGAGGATGGTTGAGTGGTTGATTGGTCGCATATTAAAACGATGATTTCATCTTGTATCTTGCTACTTGCATCCTGCTACTTTTCATCACTCACGACTGATGATTCATGGATATGAGTAATTTGAAAATGTGGTGATTTGAAAATTTGAAATGAGGGGGATGGTTGAATGGTTGAATGGTTGAATGGTTGAATTGTTGAATTGTTGAATGGTTGAATGGTTGAATTGTTGAATGGTTGAATTGTTGAATGGTTGAATGGTTGAATTGTTGAGTGGTAATTAGTAGTAATGCTCACGGCTGAGGATTCACGGGTACGGTTAATTTAAAAATGAGGGGGATAGTTGAGTGGTTGGGTGGTTGATTGGTCGCATATTAAAACGAAGATTTCATCTTGTATCTTGCTACTTGCATCCTGCTACTTTTCATCACTCACGACTGACGATTTACGATTTACGGATAAGTTAATTCGTTGAAAACAATCAAACACTTGAACCATCCAACAATACAACACTTGAACAATCAAACAATTGAACTATCAAACCACCCCCTTCCTCGCCCACATTGGTTTCAGCTTCAGTATTTTCTTGTATAGCTTACAATCCTGGTGGTGGGCGCCGGGCAGGTAGCCGGTGCTCATGAGAAATTCATTGACGATTTCGCCGCCGGTAAACCGGAATTGTTTTTTAAACAGCTTCACCCATTCCTCTTTGGTTAAAGGATGATGACTATCGAGCCAGTTTTTAAAAGAACCATGTGATTTTTGTAAAGCCAGTATTTGTTCTGCATTGTAAATTGCCGCCTCTATTTTCAGCCTGTTGCGGATAATACCTTCATCCTGCAGCAGGCTGGCGATCTTCTTATCAGTATACCGCGCTACCTTGCGGATATCAAATGAATCATACGCCTTAAAAAAATTTTCCTTTTTACGCAGGATGGTGATCCAGCTTAAACCTGCCTGGTTGATCTCCAGCACCAGGCGGCCAAACAGGGCATTGTCATCAGTAAGCGGAAAACCATATTCCTCATCATGATATACCCGGTGTATTTCATTCTTGGCCATATTGACCACCACACCGCAGTAGGTTTGTTCAAAGGGCTTTTCCATAATCGGCTGTTTATGCTTTGCTGTATTTTTCAAGTTGAAAGCTTAAAGTTACGCAGTGCAACCCTGTTTTACAAAGTAAAAAACAAGCAGGGCTGCTTTATCCTGCAAACTATGCCTGATTTCTTTAACTTTCCTGTATAATACCCATACCATATGCCCATACGTTTGCGCGCAATGATAGCCAGTCTGGTGCTTTTTGTATTGTCCGGTACAGCACAAACACCTTCTTTTATACAGCGCCACCTGGATGATTATATCCGCCAGGGCATGTCTGACTGGAAAATACCCGGGCTGGCCATTGCTATTGTGAAAGATGGCAAAGTGGTTTATATGAAAGGCTTTGGTGTAAAAGATCTTGAAACAAAAGAGCCGGTTGATGAAAACACGCTTTTCATGATCGCCAGCAACAGCAAGCTGTTCACCGCCACATCGCTTGCACAGCTGGAATACAATAAACAGCTTTCACTGGATGATAAGATCACAAAATATTTTCCTGATTTCCGTTTATATGATACAACGACCACTGCACTGGTCACCATACGTGATATGCTGAGCCATCACCTCGGTACCAAAACATTTGAAGGTGATTTTACTTTCTGGGACAGCAAACTGAGCCGCCGGGAGATTATGTATAAAATGCGATTACTGAAACCTGACGGACTTTTCAGAAACAGTTTCGGGTATTGCAACAGCTGCTTTTTAACCGCAGGGCAGATCATTCCCCTTGTTACCGGCAAACCCTGGGAAGTATATGTATACGATAGCCTGCTGGTACCGCTGCAGATGACTGAAACCCATACCCTGGGCCAGGGCATGGACCAGATGCCACATGCAGCAAGACCGCACAGCACGGTCATTACCGGCGAGATCAAAGAAATACCTTATGACCATGTAGACAACCTGGCCCCTGCCGGCAGCCTGGTGAGCTGTGTAAAAGATATCAGTAAATGGCTGCTGATGCAGCTGGACAGTGGCAGGTACCAGGGCAAACGGATAGTTCCCTGGCAGGTGCTGCAACGAACAAGAGATGTCAACACCATTATCAATAGCCGGCGCAATGAAGATGGTACCACGCATTTTGTTGGCTATGGCCTGGGTATTTTTGAATCGGATTACCGCGGCAGGCAGTTATTCTGGCATACCGGCGGTGCATTGGGCTTTGTTACCAATACCTGTTTTGTGCCGGAAGAAAAACTCGGCATCACTATTTTAACCAACCAGGATAACCAGGAGTTTTACGAGCTGCTGCGCTACCAGGTACTGGATGCTTATATGGGCGCTCCCTATACCGATAAAAGCGGGCAGGCATTACCCGCTTTTACTGCAAAGGAAAATAAAACCAATGAGGCTATCCGCCAGTTGCAGAGCAGGGTGAAAGGCAATACCCCCCCACTGCCGCTGGAAAAATATACCGGCACTTACGAAAATGAATTGTTCGGCCCTGTCACCATCAGTAGCAGCAATAACAGGCTGCAGGTGAATTTTCCCAACCATCAAACACTGAAAGCAACGCTGGAGTATATGGATAAAGATGAATGGCTGCTCTCCTATAACCATATCGGTTTTGGCATTTTCAGCACAAAATTTAAAACAGTGAATGGAACGGTGAAAGGCCTTACGATCAGGGCTAGTGACTTCCTGGAATACGATCCTTATTTTTTTACCAGGAAAAACTAATACCAACTGCATATGAGAAAACTTCTGATCACGGCCGTATTTCTTCCGCTGGTAGCAGCAGCGCAAAATGCGGTACAGTTTGAGTTCACCAAAGCACCGGTGGTGATACCTGTTGGCAAAATACACAGTGGTGTGCGCAGCAATATCATTCCAGAAGATTTCTCCTTTTATGACGACAAGGCCCTGCCGGCGCAGGAACAGCAGTTTCCGGCACCGGCAGCCTATCCCGGCCACCCTGCTGGTGGAAAAAATCGTAACATTGCTTTCCTTTAACAGGATAAACACACATTGAATGTGACCGTGCACAACAAGGTTGCTTCCATAAAATGTTCGACGCGGTTGCACTAAACACCATTGAAAAAACGAAGAGATGAAAGAAGTTTTAATGGCCGGCCTATTGCTGCCGGCACTGGCTGCAACTGCGCAGCAACCCTTGACACCCGAAATGCTGTGGCAGCTGGGCAGGGTGAACGCCATTGGTCTTTCGAAAGACAAACAGTTTGTGGTATACAGCGTGAGCACACCTGATATCAGCGAGAACAAAAGCAACAAAAAAACCTATAAGATCCCGCTGGCAGGTGGTACACCCGAAGAGATCGCTTCAACAGAAGGCCTGGTGACCAACGACCGTATTTCGCCCGATGGCAAATACCAGGTCAGCACAGCGGAAGTAAAGCTCAGAAAAACTTCGGGTGCCGATTATTATCCTGAACTCACCAGATCGAATGTACGCATTTACGATTCACTCAATTACCGGCACTGGGACACCTGGTTTGAAGGCAAGTTCAACCATGTTTTTATTGCCCCCATCGAAAATGGCAAAGCCGGTACAGCCAAAGATATTATGCCCGATGAGCCTTATGACTGCCCGCAGAAACCCTTTGGCGGCGATGAGGATTTTATCTGGAGCCCCGACAGCAAGAAAGTGGTTTATGTATGCAAGAAAAAATATGGCACTGCTTATGCCATAAGCACCAACACCGACCTGTTCGAGTACGATGTGGAAAAAGGCACCACCCGCAACCTAACCAAAGGAATGATGGGTTATGATATCAACCCCGCTTTCAATCAAAAAGGCAACCTGGCCTGGCTGAGCATGAAACGTGACGGGTACGAATCTGACAAGCAAGACCTGGTTGTGTCCAATGGCATAAACACCCTCAACCTCACACAACAGCGCGACGATATTCATGTGGAAAGCTTCCGCTGGAGCAGCGATGGCCGCAACATTTATTTTATCGCCCCTATCGATGGTACACTGCAGCTGTTCGTGGTAGACTATCCAGGCCTCACCAAAAAAATGCCGGTGATCAAACAGCTCACCAAAGGCGATTTCGATATCAGCGGCATCGTAGACCAAGCAGGCAATACACTGGTACTATCCCGTACAGACATGAACCATGCCGCCGAACTGTACACCTTAAACCTCGATAATGGCAGCCTCGCACAACTTACACATGTGAACGATGCGCAATACCAGCAGGTAGGGCTATGTAAAACAGAACGCCGCTTTGTTCAAACAACCGATAACAAGCAGATGCTGGTTTGGGTGATCTATCCGCCGGGGTTTGATGCATCTAAAAAATACCCTACCCTCTTGTATTGCCAGGGTGGTCCCCAGGTGGCGCTTACCCAGATGTATTCTTTCCGCTGGAATTTTCAGCTGATGGCCTCACAGGGTTATATTGTTGTTGCACCCAACAGAAGAGGTATGCCAGGCCATGGCACCCAATGGAATGAGCAGGTTAGCAAAGACTGGGGTGGCCAGGTGATAAAGGATTATCTCAGCGCGATCGATGCATTGTCAAAAGAATCTTATGTCGATAAAAGCAGGCTGGGTTGTGTTGGCGCCAGCTTTGGCGGTTTCTCGGTATACGAACTTGCAGGTATGCACAACCACCGTTTTAAATCGTTCATTGCACACGACGGTATTTTTGATTTCAGAAGCATGTACGGCACTACCGATGAAATGTGGTTTGAAAACTGGGAAAAAGGCGGCGCTTACTGGGAAAAGAACAATGCTGTAGCCCAGCAGTCTTTCAGCCAATCGCCCAGCGATTTGGTAGATAAATGGGATACACCTATACTGGTGATACAGGGTGGCAAAGACTACCGCGTTCCCATTGAACAGGGGCAGCAGGCTTTCCAGGCTGCACAGCTGAGAGGCATCAAAAGCCGCTTCCTGTTTTTCCCTGATGAAAACCATTGGGTACTGGCTGTACAGAACGCACTGGTATGGCAGCATGAGTTTTTTAAATGGCTGAAAGAAACGCTGTAACCGTACAATAATGCGATGCCGGGTAATAATTATACCCACGGCATTGAAGAATAAAAAATGGGGCAGGATAAACATTGTATCCTGCCCCATTTTTTGCTGACCCTCCCCGTTTTCTACCATTGATTGTTTAAAACGGCACTGCCAGTTTTATACTGAAATTCCTGCCCATATTATAAATACCCGAACGGCCATTGGGTGAAGCACTGTAATACTCAAAATATTTCAGCCTGCTTAAATGCGATTGATAGGCGGTGTTGAGCAGGTTATCCCCCTGCAATGAAATACGGCAGATCTCTTTTCCTGCCCTGCTCATCAAAGAACTGCCGCAGCTGGCAGACAGCAATACATAGCCGGGTGTTGCTGTTTCTGTATGATCAACACCATAAAAATGATGTTGCGCCGCATAAACGTCCCATCCCAGTGTAATATAGGGTTTGCCCCAGCAGCCGTACTGCTTTACTGCATTCAGCTGCAGCACCGAAAGTATATGCAGCGGCGGAATAAAAGGCAGGTATTTAGCAGTATCGCCATACCGCTTTTGCAGGGTTTCATTTTTATTGATGCCTTCGGTATATGCCAGGCTGTTGTTCAGGCTGATCCAGGGCAGGCTGCGCGGATGCAGGTTAACCGTTAATTCAGCTCCGTATAAAGAGGCCGCCGATTGCTGGTAAGCATAAGTGGTATTACCCGGTACAATAACCACCGGTGCACCGCTGGCATCGTATAACCTTGCCTGGTAAATATAGTGGCTGATATGGTTGTGGAACAGTTCGGCGCTGATATCCATACCCGGCAGATAGGCCAGTACACCGATGTCCTGCTGCCAGCTGAACTCAGGACTGAAATTACGGTTACCCAGATACACAATATGCGCACCTGGATCAAGCCCGTTTGAGCCGATCTCCGTGATATTGGGCGAGCGGTATCCCCTGGCAATATTGGCCTTAAGCAATACACGGTTGCTCAGTGCATAGGTAATACCCAGGCTGCCCGATACACCGCTGTATACCCGGTCAAAAGCCGGGAACTGCAATGTAGCGCCAGCAGTATCGGGCAGGCGCACCTGTCGTGAAAAACCGGTATAGCTGTCTGTGCCGGTATAAAAATCATTCCAGGATACATGACGACGATCGTAACGAACCCCACCGCTGATATCCAGCCTGCCGACCGTTTTTTTGGCCAGCAAAAAAATACCGGCATCCAGCAGGTGATAATCCGGTATAGGAAAATCAGTTGCATCCTTGCTTTTATTGGTCTGGTACATCCCGTTCGCACCCACCGTAGCAGCAATGCCCTGCCATTGCGGAAGATTGTATTTCACATCGTACGACAAAGTGTTCAGCACCACATACAACCCTGCCTGTGCGTGCCGGGTGGGATGGTTGTATTCGCGGCGGATGCTTTGCTGCATAGCCACCAGTGTTGACAGGCTACCGCTACCCAGTTTAAATGAATTGCTGTTGTACAGGCGGTAATGCTGTATATGCTGGTGCAGGGGAATAATAGAGTAATCGGTCAGTTCTGTTTCAGGAACCAGTGGCCGTTTTTTTATATCATCATCACCAGATTCAGCTACCTGCCTGGTAAATTTACGTGTGAGTGAATCACGGCTGCCATCAGGGATCTCCTGCAGGTTATCATAAACCGTTGCACCGAATTTGGCATTGCCCCATTTACCGGTTACTCCGGCTGTGCCGGCAATATGGTATTCGCGGTAACCGGTGCCATATACATATCCATCTACCTTATTGCGGTAATCATGTGCCCATTTACCCGATGTTCTGAACCCGTACTGCCATTGCTTATGATGATAAAACAAACCCATAGAAGCCCCGGCCATCCCGTTATTGGTTTGGTATTCTGTTGCCAGTTCGCCCTTCAACCTGTTTTCCTCCGTGTGCGGCAGCATGGGTATCATGTTCACCACACCTGCCAGTGCATCTGAGCCGTACACCAGGCTGGCCGGGCCTTTCACCACTTCTACCCTGTCAATGCCATAAGGGTCTATTTCAATACCATGTTCATCGCCCCACTGCTGCCCTTCCTGCCTGATGCCATCATATAAAGTGAGCACACGGTTATACCCCAGTCCGCGGATAAAAGGTTTGGAAATATTGGGACCGGTTGTAACTGCACTCACACCAGGCACTGTGCGTGCAATGGCATCCACCATATTATAGCTCACTTGCAGGTTCAGCTGTTCTTTTTTTACTATAGCAACCGGCACCGGGCTTTTGCGCAGCTGGCTGCCGCCTGTAACACCGGTTACCACAACTTCCTGCAGTGCTGCTGCAATGGGCTGCATGGTGATATCGGCTGTCATGGCATTGCCATTTACTGCAAGATGCTTCACCATGGTTCCATACCCTTCAGCTGTAACGGATAAAGTATAACTGCCTGCAGGTACATCCACAATATGATAATAGCCTAGCGAATCAGCCACTGCACCGTGGTGTGCCGGGCTCAATCTCACAGAAGCAAAAGCAACAGGCTTACCTGCTGCGGTTACCCTCCCCTGCAGCCTGGTTTGCGCCTGCAATAGCACTGGAGATAGTAAAAACAACAGGTGCAAGCGTAGTGATGAACGTAAAAATATATACATGGGATGACTATTTGTTTTGCAGGCAAAAATAAAAAGTTAGGTTAACCTAACAATAAAGTAATTGAATTTATATTTTTAAAATATGGCAACCCGAACATTTTGTCCAGATGCAGTCAAGAAAAACAAGGCTTGCATTATGCGCCGGGCTACGATAAATGTGGCAGATTTGATACCTTTACCACCATGTTATCTTTTACGGAAGAGAATTACCTCAAAGCTTTGCTCCAGCTAAGCATCGATGCCGGTAAAACCAATTATGAGGCCGGCACCAATGAGCTCGCCACCAAACTGGGGGTTAAACCGGCAACAGTGAATGATATGCTGAAACGGCTGCGGGAAAAAAAGCTGATCCATTACGAGAAATACGGCAAAATCACCCTGGCAGCCGAAGGCAAAAGAAAGGCCGTGGAAATACTGCGCAAACACCGCTTATGGGAAACATTCCTGTACAATAAGCTGGATTTTAATTGGGATGAAGTACACGAGATCGCCGAACAACTGGAACATATCCAGTCATCCAAACTGGTGGAAAAGCTGGATAAATACCTGGGCTTCCCGGAATACGACCCGCATGGCGACCCGATACCCGATAAAAATGGGGTGATCAAGAATACACACAAGAAGATACTGGCTGATATTGCGCCCGGACAGGTATGCAAAATGGTAGCAGTGAAAGACAGCTCAGCCGCTTTTCTTAAATACCTCAATCACCTGGGACTGGGGCTGCAGTCAAAAATAAAAGTGCTGCATGTGCATGAGTTCGACCAGTCACTGCAAATCGAGATCAATAAAAAAGAACACACGGTTTCGCAGCTGTTCGCACAGAATATTTTTGTTGTATAAACGGCTTTTAGCCGAATAATTTTTTCCAGAGCCCCTTTTTCTCCTTTGCCGGTTCCGGTGGTTGGGTGGTCAGTTTTTCGTAAGTGGCATTAGCGGCGATCTCCCCTTCTTTCAGGTTATTCTGGCGCTCAATTTCGCGCAGCTGTTCCATCGCGGTATCCCTGTACAGGAAAGCGCCTTCGGTATCGCAGTTGAATAAATTGGAATAACAGGCTGATTGGTTTAAATCCATCGGGTTGGGCTCTACCACTTCCGTCGCTTCCAGCAATCCCAGCCCGTTTTGCCCTGCATCGTTCAAGGCTTTTATAAACACATGGATGCGTTTATGCGAAAAGAAATGATCCAGGTCTTGTTTCACCGCTTGCTTGTTTGCATAATCGCTGAGCAATGCCAGCACCTGTTCATGCGGTATAAATACACCTGAGCTGTAGTTCTGCACAATTGCATCCTTTACCGGCAGGCCGAAAGTGTCTTTTACAAAACTGTTCCAGCTCCTGGTATAATTTTTAAAATAAGGTTTTTCACCGGTGAGAAAAGAAAAAGCAGATCCCCTGGTATAATAGTATTTACGGAAAAAGCCCTGTACCACAGCAGTATAATACCCGTGTGTGAGGTCGAATACATCGGTTGGCGCAGTATTGATGGCCACATTCAATGTGTCGATGTATTTCTGCCTGTAAAAATCTTCAATGGCAAAATCTGCTGCTAGCGCATCTATCCGCTGGTATTGGCCGGCCCGTACATCGGGCAACAGGCTGAAATACCAGCTGTTGATTTCCTGTTCGCTGACCGGGTGGTAACTGATATCAAATCCCATACAGGTGGTTTTAGTTTAACAAGGTTTCGAAACAACAGCCTGCCACAAATTAGAATGCAGTTTTCATAAAAGCAAATGTTACTGTACCAAGGGCAGCAATGAACCGGTTATTGACTGTTTACGGAATATTAACTTTTAGTTCTCTTATAAATATTATCAGCCTCATTAGCATTTAATGTTCACATTGGTGTATATTAGGGCTAAGACCACCCCTGTTTTGGTTCACATAAAAATTCATACATATGGCTGAGCATGCAAAAAACAAAACGCAAACAGCATTGGGGGATGTGGCCGCAAGACAACTTGCCATTGCCACACGCACGGTGCCTCAGATGTCTACTATTTCTCCACGATGGCTCACTCGTTTATTAAACTGGATACCTGTTGAATCGGGGGTGTACCGGCTAAACAAGGTAAAAGATGCCGATAATGTAGAAGTGGATTGCTCTAACAGGGATGAAAGGGCATTACCGCAAACATTCGTTGATTATATCGAAAACCCCAGGGAATACAACCTGAGCGCCGTAAATACGGTGCTGGATGTGCATACCCGTGTATCTGACCTGTACAGCAAACCTTATAACCAGATCAGTGAGCAGTTGCGCCTTACCATAGAAACCATCAAAGAACGCCAGGAAAGCGAGCTGATCAATAACAAAGAATACGGCCTGCTGCACAGTATCGTTCCTTCCCAACGCATCAAAACAAGAACAGGGGCGCCCACACCTGACGATCTTGATGAACTGATCACCAAAGTATGGAAAGAGCCAGGTTTCTTCCTGCTTCATCCCCTGGCGGTGGCTGCATTTGGCCGTGAGTGCACCAGGAGAGGTGTACCACCCCCTACTATTTCGCTGTTCGGTTCGCAGTTCATTACCTGGCGCGGTATTCCATTGATACCCTCAGACAAACTACCCATCGAGAACGGGAAATCGAAAATCATCCTGCTGCGTACCGGCGAAAGCCGCCAGGGTGTTGTTGGTTTATACCAGCCCAACCTGCCCGGCGAGCAATCCCCCGGCTTATCTGTTCGCTTTATGGGTATCAACGACAGGGCCATTGCATCTTATCTTGTTTCCCTGTACTGCTCACTGGCCGTACTGGTAGATGATGCCATCGCCGTTCTTGAAGACGTTGAAATAGGAAAATACCATGAGTACAAATATTAATCCCGGTCTGCCCGATGTGGCCGAGCTGGAAAAACTGGCTAACCAGTTTTTTGCGGCCCAGCCGGGAAGCGCACCGGTGCAAACACAGGCAGTACAGCCGGGTGCAGGTGTGCAGTCGCAGGTATCGCCATCTGCTATTGAACAGGGCAATGCCATAAACATGGACAACCCGCAAACCAGCCTGCCTGATCCGCATTTTATCGGGTCGGGTAACCTGCCGCAATCTGTGGCTGGCAGTGGGATATCCCCTTCTGCATTGCAGCAACAGGCGGTTTCCGATCCCGGCTTTAATGGTATCCCCTTTGCACAAACAGAGTGGTCGTTTGAAGCGGAACTGCGCAGGGCATTGTCTGCCCTTCATCACCTACCCGGCAGCCAGGCGGGTTATACGGCAATATATCAATCAGGCGCGCCTTCTTATTATTTTTTGCCCGAATCATGGATTTCGCAGGCACACCAGGTCAACCATACAGCACAGCAGGCTACAGCCAGTGTTAACACCGCACCTGCCATCAGCACCCCGCCTTTTGATGTGAACCTGGTAAAACAGGATTTTCCCATACTGCGTGAAACAGTGAATGGAAGGCCACTGGTATGGCTGGATAATGCGGCCACTACACAAAAGCCGCAGCAGGTGATTGACCGGCTCAGCGAATTTTATGCGCATGAAAACTCCAATATTCACCGGGCAGCGCATGAGCTGGCTGCAAGAGCCACTGATGCTTACGAAAATGCCCGCAAAAAAGTACAGGGTTTTCTGAATGCTTCTTCGGTCAATGAAATTGTTTTTGTACGTGGTACTACAGAAGCCATTAACCTGGTAGCCAAAGGCTGGGGCGAACAGTTTTTACAGGAAGGCGATGAAATACTCATCAGCTACCTGGAACACCATGCCAATATCGTTCCCTGGCAGCAGCTCGCCGCCAAAAAAGGACTGCGGCTGAAAGTGGCACCGGTAGATGATAACGGCCAGGTGATACTGGACGAATACGGTAAATTGCTGACACCTAAAACAAAGCTGGTATCTTTTACACAGGTATCCAATGCACTGGGTACCATCACACCCGCTAAAACAATGGTGGAAATGGCGCACCAGGCCGGCGCGAAAGTGCTGGTTGACGGGGCACAGGCGGTGTCGCATATGCGGGCTGATGTACAGGACCTCAATTGCGACTGGTATGTATTTTCAGGTCATAAAGTATTTGGCCCCACCGGTATCGGTGTGCTCTATGGAAAAGAAGCTTTGCTGAACGAAACAGCGCCCTGGCAGGGTGGCGGCAATATGATTGAAGATGTAACCTTTGAACATACCCGTTACCATAAAAGTCCAGCGCGTTTTGAAGCAGGCACAGGCAATATCGCTGATGCCGTAGGTTTGGGCGCTGCCATTGACTATGTTAACCGCATCGGCATACATGCCATTGAGCAATATGAACATGGGCTGCTGCAATATGCCACACAATTACTGAAAAACATTCCGGGGTTAAGACTGATCGGTACTGCTGCAGCAAAAGCCGGTGTACTGTCTTTTGTACTGGAAGGTTTTCGCACAGAAGATATCGGTAATGCACTGAACCGTGAAGGTATTGCAGTGCGCTCGGGACATCATTGCGCACAACCCATTCTCCGGCGTTTTGGTGTGGAAAGCACAGTACGTCCTTCCCTGGCATTTTATAATACCTGTGCAGATATTGACCTGCTTGTTACCACGATACAAAAGCTCAATGCATCAAGAGCCAGGCATTTTTGATAAATGCGGAATGTTAGAGATTAGATGCAAGATATAAGATATAAGAAGGAAGTGCGGGGCTGTGTTGATGGTTTAGGTGTTATACTGCCTTTGGCCAAACAGTAAACTGCCGATGCGCACCATGGTACTTCCTTCTTCTATTGCAATGGTATAATCACCGCTCATGCCCATGCTAAGGGTATCGAAACTGCCGCCTAACAGGTGTTCACGTGTTTGATCGAACAGTTGCTTCAGGCGCCTGAATTCATTGCGCACGATCGCTGTATCTGAAGTAAAAGAGGCCATACCCATCAATCCCCTTACCCGGATATGCTGCAAAGCACCTGCATGCTGAAGAAGATAACCGGTGATCACCTGCAGTTCAGCCTCATCCAGTCCGAACTTTGTTTCCTCCTGCGCCACATGCACCTGCAGCAGACAGTCAATTACCCGGTTGTGCTTTGCCGCCTGTTTCTGTATTTCCTTTAACAGGGACAGGCTGTCTGTACCGTGGATCATGTCTACAAAAGGTGCGATATATTTTACCTTATTGCTTTGCAGGTGACCGATAAAATGCCAGCGGATATCACCCGGCAACTGTGTTTGCTTTTCGGTGAGTTCCTGTACATAGTTTTCTCCAAAATCACGCTGCCCCAGCCGGTACAATGCCTCAATATCTGCTACCGGTTTGGTTTTACTTACTGCCACCAGTGTAACACCCTGCTTATGCAATACTCCTCCCACAGACTGGTATGCATGTTCATCAATAGCCATTGTTTTTTTTGCAAAACTAAGTGATATGCTGCATTATTGAAGATAACACAGGCAATAGCTGCAGGAAGCAGTGGCAGAAGTATTATTGGATATGCGCTTCTGTTCAGCGGTCAGTTGCCATTGCCAACGGCCCGTCTTCCATTCTTTTTTTCAACACCAGGTATTCAAGCAGTAAGGTATTGTTGTAAGCAGGACAGTAATAAAAAAAGCGCCCGATGCCAGCATTTCCTACCCATTGCTTAAACGGGTTGGGCAGCATGGAAGCCATATTGGCGATAAAAAAAACAAAATCGTTCCGCTCTACCAGGGTTTGCAGATCGGTATCTACCAGTAGCTGTTCACGGGGCGGCTGTGCCCCCCATCGCATCAGCGCTGTAGATACAATGATCTTATCAATAAAATTATCACTGTTGTTGTACACCTCCCTTGCATCTGCGATCAGCTGTTCCCTGCAACTGTCTAATGCAGGCAGGTGTGTTACCTGCATCAACCGCGACAAATGATACAACAGTATCGAAGGTCTGCTGTAGTGCGGCGACACATAAGCAGCATGTGTCATGTGCTGCCGGTTATGTATCACCTGCCTGATCAGTTCAACGCTGGCCGAATCGCCTTCGGCAAAAGGCAGATGATAGCGTTGCACCAGGTACAGTATATTGGTGAGTACACAGATATCAAAATCCACCGGCATTTTTTTTCCGAACCAGGTAGAATAGGCCGGTATTTTTTTATACTGCCGGTAAGTGTTCCGTACATGACGGCGGCCGGTATTGCGGTACTGCTGCATTAATACATGCACCTCCCGGACAATAGAATCAGGGGCATCGCTGGCCAGCAGGATAATGGAAGTATCATCCATATCATCAGGCAGCGCATGGCTTTTATTCATCAGGTTCAGCCAGCCGGAATGCGGGAAAACAACAGGGGTATCTTTTTGCCAGAAACCATATGTATAGCGGCCTTTCCGGTTCCTGAACTTTTCGTACACCGGCAATGCTTTTTTAAAAATATCCTTGCAAACAGCCTGGTCGGCGGGTGTGAGCCAGGGCTGCAGTTGTTTTAGTGTAAACACCACCAGGCCGGTGTAAAAAATATTGTTGTCGTTTTTAAATACATCTGCCCGTTTATCATAACGCCGGTACGAAGGATACATACCTGCTGCAAAATCATTGTCCACCTCCGTTTGCTGTGCCGCGATACGCTGTACCAGCCGGTGTATCAGGCTGTCGTCTGCAGATGCCGCTGCAGCAACAGGATACAGCATCACCAATAAACAGGCGGTGTATATTGCCAGACTAATCCGTTTCCGCATATTGCAAATTACTGTCTAAACACCAAAACGTAAAATACGCCAGCCAACCATCACAAATATCCCGCCATTCATTGCGGCAGTGCAGGCTATTGTGTACATTTAGTGTAAACTGCTGTTATGGCCGCACAAAAAAACCAACCTATCCCTGCACAAGTCACTGAATTTTTAGATGCCGTAACTGATGAGCAAAAAAGAAAAGATTGTTATACCCTGCTTCAATGGATGAAGGATATTACTGGTGAAGCGCCGGAAATATGGGGTGGTTCTATTGTGGGTTTTGGCAGGTATCACTACAAATATGCCAGTGGGCATGAAGGCGACTGGTTTCTTACCGGTTTTTCACCACGCAAACAAAACCTCACATTGTATGTGATGCAAACAGAAGAAGGCAGGCCCGATGAATTGCTGCAGCAGCTGGGCAAATACAAAACAGGCAAAGGCTGTTTATACATCAAACAACTTTCTGATATCGATGAAGCGGTGCTGAAAAAATGGCTGCAGCAATCAGTAAAACAGCTGCGTCAAAAATAAGCGCCCGGCATTATTATTTCATTCCCGGAAGCTGTTATAAAAACATACCCATATGCCAGTCTTTTACACAGACATATGAGTACATCACCTGCCAGCTGAACCGTTATGCTTTTAGTATACTTCTGCTGATCACGATGCGCTGCACTTCGCTGGTGCCTTCATAGATTTGGGTGATCTTGGCATCGCGCATCAAACGTTCTACATGGTATTCCTTTACAAAGCCATAGCCTCCGTGTATCTGCACGGCTTCTGTTGCCGTCCACATAGCGGTTTCAGAAGCATACACCTTGGCCATGGAAGAGCTGAGGGTATAATCCAGGTGCTGGTCTTTTTCCCAGGCGGCTTTCAGGCATAACAAACGCGCGGCTTCCACGCGGGTGGCCATATCTGCCAGCTTAAACTGGATGGCCTGGTGGTGCATGATCTCTGTACCGAAAGCTTTTCTTTGTTTGGAATATTTCAGTGCCAGTTCATATGCACCGCTGGCAATACCCAGGGCCTGTGATGCAATACCAATGCGGCCGCCGGCCAGGGTTTTCATGGCAAACTTGAAACCGAAACCATTTTCGCCGATCCTGTTTTGTTTGGGCACTTTTACATCATTGAATAAAATACTATGTGTATCGCTGCCGCGGATACCCATTTTATTTTCCTTGGCGGCAACCGTAACACCCGCCCATTTTTTTTCTACAATAAAAGCATTGATGCCATGCGATCCTTTAGCGGCATCGGTTTGTGCGATCACCAGGTAAACGCTGGCAGAAGAGCCATTGGTGATCCAGTTCTTTGTTCCGTTGAGCAGGTAATAATCCCCCATGTCTTCGGCGGTGGTACGCTGGCTGGTGGCATCACTGCCTGCTTCGGGTTCACTGAGCAGAAAAGCCCCGATATACAATTCACCATCTTTTATACCCTGTGCCAGCGGAACCAGGTACTGCTGCTTCTGCTCCTCTGTGCCAAACGCCTGCAGCCCCCAGCAAACCAGGCTGTTGTTCACGCTCATACATACACTTACACTGGCATCCACCTTGCTGATCTCTTCCATAGCCAGTACATAGCTGATGGTGTCCATCCCAGCGCCCCCATACTGCGGGTCAACCATCATTCCCATAAAACCCAGTGCGGCCAGTTTGGTAACCTGTTCCCGGGGAAATTGCTGGCGTTCATCCCGTTCTATTACACCAGGCAGGCATTCATTTTGTGCAAAATCACGTGCAGCTTTCTGGATCATCAGATGCTCTTCATTCAACTGAAAATTCATATGGAGTTATTTGGCTTGCAAAAATAAAATTTCAAGTTAAATTTCCTAACAATTGTTAGTTGCATTGCTAACTATTACGTAAATTAGCGTATTCTTTTCAAACAGGGAAAGATGTTGAACCTGCTGAATAGAAAATGTCCGTAGTATATTACCCTTATGGATCCTGTTACCATCAACCCTTGTATCCCCTTTCCTGTTTGTTGCCACCTTAAAAAAACTTAAGTGTGCACCCAAAGTTTAAACACTACTTAAAAGCCCATGAATACATTATTAAAAAGTATTCTGTAGTTATGCCGCATCAAATATTCGTTGTTTCTTGCAGCATCAAATGGGCACAAAGAACATTATTATACAGCCCTAACCCCTTTTTTAACTAAGCCTTTAGAAAGAACTAAATCCTTCAAGAAAAACCTCTCCCAAACCATAGCCATGCTATTTCATTATAGTATGGCTTTTTTATTGGACTTTTGGTACATGGATATATACGATGAAGCCTATTGGGATAGCCGTTACCTGCATCACCGTACCCGCTGGGATATGGGTGCTGTATCGCCGCCATTGAAAGCCTATATCGATCAGCTCACCAATACCCATTTGCAGGTGTTGATACCTGGTTGCGGCAATGCCTATGAAGCGGTGTACCTGCTTGAAAAAGGCTTCAGCAATGTTACCCTTGTTGATATATCCGGCATGCTTACCAATCAATTGCGGCAGCGCTTATCAGGGTATGGCGACCGCCTTCATATTATCCATGATGATTTTTTCAGGCTGAACACCTCTTTCGACCTGATACTGGAGCAAACTTTTTTCTGCTCACTCGACCGCTCGCTCCGGCAGGATTATGCGCATAAAATGCACCAGTTACTGCATTCCTCAGGTAAACTGGCAGGTGTATTATTCAACCGGTATTTTGAAGAAAAAGAACCGCCCTTCGGTGGCAATGAAGAAGAATACCGGCAATTGTTTGCGCCATTGTTTACCATAAAAACCATGTCGCCCTGTTATAATTCCATCCCGCCCAGGTCAGGAACAGAATTGTTTTTTATACTGCAGAAAAAGCAGTCCTTCCCATTGTAATAAAACCGGACGGGCTATTGGCAAAAATGAACAACCACGGCAAAACCGTTTATTTTAAGCGACTGGTTTTCAATAAACGAACAAATGGCATGATAGCTGTGGCGATGCTGTTAACTGCTACTGTTTATGTTTAAAAACTATTGCAAGATTGCCTGGAGAAACCTGCTCTCCAACCGCCTTTTCAGCCTGCTGAACATTGCGGGCCTGGCCATTGGTATTGCTGTAAGCACCCTTTTGCTGGTGTTTATTGCCGGCGAATACCGGTTCGATGATATGCATATACAAGGCAACCGTATTTACCGTGTATTGTTTAACAGCCGTTTGGACGGACAACAGGAAACCCGCTGTGTAAATCCGCCGGCGGTAGCGCCATCTATGGCTGCGGAAATTCCCAGTATCAGCCAGGCTGCCAGGATGGTGAAACATGCATTCGGCGGTACTGCTTTTATTAAAGCCGCTGATAAAAATTTTGCAGAGAAAAACCTGTACTGGTGCGATGCATCCCTGCTGCGCATTTTTACGGTTCCCTTTCTGAAAGGTAATAGCCAGAACGCGCTGGACCGTCCCAATACGGTTGTGCTTTCTGCCAGTACAGCAGAAAAATATTTTGGGCAGGCAGATCCCATTGGTAAAACCATTATGATCGATAACCGGCAAACCCTGGAAATAACCGGTGTATACCGCGATTTTCCTTCCAACAGCACATTGGATGCCGACCTGATGGCCTGTTATCAGTCATCCGTTTTTTCGCAGGATCTCAGCTGGAGCAATCCCAGTTTTGAAACCTATTGTTTACTGGATCAGCAAACCTCTCCTGCTACGGCAGCAATACAGCTGCAGCAGATGATCAATCGTCACATATCCAAAACAGAACAATGGTATGGCCTGTCGCTTCAGCCATTGAAGCAGGTGCATTTGTATTCAGACGGCTATACCAGGTCGTACACTTCCCGCAAAGGAAGCATTGCTGAAGTAAAGAACCTGGTATTGCTGGCCATACTGATCCTGGTGATCGCCTGTATCAATTACATGAACCTGTTTACTGCCAGGTCGCAAAAACGGATCAAAGATGTAGGCATCAATAAAACCGTTGGTGCTACAGCAATGCAGCTGGTACTGCGTTTTTATATTGAAACCGGCATCCTCACACTTATAGCAATTGTTTCTGGTCTTGCACTGGCGGTACTGGCCATGCCTGTTTTCAATTCGCTTACAGGAAAATCATTACAGGGCAGCCAGCTTTTGTACACCGGTATGCTATGGTACCTGCCATTGCTGGGCCTGGTGGTTACCCTAATTGCCGGCTCTTACCCGGCTTTGTATCTTTCCCGTTTTTCTGCCAAAGCCGTGATGCTGCAGAATGCCGCCAAAGACGGAATGGCAGCGATGGTGCGCAAGGCGTTGGTTATTGTGCAATTTGCCGCATCGGCGGTGCTCATTATTGCTGTAACCGTTATTTACCTGCAGTTGCAATACATCCGCCATAAAAACCTTGGTTACCAGCCAGAGAATGTGCTGGCCATTTCCACCACCGGTTTTGCCCGGGCTGCCACGCTGAATGCGTTTATCAATGATCTCAACAGCCAGGGTGATGTGCAGGCTGTAAGCAGGTCGCAGGGATTCCCGGGTATAGCCGTAAGTGGCAAAACATTGCGGAAGAACATACTGGATAAAGAAGGTATTTCTATACAAAGCAATCATACCGATCACCGCATTCTCGATGTGTTGCATACCAGGCTGCTCAGCGGTACGGGCCTGCCTTCGGTTAAACAGGAGCAGGATACGCTGGCAGATATCGTAGTAAACAGCGAAGCGGTCCGTTACCTGGGTTTTACACCGGAAAATGCCATTGGCCGGCAGGTTTGGATAGACAATGTACAGGCTGTTATCAAAGGGGTAGTGGACAATTTCAACTATGCCTCCCTGCATATACCTGTAGGGGCTTATGCTTTTACCAACAGCAATAAAGAGCCGCTGCGGTACCTGCTCGTCCGCTTTAGCTCTGGCAACCTGCCGCACACCATACAAACCTTTGAAAAGCTGTTCAAAAAACATGTGGAAGATGCCGCATTTGATTTTGTATTCCTTGATAAACACCTTGCATCATTGTATCAGTCGGAACAACGCATGGCGCAGATAACGCTGGTGTTTTCACTGCTGGCCATCTTTGTGGCCTGTTTAGGCTTATTCGGTCTTTCCGCCTTTATGGCCGAGCAGCGCACAAAAGAAATTGGCATCCGCAAAGTGTTCGGTGCCAATGCAGCCAGCATTGTAGTACTGCTTTCGGTGAATTTTATTAAGCTGGTATTATTGTCTGTTATACTGGCCAGTCCTGTGGCCTGGTGGTTCACGCATAGCTGGCTGCAGCATTTTGCTTACCGCATTCCCATAAGTATATGGCTGTTTGCAGCCACGGGTGTGATCGTGTTGCTGCTTGCTTTCATCACCATTAGTTTCCAGGCCATCAAAGCAGCCAGGGCTAATCCTGTAAAAAATTTAAAAACCTTGTAAAAGGGTTTTCTGCAGCACCAAAACCCAGGGCCCTGTTTGCATCATTGTACAGCATTACACCTTATATCGCATCGCATCTATCAACCCGGTTCTTGCTGGCTCAGGCAATGAAAACTGCCCAGTCCCCAGATGATATCCGTAGAATCGATACCTACTGTTTGTCTACCGGGAAAGCAGTCGCTGATCAGCTGCAAAGCCTTTTCATCCTGGTTACAGCGGTAGGTGGGCACTATCACATATTTATTGCAGATATAAAAATTCGCATAAGATGCAGGCAGGCGCTGGTCTTCATACACCACTGCATCTGGCATGGGCAGTTCAATAATATTCAGCTGTTTGCCATTGAGCAAACGCATCTGTTGCAGCGCTTTCAGGTTCTGCTGTAGCAGCGCATAATTTTCATCATTCTTTTGATGTTCCAATACCGTGAGTACAGTATCCTCGTTTACAAAACGAACCGTATCATCAATATGACCGTCAGTGTCATCACCCACGATACCATCAGGCACCCATAGCACCTGCTCTACACCATAATAATGGTACAAGTAAGATTCGATCTGTGCCTGGCTGAGCTGCGGGTTCCTGTTCTCATTAAGCAGGCAGCAGGTGGAAGTGAGCAGTGTGCCTTTGCCATTAAATTCAACAGAGCCGCCTTCCATGATGATACCCGGATGGTATACCGGCAGTTGAAGCGCTTTGCCAACCAGTGTAGGGATCACATCATCCAGGTCGTAGGGTGGATATTTATCGCCCCAGGCATTATAATTCCAGTCTACGATCACTTTTTTCTGTGCCGCATCAGGGTTTACCAGGAAAGCCGGACCATGATCCCTGCACCATGCATCATTGGTAGGATGCAGGAAAAACCGTACACGCTCCATATTCACGCCCGCCTGTTGCAGGTGTTGTGTAGCAAACTGCTGCATGGCTGCATCATTTACATTGATGCATACCTGCTCACTATCGGCGAGGTATTTAACAAAAAGACTATAATTGGGATAGATGGCCTCAATTTTTCCGGGCCAGCTGGCTTCCTTATGCGGCCAGCTAAGCCAGGTGGCTGTATGCGGCGCAAATTCAGCAGGAAAATAATAACCCAGTTCTTTAGGATAAGCTTCAGCAGACATATTTTGGTATTGATTAAATCCGTGAATCGTCAGTCGTGAGTGTTATGGCTTATTCATTACTACAATCAGTCGGCAGTTCTAAGTCGAACCAATCAACCATTCAACCATTCCCTTTCATTTTCAAATTTTCAAATCACCACATTTTCAAATTAATCCTATCCGTGAATCGTCAGCCGCGAGTATTACTACTAATTCCCATTCAACCATTCAACCATTCAACCATTCAACCATTCCCTTTCATTTTCAAATTTTCAAATCACCACATTTTCAAATTAACCCTATCCGTGAATCATGAATCGTCAGCCGCGAGTATGACTACTAATTCCCAATCAACCATTCAACCTCTCAACCAATCACCCTTCCTCATCAATAAAACGTTTCGTGATCGGCTGATAAGAATCGATGCGGCGGTCGCGCATAAATGGCCAGTGGGTGCGGTACCGGTCGCTCAGGCTGGTATTGATTTCCTGAACAACCACCTCTTCAGCCTCATGTGAGGCCTGGTATAAAACTGTTCCGAAAGGATTGGCGATAAAAGAGCCACCCCAGAACTTCATGGCACCATTCTGTTCATATCCTACCCTGTTCACACTTACCACATGTACACCATTGGCCACAGCATGACTGCGTTGAATGGTTTGCCAGGCATTGTACTGCTCTGTATTGGTAGCCTCCTCCTGTGAAGTGGCCCAGCCAATAGCTGTGGGGTAAAACAAGATTTCGGCTCCCATCAGTGAAGTGATGCGGGCTGCTTCAGGATACCACTGATCCCAGCAGATAAGCACGCCGATGGTGGCAAATTTTGTTTTAAACACTTTATATCCCAGGTCGCCGGGGGTAAAATAGAATTTCTCATAATAAGCCGGGTCATCCGGGATATGCATCTTGCGGTATTTGCCCTGGTAACTGCCGTCTGCATCCAGTACGGCGGTGGTGTTATGATACAAACCCTGTGCTCTTTTTTCGAACAGGGAAGCGATCACGACCACATTCAATTCAGCCGCCAGCTTACCCAGCACATCGGTGGAAGGACCGGGGATAGCTTCTGCCAGCAGAAAATTATCATAATCTTCCACATCACAGAAATACAGGGAAGTAAATAATTCCTGCAGGCAAACGATCTGTGCACCTTTGGCGGCGGCTTCCCTGATCTTTGCTGCGGCCTTATCCAGGTTTTCCTGTTTATTGGCAGTGCAGCTCATCTGCACCAATCCTACTTTTACAGTTGACATGCTGAAAATATTTTTAAGCGAAAATGATCCTGATAAAAATGGTACTTATGCCCTGCCCATCTGTTTAAGAAAAGCAACATGAGAGGCAACGGCATGGTGCATCCTGCGGTATTCAACATAAACGATACCATATTCCTGGCAGGCCTGTTTGATGATCTTGCTGATAGCCGGGTAATGAATATGTGATATTTTAGGGAACAAGTGATGTTCTATCTGGAAATTCAACCCGCCTACAAACCAGGAAACAAAGCGGTTGCGTGTAGCAAAATTGGCTGTGGTTTTCAGCTGGTGAATAGCCCATTCATCTTCCAGTTTACCGGTTTGTGCGTCAGGTACGGGAAATTCGGTATGCTCTACTGTATGCGCCAGCTGGAAAACAATGCTAAGGATAAAACCGGCTACTACAGAAAAAATGCTGTAGCCGATAAGCCAGTCGATCACACCGACAGTGTATATTGGTATTACGATAAACAATGCATAGTGCACCGCTTTAAATGCCCAGAAACTGATATGATCACGCAGGTGCATTTTTTTCAAAGGGATATCACCTACCCTTCCGCTGAAGTATTTACGGTAATCGCTTACCATGCTCCAGTATAGGTGCAGGATAGAATAAAAAATCCAGAAATACCAGTGCTGGTAGCGATGTATTTTATATTTTTTCTGTGAAGCGGCCATACGCAGGATGGGTTTTGCATCAATATCATCATCAATGCCATCGATATTGGTATACGCATGATGAATCACATTGTGTTTGATATTCCACATAAAATGACTGGCGCCCAGGAATTCTGCGGTAATAGCGGCCCCCTTGTTTACCCAGGGATACTTACTAAAACTGCCATGCCCGCCATCGTGCATTACATTAAAACCGATACTGGCCGTAAGCGCGCCCAGTAATGCACACAATAGCACAGATGCCAGCACACCCGGCGTAAAAAATACCAGCTGCACATAAGTGTAGATCAATGCAAGAAGCAACAAGCTTGCTTTCCAGAAAAGCCTGTAGCCACCGGTAGTTGGCTTACCCGTAGCAGCAAAATACTGGTTGATTCGTTTCTTCAACTCTACATGAAATGACTGTGAAACATGAGCGAATTTTGGAGTTTGCATAAATCGTACAAAAATTTTTTATCCGGTTTAAATAGAATGGTTCTTTTTTTGGCTGAATATTTTTTATTTTCTTTTCCCTGCTTCTGTCTCAGGTTGTTTGCTGAACAAAAGCATTGAAATCGGTTATACCGATCATTTTTTTGCTGATATATCCCTCTGCATACCTCACGCCAATTCTTTTACCCAGCATTAATGCACGGGATTTGATGGTTTCCAGAAAATCCGGCGATGAGATATAGGTTACGGGTTCGTCATGGTTGGCTGTTTTGGGTGAATGAAATTGTGTATGATAGGCTTCTATTACTTTGATCTTTTGATCCATGTAAGCAGAAATATCAAACACAAAATCGGGTTTCAGGTAACGGTCCTGGATATAGTGAAATACATACTTGGGCCGCCAGGGTTCCTGTGCCAGACCATCTGTACTGGTTTCAATTTTGCGGAGGCCAGCGAGAAAAGCCGCATCTTCAACAAGTCCTGAACTTCTGCCATGATCGGGATGGCGGTCTTCAAGCGCATTGCACAACACAATCTCCGGCTGGTATTTACGGATCACGGTAATCACTTTCCGTATGTTTTCTTCACTCACTGTAAAAAAACCATCGGCCATACACAGGTTCTCTCTTGCGTGAACACCCATCAGTGCAGCGGCCTCGGTGGCTTCCTGTTTCCTGGTTTCAACCGTTCCACGGGTGCCCAGCTCGCCCTGGGTAAGATCTACCACCGCTACTTTTTTACCCTGTTGCACCGATGCGATAATGGTGCCGGAACAACCCAGCTCCACATCATCAGGATGTACGCCAAAGGCCAGTATATCTACTTTCATCCGCTATTGTTTGTCTTTTCAATGTATGGTCACTGCATCTTATTTTACTATGCAAAACCATGCCGTACAGGCTGCCCTTCAGCACACTTCAAAAATTGCGTTGCAAAGGTAATCAAACAGGTGGGAAAAAGCTGATTTACAAGTGTAAACTAATGGTAAAAGATTGTGAAGCGGCCGGGTAAAAATAGGGCGGGTAACCAGCCCTTTACAAGGGGTGGGAAAATATTCAACCATCTAACCATCAACCTGCTAACAGTGCTCATCTTCTTACACCATACATCCGTTCCACATCCTGCACAATGCTTTCCATAGCCTGGTCGCGGCCGCCGGGATCGTAATTCTGTTTCAGGTTAGAGCCAAACACCAATGCTACAGTTTGCCAGAATGCAGCGGTGAAACCACCTTTGTATTCATCGATGATCTCGTAGCAGTTATTACCGGTTTGCCGGTAGATCAGCTTCATCAGTACTTTACCCTGGTATACAGACAGTTTGGTGAGTTTATCTGCAAAATCCCTTTTTAATTCTTTTTCCCGCGAGCGGATGATGGCTTTACGCTGTTTTCTGTCGCTCACATTTACCAGCCTGGCATTGATATCGTTCATTACGGCAGATGCGGCGCGGGCATAAGGATAAGTAACATATACCGCATTGCGCAGGCGTGTCCATTCGGCATGGTATTGCTTCCATTTACCCGAAAGCCGGGCAAAAACAGTAACGGGGATCAGGTAAGAGCAGGGAATGGTATCCCCATTGGCTTCAATACAGGCATTTACACGAATAGTATCATACGGGCCTGATCCATTCTGTGCGCTGCAGGTACCTGCCAAACTAATCAACAGCACCAGGCTGAGGAATACCAGACGAATTGTATTTTTACAATAATCCATTGCCGCACCTAAATATAGGACAATCAACCGGGTATTAATGCTGCCATGAATCAAAAACAAGGAACCTTAATTGTTATTATTTTCTTAAAGCTGTTGCTCTGCTCCTGCAGGGAAAAACCAGCTGCTGAAAAAGTAAACGACCGCCTTATTGAATTTGAGCGGATGACCGATTCAATGGCCAGTGTTCGTATCGATTCCGCCTACCGCAGTATCCAGCAATTATGCGATACCGCGCGTAAATACCGGTTACCCCTGCTGGTAGATTCTATCCTGCATTCGGGCCAGATCATTTCACCTGCAGGTACCGCTAAAAAAAATGCCCATGAAAAAAACTAGTTACTGGCTGATAGCGGTTGGCTTAATGGCAATAGCCTGCACCGATACCCGGCAGGACGACCAGGTGCTGACAGATAAATTAAAAGCCAATGCCCGCACTGAAGAAAAAGTAAACAAGGTAATAGATCAGCTGCGAAAAGACTGCGACAGCACCCTACTGCAGGAAGCAGTATACAAAGCAGATTCAATAAGAAAAGCCCGGCAAAAGCCAGCAAAACACCCGCATCACAGGCTGGGTGAAAAATAATTTTGCCAGCAGGTATACAGGTTTGCAGCTAATAATCAATGTGGGGCTAAAATGATGCTTGTGGTGGCAGCTGGAAGCTGCAGTGATAATGGTCACCCGCGGGACGCGGGCGACTGTATAACGCTCTTAATAAAAGTACAAAGTAATAAGTTAGAAATCGGTCCCTGCATATTTTCGTGCCCCCACATCGTACCTCGTACATATGAAACCACCTATTTACTACTACGCGCCCTTACACCCTAGACTGCCTGCAAAGCGCCTTTTTTACGCAGCCGTTGTGCGATGCTCATGAAAAAGCCTGTCACCATCACCAGTACGCCGATCCATAATACCAGGATAAAAGGGAACTCATACACTTTTACTGTAACCAGGCTGCTCATGCCTTTGTCTTCTTTCACACCAATTTCCAGCTGTCCCTTTTTATCATCCAGTACCCGGTTGAATTTCAGCACCAGGTTTTGTGCGGCCACGGTATCGGGTAAACTGCGGATAGAAGAATTATTGAAAACAGCAACACCCGGTGTGGCTGTATAACGCAGGCCATCCTTGCCGATTACGGTCATATGGAGTATCATACCCGTTTCTCCGGGCTGCAGCAGTTTTTTGCTGCCGGCAGGGTCGATCTCTACCTTATTCAGCACAATAATGCCATTGGAATAGAACAGGGTATCCCCCACCTTCGCTGTTTGCGGCCTGAAGCCGGAAGTATCGCCTTTACCTTCCCTTACCCAGGATGTCACATATACAAACACATCCCTGTTCCAGTAGTGCTTGGCATCAGGGTTGGCAGAAGGCTCCTCCTGCCCCTTGTTCATCCGCATAATATTGGGATGCAGGGCAAACGAAGCACCACTGGCTTTGTGTTCAAACAACAGGTTGAAGTACTCTTTCCTGTCGTATTGGTTTACCGTATCATTTACATAGGTAACATGATAAGGCCCCATATCGGTGCGGATACCTTTGAACAGCGTAATATTTTCGGCCGGATCGCCTGCAATGCTTTTTTCATTTTTACCGGGCATCTGCAAAGGAGAAACACCGGTGGTATTCCAGCTCAACACTTTCAGCTTGCTGGAAGAGATGAGGATGCCTACCAGTATCAGCCCGAAACCCAGGTGGGCTACTGATGCGCCAGCCGCTTTCAGCTTACCTTTTAACCCGATCCATACATACGACACATTGGCTACAACAGCATACAGTGCAGCAAAAAGTGCCAGGTGGATCGCTACCAGGAAGCCAATTCCTTTTTCATTGTAGTTAATATTGCCAAACACACTGATGCACAAGCTAATAGCCAATGAAATCATGGTTGGCACCAGCAGTTTTTTGAGGAAAAATGCCCTGGGTGTGTTCTTGTATTTGAAATACTGGGTTATCGCGGTGAGTATACCGATAATAAATGCGATGAACACCTGTATCTGGTTATGCGCAAATTTCGGGTCTTCGGGCGGGGCTATTTTGGTACCGAATAGTTTATTTACAACAGGTGTGGATGTTTTGGCAATGATGATGATGCCAGAAAGCAGCAATACCAGCGACCCGATAAACATCCAGAATTCCCGGCTATAGGTTTGTTCTTCTTTCTGGATGGAGGGTATGTTCTTCCGCTCGCGGAAAAACAGGTATAGTGCAGGCACAAAAAATACCAGGACGAACAGGATAAGCTGTGTATTCATATCGGCACCGGTAAATGCATGTACCGAAGTATCGCCCAGTATACCGCTGCGGGTAAGGAAAGTAGAATACAGCACCAGTACAAATGCCAGTATATAAAACAGGTAAGTGCTTCTTAAAGAATAACCGCTGTGCCGGTAAATAAGGTTGGTATGCAGGCCCGCTACCAGCACCAGCCAGGGCACCAGTGAAGCATTTTCCACAGGGTCCCATGCCCAGAAACCACCGAAAGAAAGACTTTCATAAGCCCAGGCCGCTCCCATCATGATACCGGTACCCAATACAGCACCTGAGAACGAAGCCCAGGGCAATACATTTTTGGTCCAGCTATGGTCTTTATTAACCAGTCCGGCATAAGCATAAGCAAATGGTATAATAGTAGAGGCAAAACCCAGGAACAATACCGGCGGGTGGATCACCATCCAGTAATTCTGCAGCAGGGCATTAAGATCGCTTCCCTGGTATACCGTAGGAATGCTGAGGTAATTGGGATTGGTGAACAAGGGCAGGTTGGGCATTTTTTCACGGAACAGGATAAATGGATTGTTCCCGATCTTGATATTGAAAATATAAATGCCCAGTATCATGGTAGCCAGGCAGCATTGTGCAAAACTGATCACCGTTAGCACTGGGGCTGCCCAATTCTTGCTACGCCAGATGATCAACCAGCCCAGTACACAATGCCAGATAGACCAGAGCAGGAAGCTGCCCGACTGGTCTTCCCATATACAAGCCAGCAGGTATTCGGGTTGTAAGGAACGGGAAGAATGGCTCCATGCAAAAAAATATTCGTTGTAATGATTGGAAACGATGTATACCAGTGTGGCAAAACTGCCGAATACCGCGATGGTTTCTATAAGAAAAACAGCCTTTGCCAAACGCATCCAGCTTTGTTTATCAGCAGGGAGGATCTGTTTATTGGCTTTATAAAATGCAATGGTGGCAACCAGTGCAGCAACAAAAGAAAGTACGGCTAAAAAATGTCCTGCCTGACCGGGAAGTAAATGTTCGCCTGTATAGTTCATGGAAGAAGAATAAATGACCGCAGCAACAGGGTTGCCGCATTAAGTTATTTCTGGATCACTGAAGCGCTGATATTCTTCTGCACCGCATTGGGATCGTCTTTGTATTTGGAAGGACATTTCAGCAGGATATCCTTGCAGTCAAAAAGATCGCCTTTTACTCGGCCTTTTAAAACCATGCGTTCACTTTTCTCCATATCGGTGGGCTTGGTATTGTGGTACACCACTTTAATGGTATTACCCAGCGTATCTGTGGCCACAAAGCTGAGGTAGTTGGGGTCCTTCGCCGGGTCGTACTGCAGCGGCTGCGTTTTATCAATCTTTGCAATCAGGTGTACAAACTTTCCTTCTTTCTGCCGGGCTGAAGCAATGGTATCATAGGTAGAGGTATCACCCATAAAACTGATCAGAACGGCAATAGCCACTGCAACCAGTACCAATGCTGCGATATGCGTTTTCTTCATCTTTTGTATTGATAAATTCAGGTGCAAAAGTAGTACAAAAACAGGTTGTGCGGCCATTGTTGCCGCGAACTGTTTTTGTTAAAAAAGCAGGGCAGATGTCAAGATGCTGCCCGGCTGTTTTGATTGTCTGGATAACAGTCATTGCTTTCATGGTGGCCGTTTGGCTGTATCGCTTTCCTACACAGCCTTTCCGGGCAGGGATGTTTATTTCTTGTGCAAAAAAATTTCTTATACAAGTGTTTATATTACTATTAATTGGATGTTTATTTTTCATGCAGTCGGGCTGATTATTTTTGTCTATCACCCATTGTTTTTATCTATCCCGGGTATTTTGAACAGTTTTTTAATACCGGTAACTGTATTTTCTTTTTTTTCATTTCAAGATTTACAGGTCAATGAACAGATGCTCAGTTGTTTAACCACCGTTTTTTTGCTTTCATGGGTTTTTAACGCCGTTCATACCAAAATTCAACTAACTTGCGGCCGTTTTAGATATAAACAGGTCATGGCAGATTTATCGTGTTTTAACCCCAATGTTGCTGGCAATCCTAACAACAACGTATTTGGACTTCCATTCAATGAAGAAGATGCCCAGCTGGTACTGTTACCGGTTCCCTGGGAAGTTACTGTTAGTTATGGTGCAGGTACTGCGCGCTGTATAGAGCATATCTGTAAAGCCAGCTTACAGGTAGACCTGTTTGATGCCGACGTACCCGACGGCTGGAAACAGGGTTTTTACATGCGCGAAGTGAATAAAAAGATATTGCTGAAAAGCGATTACCTGCGTAAAGAAGCTGAACTATATATCGACTATATCTCTAAAGGCGACCTGGTAGAGCAGAACAAGTTCATGTGCAAAAGCCTGAAAGAGATCAATGAAGGCAGCCGGCTTTTGAACAACTGGGTGTACGAACAAACCAGGGAACTGCTGCAGCAGGATAAACTGATCGGCCTTATTGGTGGTGACCACAGCACGCCCCTGGGCTATTACAAGGCCCTTGCAGAAAAGCATGGCGATTTTGGCATTCTGCAGATAGATGCGCACTGCGATCTGCGCAAATCATACGAAGATTTTACTTATTCCCATGCTTCTGTGATGTACAATGCGCTGAACGAGATCCCGCAGTTGCAGCGGCTGGTTCAGGTGGGTGTACGTGATTTTTGCGAGGAAGAATGGCAGTATATCAACAACAGCGATTTCAGGGTGATCACTTACTTCGACAGGAAGATCAAAGAACGCCAGTATGAAGGCATTACCTGGAAACAGCTGACAGAAGAAATGGTACAGCACCTGCCCCAGAAAGTACATATCAGCTTCGATATAGATGGTCTTGATCCCAAACTTTGTCCGCATACCGGCACCCCTGTTCAGGGTGGTTTTGAAACAGAGCAGGTATTATACCTGTTTAAAAAAGTAATCGAGAGCGGCCGTACAATTATTGGTTTCGACCTTGTAGAAATAGGTGTGGGTGAATATGAGTGGGATGCCAATGTGGGTGCCCGCCTGTTGTGGCGCTTGTGTAATTTAATGATCAAAAGCAACAGGAATGTCCCAGCCCCGGCAGCAACAGCAGTATGATTTCATTATAACTTTAAAGCAACGGAGTTTTAAAGGCATCGACCTGGTTGGTTATTTACTGTATATACTGGCTATCCTGTTTTTTCTCCGCTTTTTTTTTGAAAAAGCTTACCGCAGTATTCCTGATATGGCCGCAGCAGTTCTCCTGCTTTGTATGCTTATCTGGAAATTAAGGGAACGCAGCCGTAAGCCTGTCATCTATCTCCGCGCCGGACTGGCCCTTGCAGCCATTGCCCTGCTGGTTTTTCATTTTTCTTTCTGGTACCTCTCACTGCTTTATTTTGCCGCCGCATTCCTGGAAAGTTATGCCAAAACGCCACTGGAGATCGGTTTCAGCAATGATGAAGTGGTCATTAACAGCCTGCCCCGTAAAAGATATGGCTGGAAACAGATCAGGAATGTTATCCTGAAAGATGAACTGTTAACCATCGACTTCAATAATAACCGGCTGATACAACAACACACAGAACCCTATGGCACAGCGATAGAGAAAGAGTTTAATGAGTTTTGCAGGAAAAAAGAAAGCTAATGGGGGATGATGGGATAATGGGGTTCGAGGGGATGAAGGATAGGATTCGTACTTTTTACTTCGTAGTTTTGACAGTCGCCCGCGTCCCGCGGGTGACCATTATCACTGCAGCTTCCAGCTGCCACCCAAGTCCTACCCTCCACATCAAACATCCCACACCATACATCTAACATATTTCTGGCATTCTGCCGTTATTTCACGAATTTTGCAGCTTAAAAACAACCGGTTTTTCAACAATCAGTTTATCATGGCTTTACCACAATCACCTTATTTGCTTTATTCTGACGGACAAGGGAATATTTTTGAAGACACCAGCTTATATGCCACAGGACGTGCAGGTTGGGATGCATTTCCCATTCCGGAAGATGAATGGATCGAATTGCCTGATGGTGGTAATTTATATGAACTGCCTGGCCGCAGGGGCATTGGTATTGATGTAAAAACCGGTGATATGCGTCTTTGTGAAAAAGGCTGGGCCGTAGCTGCATTTATTCCGCCGGCACATACCGGTTTATACCTGGCTGCTTACGAAACAGCTCCTGATGCACCCACCCTGCCCTTGTTCTGTTATACTACTGCAGGCTGGTACAATAACCGCTTTTTTGTTCCGGCTCTGCGTATTGAACAGGATATCCGCCAGGAATGTGCCGGTTACGACCAGGATAAAATAGACAGCGGTACCCAACACCTGCTGGCAGCCTATCCGCACAACAGGCTGGTAAAACATCTAATGGAGAACTGCTGCCAAACCTATCATTGCCCTGCAGCGCGTAATTTTTCACTGGGCCGATGGGAGTGCCCGGTTCCATCCTCCCCTGCCTGTAATGCCAATTGTATCGGCTGTATCTCTTTCCAGCCGGAGGAGGAAACCATTGTCTCCACGCAAGACCGCCTGGCATTTAAACCCCTGCCGGAAGAAATCGTGGAGTTCACCGTACCGCACCTGATGAATGCCCCCTATCCTATTGTGAGCTTTGGCCAGGGCTGTGAGGGTGAGCCACTGCTGATGTGGGAAACCATCCGCGAAGCGATCATTGAAATACGCAAGCATACAGATAAAGGCAGTATCAATATCAATACCAATGGTTCAAAACCAGCTGCAGTAAAGGCGCTCTGCGAAGCAGGGCTCAACAGTATCCGTGTAAGCACCAACTCTGCACGCAAACATATTTATACGCCTTATTACCGCCCTAATAATTACCAGTTTGAAGACATACTGGAAAGCTTAAAAATTGTACGCAGCTATGGCGGATGGGCCAGCATCAATTATTTTGTTTTTCCCGGTATGACAGACAGCGTGGAAGAATATGAAGCACTGCGCAGGCTGATACAGGAAACAGATATCACCATGATCCAGTGGCGTAATTTCAATATCGATCCCGACTGGTACCTGGGCCAGATCGGTGTTGCAGACACCGGCGAACTGATGGGCGTAAAACAGCTCATGGACCTGATCAGGGAAGAGTTTCCTCAAGTACAGTTTGGTTATTACAATCCCCCCATCGAACGTATCCGCGGCAATTATGCAGCAGATTTTGCCCACTGATGACGATTTCAGTGGGCAGTTTGCAGTGGGCAGTAGGCGGTAGGCAGTCTTCAATCAGAACCGGGCGGGACACACTATTCCGATAAGTGTTCAACCTTGTCCCTGGATCGTGAGAGCCCCCTCGTTCATTCCTAATCCCTCGCAACAATCAACCCTATCCGTGAATCGTCAATCGTCAGTCGTGAGCGTACCTCAACCAATCAACCATTCAACCATCTCCTTCCCATTTTCAAATTTTCAAATTATCAAATTTCCAAATTAACCATTCAACCATTCAACCTCTCAACCATTCAACCATTCAACCATTCAACCTCTCAACAAACATTAACCTTTCCTTAATCATCCCCCTCCCTGCCATCACGTTATCAGAAACGATATTAAAAGAATACCTGTTATCTTTGTTTCACTAACCCAGGCGTATGACGGAAAATTTTGAAAGCAAAAAAAATATCAGGGCGCTCGGCTTTACCGTAGCGGTATGTAGCGCACTTGCATTGTTCCTTTTCCTGGTTAGCTGGACGCTTCCGCAGGTGCAGGCGCCTTCCACCGATGAGGGTATTGAAGTAAACCTGGGCAACAGTGACCAGGGATCGGGGGATATTGCTCCTGCCATACCCGGCGAAGCATCTGCCACACCGGCCACCACATTTGATCCGCCCCCTTCAGAAAAATCTGCTGCAGCTGAAGAAACCAAACCGGTGGAAGAAAAAAACAATGATGCAGATGCCACCCCGATACATACACCGGATAAACCCGTTAATAAACCAGATCATAAAAAAACAGAAACCTCTGTTGCACATAAAAGGCAAAAAGCCGTAGTACCCAATCCCACACCGGTACCACCCCGGCCCAAAGCAGTTTATGCCGGTGGCAGAAGCTCTACCCATGGCGGCAATAATGCCGACAGTTACAATGGCGCACGCAACCAGGGTATCGCCGGTGGTCATGGCGACCAGGGCAAACCCAATGGCAATCCCAATTCAGACAGTTATACCGGTAATGGCGGTACGGGTAAAAGTGGCGTACAGATCCGCAGTGGATTACAAGGCCGGCGCGTTACCCGCTTCCCTTCTTTTGAAGACGACTTCAACGAAAATGCCAAAGTAGCGGTAGATGTGGTGGTGGATAAAAACGGGAATGTTACTTCTGCAGTGGTGAACCCCAGGGGTACTACTACAACCAGCAGCTCTATCCGCAGCATTGCATTGCGTAAAGCAGCGCAGCTTAAATTCAACACCGGCAGTACCGATCAGCAAACAGGTACTATCGTATTCGATTTCAAACTGAGATAAACGAATAGCCCAACACATGAAACAGCAGGTATGATTTCTGTTTTCCGCTTTACCATCCCATCTTTGTGGTATGAACTACCAGGAAACGTTAGATTATCTTTTTCATAAACTTCCCATGTTCAGCCGTGTAGGCGCAACTGCTTTTAAAAAAGGACTGGGTAATACGCTTGCACTTTGTGAAGCACTGGGCAACCCGCAGCAACAATTCAAAAGCATTCATATTGCCGGTACCAACGGCAAAGGATCTACCAGCCATATGCTGGCTGCAGTACTGCAAACTGCCGGTTATACAACAGGGCTGTATACCTCTCCCCACCTGAAAGATTTCAGGGAACGCATTAAAGTGAACGGCCAGGTCTGTGATGAATCGTTTGTGATCGATTTTACCCACCGCATACAACCGTTGATAGAAAAACTGGAACCCTCCTTCTTTGAAATAACCGTAGCAATGGCATTTGAATGGTTCGCATTGCAGAAAGCAGCTGTGGCGGTGATCGAAGTAGGGCTCGGCGGCCGGCTCGACAGTACCAATATTATTCAGCCCGAGCTGAGCATTATTACCAATATCGGCTGGGATCATATGAATATGCTCGGCGATACCCTGCCCAAGATCGCGGCAGAAAAAGCAGGTATTATCAAACCATATACACCGGTGATCATCGGGGAATCCCTTGCCGAAACCAAACCGGTTTTTGAACAGGTGGCCAGCCAGCAGCAGGCCCCCATTATCTATGCGGAAGAACAATATTTTGTCAATGATAGCCGCTATGCCCATCACAGGCTGGAACTGGTGATGGCACACCAGAACGGTGAACATACCAGCTACCAGCTGGACCTGCCCGGTATTTACCAAACCAAAAACCTGTGCACCGTACTAACTGCAGTTGATTTCCTGAAAAAGCATGGCTGGGCCATCAGCACACCACAGGTACAGCAGGCACTGGCCAATGTAAAAAAGATTAATGGCCTGCATGGCCGGTGGGAGCTGGTTCAGGAACAGCCTGCTGTGGTACTGGATGTTTGCCATAATGAAGATGGCATCAGGCAGATGGTAGCCCAGCTGGAGCTCACCACTTACCAGGACCTTCATATTGTGATAGGCATGGTGAAAGATAAAGAGATCGATAAAGTGCTACAGCTGCTGCCTAAAACAGCCAGCTACTATTTCACCAAAGCACAAATACCCCGTGCATTGCCCGAAACCGCACTGGCAGAGCAGGCAGCGCTGGCTGGATTACAGGGCAACGCCTATCCTGATGTAAATACTGCCATACAGCATGCAAAACAGCATGCGCATAAAAACGACCTGATACTGGTTTGTGGCAGTGTATTCCTGGTAGGTGAACTGATCATTTGATGCTTTCTTCTTGTTCATTCACAGATACAACCGTTTCAGCTTACATTGCAGTAGCATGTTTTATTGCCGTTTATGCAAGCAACTATGATCTCAGTAAAAGAAGCCAGGCAGCTGATACAGGAACACCTGGTACCACTGCCATCCACCAGCATTCCCTTGCGCGATGCGGCAGGACTGGTACTGGCCGCAGCTATCACCGCACCACAGGATATTCCCGCCTTCCCCCAATCGGGTATGGATGGTTATGCATTTTGTTTTAATGAATGGCAGCCGGGAGACAAGCTGTTTATCGGCGGTGAAATACCTGCAGGTGCCGGCTCCCCCATTCCCTTACTGCGTGGCCAGGCCATCCGTATATTTACCGGTGCGGCCGTACCTCCCGGTGCAGATACTGTGGTGATGCAGGAAAAAACACTTGTTCAAAACAATACGCTCCTCATCACCGATAACCAGCTGCAAAAAGGAATGAACGTACGCCCGCTGGGCTCAGAAATAACAGCAGGTAGTATGGCCCTGGCCGCAGGCGCTTTGCTGGGCCCAGCAGCTATCGGCTATCTTGCCGGGCTGGGTATTACACATGTTCAGGCTTATGTTCCTCCTTCCATTGCCTTAATTGTAACCGGTAACGAACTACAGCAACCTGGCCACCCATTGCAATACGGCCAGGTTTATGAATCTAATTCCTATGCCCTTACTGCAGCACTGCAGCAGGTAACCGGGAAAGCCCCCCTTGTTATTACTGCACCCGATGCCCTGCTGCCCCTGCAGCAAACCATTGGCCAGATACTTGATAACGTTGATCTACTGCTGCTGACAGGTGGTGTAAGCGTGGGCGATTACGATTTTGTGGCAGAAGCACTCCTTGCCAATCATGTTCAGCAGGTATTCCACAAGATAAAACAAAAACCCGGTAAGCCGCTGTATTTCGGCCGCAGGGGACAGCAACTGGTGTTTGGGTTACCAGGTAATCCATCTTCTGTGCTCACCTGTTTTTATGAGTACGTGCTGCCCGCAATAGAACAGCTGATGCACAGGGAGAAAAGCAGTATACATGCTGTCACACTGCCGCTTACACAGGCTTTTACAAAAAAAGCCGGCTTAACCCATTTCCTGAAAGGGAGCTGTACCTCTTCAGCGGTAACACCGCTGGATGCACAGGAATCTTATCGCATGCGCTCTTTTGCATTGGCAAATTGCCTAATTTGCCTGGAAGAAGAACGGGAAAACTATGCAGCAGGGGAACCGGTGGAAGTACACCTGCTTTCTTTCTTTTAATGCAGCGGCACCGTTTCAGCATTGTAACAATTGAATGGTAACCCCACATCGAAATCATCTTCATGACTACTGTTGAATTGCTTTTTTATGTATTGCTATTCCTGGTTGCTTTTTTATATGCATCAGTAGGGCATGGCGGCGCCAGTGGCTACCTGGCCCTGATGGCGATATTCAGCGTTACCCCGGCGGTAATGAAACCCACGGCCCTCATGTTAAACCTGTTTGTTTCGCTTACTTCTTTTATCCAGTTTTACCGGGCTGGGCATTTTAAATGGAAAATATTTCTGCCGCTGGCCATTGCCTCTATCCCGCTTTCATTTGTGGGTGGTATGATCGCGGTTGATGGCAGCATATACAAAAAGATACTGGGCTTACTGCTGCTGATACCTGTAATACGTTTTTTCTTTTTTAAAAATATCCGTGTAGAAGAGATCAGGCCTTCCAATACAGCATTATCGCTGGTGATAGGTGGTATTATTGGTCTTCTTTCAGGAATGATCGGTATTGGTGGCGGCATCATTCTTTCGCCGGTACTACTGCTGCTGAAATGGACAGATCAGAAGCAGGCTGCCGCCATCAGCGCCCTGTTTATTTTTGTCAATTCCCTGTCTGGCCTTGCAGGCCAGCTTACCAAAGGCATCCAGTTCACCGGTAATATGTACCTCTATGTGATCATTGCTTTTACAGGAGGTTTGGCCGGTGCTTATTATGGAGCGCATCGCTTTCCGCAGGTAGTGCTTAAAAATGTGCTGGCCTCTGTATTGGCGGTGGCCGCTTATAAATTATTGTTCACAGGAGCCTGAAAATAGTTGAATATGAAACCATTTTTTTTATACTGTTTGGCATTGCTGATCGTATCCGGTGCCCAGGCACAGGAAAAGCCTATCGCTACAGATGCTTTTTCTGTGGAAGGCAATATCAGGCAGTCTTATTCCATTACACTGGCCTTGCTTGACACCATGAAAGCAGCGCCTGCGGGCGACCTGGTGATCACCAATCACACAGGTGTGGTTAAGCACACGGTACATGGCATTAAAGGCGTATTGCTGAAAAATGTGCTGGCCAGGGCGGTACCCGATACAGATAATCCCAAGCTGCTCAGTGAATATTATATTGTTTGCAAAGCCAGCGACGGATATACGGTCGTGTTTTCCTGGAATGAATTGTTTAATTCACCTACGGGTGAGCACACCTATATTGTGACGGAAAAAGATGGTCAAAGCCTGCGGCAGATGCCCGACAGGATCACTATCGCCAGTACAACCGACCTGAGAACAGGCCGTCGCTTTTTAAAAGGATTACAGTCTGTTTATTTTAAGCGAGCGTTGTAATATCTTAACAGTTATGCAGCCAGTTATTCATACTTTCGGACAAATTACCGGTATCACCGGGCAGGCTGTTCTTCACCTGGAAGAACCCGTTCAGGATACCGATACACTGAAAACCGTATTACACAGGCAATACCCTGCACTTGCCACTGTTCGTTATGCCATCGCGGTAGATAAAAAAATCATTACCGGCAATACCCCTGTCAGCGGGGCGACAGAAATTGCATTGCTGCCGCCATTTTCAGGAGGATAGTTTTCAAAAGCAGTCAACCGTATTGATCAACCAGCAAGCCAATACCATGGGCACACCTACCATCAGGAATATTTTCACAGAAGGGCCGATCGCCCCGGCTTTTATTGCCGATAGTATACAACGGCACAGTAACCGGACAGAGATCGGTGCGCACAGCATTTTCCTGGGGCAGGTACGCAGCGATATTATCGGTGGCAAAAAAGTAAAAGCCATTGAATACACAGCTTATACCGAAATGGCGCTGGAGAAAATGCAGGAAATAAGAGAAGCGGTTTTTGCCGCTTACCCGCTTACCTGTATGCATGTACACCATAGCCTGGGCACCATTGCTGCCGGTGAAATCTGTTTTTTTGTATTCACCTCTGCGGCTCACCGGCAGGCGGCAACTGAAGCATGCACGGTGGTTGTAGAACGTATTAAAGCGGAACTACCCATCTGGGGTAAAGAGCTGTTTGAAGACGATACCTATCAATGGAAAGAGAACCAATAAGCATTACCGGATGAACAATATCACTCATAAAATAAGCAGCCTGCGTAAAGCTGTTGCCACTGCTACAGTCTCCGTATCGGAACAGGCCACTATCGATGCCATTGAGCAAAAACAGGTACCTAAGGGTGATGTGTTTGAGTTTTCCCGTGCAGCCGGTTTATTGGCTATAAAAAAGACCAGTGATGTCATTCCCGACTGTCATCCCCTGCCGGTGGAATATGCGGCTATCGGGCATCGCATAGAAGGATTACAGATCATTATTACAGTAGAGGTGCACACCATTTACCGCACGGGCGTGGAAGTGGAAGCCATGCACGGCGCGGCCATCACAGCACTCACTATGTATGATATGCTGAAGCCGATCGACAAGCAAACAAGCATCGCTTCTATCAAGCTGGAAGAGAAAAAAGGCGGCAAATCAGATTTTGCCGGCGCAGCGCCTGATCAATTGCGTTGCGCAGTTATCGTTTGCTCTGACAGCATTGCCTCTGGCAGTAAGCAGGATTTTGCAGGTAAAGCAGTGATACAGCTATTGGAGCAGCACGGATTGCACGTGGCTGTGTATGAAATCATCCCTGATGATATTACGCTCATCAGCCAAAAAGCATTGCAGCTCAGCGAGGCCGGTTACCAGCTGGCGTTGTTCACCGGCGGAACAGGTCTTTCCCCCCGCGATGTTACGCCCGAAGCCATACAACCGTTGCTCGACAGGGAAATACCCGGCATTATGGAAGCAGCCCGTCAATATGGCCAGCAGCGAACACCTTATGCCATGCTGTCCCGTGGCATTGCCGGTTTTATCAAAAATATGCTGGTGCTTACCTTGCCCGGCTCCACCCGTGGTGCGGAAGAAACCATGCAGGCTTTATTTCCTTACCTGCTGCATGTATTCCGCGTGGCAGCCGGTATGCGGCATGATTAACCATACCAGCTTTATCTTTCACCCGGCACCTTACCAGCTTCAGTTGTGCAGGGTATATTAACCTTATGCCATTGCTTCCGGCAGTACCTGCTGCAATAAGCTGATACCACCCCATTGAGTAAACAATTGCTGTGCTTTTTGCTGTATATCTGCCAAAGCCAGTGGCCAGCCCGTAGCCGAGCCCGTGAACACCACATAAATCAGCCCATTGGCCTGCCCGCCGTTTTTTGGATTACCGGGAACACCTACTACTGATGCCATGGCGATAGAGGCTTCGCCGATCATCCCTTTAGGGCCCACATCGGCAAATACACCACCATAAAGCTTTTGTTTCGCAGGATTGTACACCATACAAAAATCGCCCAGTGCCGCACCGAACCTGCCATTAGATGGCAATACAATAAAAGGAACACTGGCAGCATCAACATACCGGCGGGGATCGGTACGTGCTTTTGTGGTGTCTTGCAGGCTGGTAGTGGATACATAAAATCCCGGTGCGGGATCATTGGCCCCCTGTATAACAGGATTGCCGCTGGCTTTTCCATTGTCTGTTACCAGTGCCCACCAGTTGCCCGGTCTGCCTGCATTGCCCAGGTAATCAAGCCCCGAGCGGTTATCGGGATGATAAGCGCGGTAAGCGCCATCTGCATCGATGGTCATGCCGGCCTCGTAGAAAAATACAGTATTGCTCTGTTGCAGTGTATAAATAGTAGAATACCCGATACGCCCCAGTTCCTGGCGTAAGGGTGTTGCGGATGGTACGGTTGCTTTGCGTTTTTTCACAGTAGCCATAACAGGGTTGTTTTAGATACACAAGATACTTATTCCGGCCGCGTACTGTCAATGTGAAAAAGCACCATCTTTCATAAAATTATTCCACATTTTGAAGAGGAGGAATAACTACTGGTACGAACCGAACTGCGCAATCAGTTTATCGGGATAATCAGAGATGATCCCATCTACTTTCAGTTCGCCCATTTGTTTTATGGCGGCATCATCGTTCACGGTCCAGGGAAGCACCATCATATGCCAGGCATGGGCTTTTTCCACAAGATCTGCTGTAACCAGCAGGTAATAAGGGCTATATATGGCAGGCACAAAACCCAGTGTTTGAATATTGGCATCCAGGCTTTCTTTGTTGGCGATCAGCAGTGCGGTGGGTACAGCAGGGTGATCGCGGTGTACAATACGCAATGTGCGGGGATCGAAAGACTGGATAATCACCCTGTCCTGTATCCCTTTTTGCCGGATAACCTCCATAAGCAAAGCGACAAATTTTTCAGGAACGGGATGGTAGCTGTTATCGGTTTGCGGGCTGCATTTGGTTTCTATATTGTAATACACCGGTTTTAAACGATGCTGCTTTACATAAGCCTCCACGCTGTCGATCAATGCTGCCAGCAGGGGTTTGTATGTTGGCATTTTATGCTGCTGTGCAAAGCCGGGATTGGGTTTAGTGCCTGCATCAAAACGGCGGATACTGTCGTAAGTCATTTTATACAGTGCATAGCTTTTTTCATCTTTCTTGTCGATGGTGCTACCATCTGGCTTCAGCATAATATCCGCAGACATATACAGGTCGTGCGAAACCAGCACCTGTTCATCTGCTGATATTACACAATCCAGCTCAAGTGTTCTTGCCCCCAGTTTCACTGCATTGAGCATAGCAGGAATGGTATTTTCAGGCATCAGTCCGCGGCCGCCGCGATGAGCTTGAACATCCAATGTTTGGGCAAAGCCCTGTAAAAAGCAAAGAGAACTGAATAATACAAGAACAAATTTCATGGCTACAATAATTTGAATGCAAAATAAACCCACTGTATTACCACAATGCTAATTCCTGCAACAAATGAAAAGTAGCAGGATGCAAGTAGCAAGATACAAGATAAAATCATCGTTTTAATATGCGACCATTCAACCATTCAACCATTCAACCTCTCAACCATTCACCCATCCCCTCATTTTCAAATTAACCTTATCCGTGAACCGTCAGCCGTGAATGATGAAAAGTAGCAGGACGCAAGTAGCAAGATACAAGATGAAATCATCGTTTTAATATCAACCATTCACCCATCCCCCTCATTTTCAAATTTTCAAATTACCATATTTTCAAATTACCCATTCCCAATTCCATTCAACCTCTCAACCTCTCAACCACTCAACCATTCAACCAATCAACCATTCACCCATCCCCCAATCACCCCCTCACCTGCCCCTTCCCCCTTACCAGCCATTTATAACTGGTAAGTGCTTCCAGGCCCATTGGGCCGCGGGCATGCAGTTTTTGTGTACTGATGCCGATCTCTGCGCCCAGTCCGAACTGTGCACCATCTGTAAATGCTGTTGAAGCATTAACATAAACGGCAGCGGCATCTACTGCCTGTAAAAAACGTTCAATATGTGCGGGTGTTTCAGAAAGGATGGCCTCACTGTGCCTGGAGCTGTAACGGCGTATATGTTCCAGGGCAGCATCCAGTCCTGGTACCGTTTTAACAGCCATTTTCAGCGACAGGAATTCTGTGCCGAAATGCTCCGGTGTTGCCTTATGCAGCAAGGCTGGTGGGTAATGGGCTTGCAAGGCCTGCCAGGCGGCTTCATCAGCATAAAGTTCCACCTGCTTTTCGGCGAGTGGTTTTACCAGCAGGGGCAGTTCAGGTATCCTGTTCTCCTGCACGATCAAACAGTCAAGAGCATTGCATACACTTACCCGCCGGGTTTTAGCATTGCAGATGATGGCTGCAGCCTGTTGCAGATCAGCGCTTTCATCAACAAAAGTATGTACAATACCGGCGCCTGTTTCTATCACCGGCACCCTTGCATTCCTGCGTACAAAATCGATCAGTTGCTGGCTGCCGCGTGGTATAACCACATCTACCATGCCGGTGGCCTGCAAAAGTGCATCAGCGGCAGACCTGTCTGGTGGTAGCAGGTTCACTACCTCGCGGGGTATGCCATATTGTTCCAGGGTTTCTATGATCAGTGTAATAATGGCTTCATTGGAAAACGCTGCATCACTGCCGCCTTTCAGTAGGGCAACATTACCCGTTTTAAAACACAGGGCGAAAGTATCCAGTGTAACATTGGGCCTAGCCTCATAAATAATACCTACAACGCCCAATGGAACAGATACGCGGGATACCTGCAGACCGTTGGGCAATATTTTTTCTGATAGTACAACACCCAGCGGCGATGGCATGGCAGCCACATTCCGCAGATCAGCGGCTATAGCGGCAATGCGTTCAGCTGTTAGCCGTAACCGGTCGTAACGGCTGTCTTCCGGCGGCATACGCAGGAGGTCCTGTTCATTTGCTTCCAGCAGAAAAGTTTGCCTGGTCTCTATCCTGCCGGCCAGTGTAAGCAATACCCTGTTGATCTTTTCTGCATCCAGTGATGCCAGCGCTGCAGTTGCTTCCTGCGCGTGCTTGAACAACAGCTGGTAATCTGCCTCAATAGTTTTCATGACTTAAATATAAATAGTCGTAATGTACCAATGGTTTCTGGTTTTTCATACCTACCAGTTCCATAGCTTTATCAGATCCGTATTCTGCAATTCCCAACCCGATAAGTTGTTCCTGTTCATCGACAATTTTGATGATATCTTTCTTTTTAAACTCTCCCATTACCCGGATGATGCCTACTGGTAATAAGCTTGATGCCTTTGCGCCGGTAAGCGCCGCTCTTGCCCCACTGTTCACCTGCACAATGCCTTTGGCGTCCTTATCCGTATGTGCCATCCAGCGTTTTCTGCCGGGCACTGCTTTCAATGGCTTAAAACGGGTGTGGGGCAATAGGCCATTCAACACGCCGCTGATAACATGCGGCCTGGTACCATTGGCAATGTGCACGGCGATACCCAGCTGTGCAATTTTGCGCGCCATATGGCATTTTGTAAGCATACCGCCCCTGCCAAAATTTGATTTTTGCGCTGTAATGAAAGCAGCGAAATCGGTTGTACCAGCACCCAGTTCTTCCACCAGTACCGATCCTGGCTGGCGCGGATCGCCGGTAAACAGCCCATCCACATTCGACAATATCAGTAATCCGTCAGCCCTGATCATTGAAGCGATCAGTCCAGCCAGTTCATCATTATCTGTGAACATCAGTTCTGTTACAGATATCACATCATTTTCATTAACAACAGGGATGATATCGTGCTGTAATAAAATTTCAAAACAGCTGTGCATATTGGCATAATGCAGCCTGTCACGGAAATCTTCTTTGGTCACCAATACCTGTGAACAAAGCAGATCATGTGTTTTAAAAAAACGGGCATACTGGTTAATCAGCTGTACCTGCCCCACTGATGCCAGCAGCTGTCTTGCCGCCACTACATCGTATTTCTCTGAAACACGCACCAGGCTTCTGCCGGCCGCTACCGCGCCGGATGATACCACCACAATATCCATCCCGCTTTTTCTTAGTGTTGCTATTTCGCTGATCAGGTGCTGCATTCTTTCTTCATCCGGTAAACCATTTTCCCTGGCCAGCACATTGGAGCCAATTTTAATCACCAGTCTTTTATAATTCAACGCCATAAACTTACTTTCTGCCCGTGTTTTAACCGGGTGGATCTTAAACCTTAAAATTACTGTTTTTTAAAATCCGTCTAAGTCTTTAGGAGAAATAACAAAAACTGTTTATGAAAAACATGTATTCATTGCATTTCCTATACCCCGTATAAAAGCGATAAAAGCACCTGTTTTCCTGTTATCCTTACTATGTATACAGAAGCCGCACGCTTATGTGATGTGGTTGTTACCCTGAACAGCCTACTGCTTTTTTACCTCCAGCTGCCTGGTTTTGATAGATGCAGCCGTTTACAGTTTGTTAAAACTAACAGTTGGAAGTAGCTAAAAACAAGGATTTTCCCATTCTTTCCTACATTTTTTCAGGGCTTTTTTGCGGTTGGGCACCATAAGTTTTTTTCCCTGAAACACGCATGGATACGGGGTTTCAGAAAAAACGAACAACTTTAGCGATAATAAAAAGCAATAAAACTTGGTTTGCAGAGGGTGAAATGTGATTCTACATTTGTATCGTGAAAAACAGGAAAGCACAAACAACCGTTCGCTTCCCTGGTAGTTTCAAGAAAGAACAGAATTCTGAAAAACACTAACGATTGATGCCGGACAGAAACCATAAAACAAAAAAATGAAAATTATGAATACTCAGTCTGTACGTTCGGCCATCGCAAAATGGATGTCCATTTCTCTGGTAGCTGCTTTATTTGTAGTAGCCAACCCTTTTAACAGCAATGCTGCTGACAAAAAAGAAAAAGACAACGCTTTCTTCGCAGATAAACAAGTATCTGTACAATATTCAGGTGCAGGTGAAAACAGTGTAAGTTTCCGTATCCAGCTGGAAAACCCCGCTGCACAGAAATTCAGCCTGATCATTAAAGATGACGCCGGTGATGTTGTTTTCCAGCAGCAGTTCAACGACCAGCACTTTAACAAAACAGTTCAGCTGTTGAAAGAATCAAGCGAACTACACCCCACATTCGTTATCCGCATGGGTAACCAGGAAATCAGCCGCAGCTTTGCTGTAAACAGCAGCGCAAGAGTGGTTGAAGATGTTGTGGTGACTAAATTATAATAGTGCGTTTTTAGCTAATATCAATTTGAGCAGGAAGGCCGGTTATGCAACCGGCCTTTTTATTTGTATGAATACGATACGGTGTACCTTCTTATTAGCCCAGTGCCAGTAATGCAATGCCTGTCATGATCACAAGGGCAGCTATTATTCTTCTCGTAATATCCGCTTCTTTCAACAGGCTGGCGCCGAAAAATACACCAAATACAATACTCAGCTCCCTTACCGGTGCAACATACGTAACAGGTGCATGTTTTAATGCGATCAGCACCAGCAGGTACGATAAAGGCTGGAATATGGCTACCAGGAGTGCCTGTTTCCAGTGCAGCCGTATTTCCATTTTTGTTTCTTCTTTCTTTTTAGCCACTACAGGCAGCAACAATATCAATGGCAACAGCATGGAAGCAAAAGTGATAGCCATTGCCGAAACGCTATGATCCACAACAGCGGCTTTATCCCATAAGGTGTAGGCTGCTATAAAAAGCCCTGTCAGTAACCCGTACTGCAATCCCTTTACTATCGCGGTATTTTTTCCAGGCCTGAAACCAGTCATTACCACCACACCACCTACGATCAGTCCAACGCCGGTTACTGCCAGTAATCCCGGTTTTTCATGAAAAAGCATAATGGCGCCGGTAACAGAAAAAAGCGGTCCTGCCCCTCTTGCTACCGGGTATACCACAGACAGATCAGCTTTGCGGTAGCCTATCTGCAATACGACAAAATAAAACAGGTGCAGCAGAGCACTCACCAATGCAAAACCTGCCACCAGCCAGGTCCATACAAGATGGGTTTTAACCGCATCCATGACCACAAAAGGCAGGTAAAGCACCGCGGAGAACAAGGCTACCAACCAAAAGAACGGTAACTTACCGTTCACCTGTTTGGTCACCAGGTTCCAGGCTGCATGCAATAAAGCTGCTGCCACTACGAGTAACAGGGCGTAGAGATTCATTGTTGTTGTTGTAAGCGGAACCGCATCCTATACGATTGAAGTGGTGCAAAAACGGATGCGCTGTTCACTGTTTTTTTGCCTGCTGCAATAACCACCTGGCCACATCCCCGGCGGCTTTATCGTTCTCGAAACCTGCGCTGGCAGGCAGGCGGCCATTGGTATATTCATTATAAAACCAGGGATCGCCAACGGCAAACACCGTGCCTTTGCCATATTTTGCCGTAGCCACCACTACGGTGCTATTATCCGTTAAAACAGCGGTGGCCGGTGCCTGTATGCCGAGCGGGGCGATGTCTTTCAGGTATACTTTTTTAGCTGTGGTAAAAACCGGGTTTCCTGCGGGCACCTGTATGGCACCCATTTCAAATTCATTACCCACCACGTGTTTGTACAATTCATCTTTAAAATGTATACCGAAAACCGCTGCCAGCTTATTCAGGTGTTTCAGCTCGGTATTGGCGCTGTCATTGGCCATCAGTACCAGTACCCCGCCGGCTTTTACCCATGCGGTGATGGCCGTTATATTGGCATCGCTGATATAATTGGGATGCGCGGTTTCTTTATCTGTATCAGGATCTGTAATAATGTATACATCAGCGCCTTTCAGGCTGGCTGCTGTTGGCGCGGTTTCCAGGCTATTTATCCGGGCGCCGCTTTTGCGGAATAGGTCCCCCCAGATGGAATAGCCGCTGCTGGCTTCGTCTTCCCAGGCATAATGAAACCGGTGCAGCTGGCCATCAGCCCCTTTTTTATATTCATTATTAAAATAATAATCCAGGGTAACTACAGGCTGCTGTGCCTTTGCAGACAGCAATACCAGCTGGAACAGCACCATCATCATCCATGAATACTTATGTTGCATAAACAGTTTATTTTAAAAATAACAACTTTTAATGGTACCGGGCATGTTATGCTGAAATAACTGAAAGAACTGCAAATGCATGCCGCGAGAGCCCCCTTAACAGCTGCAAGCTATGAGCGGTTAGTCGCAAGTGTCTCTGACTGCAGACTGCACACTGCCAACTGCAGACTGAAAACAGGCTCTCTCGCGGAATACGCGGAAAACGCAGAAAGGAAAATAGTTTTATTCTATTTAACGGTCCATTCCACATCATAGCTGGAAGCTCATCGCTTGCAGCTATAAAAGGCTTCAGGCTATGAGCGCTGAGCTACAAGGAATTTATCTCGCGGAATACGCTAAAAACGCAGAAAGAAAGATGCTTTTCAGTATGGCCTGGCAAAACAATTATTCCATTTAACGGCCCACTCATTGCTGGAAGCTCATGGCTTGCAGCTATACACCGTGTATCACCGCCCCAAAAAACACAAGAGTCACCTTTCAATACAATTGCAGAATGGCATTGCAACAGTTATACTTTCACATAGACCAAATGCCGTTTTACATAACACATTTTTTTACAGCAGTAAGGAACCGGATGTTTGCCCTGTAAAATTTTATTTATGCAGAAAGAAACCATTACCCTTGCCCAGCTTGAAGTACTGCTGAGCAAGGCCGGCGGCCCCGGAGATCCTCCTCCACCCAAGTGTATCATGGAGCCACCGCATCCGCTATGACAGGAATGCTGCTAATGCCAGTTAGCAGCATTCTTTTATAAACAAGTGCCCGGTTTTCTGCACAAAACCTTCCTATGAATACAAGTGAATACATCACCCGTAGAAATACGATTATTGAAAATGTGCATCAGCAACTGAATATATGGGAAGATGCACACAGGCTGGTAAGCTTCAACCTCACCAGCGCCAACCTGCTGCATTACCTGCCGGGAATAGATTATTCCAGGCATGAAACCCTGTTCAGGGAGATATTATTGCACCAGCAATTGAGCGCACTGGAACAATTTTTTCATCCCATCACGCAATACGCCACCTGCGAAAACCTGAGCCCGCAGTGCTGGCAGATGATCAGGGAAAAACCTGTTATCTTCTGCACTTTTCATACAGGATCGTACAGGCTGATCAATTTGATGCTGATGAAACACCAGGTGCCCTACTCCCTGGCAATTGCAGGCGATATACTGGAGCAGCAGGGCAACAGCTACCTGCGGATATTTGATGAGCTGTACGATGGGTATATTTATCCTGATTTCCATCTTATCAATGCAGAGCAGCCCTATGCAGCGCTGCAGATGCTGCGCGACTTAAAAAAAGGCCGCAGCCTGCTGTTATACCTCGACGGCAATACCGGGTCTGGCAGTTTCACAACAGAAAATGAAAACTGTTGTATCGTGTCATTTCTACACCAGTCGTTGTTTGCCAGGAAAGGGATCGCTTATCTCTCCCATTCAGCCAATGTGCCTATTGTGCCGGTGATCTGTTACCGGAAATCACTGGACGATATCAGGCTTCGTTTTTTTGACCCCCTGTATCCGGATACCCAACAATCCAGGCACCAGTTTGCTGAAACAACCACCCAGCTGCTTTACCAGTTGTTCGAAACGGTATTGCAACAATATCCCGGCCAGTGGGAAGCATGGCTGTACCTGCACAAAACAGCCCATCTGCACCGGCAGCCTGCCGGGAATAACCAATCAGCAATTAGCGGATCGCAGAATGGTTTTAGTCTTAATCAAAACAAGTATGGCCTATTCAAAATAGGCCTGCAGAATTTCCTGTTCAATAAATGCAATTATGAATCACAATTGATAAATGATAATTTATACAAGCTGTTATACGAAGCGTCGCATAGCCTGATACACAGGCAGGCATTCAGTTACAGCCAGTTCAGGCGCCTTTTGCAGGATGGTGTATTGTTGCCGGCGCATCATTAAAAAAAGCGACAGTTTAACCGGGTACTACCCTAAAACCAGGTGCTGTTTTCACTGATTTTTTTAATACATTTAATACAGCGAAACGCAAGCTGCGCTGCATGAATCATCTACTGTTACCTGTTCTGAAGACACCTGTTGTATTGAAGCATGTATATGCATGGCTGCTGTATGCCTGCTACCTGTATTTTGTTGAATACCTTCACTGGCCGCTGGTTAAACCGGTTTATGTACTGGCCTATATTTTTCTTTACGGTCTTGTTTTTTATACCAGTCTTTTATTGCTCAACCTGTTTTCAGGAAGAAAAGGTGTCTTCAGGGGTAGCCTGGCTACGCTCGGCGCCTTTGCTGTACTGGCATTGTTCGCTTATTATTATGTTTACACATTTTTACCTTTACTGGGTATACGGCTTTTTCTACACACGCATTTCAGTACAGCAGCCTATCTGGCCAATGCCATTAAAACCTTTATACAGTATTTCATTTTTGCCTTGCTTTATTTTACCATCCGCAATTGGCTAAGAGAAGAAAGACAATTGCGTAAAATGCAGAAAGCATATTTTTTACTGGAACAGGAGAAAAAGCTGAAAGAGCTGGAAAAAATACGTTACGAATATGCATTTCTGCGGTCGCAGATCAATCCGCATTTCCTGCACAATACCCTTAATATACTTTTTTCGCAGGCATTGCCGCACTCGCAGGAGCTGGCAGACAATATCTTTAAGCTTTCCAGCATCATGCGGTATTCCCTTGAAAGTGCGCCCCTTGATGATGGCATTGTACATATCAGGGAAGAATTGCAGCACCTGCAAACGCTGATCGATATACACCAGATCCGTTTTTCTAACCTGCTCAATATAGATTACAGGATAACAGGTGAAATACAAGACCAGGTGCTGCCCCCCTTGTCACTGATAACAGCGGTTGAAAATGCATTTAAATATGGCGACCTGAAAGACCCCGCTTATCCCCTCACTATACTGATCACATTAACGCCCGGTGAAATTGTTTTTTTCTGTGCCAATAAAAAAAAGAAGAACAACCTCGCTGTTGTTTCGCACAGTATGGGCATCAATAACCTGAGCAGGCGGCTGGATATCACCTTCAAAAACAAATACCATATCAAAGCACGGAACCTGGAAAACGAATACATTTTTGAGTTGACCATTAAAAACTAATCAAATGCTGAAATGTGTAATTATCGATGATGAGCCGCCTGCTATTGATGTGATAGCAGGTTATATCAGCAAAATACCCACACTTGAACTCGCAGGCACGGCCACCAACGCGGTTGACGGACTGGAACTGATACGCCGCTGTAAAGCGGATGTGGTTTTTCTTGACATACAGATGGATGAAGTAAACGGGATAGATGTGGTAAAAAGTATTGGTCATGAAACCAAAGTTATTTTCTGCACCGCCTATTCTGAATTTGCAGTGGCCAGCTATGAAGTAGAAGCGGTGGATTATATTGTAAAACCTGTTCCTTTCAGTCGTTTTATAAAAGCGATCCAGCGCTTGTCTAACAGTGTGCCTGCTGCGCAGGTGGCCGGTGTACAAAATCCGGTTGATTATATCTTCATCAAAACAGAGCAAAAAGGAAAGATGGTAAAAATTGACCTGGACGATATTGATTATATAGAAGGCATGAATAACTATATCGCTTTTCACCGTGGTAAAGAAAAAATACTGGCTTATTCTACCATGAAAGAAGTGGAAGACCGGCTGCCTAAAAACCTGTTTATGCGGGTACACAAATCATATATCGTGGCGCTGAAACAAATTGCCACGGTAGAAAATTCGCAGCTGTTAATGAAGAACAGGGCAGAAAAAATTCCGTTGGGCAGCAATTACAAAGATTTGTTCATGCAACGTATGCAAAGCCATTTTCTGCAGCCTTAGACAAATAACACCAAAGTCAGCGCATATTGCTACCATGAGGGCAGCATTGAAACAGGAAGATACACCCTCTTACCAGCCATTTGCCAGCACATCGGCCAGGTGCAGCACTTTCAGGTTGACACCCTTGTGTTTAATATAACCGTCGAGGTGCATGAGACAGCTCATATCGGTGCTGATAAGGTATTGTGCATCCGTAGCCGCTGCATTACTGATCTTCTGATCGGCCATGCCAATGCTGATGGGTTCAAATTTTACAGCAAACGTACCGCCAAAGCCACAGCAGGTTTCTACGTCTTCCATTTCCAGCAGTTCAAGGCCTTTTACCTTTTGCAGCAGTTGCCGGGGTTCCTGTTTTATTTTACATTCCCGTAAACCGGCGCAGCTGTCATGGTAAGTGGCCTTACCGTCGAGCCTGGCGCCCACATCGTCTACCCCCAGCACCCTGACCAGGAATTCAGACAGTTCCACAGTACGCTCCCCCAGGCGCTTCACCTCATTGTGCAGGGAAGAATTATCAAACAGTTTGGGATAATAATTGCGTACAAAACCGGTGCAGCTGGCACTGGGTACAACGATATAATCATCACCCTCAAAATCTTTCAGAAATTTGGTACAAACCTCCCTGGCATCATCCCAGAAACCGGCATTAAACGCCGGCTGCCCGCAGCAGGTTTGGTTGGCATTGTAGTTCACAGTACAGCCCGCTTTCTCCAATACCTTCACCATATTGAACGCCACTGTTGGGTACAGCTGGTCTATAAAACAGGGAACGAATATCTGTACATTCATAGGTACCTCCCCGCCCTTGTATCAAGGGATTTAATGAACAAAATCGTTGTTTTTACAGATATCCCTTATCACTGAGACAGGGAATATCTATAGCATAAGTGAAATGGCTATTGTAATTTCCTCAGCTTGCGGTTAAGTTCGATCATCTTCAATGCGGTGATAGCCGCTTCCTCACCCTTATGCCCATGTTTGCCGCCCACCCTTTCCAGGGCCTGCTGCTCATTGTCTACCGTAAGCACGCCAAATATAACCGGTACCTCCAGCAACATGTTCAGTGAAAGTACACCATCGGTAACCGCCTTGCACACATAATCAAAATGTGGTGTATCGCCCCTGATCACCGTACCAAAAGTAATGAAGGCGTCGGCCTGGGGCTGATCGCTTTCGGTATATGCTTTCACTGCAAAAGGCAGTTCAAAAGCACCGGGCACAGTGAGGGTTTTAAACTTTACGCCATTTGCTTTAAGCACCTTCCTGGCGCCGGCTTCCAGTTTATTGAGGATAGCAGCGTTCCAGTCGGTTTTCACCATAACTACAAAGGCATCCTTCAACTGAGGGATGCCTTCGGTCAATGCATTATTTCCTTTTGTAGCCATTGCCTTATTTTACACTAAAATCATTTTTTTCAATGCTGAGGCGATAAATGTATTTATCGGCCTGAAACCCTTTTTCTGTTCTGGGGAATTTCTCTTTCAGTGATTTAAACAGCTCCAGTGCTTCTTTTGTTTTACCTGCTGTTTCAGAAAGCAGGGCCGCACGGAAGAGGTATTCGGCAGAATTGGTTTCGTCTTTTTCAAAAGTGCTGGCAGCTTTTTTATACGCTTCTATCGCTTCTGCTTTCTTGTCCTGTTCGCTGTAGGCATCACCCAGGCAGCCGTATGCCATCATCTGCACCTGTAAAGCATCTGTTTTAAAATCGCTCAGGTACTTAACAGCATTGGCAAAATCGCCGAGGCGCAGGTAACATACACCGGCATAATATTTAGACAGGTTGCCTATTTTGGTGCTGCCATAATTCCTGGCAACATATACAAAACCTTTGCTGGTGCCATCACCATCCAGGGCTTTGCGCAGCGAATCAACACCAAAATACTGCTGTGCTTTGGAAATAGCCTCACCAGCCTGGTCTTCTTTCGGTTTTACTACCCATTGCTGGTAACCGAAATAACCGCCGATGATGACAACGGCTGCTACGGCTGCTGTAACAATAGGTTTCTGGTATTTTTGCCAAAAGCCCTGGGCCCTGATGAGGGATTCATTTACCTCCGCTTCCTGCACATGATGCTTATCAGACATAATGGATATAGAATGTTTATTTTAAAAGAGATTAAAGGTTACTGCTTAGTCAACAATAAACGGGTATTCCTGGTCAACATACACATCTTTCAGCACTTCGCTGTCATCAGGCCAGGGACTTTCCTCTGCAAATTTCACTGATTCTTCCACCACTGCATTGATGCGGGCATCGATAGCTGCGATTTCTTCATCTGTTGCAAATTTGTTGTCACGGATGGTTTTCAGCACCATCTGTATCGGATCTTTTGCTTTGTATTCTTCTACTTCTTCTTTGGTGCGGTATTTCTGCGGGTCAGAGATAGAATGCCCTTTATAGCGGTATGTTTTCAGTTCCAGCAAAGTGGGGCCGCCTTTTTCCCTTGCTCTTTTCACCGCACGGGCTACAGCATCGTGTACAGCTTCAGCGCTCATGCCATCCACCTTATCGCCGGGCATTTCGTAGGCATCAGCCAGTTTATAAATATCCTGTACATTAGAAGTTCTCTCTACAGATGTACCCATTGCATAGTTATTGTTCTCGCAAATGAATACAACCGGCAGCTTCCACAGCATGGCCAGGTTAAAGGTTTCGTGCAGCAAACCCTGGCGGGCAGCACCATCACCAAAGAAACACAGCACTACATTATCTGTATTACGGTATTGTTCAGCAAAAGCCAGTCCGGCACCGGTGCCAATCTGTGCACCTACAATGCCATGACCACCAAAGAAATAATGCTCTTTGCTAAAGAAGTGCATACTACCGCCCTTGCCTTTGGCACATCCGGTAGCTTTACCAAATAATTCGGCCATACAGGCGTTGGGACTGATCCCTTTTGCCAAACCCAGACCATGATCGCGGTAGCCCGTGATAAACGGGTCTTCCTGACGGGTAGCCGTCATACAGCCTGCTGCTATGGCTTCCTGGCCTACATAAGCATGGAAAAAACCACGGATCTTACCTGCCATTTTATACATTTCTTCTGCCTTTAACTCAAACTGGCGGATCAGCTGCATGAGCTCGTACCAGTACATATACGTTTCTTTCGAGAACTTGGTAGTAGCCACGGTATTAAAATTTGAGGGGCAAATATAGGGGTTAATGCTTAAAAATAGGCAGTTGTGAATTTTATCGCCCTGCCACCGCTTTTTTTCACCTTTTTTTGGCCCATTCCGGCCCGATTACCGCTATTCCTGCATCCGGCATTAACCTTCATCGTATATTGCTATAATGTGATCAGCTCATAATCCGCACCCAGTGCTTTAAACGCCTGCTCCAGTCGCTCTTTGTGGGTATCGGTAATAAATACCTGTCCCTGTTCTTCCATACATACTTTGTGCAGCAGGTTATGCATACGGTCAGCATCGAGTTTTTCAAAAACATCGTCCAGCAGCAGCAGCGGGGCAAAACCTTTGTGCTGTTGCAGGGTAAGGTATTCAGCCAGTTTCAGGGCAAACAGCAGGCTTTTGCGCTGTCCCTGGGAAGCCAGTGTTTTAAAAAGCTGGTCGCCCATGCTGATATCCAGGTCGTCTTTATGAATGCCGCTGCTGGTTCGCTGCAGGTAGAGATCGCGCTGCCGGTTTTGTGCCAGCAATGCAGTAAAGGACTGCTCCTGCAGCTGGCTGCTATAGCTGAGTGCCACCTGGTCATCTTTCCCGGCGATAGCCCGGTATTGTGCCTGTACCAGTGGAAGGAAATCCTGCGCAAACTGTTTCCGTTCTTCAAAAATGGACTGGCCTTTTTCGCAGAGCTGTTCATCCAGTATATCCAGCAGGGCCTCATCCAGGCGGCGGTGTTCTGCGGCGGCTTTCAACAGGCTGTTACGCTGCTGAAAGATCTTCGTATAGGCGATCAGCTGCTGCAGGTAACCGGGTGAAAGCTGTGAAAGCAGGGTGTCGATAAAACGTCGCCTTTCCTCACTGCCACCGGCAATAAGGGTTGTATCATCGGGCGCGATCATCACACATGGATATCGGCCGATATGTTCAGAGAACTTTTTGTATTCCTGCCCATTGACATGCAGTTCTTTTTTATTGTTTTCCCGCAGTATACAGACCAGCGTGGCCGGTTCCCCGTTTTTTTCCAGCTGCGCTTCCAGGCGCATACCCTGCAAACCCTGGTACACATTCTGTGCATCGGTCCGGGAAAAATAACTGCGGGTGAAACACAGGTAGTAGATAGCATCCAGCAAATTGGTTTTTCCACTGCCATTGCTACCTGAAATACCAATGATCCGCTTGCCGAAACTGAATGACCGGTACAGGTAATTACGGTACTGTGTTAATACCAGGTGATTGAATTGCAACATCCGGTGCAAGATAGTGATTAGTTGAGTGGTTGAGTAGTTGAGTGGTTGATTGGGGAATGGGAATTGAGGGTAGTAGTAGTTAGGGGGTGGCAGCCGGAGGCTGCAGTGATAATGGTCACCCGCGGGACGCGGGCGACTGCATAACGCTCTTATAAAAGTACGAATTACGAAGTTATAAGTACGAAACCGTCCCGGCATACTTTCGTGCCCACATCGTGCATCCCACATCGTACATCGTACATGGAAACAGCCTTCATACACCACATCATACATCAACACTATTTCCTACCTTTACCCCATGGCAGAACTCAGTATCGGTGATGCGATCAAAAACTTTCTCAATAAAAGCCATCTGAAAAACGGCATCCGTGCCCTTCAGATAGAAGAGCTGTGGGAACAGATCATGGGTAAAACCATTGCCAAGTATACTGATTCGATCAAGATCATCAATCACACCCTTTTTATTCAAACCCATGTAGGTCCGCTGAAACAGGAACTATTGTACCAGAAAAAAAAGATCATCGAAAGAGTGAATGAAGTGATGGGCGAACAGGTGATCAGGGAAGTGGTGATTCAATAATACAGCACAGCTCATCGCCCGCTCCTGTGGGTGATATTTATGTTTGCAGCCTCTGGCTGCGTTTTTTTACAATACATTATTCCAACTACTGTTTCGCTAACCGTTATAACCATTCTGTGCAGGTATGCCGGCTCAATGGATCTGGTGCCGCCTTCTTACCTTACTATCCCACTGCGGCAGTACAGGTTCCGCTGCACCTGCAGCGGCGGCTTCTTTGTCCTGCAACACATCCTGCATCAGGTCGTTGATGGCGATAATACCCCTGAATTCAAACTCGTCGAGCACGGGCAGATAACGTGTCTGGTAAAGGTTCATCAGCAACAGGGCATGACTGGCAGAATCTGCACCTGATACACAGGGCAGGTCGCTGGTCATAATTTCGGCAATACGTGTATTATGTGAATGCCGGTTCATCAATATCACCTTACGGGCATAATCCGTTTCGGTGAGCAGCCCGGCGTACCTGCCGCCACGGGTAACAACAACATAGTTCAGATTTTCGCATTGCATTAAACTCAATGCATCCAGTACAGTAGCACTGGCATCGATAGCATTGAACGCGGGGCCTTTGGCCGCAAGAATGGCTGATATGGTGCGCATACAAAATGTTTAAACCGTACTGGAAATGAAATACCGGTAATCAATTTCAACAAGGCAAACAGTGAAATCATATGCGAAGGGTCGGGATAATGTTTCAGAACAGATCACATTATCCATTCATGCTGATTCTCGGATCGATGATACTGTATAATATATCCGCCAGTAAATTTACAACAATAAAGCATGCCGCGGTAATTAAAACACTACCCATTACTACAGGAAAATCCAATTTTTCCAGTGCATCTACTGTGAGCCGGCCTATGCCATTCCAGCCAAAAATATATTCTACGAAAAAAGCACCGGCCAGCAGTTCGGCAAACCAGCCGGTAACAGCCGTGATCACCGGGTTCAATGCGTTGCGCAGGGCATGACCGAACACCACCCGCCGCCTGTTAAGTCCTTTGGCAAAAGCCGTGCGGATATAATCCTGGTCCAGCACATCCAGCATGGCGCTGCGGGTAAGCTGTACAATTACCGCCAGCGGCCTGATGCCCAGTGTAATGGCTGGCAGTACCAGGTTTTTCAGTTGCAGGTGACTGCCGGTGAAAGCATCCACTGCCAGCAGGCTGCCGGTCATATGCAGCCCGGTATAATTGCTGAACACAAAGCCAAATACATAAGCCAGTACAATACCTGTAAAAAAAGAGGGCGCAGAAATACCCAGTACGCTGGCAAAAATAGAAGATGTATCCAGCCAGGTGCCCTGTTTTACGGCGGCCAGCACCCCCAGCAATATACCCAGTGCGGTAGCCAGCAGCATGGCAGCCACCGCCAGAACAATGGTGGCAGGCAGCGCATCCATCAACACTTCCGATACATTTTTCTTGGTTTGGTACGACCGGCGCAGGTAGGGCAGTTTCAGTGCCAGCCTGGTTTGCCCGCCGATGAAAATGCCCTTCAGCTGTTTCTGTTGTATTTCTTCCCGGCTATGTATGGCTACAGGAGACACATCGTTGAGGTAAAGCAGGAACTGCTTCCATTTGGGCTGATCCAGCGCCAGCTCCTGGCGGATATTGCGGATAGTGGCGCTATCGCCTGTTTGTCCCAGCACCAGCCTGGCCGGATCGCCGAAACCCTGGAACAGGAAAAATACCAGTACCACTACGCCCGCCAGTACCAGCAGCCCATACAGCAGTTTACGTATAACAAAACGGATCATGCGATTGCTTTACCGGTAAGTATTTATTGTATAAAAATGAATGTCAAAGTTCGTCAACAGCCTGCCCCCACCCTCCTAACCAATCATCAATCATCAATCACCAATTACTAACCACTACTCCCCTTCCTCTTACTTCCCCGGAAGGGCACTGATAAACGAGGCTATATCACGATAGCTTTTCTTTTCCACGATCAGTGCGCCATTCATCAGGAAAAAAGTGGGTACCACCCTTGCTGCCGTTTTTACCACGGTGGCATCACAGGTAACAATACGCAGCTGTACAGATGGTGCAGGTATTATTTTTTTGGCTGCATCTGCTGCGGCAGGTGTTGCCACGATCACGGGCATACCGGCGGACTGCGCTTTATCCAGCAGCCGGCCAAATGCGCCGGCAGCCTGGTCCCAATGATCGAAATTCTGTATAAAAGCCATGATATAACTGCCTTTTTGCTTCAGTACATCCTGTGTGGTATCATAGCCGGTGGCGGTAACCAGTGCAAAATCTTCTATTTCCGGTATCGCATTGCCTTTGCGCACCAGTTTGTCATAGCGGTCTACATATTCATAAGTGGAATCAAGATCGGCGGGTATAGCGGCTGCGTCAAATTCAACGATCTTGCCGTTTTTCCTGTATTTAAAAGTGATGGCAAAACTGTCGATCACAGCGCCCTGCGGCGGCTCCATTTTCTTCAGTATATTGCTGCCTTTTTTATATGGGAGGCAGTCTACAAAAGGCAGGTGCCCCAGCACATACTGCTGCATATAGCCCGTGGCAATCACCACTACCAGCAGCAGGATACCTGGTACCGGTGGCTTCAGTGAAGGGCGGATACTGTTTCTTTTTGCAAATAACACCAGTATCAGCACCAGCAAAAACAGGTCTTTAAGAAACGACTGCAATGGTGTCAGCGGCAAACAATCGCCAAAACAACCGCAGGTTTTGATCTTTCCTGATAAAAGAGCATAGCCGGTAAGAAAACTGAAAAATACAATCAGCAGCAGTAACAGCCAGCTGAACAGGCGCATACGCCAGCCCAGTATCACCGCCACACCGGCAAGCACTTCAAATACATTCATCAATACCGAAAGCGCCAGTGTATAATGGTGTAGTCCCTGCCAGCCCCAGGCTTCAAAGAATTCCTGCATTTTATAGCTAAGTCCCAGCGGGTCATTGGCTTTAATAAGACCGGAAAAAATAAACAGCAGCCCTACTATCCAGCGAATAATATTCAGCAGTGTTTTCATTCCTTCTATTGTTTTTTCAGTTGCTAATAGTTCTGCGGCTTTCCTTCATCTGCAGCTGCCTGGTATTGGCTTTGCATACAGCCTATCCTTCATGTTTTCCTTCCGCAATCAGGATAAGTGCAAATGCGGCATAATTGATGATATCGATATAATTGGCATCTATCCCCTCACTGATCAGTGTGCGGCCATCGTTCTGCAGTATCTGCCGGATACGCAGCAATTTAACCAGGATGAGGTCAGCAAAACTTTCCTGGCTCATCTCGCGCCAGGCTTCACCGTAGTCATGGTTTTTGTTGAGCATGGTGTTTTTGGCCAGGGCAATTTGCTCCTGGTACCATTGTTCCACCTGGGGTACAGGCACATCTTCCACAGCAGGCTGTGACAGCTGCAGTTGTATCAGGCCTATTACACCATAATTGAGTATACCCATGAATTCAGAGCGGATGTCATCTCCCACCTTCTGTTGTTTCTTTTCCTGGATGGTACGGATGCGCAATGCTTTGATGAAAATCTGGTCTACGACCGAAATAGTGCGCAATACCCGCCAGGAAGTACCATAATCGGCGGTTTTCTTGATAAAAATATCCCTGCTGCCGGCTACAGCCTCATCGTACTGCTGGTTGGTATTCGTTGAATGCATATGTTGGTTCATGAAATGCCTTACTGTTCTGCTGCCTGTTCCGGATAAACAGTTTTAAGTTTGCATCCGGAAACCAAAAATAAAGGAAAGGGTACAATGTTCACGCTGAATTGCAAAGGAAGATTACTCACACTCCGTCAGCCGGTGGTGATGGGTATCATCAATACAACACCGGATTCGTTCTACAGCGGCAGCCGCCAACCCGCCGTGGATGATGCCCTGAAACAGGCAGAGCGGATGCTGCAAGAGGGTGCCACCCTTCTTGACCTGGGTGGCCAGAGCACGCGCCCCGGCCAGCAGCAGGTGGATGCAGCCACCGAGGCATCGCGTGTATTGCCGGTGATCGAAGCCATTCACCAACGCTTCCCGGAAGCCTATATTTCTGTTGACACTTATTTTGCATCTGTTGCCGCCGGGGCTGTTGCCGCCGGCGCCTGTATGGTGAATGATGTAAGCGGTGGCAGCCTTGATGCAGCCATGCTTGACACTGTAGCTTCCTTGCAGGTACCCTATATCTGCATGCATATGCGTGGTACACCGGAGAATATGCAGCAGCAAACGCAATACACACATGTTACACAGGAAGTGCTGGACTTTTTTATCCGCCAAACAGCCGCCTGCCATTCCGCCGGTATTGCCGATGTGATCATCGATCCCGGTTTTTGTTTTGCCAAAACAGGAGAACAGAATTTTCAGCTGCTCAGGGAAATGGAGGCATTCAGTATACTCGGTTTGCCAATACTGATAGGTGTATCCCGCAAATCCATAGTACAGAAAACCTTGGGGGTTAACAGCGCCGGCGCATTGAATGGCACCACTGTATTACATACACTGGCCCTGTTGAAAGGCGCCTCCATACTCCGGGTACATGATGTTAAAGAGGCTATAGAAGCGATCAAGCTGGTAGCTGCGTATGAGGGACCCGCGAGTGGCGAGTGGTTGCTACTGCAACCGTGAATCGCTAGTGGATAGTACTGCATTCCCTTTACATCACCGGCAAACTCGCGATTCACGGCGCGCTAGCGCAACTTGCTACTCGCGAATGCTCCCGTAAGGTTGTTTACATGTACACCTGTTTAATAAGCTTGCTTCATTTCCCAGTACAGTATTCGCGAGTGGCGAGTGGTTGCTACCGCAACCGTGAATGGCCAGTGGGTTGTACTGCATCCCCCTGCGCCACCGGCAAACTCGCGATTCACGGCGCGCTAGCGCAACTTGCCACTAGCGAATAAAAAAGCCGGTTCATTGCTGAAACCGGCTGTTTGTATGAATTGATTCTTTACTATTGCTATTTTCCTGCGGCGGCGGGTTTACCTGCGGGGGCGCCGGCTGCAGGGGCTGCTACCGGGGCAGGAGGCGGAGCGGGAGCGGGTGTTTTCACATCTTTGATTTCCACATCAAATACCAGCGTGGAAAAAGGCGGAATGCCCTGGTTGCCCTGCGGACCATAACCCAGCATAGCTGGGATATAGATCTTGCCTTTACCGCCTTTGCCAAAATAAGGCAGTGCCTCATCCCAGCCACGGATAGCCTGTCCGGCACCTACTGTGAGTACAAAAGGATCGGTATGCCCCTTAGTGGTATCCATATTGGTATCGAACACCTGTTTGTTCGATTGCAGGTAGCCCCTGTACATGACAGCAGCCTGTTTGCCTGAATCGGCTTTCAGTGCGGCATCGCCCGGCTCGGTGATCTCTACAAAAGCACCATTCTTGGTTTTCTGCACTTTTATACCTTCTTTATTCAGCGCCTGTTCCAGCATGCTTACTTCACGTTTTGTTTCCAGCTGCACTTCGTTCTGGTAATCGGTCATTACTTCATTCTCATTAGCAAATTGTTTAATGATCTTTACCTTACCCAGTATCTGTCCGCCGCGGCTGAATGTTTTGTCATAAGCCTGGATAGCTCCCAGTTTTTTCAGGGTATCTACACTTAAATTAAAAGTGATGCTATCACCTACTACGCATTGAGAGAGCACCTCCATAAAGCTGTAGCGTGAGCGGGCACTGGTATCATAAGGTGCATACAGGGGTATCTTGCCGAAGGTGGTATTCAGGGTAGTATCTTTTTTCTCGGGGATGGTATAAGAAATATTGAATTTCAGAAAAGCACCGGGTTTCAGTTTTTCACCACCTTGTCCCTTGGTGATCTTATACGTAAATCCCGATTTTGTTTTCTCATAATTCATCTGGCAGGCAGAAATGCCGGCAGCCACTGCCAGTACGCATAATAATTTCTTCATGTTATTGTAGTTGAGCTTCATATTGTTGTAAAACCTGTTTGAATTTTTTTGTTGTTTGTTCAAGTGTTTCGCTGCTACGGCCGCCCGCTGCATTTTTATGGCCGCCTCCTTCAAAATGATTCCTGGCAAATGTGTTTACATCAAAATCGCCTTTACTGCGGAAACTCCATTTCCGTTCTTCATCCCGGTCGATCACCAATGCACCAAACCTTATGCCTTCAATGGTGAGCAGGTAGTTGACAAGTCCTTCGGAATCGCCTGTCTTGATATCGAAACGCAACAGATCTGTTTTGGGAATAGACATGATGGCCGTATTGTATTCGTATAATACATCCAATCTGTTCAATAAAGCATGACCGATAAAGCGCAGGCGGTTCTCCAGGAAATTATCATAGATATTTTCGTGGATGGGCGTATGCTGCAGCCCCAGATCTTTTAGGTGTGCGATAATACGGTGTACAGCTGCGGTGGTGGAAGGAAAGCGGAAGCTGCCGGTATCGGTCATCAAGCCTGTGTACAAACAGGCGGCCATGTCAAGGTTCAGCTTACTGGCATAACCGGCACCAACGATAAAATCGTATATCATTTCACAGGTGGAGCTTTTGGAAACATCGCTCACACCATATGCAAATGCCTCAACCTGAGGTTGTTGATGATGATCAATTAAAATTTTAATACCGGGAGCAGCGGCCAGCACCGGTTCAAAATGCCTGGTACGGTGCAATACATTAAAATCAAGGCAGAAAATCCAGTCTGCTTCATTGGTTAAGGCAATAGCTTTTTCCTTCTCTGAATCAAAATTCAGTACCTGGCCGCAGCCAGGCATCCAATTGAGAAAATCGGCCCAGTTGGTGGGCGATATTACAGTAACCTGGTGCCCCAATGCTGCAAGGAAATGGTAGAGCCCCAAAGCAGAGCCCATAGCATCACCATCTGGTTTCTGGTGCATTGTTACGACTGCTTTGGCGGGGGTTGCCAACAGTGGATAAAACTGATCGATGTATTGCATAGAATGGCGGCAAAATTCCGGGTTTCGCCGCATTCATTCAAATATATTTATTTATACCGCGTTCATATAGAGGCAAAGCAATGGGGTGGTCAGTCGTTTTTTTATAGCTGCAAGCCATGAGCTGCCAGCTATGAGTTGGAATAGCCCGTTAAATGGAATAAATTGTTTTGCCGGGCCATCCCGAAAATCATCTTCCCTTCTGCGTTTTTTGCGTGTTCCGCAAGATGAATTCCTTGCAGCTCAACGCTAGTCGCTCGAAGCATTTAGTAGCTGCAAGCCATGAGCTGCCAGCTATGAGGTAGAACGGGCTGTTATCAGGACAAAATGGCCCTTAAATAGAATAAATTATTTTGCCGGGCCATCCTGAAAAGCATCTTCCTTTCTGCGTTTTCCGCGTGTTCCGCGAGATGCATTTCTCGCAGCTCAACGCTAGTAGCTCGAAGCCTTTAATAGCTGCAAGCCATGAGCTGCTAGCTATGAGTTGGGATGTCCCATCCTGCCCGGTTATTGCTGTTCAAAGCGGCCATACCGGGTGATGATGATTTTTTTTTGCCCGGATGGCGGAATTCCTGCATCAATCGCTAATTTTGCCGCGCTAATTCAAACAAGCTAATAAGGTATATGGGTAACAGAACATTTACAATGATCAAACCTGATGCGACTTCCAAAGGTCACACAGGCGCTATCCTGGATCAGATCATCAAAGCAGGCTTCACCATTAAAGCCATGAAATGGACCCGCCTGACCACTGCGCAGGCAGGTGAATTCTATGCTGTACATAAAGAAAGGCCTTTTTATGGAGAGCTGGTTGAATTCATGAGCAGCGGTAATATTGTGGCAGCTATCCTGGAAAAGGACAATGCAGTTGCAGATTTCAGGAAACTGATCGGCGCTACCAATCCTGCACAGGCTGAAGAAGGAACCATCCGTAAAAAATTCGCTTCTTCTGTTGGTGAAAATGCAGTACATGGCAGCGACAGCGATGAAAATGCAGCGATCGAAGGCAATTTCTTTTTCTCTGCACTGGAACGCTTCTAGCCAGCCAGGCAAATAAACGACATGTAAAAAATCCCGTTCAGTTTGAACGGGATTTTTATTTAATATAAATTAAATATTGATAATCAATAAATTGAATGTTTCATATAAACTTTTTATTTTAGTCGCCCGAATGCAGGCCCTATGCCTTATTTCTTCGCAGAACAGTGATATTCATTTGGAGAGCTTCAGAAAAGGATAACCTTGTTGTGGAGGAGTGTTGAAAAACTACGCAATACCTGTGTAAGCAGCTACTCAGTCCTGCCCTTCAGCACTTATAGAATTGACCGCAGAAATTTGTTTTTGCGGTAAGCAGCAGAATATTGCCGGTTTACCAGTTTTTATCAAAACAAGCCGCTTACCACTTTACCTTTTGATAATATACATAAAATCCTGCCGTTGCTTTCTGCTTTGAAATAAACCCGTTTGTTTTTGAAAAAATCGTTTTACCAAACCGGATATTGGCATGGTTTTTTGTAACATTAAGATGTTTTTTAAGGGTTTAGGGTTGAAAAAGGGGCGGTTGTTTCCAACTGCCCCTACATTTTTAACAGCCCAGGCTATAAGCATTTAGCTATCTAAAAGTACCTCCCCCAAAAACCTGCGAAAAAGCGCAGCAGGCTTCAAACAAACACTCCCCCATACATCATACATCCCATATCGTACACCGTACATCAACCCACTTCTTCCAAACTACCGCCTTTTGCGAACAACCGGTTGATTCTTTTTTCCACTGCCGGGTCTTTGTCCAGGGCCGGGGCATGATGCGGTTTCGCCCTGGCATCAATCAGCAGCGGTCCCCTGCATCCCCAATGCTTAAACTGCGTAAAAGCACCTACCCCATAAATATCATGTGAAGGATTACAGCGTGTGAACGTTACCCATACATAGTTGCGGAGATCAGCAGCGGTAAAGCTGCTGTTGTCTGTGATCACTATAAACGGAACCGTATCCAGTCCGGACAGCTCTGCCAGCTGATCACAGAGGGTAGCCATCTCCTTCTGCGCAGCAGCATAATGCGTAAAAGCGGTTGTTTGCAGGCATACAACACCAGGCATAGCCAATGCAGGCTTTTCAAAACCATGTAATGACTGCAATGCGGCGGGTACTTCGGTACATAATTGCCGGCGTACCGCGCCATAAGCGGCGAACACCACCTTACTGCCCGAATTGAGGCCTGTGCCTGAATAATCCAGCGTATCGATGGTGGTGTTGGTATAAAAATGAACATCCCGGCTGAGGTCGATCCGCTGCAATACATATTCCATGAAAGGCTGTACGTCCTGTACCGACAAACGGTTTTGCGGATCTGCCGTGATAAATAAGAACTTTGCCAGGCTCAGTTGCCCGGTTCCGAGAACATGATTGGCAATAGTGAGTATCTCTGCGGGCTGCTGCACCGGCTGATAAGGTGTATAGCGTTCGCTTCCCAATGCCAGCAGCAGCGGGTGTACACCGGCGGCATCCACGGCATGCACGGCTTTCAACCCGGGTATTTCCTGGGGTATCGCATTACCCGTGAGCGCATGGATCAACTCGCCGAAACTGGTGTCTTCCTGCGGGGGCCGGCCTACAACAGTAAAAGGCCAGATCGCGTTTTTTCGTGCATATACGGCATGCACCCGCATCACCGGGAAGGGATGCGCCAGGCTGTAATAACCGAGATGATCACCAAAGGGGCCTTCGGGTTTGTTTTCGCCGGGATATACCTCGCCGGTGATCACGAAATCGGCATCGGTGCTGATACAGTAGCCATCTTTATACACATAACGGAAACGCCTTCCACCCAATGCCCCGGCAAAACTCAGCTCACTCATACCTTCGGGCAGTGGCATTACGGCTGCCAGGCTATGCGAGGGCGGACCACCGACAAATACACTCACTTTCAAAGGCTGCCCTTTTGCATTGGCGGCAGACTGGTGCACGCCAATACCGCGGTGCAACTGATAATGCAAACCCACTTCTTTATCGGGCACATACTCATTGCCGGTAAGCTGTATGCGGTACATACCCAGGTTGGCATGCATCACACCGGGCTGGTTGATATCTTCTGAGTACACCTGCGGCAGTGTAACAAAAGCACCGCCGTCCATAGGCCAGTGTTGTATCAATGGCAGGTCACTGATGCGGATGGTGGTGTCAAGCACCGGTTTTTGTACGGGATTGCGCAGCGGCAGCGCCTTGAGCGCGGCTAACGCTGTGGCAAAATTCCGGAAAGGTGATTTAAGTGCTTTTACCGGGTCATCTTTTAACTCGATGAGCTGTTGTATCTTTTTGAAAGTATCGCGGAAAATAAAACGGCTTCTGTCCAGCGTGCCGAATATATTCGATGCAGCCCTGTAACGGCTGCCTTTTACATTTTCAAACAGCAGGGCTGGTCCGCCAGCTTCATGCACACGCAGGTGAACAGCTGCCATTTCCAGGTATGGGTCAACCTCTTCTTTCACCCTTACCAGGTGACCATGCTTTTCGAGATCCAGTAAACATTGCTCCAGAGAAGAATAATGCATTGTACGATCGCTTGTGGATGCGGTGCAATATTAAACATTATCCCGGTGGCATGTTTGTTTTAACAGCAGTTATTCAGCTGCAGGCTTTAGCTCATAAATACCACTGGCGGTAGCGCAGCAGTGCTTCAACAAAATAATAATCGGCATAGCTCAGCGGAACATCCACTTCTGATTTTCCCGGCAAAGAGCCTACACTGTGTTGCAGCAAAAAACCGCCGTTGGTGCCCAATGCAGCGCGGTAAGCGGGTGAGCCCAGTTTTTTCAGTATGGAGACTGCAGTGGAAAGATAGGTATTGTGTTCTGTTCCTTTTGTATAACGCGCCAGCTCCAGGAAAGCAGAAGCCATTACAGCCGCTGCGGATGCGTCGCGGTAAGCATGGGGTATATCCGGCGCATTGTAATCCCAGTAAGGTATTTTATCGGCCGGCAGGTTGGGATTGCTGAGAATAAAATGCGCAATATGTTTGGCTTGCTCCAGGAAAGCCGGCTGTTTTGTTTCGCGGTACATCATTGTATACCCGTAAAGGCCCCAGGCCTGCCCACGTGACCAGGCAGATTCATCCGCATAACCCTGTGCGGTCTGCTTCCTGATCACCTGGCCTGTTGCCGGGTCATAATCCACTACATGGTACGAGCTGTAATCTTTCCTGAAATGATTGTGCATGGTGGTGGTAGCATGGGTAACAGCAATATTATAGAAAGAAGAATCGCCACTGATATTGGTGGCCCAGGCCAGGAATTCCAGGTTCATCATATTATCGATGATCACCGGGAATTTCCAGCGCTTTGCATCCCATGACCTGATACAGCCCACCACCGGGTTAAAGCGTGTGCTCAGCGACCTGGCGCCATTCAGCAGAACGGCTTTACAGCTGTCATCATGAAACAACCGCCAGGCATTGCCAAAACTGCAGTACAACATAAAGCCCAGGTCGTGCGTGCCCTTATTGAACTGTTCTTTTGCCTGGTAGCGCATACTTTCCAATGCATCCTGTTTCAGCGCCGCATCTTTTGCATATTCGTATAAATACAATAAAGTACCGGGATAAAAACCACTGCACCACCAATCTGACTTACTGCAGTACAGGCTATCTTTTGCAACATCATAAGTGCGGGGAAACAGACCCTGTGGTGTTCGCTGGTGCAGCACTTTGTATTGTTGTACGGCGAAGGACAATTGCTCATCTATAAATGCCTTCATCTGTTTATTCTGCGCTCCTGCACCCAGCGTTGCTGCCAGGATCAGTGCAGGTAGTAATAAGTTTTTCATGCTGCAGTAAAATTATCATATAAAAACAAGGGAATAACCTATATCGTTTAAGTTTATTCCCTTGTTGTTGTTTTTTTATGCTGTGCTTTTAATCCCAGCCCTGGCTGCGGGCAATTCCCAGTTCAAGGCCGCGCAGTTCTGCCAGGCCGCGCAGGCGGCCGATGGCTGAATAGCCGGGATTGGTTATTTTGTCCATATCATCCAGCATCTGGTGGCCATGATCGGGACGGAAAGGGATCGGGCTGTCGAGTTTTTGCTGGATGGTAAGCAATTCTTTTACCACGGCGTACATATCTGTATCCCCGTCAAGGTGATCGGCTTCATAAAAGTTACCTTCTTCATCGCGCCGTGTATTGCGCAGGTGAATAAAGTGTATGCGGGTGTCCAGCTCCCGGATCATCCGGGGCAGGTCATTTTCTTTATTGGCGCCCAATGATCCTGTACAAAAGCAAATGCCGTTGGCTGCTTCGGGTGTGGCTTTCAGTACATCGAGCAGGTCCTGCCGTGTGGATACAATACGCGGGAGACCGAGTATATCGAATGGGGGATCATCCGGATGCACTGCCAGCCTGATACCATTCTCTTCCGCAACAGGCGCCACCTGCCGCAGAAAATAAGCCATGTTTTCTTTCAGTGCAGCATGATTGATATCGGTATACCGTTCCAGCTGTTTTTGCATAGCCTGAACGGTTCTTCTTTCTTCGCCGGGAATACCGAATAGCACCGTATCGACCAGGGTTTCGGTTTGTGCAGGTGTAAAAGAAGCGAATTTCTGCTTGGCCCGCTCTGTGATAGCAGCGGGATAAGCGGCTTCCGCATTGTTTCTTTTGAGGATATGAATATCAAAAATGGCCAGATCGGTCCAGTTAAAATAAAGCGCTTTCGACTGGTCGGCCATCCGGTAAGCGATATCGGTGCGGGTCCAGTCATTTACCGGCATAAAGTTGTACGTAACAATACGGATGCCGCATTGGGCCAGGTTGCGAAGGGATATTTTGTAGTTTTCAATATACTGCAGGTAATTACCAGAGCGGGTTTTGATGTCTTCATGAATCGACAGGCTTTCCACTACATCCCAGATAAAATTGTTGCGGGCCAGCTCATCAATTCTTTTCCGGATCTCTTCTACTGTCCATATTTCGCCATGCGGGATATGGTGTAGTGCCGTCACGATGCCTTTTGCTCCTGCCTGGTGAATATCTATTAATGAAACAGGGTCATTCGGTCCAAACCAGCGCCATGTTTGTTTTAATCGCATAAATAATGATTGTTCTTTTGACGCTCAAAATACAGCTTTTAGCCTATTCAGCCGGTCAACTGCTGTAGGATAAACTACGAAAACGTTTTCTGTAATGCTGCAAAAGGAACACAAGTACCTGCAGTCAAAACACCTCTATTCAACCGTTAGCCAGGTATAGCTGTTTGCGGGGATCGTTACCGGTACCTGTACCGACCAGTCGTGGTCCAGGGTATAACGCCTGCCAGTGGCTGTTCTTTCGCTGATCAGTGCGGTTTGCTGCAAACCGGTATAGTACAACGGCAAACGGATGGTGCGCCTGATTGTTTCGGGAAGCGGGTTGTACAACATCACCATCGCTTTAATACCGGTGCCGGAACGCACATGCATAATGCCATCCCAATCCCTTCCATCGGCACGGCGGAGATGCAGGATATCTGCATTCAGTATATCGCGGTATTGCTTGTACCAGCGGATAACGCGGCTCACGGTTTCGCGGGTGGTATCTGCATCGTAGAGCCTGGGGCCGCGGTAACAGGCCTGTATACCTGCGCCATAGTATTGCATCATCAGTTGTTCATAATCCTGCAGATGATCTTTCAGCGGTTCAAGCACTGCTTCTGGGCCACCGCCCTGGTATTTGGTCAATGGTACAAACCCCCAGCCCATGGCTGGTGTTTTTTCCCAAGTGCCATCGAATATATTCTGGCGGTTGAGTATTTTCTGTTGTTCCCTGGGCAATGAATAATTGGTTTCACGGTAACCGACGGCTATTTTATTGGTACCATCCAGGAAATACCAGTCGGGTGCATTTACATATACGCCCTGCTCGTTGCACCAGTGGTACAGGTCTTTCTGCAATTCCATCTGCCGCCATTGCGAATCATCCAGTCCTTTATGACCGGGGTGCGAAGTGGAAGCACACACATCGCCGGGATAGGGCCCGTCGTTTTCGAAAATATCAAAGCCGGTGCTACGAATAAAGTATTTCAGTTTAGCGAGATAAGCGAGCCCCCAGTTGCTGCCCAGGCAGGGTGCATGCTGAAAAAAAGCCCCGGCATCGGGTTTGCCTGTAATGGGATCTATTACATCATCTGCATCGCTGATACGGCGGGAGCTGAATAACGAATAGCCACCCAGTGCAATCTTTTTACTGTGCGCATAATCGGCCATCGTCTTCCACCGGCGGATATTGGCAACGCTGGTATCTTCCATATTACAGTGACTGCCGAAGCTCATGATCACGGCCTCATAGCCAGTTGCTGCACACTGGTCAATCGCGGCTTTCACCTGTGCATCCTCTTTACTTACCAGGTGCATGAAAATGGGGTTGGCTGTTGTCCACGGAGCAATTGTTCTGTACAGCTGACGGATGGCCAGCCCGCGCCGCTCGCGGTCGTAGCTGTCCATCAGCAATTCATAGCTGCGTACAGAGCGGAACTGTTCGCCCGGGTTCAATGTGATCCCGATGCCCCTACCGGGATACACTTCCATTAAACAGGGCGTTTGCAGGTTGTAGTTTACCTGTGAAGTATAAGAAGGATCCGCTTTCCAGTGCAGGGTTTGATCGCTCAGGTCGTAACGCATGGCATTGTTGAATGCATAATTGGTTTCCACATAAATGCCCTGCTGCTTTTCCATATCGTTGACACTGCCCACTACCGCGCTCTGCTCTTCTACCAGGCCAAGTATTTCGTTCACCACACTATCCAGGCGAATGACCCGCCTTCCATTGTTTTGTACAGAAAGCCATTTGCTTAACAGTGGCAGCCCATCGTAGAGGTCATAATACACTTTTACCTCAACACCCTGTACTGCAGTATCGGCTCCTGTATACGTAAAACAAACCGAGCGGCCGGTGGGTTGTTGCCGGTTAGCAGTCCATAGCGCAGAACGCCAGTGCAGGTAAGGCTGTATTGCCGATACGGTACAGGATTGTACCGTAAAACCGGTACTGCTTTTTTTCCAGTTGTCCACACTATCGGGCAACAGGTAAGCATTTTCCTTTTGACCGGATAAGCCGCCTATGGTATACGTTTTACCATCAATACACAGCCTTGCTTCTGCCTTTACAGAACGAAGCAATTGCTGGCCGGTGACCAGGTTGGTATAATCAATACAGGCAATATCCGGCTGCAGGCGGAACACTCTTTTCAGTAAACCATTGTATAAAACAATATCCTTTCCGCCGTTGGTGGTGTATACAGTAGCATTTACCGCGGGGCGGTGTACCAGCCAGTCGCCCCTGTACAATTCATTAATGCTGTCAGCCGCCTGGGGTAGCGGAGAATGCAGCAATTGCGGCATACCCCGCAGCGCCATACTGCAGCAAAACATTACCGGCAAGCCTGTTTTTAAAAATGAATGCAACACTGTTTATCATTTTGGTTACTGAAGTTGCCATTGTACGGCATCTGAATACGTTTTGCCGTTTTGCTGCACCGATACCTTTATTTCATTCCTTCCTTTTTGCAAGGTCACCTGTTCAAACAGGTAATGCACTGTTGTAGTACCCTGTTTAGGTGCTGCTATTTTTTTCCCGTTCAGCTCCAGTACCGGTACGCCCCTGTTCGAATAAACCGTGATGGTGGTCACAGCCTGTTTGCGCTGCACCAGGCGCCTGTCGGCGATATACAGCACAGGCTCTTTGCTCCAGTTGGCCTTGTACCAGTAGAACGCATCTTTTTTTATTTGCCGGTCGAAGCTTACCAGGCCTTTCATATTGCGAGCGGCCACCCCACCGCGGTTCCATAACGGTACACAGAAATCAAACATATTCCACACATAGCTGGATACCAGGTAAGGATGTTTTTTGAGAATGCCCCATTGCACTTCATGCAAACGCGTTTCCAGCTGTTCGGGAAAATACTGGCCACTTACCGGATCGATCTTCACTGGCGGGTTTTCATCCTGTTGCTGCACATTTCCTTCGGCACCATATTCAGACAATACTATTTTATTGGAAGGATATTTTTGTTCCAGGCCTGCTACCCATTTTTCAAGATCGGCTGTTTTACCTTCGTACCAGCCATAGTAGCGGTTCATACCCTGTATATCGCCTTCACCATTCTCCGGGCGTTCCATAGTGCCATAGCCGTTGACGCTGGCAGTAAACCGGTCAAGATCTTCCGTTTTGGCCAGGCTATGTAAAGCGGCCGTAAGCTGGCTTACATAACCAGCACCATTTTTTTCATACACTTCATTGTGCATGCCCCATACATAGATGGAAGGATGATTGAAGTTTTGCCTGATGAGCTCTTTCATCTGCTGCAGGGCATTATCGCTTTCCTTGCCGGTCACCGAATTTACAAAAGGCACTTCGGCCCATACCAGGAAGCCGATGCTGTCAGTTTTTTCATAGATATAAGCCGCCTGCTGGTAATGTGCCAGGCGGATGGAATTGGCGCCCATTTCATGTATCATTTCAAGATCGGTAGCATGCTGCTGGTTGGTAAGTGCGTTACCCAGGCCCCACCAGTCCTGGTGACGGCAAACACCATACAGGCGGTAGGGCTTATTGTTCAGGTACAAACCTTTGCCATCCCTGATCTCTATTGTACGAAGCCCCAGCGGCTGTGTTACTTCATCCAATACCGTATCGACCTGTTTCAGCTGTACGGTTACTTTATACAGATAAGCGTTGTCAAGACCATTCCATAAATGCGGGCTGCTGACGGTTATTGGCTGATCGAACTGCTGCATAGCCTGTGGCAGCAGGCGGATGGGCCGGGCAGTGGATTGCACTATTTTGCCTGCGGCATCAGATACGGTTGCAGACAATGTTAATGCTGCCGGCTGACCGGTTTTGTTTTCCAGCCTGGTGCTCACTGTTATAGCGGCCGAAGATGCCGATACATTTTTCTGGCGGATATATACACCCGGACCGGCATAATCGGTGGTGCTGATATTCAGTTTGCCGGTCAGGATCAGGTTCACAGGCCGGTAAATGCCACCGTACAGGGCAAACAGGTTATTGTTAACGGGAATCACATCCGGCCTTGCTTCATTGTTCACCTTCACTTCTACCTGGTTGTTTTCGCCAAACTTCAGCAGGTAGCTGATATCAAAACAAAAAGCGCTATAGCCGCCTTTGTGCTCGCCGGCCAGTTTACCATTCACCCAAACAGCAGCTACCTGCCCCACACCATCAAAGCGGATAAATACACGCCGGTTCTGCCAATCCTTCTCTGCAACAAAAGTTTTCCGGTATAAAGCTTCCCCCTGATAAAAATCCTTTCCCGCCTGCATGTCTTTATTGTTCCAGGTATGTGGCAGCTGCACTTCATTCCAACCGGTATCGGCCTGGGCGGCGTTCTTCTCAACAACAGTTTTCCTGAACTGCCAATCGTTATTAAAACTGATCACCTGTCTCTGCGCATGAAGCGCCTGTGAAAAAAATAGCGTGAGTACGGCTACCGGTATTGTAAAAAAATGCTTCATACACATGATGAACGGGCTGCAGTTTCAAAGCCCGTTCTGCTTTTGTTTTTTATGAAATACTATCTGCTACGGCAGGATGAAGCGACAAAATATAGAAAAATAGCGACGAAAATGCCCATCGCATCTATGGTGTGCGGGCCAGACAGTCGCAAATGCAATCATCAAACGTTTGCGCCAATTTGTAAACAGCGAAAAAAAATGCTGGAAATGCTATCCTGGTGGGTGGTGGGATATACAATAAAGGACGGCGGGGCCGTCCTTTATTGTAATATATGCCTGCTTAAAGCGGTTTTATCCTGCGGTTCTTACTGCAGCAGTTGCTGCAATGCGACATCTGTATAATCTTTTATGAAAAACAACACATTGGGATAAGCTGCAAACTCTTCTTTACCATGCATGGTCGTGATAACAACCGCTTTCATGCCGGCATTCAGGGCTGCTTCCACGCCTTTGGGTGCATCTTCAAATACCACGCAGTCTTCAGGCTGGGCATGCAACAGCTGTGCTGCTTTGAGAAATGTTTCGGGATGCGGTTTGCTTAATGCCACATCATCTGCACTGACAATAGCGGAGAAAAAATGCCTGATATGCAGGTTATCCAATGCAAAATCGATATTAAACGGGATAGCGGCAGAGCCTATCGCCATGGGCACCTGGTGTTTTACTGCTGCTTCCAGGAACTGTTGCAAGCCATTGATCAGGGCAATATCAGGCAGGTAAGCGGCCTGGTATCTTTTTTCCTTTTCAACAGACAGCGTTTTCATTTCCTCCTCTGTAAAACGGTCTTTTCCAAAAATCCTGATCAGCAATTCATCATTTTTGCCATACATCTCTTTTTTCACCTGTTCGGGCGTGAGGCCGGCATGCAGATCATTGTTCAGGATATCGTACCAGGCCTTAGCATGGTATGACATATCATCAATCACCGTGCCGTTCAGATCGAATAAAAAAGCCTTTGCCATAGATTCCGGTTTTAATTGGCCGCGAATTTACGGAATATGCGCAAAAACAGCGAATGGATGCATGTCAATTAAACACTTTATCCAGGCAACCTCCATACATCTCCTTTCAGCAGAAAAGATATTGTTACCGGCTATCCGGGCAAGAAGCTGGTATAGGGCTGTTCCATTGCTGCATACAAAAATGCCCCGGCAAGAATACCAGGGCACTAATGGAAATCTATACAAAAAAATAATCAGACAAATCAATACACCAGTATCATTGCCGGTGATGCATATACGCTGCTAAAACCACTGTAAAAATAGCAGAACACTTCAGATACCGGGATTAATTAGTGATTAAGCAACCTTAAAAAAAATTAAGGCGTGTCATTGTATTAATACCCGAATATTTCTTCCAGCGACAGCTTTTTCACCGCTCCGTATTTTTCCAGGTCAGCGGCATTCACTTTTTTCTCCGAGGCCAGTATGCAATAAGTATAAGGCTTATGCGCCAGGTTATCGTTATGGTATTTTTTAATATCATCGAACGATAGTGTACTGATGCTTTCATACACCTGCCTGCGAATATCATTTGTTAGTCCCAGCCTTTGTGCAGCCAGGTAACTGAATACAATACCATCCTGGGTGATGCGCTCTGTTTCGATATCCTGCTTCATACTCTGGCGGGCAGTTTCAAACAATTTATCGCTACGGGGCATTTCATTGAGCAGATCGTTCATTCCGCCGATGGCCTCATTCATTTTATCGGCCTGGCTGCCCACATAGGCCATTACCGTATAATGGTCGGTGGCTTTATCGGGTGATGCACTAAAGGCATAGGTTGAGTATGCCAGTGCCTTAGATTCACGGATGGTTTGAAAAACAATAGATCCCATACCGCCGCCAAAATAATTATTGAACAACCTGTTGATGGCGGTATTGCCAGGGTTGTACAAGGCATTGTTCCGTATCCAGTTGACTTCGCATTGCACCATATCATAATCGGCAAACAATACCTGGTTTTTATCCTGGCTTATTTTATCAAATTTCTCTGCTGCCGGTGTTTCAATAAAAGTAGCAGGTGTGGCATGCAGTTGCCGGATGGCAGCACTTGTTTTTTCTGCTGTTGCAGGACCATAATAAATCACCGTATGCTTATAAGAAGGCAGCTGGTGAAGCATGGTTGTTAATTCGCCGGCAGTAAGTGCATCCAGACCGGCCTGGCTCAGCTGGAAATTATAGGGATTGTGTGCACCATAAATAGCGTATTGTACCATACCACGCAGAATAGCCGATTTATTCAGTTTACTGTCTGTGCGGGCCTTCTGCATGCGCCCTTTCAGCGCAGTCAACGCTGCATCATTTGGCTGGCAGTGGGTAAGTACATGATCGAACAATTGCACGGCTTTGTCAAAATTCTCCTGTAAACCCGAGATAGAGATGGTTGTTACATCATTGCCCGTAACCACAGAAAAATTACAGGCGATATTGTAAAACTCCTTACTGATCTGCTCTGTACTGTATTTATCCGTACCCAGGTATTGCAAGTACTGTGCAGCCAGCGGCAGCTTTTTATTATTCCAGCTGCCCATATCAAAACGGTAGTACAGGCGGAACAGGCTATTGTCTTTGTTTTGTACATACAGCATACCTGAATTGCCTGCTTTACCTTTCAGGATATCCTTATCATAATCCAGCCATTGCGGCAGCACCGGTGTGGCAGGGATGGCAGCGACTTTTTTCATAAAATCAGACTGTGCCTCGCGGTTCACCTCTACAGGTGTGATAGCCGGCTTCTCCACTTTCTGCACATTTTTATCTTCCCCCTTGCGTTTATATACCAGCACATAATTACCGGCCAGGTATTTGCCGGCGAAATCGACGATCTGCTGTTTGGTTATTTTCCCCATATCCGTTACATAAGCAACATCATGCGCCCAGTTATCGCCTTTGTGTTTAATAAAGCCATCCATCAGTGCGTTGGCCCGGTTGGCATTGTTATCCAGCCCCTGCAGTTCACTGAGCTTTTCATTGCTGACAATGGCTTTTACCAGTGTTTCATCGAAACTGCCTTTTTTCAGCAGTTCTATCTGCTCCAGCAGGATATCCTTAACCTGTTCCAGTGACTGGCCCTGTTTGGCCCTGCCGCTGAGATAAAAAACACTATAATCCTTAAACGGCATCAAACTGGCGCCAGCGCCGAGTACGGTCTGCTGCTTGTTCACATTCAGGTCGAGCAGCCCTGCCTTGCCATTGCTCAGTATTTTAGCGATGGCGCCCAGCAGCACATCAGATTGAGTATCCAGTGCACCGGGCATCCTGTAGGCGATCATTACATTCTCCGCATCTGGCCCCAGCACTTCTTTTACCACCGGTGCAGTGATCGGCTTTTCGGGGGCGGGCTTGTATTCTTTCAGTGTTTGGGGTTGCATATAGGCAAACTGCCTGTCGATCATTTTGATCACATAATCAGGGTCAAAATCTCCCGCCATCACAATCGCCATATTGTTGGGCACATAATAGGTATTATAAAACGCCCTGATGGCCTTAAGCGAGGGGTTTTTCAGGTGCTCAATAGTACCGATGGTGCTTTGCTGCCCGTAGTTATTGGTGGGAAATAAAGCGGCCAGCATGGTTTCGTACACCTTACGGCCATCATTGTCGAGGCCCCGGTTCTTTTCTTCATATACTGCTTCCAGCTCGGTATGGAACAAGCGGAAAATAGGATCACGGAACCGTTCAGCCTGTACGGCAAGGTATTTATCCAGTGCGTTGGAAGGCACATCTTCTTCATACACGGTTTCTTCCACCCAGGTGTGCGCATTAGACCGCTGGGCGCCCATGGCAGCCATCATCTTATCGTATTCATTGGCGATAGCATACCTGGCTGCAATACCCGATACACTGTCTATACTATGGTAAACAGCCCTGCGTGCGGCTGTATCGGTGGTATGATTGTAAGCATCGTACAGGGCTTCGATCTGGTCGAGATAAGGCTTTTCCTTTGACCAGTTAAGCGAGCCGAACTGGTCGGTTCCTTTAAACAGCAGGTGCTCCAGGTAATGCGCCAGACCAGTATGATCGGCCGGGTCGTTGTTGCTGCCGGCCCTTGTACCGATCAGTGTTTGAATACGCGGTTCTTTTTTGTTAACACTGAGCACAACGGTTAATCCGTTCTTCAGCTTGTAAAAACGGGCTTTCATGGGGTCGTTGGTCACATACCGGTAGGTATAGCCTCCCGCACTGGCCTCCTTCCACTCATATTGAGCAGAAGCATGCTGCAGCAGGCATATCCCGGCCAGCAGGATAGTACAAATTTTGTTCATAGTTCACATATTGGTTTTGCAGTAAAAAAAGGGTTGACGAAGCAAGGACAATGGATAAAACAAACAAAGTTTCAGATGGCATTTTCAGCCAGGCTCATCATGAGCAATGCATACGCGCAGCGTTTATCAGGAAAGATCTTGCAGGGATAGTCGGGTCTCATAAGGTTATACTGATCGCTAAAATAATCAAAGTTTCCGGCAAAGGCAGTTTTTTGTCAGGCAACCTGCCGGGTATATTGCCGAAACGGTTTTGCGTGCGGTTGTCTTATTCTTCCCTGCGCAATAATTTTTCTGCCCTGAACAGGTTGTCTGCCGCCTGCAGTATTTTGGCTTTAAGCCTGGGCGGATAAGCGGGATGCCTGTTGAGGAATGCACGCACCATCGCGGCCGCTTTTGCATCCTGGTACCAGCCCAGCGTGGCCTGCAGCCAGTTTTGCGGTAAGAAGATATCGCCGGTGCGTTGTATCTCTTCCACCAGCGAAAGGCTTTCGGGCAGGTATTTGACAGAGACCGCTGTACGAAGAGGGTGATGCAGGTAAGAAAGGGCAGTAACCACCCAGGCTTCTTTCTGCCGGTTTGCAGGCAGTTTCAGTGAGGCAAAAAATGCATCGCGGCGGGCAGTATCGGCAGACAATGCCGGTTGTAAAAATTGCCAGCGCAGCCTGCGGTCGGTGTTCTGTATGCGGGACAGCTGTTCCTGTAAAACCTGTTCATAACCGGGATAATCCCTGATGGCCAGCGCTGCTGCCAGTGCGGTATAATCATCTTCCGCTAACCTGATACCTGCGGGTGGCTGCTGTGTTTTCCATATAGTAAACAGGCTGTCCTGCGCGGCGCGGCTCAGGGCGATACCGCTATAGGTTTTGAACAATAGTTTTTTTGCATTGCCTGCAGGCACCTGTGCAAGGGCTTTCCACAAAGCCTGCTCTACCACGGGTGTTTGCTTCAATCTTGCGGCAGGAGAAAGAAAACGCCAGAAAACAGCACTGAGCTGATCGAGGAGCAGGTTCAGGTTAAGTTCTTCCCGTTCAACAGTCAGTAAACCACAATAGGTTTTCAGCAATTGCAGCGGTGTAACGGCCCGGCCGCTGAGCATATTTTCATACAGACTGATATAAGCCGATGCACGCATCACTGCATTTTTAAGTGATGGCAGCTGTGCCAGCAGTTGCTGATCTGCGGGAAACAATCCATAGCCCTGACCGGATGCATTCAGCAGCACAGCCAGCGGTACCGCTTTGCTTGCCGCTGCCGGCAGGGTGACCATTGCACGATCGGCATTTACCTGCAGTGTATCGATATGATCAGGATAAATCAGCGCCAGTTCAATCAGCTGGGGCCAGATGCGGGGACTGCCATCTTCTCCCTGCTGCATTATCCCGAGCTTGGTGATCTTCCCGTTTTTTGCCTGCATACGGTAACTGAATGCCGGGCGGCCGGGTTCATTCACCCATACACGGTTCCAGGCCTGCAGGTCTGCGGGTGTATGTGCATCAAGAATGCTGATGAGATCGGGCCAGGAAGCATTGCCATACGCATATTTTTCCAGGTATTCCCGCAGTCCGTCGCGAAAAGGCTGTTCACCCATCAGGCTTTCCAGCTGGCGCATCATGATGGGAGCTTTATGGTAAATGATATTACCGTAGAGGGCACCTGCATCCTGCAGGTTATCCAGCTGCTGGCGGATGGGATGCGTACCGGCAGTACGGTCAACATTATAAGCTGCGGGAAAATGTTCTGTAAGAAATTTAAGATCGTAATTATTATCCTTAAAAGTGATGCTGCTGATCTTATCTGCCATAAAATTAGCAAACACTTCTTTCATCCACACATCATTAAACCAGCGCATGGTCACCAGGTCGCCGAACCACATATGCGCCGTTTCGTGCGAGAGCAGGTTCGAGCGCGCCAGCAGCTGGTCGCGGGTAGCCCCATCATCAAGAAAAAGGGAAGAAGCCTTGTACTGGATGGCGCCGGGATGTTCCATACCGCCAAACTGGAAATCGGGGATCGCTACAAAATCAAATTTTCGGAAGGGATAGCGGATCTGTGTATAATTTTCCAGAAAATGCAGGGCATCAGCCTGAATATTGAATATAAACGCAAGGCTGTTTTTTATTTTACTGCTGTCTGTTTCCCTGAAAAGAAAATGCATGGAACGTCCCTGCGGCTGCTGTACTGCAAGATGGAACCGCCCTGCTGCAAACGCGAACAGGTAAGTACTGATGGTATCGGAAGCGGTGAAATGAAAAGTCGTATGCCCCTCTCCTGCTACAGAATCCTTTATCGGGCCGTTGGCTATAGCCTGCCAGCCGGCAGGCAGTGTGAGTGATAACCGGAACACCGCTTTGAGCGATGGCTGATCGAAACAGGGAAATACGGTTCTGGCACGGTCGGGCACCAGCAGGGTATACACAAAATCAGCATTCCGGTTCAGTGAAGGATTGCCCGCTATAAAATCAACGGCAACCAGGTTATTGCCGGTTTGCAGGTAAGCTGTATCAATCAGCAGGTGCTCCTGTTCATAACGAATGGGAATGGACAGCCCGTTAACGGTGAGTTTTTTTAGCTGTTCTGCGCTGCCTTTAAAATCGATCTGCAGCGGCTGTTGCCGGTTTTTGAGCTGGAAACGGATCTCACCGCTACCCATGACCGGTTCGGTACTTGCAGCGGGAATGATAAAATGCAATGTATAGTCAGGATGTGCAATTACCCTGCACCTGTAATCTGCCAATGCCTCCGTTACGCCTGCCTGCAACGGTGGCTCCATGGCCGGTTTTGCCTGCTGTGCGGATAAAATATATACCGGCATACAACCGGACAGAAAGAACAATATTAGCCGTCTCATGCAAAAAAACAAGTTTAAGTACAGGCGGATTGCTCCGCCTGTACAACAGCTAATATAAACCAACTTAGTATTCCGCGGGCAGAACCGGTTTACTGCGCAGGTTTACCGGCCATAATTTTCACCTGGCTCTCCTGGTACAGGATGATCTCCGGCTTCCCTTTAAAATTCTGCACCTTGCCAAACACGCAAACCTGCTGGTTCAGCAATTTTTTTTCCGGTTCATAAGAAAAATTGCCGCGGTTGGCTTTGGGGATCATCAGCGTTACCAGCTGGTTGGGGTATTTGCCGCCCATGTCGAGCAGTGTAGGACCGGTTTTGGCCTGTGCCAGGTATTTACCGCCGGTGATCACACCGCATACCTGTACACTGTCTCCCACATGGTCTTTGGCCTCTTTGGCCTGGATTGTTTTTTGGGCATGTAATGCTGCTGTTGAGCAAAGCAGCACTAAGCAAAAGCTTAATTTTTTCATCTGTTCATCTTTTTTTGATAAGTATTGCCGGCATGAGTGCCGGCAATAGCAAAGCAGGATTATCAACAACCGGTTACCCGAAATGGTTTAAGTCAATTTATGAGGGCAAAGAACCGGAATAATCCGGCAATGAAGCAGCTGCAGGCACCGCCGGAATGGCCAGGACAGCGGAATTCAAATAATCGTTATATTTCAGTATTATACCATACCTATGCCAGAATTGCCGCCCCAAACTGCCCGGCACAGGATCCCTTCAATTGATATTGTAAGGGGTTTTGTAATGCTGGTGATGGCTCTTGACCATGTAAGGGATTTTTTTCATATCGAAGCCGCAAAGAGCGATCCTACCGACATGGCCACTACCACTACCCTGCTTTTTTTCACCCGCTGGATCACTCATTTCTGCGCACCCACCTTCGTATTCCTGTCCGGCACCTCGGCCTACCTGTCCGGGCTCAGAAAAAGCAGCAGCGAATTATCTGGGTTCCTGATCAAGCGGGGGTTTTGGCTGGTGCTGGTAGAAATCGTGGTGCTTAATTTTGCGCTTACCTTAAACCCCGCATACAACTTCTTTTTCCTAACCATATTATGGGCCATCGGCTGCAGCATGATCATTCTCGGGCTGCTGGTAAAAATATCATTCAATACCGTTGTGGTTGTAGGGGCCGTGCTTTTCCTTGGGCATAATGTATTCGATTTTATTTCGCTGCCGCCAACAGGTACCGCAGCCTTCCTGGGAAAAGTTTTTTTTACCGCATCCCGTTTTTTCTACCCGGTCAATAGCCACCTGATCGTTGGTTTTGTCTATGCCATCCTGCCCTGGACCAGTGTGATGTGCCTGGGATATGGCCTGGGTTATGTATACCAGCCATCGTTCAATGCGGCCAAAAGAAGAAAGCTATTGTTGCGCACAGGCATAGCCACTATTGCCATATTTGTTGTGCTGCGCCTGATCAATGTATATGGAGATGCGGCGCATTGGTCTGTTCAGAAAAACGGGTTGTTCACCTTACTTTCTTTTCTCAATACCACCAAGTATCCCTGTTCATTGCTTTTCCTTTGCATGACGCTGGGGCCGGCACTGGTGGCCCTTTCCCTGCTGGAGCAGCGCAAAAATAAAATAACAGCCCTGCTTTCCGTTTATGGGCGGGTGCCGTTTTTTTATTTTATCGGTCATTTCTTCCTGATCCGGCTCATCAACATCATCCTGTTTTTCGCTTCAGGCTATAGCAGCCATGAAATTGTAGACCCTGCATCGCCCATCCGTTTCAAACCAGCCGGGTTTGGCTATACACTACCGATGGTTTACCTGTTGTGGTTGTGTGTAATAGTGCTGATGTATTTTCCCTGCCGCTGGTTCGACAAGTATAAAAGTACGCACCGGCATTTATGGTGGATCGGGTATTTGTAGGGAATACAGAGGCTATGAGCTGCTAGCTGCAAGTTTTTAGAATAAAAACACTTGCAGGTATATTCCCTGTTATCCTACTCACAGCTCATAGCTCATGGCTTAACAACATCAGGTGGAATGAATAAAGCTGTGCAGGTAATCGATGGTTTCCTGTTGGGAGGAAATCGTTTCCCGTATCACATCGTGGATAGAGACGATGCCCACAAAATAATCACCCTGGAAAACCGGCAGGTAGCGGATGCTCTTATTCGCCATCAGCTGCATACATTCGTCCAGTGTAGATTCCTGTGTTACCCTGGGCAGACCTGTGGTCATGATATCTTTTACCTTTGTATCACTGGAAGATTTGCCCATCAGGATCACCTTGCGGGAATAATCCCTTTCGGTCATCAGTCCCAGGTAATACTCATGCTGCATCACCACTACAGAACCAATGTTTTTTTCTGCCATCAGCTTAAGGGCATCCAGAACGATGGATTCAGGGTCTACACTAATGGTAGTACGGCCTTTCCGCTGGAAAATATCGGCAACTGTTTTCATACAGCAATCGTTTAGGCCTATAAGTTACAAAAAAAGATGCAGAAATGCAATAGCGGCGCGGATCAGATATTGCATATCTTGGAGATATGGAATAGCTCTGTTGTGGTAACTTGTTAAACCCATGGCATAGGGATAGCAGATCAGCTATTCCATATCCTGGAGATATGGAATAGCTCAATTAAAACCCATTACATATGAATACAAGACGCGATTTTTTACAGTTGTCTGCCCTTGCAGCGGCCGGTTTACTGGCAAAACCGATGATGTCCTGTGCCGGCTTGTCCAAAACAGCACATGGTATCATCGGCCTCCAGTTATATACCCTGCGGGATGAGATCGCCAAAGATGTAAAAGGCACTATTGAAAAGATTGCCCGGACCGGCTACCAGAATGTGGAAACTTTTTATGGCTACAGTGGGCCCGGCGCGGCGCAACAGTTCTGGGGATTAAGTCCGCGCGATTTTAAAAAACTGCTCACCGATAATAAACTGGTGTCAACCAGCGGCCATTACCAGCTGAACGATTACCTCAGTCCCGGTAATGGTAATGCAGATGCCCTGCAGGCCCAGCTGGAACTGGCAAAAGAAATAGGCCAGGAATATTTCATTGTACCAGTACCGCCTTTTAATATTATCGATAAGCTCAGTTCCGCCGATTACCAGTTTATAGCGGCACAGCTGAACAAAGCCGGTGAAATAAGTAAAAAAGCAGGTATACAAATGGGTTACCACAATCATTTCTGGGAATTTAAAACACAGGCAGATGGTAAGAAAGGTTATGATATTCTGCTGACCGAAACCGACCCGCAGCTGGTATGTTTTGAAATGGATCTGTTCTGGATAAAAAAAGCCGGTTATGAACCGTTGGATTATTTCAATAAATACCCCGGCCGTTTCAAGATGTGGCATGTGAAAGATATGGATAAATCAGCCTCCGAGCCCATCCCGAAGGCAACCCTTGACCAGTCGCCCGTGATGACCGTAGTACAGTCTGTCAAGTTTGCCGAAGTAGGCAGCGGCAGCATCGATTTCAAATCTATTTTTGCAGCAGAGCAAAAAGCTGGCCTGCAGTATATTTTTATAGAGCAGGACGGCATTTATATGCCCGATAAATTTGAAAGCATCAAACAAAGTTTCGACTATGTAAAAAACAGCCTGGTTAAAAAATAAGTGTCCTGTATACATATGGCAATGATCCCGGGTATTCCGGGATCATTGTTCTTGTATCAGTTTCTCCCCGTTTTAGGCGGAACAAAAATCTGCTTCAGCTGCCCTACCAGGTCGCCACCACCACTCACAGAAATGTTGCTGATCTTATCCGCGATCTTCTCTACATATTCCATCTCTTTCAGTTTAAACAACATTTCATTTTCCTCCATCAGCTTAGCCGTGTTCAGCAAGCTGCGGGTAGCAGCCGTTTCTTCCCGGCGCATGATGCTATTGGCCTGTGCTTTTTTTTCAGCTACCAGCACCTGGTTCATGATCTCCTTTATATCGCCGGGCAGAATAATATCCCTGATACCGCAGCCGGCCAGTTCTACACCCAGTGCCGCCGCCTTTTGCTGCACGGCTGCCAGTACCAGTGGCGATACGGCATCGCGTTTATCCAGCAGTTCATCCAGGGTATACAGGGCCACCTGTTCACGCAATGCCAGTTGCATCAGCACATACAATTGTTTATCGTATTCTTTGTTCTGCACTGCTTTGAACACATCGGTAACCCTGTATTGCAACGCAAAATTGATCCGCAGGTTGGCTTTGTCCTTTGTCAGTATTTCCTGTCCATTCATTTCCATTTGCAGCTGGCGGGTATCTGATTTGTATACAGTGATCACCTCCGGGTTTTTCCAGAAATAATACACACCCGGCTCCAGCAACTGTTCCAGCTGGCCATTTACATACAGCAATCCTTTTTCATATACCTCTACTGTATACACTCGTACATAGGCAGACAGTTCAGGCTTTACCAGTATAGCCTTGTCTGTTATCTCGGTAATGGCTATCTTACTGGTATCAGCTTTTATAAAAGTATATTCCACCACACCTTTCCAGAATGCATAACGGCCTGCAGGCAGCACGGTTTTAAACAACCCGTTTTCGTACTGCAGTGCTATTTCATTGTGCTTTACCTCCACCACGGTCAGGGATGCCAGCAAGGCCTCATCTTTCAGCAGGATGGTCAAATCCATAGCCGGGGTAAAAGGTTTGTTCATCTCGTAAGTTTCCAGTTTTTCGCCATGCCAGAACCGGTATTTGCCTTCATCCAGCATTTTGATGTACCGGTTGTTTTTAAACACCAGTGCTTTCTCATAAGCATTCACTTTTACAGTTAACATCATTGCTATTTTTAAAGTCATTTAATTTTTTAAAAGAAAACAGGCGATGCATCCATCTCCCTCAGCCGGAATCGGGCTTGAGTAAATTCCAGCTATATGGTTTCAGGTAAGCGGCAATACCTCCAGGTATGCCTTTTAAAAGAAAGCATGCAGCCTGCCTTTACGGTATCCGCCTTTTTCGGGGCCCTGGCAGATCGCTGCCCTGCATCCCATGCATGGCAGCCGGTTGCATCAGCTGTTTTCTGGTCAGGGGCATTTGTAGAAGTTGCCGTCTTTGTAAAAGGGATTTTCATCCGCTGCGTTGCCAATTCGCCATCCAGCAATTCTGCTGGAGCAGGATTCGAACCTGCATTGGTTCAATTGCTCTGCCGCTGAGCTATACCAGCTGTTGCCGGCAGGGGGATTCGAACCCCCGCCCATTGATGGTTTGATGAACACAGCAAGGCAGGCAGCATATCACCAGCTATTGCGGGCAATACTACGGGGCTGTAAGAAACCCTCATCCGGGCCTGGCAATACCCTGTTCAACCTTCCTCGTGGAAGCTTTTTATGTTGTATCAACAAAATCGTTGTTAATCTTCCCGGCTGCCGTCGTCGGCCATCCGCACAATACGTGGTGTAAAGCAGGCCAGTACTTCTACCAGGTCTTGCTGTGCTGCCATTACTGTACGGATATCCTTGTATGCACCGGGTGCCTCATCCAGTCCGCCGCCTATCAGGGTTACATCATGCTCGCGCAGTGTAGCCCGCAGCCATTCGGATGTGAAAGCCTTTTCGGCGGCAGTCCTACTCATCTGCCGGCCCGCACCATGCGATGCAGATTGCAATGAAGCAGTATTACCCTTACCACGCACCAGGAAGCCTGGTGCTGTCATAGAGCCGGGAATAATACCCAGCACACCTTCGGCCGCAGGTGTTGCACCTTTACGGTGTACAATCATCTCCTCGTTATTCCAGGTTTCCTTCCAGGCAAAATTGTGGTGGTTTTCCACCCTTGCCAGTAACTGTGCGCCGATGGCTTTGGTAAGCTTATTATGAATTACTTCATGACAGGCGCTGGCATAATTACCGGCCAGGTTCATTGCCAGCCAGTACTCCTGCCCTTCGGCAGTATCCAGCGACAGGTAGGCCAGGTTGGCGGCTTCTTTTGGTAAACGGCACAATTCCTTTGCCAGCCTGGTATAGTACCCTGCAATAGTAGCACCAAAGCCCCGCGAACCGGAATGAGATAAAAGAGCCAGGTATTTACCTTTGGGAATAGCCAGTGCATTTTGTGCTGACAGTATTTCCAGCTCACCCCATTCTACAAAATGGTTGCCGCCGCCTGAAGTACCCAGCTGGGTATAGGCTTTATCGTGCAGCTGTTTGATAAAAGGAGTAAGCGAAAAAGTTTTGTCTTCCAGCACAGCATGATCAGCTTTGTACCGCCCATGAAAACCCGCACCTGCACCAAACAGGGTATGTGCCACCAGTTCACGCTGGTACTGCGCTTTATGGCTGATTAAATGTTCACCGGGTATATCATAAATGCTCAAACACATACGGCAGCCGATATCCACACCCACACCATAAGGAATAACAGCATTACGGGTAGCCAGTACCCCACCGATAGGTAAACCATAACCCTGGTGAGCATCAGGCATCAGGGCACCCGCTACGGCCACCGGCAGTTTAACGGCCGCATCCATTTGTGCGCGGGCGCCCTGTTCAATAAAATCGCTACCGAACACTGTATAAGGTGCTGGTTGCTGTAACTGTATGGTAGATGATTCTTTCTCTGCTATCAACGCTGCGGCCAGTTCGGCAAAAACAGCATCACCGGTAAAAGCCTCCGGCTGTTCCAGTACAGCTTTCAATACCTCCAATGCTTCTTGCCGCTGCCCTGCACTGAAGGCATGTGCCACCAGCTGCATGGCCAGGGCTATAGCGGGTGATTGCGGATAACCGATGCTGATCAATTCTTTTCCGGTGATGTTCAATGGTTCCATATTGCTTGTTTTATTTGACAATACAAAGCTGCAAGTCTACTGCGCAGTCTTTTTGCGCAGTAAAATTTATTTTCTATTTTCCCGGAAATTTTTTGTGTATGCCTGTTAACCGCAATGCCCTGATCCGCTATAAAGCCATTGATGCCTGCCTGCGCAACCGCCAGCGGAAATGGACACTGGAAAAGCTGATCGATGCGGTATCTGATGCATTGTACGAATATGAAGGCATGGATAAGGGCATTAGCAAACGCACCATACAGGCCGATATACAGGTGATGCGCAGCGATAAGCTGGGCTATAATGCCCCTATCGTGGTGCTGAACCGGAAATATTATACTTATGAAGATCCCTCCTACAGCATCACCAATATTCCGCTGAGTGAACAGGATCTGGGCCGCATGAACGAAGCGGTGGAAGTGCTGAAACAATTCAAAGGTTTCTCACATTTTACCAGCCTGAACGAGGTAGTGCAAAAACTGGAAGACCATGTATATGCATCTGCCCATCAAACCACCCCTGTTATTGATTTTGAAAAGAACGAACGGCTGAAAGGACTTGAACACCTCGACCTGTTGTACCATTCCGTTATACAGCAGAAAGCAGTACTGCTCAGTTACCGCTCGTTCAAAGCCAGGGAAGCACAGCAGTTCGTGTTTCATGTATGGTGGCTGAAAGAATTTAAAAACAGGTGGTTCGCTGTGGGTGTGAAACAGGCCGGTCAGTATGTGCTGAACCTGGCGCTGGACAGGATACAGGCGCTGGAGCAGGCAGACAATATCGCGTATACCGGCAACGGCGGTATACACCCCCATGATTTTTATAAGGATGTGATCGGTGTTACGGTGAGCCAGAACCAGCGCCCCAGAACAATACAACTATTCGTAAACCAGCTGCATGCGCCTTATGTAGAAACCAAGCCCTTTCACCACAGCCAGGAAACGATTGAGCGAAGAGAAAACGGCATCATCATACAAATGAAACTGCAGCTGAACTTTGAGCTGGAAAAGGAAATACTGGGCTTTGGCGAAGGCGTTGAAGTGCTGGCTCCTGAAGTATTGCGTAAAAACATACGCAACCGCTTGTATTGGGGATGGCGGCATTACCAAGCCACAGCGCAGCAGGATGATCCCCGGGGCGAGGGGTGATGTAATTTTATTGATTCCAGTGTTTTGTCCAGTTGGCAGTCCACAGTTGGCAGTCGGCAGTCCACAGTCCAGTTGGCAGCTGCAGGCAATCATAAATGGAACGTTCAAAGAATAATTCATCCCTTCCTTCCGCGTCTTCCGCGCATTCCGCGAGACAAATTTCCCGCCGCTGTTAATAGCTCACCGATATACCCACATTGAACGAGGCACCTTTTCCTTTGGAATAAAAACCCGGGATCATATACCACTGGGAGCGGGCAGGAAAATAATCTGCGTTGAACAGGTTTTCAATACCCAGGGTGAGCTGCGTATTTTTATTGAACCGGTAGCTGGCATTCAGGTTAAACAGGTTATAAGCACTTACTGGTCCTTCATTGCCATTGTATGTGCCGGAAGTATTTTTAACAAAGCGATCCCTTGCACAGATGCCTGTGTATTGCAGTCGGAGGTCCATCGCCGGCAAAGGCTGGTAATGAACACTGCCTGTTAGCTTGGGTGGGGCAATACGTCTTCCATTCAAATAAGTATTGTAATGACCATTTCTGCCGGTGTCGGCTTTTCCCTCCACATAGCTATAGGAAGCAGAGATATCCAGTGTGGGCAGCAGCTGGTACTGCAGGCTGGCTTCAAAACCGTATATACGCTCAGGTGTACGGCTTACATTGAACAGGCCGGTAGTATTGTCGAACAGCATTTCGGAGCCCAGTTTGGAGGTGCTGATAAAACCCGTAAGCTCGAAACGAAGTTTTTTATACCGGCTTACAAAACCCAGCTCATAATTGTTCACCAGTACAGCCTCTGTATTGATCTTATTAATATTATCCACTTTGGCATCGCGCAGTGCCAGTCCTACATCCGACACAGAAAATCCCTGTGAAAAACTGGCATAAGGCGCGAACAATGCATAACGGTTATAACGGATACCTGCATTGAATAAAGTGGCTGTGTATTTCAGGTCGCCGCCTTTTACATTAAAGCTGGGCGTAATGGTTTGCCCGTTCGCATTGGTGATGCGCAGAGTTGTATAGTCGTTTACACTGATGCGTACTTTTTCTATACGAACACCGCCTTTTACAATAAGATCGCGCAACAGCCGCCATTCCGTTTCGGCAAAAGGGGCGAAATTGAGCATGTTCATTTCGGGTACCCAGGTGCGGCCATCTACCAGTGGCTGAGATGTTATATCATTCAGCAGATCGGCACCATAGGAAACGGTACCCTGTGCTGTTTTTGCTGTTAGCAGTGGAGTGTTCAGCATCAGGCGCAGCCCCTTCTTTTTAGAAAGCGTATGCGACTGCCCGTCGCCACCTTCAAAACGGCCGATGGAAACATAAAACACATCATTCCTGGATTGGAAGTAGGCATCAGCGTCCAGTGAAGTAGCGCCTATCAGGCTATCGGCATGATAAGACAATTGCAGGTTGTGATTGCCTTTTACACCGGTAGGATCGCCGGTTTGTTTGCCCGGCACACCAGTGGCAGGCTTGCCCGTGGCATAATCGCCATTCACCAGTACATATTTTGAGTTTTGCTGGCTGCCGTAAAAATTATACATCAGCTGGATACGCTGGTTGCGTGTGGGCTCAAAACCGATTTTTGCAAATGCATTGTAGCTTTCTGTTTCGCCGAGGCTGTAATTGGGCCCCAGCAACTGTCCTTTTGCATCTTTGAACTCACCGGTTTGTTCATAAACACCGCTCAGCACATAATCCAGTTTTTTATAGCGGCCATACAGCAATTGATTGAGCCGCCCACCGGTACTGTTTTTTAAATTAGACAGCGAGCCTGTCATGTTCACCGAAGTTTTGCCAGACAATACACCGGCATCCTTTGGTGTCAATGTTATATAATTGATGAGACCACCGGTGGCGCCGTTGCCATAAATAGCAGTAGCGCCTTTCAGTACATCCACCCGTTCTATTACCGAAGGATCGATAGAACGAAGATCCACTTCGCCATTGCGCAATGGCGTTGACTGTGGTATACCATCGATCATCACCAGTACCGAACGGCCGCGCAATGACTGACCTACATTGCTGCTGGTTTGTGCTGAAGGTGCCAGTCCTGGCACTTCCTTGGCCAGTATTTCTGTAATATCCGTTGCAACCGCCATATCGCTTTCAATGGTTTTACGGTTGACAACCGTAACAGAGGAAGGCACATTACTCAATGCTTCAGGACGGCGGCTGGCGGAAACGATCACTTCATCCAGCTGGCGCAGGTCAGGTTCCAGCTGACCGTTCAGCATTATTTCCTTTCCGGGTTGCAGGTCGATGACCTGTTTGTTTGTTTTATATCCTGCGAGAGAAATGACCAGCTCCTGTTTACCTGTTCTATCTGTGCTAAGCGTATACTGCCCGTTAGCACCGGTAGACACAAATTCATGCTGGCCTTTCAGGCTAACTGAACAATGCCTCAATGGCTGCCCGTTTTCATCTTTAATAGTACCGCGAATTGTTTGCTGCGCCCATAAGCCTGTAGTACACCCTAATATTGCCAGCAGCAGGTAAATCTTCTTCATATAAGTCAGTTACTGGAGCATCCCCCGTTAAATGGCGGCAAAACTACCGGCAGACAGCCTGTTACATTTACTGAAAAAGAAAAAAGCGTTTATGAGATCGGGAATTTCTGTTCAATTGACAATTATTATTTTGTGTCCATCAGCGTTTCCAGCTGAAGTGATAGGTACCTGCCTGCAGCTGTATTGTTTTTCCCGCTACCGGCTGCTCATCGCTGTATATTTTCATACCATCCAATTGCGGCAGGTGAAGTGTGGCAGTGGTGTTGGGCGGTACCACAGCCGTGTAGTGAATCTCATTGTTGTTTTTTGTCCAGGAAGAAACAATTTTTCCATACCTGCTTTCATGCATGGCTTCAAAACGATCGAGCCCTTCTGCAAAATGCGGTGACAGGATAGTGTTTTTAAAACCCGGCTGCTGCGGATCGGGATGAATGCCGCCAGGCCCTTTAAATAACCAGGCGCCTATTTCGCCAAACATAATATGATTGAGCGATATATCCTGCGCCGCATCTATTTTCCAGTTCTCATACAGTGTGGTAGCGCCGTTCACCATCCACCAGCCCCAGGAAGGATAGGTTCGCTGTGCAGCTATTTTATAGGCAGCATCAGCATAACCGTTTTCGCTCAATGCATTCAATATGGCTTTTTGTCCCAGCAATCCCACATCCAGGTGAAAACTGTCTGCCTCCACCCGTTTGGCCAGCTGTGCTGCAATAGCAGGTTTCATCGCTTCGGGTGCCAGGCCCCAGTAAAGCGGCACACTTTGTTCTGTTTGTGTGCCTTTGCCGTAGACACCGGTTGCCTTATCCAGGTATTTGTTATTAAATGCATTCCTGATATGTTCGGCCAGTGCAGCATATTTTGCAGCATCTTCATCTTTATGCAGCAGCTTCGCTGCTTTCGACAGTATCAGCGCATCAGCATAATAATAGGCAGAAGAAGTGAGTTCAACCGGGCTTTTTGATTTTACAGGCACCCAATCGCCCAGGCCCCAGGTGGTTAAACCTGCAGGACTGATCGCTTCAATATGATCAACATACCGTTTAATGTTATCATAACAATCGGCCAGTAATTTACTGTCGCCGTAGAACAGGTAAATATTCCAGGGTATAATCGCGATGGTACTGGTCCAGTCGGGTCCATTGCCCCATTCATATCCCCATCCGCAGGTGGGCACAATAGAAGGCAGCACCCCATTGGGCTGCTGTTCATCGCGGTGATCGGCCAGCCATTTTTCATACACAGTGATGCCATCAAAATTGTACAGCCCTGTTTCAATAGCGATCTGCGCATCCCCTGTCCAGCCGTTCTTTTCCCGCTGCGGACAATCTGTAGGATAGCCGAACAGATTAGATAGATAAGAATGATTGGTTGAAGACCATATCTGGTTAATAATGGTATCGCCTGCATCAATATGCCCGGCCACAGGCACATCACTGTGCATAAAATAACCGGTAATGCTTTCCCGGTTTAATTGCAGGGGATGGCTGCTGGTTAGCTCCACATAGCGGAAACCTTTGTAATTAAAGCGGGGCATGAACACTTCTTCACCTTTTCCGTTCAGGATAAAAATATCTGTCTGGAAAGGGTCGGTATGATCAGTGGGGCGGTAATGCACATCGATATTCGAGAGATCGGTATGGTCATTGGCCAGCAACCTTTCTGCATGCCGCAGGTGTACCACTGTGCCTGCAGGGCCATTCAGTTTGATCTTAGTTACACCCGAAATATTCCGCCCCAGGTCAAATACATAACAGGTATCGCTCAGTTGCTTTATACCTGTAGCAGCAATTTCCTCTACGTTCCGCACGGGGTGCAATGCCTGTGATACGATCTGTGTAGAAGGTGCAGAACGGATGATCACATTTTTCCATTTAGCATCATCAAATGCAGTGGTGTTCCAGCCGGGTTGCTCCAACCGGTCGTCATAGTGTTCACCGGTATAAATGCTATTGAATATAACCGGGCTGAGCGCTGTTTTCCAGTCTTTACCTGATGTAATGGTTTCTACTGAGCCATCTTCATACACCAGTCTGAGATCAAGGCAAAAACAGGGCCTGGCACGCCAGGGTGCTTTATCAAATTCCCATACTGCTGTTGATGACAGGTTATACCAGCCATTGCCCAATAATACACCTATTGCATTAGTACCCTGTTGCAGTGCACCGGTTACATCATAAGTAACATACAATGTTCTGCGATCGAAGCGGGTGTACATGGGGTCGAGGCGGTGATTGCCGATTTTGCTGCCATTAATATACAGCTCATACAAACCGGCAACAGCGATATAGGCACGCGCTGTTTTTATTTTTTTCCGGGCTGTAAATGCTTTTCTGAAATAAGGTGCGGGTTTCAGGTGTATATCATTCCCATCAGAAATCCAGGTACCCTGCCAGTTCCGGCTATCCATCATGCCTGTTTCAAAAGCAGCCATATAAGTACCTGTTGCTCTTTTCCCGTCTTTATCTGCTATCTCCACACGCCAGTAGTAGCGTGTAAAAGGCTGCAGTGGCCGGCCGTTAAAAAGCACCAGCTGGTCATTTTGCTGTACCCATCCTGTATTCCATACAGTACCCCTGCCTTCAGTGAGTGCGAGCGAATCGGTATTCACTAGGATGCGGTAAGCAGTTTGCCTGGCGCCTTTACGGTCATCTTCCAACCGCCAGGTAAAACGCGGGTGAACCGCATCAATACCCAGGGGCTGATGCAGGTATTCTGTTTGCATATCCACTATTTTACAGGGAGATTGAGCCGCAACACCAGCAACATGGAATGTACAGCAACAGGCAAGCAGAACAGCAACCCTGTTCAGGAAGAACAAATGATGCATCGGCAAATAATTGTTTCGATAGTTGACAAAATCAACCGGTGTTCATCAGGGCAAACACAAGCATTTCCTGGTATGTCGCCGGCACCGGCAGCCAAATATAATTTTTTTCATTATAGCTGCATCCTGTGGTGTACTGGTTTGCCCTAAACGCCCCGAATGATCCTGCTAAACAATATGCCTGGCGGAAAAAACGGTATCACCGGCTGGTTGTACGCAAAACAGCTGTTTTACCCGGTTGCGGCAGTTGTAAGCCTTCCAGTGCTGCCCCGGGTGTATTATGCAGCACTATAAACGGCGCCTGTTGCCCGGAGCGGATATGCAGTTTTTGCAGCTGCAGTTTTTGTACATCATCAAAAATCATCGCTGTGCGAAAATCGGGTTTTTCATACCCCAGCTCGCAATGGAGCAACCGGATATTGCTGGCATGCCGGGCATAAAACCCCCAGACAGGCAGTTCACCAAACATGGAAAATTCGGGATAACCGGATGCATTCTCTGTTATCCTACCCAGTGAATCAAGTGCAAAAAAAGCGGTGTCTTTACTGGCTCCGCCGGCATATGTAATGGAGATATTTTCCAACAGCACATCTTCTACCGGGTGCCCCGGCAATCCCGTAACTGAGGCCGGCATAATATTGTGCGGATACCGGAGGGAAGGCCCTTCCATTGGGTAGCCGGCATCTGGCTTGGTGGCAGGAACAGCGACCTTTATATTGCCGATGTATAGGTGCCGCACACGGCTAATGACGCTGTCTTTATTGCGGTGACCCAGGCGGATAAATACTGCATTACCGGTATTTACCGCGTCGATATTGCGCACATCCACATTTTCGAGCACACCACCATCCACGCTTTCCAACGCGATGGCAGAGCGGTAAGTATCATATACCGATATATTATGGATGGTGATATTTTTAAAGCCGCCCCATGATGCAGTGCCCAGTTTTATGGCGCTGGCACTGGAACGAACGCGACAGTTGGCAACATATACATTTTCGCAGCGGCTGTTGCGGTTTTCTGATTTGAGGCAGATGCCATCATCCGCAGCATTGATATCACAATGCGTAACACGTACGTCTTTACAATCCACCACATCGATGCCATCATTGTTCAGGAAAGTAGTGCTTTCCACGCGAACGCTGTCAATGACCAGGCGGGTACATTCTTTATAATTTTGTATCCAGCACAATCCGTTTTTCAGCGTAATACCTTTAATGGCAACATCTGAACATTGTATAAACTCCACTAATTTGGGGCGATTGTGTTCTGCAGGGCGCATCTGGTGCCAGGGATTATAAGTTTGCCATTCATCATCCTGCAAGGTGTCTGTATGCAGCATGCGATAGATATCTTCCAGCAATGCGGTGCCCTGCCCGTCAATGATACCTTTTCCTGTTAAAGCAATATGCTGCTGCCCGCTGGCCACCAGCAGGGCCGATGCATTTCGTCCCCCATAGTCAGCGCGCCTGGCGGAAGCCAGCAATACTGCGCCTTCAGCAAGTTGCAGTTCTACATTCGATTGCAGTGTCAATACGCCGGTTAAAAACCGGCCGGCCGGCACCACCACTATACCACCGCCAGTGGCTGATGCCTGGCTGATGGCTTTTTGTATGGCAGCTGTATTGTCTGTAATCCCATCTGCCCTGGCGCCAAAATGTACAATATCCAGCACAGGACGCTGTGCTTTAACCATACTGCCTGCAATGAGACAGAATAATACGATTGATAACCGGTATACCTGGAACATATTTGTGATAAACTGGATGAATGATTTAATAATTTATATCAGTTACTATATGCTGCAGCCACGTGCTCCCTGTATTTGTGGTACAGGCGGCGCACTGTTTCCACTTCATCACCCGATGGTGTAACCGGGTAATCTTCGCGCCTGTTAACCCATTGCCATTCCCATTGCGCTACCTGTTGTTTGAAGCCGTCCAGATCGGGTTTGGCGGCGCTGCGCAATGCAACCGTTAATAGGGTAAAGAACTGTTGCCACCGGGGTTTATAAAAAGAGGAGAATAGTCCGCTCCATTGCCGGCAGGCATATTCATGCAGCGGGCTGGCTGCATCGCCCCAAAGGGTAATAAGGTTACGGGCGTTTTTTTCATAGAGGTTTTTCTCTGCCGGTGTGGTTCCGCAACGGCGGGCATCTGCGATCCAGCTGCCCAGCAAAAAATCTTTGCGGGTGGCGAGCAGTTGGTCCATGTCATCTATCAACTGAATAAAAGCAGTACTATAACGATCAAAAGCAGCTGTATCATTGTTGTGGTAAGCGGCTACCCATTTACGCTGTAAGGGAAGTGCATAATTGGCCAGCACCTGCCGTGTAAGATCTACCAGGTCGAAGCGGTAGCCATCATAGCTGCCACAGTGGTCTGCAGCCTGCAGCAAGGCATCCCAGGCAGGCAGCAGGTCTTCAGCAGCATAATTGAGCGTGGTTTTTGTCCACTGTGTAAGCGAATCAAAAGTGGGCCTTGCCTGAAGGATGGATTCGGCACCGTCACGTATGCGGCGTCCATTATATACTGTTGCATGCAATACCTTCCAGGCCCTGATAGCGGCTGTATCTGCAGCGCCATAGCGGTTCCTGATGTATGCAGGCAGCCATTCATCCAGGCTGATTTCGTTTGTACGCCAGGTATGCGCTGTCATCAGCTCGTATATCACGGGGTTTTGTTCTATGCCTTCCATGGTTAATCCTATACCCGCCATACGCCCTTTCCGGGGATCATTCCATGCTGCGGCAGGGCCGGTGGCCACGCCATCCATACGGCCGAACAAGTTGGTATTGCCGCCAAAATTGTTCAGCATATTCCATATCCAGGGTTTGCCGTAAAATGCCGATGTACGTTTCCATACAGGTTCTATTTCGGCTGCGAGATCGAGCAGGATCATTTTATTATCCGGCACGGCTTTCAGCAGCGCTTCTGTTTGCGGCGCTTTCCAGAATTTTTTGTCGCTGTAAAACAACCATCCCTGCATAACCCATACAGCTGCTGTATCGGCACTGTGCATGCCTTCATACACTTTTGCACTGAGCCTGGCAAGGAAATCAGGATCATCAGAAGGGGGTTCATTTTCATTGAACGTATCGGCCGAATAAAGATGATCTGTACCAAATAATGCAGTTTGTTTCTGCAGGAACCGTTTGCCGATCTCAGCAAACAGCGGATCAGCGGCATCAAGTATATATGTATCAGCAAAACCATTGTTCCAGTTGGTTGCTTTCAACCTAGCCTGCGGGTATTTCTTTTTAAATGCTGCCGGCACATGCCCTGTAAATGCAGGCAGTACGGGATGCATACCCAGCGCTCTTTCGCGCTGCAGTATTTTTTGTTGCAATAGCCGGTGCGATTGCATCCAGCTGAACGGGAGCGGCCCACCCCATGCGTCAAGATTGCCCATCCAGAACCAGGAAAAATAAGCAGGCCCTGAAAAAAAAGATTGTAGGTCTGTATCAGTGAAGCCCATGTCTTTATACACTTCATACCAGGTATACTCCTCTCCTGTTATTGCCAGCGGCATATTGATGCCATGCAGTGCCATCCAGTCGATCTCTTTTTCCCAGCGCGGCCAGTCCCACCAGCTCATGCTATAATTGAATGTGCAGTAATTGAGGTAATAGCGGTAAGTGTAAGCCGTGTTTTTCCTTACGGGTGTTTTTACAACAGGCAGCCTGGCGGGTAGCTGCATATTAACGCCATTCCAGGTAAGCTGGCAATGACAATATTCATTGAGATAATAATACAAAGCCGATGCCACTGCCACACCATTATTGCCACGCAAAACAATCTTGCCGCTTCGCGAGGCGATTTCAAAAACATCCTGGCCTGCATCTTGTGGCAAAGCTTCCACCACAAAACCGGCTGCATGTGCAGGCACTACTCTTTGCAACATTTTTTTTGCAGCATCGGTGTTCAGCTGTGCTGATGCTGCGGATACCAAAGAAATAAAGCCACACAACAAGAAGAATTGTTTCATACCTTTTAATTTGATCCATGAATTCACCTGCACCAATGGCCAACCTGCAGCCTGTTGACAATTCAGGCTACAGGTTGGCATTTTATTCCGGTCTTCAATCAGTAGCCCGGGTTCTGTTTCAATGCCGGGTTCAGCATTATTGCATTGGTAGGTATGGGAAAAATACGATGATTCGGGTCTGCATCCGTTTTAAAGCCCCATTTGTTTTCGTATTTACCAAAACGGATCATATCATTCCGGTGCCAGGTTTCCCAGGCAAATTCGCGGCATCTTTCTTCATATATTGAATCGAGGGTGAGGCTGCTCCATGAGGCAGCCGTGGTGCGTACAGCCCGCAGCTGATTCACCAGTGATAGCGCAGTTTGTCCCTGGGTGGGTGTGCCGCCACGCAGTATCGCTTCGGCTTTCATCAGTAAAATATCTGCATACCTGAATACAGGCACATCATTGTTCTGGTTGCGGTTAATGGATGTATTGTCCGGATAAAATTTAATGTTCCGGTATCCCATATTCCAGGCTATTTCATCATTACCGCAGTCGAACAGCGATGGGTTTTGCCGCAGCTGTACATCCGGTGTTAAATTTACCTGGTAGGTATAGGCAGCACCCGGGTTATTACCTGTGTAAAACTGGTTATAGCCAAGGTTGGTCGTTGTTACCATAACGGGAGTAATGCCATCGTTCATGTATTGCAGCCCGGTTAACCACTGACCATTGCGGATATCATTCGCATCATTGAAATGCGCATAAAATTCAGGCAGGGTGCTTTCGGCGGCACTGGGTGTAAACGGCAACCCGAACTTTGCCCTTTCAGAACGCGGCACATCATAGCGCGCATGGTACATATAGCCATTTAAACCATACGCAGTAGAAGCAGATGGGTCATATGGCACCGCAAAAATGAATTCTTTCATCTGCGGACCATTATCGGGATAAAACATTTTCAGGTAACTGCTGCGCGGTTCCAGCGCATATTTTCCTGAATTGATCACACTGTCGCAGGCCACGATACAATCATTGTAGCGGGGGGTGCCGGTATAATATTCTGCGTTCAGGTACATTTTAGCCAGCAAAGCAAATGCGGTGTATCTATTGGCCCGTCCATAAGTGGCCACACCTGTTGAGGGGTCCAGGTAAGGCAGGCAGGCTTTCACTTCCGATTCAATAAAACTGAACACCTGTGTACGCGGCATATTAACCTGGGGTTTAAACTCACCGTAAACCGTATCTATTGGAAGGTTGCCATATAGATCCATCATCAGGTAGTAGCTGAGGGCCCGCATCATCCTTAGTTCTGCAAGACCAGCCTGCTTTGCTGCGCCTGCCGGCATTGTCTGGTTCAGTACAGAAAGCGCCTGGTTGGCAGTGCCGATCACTGTAGAGAAATAGTTCCAGCAGCCGTTGGTCCATCCATGGTCTTTTGTCCAGTTGTGGTAATGCAGCATGGCATAATTCTGTCCATCGTACCAGTTACCGCCTCTTGCAGGAAGGATAGCTTCATCAGTGCTCAGTGATTGCATGAACCAGTAGTCCAATGAAAAATTGCCCCTGAAAGCCACATATACCGGGCCGGAAGCCTGGATAAACTGTGATGGGTTTTGTGGAAACACTTCAGGTGTAAGCTCGGTTTTAACCGGCACATCCAGCTTATGACAGGCAGTAAACACAAGCAGCAGCAATATCCAGCAGCCGGTACAGGGAAATATTCTTTTCATACTAAAGATTTAATCGTTAGGTTTAAAATGACACATTGGCTCCCAGCATAAACGTGCGGGTTTTGGGATAGAAATTATTGGCATCCACGCCTGGTGCAATGCCGCCCTGGTTAATCTCCGGGTCTATTCCTTTATATCCTGTAATAACAAAAAGATTGTTCACAGAAGTATACAGGCGCAGGCTTTTGATATAAGTGCCTATTTTTTTAATAGTATAGCCCAGCGTGGCATTATCCATCCGCAGGTAGCTGCCGTTTTCGATAAACCTGCTGGAGTATTTATAGGCATTGCCATCATTGATCGATTCACCCGCCACTTCTTTCAGGATATTGGTGTATTGTGCTGTACCAGGCCTGAACAGGTCGGCCCTTGTTGCATTGAATATTTTATTGCCGAGTACGCCGCGCATAAAAATATTCAAGTCGAAATTGCGGTAACGTAAACTGTTCGACCAGCCCAGTAACCAGGTAGGCTGCGCATTACCGAGATAATGATAATCCATACCAATTGAAGGTGTTGTGGTTAAGCTGCCGTCGGCGGCAACATACTGGGAAACGCCATTGGCATTTTTCCCGGCATACTGCAATGAAAAGAACTGCCCCAATGGTTTACCGGATTTTAAAATCTGCAAAGTGCTGTTGGTTTGCCCGGCCCCTTCGGGATCGGATAAACGAATGGAATCGCCACCGGAAAACAGCGGGTTGTTCAGGCTGAGAATGGTGTTTTTATTATGTGCCAGGTTGAGCGATGTGGTCCAGCTGAAGCGGGCGTTCTGTATCGGAGCTGCAGTGATACTAATTTCAATACCGGTGTTCTTCATACTGCCACCATTTGCAACGATGCTGCCAACCGGAACCAGTATCGGGTCTGCCCGGTAGGAATAGATCATACCTGTTGTTTTTTTGTTGTACCATTCCAGGGTAGCGCTCAACCTGTTTTTCAGCAATGAGAAATCAACACCCACATTGGTGGTTGCTGTTTTTTCCCATTGCAGGTCTGGGTTGGAAGCCTGTGTTGGTCCATAAGCGGCCATCTGCACACCATTGTAATAAAAACTACCCAGGGCACCTGATATTTGCTGTGCAGTATAGGCATTAAAGCCAGTGGCATTACCCGTAACACCATAGCTCGCGCGCAGTTTCAGATCGCTGAACAATTGTTGACGGCGCATAAAATCTTCCTGGATCATACGCCAGGCGATACCTACTGAAGGGAAATAACCCCATTGGTGGTTTTTACCAAACACCGAACCACCATCGCGGCGGATGGAGCCCTGCAGCAGGTATTTATCTTTGTAATTGTAGTTCAACCGGGCAAAATCAGAGATCAAACGGGTTTCCTGGTAATTATCGGGCCCAAAATCGATCCTGTAAGAAGAGATGGCATAAGGATTACCCAGCCCCAGGTTATTATAGCTCACATTGTCTACCGGGAAATTGGTACTGGTGGCCTGGAACCCATCCCCCAGTGTGTTACCCTGCCAGGAATATCCCAGTACCGCATTTACCGAATGCGCACCAAAAGACCGGTTCCAGGTGAAAAAGGTTTCCAGTATTTTGTTGGTGTTCTGGTAACTGTTGCGCAGCGCCGATCCGTTGGTGCCAAAGTTCACCAGGGTATGTACGGCAGGTGGATCGGGATTGTTGTAAAAATTGCTGCTGTTGTATTGAGTATAATAGCTGTCGTAAAATTCACCATGCAGTGTATTGGACTGCTGGTAGGCCAGGTTAAGATCGTAGGTAAGGCCGAATGGCAGTTTTACCTGTGCAGTAAAGCTACCTACCAGGTTATTGGTTTTAGTATTGTCCTGTGCATGATGAATCATGGCCACCGGGTTAAAATAACCGGTATTCGTAAAATTTTCAAAATAAGAGCCGTCTGCATTTTTCACCGGTGATACCGGCAGGCGATTGATCATTTGCAGCAGCACAGCATTGCGCAACGGAACGTTTTGTGCATCACTGTTCGAGTTGGTGACGGTTAAACCGAATTTCACCTTATCGTTAAATGCATACTGCTCTACGGCCAGTCTTGCGATCACTCTTTTCAAACCACTCAGGTTGATGATACCCTGCTTATCGAAATAGTTGATGCTGGCGCTGTAATTATTATGCTCTGTACCACCGCTGAATGAAAGATTGTGATTGTGTGATACGGCTGCGTTTCGCTCCACTTCGCTTTGCCAGTTGGTATTGGCTCCTTTATCATCATTGGGTGAAAAAGAAAGACTATTTTTAGAAAGAAAAGCCCTTAGCTCTCCGGCATCCATCATGGGCAGTTTGCGTGATACCTTTTCTAATCCCACATAACCACTGTAAGCAACCTGCAGCTGTCCTTTTTTACCACGCTTGGTAGTAACGATAATAACGCCATTGGCGGCGCGGTTACCGTAAATAGCGGTGGCGGCAGCATCTTTGAGCACATCGATAGAAGCCACATCATCAGGGGCGATCACAGAAATATCCGCACCGGGGATACCATCTATTACATAAAAAGGAGACTGTGAGCTATTGAGTGTTGATGCACCACGCAGCACCACTGCCGAAGGGCGGTTGGGATCGCCGCTGGCCGATATGTTCAAACCCGGTACCTTTCCCTGCAGCAGCTGGCCTACATCACTGATAGCGCCCCTGTTCAGGTCTTCCCCTTTAACCGAGCTGATGGCACTTGTCAGGTTTTTCCGGGTGCTTTTTCCGTAACCCACCACTACCACATCACCCAGCTGTGCGGCGGTTGCATCGTGCAGTACAACCGTGTAAATGGATGCGCTGCCTACCGTTATATCGGTTGTTGTGTACGACAGTGCTGAAAAACTAAGCACATCACCATTTTGTGCAGTAATGCGGAATGAGCCATCAGCTTCGGTGGCTTTCGACTGTCCTGTACGTTTTATCCGGATGGTTATACCGGGCAGCGGTTTGCCGGAAGAATCAGTAACCAGCCCCCTGATTTCTCTTGTATGCTGGTCTTGTGCTGTGGAAAGCAATGGCAGCAAACAGCCCAGTAGTACAAACAGGAAACAATTCCCTTGTAAGTTTTTGAAAAAAGATCTCATAATGGATGCAGTTTATTTTTAACAAGCAATTGCAACAGGTGCGCCTGTGCAAAATCCTTTTGGCAAACTATGATTACATGAATACAAACGATGAACAGGAAAAAGAGAAAGCAACCACCTGTCTGGTTCAGGCGGCAGGGTACATCTGGCTGATACTCTCATATAGCAATTATTTCAATTAAGTATCCGTTAATGGTAGAACGGACACAACTCAACAGCATTACATATTAAAAACCAATATATTATACTTCACCTGGTTTTTCATGTCGTTTAAAATCTTAATATTGTTCAAATGTAAAATTGTAGTATAGACACTTAATAAAAAAAGATGGCAGCAGATCGGTATTAAGTTTATCTTATTCAAACAATCCTACATTTTTATGCAGGTACTAAAATGATAATTTTAAGTGTTAAATGAACGCTATAAAATAGTTTTATTTGCGAAACCGGTTTCGTAACGCCGGTACGCCCAACTTTTAATCAACCATGGATGAGTGTGAAAATAAATGATCTTGCCAGGGAGTTGCAGCTATCTAAAGCCACCATCTCCAAAGCATTGAAGGATAGTTATGAAATCAGCCCCGAAACAAAGCAACGTGTGATTGACCTGGCGCGTCGTTTGAACTACACTCCCAACCCTTATGCCAGCAGTCTTCGTAAAAGAAGCAGTAAAACCATTGCAGTAGTGGTACCTGAAGTCGCCGATAGTTTTTTTTCTTTATCGATCAATGGCATTGAATCGGTTGCCAAAGAAAAAGGATTTCATGTACTCATTTATCTCACACATGAAGACCTTCACATGGAGCAATCTATTCTGCGCGATTTCAGGAATGGCCGGGTAGATGGCGTACTGCTATCTGTTTCGCAGGAAACCGATAATCATCAGCATATACAGGAATTGTGCGGTAACCAGATGCCACTGGTTTTCTTCGACAGGGTTTGTCCTGATGTAACAGCCGCCAAAGTTCAAACAGATGACCAGGCTTCCGGTTATAAAGCCACTGCGCATTTGCTGGAATCGGGCTGTAAAAAAATAGCTTTTCTCTCCATTGGTAAAAACCTTTCCATTATTCAAAACCGGGTACAGGGCTTCTGTCATGCACTGGCAGATGCCGGTGAGCAATACAACCAGCATTGCCTGGTGCATTGCCCTGCAGATGAAGCCGAAGCATACCAGTTGATCCAGGCCTTACTGAACAGCAATGAAAGGCCTGATGGTATTATCGGCTCCGTGGAGAAACTGGCAACCCTCACCTACAGCATCTCACAGGATCTTGGCCTGCAGATACCATCAGATATAAAAGTGGTTGGTTTCTCGAATATGAAAACAGCGGCCTTATTGAATCCCTCCCTCACTACCATTACCCAGCCGGCTTATGAAATGGGTAAAGCCGCAGCGAGCCTGTTGTTCAGCGCGCTGGAAAAACCCCGCTTTAATTTACGGGAAGAGAACAGGGTACTGCCTTCAGTGCTGGTTAAACGGGGATCTACGGAGAGAAGGTGAAGCGGTGTTCAGTTGGCAGTAGGCGGTTCTCAGTCTGCAGTAGGCAGTGGGCAATTTGTGGGAAGCAATGGATTGTGCATTGCGCTGATTCTAACGCTGGTATTGTACCCGCCGGCTGGTAATGGTTCACTGTCCTGCTGCAATCGGTACTTTCCGCCATCTGCTACTGCGATCTACTCCTCCCCCCGCCGACTGAGGACTGAGAACTGCCTACTGAGGACTAAGGCCGATCACTGTATGATGTGATAAACCTCGCCGGCTGTAGTGTTGAAGTTCAGTACGCCATCTTTATCTTTCGTACAGGCAATATTTTTGCCGGTACTGCTCTTTACACCGGTAGCATCTTTCATCAGGATAAAGCAGGGCAACCCGTTATATGAACGGATGGTCACATCCTGCACTTTTCCTGCTTTCCATCCGAAAGATAGCTCAAAACCATTGCGTGCCCGCAATCCTTTTACAGCGCCGTTTTGCAGCGATGCATCCGAAGGCAATGCCGGTAGCAACCGGATAGTATTGTTCCGGCCATGGCTTTGCATCAGCATTTCGGCAATGGCTGCAGTGCCACCGAAATTACCATCGATCTGGAATGGCGGATGTGCGCAAAATAAATTGGGATAAGTGCCTGCCCCCTTATTCATATCAATAGCAAAACCGGAAGCTGGTATAAGCAGTGTGCGGAATAACGAATAAGCTTCATCACCATCCTGCATGCGGGCCCAGAGTGCCATACGCAGTACGCGCGACCAGCCGCTGCCACCTACATTCCGGCGCTGCAATGTTGTTTTCATTGCAGCGGCCAGTTCCGGCGTATCCCAGGGTGTAATTTCATCGTAGGGATACAATGCTAGGCTATGTGATATATGCCGGTGTGTGGGTTCCGCTTCTTTGTAATCCTCCAGCCATTCCTGCAGGGCGCCGGTTGAAGGACTGATCTGCTCCGGCGCCAGCCGGTGGCTGATCATCTGCAGACTATCGCTCCAGGCTTTATCTACCTGTAATACTGCTGCGGCATTAGCGGCTTCTTTCAATATTTCGCGGCCCAGCTGCATATCGATGGTGGGTCCCATACAGGTAGAAGCCTCCTTTCCGTTGGCCATGATAAAAGTATTCTCCGGCGAATTGGAAGGTGCCGTAACCAGCCATTTGTGTGCAGGCTCTTCAATAAGAATGCTGGTAAAAAATGCAGCAGCACCTTTAATGATGGGGTATACAGATGCCAGGAATTTTTTATCCTGTGTATATGCATAATGTTGCCACAGATCTGTAGCAGCCCATATGCCACCAGTTACAGTAGAACCCCAGGAAGCACCTTCGCCAGGCGATGTATAGCCCCAGGGATTTGTGATGGGATGTGTTACCCATCCTTTTGCCTGGTAATAAGTTTGCGCGGTATGCCTGCCATAGCGGGCCATCTGCTCTAACAAGGTGAACATGGGCTGATGGCAATCGGACAGATTGGTCACCTCTGCAGGCCAGTAATTCATCTGCACATTGATATCTGTATGATAGTCGCCATTCCAGGGTGTCTGGTATTCCTCTGCCCATAAACCCTGCAGGTTAGCCGGCATTCCGCCAGGGCGTGAAGAAGAGATCAGCAGGTAGCGGCCGAAATTAAAATACATGCTCACCAGCGCCGGATCTGTACTGCCTTCCCTGAAACGGTTCAGTCTCTCCAGCATATCCAGCTGCCCGGTATTGCTGCCCGGCTCACTGGCAAACTGCAGGCGGCAGCGGTTAAAATAAAACTGGTAATCTTTTACATGCATTGCAAGCAGGTTGTTCCAGGGAACAGCTGCTGCTTTTTTTATTGCAGCGGCGGCAACCGGCAACGGTGCTGCACCTCTTTGTTCTACATGTGGCCAATTCATATCTGTGGCAGCACTGATCAGCAGTACACATTCAGTTGCATTGCGTACCACAATATTGCTGTCGGTCACGGTTTTGGTTCCACCGGCAGGCAATACATCCAGTAGTGCTGCATACTGTATTCCCTCATCGCCTGCACTGTTTAAACTACCCTGCATACAAAGCTTTCCCTGGCAGGCTTTATAAGCAACCCTTTCTTTTCTGAACAGGCTGGCAGTAAAGGAAAGCGCACCAGGTCTTGATGCTGTCAGTTTTATCGCAATCACTTGCTGCGGTGCAGACACGATCACTTCTTCTGTATACCGTACACCTTCCCTGACCCAGCTGGTACGGCCATAGGCACTGTCCAGCCGCAGTACCCGCTCATAGTTTTGTACAGGCTGTTCATTTTTAGCCCAATCAATATACAGGTCGCCCAAAGTCTGGTAGCAACCGAATTTTACATTGGCGCCATTACCAGAGCCTGATCCTGGTCCTTTACATACAAAATGCTGCTGCAATAACTGCTGTGCCTCTGCATTTTTTCCTTCCAGTAGCAATTGCCTGATCTGCGGCAGGTAGTGTACTGCATTTTCATCATCAGCATCCTGTATACCACCACTCCACATAGATATTTCATTCAGTACAATACGTTCCCGGTTTGTACCGCCGAAGACCATGGCACCCAGGCGCCCGTTACCCAGCGGGGAAGAAAAATGAAAATCCTTTGCGGGCTGGGTAAACAACATCCGGACATCATCCTGTGCATATATCATCTGGCAGCACATCAGCAACAAAAACGGGAGAAAGTTTTTTTTCATCATGGTTGTTTTGCAGAACGTATCGTTTTAATGCAATGTAATCACTTCTTCAAGTTCTTCCAGTGTTTTGCCTTTTGTTTCTTTTACTTTCAGCCAGATGAATACAAAACCGGCTATACAAATAAATGCATAAATATAAAATGTACCATCCTTAAACTTGTTGAACAAAACAGGAAAGCTGAACACGAGTATAAAATAAGCTGCCCATAAACTCAGCACAGCAACCGAAGTGGCCGCTCCGCGGATCTTATTCGGAAATACTTCTGCTATCAGCACCCAGGTAACCGGCGCCAGCGACATAGCATATACACCGATGGCCGTAAGCAGCAACCAGGATACACTTGCAGCGCCTGATGCGAGCAGCTGCACAACAGCAATATACAAAAGTGCTAGGCCACCCGCACCCAGTAACATCAGTGGTTTACGGCCCAGCTTATCTACCAGTAACATTGCCAGCAGTGTGAACACCAGGTTTACACCTCCGATAAAAACGGTTTGCAGTAATTGCCCATCCTGTGCAACACCAATGCTTTTAAATATCATCGGCGTGTAATTAAATACCACATTGATACCACACAGCTGCTGAAAAACAGCCAGTCCTATACCTATGAGCACTGCGGGCAGCGCTGCTTTTTTGAAAACAGCGGCATACGACAAAGGCTGGCCACCTTCCAGCGACCGGGTGATACCCGACAGGGATTGCTGTACAAAAGACTGATCGCCTATCTTTGCCAGCACCACACCAGCTTCAGCAGATCTGCCTGCTTTCACCAGCCAGCGCGGGCTTTCAGGCAGCCACCAGGCACCGGCAAAAAATAGTGCAGAAGGCAGCAGTCCCAGTCCAAACATCCAGCGCCAGGCTTCATCGCCACTGTTGCGCAACCCATAATTCACCAGGTTGGTTACCAGGATACCCACTACAACAGTCAATTGGTTAATAGCCACCATCCTTCCGCGCAGGTGCGCAGGCGAAATCTCTGCGATATACATCGGCGAAAGCATAGATGCCATTCCCACACCAATACCCGCCATGAAACGCGAAAAAATAAACAGGTCGCGTGTAGCAGAGAAAGACATGGCGAGAGAGGAAATCCCGAATATAGCTGCCGCCAGCAGCAATCCCTTCCTGCGACCATACTTGTCAGAAAACTTGCCGGCGACTAAGCAACCTGCAATGGCGCCCAGTGCAAGACAGCCGGTGGCAAAGCCTTCCCAGTATGCATCGAGATTGAATTGTTTTTGCAAAAAAGGAAGTGCACCGGAGATCACGGCAAAATCGAACCCGAACAAATACCCGCCAAGGGCAGAGATCAGGGATATACCGATAATATAAGCATTGTTATAAACAGGTGATGACATAGCAATCGTATACAGGTTTATGAATAAAATAGTTCATCAGTTTTTATCGCTCTTTAATACCACTCATTGGTGTATGCGCTTTAACGCCGAATTCAAAAATAGTGGTTGCCAGGTAAGTATGCCCCGGCACAAGCAGGGTGCTGGGGAATGCAGGGTGATTGGGGCTGTCGGGAAAAGCCTGGGTTTCCAATGCTACTGCACCATGTTTTACATAAGGCACCTGCTGAACACCTGTAAGGCTGCCATCCCACCAATTGGCCGTGTATACCTGCAGGCCCGGTTCAGTGGTGCTGATCTTCACCCACCTGCCAGATAGCGGATCATACAGTTCTGCCGCTGTTTTCAGCGCTTTGGGCATCGTGCGCTGCAAAACATAATTGTGATCAAAGCCTCCATCGGCAGAGAAGCACCCGATATGCCTGCCAATTTTTTCAGGCACCAAAAAATCAAGCGGCGTATTGCGCAGCGAAAGCAACCTGCCCGTAGGCAGGTTACGTTCATTCTTTTCTGTGTAGCTATCAGCATATACCTGCAACAAGTGATCGTTGACAACCGGGTTTTCAAAACCACTGAGGTTAAAATAAGTGTGGCTGGAGAGGTTCACCGGTGTTGTTTTATCTGTCACTGCCACATATTCCATACAAAAGCAGTTTTGACTGGTGAGCGTATAGGTTACGCGCACCTGCAGGTTGCCGGGATACCCCTCTTCCCCATCGGCACTGAAATATTCAAATGAAATGCTGATCTCTTTGTCTGCAGTTTTCAACTCGCCCATCTCCCATATTTTTTCATGAAACCCGCTGGTACCGCCGTGCAGGTGGTTACCCTGCTCATTCACAGAAAGCTGGATTGTTTTTCCATCCAGTATAAAACGGCCGTTGCTGATGCGGTTTACATAACGCCCTACCACGCTGCCCAGGTAATGTGGATTATGAAGATAATTTTCCAGCTGCTCAAATCCTGCCACTATACTTTTTCTCTGCCCGTTCTTATCCGGTATACAGATAGCCGTTACCGCACAACCAATATTGGTCATATGCAGTTCCACCGCATCATTTTTTAAAGTAACCAGGTAGATGTTTTTATTTTGCCAGCTGCCGTATAATCTGCACGAGCCCGATAAAGCAGCCTGCCCTGTTCCTGTTGTCATTGTATTATTTAGCCTGTTAACAATCAGCCAATACCGTTTATGCCGGCATATATTGTTTGGCAGCCTGTTCAAAAAAAGGGATCATGCGCAGGTGCACTGCCGCACCCTGGTGATTAATATCCAGCTGTACCACTTCTTCGAGGTATTGCCTGCCTGTTGCCGTTTTTCCCAGTCCCAGATAACCCAGCCCGATAAGGTATTTGCAATGGATACTATTGCGCAGGTTGATATCCTGGTCAAACACCAGCATATCGGGTAAAGACACCGCAAAATAATCGATCGATATACGGTCGTTCATATGCTGCTGACCGAAATGAATAAAGCGTTCAAAGATCTGCCGGGCCTGTTCAGGCTCTCCCAGTTTTAGCCAGGCCAGTGCCTGGTAAATAATTTTATCCGGTTGCGGATCGTTATAATAGATCGCCTGCACCGGCTCGCTGATGCCAGCAGTGGCCAGGTTGAATTGTTCATTGGCTTCCTGTAGCTGCCCCAGGCCTTCATATACGCAGCCCATCAGGTAATTCCTGTCATTCTCCTGCGTGCCATACAGTTTACCTTCACCCAGGTTATGGGGATAGGATACGATAGATTGCAGCAATTCACCGGCCTGCAGATAATCGTTGCGGAGTATAGCCTGCTTAGCCAGCTCGGTATAAGCGAGCAGGAACTGGCCGATCACTTTCCCTTCCCCTCCTTCCCAGGGATGAAACCTCCGTGCAGCCAGTAATTGCCTGGCTGTTTCATATCCACCGAGGTTATTGAAGAGGGTGATTTTTTCCAGGTACAGGTCATCACGTTCATTTACCAGTTCAGGGTATTGTTCCAGCCTTGCCAGCCGTTCTTCAAAAGGCCTGCCCATGATCTTATACAGCTGGTCCAGCTCCATCAGCACACGCGCATCAGTGGTATCCAGAGCAAATGCTTTTTCCATGCACTGCAGGGATCTTTCTTTTTGCTGCAGCTTGTTATAATAAGCCAGCGACAGGTTGCGGAACACTGTAGGGAAAGAGGGGTTAAGTGCTGCCGCTTTTTCCCAGCAGGCAATGGCTTCTGTATATTGCCGTTTATCGTACCAGAAATTACCCAGCAGGTAAAATGCCTGTGCGCCGGATGGCAGCAGTACCTGGGCATTTTGCAGTACCAGTACTTCTTCTATTTTATTCGGGAAGCACAGGTCGGGCTTTGCTTTATCAGCCTGCCTGTACAGCTCCAGGGCGTTTGCAGTATCACCGCTTTTTTGTGCAAACCAGCCCTGGTAATAATATACCAGCGGACTAATTTCCCTTTTCCCTTCAGTAAACACAGAAAGCACCATGGAAGCCTCTTCAAACCAGCCGGCATGTGCATAGTCGAGGGCCAGCTCCAGGTAGTTCTGCAAAGCACCGCGCATCAGTGTTTTGAATTGGGCCAGAACAGGGGCATTATCACCATTGCTGTATTTCAGTAAAAGATAATGTTCAAAAAGACAGCCAACATTAAAGGGGTCAATATGCATTGATTCCTGTATAAACGCAATACAGCTATCCTTCTGCTGCAGCTTACGCAGCAATGTGGCTTTGATATGCCTGGTGGTACAACTATGATAATTGCGTACCAGCGACCGGTCTGCGAGCTCCAGTGCATCTTCGTTCCTTTGTTCTGCGGCTGCTATCCTGGCAAGTGAAAGAAAGCCGCTATGCTGCCAGGCATCATTCCAGCAGGCTTTGTAAAAAGCATCATAGGCTTCTGTTTTTTTATCCTGCAATAGCAATGACCAGCCGAGATTGTAGTAAGGCTCTCCATCATAAGGGTTGGGATTGCGGTGTGTCAGTGTTCCGATAGCCTTCCTGAAATAAGGTGCTGCTTTTTCAAATTGTCCCCTGCGCAACAGCAGTAAACCTATTGCATTGTTGCAACGGACATCGCCCGGACTTCTGCGCAGTCCTTCTTCATAATAATCCACAGGGTTGAAAGTGGCATGACGGTATTGTTCCAGGTGAAGGCCGTTCAGGTAAAGATCTTCCACCTGCTCAATAGTTGCAGGCGCTTTGGCAGCTGTAGCAGCAGCGGGTATTTCTTTTTTTGTAAAAACCTCGGGCTGGTAAGACACCAGTATTTTGCCATCACAACCGGAAACAGTCATTTTCCAGTCTTCTGGTTTGCCGGGATGTTCTTCTGTCAGTATAGTGCTGAAAAAATTACCGGGCAGCAGGTCCGCAATGTATTCTTTTACCAGCACACCATTCCGCAGCAGGCGTATGACCGCATTTTTGTATACAGCAGTTGTGTACACTTTTATTGCCAGCCGGTTGGCAGTTTCCCATTCCATGTTCAGCATGGCATCACGGCTGGCATTTTTTACCATACCTACCCCGGTATAGGGCATAAAGTATTGGGTGAATGTTTTTTCCTCATTCGGCTGCAGCCAGGAAAAATCGGGCTGGTTATCGGTGAACATACCTGTCATCAGTTCAATATAAGGCCCGTCTTCATCTGTCAGGTTGCGGTCCCATGCCTGCCCGAAATCGCCATTGCCCCAGGTCCATTGTTTTTTGCCCGGCGACTGGTGATGATCTGCCACATGCAGCATGCCAGCCTGCGTATCGTGCTCGTAACAGCCGATGAAATCATATTTTGACCGGATAGCCATATAAGAAGTAGGCACGGGAATATTCGCATATTTCGAGATATCTGTACCGGGTGCATAATTCACTTTATAATAAGTACCGGTGGCAATGGGAAAATCAGATACATCTCTTTTACCATGATCGAACACCGCATATACATCCGGTGGAAACACCGACTGGTAATGCTCATTTACTTTTACTGCGGGGTTGGCCCACCACAGGAATGTTTGTGGAAAGGGTGTGCGGTTAAACAGCTTTCCCCTGATTTCAAGATAGGCTTTTTCAGGATACAAAGTAAAGCCTGCCATCCCCTTGGTACGGAACATCAATTCCACTTCATTGATCCATACTGTTTTACTGCCATCTGTGTTTTCCCTGATCGTATAATCAACCGGTTCAAAAGTAGAGGGCCGGTGGTGCTGCGGCCAGTTAAATTCAATACCACCGGATATCCAGGGACCGGCAAGTCCCACCAGTGCAGGCTTCACCACCTGGTTATAATATACAAAATCGCGTTGTTGTATCTTGTCGTAAGCACGCTGTACCCTGCCGCCCAGTTCGGGTAGCAACATAATACGCAGGTATTCATTTTCAAGAAACACCGCAGTATATTCTTTATCTGCTTTTTCATCAGCAATTTTTTCAATCACAGCATGCGGATATACCACGCCGCTGCTACCCTGGTAAACTCTTTTCTCCAGGAACATCGGGTTTTTCTCGGGCCGGCCTGCTGTATAAGTGGGGATAACGATCTTCTCCACCCATGCTTTTACTTCCATATAATTTGTTTTGTACCTGTTTATGGTGTTGCTATCAATTGTACCAGGCAGGCATCTTTTTCAGCAACGGTCAGCGAAAAAACTGCCTGCTCTTTTTCAATACTGCCCAGTACGGTATTGGTTAAAAAGTCTTTAATAAGGTAATGACCTGGTTTTAGCTTCAATGATGCCAGCCGGAAACTTTCTGTGAACGCCTGTTGCCTGCTAAAATTGAACATCGCCAGCGTAGTGGTATCCCCTTTCAGGTAAAAAGACAATTGCTGATCCATCCCATCGCCATCAGCCATACGCAGCGGTGTAAATACCCTGGGATGGCTGAAATAATCACACAGTGCTTTATTGTTTATATATTTCCGGGCTCTTTGTACGGCCAGCGGGTTACGCAGGTCTGAGCCATCACCCAGTATACTCCCCATCACCATCATTGCATACAGCCGCACTTTAATATCCTGTTCAGAAAGATCGGGATTATGCTGGAAATTTTTCATAATACATACATCGAGATTGGTATATGGCCATAAACTTCCTTTTACCCACCACATGAACGAGCCATTGGCCAGTGAGGCGCCGGTGCTGCCATAATGCGGGAAACCAGGTTCATCATCCCGCAGGTGTGAATACACATCGGTAGATATAAAACGTGTGTGTGCATACTGGCTGGGGAACAGCGGTGAAATGGCCTGTGTAATAAATACATCGGGCCCCATGATAGAATCCACAAGATGTTTCAGCAGTTGCATGCCCTTATTATAGGCCTGCATACCCGTTTGAACAGACGTATCATAATGCGCCGGTGTTTCCAGTGCACCTGCGGTTAAAAAATCTATCTTGATAAAAGAAGCATGTATGATCTTTGCTTTTTGCAGGGCATGTACCATCATTGCCCGGGTAGCGGGATGAGTAGGATCTATAGCATAAGCCCCGAAGTTGCCTTCTTTATAAAAAATAGGCTGGTTGGCGGTGTCGCGCAGCACAACATCGCGCAAAATGGTTTGGGTACCCGGTAGCAATTTATTTAGCGAATCTTTCCAGGTCCACACGGCGAAAGGGATACAATAAAAACCCATACGCTGGTTCCTGGCAGCAGCATACGACCCGATAGCCGATAATACAGGTGTGGTGTATATGGATTGATCATAAGAATCGATGCTCAGCACCGGGTTATGGCTGTTAAAATAATTCATCGAACGGATAAAATCCGATACCTGCTTCACACCATCCGGCATCATGATATGCCTGGCTCCCAATACATCTTCCACACCAAAACTGTTCCAGTATACCGGCGCTTCCCTGTTCCAGCGCAAGCTGCCGTTGATGCGGGCATTTATGGCGCCATATTTTTCCAGTGCAGTACGAATATCACCGCCACAGAGAAATACACCTGGTGACTGCACAACTGTGCCACTCACCACACCATGCGGTGCATGATCATGTGTGCCGTCGTAGCCGCCATATAAAGCCGGCAGCGATTTATCATCGGCTGTAGCTACCCCGCCATATACCAGTAAAGAATCGAGCAGGCCGTCCTGGCTGGCAGTGCGGTAGGCAATCCCTGTTTTCCAGCGGTCGTGCTGTACACTGCCCATTACTATGCCTGAAAAAGAAGCCTGGTTGTACAGGGCAGAAAATTCGTAACTGATCCCTTTTGCAGGCCAGCTGCGTGTTACTGCGCCGGCCCAGTTGTCATTATCAAAGGGAGCATCTAATATACGGGGCATGGCTCCCTGAATATGGCAGCTTCCCTTATGCCCGGGGAGTACTGCCAGTGGGGAGATATACCTGCTGAACAATTTTACGCCCCGCTCTTTTTTAAAAGCCGATGCATCTACCAGCAAAAAAGAAGCTGCGCCATACACCACAATATGTTGTAGCAGTACCACGGGCAACCGGTCATCTTCATGCCGTATACTGATACGGATGCCCCGCCCCAGTGAATCATGTATCTTTTCTGTTTTGTATATATGTTGCCGGTAAGCAGCAGAAGAAAAATAACCAGCCTGCCTGTCTTCCACAAAAGCAACCGTAGCCATCAGCGAATGCCCATTGGCAAAATGATAATCGGAGGTGCCATTGCGGTTGTGCACCACAATCCGGATAGTGCCTGCGGTTACCACCAGGCTGTCACGGTAAGCCTGTACAGGCCCGGCATACAACCATTCACACAACAGCAATAAGGATAATAAAATCAACAAACCTGTTCTCTTCATGGATCATGTATTTGTTCATCAGCTGAATAAAGCAACAGAATGGCTGCAATAGCTTCCATCCCGGTTATACAACCGGCTTTGTTCAGCACCGGTTCAGTGGGTGTGGAAAAAAGGCATCGCAATCTTCTTCATCAAAACAGCTGGTCGTTCAACAGTTCAAATCTCGCGCTCAGCGCTAACATAAAGAATGGGTTATTTTATGAAAACGATGGACTATTTTATTCTTTCTTAACTTGCCTTCCATAAGCCCGAACCATGAAAGATAAAATGCAGCGGAAGCGGCAGGGTTTTGACGGACAGCAACTGATCGTGCTGCCTAAGAAGATCATGAGCGATTTTCTCACCGCAGACCCTATCACCAGGCAGGTATATATTACCGATATCGGCTATTACCCCAAAGCAGCGGGGCATTATGTAGAAAGGCATGCCGGTATTGGCCAGCACATTATTATTTATTGTGTGGAAGGCAAAGGCTGGGTGGAGATCAACAGGAAAAAAACAGAGATCACGCCTTCGCAGTTCATTGTGATACCCGCCAATACCCCTCATAAATATTCTGCGGGCACACAGGACCCATGGACAATTTACTGGGTACATTTCCGCGGTGAAGTATCGGCCCATATTGTAAACCTGCTGCAGCTGAATGAACGGAACCGGAAACCGCAGCTGATGTACAATGAAAACCGGATCAAGCTGTTCCAGGAAATCTATTTCAACCTGGAAAAAGGTTATGGCGCCGATAATCTCCGCTATGTGAACATGATCTTCTACCATTTCCTGTCTTCTATCCTTTATGAAGAGCAATTCAATAATACCGATAATAAAAAAGACAATGACATGCTCAGTGCTGTTATTGAACTGATGCAGAAAAAAATACATACAGTTTGCAGCCTGCAGGAATTTGCCCGGCTGGCGCGTTTATCTGTTTCTCATTTCTCGGCTGTCTTCCGCCAGAAAACCGGTTACTCTCCCATTGAATATTTCAATCACCTGAAAGTGCAAAAAGCCTGTCAGTACCTGCTTTTATCGGCTATGACCGTTAAAGAAATTGCTGCCGCACTGGGCGTGGATGATCAATATTATTTTTCGCGCCTGTTTTCCAAACTGATGGGTTTATCGCCCAGCGAATACAGGAAAAGGAATAAACCGGCTTATACCGGCGGCGATGCTGCTTCATAAAATAATCCATCCCATTCAGAAGATTCTCTATTCTCTCAAACCAGGCACAAACTAATTTGCAGTAAGAACATGCTGCACAAAAAAAGCATTTGGAAGTATTCAAACGATTGCCTTACATTTGTAGTATAGCATAGTATAGTACAGACAATTACTGTCCGGATGCTGGGATAGTAACAGTTAACTAGCCGGGATATTGCACTTTATCCGCCCGACAGGCTGTTATTGACCCAACCCAGCAGTAATGCGTATTACAGCGACCGGAACGATTGCCATATGATCATTGATGTTCCATTCAATTATCTCCATCTTACCGGCTGCGCTGTGTACAGAACAAAACAAGTAAATGTTTTTATCTATCTCATAAAGCCCTACTGCTTTTATGTAACACAATACCGTACCTGATATTATCCAGTAAATACCATCACTATTAATTATGAAAAATAGACTAACACTCCTTCTGCTGTTGTGTGTACCCTGCCTGTTTGCCTATGCGCAGGGCATCACCATTCACGGAAAAATTGTGGACAAGAAAAATGGCGATCCTGTTGCCGGCGCACAGGTGTCGCTGAAGTCTGCACCAGGAAAAATAACGCTTACCAATGATGCCGGCCAATTCAACCTTACCGTTCCATCGATACCTGCCGAACTACTGGTAAAATCGCTGGGATACAAAGACCAGGATATTACTGCCACAGGCAACGACAACCTGATCATCACGCTTGAGAACGATAATGGCGGTCAGCTTGATGAAGTAGTGGTAGTAGGCGCAGTACTAAAAAGAAAAGACCTTACCGGCGCCGTTGCTTCCATTAATGCTGATAAAATCGCGGCCACCCCAACCTCGGGCATCAACCAGGCCATACAGGGTAAACTGCCCGGTGCACGTATTACCGCCAGCGCTGCGCCCGGGGCCGATGCATCTATCAAAGTGCGCGGCAATAACTCTATCCAGTTTGGCACCAACCCCATCTTCGTGGTTGACGGCGCCATCATCGAAGGTAATTTCAATACACTGAACCCTGATGATATTGCATCGGTTGAAGTATTGAAAGATGCTTCTGCCACGGCCATGTATGGTTCAAGAGGTGCCAATGGCGTGGTGATCGTTACTACGAAAAAAGGCAAAAAAGGCGCAGGCACCATATCGTACAATACCTGGATCGGCTGGCAGAAGTTCAGCAAAAAAATGAACACGCTGGGCACACACGATCTCTACAACCTGCGGGTAGATGCATTTGCCAACCAGTATATGGAGCAAAATCCCAATGGCAACCGCCAGCAGTATATCAACCTTATCACCAGTGATAGTGGCAATGTATTTGCCCCCTATGAGCAGCAGGCTTACCGGGACAACAAAACCTACGACTGGCTGGACGCTGTTGACCGCACTGCCATGCAGCAGAACCATACACTCAGCTTTTCAGGCGGTTCAGATAAAGGCACTTACCTGTTCAGCGTAAACTATACCGACCAGCAAGGGCTGATCAAAGGCGCCGATTACAAAAGACTGGGCGGCAGGCTCAACCTGGAACAGTATGTAAAAAGCTGGTTGAAAGTAGGTACCAATACCACTTTCAACAGGGGCATCAGCCAGGTGACCAATAGCAGTGTATTCTCCGCCGCTGTCAATGCCAATCCCATGCTGCCCATCGATACCGGTTACACTTACCTGAAATGGGCAGGGATCATAGACAACAATGCCTATAATCCTTTCAAAAGCCTTAGCATCGTCAGCAATAATTACCTGAACCGGTTGCTTACCAGCAATTATATCAGTGTAAACATCAACAAAGACATCACAATCCGCTCCACGCTTTCTGCCGACCTGATGACGCAGCAGAACTATGCCTATATTCCCAGCAATGTAGGGCAGTCTATACGCAACAACGACCAGGGGCATGCCACCCATTACAAAGCAGAGAACAACAACTGGCAGTGGGACAATACCATCACTTACACCAAACGCTTTGGCAAGAACAGCCTTACAGCACTGGCAGGTACTTCTACCCAGCAGAACAGCTCCAATTACGATCAGATAGATGCTTATGGTTTTCCCAATAATGATTTCACTTACATGTACCTGAACGGCGCTTATTCAAAAGACAAATTCGTACTGGGATCAGATTTTGTGACCACTACCCTCAGCTCTTACCTGGCCCGTGCAGATTATTCGTTCGATAACAAATATTTTGTAACCGCCACACTGCGGTATGATGGTTCATCCAAATTCGGCGCCAACCATAAATGGGGGGCATTCCCCTCTGCAGGACTGGCATGGGACATGTCACGGGAACATTTCATGTCGGGTTTTTCCTGGCTCAACAGGATGAAATGGCGCGTGGGCTATGGTATTGCAGGCAACCAGAACATTCCCAACTATGCTTATGTATCATTGTACCGCCCTACTTATAACAACGGTTCCTATTCCTACCAATCAGATGGCAGGCGGGGTAATCCCAACCTGAAATGGGAGCGGCAGAAACAGCTGAACCTCGGGGTAGAGCTCGCCTTCCTGAACAACCGGCTCAATTTTACCGCCGATTATTTCAATATCGTGAACGATGACCTGCTGATGCAGCAGACCTTGGCCACCACCTCTGGTTTTACCAATACTATTTCCAATGTTGGTGCACTGAAGAACACCGGTATCGAGCTGAACCTGGGTTATGCCATCATCCAGCAAAAAGACCTGCAATGGAATATCAATGTCAATCTTTCTTCCGACAAAAACAGGATCACCCGCCTGTATGGCAATACCACCGCCATTTACAACAAAGGAGGTTATACAGGTGTGGAAATACAGCGTACCGGTAACCTGTTCGTTGGTGAATCACTGAACAATATCTACTCCTATAAATTCCAGAAAATTGCGCAGCAGTCTGATATGGACAAGATCAAAGACATTGATTTCGGCGGCAGAACAGTGCACCCGGGTGATATTATCCCTGTAGATAAAGATGGCAATAAAGTGATCAACGACAATGACCGTTATGTGGTGGGCAAAACCGATCCTGCGTTCTATGGCGGTTTTGGTACCGATCTTAGTTACAAAGGTTTTGGCCTGAATGTGTTTTTCAACTATTCTTCCGGTTTAAAAAGGATCAGCGGGTTTTATGAAGGCATGATCAGCTCTGCGGGTATGAGTGTTGCACATACGGATATGCTGAACAGGTGGACACCTGACCATACCAACACCACTGTTCCGCGTGCATTATACGGCATCTCCCGTTTCAATGTGAGCGATGTAGACCTGGGTTTACAGAATTCCTCTTTCCTGCGCATGTCTACCGCTACGCTTTCGTATACATTGCCTAAAAAGATCACGCAGCGGGCATCGCTTGACAATGCCAGGATATATATTACCGGCACCAACCTGCTGCTGTTCACCAAAGACAAAGGCTATGACCCTGAAACAGGCGATGGCTATCCCAATGCGAAGGCTGTTATTGTTGGCTTAAACATCAGCTTATAATCATCCACTGTAAAATAAAAAAGATGAAATCCAGACTATTCATATACATGCTGTCCTTTGCAGGGTTGATAACACAGTTCTCCTGCAAAAAATTTCTCGACCAGGATCCTAAAACAGCGCTGACACAGGAACAGGTATTCAGCAAGCTTTCCAATATTGAACCGGTTATCGGCGGTTTATATATCAAATGGCGTGATACACGCAAAGACAGGGGCGGCTTTATTTTCCAGCTCGGTGGCGATGAAGCGCAGCAGGGCGCATTCCAGGTAAACACCGATGCTGATCAATCGGGTCTTGACAAATACAATGGTTTTCTTGCTCCCCGTAACAACGCGATCACCGGGCAGTGGGATGCGCGCTGGCCCATTGTCAATACTGCGGCACAGGCTGTTTATGGTTTACAGAACAACAAAGAAGATACAGTCAAAGCCAATATACTGCAGGGTGAAGCACGCTTTATACGTGCAGCGCTTACATTCGAGCTGGCACAATACTGGGGTGAAATCCCGATCATTGACCAGGCCCGGCAAAACGAGCTTGGCCGCCGCAGGCAGCCGCTTGACAAGGTGTACAGTTTCATCATACAGGATCTTCAGTTCGCTGCAGCGCATTTACCCGAAACACAGAGCGATAAAAAAAGAGCAACCAGGTATGCAGCCATTGCCTTACTGGGCAAAGTGTACATGTATGCGCCGCAGGAATCTAGTTTCCGTGATTTTCAGAAAGCCGCACAGCAGTTCAATACCATTATCAGTTCGGGCAAATACAGCCTGGCGGCCAATTTTGCCGACCTGTATGATTATACCAAACCCAATGGTCCCGAATCGATCTATGAATTCCAGTTTATCAATGTATATCCCGACAATAACCAGATACAATGGCAGATGGGCTCCAGGGCACTTGCCAATATTGATGAATACTGTTATTTCGGCGGCTACGACCTGATGGTTCCCACTAAATACTGTTACAGCGATGTATCCCAGGGCGGTATCTGGGAGCCGGGTGATGTGCGCAAAAACCAGAGCATCCGTTATAATTTCACCTACCGCATGTCGAATGGCAGGGATACGGTTCCCAAGCTGCCGCCCGGTTTTGGCGGTGATGAACTGGACCCGCATGTAAAAAAATTTGAAGACCCGCGCACACAGGGCAACAATAGTTTCTGGAACTCGGGTAAAGATGTTTTTTACCTGCGCTATGCCGATATCCTGCTTTGCTATGCCGAATGTTTAAACGAACTGCAACGCACTGCTGAAGGCGTTAATTATGTAAACCAGGTAAGGACAAGGGCTTTTGGTGGCAGCCTGCCGCAGAACATGCAGTGGAGCCCTGGTATGAGCCAGGCCGATTTCCGCACCAAAATACTGGATGAGCGTATGCGTGAACTCTGTTTTGAAGGCTGGCGCCGGATGGACCTGATACGTACCGGCAAACTGGTAGAACTGGTAAAAGCCCGCAACAAATGGGCTGCGCAAAGCAATACCATACAAACCTTTCACAACCGTTATCCTATACCGCTTACAGAAATTTTACAAAACCCCGATATTCCAGCCAGCGCGCAGAATGCAGGGTATCAATAACGAAAGAAAAAGGCACTTCAAAAAACTGCTCTTTTTTATCCGCCGCTGTTTCTATAGAAATAACACCAGCACAAAAGGCTATCCGGTAAAAACTAAAAGCGTGCCGCAGGACGGCACGCTTTTTATCTGGCGAAACAACTATTCTTATATTCATCCGGCTAAGGGCCTTAAGCCATTACCACAAACCTGTTTTCATACTCACATTTGGCACGCAATGTTTTGAGGCGATGCTCAATTTGCTGAATAAGAGCCGGGTCATTAAAAGACACTGAGCGGGATTGTTCAAGAACCAGTTCATAAATCTCAATAGCACCTCCATAATCCCCCCTGTTCTCATGAAGAACAGCTTCATGATACAGACCAAGTAAAGAAGTACGTTTTTTATTGCGGAGAAAAATGAAAAGAACGATAGCCGTCATTGCAGCAATAACAAAGACAAGCGTAATGAATTTTCCCATACTCAGAGGTGTTGGTCCTCCAAAAATAAGGAAGCAGACAGCTTCCGGCAGATGTTTTTACGCACAGATTTACCGATTTAGTCACCATTTCACCTGTTTTATCCACATAGTTTGGTAAAAACACCTGGCCTGCTACACAAAATACCATGTATTCCAATACATATTCTATTTTAGGTATATACCTGGCCTGTATGAAAAATATTCCGGTTCAAACAATATATGCGTTATCGTGTTTCCTGTCAGGCAAATGATTTACCCTCTTTCATCAGTTCTTTCTTAATACCATCGAGCACATCGCTTAAGTAAATAACCATGCGGGGTGTGGCATCGGCAATGTCTTCGATATTAAAAATATCAGCACCATTGCCTGCAACAGCTGCGGAGGTGTTCAGTATTGCAGTGATCAGCTTATCGTTCTGCATTTTTTCCAGCGCCTTGATACTTGCATAGTGCACCACATTCAAAATACTTCCGCCTGTAAGCTGGTATTTTTTTACGGCTTCCGGTATATCCACCACTTCCCGGGAAACAGTTTCATTACCCGGCTCAATATATTTCTGCAGGTACTGCGCCTTTCGCGGAAAAGACAGCCGCCAGATCCGGGCACGTTCTTCTGTATCGGGCAAAGAAAATTTCAGGATAGAATTAAAACGCCTTACAAAAGCATCATCAATATTGTTTTTCATATTGGTGGCCAGGATAACCAGCCCATTATAGTCTTCTATACGCTGCAACAGGTAAGACACTTCCTGGTTCGCGTATTTATCGTGCGCATCGCGTACACTGGTACGTTTACCGAACAATGCATCTGCTTCATCAAAAAACAAGATCCATCCCTTGTCTTCAGCACGGGCAAACAACAGTTCCAGGTTTTTCTCTGTTTCACCGATGTATTTAGACACGACCATCGACAAATCAATTTTATATACTTCCCTCCCCACTTCTTTGCCCAGCAGGCCTGCTGTAAATGTTTTACCGGTGCCTGGCGGCCCATAGAATAAAGTACGGTATCCTTTCCGTACACGTTGCTGCATACCCCAATCGTTCACCAGCTGGTCGTTGTACTGAAGCCAGTTTTTCAGTTCATCGATCTGAGCTTTCAGCTCTTCGCTGATCACCAGGTCGCTCCAGCTGAGTGCCGTGCGTATGCGGCGCGCGGGAAAGCTGATGCTGAAATGTGGTGTAACATGTTTGCCCAGCGTTAGCCATTCCACATAATCCTGCGAGATGATGATACGGCCATGCATGGGCGGCTCTCCCTCAGACAATGGTTCGAGCCAGACAATTTTCTTTTCTGCGAAAAGATGATCTGCCCCAAACAATGCCTGCACCTGCCTGCGTGCATCAATATCTTCGCCGGCCAGCACAAAAAAAGCGGTTTCACCTGTTGGCAGAAATCCCCTGAAATTTTTTCCATGCGTGCCGCCGATCTTGGGAAAGTTCATTCTTTCCAGTTTATCGCCAATGGCCTCATCCAGCAAATGCGGATATACGTGTGGTGCCAGTGCCAGCAGCAACAGAACAGCGGCCTGCTCATCCAGCTGGTTTGCCGTGATAAAAGCGGAAAGATGTTCGCCCCATTCATTAACAGGTGGCATTGCGGGTTGCGGCATGTTACAGGCAGCATCAGTAGCTATACAAATGCGGTACTGCAGCAGGTTGAATAAGTACAGGTATTCGGCAGGATAGCTTGTGTTCATGTTTAACAGGTTTTACGATGCGGGGGTAAATGCGGTTCAACAATCAGGCACAATATTCGAATCTAAATAAACCAGGTAGAAATCAGCAACAAAGCCTTTGTCTGTTTTCATCCATACACTGTTGCCATTGACACTTTCCCCATTTGTTTTACATACCAGGGTTATTTCTTCGGCATTGAGATAATGCCCCAGCACGGGCGAGCCGGTACTGGCCGCCTGGCGGATATGCAGGAACGGCTGCGCATGCACCCTGGCCCTTGAAGTAACAGCAGGTGCAGGTGGTGCAGGAGCAGGTGGTGCAACTGCCGGAAGTGTAAACGGCGATACGCCAGATGCAGGTGCAGGAAAATCGACCGTAAAGGGAACATCTCCTGAAATGCCGCTGGCCTCCATTTTCGACATAGGCACCGTTGCCAGTTGTTCGCGCGGTGCACCACAGTTACCCGGGCAGAGATCGATGGTATCTTTAACTGAATAGTTGATCACCGGCACCACGGTTAAACTGCCATCAGCATTTTTAGTGATGGTAACCGAACCCGATGCACTGCGGCTGTCATCAAAAGGTGAAGGTGTTGCACCCACCGGGCAGGTTAATTGCGTTTTGCCCACGCCGCCTGCTATATTACCCGGTATTTCGCCGATCACATTAAAGTCCATCACATTTGCACTTGCAGGGTCATCCAGTTCTGCTATTGCCGCAGGGATAAGCGAAGACAGGCTGAGGGTAATGGTATTGATGCCGGGTGGAAATACCGGTGGTGACGAAAGCAGTTGCGCACGCAGGGCATTCACCAAAAAAACAGTTGAATCGGCTGTTGTGGCAGAACTTGTAAAATCAGCACCAAAGCGGGAGCTCAGGTTTTGCGGCGCTGTACCACCATACAGGTATTGCGACCACAAAGGCACTACCCTGGGGCTCACCGCAACAGCAATACCGGCCAGTAAAGTACTGGCCATCGCTTCTCTTGCTGCATACGCCAATGCCACATTAGGAAAAGGCGAGCAAAAGCTAGACGGGCAGCCTGCAGGAATGCTGCAGGTAGCAGCCGCAGCGCCACCACCGGCTACTGCCTGTTTTTGCACAGCAGTACCGGCGGTCTGCGCCGCAGCTTCTCCACCCTGCTGTGCAACGGCACCTTGCTGTATGGTGTGGGTTAATTCATGTGCCAGTAAAAACTTTCCTTCAGTGCTCGATGTATTGTATTTGCCTTTGTTGAAATAGATATCACCGCCATGTGTAAATGCCTGGGCCGACAATTCCTGGTTCATCCCTGCAGCCTGTTCATCGTGATGAATATGCACATCGCTGAAATCAGCACCAAATGAATGATTCATATAAGCCAGTGTTTCAGCTGGCAATGCCTGTCCTTTTCCTTTTGTATGCTGTATGGCCTCGGCTATATGCGCAGGCGCTGTACTGCCACCCTCCGTTTCTTTTTTCTGCACTGCAGGACTGCCGCCTTTTTTTTCTTTTTCTTTTTCACATTCAGGACAAAGATGGATATCCGGCTTGCGCTGCACCTCCCTGTCCTGCCGCATGCGCTGGTCGTTGGTGCTTACTTCGTCTTCTTCCTTTGGAACGGCCAGTCTTTGTATACTGCTGATCTCCTGTTTCTGCACTGCAGGCGATGCACCAGAATGATGTATCACCTTATCAGCAGCGCGGTCGGCTTCCTGTTCGTATTGATCACCTGGTGCACCCACGGCCAGGCCGCTGGACTGGAAGAAAGCAGCCTTGCCTTTATTCTTATCTGCCTCCTGTTGCCGGGTGAAAAAAGGTTTCTCCTGCACATCGGGGGCTTGTGCATTGCGATGGTTGTATAAACGGGAACGATATGACATAAAAACTGGTTTAGAATATAAGCAGCAGCATGTAAAATCATTTTATCATCACTTCAGCCTGCAGGCCCGATTACCCGCTTATGCAGCTCTGAAGCCAGCTGCTGGTAATCACTACCGGCCGTTGTGCCGGCATGAAAAGAAAAAATATCCGAGCCTGCTTCCTGTGCTTTTGCCAGTCCAATACAGGTACGGATGGTTGACCGGAACAGGTGTTGCGGGTATTGCTCCTGTAACTGCTGCTGTACCTGCCGGTTCATTTTTTTGCGTTCATCAAATTTCACCAGCAGCAGTCCCAGCAGTTCCAGTTTGGCATTCAGCTTCTTTTTTATGGTGGTGAAATGATGCAGAAAACTCTGCACCCCTTTCAGTGGCAGGTATTCGCCCTGCAATGGTATCAACACATAATCACTGGCCACCAGTGCATTTACTGTTAGCATGCCAAATGCCGGGGGACAATCGATAAAAATATAGCCGTATTGATCTTTCACCTGTTCCAGCAACCAGGAGAACACCTGTTCGCGGCCATAAATACTAACCAGTTCCAGCTCAGCGCCGGCCAGCTCCAGTGAGGCAGGCACCAGGTGCAGCCCGTTGGAGGCCCGCACAATTACTTCAGACAAGGAGCTGCTTTCACCAGCCATCTCCTTTTTCAGTTCCGTATACAGGTTCCTGCCTGCATTCTCCGCGATACCCAGCGACTGTGTAAGATTGGCCTGGGGGTCAGCATCGATCAGCAATACCTGTTCACCCGAACGTTGCAATGCTGCTGCCAGGTTCAATGCAGTAGTGGTTTTCCCGGAGCCACCTTTTTGTATGGCGATAGAGATGATGGGCATAGTACAGTATTAATGATCCAGTTAAAGTTTTTAAACAATATCTGCCAGTATTTTTACCTGTTTAAGCAAAGGCGAATCCCTGATAATACGCACCCCTGCTGCCGATAAAACATTGCCCCTGATATCCAGTATTTCCAGGTGCTGCAGGTTGCGCATAGCCGCCAGCATAGCCGCTCCCTTGTCGTTGATAAAATTCCCTTTCAGCCGCAGTACGCGGATATGACTGATGGTATCAGCCATTGCCAGCAATGCCACGGTTTCATTGTCAAGTAAATTGTGCGCTATATCCAGCTCGCGCACGTGTTGTATAAAAGGGGCTTTTAACAATAATGCAATAGCTGCATTTTTCAGCCCGCATTCTTTCATTCTCAGCATTACCAGGCTGGGCCAGGCTGCGTTGAAAAGCAGGTGAATATCATCTCCGGAAAGTGTTATATCCGAAAACGACAGTACCTGCAGATTGTTCATATAACCGGAACCAAGCAGTATGCGCAGTGCATCTGTGTATATTTCGCTTTTTGTTATTTCCAGCCACAGGATGTTCTCTGCCAGCGGCGAGCCGGCTATTCTTTTTAATTCCTCATTTCCATTCGCCTGCCGTTGGTATATCGAAATGCGCCGGGTAATTTTTGCAAGCGTTGCCAGGCCGTTGTGTTTATATAAATAGCGCCATGAAGAGCTGAGATGGCGAAGGCTATCGTCCCACGAGTGTAATAAACGGTTGGCATAATCCAGGGCCTGCATTTTTTCATTTGAATCCGGCCAGGAGGCAAATAATTCAGCCACTGCCTGCCAGTTGTTTTCGGAAGGGGCCTGGCGCAGGATCTTTTCCAGTAACCGTACCCTGCCTTCATTGGTGATGGAAGCCAGTTCCTTTTGGCTGCTAAAAGGCAACAGGTAATAATATGTCGTTAATACATCGCTCATCATTGAATGGATTATGGATTTTCGTACCTGCTTACAATGGCATTGAATTGTACCTCTTCTGTATTGGTCAAATCGTTTTTCACCTGCCAGGAACTGATCTTTTTACCATTCACCGTTTCTTCCACGGGTGTAACCAGGCCGGCGGTTCGCAGGTCTTTGATCATCTGGTTGTATCTCGCTTCCCCGAATGAAGGGTTGTTCCGGAGGGCATAGATCCTGGCTGTTGCATTGCTTGAACGCTGCTGCGAAGGTGTCTCGGAAGATTTGATCACCACATCGAATACATCTTTTTCATCATCATTATAGCCTTTAACGCTCAGCAGCTCCTGTTGGGTTTGTTTACAAAACTGCTCTAATGGTGTAATACCTGTTTGTTGCCCCAATGCAAAAATACGGCCTTTATCAGGGGATATATGGCGGATATTGATCGCAAATTTTTCAAGTGGCGGTGCTTCAACATTTGCGTCCACATCAAACTTATCCGGGTTGAACCGGGAGAATTGCTTGGGCGCACCTTTTACACCAGTTGCCAGGCTACCCACATAATCCAGCTCTCCTACTGTTCCACCGAGATCTTTGCCTGGATAGGCTTTCCGCTGGGCTGCCACCCAATCAATGATGCGTGCTTTAGCCGGTGGCCATAGCCTTGACAATATACGGTTCACCGCCAGGATAGCCTGCCGCCAGGCTGCTCTCCACATTTCTGTGCCTTCGCGGTGCACTCTTTCAATAATGGTATCAATATCTTCATCACTGCCTGTTTTTATTTTATACCATCCTGCGATCTGCCGGTTCAGGGTGTTGATGCGGTTTTCCATATCCTGCAGAATTTCACGCCTGAATTTTTCCTGCAGGTCATTAACCGCCCTGTCCTTATTGCGCACATCCCTGAAGCCCAGCTTGTATTCTTTTGTTTTATCTTTTAGTTCTTTCTGCCATTCCGTTTTCTTCTTTTTCACACCAAACAGGCTGTCAAAATCCTGGTACCAGTCGGGATGTTTGTTGTACATGTAAATATCCCAGCTGTCCAGCCTGTTGTACATTCTACGGAAGGTGCTTGAAATGGGCGCATCATCCTCCCTTATCCTGTCTTCACTGGCGTTATCGGGATTGATATTCAAATCGCGCTCATTATTGCCAAACCGCCTGATCACCCTGTCGTACAGCTCATCGCATTGTTCACGCGGCAGTTCTCCTTTATCGCACTGGTCCAGTTGTTTTTCCTCTTCGCTGCCACCTGGTGGAACATTGGAAGAGGAAGCGCCTGCCGAGCAATTGGGCGTGAACAGGTCCAGCGTGGTTGTGGTGTATTCATTGGCAGGTATCTCGGTATGTGTGCGGTAATGGTAAACTGTAACCAGTATACCATGAATGACTGAAGTGAAAGTTTTGGGCGTAAACTGGCCGCGGTTCAGGTATTTATCAGCCACTTTATCTGATAGCACAGATATATAACTGAATGCATCCCCAACACCTGTTGCTGCCTGTGCTTCGGCCCTGCAATTGGTGTGGTAATCTGTCCACCGTTCACCACCTGCCTTGAAATTTCCGCTGGGTGGTTTTGCGCTATAATGATAAAAATCGGGACCCCATTCACCAATGGGCTGGCTGGAATGTGTAACACCCGGCCCCACCGGTGGAAGAGATGGCGGCGCTGTACTGCTGACCTTTACAGCCGTATCAGCAAAAAACATTTTCATATCGTAGGGCGGCAAACCAGCGATCCAGGCCATGCAGTTACCGGCGAGATTGTGACAAGTGCATTCAATATTCGCCGCCATATGCCAGGGCATGATAATGGCCCATTTACCTGTTTCGCCTTTTTTATCGGCAGCCCAGTCAAATGCCGCATCATGCTCGCGGCATCCGTCATTGGAATTACAGTCTTCAAAATTGGTATACTGCCAGGTTTCGCCTGATACAGGGTCTACATAGGAATAAGTTGCATGATGCTCACAGGTATCGCAGTTCGGTCCGCAGGCGCCCCTGCAGGTTGATCCGCTGGTAATTTTCGGATCACGCTGGTAAACATCCAGCGGCCCGCCCAACCGGGCACCGGGGCCATAAGTGCCGCCATGCCCTGTTGCAGCCCAATCCCAGGAGCCGCCATTTTTAGAAGGTAATAAACCCAGTGCATCCAGCAGTTCACATATTTTATCTTTGATAGGACAATCATCTGAAAATCCTTCCCTGCTTATTGCCAGTGGTATCTGGTCAAAAGGAATACTATCGAACGAAGGTGCGTCCAGGCCCAGGCTAATGGAAGGGAAACCGCCTGTAGTAATGGCCAGGTCTGCAGATAGCCCGATAGAGCCTGCAATGCCGCCATGCCATTCATATGGCTGCCAGTAGATGCGGCAAAGATTTTTACCCAGCACATCCAGCTGTGCATAAGCGCCTGCGTACAAATCGCCGGCAAGCCCTATATCCAGTCTTTGCGCACTGGTTGCAGTAATAGTACCACCACTGTACATCAAACTTCCTCCCAGCTCGTATGTACCGGCACCAATGCCACGTACCAGGCCTGCCAGGCCGCCTTCCACACCCAGCAATGGTATTTTGATGGGAATAGGTACGCCACCCACTACCACTACACCATCCAGGCCCAGTTCACCGCGTACACCTCCCCTTAATTCAGCGCCCAGTGCGGCAGCACCTGTAAAGCTGACACTGCCGCTGATACTATAACTGCTGGTGAGCGGGTTGATGAGGATATGCCCACCGTTCAGACAGAAAGGACCGAGCTGCAACTGTATCTCCGGCTGCAAGCTTCCTGTAAGGCCTACCTGTCCTGTTACGAATATACCGGGCGCAATGGGCAACCTGAGCACAGGCACCATAAACTTTTTCTGCATCGTTTTCAGCTTGCGTGAAAAAGGCATGGCATCGATAGGACACATCCTGGGAAGGGTTATTTCCAGTCCTGCACTGCTGATACTTATGCTGCCGCCAAACAAAGCGACAAAGCTTTTCAGTGCAGCGCCGGCTTCAGAAGCCAGCCAGTCTGCAGCCGCAGTCGCGGCCTCACCCAAAGCCTCTACACCGGCAGCACCATAATTATAAATGGTTTCGCCGGCAGAAGCTAATGCATCACCGGCAGCATGCACACCGGCTGCGCCATAATTATATGCTGTCTGTCCTGCATTATAAATAGCAGAGCCGGCTGCTGAAGCAGTATCTGCCACTGCATGACCAGCATTGCTCAATGCCTCTCCAGTTGCGTCTGCCGCATCGGATACCGTGTCAACAAAATCGTCCCATGGGCTTCGCTGTACCTGCGGTACCCTGGGGGCAAAACCCTGTTGTACCACATGTGTCAGTTCATGGGCAAGCAGATGCTTACCGGCTGCTGTTTGTGTATCGTATTTGCCCTGGTTGAAATAAATATCATTTCCATGTGTAAATGCATGCGCGCGGAGATCGGTGCTCATTTGTATCGCCCTGCTATCGGTATGTATACGCACACCGCTGAAATCGCTGCCAAAGGCAGATTCCATATTGCTGCGCAATGATCCCGGTAAAGCAGCCCCGCCTCCCTTTGATGTATTCAAAGTTTGTTCTACACTACCAGATGATACAGCACTGCTATTAAAAGATTTCCGCTGTATGCCTTTTTCTTCTTTTTCCTTTGCTTCGCAGGCTGCACATTTACGCTGTATAGCCAGTTTCTGCAACCCCGGCAATTTATCTTCAAAAACCGGTTTGCGTTGTAATGGTTCTTCCTGCATCGCATCCTCTTCGGATTTCTGTAACTTCTCTTCTTTCTCACAGGCAGCACATCTTTGTACAGTAGTATCCCCGCTGCCGCTCACCGGTGGAGTATAAGAAACACGTTGCGGCAGGATGGCTTTTTTTTGCAGGTGTTCTTCCTTTTCACAGGCAGCGCATTTTCGTTGTACATGTTCTTCAGCAAAAGGTTTTGCTTCGGATTCAAAAATGGGTTTTCGCCGCAGGGGCTCCTGCTCTTCTTCTTTCTTCTGCAGTTGCTCTTCCTTCTCGCAGGCCGCACATTTCGTTTGTACCAGCGGTGTAATTGCGCCCACTGGTGCTATGGCCTTGGCCTGAACAGAATGGGGTTCGCTTAACCGCTGCACTACTTTGTCCGCCATGGAATCGGCTTCTTTTTCATAAGTATCACCAGGAGCGCCGACAGACAACCTGGTTTGCACAGCCGCCTGTTTTGTTGAAGATGCAGCCTGCTCAAAAAAAGCCGGCTGATCGTTCTTGCCAAAGAAAGCCCCTTCTCCTTTTTTAAAAAAGGAGCCTGCAGCTTTCCGCTGCACCTGCGCTGCCCGCGAAGCAGCTGTAGAAGATTCAGGCGCTTTCATTGTAGTATTGTATCATTGAATCAATCGTTCTTTCTCACACATCACACATCTCCCATCACACATCATGCACCCACACACATTGCACATCCACCCACATCGTACATCTCACATCGTACCTCGTACATATTCAAGTTCTCCATTCCACTTTTATTATTTCTTTCAGCCAGGGTAGCATTACCGTATTAATATTCCATCCCCAGGGCAGGTAATCGAGCAGCACATCAATAGCGCCGCTTTCCACCCTGAGGAAAAGCTGATCCTGTTTTTTATACAATTTTCCTTTGCGCTGCAAAAAACCTTCCCTTAATGCGGCCACAGAAGTATTTTTTATTTTATCCCATTGCTGGATAACGGCTGCCAGCAGGTCTTCCGCTTCCACCAGCTCCGCATCATCCAATTGCTGGGGAAGCACGGGCAGCTGCAGGGCATGATTACACAATAATTTGGGTATTACCAGTGCATGTTCCTGCGGAGCTGTTTCACCTGTAGCCAGGTAATGCAGCAGGAGCACTGCTTTTTGCTGTGCTGCTGTACTGACAAATTTTTTTTCTGCCACCAGCTGTAACCGCTTCATCAGCTGGTGCAGGAAAGGATGGATCAGCACCAACCCCGCATTGGATACAAATACCGTATCAGCCTCATCTATATCAAAAGCAGGGATCATTGCAGGCGCTGTATAGGGAGGCAGCGAGTGCATGGGATCCTCCTGCTCCTTTGTCGCTATTTTTCCAGGAGCAGTAGCCACAGTGTTATGGAGGGTTCCGGCATCTTCCATTCCACCTGTATTTATCACAACATCCTGATCACCTGTATTTTCAGCAGATAACGGTTCTTCCGCCCTGCTAGCCCCGGCAACAGGTGCTCCCTCTTCTGCATTTTCCTGCAGGCTTCCTGGCTTGGTCACCGGGTATGATTCAGCGGGATGCCCCGCAGTTTTTGCCGCGACCAGCTGCTGCTGCAATAGCTGTTGCAATAATGGCCAGTGCTGTTTTTCTATCAACGGCTCCCATAAAACCGGTGATAAAGGACGCAGCCGCTCTTCAAGAAAAAAACGGATGATATTTTCTGTTGCCTGCTGCTGAGGCGCCAGTGCCACTCTCCATAATACCTGCTGCCAGCATTGCTGTTGCAGCACAGTGATGGGAATACCTGGTTGCTGCATTTCTTCCTTTACCCACACTTCCAGCTGCACCAGTTCATCTATAGCCAAAGCCAGCTGCGATTGTCTTTGGGCTGTAACGGCAGCGACGAGGTGCTGCAAAAAAATCGCATCATGTTGCAACACTATACGCCAACGTGCATGTTCATTGCTAACCAGCAATTGCCTCAGCGATGTAACAGCATCTATATCCACCGCCAGCGCTTCCAGCACCTGCTGTTGCCAGGCAGCATCCGCATGAAGGGTGTTCCAGTACAAATAACCTTTTTCCATATAAAACAGCCATTGCCTGGCTATACCCAATACACGCTTTTCCGGTTTCCTTTGCTGCCTGCCGATGGCAGTGATCAATTGTTCTTTTATCATTTTTTCCATTCGCTGCAGAAAAAAATGATCCCAGGCTGTTTGTTCCAGCTCATCCATACAAATATTGCCCAGGTCAATTTCCAGCTGGTCCAGGTATAGCAGCTCCTCCTCATTTGTACAGGCATCCAGGCAGGTTTTCAGCAGGGGCACCAGCTCTTTCCAGTAGTGATCGCTCAGCAGATGCTGTATGCGGAATGCATCTTTCTGTGTAGCGATCTTCAGGTGGATCAGTTGTTTATTGACGATATGTGTCATATACTGTTATTGTAGCAATTGCCTGATCGTATCCATCGCAGCAGGAGATGCATCCTGCTGCCATTGTTCGGGCGACCAGTATTGCCGGATAGTTGGTATATCGAAATGCTGTTCTTTCAGCAGGCTGATGCTGCTGCTTATGGCTTGTATATCTGCTACAGGGGCATTTTTGAATAAAGCCTTGTCCAGATAATAAGCGAACAGGTTTTGCATCAATGTATCTTTTTCGCCTGTATCCAGTGCCGGAATACCCGTAGCTGAGGTTTGCTGCAGCACCAGCGTTGTCAGCTGGTTCAGTTTTTCTGCAGAAGCATCCGGATCTGCAAGAAAACTATTTACCTGGCCAGCCAGTTGCGTTCCGGGTATTTTAGCAGTAACAGGCTCAATATTTTTTTTGTACTGCGTTAAACGGTTGTTCACCAGCCTGGACATTTGTTTTGGATTGACCGTTTCATTTTGCTGCTCAACGGGCTGCTGTATTGTTTCAGTGTTGACAGGTTTACCTGCTTGCAGTGCAATATTGTTCGTTCTGCCGCCGGAGCAATCCATTACCTGCCATCCAAACAACCTGTTCACCTGGTTTAGTGCTGCATCCGGGTCACTGGCTGCGGCAATCGAGCGCCGGTATTCAGTACAGGGTGTTACAGTTGCTGTATCTGTACAAGGTGTGCAGTCAGTACATTCATCCAGGCAGGCGAAAGAGGACTGGAACAACAGCTGCATAAAATGGCAGAGCGTAAAATCGCTGCAGGTATCTTTTTTAGCCAGCCACCTGTTCCATTCCTTGAACTGGTGTTCAAACCTGCAAAAATCCTGTGGTGCAAGCCACAATACCCGCAGCAATACATGGGCGGGCGCCTCCCTGTTCAGCAGGTTTTCAACCAGGAGACGGTTTTCTTTTTTACGAAAACGTGCAGGCCAGCCAGGCATCACCACAGTGGCAATAAAAGAAAACGGATCATTGCCAGGCACATAACATACAGAAGATGCTGCACCAGGATCGCGCCACTCAAAATAACAATCCGGCGCACTGCTGTCGCCTGCAAACAGGTTGCACTGGTAATCTTCTTCGCAGCGGGGCCGCAGCAGAACGTGCTCTACCACATGCAAACCTTCACTATTGATACAGTCTTTGCTGCGTTCGATGGCAGCGCACACCATATCGGGGGTTGTATAATGCTGGGGGTTATAAGCAATAATATTTTCCGGCAGTTGCAATGCAATACCGAAAGTGCAGCCACAGCAATCAAAAACCGGCTGGTAGTTCGCGTATACCAGCAGTTGCCTGGCTATTGTGCTGAACTGTTCCATAGCGCTGCTACAGTTATCATAGCAACAACGGCTTTTCCAGGCTACCTGGCAGGCATCGGTATCTTCCTCGCTGCACCCGCAGGAACAGGGCGTATCATCAGGCAGCTGGTTAAACCCGGGCAGCCGAATAGCCACACAAAAACGGCCTTGCTCATTTTTCACCACCGGGAAATAAAAAGCCAACTGCAGCAGCGCTTTTTTCCATTGTGCCTGCGACAGCGTACTGTCATACGGTTTTGCTAGCCAGTCATTTGCAGAGCGCCCCAGATAAAAGCCACTATTTTCTCCCGTATAATAATATTGATCGCAGTATACATAGTTGATTAAATCCAGCACCTGCACACAGGCAGGTTGCTGTGTTGCCGGAACAATTGCCAGCGGCTTGCTGTCTATACCGTACAACACCTGGTTTTGCCCTTCCGTTGTAATGCTGAACAACCGGTCAGTGATAAAAGATCTTGCTGCTGCATAAAGCGCCTGCATCACCTGGTCTCTTTTGCTTTGCGACCGGTAATGGCAGGGGTGCAGGGCCGGCACACCACTGCAGGCCAATGAAAAAGTATAGCTGCAGTCTTCTTTGTTCACCAGTGGCTGGAATGCCTTGTCAGACTGGGCTACACAGATCATCCTTTCAATGCCTGCTGCGCCCCAGGCATCATCTGCGGTAACAAAACGCCGGGTACTTTCTGCCAGCACTTCACGCAGGTAAATTTTTCCGTCGCAGCTATCCGCGTGGTAGTTTCCCCTGTACAACAGCAGCAGGCTGAAGAAATAAAATGCCTGCCGTGCATCTGTTGCTGTATTGTACGTAACCGTGCTTTGCCAGTCTTCCGTATCCGTGTCTTTGTTGTATAAAACAAAATAATAGCCATCATCTGTTTGGGCGTTTATACAAGCTGTCGCGGCAGGTTGAGCTGTACAACCACTATCACCAAAACGTTGTATGTATTCAGCCGTGCATTTTGCTACACGCCTGATGGGATAAGCTTTGGCTACCTTTACCAATGCGGCTATTATCGCAACAGCATCTGTCCCCAGCAGGTTCTTTGTTTCTTCCGGAACAAAAGCAATGGTTTGAGAAGAAGTATACGTAAAAGCCGTGCCGGGCAAAGGAGAAAGACTGATAAAACTATCCTCGCCATAACTGGTTTCGCTAATCGCTTTATCCATGATGAAAGGAAGCGCTGCATCAAAAGCGGCAGCGGCGCTGCCAGGATCGCTGTAGCCGGTTATACTTTCAAACAGCACCGTTCCTTCAGGCAGCACACCTACCGGTTTAAGGATACGCAAAACATAATGATACACTGTATCACCTATATTGTTGGTATAAGGAACAATAATATTGCCACCAAGATCCAGCTCTGCTATTGTATAACCGTTACGGGCATTGTTCAGTAGTGTTTTGCATTCAGTGGCGGCATCAGCGCCGGGGGGAAGTTTGTGCCAGGCAACAGGGTGTGCCCTGTTTACCAGGCGGTACACATAGGCACCGGTTTTTGACACTTCGTGAATAGCAATGTTTTCGCTGAACCGCGCAGGATCAGGATCACTGCTTTTCCGGTTGATCTCCTTACGCAGCTCAAACAGTTGTCCGGCTTTTTTCTCCTTTTCCGTATTGTCCTGTACCTGCGTAATATCATCGCCTGCAAAAGTGCAGGTAAGTATACCAACGGATGCATCGGGTGATTCCAGTGAATAGCGGCCTGCTATTGTTTCAAACCGTGCATCTGTGATGCCGGCACTGAACTGGCGGGCCTTTTGCAGGGCTTCTTCCTGGCTTGAATATTCATTGTTGCTCTGGAACAGCAGCTCATTGTCTTTCATGTAACCCAGCTGGTAAGTAAACCGCCAGCGGAAGGGAATAGCTTCCACCTGTAACCTGTAGTAATGTTGCTTTACAGTATCCATTACCTTGCTGATAAATTGTTCGGCAGCTTTTTTTGATTTAAATACAGATACGCATGCGGCCAGGTCTTCTGCTTTTTCTTTTACAATGATGGTATAAGAATCTTTCTCATTAACTATGGTATAATTATCCCTGGCAGGCAACAGCATCAGCAGGCGGTAGGCACCGGAACGCGCCTGTTTTTCGCTGGCAAACTCAGCGAGTGCCCTGAAATGAAACAGGTTGTTGTTATCCAGCAATTCGTAAGTAAACTTATCCGGTTTGCCCAGTATGGTATTACCGGTCAGTATTTTAAACCGGTCGATATCGATAAACCGTTCGGGTGTTTTCCTGTTGTCAGCGCAGAATTTCCCGGTGGGTGCAGCCGCATCTGCGGCCATCTCCCACTTTTCTGCATCATTTACCTGTTTTAATTCACTGATCGCTTCAGCATAAGCTGCAGCTTCGCTATCATATGCTTTTTTTGAAAGACGGATCTGTTCACCTGCATCATTGTTCAGGCGGATACGATAAATATACTGGCTGATCATCACGTCCTGCGCTGTTACCGATGCAGAAAAAATACGCTGCAGGTGCGTGCACAGGTCCTGCGCTTCCTGTTCTGCTGCCAGCTGTTCCGGATAGGTCGCCAGGTGCTCCGCATCATAGCGCAGGCAGATGCGGTACAAACCTTCCGGTTCTGTACGCTGAATTATATAGGCGTTTTTATCTGAAAGCGCATCAAAAATATGCTGCACGGCAGCAGTTGCCTCTTCAACACCTTCATAGGCTGCAGTAGTATCAAAAAAATGAAACCCTGCTATATCAAACCTGACAGAATAGTCATCTTCATATTTAAACACCTCGAAATTACAGAGACCACGCCTGTTCCAGTTTTCTATGCCGGCAAGTGCTTTAACGCGTTTTTCAAAGCCGGAAATATTGTCATTGTCCCAGCCGTTGCGCACATAATCATATGCGCGTCCTCGGTTGCTGCTGAGGTCGGGATAATTGGTGAGGAATCTTTCTTTTCCCGCCACCACTGCGGCAGGCAATTGATCAGGTGCAGTGAAACCGTACCACAGCAATGCATAATCGGTAAACTGTTCTGCAAAGCGGGCCAGTAAGTGGTTGAGGAAAGCATCCCGGCGCGAAGTGTACTGACTTTTATTTTCAACAAGCTGCTGCAAGTTATCCAGGTAAGAAGCCAGGCTGAGTTCTACCTGGAACCCAAACCAGTCTGCCTCTGCAGCATAATATCCTTTATAGTTTTCATATGCATTGCCCAGGTATATGAACAGTACTGCCGCATCGGATGCCTCTTTTTCTGACTTAAACAACCGGCGGCTCACAAGTACTGTTTCGGTTGAAGTACCGGTAAAATAATACACAAAAGAACCGTCCGGCAATGCCAGCACAGCATACTGCACAATATTACCTGCAGCGAAATCTGTTTGCCATTGTGCAATTGCTGTATCCCGCTGAACACTGTTTGCAAAATGGCAGGTTGCCATTGCCTCACCGATAAGCGGCTCCGCCGGATTGGCATTTTCAACCAGCTGCATCCACGTATCACGGCGAACAGGCCAGGCCAGTATATCACCATTCTTGCCGATCGATGTTCCATCGCCGGTTTCTGCAGTACCATGCTGCAGCTGGTCAAAACCAGGTACAGCACCGGGCAATCCTACAAAATAGGTATGTGCAAGCCCTTTGTCCGGCGCAGCCTGCAGGGAAAAAAGAGAGCGGATATTTTTTAACTGCATCAGGTAATCAGCCAGCAGCTGATCAAAAAACAGGAGGTAACCTTTTAACTGTAATGCCTGCGCCTGCCGCTGAACGCTAGCAGATTTTGGCAGTCCCCCATCACCAATACCATATACGCGGGGAAATTCATTTTGTATAGAATAATAGTCGCCCAGGTCTTTGCGGTACACACCTTGTGGCACAGGGCTGTCGAGGTATGCAGCTGCTTTCAGGGTTTTGGTATGATCCTGCAAGATCAGTTCAAGATATCCCTGATCCACTGTTACCGGGAGTTGGATACCATTACGGTAAAAAGCAAAACCGGAACAGGTTACAGAAAACCTGGGCAGGTAGTTCGCAGGCAGCACCAGCTTCCAGTTGTCCTGATATACCTGCTGGTCATCGCAGCTGCGCACCCGTAACCGCTTCACAGTTTTTACACCGGCCACTTCCAGTAATATGGCATATACATCAGACAAATGGATTTCTGTACGAAAAGGGATCTGTTCCAGTTCATCCGCATCAACAAAACCATGGCTGTTGTTCAATTGCAGCGGGCGCCCGGCAAATATTGTTTCAATGGGTTTATTCTTTGACAATAGTTCCTGCAGGGTATAAAACCTGGGCGCAGGCGAAAAGAACTGTGATAGTTTTACAGCAATATCCTGGTATACCTGGGCGGCATCCACACCTGCCTCAAGTTCAACATCTGCACAAATGCCTATGTCCAGCTTGCACAATACACGTATGTCGATAAAGTCTTCACAAAAATTCCGGCAGCTTTGTAATGCTTTCTTTACATGATCAATAACGGGCTGTGTATTGGTGACACCATCTTCCAGCTCAAGCAGCACGTGGTAGAGCCCGTTGATATAATTGAAATAACTGCTGCAATCCTGGCCAGGCATAGCCGGTTTCCCCGGCAGCAGTTCATCATTGGCCACCTGCAGCCAGGCATTGCGCACACCGTCTATATCCACCAGCAGCTTGCGGTAGTCTGTTATCGTAAGGGGATTGCAGCCCAATATCTGGGCTGGTGTAAAGAAATTGTCTTCACCTCCGGCTCCTGCAGGATCTCTTGCAAAAATATCCGCAGCAGGCAAACTGGCCCTGTAACCCAGGTCGAGCACGGCATACAACAATACTTCCAGTATCGTAATACCGGGATCATGCACATTGTAATCTGTCCACACCTGTCCTGTCAGCTCACCTAAATAGTCAATAGAGCGGCTGCGCAGCGTATTAAAATCGAGATACCCGGGGAAGCCCGCGTTATTCCTGCTAATGGTATTATTGGGTATATTGATCTGCATAAAAAACTTTCTTAACGGTTGTTGACCGGTAAACAATACTCGTTCATAGGTATACGTTTGTTGCAATCTGATCCGTTTTGTTCAGATGGCAGGTCATTGTCTATTGCCACCTGTATATCGCCTGCAATTAAAATAGAGCGTGGTGATGCAGGGCATATTTCATCGGCAGACAGGTTACTTGTTTCGCCTGACATCTGCAAGCGGGTGATATAGTCGATATAGTCCCTTGTTTCCAGGAAGCGGATGATATCAGACCTGTTCACGCATTCGCCAAAACTGAGCTTCTCATATTGCCCTACGGCCCAGGGCGCCAGGAACTCACGCAGGTCTTGTTTCAGCTGTTCGCGGTAATACACCGGGTCTTTCCCTTTCAGCAATACGACAGATAAACAGAAATTGATCTTTTCATAGCGCGGGTTCATTATTTTCAACCGTACAAAAGGAGAAATACGCTGCTGCAGGTAAGCGGTTATCTGCTCCACAATACTTACCGGCAGCTTGGGCTCGAAGGAATGTGCTGCAGCCAGTTTATTTAAATCGGGTATCACGGCCAGTACCACGAATCCCGGTGCGAGCGGAAAATCATTTTTGTATTGGGCAGCATCCAGTCCAAAGCTGTGTGTAATACATTTTGCTTTGAATACCTGGGGAAAAGCTTCCAGTGCCAGGCGTTCATAATCGAATTTCTGGATGCCCCTGCCTTTGTGCCGCAGCAGTTCGCTGATGCGCACATAATAATGACCGCCCTCTTCAGGCACTGCACCACCAAAAGAAGGGAAGGGTTGACTTACCTGCTTCACATTTGCATCAGCCACCTGCAGTTTGGCCACAGCACCTTCCGGCAGTGGTGTGGCCAGCCTTGTTTTGTCATTGGCTGCATCGCTGGTAAATACCGCCCTTACGGCCTGCGCATAAATACCCATGGTTTCGCTAACCACCGTACTATTTTTGGCCAGACTGGCTTTTATCCAGTATTGCCCCGGCGGCATCAGGGTATTGTTGTTGCTGATGGCTGCGGGCAGTGTAAAGCGGATAACACCCGAAGTAGTTAAACCATTGGTGGCATCATCCAGCACTTCAAACCCGGGCCGCAGGTCTTTCCATTCATTGTTTGATAAGTACTGCCATTTTACCGGCTGGGGGTCCGATTCAGTATTGGCTGTGGCTTCAGCCAGCTGGAACAGCAGGTTCAGGTTGCTGCCAGGCACCAGGTTATCAAGGCTAACGAACAGGTTGCCTTCATCACAAAAAACAGGGAACAGAGATGGTGCCAGTTGAATCTCTTCCTGTTTATAAGTGCCCTCAAACGGGTACAGGTGGATAAGGGTGATATCACCGATCGATGCATTGGCCGTATAGTCCAGCGACAAACTGCTGATCACGGGTGTCCAGGGTTCATTGGGGATGATGGCTTCATATTTTTTAAGCGCATCCAGCGTAGCTGGCATACCTGTATTCAATGCATTATCCAGGAAGGCCGCGCCGTGCACCAGGTTGTAATCACCATGTGAAGGATCATCAGCCCTGTGCAGCACATGCCTGATATCATCGGCCTGCGGCTTGTCTATCTTGGTTGTGCCCACTGCATCAGCAGCCACAGTATCCACATCAGTATGTACATTTTTGGCGATGGGGCCAGACTGGTTCAATGCTTCCAGCAGTTTTTTTGTATCGATCACCACAGGTGCCGGTGGCACCTGTGCAGCATCATAATAAATAGCGCCTTCCACCAATGTATCGGGCAGTTTGCCAAAGGCCATCATTTGCCTGGCCAGTACAAACGAATAATTCTTGTGCAGGAAGTCCTGCTTTCTCAGGTTAAAGCGTATAAAGCCATTGCGCGCATTTACATCCCATTTCTTTAACGGGCTGCCACCCAGCGAAAAAAAACGTGAAGGGAAACCGAAATTACCTGGATCCAATAAAATGGATTGTTTATACTCGCCGGTTTCACTGCATTTTTTCAGGTCAGCTACTGCAGCCGCATCTGTATCAAACAAGCCCTGTGCGCTACTTTTTTCGTACCATACACCATTTTGTAATGAGGCAAGCTTTACTCTAAAATCGGCTTCTTTCAGGCTGGGCTGAAGATAGGCTTTGTAATAATCACCAAAATTAGCAGGCTTATCTTTCCAGTTCAGGTTTATCCTTACTTTTTCCCATTTCTTACAGAACACCTCTGCAGAGCCCAGGTAAAAATTAGGACCTGTATTGTTATCGGTGCTGGCACCGGGATTGGAGATATCAAAACCCTGCACCACCGGTCTTGTACCAAAAGGATATACTGGTGTATTTACATCCTGCAAGCCTTCATCGTTCTGTACTACCAGGTTTTTTACATTACAAACCTGTACATGAATACCGGTGGTGTACACTTTCTTTTTTGCATCAGGAGCAGTTTTTTCCACCAGCTTCACACACCTGAAAAAATGATAGAAAGACAATGGGTATTTGCCTGCATCTTCTTTCCTGAACAAACAACAATGCCGGGCAGGCAGATCGAAGCCCTTCCATATTTTTACAAAATCGTTCAGTTCTATTTTCACCAGCGGCAATGTAGTGGCATAGTCTTCTTTCAGCTTGGCTTTATCATAAAACACAACAGCATCCTTATCCGGTTTCAATACTGCTTTAATTTTAAGGGAGAAACTACTTTTACCACTGGCATCGGTCACCAGTGGTGTAACAGCTATCCGTTTCAGCTTACTCGCTTCCAGCCAGTCTTTTGCACCACTGAACAATACGTTGAACAGCTTTACAGGTTTAAATAAAATATCTATTACCGGTTTCTCGCCGCCATCCAGGTTTTTATAAAAGTTCTTATACCATTTGCCGGCAGTAAGCACTTTATCAGTCAAATAGGTTTTGAGGGTGGTACCGCAGGCAGACTGGTCTTCTTCAAGTAATTGCCACAAAGCATCCGTGGTTTTAGAAGGCAGGCCTTTCTTTTCCGCTTCAGCGATCAATTGCTGACTGATGTACACATAAGATTTACCAATGAGCTTTTTAATTTTTCCAAATAATACTTTGGGATCGTAAAAATCGGGGTATTCTCCGGCGGCAGCTGAACAGGCATTTTGCTGCTGCAGCTCGCAGGCCAGTGTAATGCGGATGGTTCTGCAACCCTCATTCAGCAGCAGTACCGGCGAAGCCAGTATAAAGCCCAGCCTTGCTGCAGGATAGGCTTGCGCAACAGCCTGCCCAGGTGGTGTATACGCGCTGTATTTGCTACCCACTGTCGGATAGCTGACAGGTGCACCCGGGGCAAAATCGATGGCAATACCGTCAGCTTTTGTTGCATCCGGCGCCATGTATACGCCTTCCAGGTAACTGGTTTTGTATATTGACCGGTTATTGAGAAATAAAGTACGTGCACCTGTTACGCGGGTTTGGTTAACAACGATTTCATCATCGAGTGCAAACAGGATATCTGTTTTATTCTTGTCTTTCCCGTCTTTTACCAGCAGGCCTTTTTTAAGTGCGTATTGTTTCAGTTGTTTTTGTATTTCAAAAATGATATGCACTTTATCAGGCACTGCATCTTTTTCTTTCAGCTGCAATACTTCTTTATAAAAGAAATCGAGATGTTTGCGGGTAAAACCGTTCAATTGTTCCTGCAATTGCCGGAATACCCGGAGAAAAACGAATACCAGCGCTAAATGCGGTGTATGTTTTTGCTGCAGGCCCTCTCCTGCCGATACCAGGCTTTGCGGCAATGCAGTAGCTGCACTTCCGGCAAGCATATTTACCTGCTGTATCACCAGTGTGAATGCATCCCTGATCTGTTGCTGCAGTTCCAGCAGCTGTTCACGGCGGTTGCCTGGGGTTCCGGCCACTTCTCCATCCTGCTGGTTATAGAAGAGCTCAGGCTGTATATTCCAGATACTGTTTTTCTCAAAAAAAAGAGAACAGTCGATCTGCCTGATGCAAAACAATCTCGATGCGGCATACATTAACCGGATGAACTGTACTGTTACGGGTTGTATTTTGCTTTTGATCAGTTTTTCCATCAGGGCAACCACCGGCAGCTGATCCTGCTGTAGCGCTGCATACCAGCCGTTGATACGGTAAATAGTATTGTAATAAAAATAATGCAGCAGCAGCTGAAGCCCTGCCGGGGAAGGACGTTTTTCAAATAACCGGTTATAAAAATTGAATTTATCTGTAATGGAAGTGGTATCGTAGTGCGCAATAGCAGCCAGTACAAAAGGGGTACTGTTCTTAAAAAAAGGCTGCCAGTCGCCGGCTATCAGCGTACCGGTTGCCTCATCGGCATAATGATAGCTGATATGCGGCGCCAGTTGTGTAAAAAACTGCAACAGGTCGGCCAGGGTGCGGCCATCGATCTGTGCCGCGCCAGACAGCAGGTCGTCCATGACCCGTTGCGACTGGCTGCAGCCGGCATCTGTCTGGAAAGGATGTATCAGTGTATTGCAGTTAAACATGGCTATATCGATTTCAATGCCTCGTTCTGATAATAATTGTACACATAATTGAACCTTGAATTGGTTTGTGATATCGAATAGCTGACAGTAATGGTGAAATAACCCGTCAGCAGGTCTGTGGAATCTGCAGCAGTTACTTCAATATTTTCTACAACAATGCGGGGTTCATAATACAGTATGGCATTCGATACACGGTCTTTGATATACCCGATAAGGGTATTGTTCAGCGGTTCAAATAAATATTCTGTCAGGTTGCAGCCATAGGTTGGCTGCATCACTCTTTCACCCAGGCTGGTAGACAATAAAATATTCAGGCTTTGTTCTATATCCTCAATATTGCTGACCATTTCAACAGTACCTGTAACCTGGTCGAAACTGGGAGGGAAAGACCATCCTGTTCCTAAAAATGAATGAAGCGGGTATTCCATACATCATTTTTTTTGATTAACCACCTATCTGAACAGTGGGAAAACCGGCTACAATAACACCGCCGTGCGCCGTTAAGTCGCCCTGCCTGGCTGCGGGCCGGCCACCGATCAGCACCGTAGCCGATCCCTGTACAATGGTATCAGGCGGCCCTACACAAACAAGCACATCTCCTACCGCCGCTGCTGGCAGGCCACCTATCAATACATTGGGTACACAGGCCCCGCAGATGGGACCACCCACATGTGGCACAACGCCTGTAACCATCGGGCATATATGCATATCTGTTATTCTGGCTGCGGAAGGCATGGTGGTTTGTTTGGTTGATGAATTGTTTGATTGCTGGATTGTTTGATTGCTGGATTGTTTGATTGCTGGATTGTTTGATTGCTGGATTGTTTGATTGCTGGATTGTTGGATTGTTGAGGGGAGTGATTGGGTATGATTTTATTTGCCGGGTTATCAATTTATTTTAACAAGTGATCCGGTTATAGATGCAATACCCTGGGCCTGCAGGGAAGTCATGGCGCCCTGGATGCTGGCATCTGCATCTGCTTTTACGGCCACCGACATACCGCCGACAGATAAAGAGGCTCCGGCAGATAAACTGAGATTGGCACCTGCTTTAATATCGATGTTCAACGGGCTGCTCAAACTGATACCGGATGTATCCATTGTAACAGTATTGCTGTTCTGATCTTTGATTTCAATTTTGCTGCTGCTCTCATCCAGTGTGATACTGTTACCGGCAGGTGTATCTATGGTGATCGTTTTGGTGGCATCATTGAAACTGATATGCATCCTGCTGCGGGTGGTAAAGCCTTTTTTATCATTGCTGTCCTCTGCAGTAATGGGCGCAGGTTTTGCGCTGCTATTGAGCATTCCCAGCATCACCGGGTGACGGGGATCGTCATTGATAAAGCCCAGTACCACTTCATCATCTATTTCAGGCAGGAAAAAAGAGCCGCGGTTATTTCCTGCATCCAGTGTGCTTACGCGGGTCCAGATGCCCTGTGCCGCATTATCGATCGTTGGCACCCTTACCTGTATACGGCAGTCGCCATCAGGGTCATTCTCTAATTTAACCACCTTGCCAATCTGTAGTCCATTGATGGCACCTACCAACCCGCTTGTTTGCCCATCGCTCACATCTTTGTATAAACTGGCATGATAATCGGGATGCAGGCCGAATTGCACCTGTGTTTCCCAAACGCCATTGCCCATATCCTGCCGCACGCCTGTTACCAGTGCATTGCCGTTAAACCGGTCACCCACACCATCCAGCTTCACCATATCGCCCGGCTTGATCGCGGCAAAACCATCCACCTTGGCACGTCCTCTTATTTTAGCCAGCCTGCTACGCAGCATGGCGCCATCTACCCAGCTTTGTAATTCCTGCTCCAGCAAATGACCGCTGTGATGCAGTTCATAGTCCGCATTAACGGCAGTTGCCAGCTCATCGCCCGGTACATTACCACCTTCTGCAAAATCATCCGCTGCTGATGTATTGGCATTGAACAATTGCTGGTTGCTGTAATCCCAGCTGGCAGCTTTTACACTTTTCCACTGGTTACGCGCATCCATTTCTGCTTCCAGCTCCAGTACCGAGCTGCCGAATGTGAGCTGCAGTACGGGTGCAGTACTGGTATCGGGTTTTGTTATATGTATCGTACCATCCTGTACACTTACCAGCATACCATTGGCTTCAGCGCGCAGCAGCATGAAGTCCCAATCCGTTACATGATGCTGCACCAGTTCTTTGTGCTGCAATACGGTGGACTGAAAATCGCCGGAGACGCCGCTGTAGCCGTTGATCAGTTCGTCGAACAGGTTACTGTCTTTCACCTGCTGGTAATATTTGCTGTGGCGTACCAGGCTCATGCGAACGGCTTCGTCCCTGCACTCGATATGCAGTTCGCTATTGCCATTTTCTTTTACACGGATGGCATGCCGTGTAATAATGCCCTGGAATGCTTGTGTGTTATTACCATCGCGCCCAATTTTGATTTTTATTTTTTTTCCGGGCACAAATACATCGGTATTGCTGATGGAAAAATTTTTCTCCGCAGCTTCCCCATCGCGGAAAACAAGTTTTGCAAAAGGGATACGGTTCATCTCCCGCGTAACAGAAAGGGATAGCAGCTGAAAGGAAGCATCTACAGCCGTATCGTTCACCAGCAGCTGGTAGCTTGCCACATCATGCAGGGACGTATTGGGTATCAGAACTTCGCTCATCAGGCTTCTTTTTGATCGTATGGTGGAAAATTCAGGGCAGTACCGGGTGGCACATTGCGCACACCGGTAAGGTTATTGGCTTTGGCCACCTGTAACAGCAGGTTGGAATCGTTGTAAATTCTATACGTCATCAAATCCAGCCGGTCGCCCTGTTTTACTTTCTGGTAATGCGTTAAATCGGGTGAACTGATGCGGTTAAGCGCTATCTGCGATTGCGGTGTGAAATAGCCCATGAATGTGGCGCTCAGCTTTACCCTGATAGGAAACCCTTTGGGATCGAACAGGGTGTGGTTCACATCCAGGTTAGACAATACACAGGGGAACTTTATTTCGGAGCCCCAGAAAATGATCAGGAACCTGGGCCGGTGAATTTCGCCATCGTAATCGTATACGCATTTTAAAAAAAGATCCAATGCTTCATGAATGGATACGTCATTGCCGTCGTTATCCTTGGGGCCTGCATATCCTTCCATCGTTCCGGTTCCGTCGAGAATAAAATCCAGTTTCAGTTCCTGCGGACCGGTTGATTTGAATTTAGGATCCCTGCCGGGGCTTCCATGTGCACCGCGTGATTCCAGTTCTACTTTAAAATTCTTGGTAAACGATTCAGGATTGATGGGTGCGGTAAACTTTGAATCTTTTACCTCATTGTTAAAGTTTTTATCCGTAAAGGAATGGATCACCAGTTTTTCAAGACTACCGTTCATGGCGATTTTTTAAAATGTCCAGTATTTTGTCTACACAGGCATTGATAAGTTCCTCTGCCGGTGTTACAGCGTTATTAGAAGCTGCAGCAGTTGTGCTGCCACCGGCATTGTTGCCCGGTTCCTGTGTAACGGTGGCCTTGATCACCAGTTCCCGTATTTCTATTGGCATGGTCAGGGATTTTCAAAGATGAGGCGGTTGTAGTTCAATTCCAGTGTTTCGATCAGTATGGCGCCGGTTTCCGCATTGAGCTCGCCCAGCTTCCAGCTGCGGGGCCAAACATTGTTCACCGTCCATTGCATCAGGGCATTGTGCGATTCATTCAGCAGTATGATCTGCAGGGTATCCATCGGCACAATACGTTCATTATCGAAAGCCTGTTTAAGCCAGCGGGTAATTGCCGACTGCGACGGCGACAACAAACCGCGCTTCAATACCAGCGGTCCATATTTGCGCCGCGTGGGAATTACGTGTTCAAAACGGTTTTCGCCACCTTCCCTGACCGTTTCCGTATCAATGGTAGCATCCAGTCCTGTCACTGATTGAAAGCGAACATCGATATTGTCCCTGAATGCCACTTTGAAATGGAAATTGACGGTCTGGTAAAAACTGTTCTCCTCCATAACCGGAATTTATAGTATCAGGTATTGGCTTCAACAATCGCGAGCCCTTCATGCACCAGTGTCATTGTTTCTATGGCCACTTCATTGCCATCTGCTTTCAGGTCGGTTGACTGTATTTTAGATGGCCAGGCCTGGTGTACAGACCAGGTGATGATAGGCTTATGTTCTTCATCCAGCAGCTTGATCGTAACATCGCGCCTGAATTTTTCTTTACCTTCCTGGAACATGAATGTTTTTTTCCATTGCTGGAAATATTCAAAGTCGCCAAGAAATGTACCTCTCTTCAGCGTGATATCGGCATATTTGGTAAGCCCTGGCTGCTTGCTTTTATGATAGGCGGGATTACTGCCTTCACGGTATTCAATGACCTGGGTTTCAAAATCAAGCCCGGTCACTTCTGTGAACCCCACCCTGGTACCGCCCCATTCCAGCTGGAAATGAAACTTGGGAAGGGGATAATTTTTTTTAGGATCGTCTGCCATATACTTGCGTTTTAAAATGGATGAATATTATTTGCATCTTACTGCGGGGTCTACGGCCTGCAGTGCATTGGTCAGCCCGTCTTTACAGGCCTGCAATGCCGTTTTCTTTTCATTGGCCTGCGACAGCTCTTTTTTCAGCCTGGCCACTTCGTTTTTGGTTTCTTCGTAATGTTTGCGCAGGTCATTGTAATAACTGCTTTTGTCGATCGGGAAGCTGATCTCCGGTTTAAGATCGCAACAGGTGCATTCAGGATCTGGTGAGCTGGCATGACGTGCGCGGGCATCCTGGTTATAATCACAGTCGGTAAAAATCCGCTTCCAATAGATCAGTACGGCTTTCAGCCCGTATTCATCGCAGATATTGTCATGCAGCTCAAACGACAATTCCAGTACGCTCACCACCTGTGTGATCAGGTCGTCGCGTGTGGCGATCACTGCATCCAGTTTTTTGCCGTAATCATCCAGGCAATTGCGCAATGGTGTTCCGGGATTCAGCTCAGGTCTTTTCAGGCTGTTGATGCAAACGTACAGTTCATCATACTGGCGCTTCAGCCAGTCAACGCGTGTGTACAGATCACGGATCATGCAAAACAGTATCTCCAATGATTTGGATGTTTTGGAGAGGATCACACATACCTTGTTAAGGTGTTTTACATACAGCTCCAGCTGCCTGCTGATGGCATCGGCCAGTGAATCGGCCTGCTCCCAGTCATCCACCCATATCTTCAGTTTGCCATACCAGTCTGTAGCATGGTTAAATGCTTTTTCTTTTTTGCTGGCTATGGCGCTGGCTTTTTGCCAGTTGGCGGTAACAGACTGCAGGTCGGCATTCCAGTTGTCGTAACAGCAATCTGTTCCGCCCGGCGGTTCAGGCGTGTTGGGATCCTGCTCGCAGCAGGAAAGTATTTCCTGTAAAGATTTGATTTTAGTATAAGCTAACATCACTATAGATTTTTAAAATGAAAGAATGGCCGGTTGCAGCTAGCTGGCAGCTGATGCAGCTTCCGGTTTTTCACTGCAGTAGATATCCATCACCTCCTGGCTGATATCGCATATTTCGCATTTGCATTGTTTAAACCGGTCTTCTTCTTCTGTGATACATTCGCAATTACCCTGGCACAGGTAATCTTTTATACCGATCACTGCATCCATTGTATCGCGTTTATTGTACAACAGGTATTCAGACTGTGTGAGATCCTGGGTGGCTTTGGTTAAATCAGCCTGCACTGCCTGCATATCGGTGTCTCCGGCTTTCATTTTGCTTTGTATAAAATCATCAAAAGCTTTGGCCCTGGTGGTAAGATCGGCCTGGAAAGCAGAAAGCGCAGTGATATTGGAAAAAGTTTGAATACCCACCACATCAGCAGATGCGCCGAAAATAGTGTCACTATCCCTGCTGAATGATACCGGCACATCCACCAGTTCATCCAGTATCAGGGCGGCATTCTCACAACCGCAGGGCGGCTGTGTTGATTCCTCGCCGCAATCATCCTGCCGTTTACCGGTAAGCAGTATCACTTGCGATTTGTTGCAGGAATCGTTGCGGCAGGCATCCAGTTTAGCGGCCGCATCGCGCAGGTCACTGAATTTCGCTTTGGCATTTTTTGTAGCCGCTACAATATTGTTCAGCGCCGCAATGATGGCCTTATTATCTGCCAGGTAAGCGTTCAGGTTATTATTCATTTCCTTTGAGGCCTGTATCAGCTCTACTCCTACTGTTATTTCAAGATTGCGGGTAATGCGGTAGTTCTGTTCTGTTTTAACAAAAGCGCATTTTTTCTGGTGGTATATTTTATACAGTCCTTTATTGTTTTCTTCTGCTTCCTGCAAATCGCCTGAAAGTGTTTTCAGCTCGATACAATATTGTTCTTTCAGTTTTTTGACTGTTTTTTTAGTAGGTGGTTCTCCGTCTTTATGATTCTTTTCAGAGCCCCGGCCCTGGTTATACCCTTGTTGTTGTGTAGCCATAAAAAAGAGTTATAGATGATCAAATTAATTGGATGTACACTGCAGGTTGCCCAACAACAGGTGAAGTTTCCGTACATCCTGGTTGTTGGTTGCATACCGGTAGCGGCTATGATTCAGCTAACATTTTATGCATGAAGCGCAGGATAATGAATTCAGCAGGGCGTACTGCTGCCAGGCCAATTTCGATGATCAGCCGTCCTTCCCATATATCCACTTCAGTCATGGTTTGCCCCAGCCCTATGTGTACAAAAAAAGCTTCTTTGGTGGAAGCGCCCATCAGTGCGCCAGCTTTCCATTGCTGGGTGAGATAGTTCTGGATCATCGACTTTATACGCACCCAGGTGTTCTCATCATTGGGCTCAAATACAAACTGCTCCACCGCATTTTTAGTTGACTGCTCCACCATAATGAAGAAGCGGCGAACAGATATATAGCGCCATTCATTGTCATTACCTGCCAGTGTGCGTGCGCCCCATACAATGGCAGGCCCACGCCCGGGGAAAGAGCGGATAGCATTGATGGATTTACCTGCGGTAGTATCCACATTCAGGTTTTCCTGTTCCTGGTCGGTGATCAATATTTCAGGACTAATAGCATTGCTGATGTTCACATTGGCAGGTGCTTTCCATACACCTCTTGCAGCATCCACCTGTGCATAAATACCTGCCATTGCAGGTGCGGCAGGCAGCAGCATATTCAGGTTATCGATCGCATTTTTAGCAAGGAAATAGAAAGAATTGTTCTTGCTTTTCAGATCGGCAAGTGTAGCACCAAAATCGCCGCCACCAACAGATACAATTTTTACCAATGCATCATTGTCTGTATGCGTACCAACTACCTGGTAACTGTAAGTGACACCAGTGTTGATGCGCGGAAAATAAACGCCTGCATATTTCAGCACCTCAGTATCACCAGACAGTGTATTGCGCAATGCATCCACATCATCCTGCCATCTGCCGCTGGCGGGGTCTCTGAACACATCCAGGATGGTAAACCTGTTCTGCAGGTCAACACATTGCTGGATAGCGGCCTGGTGCAGTTTATAAAAAGCGGCAGCAGCCGTTAAGTTAACCGCATCGGGGAAAACGATCAGGGTGATCTCTTTGATCTTCGGCAGGGTACCCAGCCCTGTTTCCAGGTCGGTCTCCAGTATAACACCGCCCCCGCTGTAATCGCCCACCGATACAATATAACAGGGGCCACCGCCATTGGCAAAAAACAATTGCAGTGAATAATACATCAGGTATTGCGGCGGATTGGCTTTTGCCTGTATATCCGTTTTATTGGCCTGTGATGTATCGATGGTAACCGTAATCGATTTTTCGGGGAACGCACCACCAAAATACTGCTGGTATTCCAGCATTGATTCGATACGGAAAGGCACATTCTTCAGATCGCCCGGCTGTTTTTCCTGCGCTCTCTCGGTGTAGCCGATAAATGCCGGTATGGCCGTTTCAACCGAAGCGATGGAAGGTGGCAGGTGGGGTATTTCTTCAATATACACCCCAGGTGTTTTGTATTCTGCTGGCATATTACATTGATTTAGGAATGATGATTTTTATGATTTAGACAATAGGAAACATTTTTGATTCGGGCACCAGTATATCTGTATATAACCGCCTGCTGTCACTGCTGATAGCGGCATACGAAACCGGGTTGGGTAAATAATGCAGGGTGTTATCTGTTTTTCTGAACAATGTAGGCAGGTAACTGGCAGAGCGCGGTGTTTTGCTTACCAGGTAATTGCCTGCGGTTACACAGAAATCAGTTGTATCTGTGCTTGTTTTGAGCTGTGCTGCTTTATCATTTCCATAGCGCCAGAAAGTGAACCGGCTTTTTACGGGTATTTCAAATACAGGATGCGGCACAATACTGCCTGCCGGTGTTTTGCGTGTAACCAGGAACCCATCGGTGGCTATCAGGTTAAAAGCGGCATCTGTCACTGCCGGTTTAATATTAACGAGCGCCCAGTAGTCTGGGAAAGTTGATGCGTCATCTGTAAAAGCGATCTTATGTACCAGTGAACTGGTATTATTGATCGTGATCTTTAGTGTGTACAAACTGCTGCCTGCCAGGCCCACAAAAGGAAACGCCTGTACTTCTGGGCGCTGTGGCTGCATCGCATCATTGCTGAAATCGAGCGGCAGTGATCGTATACCTGTTGTACTGCTGAAAGCAGCTGAACGGATCACCTGGCTGCCGGCATCCATCAGGCTCACCTCAGCTGTTGTAACGGCAGCAGCACTGTTCAGCCGGTAAAGGAATTTTCTTGGCAGCAGCATGGCATCGGCTTCATTTGCAAAAACAGTTCCCGGTGTTTTCATCCATTGGTCTGCTGCTCCGTCAAAATAATATTGCCGCAGATCAGCGGGGCCATATGCAGCCAGTTCGCCCTGTTCATAGCTTCCCGAAGCATCGTATGCCGCAACAGGATTGCATAAAAAAGGAAAGCTGCGGGCAGCAGGCAGGTGCTCATTGCTGAACAGGTAAGCTGCAGGCAGCGGCCGGAGAAACCGCTGGTTGGAAAAAGTATCCAGTGCTGCAGTCTTTTTGTAGATGGCTGCCGTTATATTCATATCAGCAGCAAGGGGCACCAGGGGTTTGTATACTTTGGTTCCGTCGGAAAGGGTTTGTGCTGTTACTTCTGTCAATACCTGAAAGCCGCTGTACGAGGGCAAAAGATGCAGCCTGTATTGCCTGAACAATGCTTCTGCAAACGGTGCAACACGGTATACCACATCATCATCCACCGTAGCCTGCCTGCCAGTAAACCGGTCAAAAAGAAAATGCTGCCTGTCCTGCTGCGAAGGCAGGTCAAATACAGTGCTGCCATCACTATTGGTGAGATAGTATTCATGCTGCAGCTGCACTTCAAATAATATTTTATAATTAACAGAGAACATCAGTTCGATTTTGCGATGGAAGTATTGATCTCTTCTATTACCGGGACATTTCTTACCGGTCTGCGTTCTGTGATACCCACCAGCCGTAATTTATACATGGCAGAAGGCATTTGCCTGCCACCGAGCGAACCCCATAAATGGTTGATCTGTTCAAATGTGAGTGTATACAATTCCATGGTAAATTTCAGATCCATTATATCCGCTATAGCTGTTGCAGGGTCTGGCGCTACTGTCGCCGCGGCATCGGAACTTGAATAGGCAAAAGCTGTTTTCCCTTGCAGGAACTGTATCACCAGCGATAGACGCCTCAGTGCAGCCACATAAAACTCACCTGAATAATTGCAGGTGAACAACACATATAAATTCAGGTAAACAGGATTGTTTTCATATACTGCCGGCTGCAGGCCATAACGTTTTACAGCGGCCTGGTTTTTCAATGCAGATTCTTCTTCGATATTCACCATTGATATAATGACATTATCTGTCAGCGACGCACCGGCTGTTGTTTCAAACAAACCGATATTATCGATGATGATATTGGCGGGGTCTCCTTTTGACAGGAAATACGCTTCCAGCTCGCCTTGCAGCAATAACAATGCTTTATCAATCATGACGGGAGATTGAGATCAATTAATAAAGAATAAATGGTTGTTCAGGCACACGACATTCCCTGCAGGTCATCATCCTGTTTTTGCATACGGTGGCGTATGCACTTACAAAGCACACGGTTTCAAAGGCGGATATTTTCCGGCAAGGAAATGATGATACCAGGGCCTGTTGCATAAGATATGCAAGGCGCATACAGTAAGAAGCATCACATGCCACTTGACAATAATCCGTTAAGGCAGATATCCTGGCAAAACAACAATGCCTGTTAGCAAAAAAGATTCATGTATAAAGAAGACACTCAGGGGTTAGTAATACTGATACAAACAGAAGACTGGTTCGAAGGCATAACTGGCAAACAGGGTCACTTATCAAAGGGTTCAGCTTTATCCTCACTATCGGTCTGAAGCGATTTACACAAACTGTTGCTTTGTAAACCGGTGACCAAAGTACAGCGAAGTTTTGGTTTCTGCAAGAGCGAAAAGTATATTTTTTGCAGTGAAAAATCACATTGCAATTTATCGCGGACTGTAGTAGCTTCCGCGAAACAGCCGCGTGTATCGTGCTATTTCATTATCGATGAGAGAGAAACAGGCAGATGCCTGATGTAATATTTCACACCACTTCTTTTTCCAGTTCGATCACTTTTTTCCTGTAAAATTTTTCACGGTAGGCAGTAGGTGTCATACCGGTATTTTTGCGAAACAACTGGCGAAAGGCCTTGAGATCGTTGTAACCCGCCTGTAGTGTAACTTCCAGAACGCTCTGGTCAGTTTGTTCCAGCAATCTTTTGGCTGCTTCGATCCTGGTTTTCTGCAGGTACTCAATGGGTGTGCAGCCGGTTGCCGCTTTAAAACGGCGTACCAGGTTACGGCGGCTGGCAGGTATTTCTGTCAGCAGTTGTTCAATGGTATCAACTTTATTGAAATTGTTTTCAATACTTCTCTGCATCATCTTCACCAGTTCATCTTTATGGTGCTGTACAGGCTGGAAGGTGCTGAAATAAGTTTGCTGCTCCCTGTTCATATCAATAGCAAAATATTTTGCAGCACGCACAGCGATCTCTGCTCCGCAATATTTTTCCAGCACCCGTAACATCAGGTGAAAACTATTAGTGGCACCACCACCGGTATAAATGCCCTGGTAAAAAGTAGTGATCTCCCCTGCTTTCAGTTTCACCATCGGATAGGTACGCGCGAAGGCCGGGGCAGCCTGTATATGCGTGGTGGCCGGTTTTTTATCGAGCAATCCTGTTGCAGCCAGTAAAAATGCACCTGTACAAAAACTGGCTATTTCTGCACCCCGGCGGTGTTGCTCCTGCAGCCATGAAAGACAGGCCCCGTTTTCACCTACAGCCGATGTCACATCATCTGTCGCAAAGGCCGGGATAAAAATAATATCCAGTTGCGGCACATCTGTAAGGGAACAACTATTGTACCCCGGATAAGCCGCAGGCTGGCCACTACCCGTACTCACCAATACAATACGGAAAAAAGACCGCTGCCCCTGCTCTTCATAAAAGCGGTTAACCGTATCAAACACATCCAGCATGGCCGCCACGCTCAGCAACCGGTGTTGCTGCGTTAACAAGATACCGAGTTGTACCATTTTCTTCCATTTTAGCTATTGGCTGTTAAATTAATCAATTTGTACAGAATAGTTGAATGGTTGAATGGTTGAGTGGTTGAATGTTTGAGTGGTTATTGGTTGAGTGGTCGAGTGGGAGTGATAAAAGAAGGGGCTTTG
>CBJLMB010000012.1:0-155285 GCA_966424055.1 uncultured Deminuibacter sp. | reverse complement strand
GGACTAATCTACCCTGCTCTGCCAACGCCTGTAAAATGGACTGGCGGATCCACCATACGGCGTAAGAAATGAATTTAAAACCCTTGGTTTCATCAAAACGCTGGGCTGCTTTTATCAAACCGAGGTTACCCTCGTTGATCAGGTCGCTAAGAGAAAGGCCCTGGTGCTGGTACTGCTTAGCAACAGATACCACAAACCGAAGGTTGGCCTGCACCAATTTGTCTAAAGCTCTCTGGTCACCCATCTTGATCCGCTGAGCCAGTGTAGTTTCCTCTTCAGGAGTGATCATCGGAATTTTGGAAATTTCCTGCAGATACTTTTCTACGGCTTGTGAATCACGGTTGGTGATCTGTGTGGCAATTTTAAGCTGCCTCATAATGGATTATTACTGGTTTATATATAAACGTTTGTTGGACTTTAAATGTTTCCACGGAGGGGCAGAATATGGGTTAAAATATCCTGAAATAACTAAAATGCCTGCAAAGTTACGCATCTGACGCCGATAATACTATTTTTTGTGAAAAAAACTGCATTTTTGGAGATATTTTATCTCCCGCCACGGAAAATTTAATGTTCACAACTTGCTGATTTGCAATTTCACATCAATTCCGGGCTATCTTCGCTTGCTAATTTGCCGGTGCCTATTCGGCCCATATAGTAAGACGTACACAGAAGCATTTTTGTACTATAAACAGCTGTTAAAATTTCAGTAAAAAAAAACAGCCAGGCAGTACGTAAAACAGGCATTCCATCCGCCGCGGCGGACAATCACCTCTACAGATAAGCCGGATGCACCGCAAAACAAATTTGCACTTCATTGATGATTGATTTTCGTTCAGACACGGTAACCCGTCCCACGCCTGCCATGCGGGATGCCATGTACCAGGCCCCGCTGGGTGATGATGTTTTTGGAGAAGACCCCAGTGTGAATGCCCTGGAAGCCAAAACAGCGGCGCTGTTTGGTATGGAAGCAGCCCTGTTCTGTGTAAGCGGTACCATGACCAACCAGATCGGCATCAAATGCCATACACAGCCCGGCAATGAGGTGATCTGCGACCAGCTGTCACATATTTACCAGTACGAAGGCGGTGGCATCGCTTTTAATGCGGGCTGCTCGGTAAAACTGGTTCAGGGCAACCGCGGCCGCATCACCGCACAGCAGGTGCTGGAAGGCATCAATAATCCCATGGATATACATAAAGCCCCCACGGCGCTGGTATCGCTCGAAAACACAGCCAACAGGGGTGGTGGCAGCTGTTATGATTTTGCAGAAATAATACGCATCCAGCAGGTATGCCGCGAACATGGCCTGCATTTTCACCTGGATGGCGCCCGGCTGTTCAATGCACTGGTTGCCAAAAACGAAACACCACAACAGTATGGCGAAGTATTCGACAGTATTTCTATATGCCTCAGCAAAGGGTTGGGTGCACCGGTAGGCAGCCTGCTGATCGGTAAAAAAGATTTTATTCAAAAAGGCCGCCGGATACGCAAAATACTGGGTGGCGGTACACGCCAGGCCGGTATGCTGGCCGCCGCGGGTATCTATGCACTGGACAATCATGTACAGCGCCTGGCCGAAGACCACCGTCATGCCCGGCTGATCGCAGAAGCACTGCAGGCAAAAGATTTTACCGGCGAACTGTTACCGGTAGAAACCAATATCCTCATTTTTGAAGTAAAAGGCCGTTATACCGCACCACAACTGGCCGCCGCACTAAAAGAAAAAGGTATATTGGTCATAGCCATTTCACCGGCACAGGTGCGCATGGTGGTACACCTGGATATTCAGCCGGATATGGTTGAGCGAACCATTGAAGCCATCCATGCATTATAGCTAACAGAAAATAGGATAGTTGAAAAAAAAGCACTAGCATTGACACCCGGTTCCGCTCCCGGGTGTTTGGAGAAAGGAACCCATTGTTTCCATAACCGGTAACCAACCTTTCATTCTTTGTTTACCGGTCTTGCATAACAGGCAACCCTACCTCCTGAGGCAAAGCGATGATATGCATAGTATACAAAAAATATAAAATAAAAATTCTCTTATGCTTCCTAAAGTGAATCCAACCAATACACAAGCCTGGTTGTTGTTAAGAAGGCATCATGAAGATGAGATGCAGCGCGTAAAAATGAAAGAGCTGTTTGCACAGGACGCCGACCGTTTCAAAAAATTCTCTTTATCCTTTGAGCAACTGTTGTTCGATTATTCCAAAAACATCATCACCGGTAAAACATTGCATCTTCTATTGCAGCTGGCCGAAGAATGCAAGCTGAAAGAAGCAATTGAACACATGTTCAGTGGTGATCTTATCAATGAAACAGAAGGCAGATCAGTATTGCATACAGCACTCCGTAATTTTTCCGGGAAGCCGGTAATCAGTGAAGGCCAGGATGTAATGCCTGCCGTGCACAAAGTACAGGCACAGATGAAAGCATTCTGCGAAGCAGTGCACAGCGGCCAGTGGAAAGGTTATAGCGGCAAAAAAATAAAATACATTGTCAACATCGGTATCGGCGGCAGCGACCTGGGACCCGTAATGGTAACCGAAGCGCTGAAACCTTACTGGGTTGAAGGTATTCAAACCTATTTTGTAAGCAATATAGACGGTACACATATTGCCGAAACACTGAAAAAAGTAACACCGGAAGAAACCCTGTTCCTGATCGCTTCCAAAACATTCACCACGCAGGAAACCATGACCAATGCCCATACAGCCAGGGACTGGTTTTTGCAAACTGCGAAAGAGGAGGCACATGTTGCCAAACATTTCGCGGCGCTCAGCACCAATGAAAAAGAGGTGAAAAAATTCGGCATCGACACGGCCAATATGTTCGGGTTCTGGGATTGGGTAGGCGGCCGTTATTCGCTGTGGAGCGCGATCGGTTTATCTATCGCCCTCACCATTGGTTATGATAATTTTGAAAACCTGCTGAAAGGTGGTTATGCCATAGACCAGCATTTCCGTACCACCGCTTTCGACAAAAATATTCCCGTGATCATGGCTCTGGTAGGTTTGTGGTATACCAATTTTTATGGTTCGCAAACAGAAGCCATACTGCCCTACGACCAGTACATGCACCGTTTCCCGGCTTATTTTCAGCAAGGGAATATGGAGAGTAATGGCAAAAGCGTAGACAGGAACGGGAATGAAGTGCGGTACAGCACCGGACCGGTTATATGGGGCGAGCCCGGCACCAATGGGCAGCACGCTTTTTACCAGCTAATACACCAGGGCACCGTGCTGATACCCTGCGATTTTATTGCGCCGGCCATCAGCCATAACCCTATTGGCGATCACCACGATAAATTGCTGAGCAATTTCTTTGCACAAACCGAAGCACTGATGAATGGCAAAACCGAGCAGGAAGCCAGGGAAGAGCTGGTAAAAGCCGGCAAAAAAGAAGAAGAGATCAAAAAGCTGGTGCCGTTTAAAACCTTTGCCGGTAATAAGCCCACCAATTCTATCCTTGTAAAAGAGATCACCCCTTATACACTGGGCAATTTGATCGCGTTGTATGAACACAAGATCTTTGTGCAGGGTGTTATCTGGAATATTTTCACCTTTGATCAATGGGGTGTAGAGCTGGGTAAACAGCTGGCCAATAAAATTTTGCCTGAGCTGGAGAATGATGAAGTGATCACTTCACACGATTCTTCTACCAATGGCCTGATCAATGAGTACAAGCAAATGCGTAAATAACCGCATCTTATACCAGTACAAATAAAGAACGCCGGGTTTTACCCGGCGTTTATTTTTATAGAACTTCTTTTACTGATCGTTCATTTCTGGCGTTTGCCAACCATTACCATTTATCTACTTCATCTGTTGTTGCGATATGACCTGCAGAAGAACTGGGTTCTGCATCTTCCTGCGCAACGGCAACGCCGTCTTCTGCAGTTTCTGATTCTACATATTCATGATTGTAAGCGTCGAAATCGAAATCGGGCATCAATTCTGTTTTCACATAATCCACCGCTTCGTTCAGCGCTTTGATGAATTTGTTGAAGTCTTCCTTGTACAGGAAAATTTTGTGTCTGTCATAACCATCATCGTTAAAACGTTTTCTGCTTTCCGTAATGGTCAGGTAGTAATCGTTGCCACGGGTGGCACGTACATCGAAAAAATAGGTTCTTCTTTTCCCAGCCCTGATGCGTTTACTATAAACGCTTTCCATTTTCTTGTCATTGTTTTCGTACGCCACAGTGAAATAGGTTTTGGTTAACAATTCCTTTAAAGATGCACAAATATAGGATTGTTTTCAAATTGCCAAAATTTTGTAGCGAAAACTATAAAAGAAGTTCTGAAAAGCGGGCAGAAAGGGCATTTCAGGGGGTCAAACAGGCCTAAAAACGGCCAACCTGTCTACTTTACGATTAATTATTATGTACCAGGTTGCTGCTTTGCCGGCAATCTGGCTGTTCGGGTATCTTTATTCATTACCTGCGGCACCCTGCGCCTGTTCCTGTTCATTGCTCACCTGCAAGCGGTACAATTCTGCATAGTAGCCGTTCAGGGCCAGCAGTTCGGCATGGGTACCCTGTTCTATTATTTCACCATCGTCCAGAATAATCACCTGGTCGAAATTGAGCACTGTAAAAATGCGGTGGGTAATGATGATGGCTGTTTTGGCGCTCAGGTACTGGTACAGGTTGCGGATGATTTCGTTTTCTGTTTTCGCATCCACGGCGCTGAGGCAGTCATCGAACAACAAAACAGAAGAATCTTTCATCAAAGCCCTGGCTATGGATACCCGCTGTTTTTGTCCGCCGCTCAATGTAACACCCCGCTCCCCTACCATGGTTTCATACTGGCCCGGCAGGTTTTTGATCTCTCTGTCTACACTGGCATAGCGGGCTGCCAGTTCCACTTCTTCCTGCGGTGCTGCTTTGTGTAAACCAAAGCTGATATTGCTGGCAATGGTATCACTGAACAAGAACACATCCTGCGGTACATAACTGATCTGATCACGCAGGTGGCGAAGCTCCATTTGCTGCAGGGAATGGCCACCGATACGGATAGCCCCTTCATCAGGATCGTAAAAACGCAACAGCAGCTGGGCAACGGTAGATTTACCACTGCCGGTTTTACCCAGTATCAGCACTTTTTGCCCCTCTTTCACCGTGAGTGAAAAATGCTTCAATGCCCTGATACCCGTATGCGGATAGGTAAAGGAAATATTATCGAATACAATATCGCCCTGCAATGGCAGCACCTGTGCCCCTTTTTCATCATGAATAGCGGGTTCTGTCTGCAGAAATTCATTCAGCCTTTTCTGTGAAGCGGCGGCACGCTGGATAGTGCTGGCCACCGTACCAATAGCGCTCACCGGGAAAGTGAGCATATTGATGTAAATAACAAATTCTACTATCAGGCTTACACGGGAAGGATCTTCCAGTGCTATCTTTCCACCGATCAATACGGTAATAAGTGTACTGAGGCCTACCATCAGCGTCATGCTGGGAAAATAAACAGCTTCCACCTTGGCCAGGCTCACCGCATTTTTACGGTACGCTTCACTGTTCGACCGGAAAAAATGAAGCATGGAATTTTCCTGTACAAAAGATTTGATCACCCGTATACCCGAATAAGATTCCTGTGCATTGGCGGTAAGATCAGACAGCAATGCCTGCACTTTCTCGCTTTTTTTATGGATCACCGTGTTAACGATATAAATGATCAATGCCAGCAATGGCAATGGTGCAAGAACGATGAGTGACAGGTGCACATCTTTCCTGAACATATTCACTACACAAAGCGTGATCAGCGATACCAGGTTAATAAGATACATCACTGCCGGGCCGGTGTACATGCGCACACGGCTTACATCTTCCGTGATGCGGTTCATCAGGTCGCCTGTGCTGTGTGTTTTGAAAAAAGCAGCATGTAATTTCTGGTAATGCTGGTACACTTCATTTTTCTGATCGTATTCAATATGCCGGCTCATCACAATGATGGTCTGGCGCATGAAGAACATCAGTATGCCGCGGATAACGGCTGCCAGCAGGATGGCGATACTGCAGATAGCCACCAGCTTGCCAAAGGAAAGTTTATCCAGGCTGCCTACAAAATACTGTACCAGTGCATCCCTTGCCTGCTGCCCTGCATTGGGCCGGGCGCCGGGCAGATGCTCCTGTACTTTGCCTACCACATATCCTGTTATTTCAGGAGCAAGCACTGCAAAATAGTTAGACAATACAATAAAAACGATACCGGCAAAAAAACGGTACCTGTATTTCCAGAAATATTTATTAATAACCCCGAGATGCTTCAATGCAAATATTTTGGGCAAAATTAGGAAAGAATGGCCAGGTGGGGAAGAATGCTGTTAATACAGCATAGCTGTAAAAAACGGCAAAGCCGGGAGCACCTTATCCAACCTGCCTGCCGTTAGTGTACACGATCAGGGATCAAGGGGGTCATTGGCATCCAGCTGAAGGGAATTGGTTTCGGGATAGTATGCAGCATTGAACAAATCGACCTGCTGCATACCATGGAAGGGTATATATCCCAGTTCTTTCCTGCAACGCTCTCCCAACGTGGTGGCAATATAAGCGGTTTGCGCAGAAGTAGAGGTGCAGAGCACTTTTTTACCTGCAGGCATCCCCTTACGCAGGATGATGCGGTTCACATTCCGGATATTGGTAGTGGTATGCCGCGCATGCGGTTCGATGATCACAGCATTCGCGGGTATGCCCAGCTGTGTTACCAGGTATTTTTTCATTTCATCCGCCTCGCAATAAGGTGTTTGAAAGGGATGTACATAACCACCGGATACCACGATAAAAGGAGCCATTCCTTTACGGTATTGTTCTGCACCCAGCTGGCAACGGTATTTACCCATAGGACTGATGGCATAATGATTCTCAGGTCCCTCACCCGGCACCAGGATCACCGAATAAGGGTATTTAGCCCAGTTGAGGGAGGGTATCCGTTTATAAGCTGCCTGGTTGGTACTGTCCATCGGTTCAAAGCGGGCTGCTTCATCGCGGTTATTCAGCAGTAATATATCCAATGCCAGCTGCAGCGAGGGTTCAAAAAAAGCAGTCCACTGTTGTTCCTGGTGCTGTAACAATAAAAAGGTTTCTTTCAGCATGGCAGCATAGTTATTGCTGCCTGCAGCATAACTGGCCGAATCGATAGCAGGATAACGAAAGCCTTTATTGGAAAGATAATGTTGTATCAGCTTGTTCTCATTCATGGCTGCATCCTGCCATGCCTGCTGCAGCAGGGCTTCATTACTGAGGCTGTCGTATAAGATATAAAATCCCGACTGCCGCATATGCTGTATCAGCAAAGCCCATGTTCCGTGGTTCGCGGCAATGGTTTGCACCAGTTCTTTCCCGATTGAATCGATACTGCCGGTACTCCAAATAAAATAAGGCACCACACCTGCTACTTCCTTTGCCGGTACCTGCCTAGCTGCCGACAACACAGCCCTCGCATTCTCCAGCTTTGCCCGCAGTACTGCATTGCCCTGCAGCAGCCCGTTTATACCAGGCAATTGTTTTAAAAGTGTGAACAGGTAAAAATTTTTATCAGCGATCACAGAACCACTTTTCAGCGGGATATATTGTTTACTGAAAGCGGTTTGCTGTGCAGCAACCTCAACGCCGGTAACCAATAGCAATACCAGCAGGCCGTTCAACAAGCTATGTCTGTTTTTCCGCATCGTGTTCACTTGATTTGAAAGAATAATTTTTGCCCTGCAGAACGGCGAACTTAGTTTTTTTCCTCTGCGGGCAGGGTTAAATTTACATTACCCGATAACAGCAATGCGGTTGGGGAGCTGGTATTTATTACACAATGCTGTTGTTTTTGCAGCAAATGCCTGGCGATAGTATGCGGGCATATCATCAGCTGCTGAAAAAAAACGGTTGTATTTGTCCAGCAGTTGCGGGTAGTACCGGCTTACCGCTCTCAGCACCAGCGTTCTGCTGTCTGCGCTCCCATTACCCCAGAGCCCCAGTGTGGCCGGCAGAACATATTGCGCACCGGCGGCTTTAAATGCCGCATACATATCTTCCAGCTGGGCGGCATTATCAGTGATATAAGGCAGCATAGGCATCATGCTCACCCCCGCTGGTAAACCCTGCTGCCGGATGGCATACAAAGCTTTCAGCCTGGCAGACGGCGGCGTGGCACCTGGCTCAAAAATGCGGGCGATGCCATCATCGGTGGTAGAAAAAGAAAAACTGACCAGCACCCCCTGCTGTAGTTGACCGGATAGTTCTGCCGGCAATATCGCTTCCCTGCCAATTGCGGCGAGCAGGTCAATATCGCGCAGTACAAGGTTCGACTTGGTAATTATATGTACAGGAAAGCGGTACTGTAAAATAAGTTCGAGCAGGGAGCGGGTCAGCTGTAGTTTTTCTTCCAGCTGCAGGTAAGGGTCTGTAGCCGACGACAAAACAATTATGCCGTACTGTTGTTTTTTTGCCCGGTTACACAATTGCTTTTCCAGTACGACAACCGCATTTTGTTTAACAGCTAATTTCTCCTCCATATGAATGCCGTATTTACTGCCCCTGATATAACAATACAGGCAGTTAAATGAACACCCGCTGTAAGGGTTCACCGTATAATCATCCAGGAACCAGGGATCTCTTCTCCTGGTTTTATTCAGCATGGAGGTCACCTGTATCTGCTGCGGCATTTTGTTGTTGTGTTTATTTCTGTGAAATTGATCTCTCCGGCGCTTTTTATCCTTTACATGAAATTAGTTTTTACCTGCAAGACAGCAGTGAATGAGAACGCTATTCCTGTAAAACAGCTTTATTTTACCTATTTTTGTAACCAAAAGGTTACCGGTATGTCTACAATGAGAAGGGATGTATTCCAGGCGATCGCCGACCCTACCAGGAGAGAAATTATCCAGTTGCTGGCGCACACTTCGCTCAATCTGAATGCTGTTGCAGAAAACTTCAATATCAGCAGACCAGCTGTATCAAAACATATCAAGATACTGACAGAATGCGGGCTGGTGGTGATCAGGCAAACGGGGCGTGAAAGGTATTGCCAGGCCAACCTGCACAAGCTGAAAGAAGTAGCCGACTGGACAGAGCAATACCGCCAGTTCTGGAACAAAAAACTGGATGCGCTGGAAGCATTCCTGGCTAAAACACAGAAGCCTGCAAGAAAAAAATAACAAATAAAAGACAATAGGGCTGTTCACCTTCCGAACTGCGGGCAATGCGTATTTTTATCCTATCATACAAAATAATGTATATGACACGTCAGTTATGCATCCCCGTATTGTTCGCCGCAGTGCTCTTCGTTTCCTGCGGAGGCAACACTTCACAGCAGGCCGCCGCCGATAGCAGTGCTACACATACCGATACTGCTGGTATAAAAACAGAAACAGAAGCCATAAAAGCAGACACCACTACCCTGCACTGCTTTTTTGCCTACAAAGCAGCTAAAAGCCCCATTGTACTGGTTGTACCTGAATGGTGGGGATTGAATGATTATGCCAGAAGCAGGGCCAGGCAATTGGCAGAACTGGGTTATTTCGCTGTAGCTGTAGACCTGTTCGGCAATGGCAGAACAGGTGAAACACCTGATGAAGCCGGTAAACTTTCACAACCATTTTATAGCAACCCCGCACTGGCAAAATCGAGGATGGATGCAGCACTGGCAAAAGCACAGACCTATGCACAGGCAGACAGCAGCCGGGCCGCAGCCATCGGATACTGTTTTGGTGGCGCAATGGTACTGAATGCAGCCAAACTGGGTGCCCCATTGAAAGGTATTGTAAGTTTTCACGGTAACCTGGCCGGTGCCCCGCCCGCAAAAGGAGCGATCAAAGCTGACATGCTGATCTGCCATGGCGCGGCCGATAAACTGGTACCGGAACAGGAAGTGGCTGTTTTCAAAAAGCAGATGGATTCAGTAGGTGCACATTATATTTTTAAAGATTATCCCGGTGCCATTCATTCCTTCACCAACCCGCAGGCTACTGAAATAGGCAAAAAGTTCAACCTGCCTGTTGCTTATAATGCTGATGCCGACAAAAATTCCTGGAATGAAATGCAGGCATTCCTCCACACTATTTTTCAATAATACCTGAAGCATACTGCTGCTGCAGCTGCTTTTTTCTGCGATCCATATAAAATAAAAGCATGGGGCGTTCTTTCAAGAATGCCCCATGCTTTTTAGTATTACAACGTTTTAGGCTAAAATAGCATACAACTAAGATAATCGCCGGTAATCTGCCTATAGCAAATATTTCTTTCTTGCATATTGAAATCAGTTCAACCTTACCAGAACTAGCGCTGGTTCTTCCTCACAGGCTGCCATTATCTTTCATTGCTTGCTGCCATTAACCAGCGGTGTGGCTTCAGCATGAACAAACCTTACTGCTATATGAAAAGAAAACAACACTGTGCATCAAAAAAACAATGGTTAACAACAGTACTAACCATCGGGGCAATGCAATTGCTGCTTGCCGGCAATCTGCGGGCACAAACCACTGTAAGCGGTACCGTAACAGACACCAAGAACACCCCATTGCAGGGTGTAAGCATCAGTATCAAAGGCAGTGCACACAGCACGCTGTCTGACCAGGCAGGTCATTATTCCATCAAAGCGCCTTCGCCACAATCGGTGCTGCTGTTCAGCTTTGTGGGTTATCTCACCAAAGAAGAAAAACTGGAAGGACGCAGCAATGTAAACATTTCACTCACCGATACAGCCACTGTACTTGGCGATGTGGTAGTAGTGGGCTTTGGCACACAGCGCAAAGGAAGCATCACCGGATCGGTTGGTGTGGTTAAGGGCAGTGATATCACGAACAATGCCGTGAACAATGTAGGCCAGGCCTTACAGGGCAAGGTAGCTGGTGTACAGATCACGCGCAGTTCGGGACAACCGGGAGCAGGCGTGGATATCCGCATCCGCGGCGAAGGCACACTGAATTCAGGTAAAGGCCCGCTGGTGATCATTGACGGTGTGGAAGGTGGTAATATCAACAACCTTTCTCCACGCGACATCGAATCGATCACCGTGCTCAAAGATGCATCAGCCAGCGCTATTTACGGCTCAAGGGCTGCCAGCGGCGTTATTGTGATCACCACCAAACATGGTGTTCCGGGTAAAACGGAGATCAATTATTCCTACAATATCGGCACCGAAAAAATAGCACGCATGCCGCGGTTGCTTTCCGCTCACGATTTTGTACGGCTGCAGAACGAAGCGCTGATCAATGCCAACAACAAACCCACCTGGACAGATGACCAGATCGCCGCTTTTGGTGCAGGTACCAACTGGCTGGATGCAGTATTGCAAAACGGTTTGCGGCAGGAACACAATATCAGCCTGAGCGGCGGCGCAGAAAAAGTACGGTATTTATTATCTGCCAATTACCAGGACGAAAAAGGCATTGTAAAATATTCACTGTACAAAAGAATTTCGGGCCGGTTCAACCTTGACGCCAAAGTAACATCCAGGCTAAGCGTGGGCCTCAATGCTTTTATATACAATACCAAGCAAAGAGTGGGGCCCGACTTACAAACTGCAATAGAATATGTACCCACTATACCGGTCACCAATCCTGACGGCACCCCGGGCTACCGCAATCCTGACGGACCAACCAATGCAGAGAACGGTGGTTTGAATCCACTACAAAGCTACCTGCTGAGCAATAAATACAATACCAACCTCGACCCGACAACAGGCACCAATTCATCGCTGTATATTGAATATGCATTTACACCGCATCTTAAATTCAGGGCTACGGGGGGATTGAACCTTTCTTATGAGCACAACAAAATTTATTCCCCTTCCTACAGCATCATCGATAACAAAGGTGCTACAGTGGCAGAAGTGCTGCCACAAAATGCTACCCTCACCGAATCTGACGGGTATATCCAGAACTGGATATTGAATAACACCCTTACCTATACCCATTCTTTCGGTAAACACAATATTGCCGCGCTGGCTGGTTATTCAGAACAGTACTATGAAGTACAAACCAACCAGCTAACCCGGAAAGGCTTTCCCAGCAACGATTTCAATGTGATTGATGCGGGTGGCAGCGCGAATGACAATGTAGCCGGCAATACAGTATCCAATTCATTACGGTCATTTTTTGGCAGGATCAATTATGATTACCAGTCAAAATACCTGCTGGAGCTGGTAGGCCGTTATGACGGCTCTTCGCGTTTTTCACCCAAAAACAAGTATGGCTTTTTTCCTTCAGCATCTATAGGCTGGCGCATTTCAAATGAAAATTTCTTTCTGCCTTTGCGTAACACCATCAACGACCTGAAACTGCGTGCCAGCTATGGTGCAATAGGCAATGAATCGATCGGCAACTATGCATACATGCAGATCATCAGTCTTACCAACAGCAATGGCACACCTACCTCTTATATCCTTAATAATACACCGGTGCAGGGAGTGGCATACAGCGGAATGTCGAATCCCAATATCAAATGGGAAACTTCCTTACTAAGCAATATCGGCCTCGATATGAGCCTGTTGAATAACAAGCTCACTATTACTATTGAAGCCTACAATAAGCTCACCAAAAACATTCTCACCAATATCAGCGTTCCGGCCACCACGGGTAATTTTTCAGGCGATATACAGGCAGGTACACAGGTGCGCAATGTAGGCAAAGTACGCAACAGGGGTATTGAACTGGCCATTGGCTACAGTAATTCCATTGGTAAAGACCTGCGCTATTCCATCAGTGCATCGGGCTCTTATAACCAGAACCGGGTGCTGGAACTGGGAGGTGTAAAACAATTGTTCGGCGGAGCGGGCAGATCAGTAACAATGGTAGGCAAACCCATGCTGGGCATATGGGGCTGGCAGGTGGCAGGCATCTGGCAAAACCAGGATGAGATCAACAAAAACCCACACCAGCCCAATGATCAGCCCGGCGACCTGCGGCTTGTTAACCTGAATGGCGACAGCGTGATAGATGGGGCCGATCAAACTTACCTCGGCTCCTTTGAGCCGGTGTACACAGTTGGCCTCAACGGCAATATCAGTTATAAAGGCTTTGATTTTACTGTGAGTACACAGGGTGATTTCGGTCAGAAATTATTGCGTTATGCCGTGGGTGGTTATTTTGAACTGGCCTATACCACGCGCAACAACTTCGATTATGTACTGAACCGCTGGCACGGAGAAGGCACATCCAACCTGTTACCCAGGGTGATCAATTCTGAATACAATACCGGCCAGGCCACCAGCCTGCGTGTGCAGGATGCCTCTTATTTTAAAATACGGCATGTAGAATTGGGTTATACCCTTCCTGAAACGGTAATGAAGAAAATAAAACTTTCCCGTGTGCGGGTATATCTGGCTGCAGAAAACCTGCTCACATTCACACCCTTTGTAGGCCTCGATCCTGAACGTACGCCTTCAACCAATGATGCTGTACAGCGGCAGAACGAATCTTACCCGCAGGCCAGGATGTTTGTGGGTGGCATCAGTGTTAATTTTTAAACAACAAACCTGTTAACATGCAACGCTTCCATTCTATTATAGCCCTAGCAATCCTGGTGTTTTTAACGGGCACCGGCTGTAAAAAAGACCTGCTTATTACCGGGCCTGCCAATAGTTATACCGATGATAATTTCTGGAAAACACCCAATGATGCTGTGATGGCGGTGAACGGTATTTACAGTTATTTTCTCGAAGACAATATGGCCCGCTGGATGACACAGGAAAATGTGTTGACGGATGATCTTGCCCCTAAAGTAGAAGGTGTGCTCGATCATTTCGGCGGACTGGCCAATGGCACAGAAACACCTTCGGGACTGAATGCTTATCCTTACCGTTTCTGGGAAAGCCATTATACCATTATTGTAAGGGCCAATACCTTTCTTTCCAAAGCAGGCGGTATACAGATGGATTCTACTTTAAAGAAAAGGCTGGTAGCTGAAGCAAAGTTCCTGCGTGCGCTGTGTTACCATCGCCTGGTATGGCGCTTCGGTGATATACCGCTGGTAACCAAACATCCCAATGACGAACCGGCACAGCCCGGAAGAGCGTCCAGGGCCGATGTGATACAGCAAGTATACAGCGACCTGCTTTCTTCTTATGCCGACCTGCCACCCACTTATTCAGGTGCAGACAAAGGCAGGGTAACACGTGGCGCTTCATTGCTGCTGCTGGCAAAGGAATATTTATACAATGGAGACAATGCGCATGCCGCGCAATATGCCAAGCTTGCCTGGGATCTTGGTGAAGCAGGTAATTACAAACTGGTTAGTCCTATGTCAGACCTGTTCAAGCCAGGCAACCAGAACACCAGTGAATCTTTATTCGAACTGCAGTCAGTAAGCAGCAAAGGGGGTGGATACCGCAATATCCCTTACCGGTACCCGGATAATAAAACAGCGGCCCAGTATGTACCGGGCGGCGGTTCCAGCATCGGTAGTTTTGATGTGCTGCAATCGTTGGTCAATGATTTTGAAATGGCAGATGGTTCGCGTTTCAATCCTGCAGGTATCGATGTAACAACCGACAATAACCAGTATAAGAACAGGGATCCCAGGCTGGATGTGGCCATCGTATACAATGGTGCCGATTACTATGGCACCAAATGGAACCGCAGCTGGGACAGGTCGGGCTATACCTTTCGCAAATACCTGGTGTCTAAGCCGGATCAGAACTTATTTTCCGGTGCAGGCACGCCCTACTCTTCCACCGGGCTCAACTGGATATTGTTCCGTTATGCGGATGTGATGCTCACCTATGCTGAAGCCCAGAATGAACTGGCCGGTCCTGATGCCAGCGTACTGAAAGCAGTTAACCAGGTGCGCACCAGGGCGGGGATGCCGTTATTGCAAACAAGTGATCCGTCAAAACCCACTTATGTGGCATCACAGGCAGATATGCGTACACGCATCCGCCGCGAAAGACATGTGGAGTTTGCCGGTGAAAACTCCCGCTTTGAAGACCTGCTGCGCTGGCGCTTGTTGAAAAGTGCACTGGAAAACAAATACCTGAATAAAGGCGCGGATGGGTACCGGATCAGCAACTGGCAGGAGTTCCGTTATCTCTGGCCTATCCCTGCACTCGAAATCAATACCAATCCCAACCTTACGCAAAATCCAGGCTATGGCAGTTAACGCATTCACTCCCTGCCATGTACACTTATTCACTTTAAACAGCAGACCATGCAAAAGCAAATAATAAAAACCAGCCTGTTCCTCCTGTTCCTACTGCCGCATTTATTGTCCTGTAAAAAAAATTTCCCGGATGGCGGCACTTACCAGCCGCCTGCATTTCTTAAAATAGAAGGCCCGGTTACCGTAGCGGCGAACAGCACACAGAGCTATTACACTTATTACCTGGATAATGGCAATTATGTATGGACGGTACCCGATGGTGCACAGATCACTTCTTCACCACAACAGGGTAAATCGACCATTACCGTAAAATTCGGTACTAAAAGCGGGAAACTGAGCGTGACGGCCAAGGGAATGACCACATCTGTCGATGTAGTGGTACAATAGGCCAGCAGCTTTACCTTGGTACCGGGATAAAAAAATTTCCTGTTTTTTTCTAACTTTTGTCTGGCAAATACTTTTCCGTTCGTCGTTTACCTGTTAACCGTATTTTTTACTGATTAAGCCAGACATTATGAAAGATTTTATGTTCATTTTCCGCGGTGGCAGCAGCGCCGGGGAAATGTCGCCCAACGACATGCAGGACAATATGCAGCAATGGCTCAGCTGGATAGAACAGCTGAAATCGCAGCAGGTGTATGTTGCAGGCGAGCCGCTGATACCCGGTGGCAAAACCGTACAGGGGCCTAAAGCACTGGTCACTGACGGTCCCTTCGCCGAAAGCAAAGAACTGGTGGGTGGTTTCCTGATCGTCAAAGCTGCCTCGCTGGAGGCAGCGGCAGAGCTCGCCAAAGGCTGCCCAGACCTCCCGTTAAACGGCAGTGTTGAAGTAAGGGAAGTGATGAAATTTGATGGCATGTGATGCAACAGACAGCTTCATCACCCGGGCAATTGGTCGATCATCTTTTCCGGCATGAATCGGGAAAGATGATCGCCGTGCTTACCCGTATTTTCGGTATGCACAATCTTTCATTGGCCGAAGACGTGGTACAGGAAGCTTTTTTAAAAGCTGTTCAATCCTGGCGCTTTGGCCGCCTGCCCGATAACCCTGCCGCCTGGCTGATGACGGTTGCCAGGAATAAAGCATTGGACATCATCCGCCGACAACAGCATTTTCAGCAATTTTCCGGTGAGCTGGCAGATCACCTGCAACAGGAAACCGAACAAACAATACAACAGCTGTTCCTCGAAACAGAAATTTCCGACAGCCAGCTGCGTATGATTTTCGCCTGCTGCCATCCAATGCTCAAAGAGGAAGACCAGGTAGCACTAACATTAAAAACAGTGTCTGGATTCAGCAGTGCCGAAATAGCCAGGGCACTGGTGACCAATGAAAGCCTGATACAAAAGCGCCTGTACCGTGCACGGCAGATGCTGAAAGAACGGAATATCCAGCTGGAGATCCCATCCGGTTACGAGCTGCTGCCCAGGATGGAAACGGTGTACACCGTACTTTACCTGCTGTTCAATGAAGGGTATAACTCACAAAAAGCCGGTGAACTGATCCGACGCGATCTTTGTATGGAAGCCATGCGGCTCTGTCATTTACTATCACAGCATAAAGTAAGCAGCCAGCCCGCCACTTTTGCACTGCTCTCACTGATGTGCTTACAGGCATCGCGTTTCGATAGCCGTCTTGATGAAAACAATTGTATTGTATTGTTACCATACCAGAAACGGCAAAACTGGAATAAGGAGCTTATTGACCAGGGATACCAGTACCTGCGCCGCTCGGCCCGCGGGCACCGTATCACCGTGTACCATATTGAATCGGCTATCGCAGCAGAACACTGCTTGTCTGCAAGCTTTGAACAAACCAACTGGCCGCGCATGCTGCATTTATACAACCTGCTGCTGGAGCTGAAACCCACCCCTGTTGTGATCGTTAACCGGTCGGTGATACTCGCCCAGCTGGGCCAGGAAGAAGCAGCCATACGCGAGATACTGAACATCCCTGGTATTGACCAGCTATTGAGCACCCATTATATTTACGGCGCTGTGCTTGGTGATCTTTTCCTGAAAACAGGTCAATGGGAAGAGGCCAAAAGCTACCTGTCCTGCGCATACCAGCTCACCGGTTCACTGGCTGAAAAAAAACTGATACTAACAAAGCTGGCAACAATCCTTTAACCCCATCCCCTGCAACAGTACCCTTCTTCCCTGCTCACCTCCTTGCAGCAGATATTTTCAGATATTTGAGCAAGAAGAGTAAAAGACATGTATAACACAAGTATCCTGTTAAGAAAAGCCGGTATAGCAGATATACCTGTGCTGGCAACGCTGCGTATCCGTTTTCTGCAAGAAGTGCATCCACAGCCTAACCATCAGGCAGACGCATTACTGTACCAGAACCTCATTGATTATTTTGAAAAACACATTCCTGACGGCAGCTTTGTGAATTGGGTGGCAACAGAAGCCGAACAGATCGTGGGCACTGCCGGCATTGTATTTTATGAACAGCCACCACTGTTTGAAAATATTTCAGGCAAGGTAGGTTATATACTAAATGTGTACACGCTTCCCTCGCACCGGCGACGGGGTATTGCGCGGCAGTTGTTTGAAAAAATTGTGCAAGAAGGCAAACAGCGGCAAGCAGGTAAACTAAGTCTTCATGCCAGTGACGATGGGCGTTATTTGTATGAGCAGTTCGGTTTTACTGCCGGGGGCAATGAAATGAATTTTACCGTAAATGGTTAGGGGCTTTGCATCAAAAAGCTTTGAACACTGTTTTGCCATTGCTTTCCAGCAGTATGTTTTTAACTGCTCCTGTTCCCTGGAAAACATAGGCCATGCCTACAATATGAATGCCCGGCGCAACGGCACAGGTGTATACCTGCCTGCCGTTTACCGATAACTGCAACCGATGATCGGCGCCGGTGAAAGCCACGTGCACCCAATCGCTGAAATCGACACCCAGCTGGGACAAATCTGTTTTTTTTCCCGAAACCACCTGATCAATCGCCATGAGATTGAGTTCTGCAACGCAGCCCCTGATAGAAAGCGGCAGGATGATCGGCTTTTCATCTGTAATAAGTGAAACATTCGTCAGCTGGCAGGCTGCAGCACCTTCGTGATAAGTATTTTTTACAGCTGCGCTAAAATGAAAACTATCCGCAGGTACGAGATCGAAATTGCCCACATTGTAATATTTCACCATGGGCGGCTGCGGCAGCAAAGGCACATTTTTTTGCTGTATGGCCTCTGCAGACAATTCCATTCTGTCATTATGCAGAAATACGCCCTGTTCCACATATACCGGAACCGGCTTCATCCCTATCACACCCAGCCATCCTTTGGTGGGAATAAGCAGCGGCAGCTCTTTCACTACATTACTCCCCGACAAGAGCTTTGCCTGGAAAAAACCAGGTTCATAATACACCGATGTATGCACATGACCATTTTTTTCAACGGCCGTGCAGGTACGTGCATCCCAGGACTGCTGTATAAAAACAGAATCGGCCGGCGAAGCAGCAGCATCGTACGAAAACACCACCGAATTGGGTATATCTTTTGTGAGCACGCGGCTGCTCAGCTGGTATTGCACATTAGCTACTGGCTTTTTCCTGAACGCTACTGATGCTACAAAAACTATGGCAGCCAGCATCAGGAAGCCTGCCACAACAAGTGGCCATTTTTTTGCCCTGGCCCGGGAAGCGTTGACAGGCTGCACTGACTGGCCGTTGATCACTGTGCCGGCCTGCCCTTTTGTTTGCTGCTGCAGAAAATGTCTCCAGTTATCATAACCCGCAAATTTTGCCAGCGTACTAAGCGTGGTAGTGCTCGGTAAATGCGTATAGGTTGTTCTTCCCCAGAGGCGGCGCAGAGTGCTTATACTTAATGAAACACCTGTTTGCTCAAGAATGCGCTGCTGCAATTGTTCAAAATCGCTGCTTTGCCAGCCGGTGCCCTCGCCCCAGCCAAGCAGCTGTTCAATTGTTCCGAGTAAAATGGATAGCTCCTGCGCCATTGAAAATCAGTGTGATGCAACTTGAAAAAACTTGACCACCCAATGAATTGCCCTATACAGCAACACCCTTTAGGTTTAGGGTTCAATACCGGCTAAGGTTTTATCAGGTTTATCCCAAAGTTAACAGTATCCCTGTTCGTACAAATCTTTTAATACAAAACAATATGTGCAAACGACAAATTTTAGTATTGGCAGCTATGCTTGCATTAAGCACCGCACTGAAATCGCAACAAAATTTCCTCGACAGTCCTGATGCCTACCTGGGCCAGCCCAAACCCAATGATACGCCCAGGATATTTGCCCCCGGCATGCTGGTAGATTCAGGCATTGTGCTTGGCAGGCTTGTGTTCACCCCAGATGGCAAAGCCTGTTATTATACCAATGGCTTCAGCTGGTACAACGCTGTTGGTGCCCATACCAGGTATTTTGTTTTCAGCAACGGCAAATGGACAGGCTCCAGGGAATTGCTAAAAAATTTCCGCAACCCTACCCTCTCTCCTGATGGTGACGCAATGTATTTCAGCCTGCATGGCGGAGAGGTATGGCGATCAGAAAAAACAGCGGGCGGCTGGAGCCAGCCTGTGCTGTATATCAAAAAGAATTATGGCCTGTATGATTTTATGCCCACCCGCAGCGGCCGTTTTTACGTGGGCAGCAATGGCAATGGCGGCAATATAAAAGATTTCAGCACCTACGATTTCTGTATATTGACTGCGGCATCCGGCGATACCACTATACAAAGCCTGGGACTGCCCTTGAACACACCTGCCTTTGATGGTGATTTTTTTATTGCACCGGATGAATCTTATATCATCATCAGTGCAAAAGAAACGCCCTCTTTCGAATGCGAGCTATACATCAGTTATCATAAACCCGACGGTAGCTGGACAAACCCCAAAAGCCTGGGGCCGTTGATCAATGATGGCGTGGCACACCGCTTTGGCCAGTATGTTTCGCCTGACCAGAAATATTTATTTTACTCAAGGGGAACCAGTGAGAAAGACTGTGCCTTTTACTGGGTCAGGTTCGATCGCCTGCTCGATAGTTTGCGGCATACCAATTTTGAGCCCTACCTGAAAGCAAAAATCAGCCGCCAGTCTGGCCAAACCGGCAAGCGCTTTTCTTTCAGCTTGCCACCAGGCAGTTTTATAGATGATGATGGCAACAGCACACTGCATTTCACTGCTTCACTCAAAAATGGCGAGCCCTTACCCCGATGGTTGCGGTTTAATGGCCGAACAGCATCTTTCACAGGCACACCGCGCGATACCGGTGAGTATGAATTTGTGGTAACAGCAACAGACCCGCACCAGGCCAGTGCACAGGGTAGTTTTGTACTGGAAATAACCGGTGGTTAAGAACAAGCCATAACCCGTTCACAACTGGACGATCGTTGTATCAAAACCGGACATTTGATGTTTTCATGACGGTGTATCTTGCTGATTATTAAGTATTAAACAAATGGCATTTTACATGTTATTTTTTATGGAGAACATGATTGAGCACAGCTCTATTACCAGCAGAAAACAACTTATGATACGTAACTATTTTCTTACCGCCTGGCGTAACCTGGTAAAAAACAAAACAACTGCACTGATCAACGTAACCGGCCTTACGGTTGCGTTTACCTGCTGCATACTGCTTTTCTTAATTGTACAGTACGAATTTTCGTTCGACCGGTTTCAGCAAAACAAAGCGCAGCTGTATAAAGTATATAGTTTCAGTCATACATCGGATGGCGACTGGAAAAGCTCATCGATGGGTTACCCGGTTGCACCTGCACTTAAAACAGAAGTGCCGGGTATCATCAGGTCAACTTCTGTTATGTGGGCGGGTGAGGGTATCCGTTACAAAAGCAAAGAGCTGGATAAAGGTATCACCCTTGTGCACAATGATTTTTTCAGCATGTTCTCCTTTCCTGTAATAGCAGGCAATACAACAGCGCCGTTAGGCAGCACCAGCAATGTAGTACTTAACCGGGCCACTGCCAATGCACTGTTCGACAAAGAAGAGCCTGTGGGTAAAACTGTGGCGGTGAAAATAGGCAAAGACTGGAAAGACCTGGTAGTATCTTCTGTTGTAGAAAATGCACCAGCTAATTCTACTATCCGTTTCAATATACTTGCACGTATCGAGCTCAACAGCAGCTATCCGGAACTGAAGCAGAACTGGAATGCGCAGCACCATCCTGTATATGTACAGCTGGCACCCCATATTACCCAGGCACAGGCAGAAGCCGCTATACGCCAGATGTATAAAAAACATATGCCACAGGATGAAAACCTCCTGAAAAGCAAAGGCTATACCAAGGATAAAAACGGGGATTATAGTGGTTTGAAAATCGCTCCCTTCACCAGCCTTCATTTTGATGCGGAGCTGAGCCCATCCAATGGGGTAAGCAAAACATACCTGTATACACTTTTACTTATTGCAGCCGTTGTACTGGTCATTGCCTGTTTCAATTTTATCAACCTCAATGTTGCCCGCTCTTTTACACGGGCAAAAGAAGTGGGTGTTCGCAAAACAATCGGCGCAGGAAAAAAACAGATATTTTTCCAGTTGTGGACCGAAAGCCTGCTGTTATGTGTTGCTGCCGTATGTGTTGCATTCGGTATTTCCCTGTTACTGCTGGGACCCATCAATCAGCTGTTTACCGAAAAACTGGAAATAAATACCCTGCTGCAACCCGGGGTAATAGCCTCTATCACCGGGGGCATGCTGTTTGTCTCTTTCCTGGCAGGCGGTTATCCCGCCTGGCTGGTATCGCGCTTCCAGGCAGTGGAAGTACTGAAAGGGAAAGTATCGGTGAACAGGTCATCCCTGCTGCGCAATGGATTGATCACTTTCCAGTTTGTGATGGCTAGCCTGTTGATATGCAGTACTTTTATTATTTACCGCCAGTTTCAGCACCTGCGAGAAGCGCCACTGGGTTTTGAACAGGAATCGGTGATCAGCATCCCTGTTAAGCATCCCGACAACACCCGGCAATATGCGGCTGCACTGCGAAGCCGGTTGTCATCACAAACACAGATCACAAGTGTTACGGCCAGCTCTGTCAATCTTGGTGTAGGCGAAGACCTGAGCCAGAGCAGTTCCTTTGTTGGCTTTTCTTACAACGACAAGTCGATCGAAACATGCATTGTTGCAGTGGATTTCGATTATCTTAAAACGCTTGGTATAAAAACGGTTGCCGGCAGGGATTTCAGCAGGGATTATCCTTCAGATACAGCAGCATCGGTCAACAATGTGGTCGTAAGTGAAAGCATGGCCAGGCAGTTTGCAACAGACCCTAAAAATGTGGTGGGTTTATCTTTTTATTCAGACAGTGCCAAACCCAAATGGAATATTGTTGGCATAATACCTGATTTTCATTTGTATTCTATGCACGAAAAATTATCGCCCATTACACTTGAAATGAATAAAAATTTCAACCTGAATTATATCCTCGTAAAAGTAAAAACCAGTAACCCAACGCAAACCATGAGCCTGGTTCGCAATACTTACAAAAGCATTGAAGCCGACAATAATATCAATGCATCTTATGTTACAGAAAATACACGGCGCTGGTACGAAAAAGAGCAGAAGCTATCCTCTATTTTCTTCTCCGCAGCAGTCATTGCCATATTGCTGTCCTGCCTCGGCCTGTTCGCCATTGTATCACTGGTGATGGAACAACGCAGAAAAGAGATCGGTGTAAGAAAAGTGCTGGGTGCTTCCATAGGCGAGATAGCAGCATTGCTGTCAAAAGATTTTATCAGGCTGGTGCTGCTGGCATTTCTGATTGCTACCCCTATTGCCTGGTATTTTCTCCATAAATGGCTGCAGGGCTTCAATTACCGCACCAGCCTCAGCTGGTGGCTGTTTCCTGCTGCAGGCCTGCTTACACTATTGATAGCGCTGGCTACCATCAGCGTTCAAACCATCAAAGCGTCTTTGATCAACCCGGCAAAAAGCCTGAGAACAGAATAATGCAGGTTTACCATAGCTGTGGATCGCGTGCTGGCGGTTCCTGAAAATGACCAGCATATAAGGGGAATATATTGCCAGCAGGGAGAACATTACAGGGGCTGATAATGCGGGCTTTTCGTATCGTTTTTGTTTTCAGGATAATGGCCTACTAGCCATTACAAACCAAGCACGAACTGGAAAAAGCCATCATCGTTAAAAGCAGCTGTTGCCGCTGCTTTTTGTTCTTCATCTGTAATTCTGTTGACAGCTTCTTTCAGCAAAGCAACTACGAGCAGGCATTTCTCCAGCTCCTCTTGATTGGCATGACCACTAAAATGTGCATGCCGGAACAAGTTCTGCAAAACAAGGTAGTGCACCTGTGGTGTAATGGCTGCATGTTTACAATATACCCGGTAGAGTGCATCATATTCAGTTATCAGTCCGTTATTAAAACAGGTTACAAACACTGTCGCCAGCAGTTCGCGGTATTTTTTGTAATGGGCATCCAGGGTTGCATCGCCGGTATGTTCGGGAATTGTGGCCGGATCAGGGAAATACACCCTGTTAGGCAGTTCACGGATAATTGTTTTGGCAAAACGCTCTACCCCTTTATTTGCCTGTAGCTGCACAATGGCTTCCAGTAATTCCAGGCTGGCAACTGGGTGTGGGTTGGCCTGGTGAAAATTGCGCAGCTGTACAAATTTTTCATTCGTCCAGATGGGTTCCAGGTCTTTATCGGTCCATATCCTGTCTATTTCGCTGTAGCCATATACCAGTGCTTTGCGCAGTTCTGCAATTGCTTTCTCCTGTTCGTGCAATGCCATATACAGGCAGGCCGTATGATGGAACAAGTGAGGATTCAGCCATGCGGTATCTTTTATCTTTTCATATAAAAGAATCGCTTCGGTATATTTTTTTAATTCGAAGCAAGTGGCAAAATAATTATTGATCAGCCGGTACAGGTCATAATCGTACCGGTGCTCTTCAAAATAAGTATCAAAATACTGTTGTGCCCAGTTGGAGAATGAATGATAGTAGGCTTCGCCATTGTCTCCGCCACGGGGTGGTGGCGGTATCTTTTCCACATGCGCTGTTGCCTGGTTTAAGGTTGCTTTCACTGAAGCGATAAATGCATCGGGGTCTTCATCCCTTAATAACTGTACTGGATCTTTGTACGGGTATTTTTTATACAAGATCATCGTACCCTCCCTGTCTTTCGCCACCAGCACAAAATAATTATTATGGTGAATACCGGCCGGATAATGCACTATGGTGAAGCTCGCGGCATCTACAGTGATTTTCTCTTTACCAACATATACTGTCTTCTCCCCCATCAGCACAATATTCGCCCAGAAATAGCCCTTTGTATAAAGCGTATACCTGCCTACCTCTGTTTTGTCGATAACCAGCCCGTTAAAGTAAATATGTGCTTTATCGGTTGCGTGGTATTCATCTGCCAGGCGAAAACTGGCGGGGTCAGCCTCCGGCACTGGCTGCAGTTGTGCATCGTACACGCCTGTTGCAGATGTGTAGTACACATTTTCATATTTCTGCAGCTTTTTAAACGTAGCCGCATCTGCTTTGATCAGCGTTCCGCCTATAGCAACATAATTCCCGTCTGTGCCGCCATAAGCTGTTTGTTTGAATGCCAGCGGATTGATCTTATCCAGTACGGCTATTATACCGAAGGAATAATAAATAAACTGCCCGTTATAGTAATAGTTGTCAAAAAAATGCAGCGGGCTGGTAAAGCTGGCGGTATGCAGGTTTTGTAGCACCTGTGTTTTTCTTTTTTCTTCTGCCAGTGCAGTACATTTTTTAACAATAGCAGTATCCACCAGTTGCCCCCTGTGAAATTCGCTGGCAAAATCAGCAGTCGCTTTATTGAAAAAATATTTTTTTACATCTTTCAGCAACAAATTCCATTCTTCATCAGTAATAGCAGAAATTTCGGTGACCTGCCCTTCCTGTATACGATAAGCGGCAATATTATCTTCCTTGCCCAAATTCAATGCATCCAGTGTGGCCAGTACATGACCTGTTGCCTGCGGTGCTGCAAAAGGAGCAAGTGCCAGTAAAACAGTGAGGGGAACAGATTGCAACAGCAAATCCCTGTTACCATAATTAAAATAAAAAAAAGCAAAAACAGCTGCTTCTTTTTTCAGGTAACGGAAAACATAGAAATTGCGCCCCGGATCATCCAGTTCTGAAAAAATAAATGCGACGAGGCGATCTGCATTACCGGTTTTCAGGAATGCCTTGAATGATCTTTCTGAAACAGGTATTTTCCCAAATACAGCAACTGGTTGCGACATAGTGTTTTTAATAGCAGTTGCAATACTAAGGTAAATACTGATATAAAAGAAAGAACATCGCCGGCAGCCATCCGGCATACGCTTATTCCAACAGTGCTTTCAGCCGCTCCAGGTCGCTTTGCACCATACCAGCATCCTCTTTAAACTGTGCTTCAGTTCTGCCGGGCAGCCAGAATAAAGTAAACACCAGCTCAGCACCTTCATGATTGGGTATTACCCGCATCGGGTTAGCAATCGTTTCTCCGGATTCCAGGGTAACATCATGATCCAGGATACCGAAATCGTTTGGTGGCGTAAACCGTACTTTTATTTTTCCCAGAACGGATTCTCCTATCCACAATGCTCCTTCCTTGTGTATTGACCGAACAAGACCATGTGCCCACCGGGGCATATTTTCAGGATGGGATGCATAGGCATACACTTCAGCCACCGGCTTGCGGATAGACACGCTGATAAATTTTACGGGATAAGTCATATGATCATTGTTTTTTGCCTGCATGACCGTTGTTAGCGGATAGCCTTTCTGCGCGGTGAGCAACAGCGGCAAAAGCAACATCCATACAGGTAGTAATAGCTTTACCATTTTCTTTTAAAACAAAATTACCCGCTGCGCACTATAGGTGTTTTGGAAAAAAACGACAAAATAACCAGGAGATCATTTTACTGTGCAACCAAGCTGAGACCATGCTTTATCATGCGAGGATCATTGCCATGCTCTCCGGAGAAAATAAAGCCGGTAACCGGGATATTTTTCAGCATATATTTCAAAGCCTGCTTGTTTATACCAGGGCAGGTTTTTCGGCATGGATGTTTCGAGGTAAACCGAACGTTTTTGTGCATCGCTATATTGTATAATTTCCTGAAGCAAACGACGCCCTGTTCCTTTTTGCTGGTGGCCGGGCCGTACGCCGATGAACCAGAGATAGGTCATTATTTCTTTATACCGGGTTTGCTTGATCACCGCTTCCCTGGCCATCACCTTCCGCAAATTACCCAGGCCTATCACCTGCCAAACCAGTTTTATATCTAATACAACCGATGCCAGGCTGGTTTTCTTTTTATCCGGGTACATCACCAACACACAAGCTGTTTCATCTTCAGAAAGAAAAACTTCCCCGGATAATAAACAGGTATCAAAAGAATATGCCATCAGCGAACGGATGCGACTGGCTTTGTTGTTATCCTGTTTAACAATATAATTCACACTTAGATTGTCATGGAAAGAGGAGGCCAGAATATCCACAACCAGTGCCTTATGCGCGGGACCGGCTTTTTTCATGCAGCAGTTTTTTGGGGATCGAGTAAGATACTGCACAAGTGCTGCTTAAAAAAGTATGACCGCAATATTAGCATTTCTATAGCTAAAAAAGTGCTTTTAAAATGTACGGTAATACCAAACCTGTAATTGTTGTAGCCATTCTTTTCGGCTCAATGTCCGGTACTGCATTTCGCATTCCATTGTATTGATCGCCTTTACTTTTACCACTATGGTGTTATGCTGAACATCGCCACGCCTGGGAAGAGTGGGGTTAAATGCTGATTTCTGCACAAGAACGGTTTTACGCGGCATATCCAATTTTTGGCATGACACTTCAGCGGCTGGTTAACCCTTATGGACAAACCGGCTTTTTATCTAGCAGAACACGCCAAAAACGCAGAACTGAAAATGTTTTCCAGTTTCAGCTGGACATGATTAAAAAATTATTTTTTGTAATTGGCATTCATTCTCTAAATTTACATAACTAATTATGTAATTAGTTATGAGTATAGAATTGTTTTCAAAAACCGGTAAAATGGCCCTGGGCTCCAGGCTTCGCCTGCTCGCGGCCAAAGTGACTGAAGATGCAGGCAAACTGTATGAATTGTATGGTGTAGACCTGGCGCCCAAATGGTTTCCTGTGTTCTTTGTTCTTTCAGAAGATGGCAAAAAGACCATTACCGAAATCGCGAATCAAATAGGGCATTCGCAGCCTTCAGTCAGTAAGATCATCAGGGAAATGACCGCTGCCGGACTGGTAGCAGAAAACAAAAAAACAACAGACAAACGGCAGAACCTTGTAGCCCTTACCCGGAAAGGAATAGCTTTAACAGAAAAGATCAGGGAACAATACATAGATGTTGGCAATGCCATTGAAGCACTGACCCATGAAGCCACGCATAATTTATGGGAGGCTCTGGCAGAATGGGAGTTCCTGCTTGACCAGCAATCGCTTTATAAGCGGGTACAGGAGCAAAGAAAAAAACGGGAAAGAAAAGCGATCAGGATAGTAGATTACCAGGACAAGTACCACCGTGCTTTTCAGCAATTAAATGAAGAATGGATCGCTACCTGGTTCGAGCTGGAAGAAGCAGACCGTATTGCACTGGAACATCCCAAAAAATATATACTGAACAAAGGCGGATATATTTTTATTGCCTTGCAGAACGACAAACCTGTAGGTACCTGCGCGCTGTTAAAGATGAACGATCCCGATTATGATTTTGAACTGGCCAAAATGGCTGTTAGTCCGGCGGTACAAGGCAAAGGTATCGGTTACCTGCTGGCGCAGGCAGCGATTGACAAAGCTATTGCCCTGGGCGCCTCCCGGCTTTTCCTTGAAAGCAATACTATCCTCAAACCGGCCATCAGCCTTTACCAGAAACTAGGGTTCAAAAAAACCACCGGCCACACCAGTCCTTATAAACGCAGCAATATTCAGATGGAGCTTGACCTGGCGAACGAGGGCCGCAATACGGGAAAAAGAAAATGAGCAAAACAACAACTGTCAACATCAGGTACCGAATAAAAGAGGCCGCTCATTGATCTTGAGCAGCCTCTTCCTTTTAGACACTATTTTTTCGGGTATTCTTTTAGCCAATCATAGTCTCAATAATCCGGAGACCATACAACACTGGCTTATCTGCGGTGTCAGCAGATACCGCTTTATTATTTTCAAATAAAACCAAGACAACTACCCCCAATTTAACGCCAGCCCAATCCGGGTGCCACATGTTTCAAAATAGAAGACAATACATGTACATTGTAATCAACACCCAATGTATTGGGAATCGTTAAAAGAAGCGTATCTGCTTCCTGGATGGCCTCGTCTTCAGCCAATTCTTTGATGAGCTGATCTGGCTCTGCAGCATAGCTTCTGCCGAAAATAGCGCGCTTATCCTGTTCAATCATCCCTATCTGATCAACCCGGTTGGTTTCATTGCCAAAGAGATAACGGTCCTGATCGTTTACCAATGCGAAAATAGACCGGCTCACCGATACCCTCGGTTCGCGCTGGTGGCCTGCTTTTTTCCATGCCTCTTTGTACAGCCTGATCTGTTCTGCCTGCTGTACATGAAAAGGCTTATCACTTTCATGGTATTTCAGTGTAGAGCTCTGCAGGAACATGCCATTTTCAGCAGCCCAAACAGCTGTAGCATTAGAAGCGGCTCCCCACCAAATGCGTTCCCGCAGTCCTTCTGAGTGTGGTTCCAAACGCAGCAGGCCTGGAGGATTGGGAAACATCGGGTATGGGTTAGGCTGGGCAAAACCAATACCCTTCAGCTTGTCCAGGAATTCCAAAGCCTTACGGCGTCCCATATCTGCGTCGGTTTCTCCTTCGGCCGGCTCATAGCCAAAATACCGCCATCCATCAATGACCTGTTCGGGCGAACCCCTGCTGATCCCCAATTGCAATCGCCCCCTTGAAATTAAGTCAGCAGCCCCGGCATCTTCCACCATATACAGTGGATTTTCATAGCGCATATCAATTACACCCGTTCCAATTTCTATCTTGCTTGTTTTGGCACCAATAGCCGAAAGCAAAGGAAACGGAGAAGCCAGCTGGGCCGCAAAATGATGCACCCGGAAATAGGCGCCGTCTAAACCAATTTCTTCCGCAGCAACAGCCAGATCGATAGACTGCAGCAATGTGTCGCTCGCCGTACGGGTTCTATAAGCCGGATGGTTAGACCAATGCCCAAACGATAGAAATCCTATTTTCTTCATACATCTATTTTCAGGTTCCTAATTTCTTCAGATGCGGTAATCATCAATCGGTATATAAACAATACATCACCAATATACACAAAGAAAAAAATCAGGCAAAACTTGCTTCCTGGCAAGCCTTTACCCAAGAGTGCCAGGTATAAATCATTGCATTTATTTACTGCGTAAGCATTGCGCTGTTCTGAATAAACTCCCCCCTATCCTCGACAGCCTTATTGCCCCATGCAGTAATTGCATCCAGAACAGGAGTAAAACTTTTTCCAAATTCAGTCAGGTTGTATTCTACCTTGATTGGCGTTTTTTTGCCATAAACCTTCCTGGATATCAATCCGTCTTTTTCCAATTGCTTTAATTGAAGGCTCAATGTCATTTCAGTAACGGAAGGCATTTCTTTACGAAGTTCACTATATCTTTTTGCTCCATCTTTTAGATAATAAAGTATCACCGCTTTCCATTTTCCACCCACCAGGTCCATGGTCAAGCTGACTGTACAAGGGTAGATCTTCCCTTTCAGCTTTACATAGTCGCCAATACATTCTGTATTCATACCGCTTTTCTTTTAACCTATCTGTTTTGATAGTTATTGCAAATTTATTCAACTAAAAATAGTTTTGCAACTATAATAATTATAGTACTGATCTTCAAATATTACAACTATGATCTCTCATTCAGAACAAAAGACAACAGGCCAGCCGGAAAAGAAGCCACTCATCACCATAGTGGGTGTTTTAGGCAAGCAGGGCCGCAGCGTGGCAACCACACTGCTATCGAGTGGACGTTACCGTGTGCGTGGCATTACCCGTCGTATGGATTCGCCCGAAGCCGTTAGCCTGCTTAACCAGGGAGCAGAGCTGGTAAGCATTCCTCTTCATACCGGTTATCAAAAAGAATATGTTGAAGCATTCCGTGGTTCGGATGGTGTATTCCTGGTTACGCCGAACATTATTCCACCTGCCATGCACGAATTGGAGCTGGGCAAACAGCTGGCAGATGCATCCGTTGAAGCGGGAGTACGGCATATTGTGTTCAGCAGTTTGGAAAATGTAGACAAGATCACCAACGGGAAAAACTTTGCTCCTCATTTTACGGACAAGGCCAATATTGAAGCCTATATCCGTACACTGCCCATTACCAGTTCGTTTATCTACATGGCTTTCTTTTATACGAATATATTGGAGTTTTATTCGCCTGTTTTAAAAGATGATACACTTGTATTCCCTATTTATTTGCCTGGGGATTTCCGTGCGCCATTTGTTGATCCGCTTACTGCCACTGGTCCTGCTGTGATGGAGATCTTTTCCAACCCGGATCAATATGCAGGCAAGTCCCTGCCAGTGATCGGGGATATTATTTCTCCGCAGGAAATGGTAGACACATTTATCAGGGTAACGGGCAAAAAAGCAGTATACAGTCCTGCGTATACACGTGAAGAATTTCTTGCGCATTTCCCTGAATACAGTACAAACGAGCTGCTTGTACAAGAGATCTTAGGAATGGCAACCTATGCCGTTGATCACGGCTATTTCAAAAAAGAACGCGACCTGCTATGGAGCAGGAAGATCAATCCCCAAACCCTAACCTGGGAACAATTCCTGCGCAATACAGGATGGCAGGGTGAAAAAATGAGTTATTGAAGGGTTAAGACATACAGCCTATTGCCAGGCATCTGTGCATCACTGGAGGTTGGGGTGCTAATAGCAGAATTTTGTTGAATAAAAAAGCCTGTGGTTATATGGATTGCAGGCTTTTTAGTTTTTGGGAATTGGTTCCTGTATTTGTATTAAAGATATAGTCATAAATATTTTGATTAGTCAAATCAAATTAATATTTTTAATGCATGAAGAAGGAGGCGGCTATGTTGCTAATGGACTTTTATCCTAAAATCTACTTCGCGTGCCATACGCGCCATATAGTAGATAGCGAAAAAAATATAAAGTTGACCGCTAATCAAGCAAGCATTTTAGATCATCTTAATGTTGACGAACCTGTAACGTTGTATGATTTATCCATGCACATGGGCGTAACACCCTCCACAATGTCTATTTCCATAGATCGTTTAGTGAAACTTGGATATGTTGAAAAAACAAAGGATAAAAAGGATGCCAGAAAGATAAACTTAACGCTTTCCAAAGCCGGGGATAACATAAAAAAAAGCAAGTCGGTTTTAGACTATAAACTAGTTGAAAATGTTCTCGCCAGGTTGTCACCAAAAGAAATAAAATTAGCGATAGATGGCTTGGGCTTGCTGACTTATGCGGCAGAAATGGAAATGAAAAGTAAAAGCCTTGGTAAATCCTGGAATAATCGTAACACACAACATACATAATCTATATCTATGAAATGGATATTAATCATTATAGGCATTATCATCTGTCTTATTCTGATCATTTATTTGATTGGATTACTATTGCCAGTAAAACACACTGCGATTATATCGGAAGTGATCCCAGCCAATACTAAGCAGGTATGGGATAAATTGACCCAGATTGAGAAATTTCCCTCCTGGCGCAAATCACTTAATAAAGTGGAAATCATAAATAATTCAGAGTGGATCGAAATATCGAAAAGGAACAGAATACCTATGAAAATAACCGGGCAAACACTTGATAATAAACTTGTGTACGCCATTAATTCTAAAGATTTAGCCTTTGGTGGAGAATGGATATATATGCTTCAACCCAAGGGAGATAGTACAGTGCTCATGATAACAGAAAATGGAGAAGTGTACAATCCAATATTTAGGTTTATTTCAAAATTTATAATAGGCCATAGTGCAACTATGAGAAATTATATGTCGGACCTAAAAAAATCATTTCAATAATATTTCTCGAACCATTTCAAGTAAAATTCTCCTTTATAAGGAGTTACAAAAAATTAGACCGGAGAAAGCGTTTAAAACATTTACATGCTTTTTGTGGCATATTGAAGCTGCTGAAATGTAGTCCCATAAATGGCTTCAGGAGAAAAAAGCAATCGAATACCGACTGCTTTCATTTTGCGGAAAGAAAGGGATTAGCCGCGCGCCCTCCGGCCGACCCGGTGATCCCCAACGGGAGAGGCTTAAACACCAAACAAATGCCTGTTCGCTTCGCTTACTATCGTTGCCATTTTCTGCACTCGCCCGGGCAAGCTCGGCTCGTTCCGAAAACGACAATGCCCCGCCTTCTGGCGGGGCATTTGTTCGGTGTTTGCGGAGAGAGAGGGTTCAGAACCTAGCAGTCTCCCATATTAATTTTCAAGGTATTGTGCTCGCTGAAGTTAAAGGGCACCGAATTTCCACCTTTGGAATTAAGTGACAATTGTAGTCAAAGTTATACAAAATCATCTAAACAATATCCATCTCAACATTCTCCAGTACAATGTACTCCTATTACATATCAATGATATTACATAAGTAGTAATCAAGACCAAAATCTAAAAACTCGACTATCCGCGAATCATCTCGATGAAGATTTCACCCTTTATTTATGAAGCCAATAGACCCTAGAAAATAGGCCTTCTAAAGTGATTTACTTATGCCCACAAACGATGAGTTGTCCAAAAATCTCGTATTTAATCGCGGGTTGCAGAAATTACTTGATTAGAAGGGGTTGATGTTTCAACCAATTTAACAACATATCTCCTATCCCCCTTCGCTTTAGCTGTGAAAGCAGACTGTTAAGGCAGGCTATTTTGACCCTAAACAGTCGAAATGCCCTACACTTCAGTCACCTCTAAACATGCTATCACTCCATCTGCGCTAAGCAGGGACCAACTATTGACAATAGCAGATCTCGATGCTTTTAGAAACGAGCTCCTACAGGAAATCCGGAGGCTTTTTAAAGAAATCACCAATAAACCGACCAAACAATACTTAAAAAGTCATGAGGTCAGAAAATTGCTAGGTATCTCTCCTGGAACGCTACAAACACTTAGAAATAACGGGACAATTCCGTTTACCAAAATTGGAGGTGTTATTTACTATAACACCTTTGATTTAGAACTTGTAATGAAACCGGGCAATAACTTCAATAAATAAATATCAGCCGAAAAGTAGGCTTTGTTATTTTCAAATTTGCTTATATTATATTGATTATCAATCGACTTAACGCGTTTCTTGATATTTTTTCTTCAAAAACCGATTTTGTTTGGTGAATTTCGCCCGAATATATATTTCTAAATCCGCTAACAATGTCGTGTCGGCTTCCAGTCTATCCGAATTAATGGTCAATAAATATTGAGTTCCGTCAAATTGGGCTTTACTCTCCAAAAATTTAACACTCTTGATTAATGTATCTTGATCTACGTCAAAAAATATTATCGTGAATTAAAAAGCCCGGATGGCGTTTACGCGTGTTTTCGTTTAGAAGCAAGGCAATATCGTACATAAATACCTTTTCCCTCTCAACACTATGACTGCCATCACTGTCTATTCGCATGATTATTTCAATAATTTGCTTTTTGTTAGTGCTTTTTATTTGGAAAGAGGCTTGCTTATTTCCTTGAATAAATTCATGTACAGGTAAAATAGTCTTTTCAAAATTATCTATTTCACTTTTGTGATTTTGAATGTCAGATTGAAGCTTTAGCAGATCAGCTTCTTTTTTTGTTTTGATTGTTTGCCTTTCTATTTCAAGCTGATCGAACCTATCAACAAAACTGCGTAACTGGGAAAGCTGGTCGGCCTTCTCTTTATATGCCGCGTATGTTTGTTTTAAGTTTTTTTTTTTATCTAACTGATATTTCTAATCTTCCATTGCTCAGAGAGGTACTGCTACACGGGAAAATGTCGTGCGCTTTCTCAGGGAGTCCAAGGATGAACAATTGATCGGGACAAAAGGAAGAAAGATATGAACGGATATCCATAAATTGGCTGCCGTTGCTAACTATCCATACTACAAAGACGCTTTGACCTTAGTTCATCAACCTATGCAAATATGCAATCTGGCCAAGATGGTATACATTATGCTGTATTAATCCATTGAGCAGAAAAGAATAATGATATTGCCCATGATTGGTTCCATAATGTGATTCAACGATCTGTTCTAAAAAAGCGTTATCTCTATCTGCCAATAATGCCAGGAGTGCTTCATGTACTTCCCGCAATTCATTCAGCCCTTTTTCCCAGGTATGTACTTGTATGTCAATCGTTATCCAGTCTCTCTGCTCGAAGTACAACGCATCATCCGTATCAGTTCCGTTCTTTATCTTATCCAACGTAAACTTATACCAGTTAATGACATGGTACAACAATTCGATCAAAGAATGGGATTGTTTCACGGGCTTTTGATATACCTTCGAAGGATCAACTTCTTTTAATATACTAAGCATCGACCTTCCATACCAGGGCTGTCCTTCCATCACATCCCTTAAACTATTACAGATAAATTTGATCCGGCTATTCATTTAATAAGGATTATTCATTAAATATTAAAAAAGATAACTGCTGTAAGATACCGAATTAATTCTGGACCCATACCTCACCATTCACCAGGAATGTCAGCAGCGTGCTTCTCGTAAATAAGAATGCCCTTTTTTCTAAAGAAAAATTTACTGAAATGAGTACGCCGGTAAAATGCAGATCGGCGAAAGCAAAAAGTAGAAAACTGGAGAAGTAAATTACTTATACTATTAGTCAGACTTGAATATTTTCTTTAGTCTTTTTTCAATTACACTTGCTCCTCCAGGAGTAAATCCTATTTCTTTCACAAGAATATTTCCTTCCGGATCTACTAAAATACCGGTGGGATAAGCAGTTACTGAAAATTTAGCCGAGATGGCTTTTGTGTCAAGCACTTGTGGCCATGGGTTCTTGTCTTCTTTTATTGCTTTCATCCAGTTTTCCCTGCTGACATCAACAGAAATGCCTAATATAATAAAGTTCTTTCCCGAATAGCTATCCATAATCTTATGCATATATGGAAAAGCAGTCCTGCACGGACGGCACCAGCTTGCCCAGAAATCTATCCACACATATTTGCCTTTCAAACTACTAAAATTAAAATTGTTTCCTTCTGCATCAGAAAGGGAGAAATCCAATACCTTATCTCCCTCAAGGACTGCTTCATTCAATGACTCCACATAAGATAAGACATCTTTACCTAGTTTTGATTGTTGTTGTTTTTTAGACAGGAGATGAAATATCGAACCCGTATTTTCTTTGAGCTGTATTTTTTGTTCATTCAAAATGTACAAACTCACAAACTCATCGGGGTATTTTTTTATAAAATTACCTACAAATGCTGTTGAATAAGCGGCAAGAACAGAGTCTCTTATTTTATCGTGATAAGCTTGATTATGCATCTTACCAGTTTCAGATTCTTGCACTTTTTTCAGGCTATCTGCTATTCTGAAATAACCATTGATAAACTCTTGTGACTCTTTAGTATATTGATCATATATAATCGTTGATCTTATTCCGGAAAATATTGATTTTATGAAGCCATCCATGATATTCATGATAATATGAATCTTAGCAGGAGTATCAAAAAAAATCGGGTAAGGGCCAATCATTCCGGTTGTCTTTGCTTCGTACTCTGTATAAAAAAGCACTGTTGTTGCACCCGAGAAAGGGATTTCAAGTTTAAATTTTCCGTTCCGAATTAATGTGGAATCTTTATTTTGATCATTATAATAATATATCCAGTTGTATCCTTTTGTATCTCCAGCTACGGTGCCATCAATCTCAACTAGCTTATTGTCTCTCTTTTCATCCTGGTCTGAAATAGTAGATTTTTCAACAGGAATTTGTTGCGTGTGCTGAATGTTACTTTGTTTTGATGAGGAATCGGATGCTTGCCTTGTCTGGCTATTGGAACTATTTTGGGCAGACAATGTAATTGCTGTCAGCATTAAAATTGACAGCATAAGAGAAGATTTTATTAGATTCAATGGCTCCAATGTTATTCTGTTAGCAGTTATTAGAGAGGACAAACATAAAAAACTTTTTTATCTTTTGGTCCGGTTGTATTCGACTACTAAATGAATATTCTTCGTAGGGAAAAAGGTGAAGAATCAAAACTGGTGAAATCGCCCACACTAGCCATTCTTAATTACATTTAATAGCACGTTATAAAAAAAGCCAGTTAGTATCTACAAAGAATATCGCAAGTATCCGGAGAAATGCATCGTAGATGTTTACTGTTCTGAATGGTACCTGATCTGGCAGTTTGTGGATCAGGAATTTAAATCAAACAAAAGACAAAGTTTATCAAGCGCTTATTCCTTTTTCATTACAGTGGGGATAGATATCTTTTTGGTAAAAAATTTTTTTAGCCCCCGATAAAGTAATTTCGACATATTAACAAAACAAAATTGGCATATTTTATCCTTCTCTTGTTCGTTGGGTTTGTAGCCGGGGCTATGAATGCAGCTGCAGGCGGTGGTTCTTTTATCACATTTCCAGCTTTGATCTATGCCGGTGTACCGCCTATTGCAGCAAATGCCTCCAGTACAGTAGCTTTATTTCCCGGCAGCCTCGCAGGTGCCTGGGAGTTCAAGGAGTATATACGCCCTTTCCCCGGAATATCGATGTCTGTCATGGTGTGTCTTACCTTTCTTGGAGGGTGTGCCGGTGCGTTGTTGTTGCTACATACGCCATCAGCAGGTTTTAATAGTATAGTTCCCTGGCTTTTACTAACCGGTACACTTGCCTTTGCATTTGGCAAACAACTTGGCAATTATCTGCGTAGCAAAATGCGTATTAGTCCAGGCATCGTGTTGGCAGGCCAGTTTTTATTAGGTATCTACGGCGGTTATTTCGATGGTGCAATAGGTATTATGATGATGGCAGTATGGAGCTTGTTTGGCCTTTCTGACATTAAAGTTATTAATGCGAATAAAACCTGTTAGTGGGTGCTGCCAATGCGATCGCCGTTATCATATTTATTATTGCCGGCAAAGTTGTATGGCCGCAAACCTGCGTTATCCTGGTAGCTACCATTGCCGGAGGATTAATTGGCGGACGTTACACAAAAAAACTTAATCCTGTCAAACTCCGAAAACGGATCGTTGTTTTTAATTTTGTCATTACAGCTATCTTTTTTATTAAAACTTATTGTTAGTCATCTCCTATATGACTCCCGGTATTATTGCCTGACAAAGTTTTTCCCTGAATATATTTTAACCCGGTCAAACAAGGACTAAAAAAGAATTGTTCCGTAAACAGTATTTCCGGATATGGTGGCCTGATGAATGAGCATCACATAGTTTAAGTATTACTTCACTTTTGTTATACCAGACGTATTTTGATACGCCCGAACTACTACGACAATTACGACTGCCTTCTAACGGCTATCCTGCATGCACTGCTTTGTCCGGTGCAGTTGGGCATGCCGGGATAACTTGTAAAGTAAAGGATACCTGTCAGCTTTGTTGATATACGCAAAAGTAATGCTCCCACATCAGTAAACTGAGGGTTATCCTTATCTCGACGCATTACAGTACGTGGCGGGTAAGACAGGCGGTTTATGCCTTAAGCAATCGCTTAAAAGCTTATATTACATACTAAACCAGCTGCTTAATCAACAGAAAGGATACTTTTATCTAAAATGTAATTAAATGGATCTGCATCCTGTAGAAGTCGTGACTGACATTCACCCTAAAGATTTTAGGAAAAAATATTATGATCCGGGCAAGCCGGTTGTTTTACGCAATCTTTCCAAACAATGGCTGGCGTACGAAAAATGGACATGGGATTATCTAAAACAGGTTGCGGGTACTAAAAGAATACCGATCTATAACAATGCTAAAAGCGATGCTTATACACCCATTAATAAAGCAGACGGGTATACCACATTCGGCGAATACATCGATATGATCAGTAAAGGGCCGGCGGAATGGCGTATTTTCTTCTTTAATATCTTTTCGCACGCACCCCAGTTAAAAGATGATTTTACCTGGCCTTCCGATTATGTAAAAGGCTTTTTGAAAAATATGCCCTCCCTGTTTGCAGGGGGAAAAGGCTCTGTTACACATATGCATTTCGACATTGACCTTTCCAATATTCTCCACACGCAGTTTGTAGGCCGCAAAAGAGTATTACTGTTTCCAAAGAAGGAACAATACAAACTTTACCGCAAACCATTTGAAGTGCTGAGCCTGGCCGATTTCAGTGGCTATTATGATGCTGCAAACAGTAAAGTGGATATAACAAAATTCCCAGCATTGGCATTGACCCATGGCTATGATATGATACTGGAACATGGCGACACTTTGTTTATGCCAAGCGGTTACTGGCATCATATGGAATACCTGGAAAGTGGTTTTGCCATTAGCCTGCGCGCCTGGAACAAAACAATGCTGGGCAAGATAAATGGTGGCTGGAATGTAATAGGTATGCGAAACATTGACAGCCTGATGAAAAAAGCTATCCCGGAAACATGGTATAACTGGAAGCAAAAAAAGATTTTCCGGGCTGCCGGCAAAGAGCTGGCTTTATCCGGCAACGAATAAGTGAAGGCCATCTATCCGTACACCTGCCAGTCACAAAGGATATTGCCTTAATTTTTGCAGTTTATTAACCCAGCTTGCCAGTTATACCCGGCAAGCTGACAGCTGTGAGCGACAGGCAATTCATCTCACGGAAAACGCAGAAAAGAACATGTTTTTCAGGCTGTGGAATTCTTCAGCATCCTTTTCATGTGCAGGAAACCAGGCAGAATATTTTTATTCTATTTAACGCTCTATTTCCAACTTATAGATGGCAGCTCAAGGCTTGCAGCTATAAAAGCATCCGCAACCTGGGTTATCAGGCTATGCCCGGATGGATACATTGCACTGTAAATTCTGATGGGGAGATAAGAGCGCTATGAAACTCGTTGGGTTACGATGGTCAGGCATTTAGTCTACAACGTATTCGCACTCCCTGTTATCAATGAAAAAATGAAAGGTAAATCAGCGTACCCTTTAGATGGTGATGCTTTGGGTTCTAAAGCAACTAACCCTCGCAATTGCCACCCGAAACGAATTATGCAAATTTCAATCAACTGCGAACAGGCATGTGCCTCTTACTTTTATAATTGATCAGAAATAAGCCGAAAGTATCTTTTAATACTCAATCGAAAGAAAGTAATACAGCTTAAGTTGAAAGAGGATTTATTAAATTTATTTCCAGGTATCACTAAAACGTTTCGTATAAATGGGGGCATGTATATCCCGTATTTCATCGCACCGGGCAACGCATTCATCTACCGTTCCGTTAATATATTCGACTTAATAGAATAAATTGATTACCTTTAATTGTCACTGAAAAATTTATATAGTCGGTAATATTCTTTTTATATTCATACTTACTAATTCTTTCTCATATAACTACACTTGTAATATTCTTTCAGCGGCTTCTTATTCTTACTGTTATGGGGTTATCTGCCTGCAGGTAGTGTAGGGATGTATCTGGTACTGACCGGCTCCTTTCTTGCACCTATGGGCAGGATATATGCATTGCTATTCACGTATGTAAACAATGAAAAATGAAATCATTCAACAGCGCATCCAAAATTGTCATTGTCAGCACCTATCCGCCCAGGCAATGCGGCATTGCCAGTTTTGCCAGCGATTTACTGGCCGTCCTTAAACCCGAACTGGAAGAAGAAACAGAAATTGTAGTATATGCCTTAGATAAAAAGGAGAATGCACATCTGTATACCAATGCGGTAAATGCAGTAATAGATACACGGTCTTTAAATGCCTGTATAGAAGCAGCTGAGCTTATTAACTACGATCCGGCTATAAAACTATTGTGTTTTGAGCACGAATTTGGACTATACGGCGGCACCATGGGCGACTACCTGCTGGGGCTTCTTGCATTGATAGAAAGGCCTTTTATTGTTCGCTTTCATACAGTGTTGCCACGGCCAGATGAGAAGCGCTTAAAACTGATACAGGCTATTGCCCTGCTTGCCGAAAAAATAATTGTAATGACCCACCATTCGGCCCGGCTGCTCAGGGAAGACTACCAGGTTCCCATAGAAAAAATCATGATTATACCGCATGGCACACACCTGGTTGATACAGCAAGTCCGGATGAGCTTAAACAGAAATACAACCTCAGCCATAACCTGGTGCTGACGACATTCGGTTTACTAAGCCCTAACAAAGGCATCGAAACCGGGATCCAGGCCATGCGGGAAATTATTCAGCATTTTCCCAATGCCTGCTATCTTGTTCTGGGCTGTACACACCCCAACCTGCTGGCTAGCGAAGGCGAAGCATACCGGGAAAGCCTGGAACGCCTGATTAAAGAAACTGGTCTCACCGGCCATGTGCGGCTCATCAATGAATACCTGCCAACGGCAGCGCTCATGGAATACCTGGTTTTAACAGATGTTTACCTGTTTACCTCCAAAGACCCCAACCAGACTGTAAGCGGTACATTTCTGTATGCCATGAGCGCTGCCTGTGCAATTATTTCGAATGCCTTTGTACAGGCAGATGAAATGCTTGACAGCGAAACCGGTATTATTATACCATCTGGTGATGCACAAACACTTGCTAAAGAAGCTGTTTGCCTTTTGCAGAACACAGATTTGCGGGAAAAAATGGCCAACAACGCATTTCTTAAAACCAGGAACACAATTTGGAAAACAGTAGCCAGGAAGCATGTTCGCCTGTTCTCTGTTATTCTCAAAAAAGACATCAGTATGCATCACCAGCTGCCTGTCAGTGTAACATTAAAACCCTGACAACAACCAGCCTGCCATACAATAAACCAGTTCTTCATTTACAAATTTCTCATATGATCAAACAAGTCTTTCATTTTACCGATGTCAACAATTCATTGTACCCGGGCAGCCGGATGATCACGCCAGATATATTTGACTATGCCAACATGCCAATACTCAATTTCAGCCATATTGTTAATTTAACAGATGATACCGGCATTATACAACATGCTTTACATTCCATACCCAATCGCAAAGAAGGTTACTGTATTGACGATAATGCACGTGCACTGCTATTAACGGTATTGGCCTCCAGGCAGGGAAAAGATCAAACCGTCTATTCTTTAATGCTGGTTTACCTCAGTTTTATCCACTACATGCAAACGGAGGATGGGTATTTCAACAACTTTATGAGTTATACCAAAAACTTCGCTGATGAGAAGGGCTCAGAAGATTCCTTTGGCAGAACCATGCTTGCACTGGGTTACCTGATTAATTACGGGCCAAACAGATTGGTAATACGTACAGGAACTGAGATTTTTTTCAGAGCCTGTAAGCATGTTCATCAGCTTGTTTCGCTTCGTGGCATAGCCAACAGCATCATCGGTATTTGCCATGTGATTAAATCCAGCTATCCTGATTCACAGCTGGAAGAAACACTGATTTCTTTATCAAACAAGCTTGTTCGCAACTATCAGGATAACAGAGGGCATGGCTGGCACTGGTTCGACAATATTCTCACTTACGATAATGCCATGCTGCCGCTGGCATTGTTTAATGCATTTGAAGTAACGCAAAACGATACTTATTTCAAAATTGCCATGGAATCAATGTCATTTCTGGAATCGGTTGTATTTCACCAGGGTGTGTTAAGGCCGGTAGGCAACGAAGGTTGGTATAAAAAAGGGATGCGCTGCGCAGGTTTCGATCAGCAGGGCGTCGATGCTATGGCAATGATTTTATTGTATGAACAGGTATTCAGGGTTACAAGGGATAATAAATTTCTTGCCTGCATGTACCAAAGCTATCAATGGTTTCTGGGGTTGAACGACCTGAATACTTCCCTATACGATGCCTCTACGGGTGGCTGTTCTGACGGGTTGCAAAAAGGTGGCATCAATTACAACCAGGGGGCTGAAAGTACACTGGCATACTGGATCTCACACCTGGTAATGTCTGCCACGCTAAAAGACGCACAAGAATAAGCATACAATGAAAATCGCTATCCTCGCTCCCATAACCTGGCGAACACCACCACGCCATTATGGTCCCTGGGAGCAAGTGGCTTCTGTGCTGGCAGAATGCCTTGTTGAAAAAGGCATACAGGTTACGTTGTTTGCCACAGGAGATTCTGTTACCGGCGGTAACCTGGCGGCCGTTTGCGATGCACCGCTTGCTGAACAGCCCAAAGATGCTAAAGTATGGGAATGCCTGCATATTGCCCATTTAATGGAAAGAGCAGCAGAGTTCGATCTTATACATAACCATTATGATTTTTTGCCGCTTACTTATTCGAGGCTTATCCCCGCCCCAATGCTTACCACCATCCACGGCTTTTCTTCACCGGAAATTATTCCGGTATACAAAAAATACAATTCGGGCACAGACTATGTATCTGTAAGCGATAGCGACAGGCATCCGGCATTGAATTATCTCGATACGGTGTACAATGGTATCGATGAACGACAATTCAGCTTTGAAGAAGCACCTATGGATTACCTGCTGTATTTCGGCAGAATACACCCGCATAAAGGAGCGCATGAAGCCATTGAAATAGCCATGAGAACCGGCACCAGGCTTATTCTTGGCGGTCTTATCCAGGACCAGGATTATTTTGAAACAGCTATACGGCCGCATCTCAATACTAAAACAGTTATTTACAAAGGCAATGCAGGTCCCGAACAGCGCAATTACCTGCTGCGCAATGCCATGGCACTGTTACACCCCATCAGTTTCAATGAACCTTTCGGCCTTAGCGTGGCAGAAGCTATGATGTGCGGCACACCGGTTATCGCTTTTAACAGGGGCGCTATGAAAGAATTAATAGTACATGGCACAACAGGCTTTCTTGTAAATGATGCAAGGGAGGCTGCGGCTGCAGTAGACAGCATTAAATGGATTAACAGGTACAATTGTCACAGGCATGCCTTAATTCATTTCAGCCGGGATGCAATGACAACAAACTATCTCCGGCTGTACCACAAAATACTTAACCGGGAGTAAAAGATGATCAGCGCATTTTCTCCAGCTCATCCAGCAATGCCGCAAGCGGTACTGTGGCAAAAGAAGAGGCATAGTCTGATACAGCATAAGGCATAAACAGGAGACCTTCATGCACTATCGCTCCGCAGGTATATACTACATTGGGCACATACCCGTTCCTTTCATCTTCATTCGGTATTAACAGCGGGTATGATAATCTTGCCAGCTCAATGGACGGGTCATCCAGATCCAGCAGGCTGGCGCCAAGGCAATACTTGCGCATGGGCCCTACACCATGGGTAATCACTAGCCAGCCTTTTGCCGTTTCTATCGGCGCACCGCCATTACCCATCTGAACAAGCTCCCATGGATACCTGGGCCGCTGTATTAATTGGGCCTGATCCCATATATGGATGTCATCAGACAGCATCAGGTAATTATTTACACCATCCACGCGGGATAGCATAGCATAGCGGCCGTTAATTTTCCGGGGAAATAATGCCAGGTTCTTATTTACAGCAAAACGCCCGTGCAGTGGTGAAATTTTAAAATCGCGAAAATCTTTTGTTTCCACCATCTTGGGCAAAATAAACGAACCGTCATACGCTGTATAGGTAGCATAATACGTGATATTTCCATCCGTTTCTGTAAACCTGGTAAAACGCGCATCTTCAATCCCTTTTTTTTCACTATGAGTAACGGGAAACAACACCCTTTCCGACAGCCGGGACGTAACCGGGAACTGTATTTCATAGCCTGCATCTACCAGTTTCAGTACCTCATATTTTATTTTCTGCTGGTCGGGCACTGCGTTTGTCTGTAATGCTTCTTTCAGCAGGTTGTCTATTTCTTTATATGCAAAAGGCTTGTCCAGTTCACCCAGTACCCTGGCATAAATATCTTCCGGCAGGCGAAGCTGCAATAGTTTATCTGCCAGCCAGGTAGGATCATCAGGGTTTGCGGAGATCAACACACCTTCATTCATGAATTTACCGGGCGCATCAAGCAGAAGGTCGCCATTATTATCCAATACACCACGCCTGAAAACCAGCGAGGAAATATGGTTTTCACCCGTGGCCCGGAAACTGATGATCACCTTTTTTTCGCCCTGTGAAACACCTGACTGGTCCGGGTCTTCCACAACCGAAGGGTTGAACAATGCGGCCGCTTCAATGGCATATTCCATCGTAAAATAAGCCCCTATCAGCATTCTTTTTTCTTCTGTCAGCATTGCACCCTCTTCTGCCGTTAGCAGGTGTTTTACCTGTTCAAAATGCTTGTTCAGGATGCTGGTTATATCGCGGTAGCGGTCTGCAAACTCTTCCAGCACCTGGTTACACACTGCTTGTATTTCTGTTGTGTGCATAGCCAGTATCCGGCGCATGATCTCCGTTGCCCTTTCGTTGCCGGTATTAAAAAAAAGAGGAATAACTTTTGTGAAATCCGGGGTGAGCTTTATGTTTTTTCTGTCAACATGAATGGCCATGGTATATAGTCCTATTTTATAGGACGTGCTGCACAAGGTACCCTAATTATAGCACAGTCGCCTTTATATTTACCGCAATGCAAGCGGCTTCTTGCTTTTCAGCAGGATCTACAAACCCTTTCTTCCATTTAATGCATCATCATTCATCTGTTTGTGTTTTTTTAACAGCCGGTTACAGCTTGTTGAAATGGTTGTTGATGCTGTATCTGAAAGAGTCGTAATATACCTGGTTAGTGCCTGTTTGGAAAACCTGACAGACCTGCCACGCACAACTTTTCACCCTGCCCACTTTTGGTTTTGAAATAAATAATTTAGAATGTTGCCGCAGATCGGCAAGACTACAGGCAGCTTCCTGGACAGCGGTAAATACACATTGCATGCAATAGTTATCAACCCAGGTTAATAGCGCTGAGCTACAAGAAATTCATTTCGCAGAATACGCAGAAAAGAAGACGTTTTTTCAGGCTGAGGGATTCTTCAGCATCCTTTTCACGCGCAGGAAGCCCGGCAGAATAATTTTACTCTATTTAACAATCCATTCCTGCCCCATAGCTAGAAACTCATGGCTTGTGGCTATAAAAACTATTGATTAACCCCGTAACTTGGGTTACTGACATTATCGGGCGGGATAACCGCATTGAAAACCCACATCATCAAACCAGACCGTACCCGAGTTGGCCTGTGAATTAATGTGAATTTCGCACATAGCGGCTCCTGTCGGTGCAATCGCTGATACATTGAGTGACAACCATCCAAATTCCCCCAAAGGCGCGTTACCGGAGAAGTTCTGCGACAAATAGTGGCCATTGATATCGAACCAGGCAATAGAAAGCGTATTCGAGTCTGTTACCAAAGAACCACTGACCCAGGCTGAAAGGCTGTAGTTTTTACCGGGTATGACCGGCTGGATCGGGTTTAGATAAAAGCTGGCCTCCCCCAATGAGCTTTTGGTGCTACTGGCAATGGAAGCAGAAGCTGCCCCATTGTGAGAAACAGTAGCATCTCTGGCAAATTTCGCTGTAAATCCTAAAGATTCGTTCTTATATATACGCCATAATATCGGTAATTGTCCATCGCCCTGTTCAAAGCCGTTGTTGAAATTATCACTTACATCATTTCCGGCAAGAATACGTTGGTAAGTTTCTACGACGGGCTTGGCTGGTAGCGGCAGCATGTTCCTGCTGATAACTGATAAACTCATGCACAGCAGATACAGGAAATGTACCATCAGGAAATGCCGCTTCTAACGGATCTAAACCGGTAAGCAAAGGATGTCCCAGGGCTGATTTTGTCAAACCCTGAAAACGCAGTATATCGTGCTGCAATTTTTGTATCAGTTCATATTTTTCACCTGTATCTGACATTGCTAAATTTGTTAGCACATTAAAGCAAACGAAATACTGCCGAAAGCCTTTTAACCTTCCAACGCAATTTCAATTTGATACTATTAATATCAATTAAACGATACCAATAGTACCACAAAGTAAGGGAGAAAGAAAATTACATATCTATATTGAGGCAGATATTATTTATGGTTGTTCGTATCTGATTGATCGATAATACATTTAGCATTTGGGTATTTCAGTCAAATGGCTCCGACCAATGGGAATGGTAAACTATTGTATCCTTCCGGGCAAGTGCCTAGACATACCTACAAATCAATAAGCATTTCAGCATTAGCTCTCGAAAATAAGACCTCGAATAGCGATATCGTGAGCAACCTGGATAATGCGAAGAATCGGTTCTCTTTATTTTCATAATCCGCAGATTTCAATTCAAAAAAAATGGCGTAAAACTTATTCTTAACAACCGGCAGAATATTAATATCTTTTGCGAATACCCGCTAATAAAATTAGCATCATGGAGCAGATACTTTTTGACACTGCTTTACCCCTTTCCGTCTACCATAACAGTGGAAACAGAAAGTCTGGCAAAAAATAAATTTAAGGAGGCTTTTAATAAAAAAGGCTTTTGTAAATTTAGTCAATCAAAATTGCTGCATGAAAACCCAGGCCCAATATCTCGTTGTATTCATTCTTTCCCTTTCTTTTTTCAACTGTCATAAAGACAAACCTGTGGATGTATTACCACCAGTCACCACTGATGGATTAAATACCATTGGGTTTACCGTGAACGGTAAGGTTTGGACGCCATTTTACAAATGCGATATCTCCTCTAATCCATGCGGGAAACTAGAAGTTAAATATGGTCTCGCAAATGGAGGTATCGCAAATTCAATCTTTATGGGATTTTCAAGGAAAACAGATAATAAATTGGTTTCTGCACTACAGATAGGGAGTAAGCCAGATTACGGCGGTTCTATCAAGTACTCGATAACCACAATAGGAGATAAAGTAGATTCTGTAAACTTACATTATTTTGCAGAAGACGGATTTCGAGAATACATTGGCCCCGTACCAGGAAGCAGTTTTATTATTAGTCGATTAGACGTAGAAAAAAAAATTATTTCCGGAACATTTCGTTTTCTTCTTGTAGGAGTAAGCAATATAAACGATACAATAGATCTTAAAGACGGACGATTTGACCTGAAGATGGATGCTTGCGAGTGTCACTAACTTTGTCATCCCAAAACCACTTATATGAAAGCAATAACTTTACTTCTGCTTTCTTTGATTTTTCTTAACCCTTCTGTTTTTGCTCAAACAACTACCATTGAAGATGCGGTCAGCACATCAAGGGAACAGTGGCGGGACAGACTTTTCCGCATTGATTTGGGGCAGGTGCCTACCGGATTTTTGTTGGACTATTCCCTTAATCCATTTGATGCCAATAAATATGATGGCGTTAGTGCAGCAAATGAGCCAATTACCGATTATACAAGGATTTTTCAGCTGCACAAGCTCCTTTCTTTGAGCAGGGTAAACAGCAACGCTTCATTACAAAGCACAGATGATCTGTTTGATCAGGCCGTGGCAAGTAAAATCAGTGGTGGAGGTGCCATCCCCTTTATTGTGTTATGCAAACAATATAACAGAATGCGTTATACTGCTGTCAGTGAGGGGCTTTTTAAATTTGATACCGATAATATTGGTTTACTGGATGTTCCAGGTCGAAGTGCATCGCCATATGACACGTATAATTTATTTGCTTTTACCCCGTTTGTTTCTGATATACACCAATTTGACCCGATCAATTTTTCTTTTCCTACTGGCTTATGGGAGACGAACGGCATCAGCTCTATGAATATTGATTTTGGCGATGGTTCAGGCTACCGGTCTATCGGCATAGGGTCAACCGTAAGCGTATCCTATGGTTCAGCAGGAACCAAAACCATCACTGCTCAATTGAGTAGTGGAGGCCAGACGCTTACTGCTAGTTGCCAAGTGAATATTGTATACCCTAATGAGTATTTTAAACCAAAATATTTTTGGAATCTTGATGTGCCAGCATTGTATCATAACGATAACGAATACTTAGGCACCAGTGCAAAAACTGTTCGGCCTTTCGGTGGTATCAGTCCTTTATATGGCAACCCTGGAGCCAGGGTGAGTGTAGAAACAGGCTGTGATGATGTTTTTGATAAACCGATTATTATTGTGGAGGGGTTTGATCCAAATGATAATATAGGTGCTGCGGATTTACAAACTCTCTTCACTGGTAGCAGCGGCTTAGAGATATTGTAAAGGCATACGGTTATGACTTAGTCTATGTTGATTTCACCAATAACACCACATATATTGAGAACAATGCCAAAGTTCTACAAGCGGTGATTGAACAGGTGAATACTGTAAAAACCGGTTCAAATCCCATCTCTATTATTGGCTGGAGCATGGGGGGATTGGTGGCCAGGTGGTGCTTAAAAGACATGGAAGATAACGGCATACAACATCATGTACAAAATTTCTTTAGCTATGATGCCCCACAGCAAGGAGCCAATATACCCCTGGGCTTGCAATACCTGTTTCATGAGATAGCCAACGATCTGCCCTGGTTAAAATGGTTCAGTAAGGATTTCAGGCAGATTGAACATGCTTTTCAAAGTCAGGCTGCTAGGCAGATGCTGGTGACTTATGGGGGCAATGCTCCGTCCACCATCAACCCTGTTGTTTCTACGCTTGACCCCCTAAGAGCCACATTCGCGCAAAGATTGCAAAACAAAGGCTACCCCAGCCAAACAAATAATTATGCCATCGCTTTCGGAAGGGGTAATAATACCCTCGGTACTAAAACTGCCGGTAATGGCACCCAGTTTACTCCAGCTAATCCTTTTGGCCCTGGTACCAAAATATTTGATGGTAATTCCACGTTCATACTGATCAATTTTCAGAGTTCTGCCTATGCAGTACCGGAAGGCGGTAATACAGATTATGTAGCCAGATACAGGTTTGAAGGCTTGACTTTGCACAAGCTGTTTGGGTTACCTATACTCCCATTGGTTGAATTGCGAATAAGAAATTTTAAATACACTGGGCAGTATTCCTATGATGATGCTCCAGGAGGATACAATATCACCCAGCAGCAGTTTGTCGCTAACATAACAGCGGCAAGGGGGCTGGCTGGTAATGCATCTGATTACACACATGATGCCCACAATTTTGTTTCTACAGCTAGTGCACTCGATCTGCAGAATCAGGGATACGGTAGCAGTAACAGCTGGCAGAGCGGGAACCTCTATGACAATATTGATGGTAATATTGCCAGTCCGGGTGCAGTGGGCGGGAACCTGATATCTCCGGGCCTATCACCATTCAAAGCTGTAGTTACAGCAACATCTGATGTAAATGGTTATTATAATGTTTATCATAATGATGTTTTCCAACAACAATTCGCCAATTTCATCATTCGTGAGTTATTAAATGCCAATGCTTCACCTGACTGTACGAATTCAGGATTTTGTAATGCTACCCCTGCTATTGGTGGCACAAGCCCCGTTTGCAGTTCCTCCACCTTTACGGTATCCGGTGTGCCGAATTCTGGTATCAAAATACAATGGGGTTCCTCCAATGGCAATTTCTCTATTATTGGAGGTCAGGGGACACCAACGGTAACAATAAAAAAACTAAACGATGGCAAGGACAACCTGACATTTACAATGACGAATGTTTGTGGCGTAAGCAGGAGCTTTTCAAAACCGATTGAGGTTGGGATTCCTTTGGCGGTGCAGACTGTAACTATCCCTGGTAATCTTTGCCCCAATACGTTTTATACGGCAGATGTCAATCCCACTGAATATTACTTCTCTTATGTTTGGGTTTTGCCACAGGGATGGAGTTGTAATGGCATCCCCAATGGTCTACCCAATCAATATACTACATCAGACTATGAACTATCTTTCCAGACAGGGCAATCTGGTGGCCCCGGTACACTACTTGTAGCCAAACAAAACGCCTGCGGTCAATCGGATTGGTATTATGCGAATTCAGACGGTTCATGTAATGGTTTTGCTGCTTTTGCAGTTACACCCAATCCTGCGAGCAATGAAATTAGGGTATCGGTCAACAATAATCCGCCATGCACGATCAAAGATCCTAAAGCAAAGGCATTCAAGAAATATGTCGCCAATACTCCAAGCGGTATTAAAAGGATTAATATTTTTGATGTAAACGGGAAGCTTAGAAAATCATTTGTAGGGAAAGGAGCTGAAACCCTTGTTGATATGGATGTAAGCCAGTTGAACAATGGTGTTTATTTCCTGGAAATTTATGGCAATACAAACAAGTCGCAGCGCACAAAAGTGATTGTACAACATTAAATACGTTTGTTCAGGATAGTTATGAACTACAGAATATTAGAGTAGCAAAAGATATTGTTATTCTCCGTATCCCTTCGGACAAATGCCCGTTCTTTTAATGTGCGGTGGACGTAACCATTCTGGTTCGGTCTACGGTTATTAAGGCAATTATAATTCCTTCATACATCTCATTCGGAATGACAGGAGCAGATATAGCTTGATATTAAAGAACATTGCCGAGATAAGTAAACAGCCGCTTACCAATCAGCTAAGAGAACTGGAGATTGACGAGGTGATCGAGCAAGTTGTCTCCGCGGAGATACCGCTTAGGGTATAGTATAGAATCACCAGGCATGGTAAGAATTTGCTGCCCATCATCGATGCGATGAAAGTATGGGAGAAGAAATATATGAATCCGAAGATCAATTAATCGGTGAACAAGGGCACCATACAACCAATTGAACCTATAATTCTTAAAATCATCAGCCTAAGTCGTTTTCTCATTTTTCTGGCATTGGTCCATAAAAATAAAGTAATGCTGGAAGGGACTGACCAGAGCCTTATCCATCACTTAGTCTTACCTTTAAAGCAGCATTAATACTACTAACAAAAAATTATAAATGATAAAATCAAATTACAAAGCAGCAATTTACACAGTAGAAATTGAAGTTTCAAAACCTCCAGCTGATGTTTTTAACGATCTCCTTAATCTCAAAAAATGGTGGCCGGAAAATTTTGAAGGAGAAGACATCAAACCTGAGTGCACCGAATTTCCGCCGAATCGTTTGAATTCCTTTGTATCGTTTTGTAGTGGAAAAATTGAAAAGGGCCCGTCAAACCTGCGTTTTACGAGCCCTTGATACGTTTTGAAGAATTATCAGCGGAGAGAAATTGTCCTTAACGAAAGGACTTGAATTTTATCAGTATTGTTTCGGGATTTGAAGGCGTTTGCTAAAGGGAACTTATATTTGATACTGTCCCATTTACGTTCCCCAATATTCTTCCTGTACTTTTTTAGGCAAGCCTTTTACGACCTGTTCCAAAGAATGTTTAATCCAAAATTTGACGGTCTTGTCATCCATGTCACTGTTAAGAACAATACTGTTCCAATATTTTTTGTTGAAATGCCAGGCAGGTTCCACCGCTTTATATTGTTCACGTAGTTCAATGGCTTTTTCCGGATCGCATTTTACCGAAATTTTTAATTCTTCATTATCATCCAAAGGTACGACCGTGTACCACTTATTGTAAATCCTGAACATCAGGTATTCATCTTCAAAAGGCATGTCCTCGGTAGTTCCTTTCAGTGAAAGGCAGTATTCCCGTAATTGTTCTATATTCATGATTTTTGATTTTTCTGTTTAACGAAGTAAAAACAATAAACATGAACTTCTGTGTGACATAGATCACATTTTTTCAAAATTTGACAATGTAGGGCAGGCTACATTTATGTGGCTAAAGACGTAATGGAATAATGGAATCCATGTAAAATCCTATCTGAAAATTTATGGGTATATTTGGTAATAACATTTGAACTTGAAAAGTAAAAAGTATGCCTACAATTCAACAACAAAAAGATTGACGGCATGGGGTTTAATTTAGCTTTATCAATATGGAGGCAAAAGAATTATTAAGGGAGCATATTGCAAAACGGGCATCACTTACCCAGGAGGAATTTGATTACGTTTTTGAACACTTTAAATTACTTTCTTTTAAAAAAGGACAGGTAGTGATACGGGAGGGAGATAAAGTAAACTGTGAATATTTTGTAATTTCAGGATGCTTAAAAACATTTTATATCAATGATGATGTAAAGATGCACATTCTGCAATTTTCAATGCCCACATGGTGGGCTTCTGACTACAATGCGCTGTATGCACATACTAAAGCCACTGTCAATCTGGACTGCATCACTGATGTTGAGCTGCTGTGCCTTTCCAATGAAGACCGTGAAAAGCTTTGCAGCGAGATACATCAGTTGGAACACTTCTTTCGCTGGCGCACCAACGGAGGTTATGTAGCTGCTCAAAAACGGCTGCTTTCTTTCATGAATAATAACGCCAAAACCCGTTATGAAGAATTGCTCCGTATGTACCCACAATTATACAACCTCGTTCCCAAACACCTGATTGCCGCTTATTTGGGCGTATCAAGAGAAACATTGAGCCGCCTTTACAATTCGCACAAAAATGTGATGTAAGTCACGCAATTGTTGCCCCATTCCTTGCCAATTTTGGGGAAGTAATTAAAAACAAATATCATGTGGAACGATACAAAAATTACCCGGTTAATCGGTATAGATTACCCAATATTGCAGGGGCCTTTTGGTGGCAACCTTTCCTCTGTTGAATTGGTCGCCGCCGTTTCCAATTTGGGCGGTTTGGGCGGGTATGGTGCTTATACATTAAGCCCACAGGAAATTATCAATATTGACAACAAGATAAAAGCAGCCACCGACAAGCCCTATAATCTTAACCTATGGGTATCTGAAACAGACGCTCCCGGAGGGCTGGCAACGGATGAACAGTACGAACGTGCGAAAAAGGCTTTCAGTCCTTATTTTGAGGAACTGAACATTCCTTTTCCCGAAAAGCCTGCACCTTTCCAAACCCGGTTTGAAAACCAATTGGAGGTCATACTGGATATTCGTCCAAAGGTGTTCAGCTTTATGTTTGGCACTTTGCCCGCTAACGTGATTGAAGAATGTAAAAGAAGAGGCATTGTAATGGTAGGTGCAGCGACAACATTGGACGAAGCCATTGCATTGGAATGTTCCGGCGTAGATGCGATCATTGCTTCCGGGTTTGAGGCAGGCGGCCATCGCCCTTCTTTTATGGCTTCTGCGGAATCTTCCACAACCGGAACATTTGTATTGCTGCAATTGATCAGTGAAAAAGTGAAAGTGCCTGTAATAGCTGCCGGAGGTATTGCGGACAGCAAAGGTATTGCCGCCGCATTGACTTTAGGTGCTGATGCTGCACAATTAGGTACGGCGTTTTTAGCCTGTGATGAATCCGGCGCTTTGCCCGTCCACAGGGAAATGTTGTTTTCCGATAAAGCGAAATACACGACACTGTCAAGGGCTTATACAGGAAGATTAGGGAGAGGGATCAGCACGCCCATCACAAAAGATTTAACAGGAAATGAGCAGTCTATTCTACCATTCCCCTTGCAGACTACTTTAATATCCTCATTGAGAAAAGCGGCCATAGACCAGCAAAAGTCAGATATGGTATTTTTCTGGGGCGGTCAGATCGCCCCCTTATTGAAGCACAAAAAAGCATCTGTGTTGATGCAATCGTTAATTGAAGGGACGACTGCACATTTTGAAACGTTGAGAAAATAACTCCCTCATAAGTACAAATTACTTAATTGACTGGAGCGAATGCAATTGTTCCAGGAGAATTTTCTGTTGCTATTCATTTTAAAAAAATAAATCATGAACAATCAAAAAGTATGGTATATAACCGGAGCTTCCCAAGGGCTGGGCTTAGCATTGGTAAAGAAATTACTTGAAGAAGGTTACCGGGTTGCTGCGACATCCCGTAATGGGCAGACATTAAAAAATGCCGTTGGAATAATAGATCAGGAACGCTTTCTACCTTTGTCGGTAGATCTAACCAATACCGACAGCATTGAAGATTCGGTGCAGCAAACGTTAAAAGCATTTGGACAGATAGACGTGCTGGTTAATAATGCAGGGTATGGCATGGCTGGTACAGTGGAAGAAATACCCGAGGCGAAAATTAAAGATATATTGGATATAAATGTTTTGGCGGTTATCAATGTAACCAAAGCCATTTTACCCCTCATGCGCAACCAGCAATCAGGTTATATTATAAACATAGGTTCCGTGGCGGGTTTTGTTGGCGCACCTGGCTGGGCTGTTTATTCTGCAACAAAAGCTGCGGTTGCTGCATTCTCCGAGGTCTTGGCATTGGATGTAAAAGAATTTGGAATTAAAGTAACAGTTGCAGAGCCATCGGGATTCCGCACAGGGTTTCTTACCCAAAATTCGTTGGCCTATACAGCGTCGGAAATCGAGGGATATAGAGTGGTTAAAGAAACGCAACAACTCTATTTGGCTGCTAATGGAGTGCAGGCTGGTGACCCCGAAAAGGCCGCCGCTATTTTTATTCGGTTGGCGGAAAGCGCAGAAGTTCCAGTGCATCTTTATTTGGGGCGGGATGCTTATAACAGAGTGGCTGGGAAGTTAAACAATATGATGGAAGAATTGGAAGAATGGAAAGACATTACGGTGTCTGCTGATTATGGCCTTACAAAATAGCTTATTTTGTAAGGCGGAAATAATAGCATCTGCCATTAGTGGTTGAGTTTATAAATCCAATTTGCATCGCAAGAAACGGTCTTTACAACAGTAAAGACCGTTTCTTGTTTTTATACCCCAACGATTTAATAATAAAATGTATCCTATCAGGATCTATGATACCTAATAAAAACATCAACATTATTTTTCTGGGATTGACATAATGTGATATAAGTCACGTAACCAGCCCGTGACAGCATCGTTACTTTGTTATAGAATTTTAAAACAATAAAAATTTAAAGAAATGACAACACAAAAATTCAACATCGCAACTGCGCAAAGCAACATTGACTGGGTAGGTAAAAAAGCAACCGGAGCCCATAACGGCACCATCAATCTTAAAGATGGAGAACTCACTTTATCTGACGGTCAGATCAAAGGAGGAAAATTTGTGGTAGATACAACATCTATCAAAATATTGGACATCACAGACCCTGCGACCAATGCACAATTTGCAGGTCATTTGGCATCCGATGATTTCTTTGGCATTGACCAATACCCCGAAGCCTACTTTGAAATAAGGTCTGTACAGGGAGACCAGGTCGAAGGTGACCTCACCATCAAAGGCATTACAAACCCGGTGGTATTTGACATGCAGGCTACAATTAATGACGATATATTAACGGCAACAGGCAAAATTGTGATTGACCGTACCAAGTACGGTATTAAATTCCGCTCAGGCAATTTCTTTCAGAACCTCGGCGATACTCTGATTTACAACGATTTTGAGTTAAACGTTTTATTAACCGCAAAAGCAGTGGAAGAAGCTGCTCACGCATAAATTCTACTATCATGCCATTCGTAAAAATAGAAATCACAAAAGAGGGTGTTACCCGTGAACAAAAACAGCAATTGATAAAAGGTATTACCGATCTCTTTACCAATATTCTTAACAAAGACCCGCATCTTACCCATATTTCCATACAGGAAGTTGAATTGGACAATTGGGGATATGCAGGAGAACAGGTATCTGTATTGCGTGAAAAAGGCATTACTGCCGACAAAAAGTAAAGTGATGGGCAAGCAAACAATTATAGTGACCGGGGCATCCTCCGGCATCGGAGAAGGGGTTGCCAAATACTTCTTAGAGAGAGGTGATAATGTTGTTATTAATTCCATTACGCCTGAAAAGTTGGAACGCGTGTATCAAAAATTAGGTGGCGGAAACAATATCGCTATGGTAGCCGGAAACGTAAAAGACAAAAAGACCGGAGAACAGTTAGCCGCCGTTGCTTTGGAAAAGTTTGGCAGGATTGACGTATTGGTAAACAATGCAGGGATTTTTGACAACAAGCCTTTTCTTGAAGTTGACGAGGCATATCTCGACAAGTTTTTAGACACCAACCTGAAAGGAACATTTTTCACTTCGCAAGCTGTGGTTCCGCAAATGCTGAAGCAGCAGGGAGGCGTGATTATTAACATTGGAACACCGTTAGTAAATTATGGTTTAGGTGGCGCTCCGGCTTCTGCTCCCGTGGCGAGCAAAGGAGCCATCCATGCACTAACAATCCAGTTAGCTGCCGAATTTGGCAGCCGGAATATACGGGTAAACACAATTGCACCCGGTGTAATACGCACCCCAATGCATGGCGATAACAGTGATAAAATGGCGGGCATACATCTTGTCAACCGTGTGGGGGAAGTGGAAGACGTTGCAGAAATGATTTACACCGTTGCCCAAAGTAATTTTATTAATGGGGCCATTATTAATGTCGATGGTGGCATGGGGGCCGGCCACAATCTAAAATAAAATGAAAACAATACTATTAACAGTTTTGCTGTCCTGCATTTGGTGGGGCAGCAAAGCACAAAACAAAATTAAAATGGAAACACAAAAGGAAAGTATAGCCGCTATTTCCGATATATTGGAAAACCGCTATTTCAAAGGGATTTATGAAGGTAATGTTGCTTTGTTAACTACTGTTTATCATCCCGGCACATTGCTCTTTGGGGATGTAAAAGGCCAGCCTTACGCAAAAGATTTGGCACAATACCTTGATGGCGTTAAGAACCGCCAAAGCCCTAAAGATTCAGGCAAACCATTCAAAGGCGAAGTATTGAATGTGAATGTAGTTAATTCAATTGCTATTGCAGAGGTGCGGGTGACAATGTATGACTTCGTATATCAGGAGTTTCTGTCATTTCATAAGATTGAAGGCAAATGGTTGCTTGTCAATAAAATGATTAGTGATGTAGCAAATCAAGCCCAATGATGCTAACACCAACGTGAAAAGGAAAATTGTAAATGATAAAATAGAATCCATCCATCTGATGGTTGGGAACGAATGACAAAGCTCGACGGAAGCTGTTCGCAAAAATGCAATTATCGGTCACCTATAATTTTGCCACCGCTAGAGAATGCAACCTTGTCGTGTTCAATCATAGCATTATCGTAGTTCACCCGAAAATCCGGCCAATTGCCGAGCTCGGGGTCGAAATTTGCGTTTTCATAATTAAAGGCTCCCATACCTAGCGCAACCAGGTTGTCATTCTCAAAATATCTACCAACTTCTATTAAAACGAAACCGATTCCTCCAGCTCCATGTGAGAAACCACAGAGATTCTTTTTTGCAAGTTGTTTTTTGGGCCAGGAAATTCCTTCTTCTTGGCAATAGGTGAATGATTTAATAATTCTCTCCAGAAATTTATCAATCAGGGGCAATAGCCATTTTTCACCGGTATGGTCATAAATATGCAGAAGCCCCAATAATGTACCAGCAAAGCCAGAAAGCAGATCGTAATTCTCGTAACTTTCATTTTCAAGGGCGGCTCCGCACTGCTTTGCGATAAACAAAGTTGCATTACAGTATTTATCCGTTTTTGCAACGTCATCAATTTTTAGAAGCGTATAAGCAACGCCGATCCAGCCAGTGTAAAAGGCATAGTTTTCTATAGTCTGTCCCTCCATTTTACTAATGATTGTATCGGCCCCTCTTTCCACAATTTTAAGATACTTGGCGTCGCCGGTGGCATAGTATAACTCCAAGAAAAAAAACAACACGCCACTGTTGCCACTATATATTGATTGATCATCTTTGCACTCATCGCTCTTCGTCTTATAGTTGAAATTGTAAAATCTCCAGGAAATAACATTATCTTTTTCCGTAAGCGAATCGCACAGTAGTCGTTCTGAAATCCTTATCACGCCGTCAAATAATTCTTTTATCAGTAGCGCTCATTTAGTTGCATTTTTAAGATAATCTATAGCATCTCGTAGTAAACAATCTCTACCTTGCTTGATAGATTCTATTGTTATAGATCGTAGAATCATGGGCGAGAATCCTTTCCCATACATATTGTCCCCGTTGAGCTTCACAGTATTCATACCCGTCCAGAAAAAATAATCTCCGCTTGGTAATGGCGCACTGCATATATCACCATTGGCTCCGGCTGAGGGAAATTCTCCCAAGGTCTTACCGATCTTAATGTAACCAGGCGGTGGTATTATATAGAGCGGTTTTTTTGTACTCAGGTTCCATATTACAAAATTAGTCTGGATATATTTATTTTACTGCGTTATCTTGGGTATCGGATATCAGTTTCTCTTTGAGCAGGCGCATATCGCTGCTGATCTTTATATCCAACACCTTTGCATAGATTTGGGTGGTTTTTAGATTTCGATGCCCAAGCAGCTTGCTGACCGTTTCAAAAGGAACACCATTACTCAATGTGACTGTCGTGGCAAAGGTGTGCCGGGCGATATGAAAAGTGAGCCGTTTATTAATTTCGCACAAGTCACCGATTCCTTTAAATAGGTATTCATCTTTTGATTGCTCAATACGGGCAGGGCAAAACCAGAATTCTCGCAAACAGGTTGATCCCGGTACTTTTCCAGAACCTTCAGAGCTTGAGGTAGAAGGGGGATGTTGGATTTGGTATCTGTTTTTTTCCGTTTGGTAAAAATCCATAAGTTTGAGCCCGTGCACAGCGGCTTAAAACTTAAGCGACTGATTTGTGCTAATAAAGATTAGTAGTAAAAACTTAGAACATGAAGAGACTTTTATTTTTACTGTTAGTATGGGATTTTCACGGAACTACATACGCGCAGACGAAATTACCTAAATATGCGGTAGCTGATGTTTTAAATGATTTGGACTATTTATACAACACGCTGCAGGTTTCTGCCTATAATTTATTTGTGACTACATCTAAAACTTCTTTTGATAGAGCTTATAAAAAAATTAATACCTCATTGGAGGGAAAGGATTCGTTAAACAAATTGGAGACAATAAAACTTTTTCAACGGTTTGTAGCAATGGCTCAACTCGCACATTGTACGTTAGATCCGCCATTCTATGATGTGTACGAAAACTATAAATCGAACGGTGGCACATTATTCCCCTTTGCCGTACGCATCAATGGCAATCGTGTTTTTATAAAATATAATTACAGCAGCGATACCTCCATTGTCTCGGGTGACGAAATCCTTACCATCAACAACAAACCCGTAAGTAATTACCTGAAGGACATGTATACTATATTATCAGGTGAAGATGATTATTTTAAAAGTACGCTTATTGACATCTACACTTTTCCAAAAATGATGTGGGAAGTATTTGGCCGCTCAGACAATTATGAAATAACAATAAAAAAGAAAGGACATTTAAAGGTAGTTAAACTGAAAGCTATTGCTACTACTGAGTTTGATAAAGTAAATAAGGGAATCACAGAAATTCTTCACTTTGAAAGGAGTTTTCGATTTTTAAACGATGAAACTGCTTACTTCCATCCGGGAATATTTTTAAACACAGGCGCTCAAAGTACATCAGACCATGCCAGTTTTGACAAGGGAGAGTTTATACAATTCCTGGATTCGTCTTTTCGCCAGATACACCTTCGTAAATCCAAATTCCTTATTGTTGACCTTCGTGGGAATCCGGGCGGTGATGATTCTTACAGCAATCCTATGGTAGCCTACTTTGCCACTAAACCTTTTTGGTATTGTTCAAGATTTAGTATCAAGACCAGTGAATTGACAAAAAAGTTCTGGAAAGATGTAACTGACACAACCATAAGCACCATAAAGGGCGCCATCTTATCACATAAGGATGGTGAAATATTTGATGTGCCACTGCCAACTTATCAGCCCAGGACGGATTCACTTCGTTTTACGGGCAAAGTGTATGTACTCATTAATCGCTACAGCTATTCCAACGCCGCTACAACACCTGCCATGATACAAGACTACGGCTTTGGGAAGATAGTAGGAGAAGCTACTGCTGACTGCCCCACATTATATGCCGCAATACATGATTTTAAACTTCCGCATACGCAGCTCGCTGTAAGTTATCCTAAAGCCTTTATGGTTCGCCCGAATGGAAATACTGAATTTAAAGGAGTTCAACCGGATTATAAAATTGATGCAGATGATACAACGAAAGAGGATGATGTATTGCAAAAAACACTCCAAATCATTAAAGACAATAAATAAGGGTGTATTAGAAAAATGTGTAAGTTAAAATACCAATGAAAGCACTAATCTATCCGTCACCTGTGGCAACACTCGTCTCCCCTCAGGCTGTTTAATCGGGATGATAAAAGACTATTGTGACCTTAATAATAATTTGTGGCCAGATCTTGATTTTAACGTTTTCCGATCTTATATAGAACAGGATATTAAAGGGAAATACGATATTGTAAACTTATTCACCCCAACATCAATAAATCCTGCTAGCGTAAATCTTAATTCACTAAAGATTGATGAAGTTTTATCGCTGGTCGTTGAATACCGCGAATAGAATCTGAATTAACCTTCTCGATTCAAAAACTAATTAATCAATCTTATCAAACAGTAAGAGTATGAATCAGTTTCCTTATAATAAGCCAAGAGCCTTTTCAGCCAGAAAAGTTTCAGCGGATCAGGCCGTAAAATTGTTAGCTCGGAATGGTATTCTAGTAAACAGGGAAAAGGCCGAAGTTATATTGGATTTTCTTTATCTCGTTGCAAAAACATATAACGCGCAAAACGGATATAAGGACCGTAGGGACTTAGAGCTTAAGGGGGTGATCGAACACCCGTATCAGCAGTCTATTAGCGTTTTATTCCAAAACAAATCAGCAGTTGGAAAATCTCTGAGTAAAACTCGAACACCATTTTTGTTTAAAAAAAATAAAGGCAAGTAATTGTAAATCAATACATTTAGCGCATAAAAAAGGAAACAATCAAAAATGACCATTTCCTTAAGCGGAGAGAGAGGGATTCGAACCCCCGGACCTGTTACAGTCAACGGTTTTCAAGACCGCCGCATTCGACCGCTCTGCCATCTCTCCGGGTGCAAAATAACAGTGCAGGTTTTGATCTTCCAAAAAAATATTCAAAATCAATATTTTTTTGTTTGAAAAACCCGCAAATATCAACAAATGACAGCACCCCGGCCTTAATAGCAGGCGTTTTACGGCGATATGTTTGCCAGGTTTAATCATCTCCCCTTACAATTCTCACAACAAAAAGTACGGTACCCAGCAATAAAAGGGCATACCAAAGCAGGTAAACTGCACCATATATGGGCAGGAGAAAACCCAGGAAACCGATGGTATAACAAACCACTATCGCAGTATACAGCCGACCACTGTTCATAACGCTTTTTATAAAAACTGCCCAAACAGGGTGCCATCCTGCCCTTTCCATACCGGCAATGGCACAATTCTTTTGACCTGTTTGCGGGAGGATTTTTATATGAGAAACCGTTTCCTGTTCTTGCTGGCAGCAATAGGTACAATTTGCTTCAGCACGGGCTCAGTTTTTTTTATTGTTCCATCAGGACAAACAATACTGCGCAATACCCTGCTGATCGCCGGCGGGGCATTGCTGCTTTATTTTCATATTGCATGTATGCTGCGCATAATGCAGAACAGGGACCTGGGCAATTACAAAAAAATTTTCTGGTTCACCATTGCTGTATGTCTTCCTGTGTTCGGCGGTATGCTGTACCTGATCAGCTACAAGCATCTTGAAAATAAAAAAGGGATATAACCATTTGCTTATAGCTACATCCCTTTTGCACTTGCTTAACCGGCTTCAGCAGTAAACTGTTACCGTGATGCGGATCTCTTACGCGCCGTTTTTTTGCGTGCAGTCTTTTTAGTGGCGGCTTTTTTCTTTGTCGCAGCTTTTTTCTTCGAGGCTTTTTTGGGCGCAGCTTTCTTTGCTGATTTCCTGGCAGTTTTCTTTTTCGGTGGTGGTACTTTAGCGCCTTCTTCCCTGGCTTCAGACAGGCCGATTGCAACGGCCTGTTTGGGATTAGTTACTTTTTTACCGCTTCTACCACTTTTTAATTTCCCTTCTTTCATTTCATGCATGGCGCGCTCTACCTTACCGCCGCTTTTTTTTGAATATTTAGCCATAATGGAATGTTTTAGTTGAATAAATGCAAATCACCTGCCAGCAGATAAACAAATAATTTTTGTTCTATCTGCAGCCATGCAGTATACCAACTGTATAAAAGCTTACCCGGTCGTAGATGAACTGCGCATTTATACGCCTGTTCATACTTCTCTTTTCCGGCCAAAAAGCAGTGAAATAACCAGCAATACCACAAAAATGAAAAAGATGATCTTGGCAATTTCTGCCGCACCAGCTGCAATGCCGGTAAACCCCAGCACACCTGCAACAATGGCAACTACAAGAAATATCAGTGTCCAGCGTAGCATAACATTATAGTTTTAAAATGATTCATACTATACAAACCGGTTTAAGGTATGTAAGCATCCTACTCTGTAAATACTTTAAAATAGTAGTTACTACGGTCATCCTGTTTGCCGCTTACCTGTACACGTAGATAGTGCGTACCGGTTTCATCCAGTTCGGTGATCTGCTGTAAAAAATCATCGACAGCTTTTTCCGCATCTTCCATACAGTCAAATTCTTCAGCTACCACTACATGCCTGCTGTCTTCTTTGAAATGTACCTGTTTCATGGTTTGACGTTTTTATGTAAGGATGCATACAACCATTGTTCTGCAACAGTTATACCTTAATACTTTTATAATTTCCATGCCAGTGGTTGGCCGGAAGTAAAAGATATTGCCATCCGGGAATACTGTGGAATATCCGCTCAGCTGTAGAAAGAAAAGGAACAAATCAGGGCAAATACGCCCAGCCGTTTCCGGGCACAAGAATGCCATATTGCATAAAAATGCCGCAGTAGGTATACCGCGGCATTAACAGGTTCAATACAATAAAGGACTACTGTTTTTGTAGCTGCAATGAAAGATTGGGCAGTCCCAATGTTTGATGTGGTGTTACCGGATGCTCCAGCTTCCAGCTTACCGGGAAATATTGCGCTTTTTTTAGCAATACAGCAGGCAGTTCTTTCCGGTATACAGCCTGTTCAATACCGGTGTGCAGGGCAAAATACGCCTGCTTATGAAAGTTATTGAACAGCTTAATGAGCAGTTGATTTTTTCCTTTTTCCAGGTTCAGCAGCACCACATGCTGCAGGCTGTCTTTTTTATCAGGATTGTTATTCAACAGGCATTCTTTACCATTTTGCCATACCACCAGTCCATCACCGCTGGTAATACCAACCAGTACCTGTTGCGCCACCGGGGAATTGATTTCCTGTAATACATAATAAGCGGTGGTGATATCGGCCGGCAATGTATAGGTTTCATTGTTTTTCCATGTTGTTCGCTGCCATGCTTTGGCTTGGGCATTGGGCCAGGCACCTTGCACATCGATATTCACAACTGGCCCGCCGGCACCTTCTATCCCTGACCAGTAGGGACCCTGCAAATACAGCGGACCCCAGCTTACAGGTGTATTTTGTAAAGGAACAGCTGTTCCTCCATTCAGTGTTACCGGTTGTATGGCTGCGCCCAGTTGCAGGCTGATGGTTTTGCCTTTTTCCTCCGCAGTGTACCATAGGGAAGGTTTGTATTGCCCGCTTATTTCAGGCTGAATGGTCCAGGCTTCTTTGATCGTGCTCTGGAAACGTGAATTGTAATCAATGCCAGAACTGCTGTAGTATTTAAATGCATTATGCGATTGCAGCTGCACATTTTTACCCGCTGTAATGATATTGGCTGGCGGTACAGTATACCCGTTTTTGAATACAAGGGCTATTACCTTGAACATTTCATCCTGGTAAAAACCTGCCGGCAATTGTATGGTGACACCTGCAGCATTGCGGCTGAAAGCAATAGGATCTTGCCCGCCGATCACATAAGCGCGGGTAATATTACCTGTTAAACCCGGCAGTACGATCTTTCCATCTTTGGGCATGGAAAGCACATGCAGGAACAAAGTGTCGGGCTTGCTGGTAATAGCGCCCCATTCAAAAGGCACATGAAAGGGATCGGGCTGTGTACCATAGATGGCAGTTCCATTCTGCTGCAGCCATTGACCGATGGTGAGCAATACATCTTTTTCAAATTCTACCACAGAGCCATCACCCCGCGGACCGATATTCAGCAGAAAATTACCGCCGCGGGAAGCCACGCGTATCAGGCTGGTGAGCTTTTCCTTTACCTTATCGGTCTCACTGCCTCTTTTCTGCCAGGAACGGTAACCCCAGGTTTCATCAAAAAAAGAAGCGGGCGATTGCCAGGGCACGCCAATAATATAATTCGGCTCCTGGTTATCGCCCATCACGGTAAAATCGCCCCTGTCGTTGCCAATGCGGCTACCGATCATACAGTCGGGCTGCAGCTTGTGAACCAGTTCACGCATCTCCGAGCTTTGTTCAGCACTTTGCGAGCCCATATCAAACCACAGTTCTGATACAGGGCCATAATTGCTCAGCAACTCTGTAACCTGTTTCAGGTTATACGCGTGGTGTTCCGGTGTTACACGGTCTGAATTGTGACTGGATATGGGAGCAGCTTCGGGATAATGCCAGTCGATCAGTGAAAAATACAAACCAAATTTCATTCCCTGCCTGCGGCAGGCATCGGACAGCTCTTTCAGCACATCTCTTTTATAAGGTGTGGCATTCACTACATTAAAATCGGTGGTAGCGGTCTTAAACATACAGAACCCGTCATGGTGTTTGGATGTGATCACTACCGAACGCATACCGCTTCGTTTGGCCAGCAGTACAACAGAATCAGGGTTCCATTTTTCAGGATCAAACAGTTTAGCTACCCGCGCATAGGTATCGCTGTAAATACCTGCATGTGCCTGTATCTGTTCACTCAGCCCGCGCGTAACGGGTTTACCCTCCCAAACACCGCCCAGAACCGAGTAAATACCCCAGTGAATAAACATGGAATATTTTCTATCCTCCCATTCCTGCAGTGCTGCAGCATGCACCTGCCCGGATGTTTTTGTTGCCACCTGCAGCGACAGTGCCGCCACGAGAATACCTGCCAGTTTTTTCTTCATACGGTTAAATTCCGGGGTTCTTTAAAACGAATTAGCACAAGCGCTTCAAATATAGCCCTTGCCAGGCACAGTTCATCTTTTATCAGCATCTCTTTTGAACAGTAACCGGTAAGAAGGAATATTGGTAAGTAACAAGCCTGTGAGGATGATCAGCAAGGCAAGCACCTGCTTGAAAGAAATAATTTCGCCAGCAAATAGCCAGCCGATCACCACGGCCACTACCGGGTTTACATAAGTATGTGTACTTACTATTGCCGGGGGCAGTATAGAGATCAGCCAGGTAAAGGCCAGGTAAGCCACCAGTGAGCCCATCACGATCAGGTAAAACAACCCGCCCCAGGCTTCAGGCATGATGTGTTGCAGGGAAAACCGGCTCCATTCACCTGTGCAGGCAGAGAGCAATGCACTGCTGCCACCTGCAGCCATCAGCTGGATAGAAGTGGTCATGGTATTGTTATACCCTGTTTTTTTTAAACGGCTGTTGCCATACAATGATCCCGTTACCCAAAGTATTGCGCTGAGCAGCAGTACGGCACTACCCATCAGCAGCTGGTTTGTGCTATGCGCCTGATTGCTTTCACGGGTAAACAGGAAAAAGCAAACAATACCAGTAAATCCGGTTGCCAGTCCGGCGGGTACAATCCAGTTGGAGAAATAGTTTTGCCAGTTCTTCTTATCTGCCAGTAAAAACCAGAAAGGCTCTGTAGCAATAATGATAGCCGCCTGCCCTGAGCTTACATACTTTTCGCACCAGGCCACCAGGCCGGTGCCGCCCACCAGCATCAGTGTACCACTTATGGCACAAACCAACAGCGTTTGTTTATCAGGTACCAGGTGTCCTTTACCGCGCGACCAGAAAAAAAGAATGATCCCTGCCACAAAAAAACGCAGGGTGGATAATAAAAAAGGCGGAAACCCTTTTAAACCGAAAATAATGGCCAGGTAGGTGGTACCCCAAACAAAATAAATGGCGATAAAAGCCAATACCAGCATCCATTTGGAATAACCAGCTTTTTGGGTCATACCCAGTTGTGTATTTGCAGCAGTCATATAATTGATGATAACCAGGGTTCTGATTCAAAGATAAATTGCTTAGGTTGATTTTAGCCTGCTGTGGCAAGTTGCTGTAACTGCTTCTTTACAAAAGCCAGCTGACCGAGGTGATAGCTCTCGTGCAACATTAATCCATCAGCCAGGTAAGCCAGTGAATAACTGCGCTTCGCAGCTTTTTGCTGTAACTGCTGCTGTGTTGCGGTGCGCAAAGCAGCAATCAGTTGCCGGTGTGTTTTATCATAATCCTGCAGCAGTTGTTTCCAGGCCTGTTCATCTGCGGTAGCATAGCGTTTAAGACTGAATGTGGCCGCCTGGCTGATACTTGCTTTCCCCTCTCCTTTCAGCTGGCGCACACCCAATGCTTTCCAGGCCATCATATGCTTTACAATCTCAGCTATTGAATGGCGGCCGCCCGGGGGCTGCCTGAAAGCCAATGCTGCAGTTACCCCTTTCAGCACCGGCTTAAAGGATACGCCTATCCAGTTAGGCCCTTCATATAAACTGTTCAGTTGTTCAATGAGTGTTGCTTTCTGCATAAAAATGGATTTTTTGATACACTTATTTCACACCATCTAAATAATATTAGACGGTGTAAATTACCGTATTCTTTTACTACCGGCAAAACATTTTTTGCCCGCAAAAATCCTATCTTTATACAGCATGAACAAAGAAAGAAGCATAGTCAGCCTTCCGCTGGACGGCGGGGTGTTGTGTTTTGATTTTATCAATACTGTGCACTCCTGGCGGGAAGATAACCGGCACGAATACCTGGGTAATTATGCCGAATGGATACAGTGGTGCCAGAAACTAAAACTGCTCAGCGCTAAAAGAAGAAAGATCCTGCTGGATTATGCACAGAACCACTCCGCCGAAACCTTTAAGGCATTCGATCATATCATCAGGGCGAGAAAAATGCTGTATCATTTTTTTTCAGCGGTGGCCGCAGGGCAGTTGCGCAAGCTGGACAATGACCTGCTGGAAAAATTCAATCAGCAGGTTACCGCTTCACTAAAGCATATTGCCTTCCGGGTGAACAACAACACCATCGAGTTAGGCTGGCGGCAACAGGAAATTGATTTACTGGAACCCTTTTACCTTGTAATGAAGTCAGCCTATGACCTGCTGACCACGGCAGCGCTTTCGCGCATCAAAGAATGTCCTGTATGCGGCTGGATAATGATGGATTTCACCAAAAACAACCAACGCAGGTGGTGTAGCCCACAAACCTGTGGCAGCATTGAGAAATCAAGAAAATATTATCTTAAGAAAAAAGCGGCGGCCGGGAAATCATAAAAAATAAGCGTTCTATTTTTCCAGCAATGCAATAACAGCTGTATTCTGATCGCCGCGTGCATAGTATAAAGCGGTGTTGCCCAATTTATCTTTAATAGATCTCCGCGCACCTTTTTGCAGCAGTTGCCGTACAATAGCCGTTCTGCCGAAAGTAGCAGCCAGCGTGAGCGCGGTTGCGCCGGCAACATTCTGTTTATCCGGTTGTGCACCGGCATCCAGCAGCAATGCGGTGATCGCTTCATAGCCGCGAAGGCTGGCAACCATCAATGCAGTATTACCGCTTGCATTCTGCCAGCCGGGGTCGGCGCCGTATTGCAGCAGCAGCCGGGCGGTTTCCAGTCGTCCTTCTTCACAGGCGGTCAGCAGCAGGCTGTTCTTACCGGCAGCGGTTACTGTTTTATTTTTCTCCAGCCAGGTGGTTACGGCCGTGGTATCGTTGGAATGCACTGCACAAAGCACTGCAGACTGGCCATGGCTGGAAGGTGCCAGGTAAAGAAAAATGAACAGCAAAACGATAGCTGCACGCATGGATATCGGTTTTTAGATTGTAAATGAAGTGGTTATATATATAGAAGGATTCTATTGTCAAGCCTGTTCATTTTGTTCAGTCTTGTTCAGTCAGCCAAAATAATTATAATTTTGCAGTCTTTCCTTGTTATCAAATTATTATTCCCATCCTTCATCACCATTTTTCACCCTTTGCACCACACATTCCAGCCGAACAGCGACACAAGCTGCGCAACAAGGCCCGGAATTTTAGTTTTATCTTCAGAAATAAAAGCAGCCTTTTGCAGATCGGATCACCAGGTTTGCTTACCGGCTTTTCCGGTTGAACAACCAGCGGTAACAGGCCAGCTTTTTTTATTACCAGATATGCCTATCAATGCCAGATATACTTCGCTTACTATTCATGTGCTCGTTTGGGGCGTATTGCTACTGATCGCGTTCCCGTATTACTTCATGCATGTACAGCCGGTGTCGAACGGTATGCCGCATAGTTTTTATATTTTCAGCAATCTCTATCATATCGGGTTGTTCTATTTTAATGCCTACTGGCTGTATCCCAGGCTGATCACCAAAAGAACCTGGTGGTTGTACCCGCCGGCCCTGGTATTGCTGGTTATATTTTCCTATTACCTGAAATTGTTTGCGCTGGAATGGATGGCTCCTTCTTTTCAGCTCACAGCTTATAATAAATCGTTTATTGTTTACCCGCATATTCCTTTTTTGCTGGCCAGTATTTTTTACCGGGTGATCGCAGACAGGATACGGTATGAAAAACTCGAAAAAGAAAGAAAAGCTGAAAAGCTGGGCTCTGAACTGAAATTCCTGCGTTCGCAGATCAGTCCTCATTTTTTATTCAATACCCTTACCACCATGGTTTCGCTGGCGCGGAAAAAATCTGATCAGCTGGAACCGGCTTTGCTGAAGCTATCCGACCTGTTGCGTTATATGCTGTATGAATCCAATGAAGAAAAATTCCCGATAGACAAAGAGATCCAGTACCTCCGGAACTATATAGCATTACAGCAACTGCGGTTTAACGATGCGGCCGATATCCAGCTGGATATTGACCTCCCCTCTTCAACCTGCACCATCGAGCCCATGCTGCTGATACCGTTCGTAGAAAATGCATTTAAACATGGTATAGGCATGGCCGCGCATCCTTTTATTAAAATAACCATATCGCTGCAGCAACAACATTTATTTTTCAGTGTTGTGAATAATTACAGCAACCGCAACAGCGCAAAAGATCCCGGCTCGGGTATCGGGCTTAAAAATGTAGCAAACAGGCTGGCACTTTTATACCCGGGCAGGCATCAGTTAACCATTAGCGATCATGCAAACCTGTACAGCGTACAATTAAACCTCGACCTATTATGTTAAACTGTATTGCCGTAGATGATGAAAAACTGGTGCTGGACCTACTGGTGGACAATATAGAAAAAGTCCCCTTTCTGCGCCTGGTGAAAAGTTGCCGCAACGCATTTGAAGCGGCAGAGGTATTGCACAGTGAGCAGGTTGATCTGTTATTCCTCGATATCCAGATGCCCGGCTTAACCGGCTTACAGTTTCTTGAAAGCCTCTCTAACCCGCCAATGGTTATTTTTGTAACTGCCTATAAAGCCTATGCCCTCGAAGGCTTTAACCTGAATGCCGTCGACTACCTGCTAAAGCCTGTTTCCTTTGAGCGTTTTTTAAAAGCCTGCAACAAAGCACAAGACCTGTACAACCTGCAGCAGACAGCCACACAGAAAGGCGTATTGCTCGATTATTTTTTTGTATATGTTGAATACAACCTGGTTAAAGTGAACATACCCGATATCACTTACATAGAAGGCATGAAAGATTATGTAAAAATTTTTCTTACCACGGCAACACGGCCGGTGATCACCAAAATGAGCATGAAAGCGATGGAAGAAAAGCTCGGCGGTCACCGGTTTGTGCGTATACACAAATCGTATATCGCTGCCGCAGATAAGATCACTGCCATCAAGCGCGATCTTGTTTGTATAGGCGCAAACGAACTTCCGCTCAGTGAAAGCTGCAGGCCAGGTGTAGAAAAGATGCTGCATCTGTAACCCGCTGATGAAAATGGCCTGGCATCTGCCTATGCTGGTCGCTGCATTTCACTTCTATATCTATTCAAATACGGGTATGCTATATTCATAGCGAGCCTGCCTGTTACGGCAAAATAGCTTTGTGTTAAAAGCAAGGCTATGAAACAGGTTTACTACTTTTTATGTTCCACCACAGTACTGCTGTTCAGCAGCCTGCTGCCTGCCACTGCACAAACAATCATTACCGGCCATGTGCTTACTGAAAAGAATGAACCGGTATCAGCAGCATCTGTATTGCTTAAGGATACACATATTGCCACCACAACTGATTCAACCGGCCGTTTTGTATTGCGTGTCAACGGTGAAGGCCGGAAAATAATAAAAGTAACCGCAGTAGGCTACAGTAGTAAACAAGTAGAACTGGCACCGGCAGACAGTTCTACCGGTATCACGATCTATTTAAAAGAAACCGCTGCGCAACTGGGTGAAGTAACTGTAAGCGCCGGCAGCTTTCATGCCAGTGACAAAGCCAAAGGTGCCGCTTTGACGCCGATAGATGCTGTTACGGTAGCCGGTAATGGAGGCGATATAGCCAATGCCATGCGCGTATTGCCCGGCGCCCAGATGATAGGCGAAAAAGAAGGTTTGTTTGTACGTGGAGGCAGCAGCGAAGAGGCCAAGCAGTTTGTAGATGGCACCTGGCTCAAAAATCCCAATGCATCCAGCGTACCGGGCATGCCGCAGTATGCGAGACTGAACCCTTTTTTATTCAAAGGGATCCTGTTCAGCACGGGTGGTTATTCTGCATTATATGGCGAAGCACTGAGCGGTGCATTGATACTTGAATCAACTGATATGCCTGATGAATCTTCTGCCAGTTTTAACCTCTTCCCTACCAATACTGGTCTTGGCTGGCAATCACTCTCACATAACAGGAAAAGCAGTTATGGTGTAACAGCCAGGTACAGCAATTTTCACCTGTACAACAATGTAGTACCACAAGGGCCTGATTTTTTTCATGGTCCCGAATATTTTTCGGGCGATGCCAATTTCCGCATCAAAACCAGTGCTACCGGCATAGTAAAAGGCTATATTAATTATGGCCACAGCCATACCGGTATGCGCAATCCTGATGTGGACAGCAGCAGCCTGTTATCCGGCTATGAAGTAAAAGGTGATAATCTGATGGCTAACCTGTCGTACCGGGAATCGCTGGGCAGGCAATGGAAAATAGATGCTGCATTGGCTTTTAACCAGGACCATGAAAATATTAGCAACCAGCTGCTTGACAGCAATAAGCAGCCGTTGCAGCTGAGCATACCGCCTTACAATGAAAAAAACAATCTCAGTGATATACATTCCGCTTTTATGCAGGGCAGGCTGGTGATGACGCGGCAGTTCACCCGCTACCAGGCCATCCGGTTTGGATCAGAATATTTTTATTCGCACGACACTTATAATAATGGCATTCAAACCTACCCGGTAGCAGATCACCTGCTGGTGTTTTTTGCAGAAGGCGATATCCGTGTTACGCCACATCTTGCTGTACGTGCAGGCATAAGAGCCGAGCATTCCTCTTTATTGCAACGTTCACCTGTTGCACCAAGACTGAGCCTCGCTTATAAATTCAATGACGGCGGGCAGATCAATATGGCGTATGGCATATTTTACCAGAAGCCGGAGAACAGTTTCCTCTGGCAACATGCAAACCTGCAATTCGCCAGTGCCGCACATTATATTCTCAACTACCAGAAAAGAATGGGCAACCGTCTTTTCAGGATAGAAACTTATTACAAGCAATACCATAACCTTGTTTCCACTATTGCTGACACGGCCAGCCATGGCAGGGGTTATGCCAAAGGTGTTGAGCTGTTCTGGAGAGATAAAAAAACATTTAAGCACATCGATTACTGGATCACCTACACCTATCTCGATACCAAACGGGCATACCTGAACTATCCCTATCCCATCAGGCCCAACTTTGCTACACCGCATACGGCATCTGTTGCCATCAAACGCTTTTTTGAAAGCATCAGCCTCAATGCCAACCTGGCTTACACATTTGCCACAGGGCGTCCTTATTATGATATCCGTACCGATGCTGAAGGGCATAGTTTTATCGGCAGCAGCGGCACCACCCATGTTTACCATGGCCTGAACCTCAGCTTTGCTTATCTCATTTCTTTCCTCAAAAGATGGGGCATCAAAGATTATTCGGGCATTGGCGCAGGTATCAATAATGTGCTGGGCAACCGGCAGGTGTTCGACTACTATTACAGTGCCAACGGGCAGCACAGGCAGGCGATCACTTTGCCCGCAGTGCGCAGTTATTATATCGGCATATTCATGTCGCTCGGTGTTGACCGGCGCGATGATTTCATCAACGAGAACCTCTGAATATTCAATCATCAAAAAAAAGAAACAATGAAAAAATCATTTTACCCGGCTGTTGCCGCCATGCTTTTGTCCACTGCCGTGTATGCACAAAATGACAACAGTGCATTGCAGACAGCCATTACAAAACTCGACAAAGCCGTTTCACCCAAAGAGTACGAGCAACTGGCCGGCGATTTTGACCGCATTGCCGCTACACAATCCAATCAATGGCTGCCTTATTATTATGCAGCCTATTGCAATGCCAAAGCCGGCTGGTTATACCAGGAAGATCCCGACAAAATTGAGCCCCTGGCCAATAAAGCCGAGGCACTGATTAAAAAAGCGGGTGCGTTGGCGGATACTTCAAAAGACAAAAAAGCCTTGTCTGAAATCTATTGTGTACAAAGCATATTGAACAGGGCACGTGTGTTTATCAACCCGATGACCTATGGAAGACAGTACGGCCCTGCGTCCAGCCAGTACACCCAGCTGGCGCTGAAAGCAGACCCCGGTAATCCCAGGGCCTATTACCTGGCAGGATGGGAAAAATATGCGACGCCCAAAGCATGGGGCGGCGATAAAAAGCAGGCCAAAGAATTGCTGACAAAAGCACTGCAGCAGTTCGACCACCCAGCAAATACCGGCCAGTACCCGCACTGGGGCAGGCAGGAAACAACAGCCCTGCTGAAGCAACTGTAATTTTCACCAGCCGGCCAGCCGCCGGCATATTCATTCACTTAAATTGTTTTGTTATGATCATTCTTTTCATCCTTATGCGTCTTTTATTCATTGCCTCCATGGTATTCATCATAGGCTATATCTATGGGTCGTTCTCCAAAAAACCGGCACTTACCACACTGGCTAGAATTTCAGCCATACTGGTGATCGTGCTGTTCATTGGAAGCAACCTGTTCTTCCTGCGTTTTGGCAGCAGGCATTACGGGTATGCACATGGCAAGGGATATTGTGGTTATTATCATAAAGACAGCACAATGCAGCATCCATAAAGCAGGAAGGCCCGGTGCTGATCACAGCAAAATACCCCGTTACCTGTATGGGCAACGGGGTATTGCTTGTTAATAAGGCTGCAGGCATATACCGGGCCGGTTATGGCTTGCCTGTTTTTTCCTGCCAGTAGCGCAGCCAGTCTATCATGCGGCTGGTATAGCCAAACTCATTATCGAACCAGGCGATCAGTTTTACCAGCCGGCCAGCCACACTGGTAAGCGAGCTGTCTATCACACAGCTATTGGTATTACCGCGGATATCCAGTGAAACCAGTGCATCGGCGGTGTAACCTACAATGCCTTTGTATTCGCTGTTGGCTGCTGTTTCAAATAATTTATTGATGTCGCGCACACTTACTTCAGTGCGAAGCTGTACCGTAAAATCGGCCATCGCTCCATTGCTCACGGGAACACGGGTGCTGAGCGTGGCGATATGCGGTATGCCCGGAAATAAACGGTGCAGGCTCTGATCAAGATCTATTTCTACCGGTATAATAGATTCAGCTGCTGCACGCCCCCGGCGGTGTTGTTTATGCGGTGCATCCACCAGTGCCTGGCGGGAAGTATACGAATGCAGAATATTCAGCTGGGCTGCTTCAATGCCGATGGAATTCAGCAGGTATAATACATGTGTGGCGCAGTTGGTCATACAGCCGCCGGGAGAAATGATATCCATATCCCCGGTCAGCGCATGCTGGTTAAATCCATAGATCATCAGCGGCACATCTGCAGCGCCTGTAGTAGACAACAACACCCTGGATGCTCCTGCCTGCAGGTGCGCTTCTGCTGCCGTACGGCTGGTAAACTTGCCTGAACATTCCAGCACCACATCAATATGCAGTTGCTGCCAGGGTAGCTGCGAAGGATGCCCATGCCTGAACACCCTGATAAGTTTGCCCTGCAACAGAAAACCCTCTTCCTGCTGCACTATTTCATCAGCAAATGTGCCATAGATAGAATCGTATTTCAGCAGGTAGGCCAGGTTTTCCTGGTCCATCACATCATTTACTGCCACCAGCTCAATACCCGGCTGCTGCAGTAAACGCCTGAACAACAACCGGCCAATACGTCCCATACCATTGATAGCAACACGCATAATCTTCTTTCTTTAAAAATAAAACGCAAATATCCTAAAAGCACTGCAGTTATTTTCCCGCGGGGGCAATATATTTTGCAACGGCTACAGGGGCGGAAGAACGGGGCATTCATTCAGCAGGCTGCTTATACCTTAAATAAAAGAAGGGAATGTAGAAACAATCCCTTGATTGGCGTTTGTAACGCACATGAGAAAAATTAAAAAATATGATCAATCCCATGAAGGGATGAGCGATCCTGCCGATCAAGCTTCGTATTGCCGCTGCCGTTAAAAAGAAGGGAATGTAGAGACAATCCCTTCTGTGATAATCAGCATCGTCTTTTTAAGAAGCTTCAACTAAAACCAAGTTATAAACCTAGCAGGTTTGGCAATATTATAATTATAGTACAATCAGCTATCCGCACAGGGGCCCTAACAGGGCAAGTTCCCTACCACAAGTTCTCATGAGGATCAAATATGAAGGATGTGCAAAACTATAGATTGCCAGGCACATAACAAGCGTTTTTTTTAGCAATCAAGTGCCTGTGCCCGGCTCAAACACTTGCTACATGTACATTATACACATTTATCCGCCATAAACTGCTATACACCCACCCTGCCCGGGGGCTCAGGTCTATACCGGTTTTGCAAAGCGTGCGGCGGCTTTTCCCTGCTTCATTCTGCACAACATAATCAGCCTTGCGGTGTTAAGCATAATCAGTTTATATAAATTTATTCCAGATCATTTACCACAATCAAAGTCCATGTCGAAAAAAGTAGCAGAACAATTGGTTGAAATGCTGGCTGCAGCCGGTATCAAACGCATTTATGCCGTAACCGGCGACAGCCTGAACGAAGTAAACGATGCTGTACGGAAAAGCAAGGATATAGAATGGGTGCATGTTCGTCATGAAGAAACAGGCGCCTTTGCAGCCGCTGCAGAGGCAGAGCTGAATGGTATTGCCTGTTGTGCCGGCAGCAGCGGGCCCGGGCATGTTCATCTCATCAATGGTCTCTATGATGCCCACCGTTCAGGTGCGCCGGTACTGACCATTGCTTCTACCTGCGCCACGCACCAGTTTGGAACAGATTATTTCCAGGAAACCAATACCATCAAATTATTTGATGACTGCAGTTATTATAACCAGGTGGCAGCCACTGCCCACCAGCTGCCCCGTATGCTGCAGGCCGCTATCCAGCATGCTATTCAGCGGAAAGGTGTTGCCGTACTGGGATTGCCGGGAGATGTAACCTCGATGCCTGCGATAGAAAACACCACTTCTTCCCGCAACTATTATACAACACCGGTTACCCGTCCTTCAGATACAGAACTGCAAACCCTGGCCCACCTGCTCAACAGCCACGCTAATATCTGTATTTACTGCGGTATCGGTGCTGCCGATGCACACGATGAAGTGGTGCAGCTTGCAGCCTTACTGAAAGCACCAGTGGGTTATTCTTTCCGTGGTAAAATGGGCATACAGTACAACAATCCCTATGAAGTGGGTATGACCGGCCTGCTGGGCCTCCCATCCGCCTACCATAGCATGCATGAAGCAGACCTGGTACTTTTGCTGGGCACCGATTTTCCCTACGAGCCTTTTATGCCGGAAAAAAAGACCATCGTGCAGGTAGACAATAAACCAGAACGCCTGGGGCGGCGTGCTGTACTGGAAGCCGGCTTCTGCGGGGATATTGCCCCTACGCTTAAAGCATTACTGCCCCTGCTGAAAACAAAAGAGGATGACAGTTTTTTACAGGCCCAGCTGAAAGTATATGAAGCCGTTAATAAAAAACTGCTCACCTATGTGGAAGACAAAGGAAGAACAGATACTATCCATCCTGAATTTGTAACTTATACCATCAACCGGCTTGCAGCAGATAATGCCATATTCACAGTTGATACGGGTATGTGCTGTGTATGGGGCGCCCGCTACCTGCATGCTACAGGTAAAAGAAAACTGCTGGGTTCTTTCAATCATGGATCGATGGCCAATGCCCTGCCACAGGCTATCGGTGCGGCGCTGGTACGCCCGGAGCAGCAGGTGGTAGCACTCTGCGGCGATGGCGGTATATCGATGTTACTGGGCGATCTGGCCACTATAGCCCAATACCACCTGCCGGTTAAGATCATTGTATTCAACAACAGGTCACTGGGCATGGTAAAACTGGAGATGGAAGTTGGCGGCCTGCCCGATAACCAGACAGATATGCTGAACCCTGATTTTGCAATGGTGGCAGCTTCAGTAGGCATCAAGAATATCACCGTACATGACCCAGAGAACCTGGTACCGGCATTAGAAGAAGCTTTTCAATACAAGGGTGCAGTACTCGTGAACGTTTTTACCGATCCCAATGCACTGGCAATGCCACCGAAGGTTGACCTGTCTATGATGAAAGGATTTGCGGTTTCTATGGGCAAGCTGATGCTGGGTGGGCACATGGATGAGGTAATGGATACGGTACGCAGTAATTACAAACACCTGAAAGATCTATTGTAGGGATGATGGTTGCCGATGGTATGGATGCGGGGCAGCGGATACGCACGGAAGCAGCAGGATGCTGCCGGATATCCGTCACCCGCGGGGCGCGGGCGACTGCAGGAAGCAAATCCCTTAAATAAAAAGCCCGCAAAGCCAATGTCTATGCTTTGCGGGCTTTTAACTTTTTTATATTGATACCGGCTACAACGACACGCCTCTTCGCCAGGGAATAAAATCATCCTGACCCAGCTGCACCGCTTTGGGAACAGCCTTGCCACTGGCCACTTCGATAATGTATTCCAGTATCCTTTCTCCCGCCTGCTGAATGGTTTCTGTACCTTCTATGATCGTTCCGCAGTTCACATCAATGATATCGGGCATGCGCTGGTAAATTTTTGAATTGGTCGACAGTTTGATCACCGGCGCCACCGGGTTACCCGTAGGTGTACCCAGCCCAGTCGTAAACAAAACAATATTGGCACCTGAAGCAACTTCTGCTGTGGTGCTTTCCACATCATTACCGGGCGTACACAGCAGGTTTAAACCGGAGCGGGTTAATTTTTCAGGATAGTCGAGCACATCTGTTACCGGTGATGTGCCACCTTTTTTGGCAGCACCGGCAGATTTGATGGCATCAGTGATCAACCCGTCGCGGATATTACCCGGCGAAGGATTGGCATAAAAACCAGAGCCGTCGGCCAATGCACGGGCATTGTAATTACGCATCAGCTGCATAAAACGCTGCGCTTTGTGCTCATCCACGCAACGGTCGCTCAGCTCCTGCTCCACACCGCAGAGCTCAGGAAATTCAGACAGGATAACAGAACCGCCCAGCGCCACCAGTATATCGGAGGTATACCCTACAGCGGGATTGGCAGAGATACCGGAAAATCCATCTGACCCACCGCATTCCAATCCGATGCAAAGCTTTGACAAAGGTGCGGGCTGGCGGGTTTGCTTATTGGCTTTCATTAAACCGATAAAAGTTTCTTTGATCGCCTTTTTCATCAGGTCTGTTTCAGTGCCTTCTTTCTGCTGCTCCAATACCACCATCGGTTTTTGAAAACCAGGATCGCGTTTTGCGATCTCCTTCTGCAGAATGCTTACCTGTGCATGCTGGCAGCCAAGACTGAGCACTGTTGCCCCCGCCACATTGGGATGTGTTATATAACCTGCCAGCAAACCGCATAAAGCATCCGAATCGATGCGTGTGCCTCCGCAACCCATTTCATGTGTCAGGAACTTGATACCATCCACATTCGGGAACAATTTGCGGGCTGATTGTTCAACAAAAACTTCCTGCAATACTGTGCCGGCAATCTCTTCTTCTGTTTTATTGTTGCGGTACATATCCACCAGTTGCTGCACATCGGCTTCATACCGTTTTACCTTGCCATAGCCCAGCTGCTCCACCAGGGCATCGCGCAGCACTTCTACATTCCGGTTCTCACAAAACACCAGCGGTATCACAATCCAGTAATTGGCTGTACCCACCGAGCCATCTGCGCGGTGATAGCCCATAAAACTTCGGTTCTGCCATGCTTGAACATCAGGCTTCTGCCAGGATAGTTTGCGTTCGCCCAGTTTAAAATCGGCAGCAGCATGATGCACATTGTTCACATGCACGGCACCGCCTCTCGGGATATCTTTATTAGCCCTGCCAACCAGCACGCCATACATGTATATTTCCCCACCCTCTTTTATATCGTTCAGTGTAAACTTGTGTTTTGCTGCCACATCATCGGCAAGAGAAAAAGCGGCAGCGCCCAGCTGAATATTTGTCCCCTTCGGCAAATCCTGCAAAGCGACCAGTACATTGTCTTCAGGATGTATCTGCAAATACGTGTGCTTCTGTGCTGTCATAATGGTTACAGGTTATATATTTCTGTTCTTACAATTGTTTCTTCCTGATAAATAATTACGAAATCGTTTCCGTAAAAAGGCATGACATTTTTTATGCATGATGCCTGTATAACCGTTAAAAAACAGGTACAAAAAAAAGAACACTAATCAAAAAAAAAGCGACGGGTTTTGTCATATTAGTAAGCTATATTAGCCTGTTTGATTTAATTTTATACCACTTAAAGCAAATATATCTGAATGAGACCGCAACTACTCAAAGTATCCAAAGGCCCTGCGCAGTCATTCAGTGTACGCCAGGATCTCGTACCTCATATCAACAACAAATGGCATTACCACCCCGAGGTAGAACTGATTCATTTTAAAAAAGGCGATGGCACACAGTTCATCGGCGACAGCATCAAACGCTTCAAATCGGGTGATGTAGTATTGGTAGGTGCACACCTGCCGCACTACTGGCGCTTTGATGATTTTTATTTTGGTGAGCACCACCGCACACATGCCGATATCCGCGTGGCACATTTTTGTGAAAACTTCTGGGGTGAGCAGTTTTTGCAACTGCCGGAGAACCTCAACATCAAAGCGGTACTGGAAAAGGCCAGGCGCGGTATACAGATCACCGGCAAAACCAAACAAAGGGTGGCCGAACTGATGGAAAGACTGCTGCTTTCAGATGGTTCGGAAAGGATCATTTACCTGATGGAAGCATTGCAAACCATTTCCAACTGCAAACAGTTGGACAATTTATCTTCCATCGGTTTCAAGCACGATTTTGTAGAAGCCGAGAACGACCGTATCAACGCTATTTATGAATATTCCCTTGCCAATTTCAAGCGAAAGATACAGCTGGAAGAAATTGCATCAGTGGCCAATATCAGTCCCAACTCATTCTGCCGTTATTTTAAATCCCGCACCCGCAAAACCTATTCGCAGTTCCTGATAGAGATACGTGTGGGGCATGCCTGTAAACTGCTTATAGAAAACAAGCTCAGCATTAAACAGCTTTGTTATGAAAGCGGCTTCAATAATTTCGCCTGCTTTCACAAATACTTTAAAGAGATCACCGGCAAAAGTCCGCTGAAATACCAGAAGGAATTCGTTGCCGGTTAACCGGATCAAAAGGGAGATGCTTACACCATCTCCCTTTTACTGAATAAACAGCCAATCTGCCATACTTGTCCCTCTGCTGCATCATGTTTCTTTGCCAGAGCCTTTACTGAAATTAATTCATCATTTTGTATAACTGCTCTTATGCGATACCTGATCATACTTGCCGTATTGTTCTGCCATGCTGTTGCACCGGCCCAGCCAACCAGGCTGATCTCCATTGAAACCCAAAACACCAGCCTGGTATTTTCAGTTGGTGCCAACCAACGTTTGTACCAGCAGCATTTCGGTAAAAAGCTGCCACAGGCCGATTATGCAGCCCTGAAGGCAAATCATGAAGCCTATATAACTGCAGGAATGGAAAACCAGTTTGAGCCTGCTATCAGGATGGTGCATGCTGATGGCAACCCTTCCCTTGACCTGCGCTACCAGCAGCATACACAGCAAACCAATGGGGATGAACAGCAAACAACCATTGTATTGAAAGATCCTGTATACCCGGTTGAAGTAACACTGCATTTTGCGGCCTACTACAATGAAGATGTGATCAGGAGCTGGACAGAGATCAAGCACCAGGAAAAAAAGCCGGTGCTGCTTACCCAGTACGCTTCTTCGATGCTGCATTTTGATGCAGATAAATACTGGCTTACACAATTTCATGGCGACTGGGCAAGAGAAATGCAGATGGAAGAAAGCCCGCTGACCACCGGCATCAAGATACTCGACAGCAAGCTGGGCACCCGGGCTGATATGTACCAGGCACCCGTTTTCTTTTTATCGCTCAACCAAGCCTCCTCAGAAAACGAAGGCGAGCTGATCGCCGGAACACTGGCATGGACAGGCAATTTCCGTTTTTGTTTTGAAGTTGACCAACGTAATGCACTGCGGGTAATATCAGGTATTAACCCTTATGCATCAGACTATCATCTGCAGCCAGGCGAGATATTCACCACCCCTGCTTTTATTTTTACCTACAGCAAACAGGGCAAGGGCCAGGCCAGCCGCAACTTACACAAATGGGCGCGCAGTTTCGGCGTGCTCGATGGGCAGCAGCCCCGCTATACTTTACTCAATAACTGGGAAGCCACGCACATGAATTTTGATGAAACCCGTTTAACTGAATTATTCGATGGCGCCAGGCAACTAGGTGTAGACCTGTTTTTACTGGATGATGGCTGGTTCGGTAATAATTTTCCACGCAATGCCGATAATGCAGGTCTTGGCGACTGGCAGGAGAACAAACAGAAACTGCCACATGGACTTGGCTACCTGGTGCAGGAAGCAACAAAAAAGGATATCAAATTCGGTATATGGATAGAACCCGAAATGGTGAATCCCAAAAGCGACCTGTACCAGCAACATCCCGACTGGATACTCCGCCTGCCCAACCGTGAAGAAAATTATATGCGCAACCAGCTGGTGCTCGATCTCACCAATCCACAGGTACAGGATTTTGTATACCATACCGTGGTTGATATGCTCGATCGCAACCCGGGTATTGCTTACATTAAATGGGATTGTAATCGCACCATGAGCAATACTTATTCGCCTTATCTTAAAGAACAGCAATCGCATTTATTCATCCAGTATACCCGCAGCCTGTACCAGGTATTTGAGCGGATACGTGAAAAATACCCGCACCTGCCTATTATGCTTTGCTCCGGTGGCGGTGGCAGAACAGATTACGGCGCCCTGCGCTATTTTACAGAATTCTGGCCCAGTGATAATACAGACGGACTGGAACGGGTATTTATCCAATGGGGCTATTCTTATTTCTTCCCTGCCAATACCATTGCCGCACATGTTACCGGGTGGGGTAAGCAATCACTTAAATTCAGAACAGATGTAGCCATGATGGACAAGCTGGGCTATGATATCAAAGTAAAAGACTTTACCGAAAAAGAGCTGCAGTTCAGCCAGCAGGCCGTGACCAATTATAAACGCATCAGCGGTATCATCTGGCAGGGTGACCTGTACAGGCTTGAATCGCCTTATGAAAATGAACGGGCTACCCTTATGTATGTGAATGAAGCAAAAAACAAAGCGGTGCTGTTTAACTACAACCTGAACATACGCCGCAAGGATATTTTTAACCGGGTAAAACTACAGGGACTGGATGCGACCAAACGTTACAGGATAAAAGAGATCAACCTTTTCCCGGATACCAAATCCAATAATCCTGATGATGATAAAGTGTTGAGCGGCGAATATCTTATGACGATAGGGCTCAACCTCAGCGCTGGTAAATTATTGCCCCTCACCAGCAATGTGCTGGAAATTACAGCTGAATAAACAGCCGGTTCACCAGGGCTTTAAAAAAAACAAAAGCTTATCCTTTTTAGCAGGATAAGCTTTTGTGCAATAGTGCTGTACAATACATTACTGCAAGGCAAATGTCATTACAGTGCCAGGCTTCTCCACACTGCTCATCCTGCCATACACCGTATTGGATGCTGCATCAACATAGTAGTCGAGCTTCACGCTGTTACCCTGTAAAAATGCATCCAGCTGTGTCATGATCTTTGACACATAACCGCCGGAAGCCGCGCTGGATAACGTGAATTTGTATACCCCATTATTGTCCACCGTGTATTTATACGTAATAGTGGTGATCCAGCCGCTGCTGCCGCCATTCTGGCTGCAGAAACCATTAAAGGTCATCCGGGTATTTACCAGGTCCCAGGTAAGTTTAATAGAACCAAAGTTGAATGAATATCCCAGCAGTGATGCATTGTTCAGGTTATTGTAGTAATAATTCAAAATAGTGGCACCATCTGTTGTGGTACCGGGATTGATCGTTTTGAAATTACCGAACAGGGATGAATACTTCACGCCCATCAGCATATACAATGGCACAATAGGCTGGGTGGCATTATTAATGATATACTCCTTGCCTGTAGCCGTATAAATGGCCATCCTGCTGGCATCTTTCCAGGCCAGCTTTGTAAACTTCATCGATGCAAGGTTTACACCGCTGTCGAGCACTGCCATCTGGTCTACTGTTATCGCAAACTTGGCTGTGGCGGAAGTGATGGTTCCGGCCGGCGAAAGCGCGGTTAACGTGATACGCTTACCAGAGAGAAGCGAAAGGGTAAAATTGGGCTCGACGGAAACCTTTGTCCCATCTTCCAGTTGTATATATGCATTGTTATTCGTGACAAAGAAATCCCGGAAACCTGCAATAGCCTTTTCATAGCCGCCGCTTACATATTGTGTTTTTTGGGCAGTGGTCGCCTTGATCAGGCTGAATTTCTGCCTGTAGCGTTTGCCCAGGAAAATAAGGCTATCGCCGCTGGTATGATCGTAAATAAAATCAATATCACTTCTAAAACCGTCTCTCACATTAACATCCGGATCATTCAGTACGGTGATGTAATTATAGGTATCAAACGACAGGCATGCACCCATATCATTTTTCACCCTGTACTGCGATGCAGAGGCGGTTGTAGCCGATTCATCGACGATATCAGCATACATACTTACATTCAGGTCATTGTTGAACGTCATATAAAAGCCATAACCACCACCCAAACCGGTGGGCAGCAAGCCGATCCATCCGTTTGGCGCATTCACCAGTGCATTCTTTACATATTTAATGGAATCGCCCATCCTTTCCTGGGCCGGCTGATCGAACAGGGCGACATAAGATTCTTTCTTACATCTCACAAAAACTACGGCCAATAAAGCCATCAGAGAAAATGTAATTCGTTTTTTCATAATGTTTATTGAGTTAAGGGGCCATAGAAATAGTTGGTATTGTCACCACTCACATAAAAGCCACCGAATTTGGTAAAGCTGGCAGGCACAATTGTATAAGGCAGCCAGCCTGCGACAAATGTGTTACCCGTCAGGTAATTGATCATGGGTTGCACACCTGCCTGTATAACAGCCGCATTGCCCCACTCATTAACAGTGCCGCCCGGTGTACCTACTGTAAATTTGGTTTGACCGCTGCCGCTGTTGACGGTCATATTGAAAGCAAAAGCCGCTTCAAAAACAGCACCGGCTGAGTTGGTATAGTTCACATACAGGTTCATGGATGTTGCGGATGGGAACTGGAAGCGCAGGTAATTCATCTTCCTGTTGGCATTACCCACCGCTGCAATGCCGGCCGCGGTTTGATCGTACACTGTTTTAAATGCAGCAGATGACCCATAGGTATTGTAGATACCATCGCTCAGGTTTACCGTAAGTGTTTTATACAGGTTTTGATTTAACCAGTAGGGAAAGGTTACTGCAGGATCTTTCAGGGTGTTCTGAATATACAACTGCACTTCTTTCTGCAATGCCCTGAAATCGATATTCAGCGTATTGAAATAATTCACCACACTGGATTCCTTGGCCCTCAGTGCGGCCTGTCCCTGTACAGAAGAAGATGTTTTTACCCAGTTATCAAACCAGGACTGACCTGAAACCAGCAGCGAAGAAGTCATTTCAGCATAATCCTCAACCGGGTTCTGCGAAGCATAGCTGGATACATACCCGTATTTATGCGCTGTATCCAGTGGCGTATTGGTCCATGCAGCATTGTACGAAGAAGCAGTTATTTTCTCAAAATCAGCCGGCATGGGGAACAGCTGGTTCAAAATATGTGTAAACTCGTGATGGATCACCCGTAGCCTGGAGCTTACAAAAGATGGCGTTAAAGAAAAATAGTCCACACCAAACAGGTTCACCCTTACACCACCTGTAGCCGTACCTGCATAACCGATATTGGAAGCATCATAAGAAGTAGAGCCATAAAGCACGAACTCCTTTGGCACTGTTTTTTTGATAAATGCTTCACCGGCTATTTTTCGATACGGCAGAATATACCCCTCGAGCACCGTGGTCATCATCGGCTGCACATTTGCGGGGTCCGGTGGTGTTACATTCCTGTCGGCCTCATGATAATAGCGGTGATAATGATAGATCACATTTATATTGTACGCATCGAGGAAAGTTGTTTTCAGCCATTGATCCAGGGCCGTATTACTGGCGGTTGTATCAGGGTTTAATGAGTTTATATCAACCGGCTTGAAGCTGTCTTTTTTGCAGGCAGCAAAAATGAATAGCACAAACGCTGCCACCGATGATGTACTGAATATTCTGGATAGCATTATTAATAATTTACCGTTGAATAATTATCGTGGATTCTTTTCTATACCTGCCAGGGATACCTGTACAGGCAGCTGGAATAATCTTCTCGGATCATCCGGTTTTAATTCGACGAAGCTTTCAACACCTGTTGGACTGTAGAGGTTTTTACGAATGGTCAATCCTCTTCTTACAATATCCATCCAACGTATACCTTCCTGCAGAAATTCGGCTTTCTTTGCATCCAGTATGGTGCGGATGATACCGTCGTGAGGATCATCTATTGAATAAAACGCCCTGATCTTGGCGAGCGTGACCGCGTCTGCGGTGGGGTTATAGCCCTGTAACCGCACACTGTAGAAATCGCTTATGTCTTTCAGTGCCAGGTCGAACTTGCCCTGCTCGGCATACGCTTCTGCCCTGTTCATGAGCGCTTCATCCACTGTTAACAGGATGAATGGCAGGTAAGGAAACCCGGTTGATGCCGTGGTATAAAAGAAATACTCGCGCCATTTGTAGGTTGTATAGTTAGGGATGCCAAAACTCAGCAGTTTGTTCTGCACAACTTTTCCAGTTACATTCGGCTTAATAAACATATCGGCCAGCCTGGCACCATAACCATATCTTGGTGAGGTATAAATACGCTGATACGTGGAGTAATCACTGCATTGCAGCAAAGTGGCTTTTACATCCGTTTTGGTAAACCCTAGGTTAAACTCGGCAGATGTCCATGCTTTAAAAGTGGTTGAAATAGGACGCAGGTTGTTTACAATATCTCCCGAAGGGATCATGGCATTTACATGATCAATCACTTTTTGCCAGTCGCCTTTAAATAAATAAAAACGCGAAGCAAAAGCATGTGCCGCCGCCGGTGTAAAATGGTATTTGGGAACCGAATAGGCAGAGGCTGACAACAGCTTGATACCGGCTTCGAGATCATGCTCAATACTGTCATAGGTCGATTGTACTGTACCACGGCTGTATTTAGCCAGCAATACTTTTTCCGGCTTGGTTACGTACGGGATCCCTGGTGAGCTGTTATCCCCGCCAATTTTATAGGGCTTTGCAAAGAAAACAGCCAGCAGGTGATGGGCAAAAGCCCTTGCCACCAGTGCCTCACCTTTGTAAGGCAATACAGCAGGGCCCAGGTTATTGCTGTTAATAGCCTCTAAAGCCTGGTTAGCGGCAGCAATGGCTTCATAACAGCCATCCCAGAAATTATCGGCAGAGTTGGTACCGCCACCGGGCACATCCTGCCAGGTATAATAATTGGTGAGCAGGTCATTGACAGAACCCACACCGGGTCCTTTATCTTCCGCATTGTCTGATGCCGTTTCGGCGATGGTAAGATAATCGTATTGAGGATAGGCCGTACCTACCAGCTGTGCCACTTTATCTACCGTATTGATATCTGTTCTGTTGTCGGGGTTTACATCCAGGTATTTTTTGCAGGAGCCCAATATTACCACGGCCAGTAAGGCACCGCAAATCAGTATCATTTTTTTTGCTTTCATCTTTACATGTTTTAGAATCCAACTTTTACTGAGAGCGTTACCTGTTTCGATGCAGGGAGCGCTACACCGCCGGAATTATAGAATTCGGGGTCTTGCCCGTTCAGCCGCTTATCGGCTTTAATGGTCCAGATATTGTTCGCTGTAACAGCTACGGCGGCATTGGTCATACCCAGCACCTTCGCAGCACGCAGCGGTATCTGGTATGCCAGCGATATGTTGGCCAGTTTAATATATTCGCCGCTCACTACTCTTTCTGTAGAATAATTGTACAGGTTATACGGGTATACCGCACTCACCTGGGCGCCTGTGTTGTCTACTACCTGCGCTGCCGATACGGCATCGAGTATGGCGGGTATGGTTGTTTTGGTTTCATCGCCGGGCATCATCCACCTGTTCAGCATGTCTTTGGTCATTGCCTGCATATCGCTGTAAGCCGCATTGATAGTGGGGTTTAACCGCAGCACATTACCATAGCTGAATTTCAGCAATGCTGAAAAAGTGAATGCTTTGTAGCGGAACTGGTTATAGAAACCTCCGGTTGTAGTTGGATCTGAAGGACCTTCATATTTCAGTGAAAGCAAATTGTCGCTCTGCAGGTTGATATAGGTAGTAGGCTTGTCCGAAGAAGAGCCTACACCAACAAATTTAGGATAGCCATAATAATGATCCAGTCCTGCAAACTGCACAGAGAAGATAGCACGTTGCGGATAGTGCAGTACCGCGCCACCATTACCCGAAACAGCGGTCCAGATAAGCGGTGTTGTTTCCAGGTTAACGATCTCGTTTTTATTATAGGCAAGGTTGAACCGGGAAGTCCAGTCAAAATTCCTGGACCGGATTATTTTACTGTTCAGGGTAAATTCAATACCATGCGCATTCATCCTGCCATAGTTACCTACTTTGTCTGACTGGCCGCCGATACCTGAAGTTTTCAGCGAACCGATCAGGTCATGGATCTTTCTGTTATAGTAATCCACCGTAAAATTGATCCTGTTGTTCAGGAAGCCGATATCTGTACCAATATCCAGGTCTTTTGATTTCTCCCAGGTAAGCTGTGCATTTTCCAATGCAGAAATATAGGTAAGCGTTTCCTGGTCGGTGATATAGGGTCTTCTCGCGATCATGTTGTAGAAAGTAGCCAGCGAGTTGGTGGCAGAGCCGATATTGCCGGTAAGACCATAAGACCCACGCAGCACAAGAGAATTGACAATCCTGTTCGGGTGCCAGAACGATTCGTTCGTAATATTCCAGCTAGCGGCAATATTCCAGGTAGGCAGCCAGCGGGCAACAGGGCTTTTACCCATTTTATTGGAGCCATCGTACCTTAATGTAGGGGTAACTGTATACTTATTTTTGTACGAGTAGGTAAAAGTGCCCATATAAGCCAGGAAGCGGTCTTTGGTCGGGCTCATACCAAAATAAGGTTTGCCTGCTTCTGCAGCCTGCTTAAAATAACGATAGTACGGACTAACCAGGCCACCGTTGGCAAACTGGTAGCCTGCACCATCAAAAAATTCATTTTGCCTGTCTGCACTCCTGGTTTCCATAGACGCAAAAGCGCTCACGGTATGATCATTGCCGAATGTTTTATTGAACTCCAGGCTATGCCTGAAATAAAAAGATTTCAGGTTATTGTTATCCACTTTATAAAAACCGCCGCTTGGCAATACAACAAAAGGCAATGAGTTGGGAAAATCAGGATCTTTATACAGGTACTGGTTGTTTCCCACGGAAGTGGCGTCTGATGCGGCTTTATACGCCTGCACCATATTGGAATTTTCCAGCACATAGGTCTGGTTCTCCGATTTCACATAGCGGTATGCGCCAATAATACTATACTCCAGAGAAGGCAGTATTTTATAGCCGATGGTACCCTGCACTTTCCAGTCTACCATATTCAGCTTCATGTAATTTGAATTCAGCTCATTGAGGATATTGAAAGGTGCGTAGTTTTTGCGGTAATATTCCAGGTTACCATGCTCATCGTAAGGTGTCAGCATCCTGCTGGTGTTCAGCACAAAATTGTAGGGATTGATATCAAAGCCCCTGAGATAAGAGCCGTATACCGGCTCTGACTGCTGATCCTGCGTACCAGGCGCCTGCTGGTTACGCACCGAACCTGCAGTGAGCAATTCACCCCTGAATTTGTTTCCTACTTTGAAGTTCATACGGAAATTGCCGGTATAGCGTTCTACGTTATTACCGATGGTTTGTCCATCATCTTTCAGGTAAGAAACGGAAGAGTAGGTTTGAAATTTATCTGTACCCGATGCCACACTGACAGAGTGTTCCTGTATCAGTGAATTTTTGAAGATGATATCAAACCAGTTGGTATTGGCATTGGCATAGCGGGACAAAAATTTCAGCTTGCTTGCATCATCATTTCTCAGTCCATAAGTTCCTGTTACGGGATCATAGCTCCTGATCTTGTCGTACATTTTATACATGATGCCGCCATCGCTGCCGCTGACCACACCGGGCATCTGGTAATAGCCTTTATTCACCATTTCCATCAGTACACCCATCTGGTCTGAGGAGTTCATGATATCAAAATCGGCATAGCTTGGTTTGATATACCTGGAAAAATTCCCGGTATAGCTTACGATGGGTGCACCAGTGGGTGAAGCTTTTCCTTTTTTGGTTGTCACCACCACCACGCCGTTCATGGCACGGGCGCCGTACAATGCAGTGGCTGCAGCATCTCTGAGGATAGTGATATCCTGGATATCGCTTGGGTTCACCCCTGCAATGGAAGAGCCCAGCAGGGTGTTCATATCACCCGTGGTCAGCGCTTCATTGGAGATGTTCACCACATCCTCTACAATGATACCGTCAATTACCCAGAGCGGTTTGTTATCGCCAGACAAAGAAGTAGCACCACGGATACGCAGTTTGGGTGCTGCACCAAATGTACCGGATACGGTTTGCAGCGATACCCCGGCAAACTGGCCTTCCAGCATTTTGGTAACATCCGGCAGGCCTGCCCTTTCCAGGTCTTTGGCAGCAAGGGTTGCACTGGAGCCTGCAAACAATTTTTTCTGTACGGTCTGGTAACCGGTCACTACCACTTCAGCCACATCTTTATTAACAGCATTGACCAGTTTAACATTCAGGAAAGCCTGGTCATGATAAACAATTTTTTTAGGCTCTTTACCTATATAAGATACCAGGATACTATCACCCGGCATTACATTTAAGGTAAACTCGCCATTGGCATTGGTAGAAGTACCATGCTTACTGTGCAAAACAACCACAGAAGCAGAAGAAACAGGCGTTCCGTCTTCTTCACTTAATACCCTGCCGCCTAACTTTTTTGCTTTAATGGTATCAGCATAATTGTCCAGTTTCTGCTGGCCGCCAGCGCCATAAGAGTAGGTGGTGTTTTCTTTCTCTTTTTCTTTTGCTGAATAAATAACAATATAGTTCTCCGTGATATTAAAATCGAGGTGTTTGCCTTTCAGGATGGTTTTGAGCGCTTTGTCTACCTCCATCCCGGAGAACTGCACGCTCACTTTTTCCTTGTCATCAAGTACATCATTGTTGTAAAAGATGTACAACTTTGTTTGTTTTTGAATTTCGGCAAAGACGGTGGCAATGGTTACATTCTTTGCCGTAATGGAAACTTTTGCTTCCTGCCCTCCCCGGGCATACGAGTGTACAGTGGGAAAAATCGCTAATGTGCATAGCGTGCCGATCAGCACATGCCTCCTGATCAGGGAATAGAGAGCATGTGAGACTTGTAGCAAATCTCTCATAAGCATTATAGTTTTATAATTGTTCCACTTAGCTGAGAACAAATCCGCAAAAAAGGGTGAAAGAATTTTTTGTTATTTTTTTTGATGTTCCGGGTATTTCAGCTATTCCATATCTCTCAGATATGGAATAGCTATCAGAACGACACAGTAGTATCTGAAAAGCTGAAAGGTATACCTGATGATACAGCTATATTGTGCAGGAAGAGTGTGAGTGGTTTATTTTTTTCCAATACACCGGTAAAACGTTTGCTGCCATGGCCGTCTTTAAAAACCACCTGTACATTGTACCAGCGTTCCATTACGCCGCGAATGTCTTCAAGCGGGCAGTTATTGAAATAATAAAGTCCTTTCATCCAGCCGAGTGTCACCATTTCATCGAAAGGCTCAATAGTGGTTTTGCCGGACCTGTCTGTAACAAAGCTTTGCCCGGGTTTTAAGATCATTCTTTCACCCGGTAAGGGATGAAGCTGTACACTGCCACCAACCAATGAGGTAGCCATTGTTTCGCCGGGATAATTCTTTGTATTGAATTCAGTGCCCAGCACCTGTACATCGCCCTGCAGGGTTTCTACCCAAAAGGGCCGTGTTGCATCGGGTGCTATTTTGAAATAGGCTTCACCTTTTATTTTTACTTTCCGGGTACTGCCTGTAAAAGCCAGCGGAAATTGCAACTCTGTTGCAGCATTTAACCATACTTCCGTTCCATCTGCCAATTGCAGGTGATAATCTTTGCCATGCGGTATTGTCAGTGTGTTCAACGCATGTATATCGATCATGTCTTTCTGTGCATCTGCCAGCACTGTACCATTGCTTAACTGAACAGCGCTATGCCCGCCCAGCACCTGAATATCCTGCCGGGATGATTGCAGGCGGATGGTTTTGCCATTGGCAAGAGAAAGTTCGATGAATGCTGACCGGCTTTTCTGTTTTTCACCCATCAGGCGATACATGACAATACCGGCACCTGCCAGCAGCACCAAACTGGCGGCCAGCATCCACCGCCTGAAATGGCGAACCGGGGCCTGGGGCTGAACCGCGGCTTTTATTTTTGCCCATGCGGCTTCATTGTCTGCCTTATCCAGCTCATGACCTGCTCTGTACACCATACTGGCTGCACTGAGCTGTTCCCATAACTGCCTGGCATCGCTGCTTTCACGGAGAACTGCTTCCAATTCAGCATTTTCCTCCGGCAAAATGTCATTGGCCAAACGACGGCAGATCAATTGTTCTATATGTTCGCTATCGAAGTTCATCTGGATGCCCATGTATATGAGACTGCTTTAATGAGAAATGGGTGAAAGGATTGCGGACTTTTTATATCATCCTGTTCCTGTTTTATTCATCACCAACGCTTCCCTCAGGCGGTGCATGGCTATACGCACCTGTGTTTTCACGGTGTTCACCGATATATCAGCCATCTCGGCCACTTCTTTGTATTTTCTTTTCTCCAGGTATACCATCCTGAATACCTGCTGGCATTGCGGGGGCAATGCTTCAATAGCGGCATTCATCCGGTTATAGGTTTGCTGTAATTGCTCAGGATCGTTCATGTTCACCACTTCTTCCAGGTTGGCATAATCGTCGAGCATATTTTTTTCTTTCTGTTGCTTTTTCAGGTGAAGCAGGCATTCATTGCGAACAGAGCGCCCCAGGTAGGCCCCTAACGAGGTGGTAATTGATGAAAATTTATTATGCTTCCAGAGATAAACAAACACATTCTGTACAATATCCTGCGCTTCGTCTGAATTGCGCACCAGCAGGGCCGCCTGCAGGCATAGTGATCTATAGTATTTATCAAACAAAGCCCGGTAGCCATCTAAATGATGTTGTTGCAGTAGTTCAAGTATGGTATTGTCGTCAAGTATGCTCATGCGTCACCAAAGGGAAGGATGAAGTAGCCCGACAATAATAATACTTTTTTCTATTGCGCATAAAACCCGGGCAGCTCTTATTGTGAACTGACCAGAAAAACAGGCGATGGCCTTCAGGAAGAAATTGCAGGACTGAACAGCAGGGCTATATTGGCTGTACCGGGGCAGATGGCACGCTGCTGTTTATTTTGCCTGGCGGAAATACGTTTAAGATAGAAAGGTGTGGAAATAATACAGGGGCCATCGGGCCGGGACGGCCCCTGTACTTTACCTGCAAACGGCGGCGCCTTTTGCAATGCAAAAATCGGCAAACCTTACCTGCTCATCCCGCAGGTAAGATGCATTTTTAAGACTGCGGTAGATACCCCATTTGGGCCGGCAGAAAGTGGTGCTGTCGCGCCACATGTCTATATCAGCGTTGGAATATGCAAGCAAAGATGTTCCATCACTGATCTTCCGGATGGTGACCGAATAGCTGCCATGGGTTTTGTAGGTGATCTTTTCTTCCACCTCTACCCAGCTGCCATAGAAAGGTGTAAGATCAACAGATTTAACTGTTCCCTGGCTGGTACTGCTGCTGGATCCTGTATGGATCACCTGCAGTTGCTGTGGTTTGCCATAGCGTGGTGTTAAGGTGATCAGTGGCGCACCATCGTCACCATCACCGGCTTTGATCTGGTGGATATGGGTAAAGCTGGGTGATGCTTTGAAACCCGTATCCAGCCTGAACTTCCAGTGATAGGTCACTGAATCGTTCAAAAAACCTTTCAGGCTGTCTTTTGAAGGGCCATAGGTTTTAATTTCATTCCGCTGCCGGTCGAAATTGACACACCGGTCGTTATCAGGGGTAACATGGATAGAAAACACAAACACATTTTCATGAAGGGTACTGTCAAACAGCTCGCTGATATGCCGTCCGAAAGCAGGATGCGAGCAATCCGGCACTTCATAAGGGGTTCCGCCCAGTACACTGGACAACAGTTCATAGGTATTACCCGGTCCGTCGGCAGATAGTGTTGTGCCATACACTACACTGGTTCCGCCAGTGTGCACGCCGCCTTTTCCCGGAAAGCCACCATGATTTTTGGTGCAGGCAAATGCTGCCAGGCCGCAGCCCAGTACAGCAGCCATAAGTCGCTGTTTCATTGTTTGGTATTTAGGTTAGAAAAAACCGGTTATATTCATAATTGAACAGGCTGTGTGGCACCTTCTTTGACCAGGTATTTTTTCTCTTTCCCTTGATCATCGACTACCCGGATCTGCAGCTGGTTTTTATTTTTCCGTGTTATTTCCAGGTTGAACACATGAGCAAAGGCATGTATGTTTTTTAAGGCCATGCTGTTCCATTCTTCGGGCAGGCGGGGTGTGCAGTCGAAGCTGGTAAAACCGGTGGGCCTTATACCAAACATACCTTCTGTATAAATACGGCAATACAATCCGCTCTCTGCTGATAAATGACGCTGGTTACCTTCAGGATAAGCCTCTACGGGATAAGGCACATGTTCGCCCAGCAGCCTGCGGCGCGAGTAATATTTTAAAAAACGCATTGCCTGTTCTGTTGCACCTGCATTGAATGCACCACGCAATCCATACAGTGTTGAGCGGTCCCAGAAAGTTTTATCACCTGCCTGTGTAGCCAATCCATCTGCCGTCCAGAGGCGGGAAGAGAACAAAGCATCCAGTGTGCCCTGCTTCCTGTTCATAATACCCATTACCAGCGGGGAGCAGATCCAGGCACGCAGTACATTATTGCCTTCATAATAGCGGTAGGTGGCAAAACCTTCCACCGTACTGCCAAAAAACTGTTCGATGTTGTTTTTCATGCTCTCCGCTTCTTTCCAATAGCCCTGCATAGCAGCCCGGGGTTTGCCCAATGCGGTACCAAGCATGGCTGCAGACCGGAGCGCATCGTAATACAGTACACTGGTTTGCAAATTGGCATCGCCCGCAGGAAAGCGTCCCTCTAGTTCATCACTATTGGATGCCACCACCCCCTGCGCATTGATCTTCCTGTGCAGGTATTCAAGGCACCATTCAATCAGCGGCCATAATCGCTGCGCAGAATCGGCATCGCCATAAGCCAGTGCAAAGCGCGAAGCGCCATATGCGATCATCGCCATATCGCCCCTGTCTTTTGCTCCATGCCAGGTACCCTCCCCTTCTGCTATGATAGAGCTGGGTATGGGTGTGTAGGCAGGGTTCATGTATTGTGCAAACAGGCGGAATGCATTCATCGCCGATTTCACGGCAATATCATCACCCAGGAAAGCGAAAAAAGGATTCACATATTCTGCCTGGTCATTGGCCCATATGGCCGCATAGTAACGTAAACCGCCGGGGCCGTGCATATAACCACCACGGGTGAGATAAATACTTTCTGTTGCCCGCAGTTTGGCAAACGCAAACGCTGTGTTCAACAAGGTATCCGGTGTTTCCAGGCGGAGAAGGGATTGTACCTGTCCTACCCTGTTCAGCCGGAGCGCTTCCTCTTCATTCACTACAGCAACCAGCGGCTGATCATTGCCATGCACTGCCTGGTAAGTAATGGCATACACAACAGAATCACCCGGCTGCACATTTTTTTCGCCATCATTCAACGTTGATACCACAAAACGGTGCGGGCCATGCACAGTGCGGGTCACAGCAGGTTTTATTACGCGGTTCAATGCTTCCATTTCTATTTTCACCGCTTTGCTCCCGGTATTGATGAATACCCATTTTTCTATGGCCAGGGGTTGGTTTGCAGAAGGGAAAAAGCTGCGTGTTAATTGCAGGCTGTTGTTTTTGCCCAGCCAGCTGCTGATCTCCATAATACCTTTTTGCCGGATAGCGGATACTTTCTCGGGCATGTCTGCAGAAAAGCCACCGTTATAAATACCGGCCCGCATCAGTTTGTCATCAATAAAAAAACGGGGAAGATCCGCATCTTCCACCGTATACATCATGCTGGAAGCAGTTTTATTGGGCACCAGCCTGAAGCCGGGAAATACCAGTGTGCGGGAAACATGTGGCCGGTATGCCGTATCTACACTGTATTGCAGCCAGAGGGCAATTTTTTCGCCTGCCATTTCGATATGATCCATATGCGGCAGCCTGTCAGTCACCTTCCATTCAATACTGCCTGCGGGCGTTATTGCCCAGCGGTCGTTCTGCTCAGGCAATGCCTGCGCGGCAGCACAGTGATAGGTATAGCAGCCTGCTACCAGGCAGCAAATACGTAAAAAGAGCACAGTTGGTTTCATATATATGCCGGTGTATACGCAGGCAGGCAGTCCTGTTTTCCTGCGGTCATTTTACTTGTTTACAATGTTTTATTCTCAACCGATGACAATTGTGTATCGGTTATCCCTTTGCTTTGTGTAAGCTGGAAATCGTGCACATTCTTTAATACAACAGCGGCTGAACCCGAAGGTCTCTGAACAGAAAGCTGGCTAAGCGTGGCGCCGTTCACCTGGTCTAAAATAAAGCCCGGCCTTTCTTCATGCTTTATATAGCTCACCGACACATCCTGCATTTTTAATCCTTTTACATGACGCAGGAAAAAACCATATGCAGGCATTATGCCAAAACGGTAGGGCTCGGGATAATCTTTTTCCAGCTCAGGCACCACACGGGTGGCCTGTTCTTTTGTGCCGCCGCCTTTGTAATAGATACGTATATTGTTCAGTGTAAGATCTTCTATTTCGTGTCCGGGCAAACCACTGATAATGGCACCATGACGCTCATCTGCATTGTACACCACTATATTGCTGATGATAATTCTTCTGCAGGCCCCAATGGGAATGGTATCCGGACCACGCTGTCTTGCACCCAGCCGTATAAAAATAGGCGCATTGACAATATCGCGCATGGTGATATTGGTAATGGTAACATCTTCCAGCAAGCCACCATCCACTGTTTCGAGGGCAAGACCGCGGGAATAATCGAAAAGACAATTGGAGATGGTCACATTTTTAAACCCGCCATTGGATTCTGTTCCCATTTTGATGCGGCCAGTGGTGGTGCCATCTGAATATTTTTTTACTTCTCTTTTAAAAGTGCCATCCAGCAAACTGCCCAGGTCATAACCGGTTACCTGGCAGTTGGTGATGGTAACATTTTCTGTCGCCTTCGCAAAACCCAGTCCGAATGAGCTTTTCAGGCAAATGCCATCATCATAGGGTGAGTTAACGCTGCAGTTAGAGATATGTACGTTTTTGCAACAGTCGATATCCATACCGTCACGGTCGGTGTCTATTTTCATATTGTCTATAGTCAGGTTATCCACCCCTGTTGCCAGTATTGCGAAATGACCGCCATGCAATACCGATACATCCCTGATGATCACATTGCGGCAAAGTTTGAGGCCGATGGTTTTATTGCCACCATTTTCCGGCACATTGGTGCTGCGGGTTAGTCCGCGGCCCCATACCCGTCCCGGGCCCAGTATCGCAATATCATGCAGCCCTTCTCCATAGATCAGGCTGTTTTTCCAGTGGCTATGACCAAAATCCTGGTAGGCATCGAATGCATTCGGTTCCGGCTTATCGTAGCCCGGTGCTTCTTTGGATGATTCTGCTGCTATCAATACCGCACCCTGGTCTAAATAAAGGGCAATATTGTTTTGCAGGTGAATGGTGTACGACATATAATTGCCTGCAGGAAAATAAACAGTACCGCCACCTGCAGCGGTTGCTGCGGCAATAGCCTCTTCGATCGATCTTGTTTCAATACGCTTGCCATCACCGCTGGCGCCATAATTGCGCACATTAAAATAACCGGCATCTTTATCCGGCGCTGCAACAGCCAGCAATGCCTGGAAAATAAAGCAGGCAAGCAACAGTGTGTATTTTGTATTCGGTTTCATCATCTGTTCTTTGTTTAATATTTTAAAAGATGCCTGTAAGCGGCACTGTAATTTGCATGGGTTGAAAACAGACCGTTTTACGCAGCTTTCTATTTACTGCAGCGGGCAATATAGCCGCCACCTGCAGCGAGTGAAAGATGAATTACCTGGTCTTTCCTGTAAACAGCAGTTGATACAGTTAATGCAGCAGGGTTATTTTTATCATCCTGTACAACGGTTGCTTTCCATTTTCCCGAAGGCAGGAAGGACAGTGGTATCCGGATATCTGCTGATTCATTACCATTCATAACGGCAATGAACCAGGTATTGCCTTTCCGCCTGGCAAAAGCAGCCAGTTTACCGATAGCAGATACAGGCAATACAATTGTTTCATCCCATACTGGAGGAATGCTTTTGATGATGTCTGCAGCAGGGTTGCTGAGCAGGCTCGCGGGATTGGCAGCATAGGTGAGCAGCGGGGCATTCAGAATGGCGGCACTGGCAATCTGGTGTGCCCAGCTGGTATTTTTCCTGCGCTCGCCGAAATGGACTACTGTGTATTCCGCCGGACCTGCAAGGCAGCGGGTAAAAGGCAAAGTGGTTTCATGCGTGGCCCTGTCCTGCAGTTTACTGGCTTCCATACCCTTCACCGCTTCACGGGTAAGTTCATTGGGCCAGGTACGTGATTGCCCGGTGGGCTTATTGGCGCCATGAAAATCGACCAGCAGGTGATAGCGTGCTGTTTCGGCCAGGATAGCCTGGTACAGATCGATCACTTCTTTTGCTTCATGATCGAAAAAATCAATCTTTACACCGGTTACACCCATATCATGACAGTGTTTAAAAAACGCCTGCCGCTTTACCGTGTCATGCAATGCTTTTGAATGCATCCATACCCATATACCTATGCCTTTTCTGGCAGCATAGCGTGTAACATACTGTAGTGTATCATCGCTCCAGCGTTGCCAGAACCCTTCCAGTATATTGTATTCAAAGCCCAGTGCGGCCGCTTCATCTGTAAACCGGTTGCTGGTGGCAGGCGCGTTGTCGCCACCACCATCCAGGTATTTCCATACTGCCCGGCCGGGTTTAATCCAGTCTGTGGCAATGCCTGCAGGAAAAAGGGAGGCATCGGGCGCAGGACAAAGATTGTGCACAATATCATTGTTCACCATTGTATTTAGGTCAGCGCCGATCATCATCACCCGCCATGGTGTTATAACCGTTCCTTTCACTACCGCAGGTTGTGCAAGCCGTTGTACATCTTCCTTACTATACCTTAATTCATATGGATAAGCAGCTGGCTGATGATGCGCCAGCCTCACCTGCAGCCCGTTACTGCCATCTGCCTGAAGCGCCATGCCACTGTAATTGCGCAGATCGGCTTCTGTTATAGATAAGTAACCGCCATCAGGTAGCAGCACTGTTGCCGGCGGCGCCACCCATTCATTTTTTGGTACTTCATCTATTTTTTTCTGTGTATGCGCACCTTCATAATGCATCACGAGGTCATGGTACCAGATTACGCTGCCGCCTGGCAAACGGAACACCGTTGTTTCATCAGGTATCCTTCCGGCGGTATCATTGCCAGGCAATATAAAACGGAACGCAGCACCGTCATTGAAAACACGCAGTTCAAGCGTATCTGTGCGGCCGGGCTGTTTTAGTAAAAAGCGGGCGCCATTGCAGTTGTTCCTGGCTATTGCATGTGCACCGGTCCAGGGATAGGATTCCTGTATGCTGAACCGTTCGGGGGCAGGCAGCTGCGTAGTGATCGCAATATCCTGTCCATCCAGCTGCATGCCCATCGCAGAAGGCAGTACTACGGGTTTACTGCCGCGGTTCACCGCATAGTTCAGCTGACCGTTGACAGTAAAAAGCATCAACCGGATCTGTCCGTCGGGACCGGCTATTACAGTTGTATCACCAGGCAAAAATGCAGAAGCCCTTAGCAGGAGAAACAATAAGCCACAAGTGAGGTGCAGCCTTTTCATATCAGCATTAAGATAGTTAAGCAATCAGGTTTGTGTTGTGCAGCGGGCAATTCTGTTTGCAATAGACATATATTTCCTTTGCCATGGAAGGCCTATTTTAGCAAACTATTCAGCTATTCTGGCATCCCGTGTAAAGTTTGCTTTTTTTGTAGGAATATTATCCCCGGATCGCTGTAGCCCGGTATTGACAAGGCATTCCGGCCAATCTGGCAAGTGGTTCCTGCAGGACAACAGCGGTACTGGTGCCATTATTCATCCCTACGATTGCAAAAACATGCTTATGATGCCATATAGAGCTCCCTTTAAAATGATGCCTGTTATAGGATGTGCATTGCTTTTATTTTCTTCTGCATTTATCCCTTTCAGAAAAAAATGGTCTTCGCGGCTGGTAGAGCCAACTGCCGGCAAACTGCAATACCATGCCGATGAAAAAGGCAATACCCTTCCCGATTTCAGCAGGGTAGGTTATTACAAGGGCAACCGTGCCATACCTGATGTGCCCATTGTCAAAACAGTTATCCCTTCGGCAGATGGCAACAATGAACAGCTGGTACAGCAGGCTATTGATGAAGTATCAAAGCAAACACCTGATGCCAATGGCATACGCGGGGCTATCCTGCTGAAAAAAGGTGTGTATAAAATTGCGGGCACTATTAAAATACAGGCCGGTGGTATTGTGCTTCGCGGTGAGGGAGAGAACAGCGAAGGTACCAGGCTGATCGCCACAGGCAAAGGACAACGTGCACTGATACAGGTATCCGGCAATGGCAAGATAACAGAACAACCCGGCAGCAGGGTAAAGATCACCGACAGTTATGTACCCGTAGGTGCTTTTTCTTTTCATGTAAATGATGCCAGTCGTTTTAAACCAGGGGATCATATTATTGTATACAGGCCCGGAACAGACAAATGGATCGAAGACCTGAAGATGAACCAGATCGTTGAACGCAATGGCACCAAACAATGGAAGGCTGCTGAATACAACCTGCAGTTTGAACGCAGCATCACCCATATTGAAGGCAACCAGGTGTTTATTGATAACCCGGTTGTGCTGGCCATGGAAACGCAATATGGCGGCGGTGAGATATTCCGTTATAGCTTCGATGGACGTATCAGCCAGGTGGGTATCGAAAACCTGTATTGTGAATCTGAATACGCCAGCGACACCGATGAAGATCATGGTTGGGATGCAGTGGCAATAGACAAAGCAGTGAACAGCTGGGTGCGTCATGTAACCGCCCGTTATTTTGGCTATTCCTGTGTTAACCTGAACTATGGTGCCAGCTTTGTTACAGTTACACAATGCCAGTGCCTGGATGCTAAATCACAGATCACCGGTGGCCGCAGGTATTCTTTCAACAACGATGGCCAGCTGAACCTTTTTCTCAACTGCCATACAACTGAAGGCAGGCACGATTATGTTACCGGTGCCAGGGTATGCGGCCCCAATGTTTTTTATAACTGCACCGCACAACGCACACATGCGGATATTGGTCCGCACCATCGCTGGGCCATGGGAACCTTGTTCGATAATATTGTTACCGATGGGGAGATCAATGTTCAGGACCGCGGCAATATGGGCAGCGGCCATGGATGGGCAGGTGTTAACCAGGTGATATGGCACTGCGCTGCACGTAAGGCTGCTGTGCAAAGCCCCTGGGCCAATGGCAAAAATTATTGTATAGGCCTGCAGGGCACTAAAGATGCAGGGCATTTTAAAGACAGGCCCGATGGAGAATGGGAAGGCTTGAATGAACCGGGCCTTGAACCGGCATCACTTTACCTTGCACAACTAAAGGACCGTAACCAGGCGCTGCTGCAATAAACAAAAAGGCAGTGCGCTTATTGTGCACTGCCTTTGGTAAAAGCTGCAGCCCAACCCTGCAGCTTTTATTTAACCGGTTCCATTAATACTGTTTTTAACTTAAACAATTCCTGGCCTTTTTGCAGCGGATGCAGGTTTAATTTATATATACCCGGCTTTGCGATGGTCACAATAGCTACCGGATGCCGGATAAACAGCAACGGTGCGCTTTTTTCGTACGGCGATGTACGCAGCGTTCTGAAATAATAGGTTTGACCATTCAGGCTGAGCAGGCCTTCCTGTTTTGCACTTTCGGGTGTACAGGCATATTCCAGCACTACTTTATAATCACCGGCGTCTGTGATGCGTACGGTAAATGCAGCAGCATCGGCCGTATCTTTCATCTCTGTTACACAGGTAGCATGTTTCCAGTCGCCATAATAATGGCTGGAGGTAATACTTTTCACCTGTGTATTACCGCTTGTTTCTGCAAACACCGCTTCCACAGGACAGCTGGTATATTGCTGCGAAACGGTTACTGGTGCAGCTGCATTGTAGGCCGGCGGTTTTCCGGTGTACTCCACGACCACAACATTATCAGGATTGGCAGCTTCCATACCCGGTAATGCCAGTGATACATCATTGCCCTGTACCGTCCATTTCAATGCCTGCCTGTTCTTTAGCAGGTACACTTTAGAGATGGTATTACTAAAACCCGGTATCAGCAGGCGATTATTGCCGGGTATATTCAGCACATGCAAAAATAATCTGCCCGGTTTGGCAGTAGTAACACCCCAGGGTTGTGCAGGAACAAAACCAAACCTGGTACCATAAATACTTTCACCATACTGCTGCAGCCATTTACCTGTTTCGCGCAGGTATTTGACAGAATAATATGGGATATTACCCCTGCCATCAGGCCCCACGTTCAGCATCAGGTTGCCACCTTTTGAAGCAACATTGGCCAGCAGGCGGATGATCTCTGCAGGTGATTTAAAATTCATATCATGCCTGATATACCCCCAAGAATCATTGTGTGTATAAATCGATTCCCATATATCATCGATCGGCACAGGCGGCAGTTCTGAATCGCCAAAATCGCGGTAATCGCCCAGCCCCTGTCCAACTCGGCTGCTGAAAAGACTGCCGGGCTGCAGCATCCGCATAGAATCTACCAGCTGCTGTGTTTGCTGTTTGGTTAAGCCGCCGGGCATATCGAACCATACCACCCCCAATGGCCCGTATTGTGTTAACAGCTCTTTTAATTGCGGGATGGATTTTTCACGGTAGTATTTGAGGTAATCTTTTTTTGTTTCATCAAAATCCCATTTGTTGCCGCCGCCATTGAGCTCATGCCAGTCGAGGAATTGCGAATAATAAAAACCAAACTGTATCCCGCGCCGGCGTGTTGCTTCTGCCAGTGCTTTCATCGGATCTTTTTTATAAGGCGAGGCTTTCACTATTGTAAAATCACTCACTTTAGAATCGTACATCGCAAAACCTTCGTGGTGCTTGGCGGTGATCACCATGTATTTAACACCGGCATCCCTGGCCAGCTGCGCCCATTCATCTGCATTAAAATCAACAGGATTAAATTCTGCTGCTGCAGCTGCATATTCTGCTGCAGGAATTTTCCCCTGCGACATGATCCATTCACCGCTGCCATAATACCGTTTCCCTTTCCATTCACCTGCCAGGTTCGAGTACAGCCCCCAGTGGATAAACATCCCGAACTTTGCATCCCTGAACCACTGGCTGTTGGGATGGTGCTTACCGGATGCAGATTTATCCCACATCTCATCCATTGTTGTTTGCGCCAGCAGGCTGCCAGACAATACCGCCGAGGCAATACAGCCCATTATCTTTCTTTTGTACATATGCATAAGCAACCGTTTTCTGTTGTGCTTTTATTCTGCTGCTCTGTTGTTTGCTGTTTTATTGCTGCCGTTTTTATTTTTGTTTGCTGGCTGCAGCCACTGGCATACTATCCGTTCACCAGCAGGTGCACAATACGGCAGGCCGATCCTTTTGACTGGCTGTTGTGTTCATTTGACAGCCGGATATGCAACACATGATCACCCTTGCCTAACCCATCACCCAGCAACAGGTACCAGGGCAGGTGCAGGCCTTTGCTCCATTGGGTAAAGAGATCAACTGTTTTTTCTTCGCCTTCATCTATCCTGTAATGGATGATACCGGCATCAGGGCCCGATACAATGGCTATCCCTGCTGCATTTCCAGTAAAACGCCATTCGAACGAAGCTCCAGGCTGGGTAGCGACCCAGGCAGGCACATTTACAAAACCCTTCCGGGTATGTACTGAATCTGCAGGTGTCCAGGATGGGATCAATGCAAAACCCTGCGTACTCACCTGTGCAGTAAGCGGAGCATAGCGCCCATGTGCATAACAAAATGGTTCTGCGGCAGACGGCAATATTTGTTTCACCAAACGGGCCGGTACCGGGCTACTGAATGCATCATCCAGCAAAGTACGAATGGTATTGAAATAGAGCTGATGACCAAAAGCAGCGGGATGCAGGTCTTTAAAATCATTTTTCCAATTGAACTCACCATGATCGATGCGGCGGGTGATCTCTTCTGCCAGGTTAATAAAAGGCAGCCGGTATTTTTCCGCGACCGAACGGTGCACTTGTATTTCCACAGGTACATGGCCTGCGCGGTAATCAGCCATTTTATCTTCATCGGCAAAAGCCATCAGCACGATATTCATATAAGGATTGGCTGTAAGTGCATGCCGGACGATACCTTCCAATGCACGGCGCTGCGTGGTTTCATTGGTGCCATTCACATGATCATTGACTGCAGATTCTACAAAAAGCAGGTCAATACGTCCTTTATCCAGCACATCCTGCTGCAGGCGGAATGCATGCGGCAGACTACCCAGTGAAGGAATACCGGCGTTGATCAGTTCAAACTGCGTTCCCGGGTAAGCCTGCTGCAGGTAAGCCCCCACCCTGTCGCGCCAGCCTTCGCCATTGGAAAGTTGCATATCAGTGATAGAACCACCCAGAAAGGCAACGGTGAGGTGCTTTTCCTGTTTTATCCTGAACAATGTATTATCCAGCCTGCCATATTCCTGTATAAAAACTGTACTATTCAGTGCTGATGCATTGTCTTTTACCTGCGCTCCTGCTTTCATTGTAAGCCATACCAGCAACCATATTAAAGCAGCCATCCTGTAAAATCTTACATACATACACAATATTACTTTTTATATAAAGCATTTTCATCAGCGCTATTCTTTCCGGCAGCCTGCCCGGATGGAAATATTTGTCAGCGTTGCAGATCGCCGTTCTCTTCCTTTCCTTTTTCATCCAGCAGCTGTATGCAGGATGCAGGCCCCAGGTCAGGATCTTTCCATTGATGCAATGCCCATACCACTTTTTTACCGGGCGTCACTTCTATTAGTTGCACCACTTTTTCCCAGTCATCTTTTTTCAAAAAACCACCCCAGTTGCAGATAACTGTATTCCCGTTGGCGAGGCGCGTCACTTCATGCACGGTATAGAGGGGAAAACCGGGCAGATCGTCTTTATTGATCTCCCAAACGGTTTCGCCTTTTGTATTTACTTCTTTCACATAACCATGCTGGTTGCCACTGATAAGGGTGTTCCCGTTTTTCAGCCTTACAGCCGACCATGCCGAAGGCGCATCCACTGACCATAAAGGTTTCCAGTCATGATCGTATTCAATTACTTTACCCAAATTGAGATGCGCCAGCAAATAAGTACCACGCTGCGTAATACGGATATGCCTGAACTGCCCATGAACAGACTTCGGATCATCAGGATGGGCCGTTTCAATTATATGCTCCATTTCCACTTTACCTGTTTGCTTGTTGATGAGCACAGCTTTGGCCGGTGTACCGTTCAGGCAGAGAAATACCTTATTCAGTCCTACAGGCTGTGCCGAATGGCATTCACTGCCTGCAGCACATTCGTATTGCCATACTATCTTTTTACCTGGCGATACTTCTGCTGCACCTGTTTTACAGGCATACAGCAGGTCGCCGTTGGAGAGCAGGTGTATATCACTGAATTCGCTCAGCACACCATGCGCATCTTTATTGGGTATCGAATAAGTCCACACAACATGTCCCTGCCTTACCAGTGATACAGTTTGAGAATCCTTCCGTGTATCCCATTCGCCTGTATAAATAAAATCATGCTGTTTCAGGCCATTACCGGGCAGCACTTGGGGCACCGGTGCCCTGACGCCGGGTTTTGGCGGCTTCACCGGCTTTGCAGTAGTATCTGTGGCAGACTGTGCCACCACGTTCATTGCCAGGCAGCATCCCATTACTATAAATATGTATTTCACTTTACCGGTTTTACAGGTAAAACAATAGTTGTTTTATCACATCAGGCAGTAGTGGCCGGAAACAGGTACCCGCTTTTCAGGTATATGCTTCCGGCCGGTTCGCTGTTTATTTTTTATTACCAGCCGGGATTTTGCGGATACGGCGTTCCCGTGGTCACTGCATCTATCTGTGCCTGCGGGATAGGGCGCAGTATATGCCTGGGTTGAATATTCTTCTGCCCATCGGTATTGTGCAACTGTACACGTTTGATCAGCTGCCCTGTACGAATGAGATCAAGCCAGCGCGTTACTTCACCGCATAGCTCTCTTGAGCGCTCATCCAGTATAAAATCGAGTGTTATGCTGGATGCCGTGATATCCATAGCAGCAGGATTGCCGGTAGGATAAGCCGCGCGCTCCCTGATGGCATTGATATAAGCAACCGCATCAGCGGTTCTTCCATCGAGCAGTAAAGCTTCTGCTGCTATCAGGTAGGTTTCACCTAATCGCATTACGATAACCGGCCTGATAGAAGGCGCATTCATATCTGACCGCTTGGTATCAAAATATTTGGTCACCGTAGGCGACAGTGTAATATCGTATTTACGCGGCGGTATCAGTAAATAAGGCGATGCGGCAATTTTAGCATCGCTCACATCAACACCAGGCATGTAGATCGCGGTATCGCCCTGTGCAAATCTTGGTTTGCCGGGCTGTGCCCCTGCAGGTGCACCCGGTGGCAGCGGGTTGCTCCATACCGGGTAAGAACCGGCTGCAGTGGCATTGGCATACCACACTGTTTGAAAGGTTTTACTATAGCGGGTATCATTCACCCTTTCTTTGAACACTGTATCAGTGAGCCAGCGGGTGGGTACACAACGGATATAAGGACGGCCATAAAACACATCGCGCTGCATGCCGGGCCTGGTTTCGTACTGCGGTACAAACAGGTGACAGTACAGGTTATCGGGACCGCTGTTATTTTGTGAAGAAGATCCGTTATACGCCAGGTTGGCGGTATGTTGCACCGTCCACAGCACTTCACTGTTTGTTTCATTGCCTTCGGCATATACCTGTTTGAAATCCTGCACCAATTTTACCCCATTCGCCGGTCCGAAGTTATTGATCAGGTTGCCGGCAATGGTGTAGGCATTCTTGAAATCTGTCGGTTGTTTGGCTGCAGAACTGCCCCTGGTAAGGTATACCTTGGCCAGCAGGTGCATGGCGGCTGCCTGTGTGGCCTTACCGGGAAGCACATTGCCGGATTGTGGACTGGCCGGCAGACTGGCAATAGCATCGGTAAGATCCTGTATGATGAAATTGTACACATCGGCCATGGGTGCACGCACCGCTGCGGTGGTGGGTGTTGACTGGAAGTTTTTATTCAGCGTAACATCACCCCAAAACTGCACCAGCGTGAAATAGTAAACGGCACGTAAAAATTTCGCTTCTCCTGTTACCCGTTTTTTACTGGCCGTATCAATACCCGTGGCGGCAGGTGCAAAATCGACCACACCATTACAGGCATTGATATAGGTGTAACAATATTTCCAAACATTACCCACATTGCCGTTGGAGGTGTTGTAACTGCTGGCATATTTCACCATGCTGTTATCGCCATCATTGCCTGATATAAATTCATCTGTGCCCACAACCGTCATATTAAAATAATCCTGCGGCCCCCATATCATGCGTGTGCCGGCATAAGCCGCATCCAGCCCTGCCTGCAGGCCCTGGGCGGTTTTCAGGAAATCGGGTGTTAACACAGACAGCGGCTGCTCTACCAGTTTTTTCTGGCAGGCTGCCAGCAGCCAGCTTACAGCTGTACAGGCAAGTATATAACAAAGTATATTTTTCATAACGCGCTTTTTAATCGGTTCATTATAATGTCATGTTGATACCGAAAATCATAGACCAGGTACTGGGTGTATCAACGTTCAGTGTACCGGCTGTTTCAGGATCGATGCCATGATACCTGTTGCGGTATGGCGAGAACAGGATAAACGGATCCTGTGCTGTTGTATAGATGCGGATTGATTTGGCACCTATCCTTTTTACCATCGTGGGCGGAAGATTATAGCCCAGGCTCAGGCTCCTGATTTTTAAAAAGCTACCATCGAAATAACCCAGCAGTGATGCATATTGCGGGTTGGTTTGGGCATGATTGGGTTTGGGATAATAATCTTCCTGATTATCCGGCGTCCAGTAGTGCACATTCAGGTTATTGTAGTTACCCTGGAAAGTATTGATAAAACTTCCGCTCTGCATCAGCTTGCTGGTAATGGTACTGCCAACCCTTGCAAATGCCACCACGGTGAAATCGAACCCATGAAAAGAAAAACGGTTGGTGATACCGCCTTCCCATTTAGGCTCCTCAGACCCCTGGATGATACGGTCATTGGCATCAATTTTACCATCACCGTTCACATCCGCTACTTTGATCTGGCCGATCACAGAACTGGTGCCTGTTACCGTTTGTTTCAGGCTTTGTGCCAGTGCTGTATCCTTGGCCGTATTCTGCCAGATGCCGATCCTTTTGTAATCGAAGATCGCACTGATGGGCTGCCCTACAAACCAGCCATTGGCAATATCCTGCTTGGCACCATTGGCCAGCTGGGTTATTTTACCCCGGTTGATAAACAGGTTAAGATCTGTTGTCCACGAGAAATCATTTCTGCCTTTGCCCTGTATATTCACCGTGCTCAAATGCAGTTCGATACCCCTGTTTTGTGTTTTACCAACATTGTTCAGGTAATTGCTGGGTATACCCGATGTAGGCGGCAGTGTTTGCGGCAGCAACAGCGAGCTGGTGAACTGTTTGTATGCATCGATTGACCCGGAAATACGGTTATCAAAAAATCCGAAATCAATACCCAGGTTCAATGTGGAAGTATACTCCCAGGTAAGGTTGGGATTGGGTGCATTGTTGAGGTAAGTACCAATGGTAACCACGTTGCCGCCATAATTGTAAGTAGCACCTGTTAAATCGCCCAGAGTGCGGTAAGCACTGATCGCTGTATTACCCACTGTGCCATAACCGGCACGTAGTTTCAGGTTGCTGACAAAACGGGCTTTTTTCAAAAAGTTTTCGTTGATCATGTTCCACGCCGCAGATACAGATGGAAATGCATGGTATTTATTACCCGGCGCAAGGCGTGAAGAACCATCAGAACGCATGGTGAGGGTGAGCAGGTATTTGTCTGCATAACCATAGTTCACACGGGCCATATAAGAAATAATATCCCATTTGGTATACGAGCCTGATCCGCTCAGGTTGAAGCCGTATTGCGGGTTATAGTATTGCAGGTAATCGGCCAGTATCCCGTTATTGCTGTACGAGGTGGTTTGTGTTACCGACTGCTGCAGGCTGTACAAGCCGGTGAAATTAAGCTTGTGCTTCTGCGCAAAGGTTTTGTCGTAAATCAGCAGGTTCTCCAGCGTGAAATTGGTGGAAGTATTGGTTTGGTTATTGGATGTTGACAAACCGCCCAGGTTATTGGTGGTTTTGCTCGCATAGAAATTTCCATAGTTCTCATTCCTGATCTCAACACCACCATTGAAACGGTATTTCAATCCCCTGGCCAGGTTTACATCCATGTATAAGGTGGTAAAAGTGCCCAGCCTTTTTCTTGCTTCTGCAACAGCACCCGGTAAAAAATTAGATAAGGGGTTCCATACCTGGTTGGCGCTGCCCGGTACAAAGCCATTGACCAGTTTGCCTGTACTATCGTAAGGAGAAGCCATAGGACTGGCCCGCAGCACCTGCCCCATAGGATTGGCACTTTCACCATTGGTTACAGTATAGGTGTTCAAAGAACTAAGTCCTACTTTGATCAGCTTACCCAGTTGCTGGTCCAGACTAAGCTTAACAGAATATCTTTCGAATGACTGTGAGGGATAAATGCCTGTTTCCCTGTAATAACCGCCAGAAATGGCATACTGTGTTATATCTGTACCACCCGAAACACCGATCTGGTGATTGGTCATCAAACCGGTTTTATAAACGAGTTTCTGCCAGTCTACGTCCCTGCCTGATTGAATACCCTGTACCTCTTCCGGTGCAAAAGTGCCGTCTGTCAGGAATTTCGGATCATCGAGGCCGGTGTATTTACCGGGGAACTGGTTGATGAATGCCCATTTTTTTAAAGCAGTGAACTGTTGTGCATTCATAATATCAAAGCGGCCTGCCGGTTTCACAAAACCTGCGTACCCATTGTATGATACCACCGGCTTGCCTGTTCTGCCGCGGCGCGTGCTTACGAGTATCACACCGTTCGCCCCTCTTGAACCATAGATAGCGGTGGCAGAAGCATCCTTCAGCACATCTACTGATACAATATCATCCGGGTTCAGGTCATTGATATCGCCATTATAAGGTATACCATCTACTACCAGCAGCGGATCGTTGGTGGCGCTGATAGAGCGGCTGCCCCTGATAAGTATTTTCGGTTTTGCACCTGGTTTACTATTACCTCCACTTTTCTGTACATCGATACCGGCGCCCTGTCCTTTCAATGCCTGGCTCAGGTTGGCAGAGGGCACATCATGTATCGCCTGTTCACTGATAGAAGTGATAGAGCCGGTTACATCCCTTTTCTTCCTGGTACCATAACCGACCACGACTACCTGGTCGAGCTCGTTTTTATCAACCAATAGCTGTACCGTGAAATTTCCCTGCGGTACAGTGCCTACCTTTATTTCTTTGGTGATAAAGCCAACATAAGAAACAGTAAGCAGGCTGTTTGCAGGTACATTTACCTGGAAAGAGCCATCGGCCTTGGTGTTCACACCTTTGGTGCCGCCTTTCAGCACTACAGAAACATTGGGTAAGGGCTCGCCTGCCTGATTGGTAACATATCCTTTTACTGTTACCTGCCTGGCATTATCCGTTTCCTGTGCCCATGCGTAATTGAGGCAGCAGCTGCATACCACAACAACCAGCCACAATCGGTATTTTTTCAAAAACCGGGTACGATCATTTAAGCTGCAGCATATGGCAGCAATCGTTGTTTTCATAATAGCAGTTTGAGTTGGTAAAATAGATTCCCGTTCAGTCGCCTTGCGCCATATGTACGGCGGCGACTTGTCCAGAAGACGCAGGCTTCTTTTCATATACAAGCATTGATTGCTGATACAACCGGGCAGCAGGGTAACGGTTATTTGCCGGCGGGCCTCAGCAAGGCGGCAGCACACCATAACACCGGAGCCTGCCCATGCATATCGCCAACATTGCGTTTGCGGTCAAGGTAGTACTGGCGGTCGTTCTTTTTATTGGTTCCTTCGCATACTTCCCGCACATCAGCGTTGGCATCGATATAGGTAACCAGTGCCAGCCATGCTTTGCGGGCTGCCGGTGCATAGGTTGCATAATCGAGCCATCCGTTTTTTACGCCGCATATCATGGCAAACGCGAACATGCCGGTAGAAGAAGTTTCCGGCCAGGCTTCAGGATCATCGATCAGCTGATGCCACATGCCATCGGGTGCCTGGTACTGCAGCAGGGAGGCCATCATTTTTTTGTATCCTTCCAAAATGCGCGGGCGGTATTCGCTGTTCTTGGGCAGGGAGCGCAGCACTTCTGCCATACCTACCGCCACCCAGCCATCCCCACGGCCCCAGAAATAAGGCACATCGGGTGCATGATAAAACAGACCATTGGGGCGCTGCAGTGAATCGAGGTAAAGCACCATTTCCTTTGCGGCACGGTCAATGTATTTTCTTTCACCTGTGGCACGGTATGCCTGTACCTGTACGGCGGTGATCATAAACATATCATCGATCCACAAACGTGTTTGCCAGGTATAACCTTTTGCCATCAGTTCCTGTGCATTGGGCGCCACATGTGTGCCTTGTGGAGCACCCCATTGTTTATTAGCAATGGGCAGCGCCATATCGAGGTATTTTTTCTGCTTGGTTTGTATATACAGTTCAAAAGGAACAGCACCAAAAACAGTATAATCCACATGCTCGGGAACGGGTACCATTTTGGCTTCTTCGCCAAATAAAGGCTCAAAACGTTTGGCGAGCGCTTCAGCCAGTGCTTTGTCTTTGCTTTCCTTTGCAAATTCCAGCGCACCATACCAGGTACATACTTCCGGATAGGTGATGCGTGCAGGCGGTGTGGGCTTGCCAAAGTTCTGATGAGCTGAGGCAGCAAAATGATCTGCCACACGTTTACCCACTTCCTGCGGTGAGCTGCCTTGAGGCCAGTTGCTGAAGGCCGCTTTATCTGCCTGCTGTGCGGCAACCTGCTGTACAGCCATACCGGCTATCGCAACAGCAGTAAAAAAATATTTACGCCAATGATGCTTTTTCATATTCTATCGATTAAGGAGTGATTAAACAAATAATGGAAACTGTTTTGCCAGCAACAAATGATCTGTTGCGAACAACATTACCGTAAAAACCTGGAGAAAGGAAGCTGATAGAACAAGTGTACTGCACTGCAACCTGCCTTGCATGCTGTTCGCAGCCTGCAGCACCGGCGGGATGCGCGGTTGCAGGCATAGCAATAATTGATGTTGTTTTCATCCGCTATATTTTTTTCACTGAACGGATGCAGCCTGGCATGCTTATTTTCCGGGCGGAAAACAGTGTTCATACCGGCTTCATAGTTCAAGGCTTGTGAATGTAATCGTTTACACTAACGGACAATAACAGCGTTTTTTTCTACCTCCATCTCCTGCACAACAGCCGTTGCCGTATTGATCCGCTGGTTATTGAACAGCTGAATATTTTTACTTTCTTTTCCCGCCACCTGCAAAAAAACAGCGGGCCGTGCAGAGGGCACAAAGCCGCTAAGCACCGCATCACGCGCCGCCCCCATCCGTAGCAAAGGTGTTGCAGCAGCAGTGTTCACCGGTAATTGCCACCCGGCCAGTTCAATGGCTTCCACATCTTGTGTTATCACTGCCGGGCGTTCATCGGGTTGCACTGTATGCAGCTGAATATTTTTGAGCCGGATATTTTTTGCATGCCGCATATACAATCCATACGCGGGAATGCTTTTACCAAACATCCCGATTTCGGGGTAGGCCGCTTCTTTTTCTTCCAGCTGTACTGCCGCCATATCGCGGGTACCGCCACCTGCTACTTGTATATCGATGTTCTCCATTGTAAGCCCTTCTACAGGATAGCCGGGCACACCACTGATGAGTATACCCACCACATCTCCATCCCATACTTTTACATTACTGATCTGAACATCATTGATCGAACCGGTTGCCAGTTTCGGGTCGCCTTCGCGGAAAGTTTTCAGTCTTGCACCCAGCCGCACAATAACGGGCAGATGCACTTTGTACATGGTAATATCTGAGATACGGATATTACGCATATGCGAGCCGTCAACAGAAAACAATTTAATCCCCCCTTCACGTGCATACATCACCTGCACCTCTTTCACCGTGATGTTTTCGAAATTGCCGGCAGATTCAGTTCCGAACTTCACAGCGCCTTCTCTTGTAAAAATATGCACGTTCTGCACCGTTACATTGCGGCAGGGATAAGGCGCCGTGGTTTTAAAACAAATAGCATCATCGCCACTGTCAATATCACAATTACGGATCACCATGTCTTCACAGCAATCGATATCGATGCCATCATTATTACCCAGCCCGCGGCTGCGGATCACCACTCTTTCTGCAAGGATGTTTTTACAGCGAAAAAAATGCAGTGTCCATGCTGTAGGCCCCATCAGCCGCACTTCTTTCACTGTTACATCGCTGCAGCGTACAAAACGCACCAGGAAAGGCCGCCTGTTCTTTCCACCCGATTCACGCACCAGCTTCCCCTGCCCATCGATGGTTCCCAATCCTTCAATGCCTACATGCTGTACATCGACAGCGCCGATAAAACTATAGCCCATCTCCTGTCCAAGCCCATCTTTAAACCCATCGACCACCTGGTAGTTCGCAATATCCGGGCTGCCCAGCAGCGTGGCTTTTTCGTCCAGGTATAATGTAACACCTGTTTTCAACAACAAAGTACCGCTGAGCCAGGTACCGGCAGGGAAAACCACTTTTCCGCCACCCTGTGCACTGCAGTCGTCAATGGCTTTCTGCAAGGCAGCTGTGTTCAGTGTTGTAGCATCTCCTACGGCGCCATACTTTGTTACATCAATAGTAACAGCCGCATAGCTTTTTCCCGCAAGGAACAAACAGCACAGGTATATCCGTATTTTTTTCATGCGTTTTGTTGATGGTGTATATAGCCGGCTTCCAGTTATTCTTTCACAAGATCCAGTTCACGAAATGTAAACCCGCTTTTACCTTCGGCAAATTGACGAGGCTCCAGGCGTATTGTATAAATGCCGGGCTGATCAAAATGCAGGAGGTTACCCCTGGTATGTATTTTTTTCCAGTATTGGCTGCGCTGGTTGTATTCTTTGCTGCCGGCACTGATGGTTATATCTCCCTGCTGGCTGCCTGATACAATACGGATCACATGATTGCCCAGCCAGTCGGGGTTTTCATGGTTACCCGTTTCTGTTGTTACAATATCTGTCCGGTAATTGCCGGGCTCGATGATCTTGAACTGCCATTCCAGCTGTATGGAAGGGTCAGTCCATCCTTCTGCCCCGCCGCCATGGGAAATAAAATTCAGTCTCGCAGGTTTTCCCTCTTTTGATATACGAGCCATTGCACCGGGCAAAGCAACTTTACCATCGCGTTGTGCAGTGATAACCGGTTCTGCCAGGGCCTCCCCTTCTATTTCGAGCACAACAACAGATACTACTTTATCCGGAGCCTGTGCCGGAAGCTGTATCTGCAGCAGGTGGTGATCGTTGGCAGCATCATACTGCTCTTTATAAGGAATGTTTTTCTTTGATGCATCGGCGAGCAGGTATACTTTTTTTACTTTGTTGGTGAGCCCTTCCAGGTAAAAATCGCCGGAAGGCCAGTTATAAATACCCAGGTAGAGCTTTTCTTTTTTGCGGGTAATATTTCCCCAGGGGAATTCGGCAGTATAGGGACTGGATTGTGTTCCATACACTGCTTCGCCATTCACTTTCATCCAATCGCCCACCTGTTTCAGTATGTTCACTGATTCCTGCGGGATAACACCCTCGGCCGTAGGGCCTACATTCAGCAGGTAATTACCGCCTTTGCTGGCTATATCAAACAGTAATCTTGTAACTGTTTCAGGTGATTTCCAGTTATGGTCATTTTTTTTGTAGCCCCATGTATTGTTCAGTGTGGCCGGCACTTCCCAGTCGCCCGGTAATACCGTTGCAGGAATGGCATTATCCCCAGTGGATTTATAATCTGTTTCCACGCCGCCACCCAGGCGGCCGCTGATGATACAGGCAGGCTGCAGCCTGCGTACCAGGTCTTTCAGGCTCTGCGCCTGTTCAGTTGTGATGCTCATGGGTGTATCGAACCAGATCATGCCTATCTCGCCGTAGTTGGTGAGCAGTTCTATTAACTGGGGTTTTACTTTTTCATCGAGGTATTGCTGAAAATTGCGTTGGACAGGAAAATCCCAGTCATTGTCCAAGCCGTTGGGTTCATTCCAGTCGCGTGACTGGGAATAGTAAAAACATATTTTAATACCCTGGCGGTGACACTCATCTGCCAGGGCTTTAACAATATCTTTTCCATAAGGAGTGGCATCTACAATATTATAGGCAGAAGCTGCAGATGCAAACATCGCGAAGCCTTCATGGTGCTTGGAAGTAAGGGTCAGGTATTTCATGCCTGCATTTTTTGCTACAGCAACAAATGCTTTTGCATCAAACTTCACCGGATTGAATTGTTTGGCCAGTGTACGGTATTCTGCCACAGGGATCTTTGCTCTTTTCATGATCCACTCACCAATACCGGGCACCTCCTGCCCCTTGTATTCGCCGGCCAGTTCAGCATACAGGCCCCAGTGGATAAACAAACCGAAACGGGCATCCCTCCACCATTGCATACGCTGATCCTGACTGATGGCAGGTTGCGCAATTAAGCGGGTGAGTGAACTACATAGAACAAGCAAAATGCAGATCCGTTTTTTCATAATGCAAAAATTAGTCAGGCTATACCGCCAGCTAAAAGCCGTTGTGCGGCAAAGTTTTTATCTGTACTGTATTTACAGATCCCCTTTCAGTTCCAGTTTGATCACTGTGGCAATAGCATCAGGTGCTTTTTCAGGTACTGTTATTACCAGGTCGTTTCCTGATACGGCTGTTTTCAATGCACTGCCATTGTACAACAGGCTTGCAGCAGCCACGTCGTTCTTAATACCAGGTACCACCAGCTTTCCATCTGCGGGCCAGTTGAACACAGACAAGTAAAGAACCGTGCCACCGGGGCTGTTCTTCCTGGTGCAGCGTCCCCAGGCCAGTGGCGGCAGCGGGCTGGCTTTGGTGCCATAGATGGCTTCACTGTTCACTTTCATCCAAGCGCCGATACCTTTCAGGCTTTCGAGGCTTTCCTGCGGAAATTCACCCGCTGCAGTAGGACCTACATTCAGCAGGTAATTACCGCCTTTGGAAGCGATATCTACCAGGTTGCGCACCAGTGTTTCCACGCTTTTCCATTTATGGTCATAACTTTTAAAACCCCAGGTTCCATTCATCGTCATACAGGTTTCCCAATCGCGGCCGTCCAGTTCGTGCAGGTTAGGAATTTTTTGTTCCGGCGTTTTATAATCGCCGGGAAAATTGGGACGCTTCAGCCTGTCGTTGGTAATAATATTGGGCTGTAATGCCAGTTCGGCCTGCAGTTTTTTAGCGAACTCATCGGTCATATTGGTTGGCGTATCCCACCACAACACGGCCACATCGCCATAATTGGTGAGCAGCTCTTTTACCTGCGGTACAGCTACTTTATCGATGTATTCGGCCATGGTTTGTGTGGTTTGTGCGGGATCCCAATGGCCATTGTGCTCAGCAGTATAGGCATCTATCCTGGCAGAATCAGGATTGGGCCAGCCTTCAGATGCCGCTTTCCTGGCAGCTGCACCACCGGGATTATTCCAGTCCTGCGCCTGTGAATAATAGAAACCCAGTTTCATCTGGTACTTGCGGCAGGCCTCTGCCAGTGCTTTCAATACATCTTTTCCATAAGGGGTGGCATCTACGATATTCCATTTGCTGGCATTGCTTTTAAACATTGCAAAGCCATCATGGTGCTTGGCAGTGATCACAATATATTTCATGCCTGCATCCTTTGCAGCCTTCACCCAGGCTTCTGCATTGTATTTAACAGGATTGAACTGCTTGGCATATTGCTGGTATTCGGCCACCGGTATTTTGCTGCGGTTCATGATCCATTCACCGCCACCCCTTGTCATTTCATGTCCTTTATATACACCTGCAGGAACTGCATATACACCCCAGTGGATAAACATACCAAACCGGGCTTCCCGCCACCATTCCATTCTTTTATCGTTCGAAGTATTCTGGGCAAACAATTGCGGTATGGCGCAAACCATCACCAATAAGGAGAGCAAATTTTTTTTCATGCTAGTGATCAATTATATGGCAAACACGATTCAAATACTATTGCAACTAAAGCATTATTACGCAAGTGGCACACCGGGGTTTTGGCTATTTATTCATCTATTTTAGCATTCTGGTCTATGCAATCGGGTACAAAAAAAACAAGCTGTTCACCCTCTGTTGCCGGTTATATTCGAGTTAACAGCCGCAAGCTGACAGCGCTGGCTACAAGGAATTTATCCTGCAGAAAAAACGCTTCATTTCCATCTCGTGGCTACCAGCCCATAGCTTGCAACTATGAAAGCCACTGATACCTGCAGCAATTATACTACCAGCCTGCGATGGGATTATTTATCCTGTTTTTTTACAGGGAAAGCAGACCGCATAGTCATCCATGAAGGGCCAGTTTGTTCAGGAATAAAACCGTGTGCAGGTTTACCTGTTAGCTGTTGCCCACCCGCATCTTTTTCGCCTGTTCTTGAACGGCCGGTGATATCATCCTGTACAAAGCCATAGTTACCGGTAAAGGCGCCCTTCACTACACTGCCAGCAGCAGGTATGTATATACCCTGCGCATCCTGCTGCAGTTGCGGATCAATCATCCTGAAACCGGCCTGGGGCGCATATCCCGCAGCGCTGTAAGCAATATTACCCTCCATGACGGTTTGTTGCGCCTCATCTGTAAGCACCAGCAAACGGCCGGCATTCACCACCACATTATTGGCCATATGGCCGCCTGCAGGTGGAATATTGCGTTGTTCATTTTTTCCTGCACCGATATTGAACGCTTCGGTACAATTCACAATGGTATTGGCTACCACCTGTGCCTGTTTCACCTGCCAGTAACCATTCAGTGGTGGTGAAGGCAAGGCATCCATTATAGAGATGGCTGCTTTTAAACCTGTGCCTCTCAGCCCTTCCAGGTAGTTGTTGTATACACGGTGATTTTCCCCGATGATACGGATGCCACCTGTTCCTTCAATTTGATTACCGATGAAATAATTCCCGTACACAGCAGCAAAATTGCCATGGCGCAGGGTAAGCGTTCCCACGCATTCATAAAACAGATTGCGGCAAATGGTATTGTGACAGCTTTTGTTGGACACCACTTCCATTTCACCATTGCAGGCATCAAAAATATTGTCTTCTACAGTGGTGTATGAATCGTACATCGACCAGGTACTGGTACCGATGCGGATGGTTTCACCACCATTCACACCCAGATCGGGGCGCGGACCAAAATAATTGTGATCGATACGATGATAGTTGGGCGTTTCAGACAGCCATACCACCATGGTAGGCCCCTGGTGGGTTTTGCCTTTTAAAAAACAATGATCCACGCGGTTATGACTGCCATACAGCGAAACCCAGCGGTAATCTGTTTTTTTATCCGGGGCATTGTAATCAACAATAGCGGTATTGGTAAGCCGGCAATTGGCTGAACGGGGAGAGAACGCAACTACATCTTCCTTCAGGGAATAGCCATTGGCAAAATAAAGCCCGTCTGCAATAAGCCAGCTACCATCCAGCAAAAGCGTGGAGTGCCCTGTAAGCAATACCTGCCCGGGCTTTTCTGCAGTAAGCACAATAGGCGCCTGTTGTGAACCTTCACCTTTTACTACCAGCCGCTGATCGCTCCAGTTTTGCCCGGTGAGTATAACCCTGTCACCAGCTTTTAGTGATAATTTATCCAGCGCTGCTGCCGAGCTGATGCGATAATCCCTGGCCATGGCAGGTAGCCGCACACAAAGCATGGCCAGTATACATAGTTGCCTGAAAGATATCATATCGTTGTTTTAAGCAGTAGAAAAATCGCAGGACTGTTTTATTGTTTTTTTAAAAAGCGGCGGCATTATTTCGCCGCCTGTACACTGCCTACCGACCTGAACCTGCTTTGCTGTAATTGCAGGTAACGCAGCAATGCTTCGAGATAATAATAATCCGCATAATTCAGCGGCAGATCCACTTCGCTGTTGGCAGGTTTCGACCCGGTGCTATGCAACAGGATAAAACCCTGGTTTTCCCCTACCGGCGCACGATAATGATCAGTAAGACTTTTAACTATTTTATCAGCTGTTGTGCGATAATACTTTCCTTTTTTGCTGTAAGTGCTCAGCTCATACAGTCCGGATGCAATCACCGCTGCTGCAGAAGCATCCCTGGGTTCAGCAGGAATGCCCGGCGCATTAAAATCCCAGTAAGGCACCAGGTCTTCAGGCATATGAGGATGATGCAAAATAAATTCGGCAACATGCTCTGCATGCTGCAGATAACGCGGGTCCTTTGTTTCGCGGTAACACATTGTAAAACCGTAGAGCGCCCAGCTTTGCCCGCGTGCCCAGGCAGATTCATCACTGTATCCCTGGTGGGTTGTCCGTTTACGCACCTGCCCTGTCAGCGAATCATAATCCACAACATGATAAGAGCTGTAATCACTGCGGAAATGATTTTTCATGGTTGTATTGGCATGGCTTACGGCAATTTTATAGAACGAAGAATCGCCGGTTAAACGGGTAGCGGCAAACAGCAATTCCAGGTTCATCATATTGTCAATGATCACCGGGTAATCCCATTTTTCCTTGCTATGATCCCAGGAACGGATACAACCCACTGTAGGATTGAACCTGCGGGACAAAGTTTTGGCAGATTGTATTACCACTGTCCTGTACTGCTGGTCGCCGGTGATACGGTACCCATTACCCACGCTGCAGTAAATTTTAAAACCCATATCGTGTGTACCACCGTTCCATTGTTCTTTCTCTATCAGCGCAGTGTATTTTTTTGCTTCATCCAGCCAGTTGTTCTCGCGGTTAAACTGGTACAGGTACCAAAGCACACCGGGGAAAAAACCGCTAGTCCAGTCTTTCGATGCGACCAGCTTCAAGTGGCCATTTTCAATGGTGCGGGGAGATACCAGTTCAGGATGGACCGCTCTTGCCGAATCTGTTTTTTTCAACAGTACCATTGTTTGGTCTGCGGCTTTTTTAAAAATATCCTGCAAAGGCAATTGCTGTGCCTGGCTGCGTTGTACAGGAATGCCTGCCAGTAAAGCGGCAGTACAATACAGGATGCTTTTTTTTAACAGGTTATCATTTCGTCTGCTGTTCATATATGCTTTTTATAGTACTACCGGCTGTTATTTGATGAAAGCCGCTGATCAATTTTTTTTATCATACTGTTATTCTACAGGCTGCAGTTGCACTTCCAGTAATTTCATCAGCTCCTCACCACTGATGGAAACCGGTTTTATCGTAAGCTCATGCAGCCCTGCCTGTAACTGCACTGTTCCTGCATCGAGCACAAAAGGACCTTTTCTTGTTTCCGGTTTTATTTCGCCGGTATAATCCAGCTGACCCAGTGCAAGATGAAAACTGCCTGCTGTTTTTGCATCACCGGTGTATTTCAGCAATATCCTGTAAGCTGCCTGCCGTGTTGTTTTAAAAGGCCAGGCCAGGTATTGCCCGGTCGATCTCCATCCTTCCACATAGTAGTGATTGTTTTTCCCATCGGCATAACTGAATTGGCTGCCATGCAAAACCGCGTCAAATGCCAGCAAACGGGTCAGCGGTACATTGTGCTGTACATAACGGGTTGAATCGGTTATGATGGGCGTATCCATTTCCAGGGCAATAACAGTGTTCGCCGTATCAGGCGCCTGCACAGGCAAACCTATACAGTAGCCTTCTGAAGTATACTGCACCGGCAGGCTTTTCTTTGCCACATCAGCCTGCAGCCAGGCCCTACGGATACCACTCTGCAAGCCACCTACCTGCAGCTGCTGTTCCCTGGGCCACTGCAGTACATGCAGGTACAATTTATTTCCTTTGCTGGTTGATACGCCCCAGCTTTGCGGTGGCAGGGACGATCTTGTTGTACCATAAATGCTTTCACCATTCAACTGCATCCATTGACCGATGCCGGATAAAATATGCAGGTCTTTTTCATCGAAACTGCCATCGCCTTCAGGACCAATATTCATCAGCAGGTTACCTCCCCGTGATGCGGCATTGGCCAGCAGCCGTATAAAAAAACCGGCAGGTTTATGGCTGTTGTCGTATTTGGAATAGCCATACGATTCATTGGTGGTAGGGATGGCTTCCCAGTTGCCTTTTACAGGAAAAAATTCAGCTGGTCTGTCTGCTGTATTCTGGTAGTCGCCGAAATTCATTGCTGCGCTCCTGGCCAGGCGGCCATTCACCACCACATTGGGGTCGGTTTCTCGGATAGCCTGCAGCATGCGGATGTTTTCTGATAGCGGCAGTTTATGTGGTGTATCGAACCATAAAATATCGGGATGGTATTGGGTGATCAGTTCTTTGATCTGTGGGATAGCTTTCTCATCTACATAATGCTGTGCTTTAGCCAGCAGCTCCGGGTGCCGATCGTACCAGTTCACGCCGCCATAAAGATTGGAATCCCCACCGGGATTTTTGTATTCCCAGTCATTACCCGGCGCATCGGGATGCTCCCAGTCAAAGGCATGCGAATAATAAAAACCAAAACGGATACCGTATTTTTTACAGGCTACAGCCAGCTCTGCCATAGGGTCGCGGTGAAATGGTGTTTGCCGCACGATATTGAAATCTGACACCTTTGAATCAAACATCGCAAACCCATCATGGTGTTTGGAAGTGATGATGAGGTATTTCATCCCTGCATCTTTTGCATGCCTGGCCCATTCATCTGCATTAAACTTTACCGGGTTGAACTGATGTGCCAATGCCAGGTAGTCGGCCCGGGAAATACGTTCTTTCCGCATCAGGTGCTCGGCATAACCACTGAGTTTTCTCCCTTTCCATTCGCCGCCGGGCAAAGAATAAATGCCCCAGTGGATGAACATACCAAAACGAGCATCCTGCCACCATTGTATGCGTTCATCATGTGTACGCATAGACTGTTTCCACCAGCCTTTCGCCGCGTTTTCCACAGCCTGCCTGTCGCGGGGCTGCATGCGGTTGAACATGTCTTTGTCCTCATCGCCTTTTGTCTGCGCCTGTACATGCATGCCCATTGCCAGTAAAACAGGGATATATGTTAGTATTACCCGCGAGAGCCGGGTTTTACAAAATTCCCAAAAGCAAGATCCGGATTCCATGTAATATTGTTTATGCTCGCTGCCGTTTTACAATGTATGCCTTATACGAAATATTGGTTATAGCTGGATGCGGGCTTAGTTCATCCAGATCAACGGATGACGTACCGGCAGGTTGCGGATCACCTCTTCCACTTCAGGCTGGTGATCGAGCGATTGCCAGGTATCGAACCAGTTCTTACGCTGGTAAGCATTGGCACCGAACAACAGGGCTGGCTGCGCCACAGGCCAGTTATCCCAGTACATCACATCTTTCGCATAGGGCCATTTATTTTTATCGCTGATAAAAGGATATAAAAATGCAATGGCTTTATCCATCGATCTGCCATCTGCTGTATGGAACTGCCAGAGATCATCCTGCGGAACAGATAACAGCTGGCAGATAGTGCTCATCGCATCCAGGTTAAACAATGAATAACCAAAAGGCTTGGTACGTTTCAGCTCGCGCGGAAAACTGCCGTCTGCAGCCATTTGATTGGGCAGCAGTACATTTTTAAACCGGTCGCGGCAAAACTGCTGCAGTTCTGCATCACCGGTGAACCTGGCAAAAGCAGCCACCTGCATTACCCAGCAGGTACCATGATTGTTTTCTGCATTCATTTCATCTTTTCCATAAGGATGCGTGGTAAGCCAGTGCAGGTATTGTTCAAACCATTTTTTTACAATGGCCACTAAGCCTGCATCCATAGCCGGTGCCTCTTCCATTGCCATCAGCCCCTGCACCACTTCCATCAGCTGAATGGTATCGATGATACCGATACCCCTGCCGGTAGCCCTTCCTTTAATGGCCTGTGCAAACTGCAGGTTGGGATTCATCAGTGTGGCGGTATCGGCAAACCAGGCACGCAGGTGCTTCATAGCCTGCTGCACATATTTTGCATCATGGGTTATTTTGTAGGCAGAGGCCAATGCCCCGATGATACGGCTGAAGCGGATCATCGCCAGGCGATGTGCTACAAAATTATCCGGATTGCTCATGCCATCGCGCTGGATATAAGGACTATCGGGATGCTGTGGATCAGGCCACCAGTAATCCCCTTCAGAATAAAAATCATGTTTTCCACCAGCGCTTCGTACCGAATGCGCTGCTGTTACAGTAACCGGTTCTTCATGAAGTGCCTTTGCAGCTTCTTCCAGCACTTGTTTTCTCAATACCTGTAAAGCTGCTTTGTAATAAGTGGCATCAGCAGCTGAAGCCTGTAGGCTGTCTGCAAGAGCGGGTGTATACCTGGCTGCCACAGGAGATAGGTACAGGCCCGCAACCAGCATTAGCAACAATGCTGCCGGTATATTGCGTTTAAACTGTATCATCACGTTGTTTTAATTTATCGGTATGTTTTTAACCTGCTGGTGAGGCTGCTTTATTTCGTCATAAACTTCCAGCTCAGTTTGCCTATATTATCGGGTTTGCCTTTGGGCGCATCGCTCATCGTGCCTTCGGGCTTGCCATCGCGTATGGTTACTTTTATTTCCCGCCAGGCGTATGCACCTTTTTCATAATCGAAAGTTTCCCCGTCATCATCATACAGGCGATAGACTGAAGGCTGCCGGCCATAGTACCGTATTTCCAGGTCGAACTTTTCACCGGCTTTGGGTGCATGCAGGGCCGGCGGCATCATGGGTACAATACCACCGTCTTTTACATATACGGGAATTTTATCTAACCCTGGTGTAACAGTGATCACTTCACCATTTCCTGCATATTCGCCAGTATAAAAATCGTACCACCTGCCTTTGGGCAATACTATTTTTCTCGAGGTTTGTCCCGCAAACAGCGGCGCCACTAACAGGCATTCACCGGCCATGTACTGGTCTTTGATTTCTTTGGTGGTCGCTTCTGCATATGGATTTTCCTCAAGACTGTTGCTGCCTTTTTCTTTTTTTATATCCTGCACAAATCCTTCTTCCAGGTTCATGGCGCGGAAAGGTGGTATGCCTTCAAAATGATACCTGGCAAAAGCAGAATACCAGTAAGGGATCATCTGCATACGCAGCATGGCCGTGGCTTTTACCTGTTCTGCCACTTCGGGGTACGACCAGGGCTGGGTTCCACTGGCCCAGGCATTGATCATTGCCATAGGCGAAAACACCACTGTTTGCATACGACGCAACCATTCTTCCGCTGTTTTGGAAGCGCGTACTTCCGGTGTCCACAATACACCGGCAAAGCCACTGTTGATGAGTGCGGTGATAAAATCTTCGTGGTTATAATAGTCATCATAAATCACATAAGGAAAAGCACTGCCGCCGCCATTGGAAGCACGCACCAGGCCATAGGTGCGCTGGTCGCGTTCATGGTACATAGCTGTACTGTACCGCTGAACCAGTAGCCCATAGGTTTGCCGCATCTGCTCGGCCGTATTGCCGGAAGGGAAGCTGGCTACATCGGGCCAGAGATAGGTATCATAACCATCCACTTCATCAATTTTATAACCGCTTACACCAATATCCACCTGGTCTTTCTGCAGCTGTCCAAAAAATGCACGGCGGGCTTCAGGCATGGTAAAATCGGGTACAGCCCCCAGCCATACAGTATGCGAGCCCGTATAAGGTGCAATCTGTTTGTAAAATGGTGCATCGGGTGAAACATAAGGATTGGTCCAGAGGTTGATGCGGATACCCATCTGCTGTAGGTCTTTGACAAACTGTGCCGGCTGCGGAAAGCGTTCCCGATCCCATTCCAGCGTGCAGGGATAGGCTTTGCTTTGCCAACCGGGTTCCAGGCCGATGAAATCCAGTGGGTAGCCTTTTTCAGCAAATGCGGCCGCTTCTTTTTTTACATCAGCGGCATTGTATAGTTTCTGTACACGTTGAGTGAAACCGAGCCCCCACCTGGGTGGCAGGCAGCCGCCACCGTTGAACAGGTTGAAACGGCGTACTGCATCCAGCGGTGTAGGGCCGCCGAACACATATACTTCTGCACCGGCAGCAGGCACCAGCATTTCCACGGCATCTGAATAGGGTCTTGCCGTCCAGTTCTTATCTGTATTGCGGTCTTTGGCTGCGGGTGCATCTTTGCTGTCTTTACGTACAGCCGTACCGGCATATACCGTAATATACCTGGCAGCATTGATAAAAACACCATAGCCGCCCGAAGAGATATAAAAAGGTGTGGGTGCATGTGTGCGGCCATTGTCTTTACCACCAAAATGATCTACATGCAGCTGCAGTATTTTACCACGCTGGTACACGGTTTGAAAATTGAGGCCAAACCCGTACAGCTGTTCATTGCGCTGCAACGGAAAACGCAGGTAGGTTTTGCCATCTGTAACGGTGGCATGAATAGCTTGCTGTGGCAATGGGAAAGCGGTTTCGCCAATAGCCTGTATAGCTGCTATATTGGGTGTGCTGCCTGCTGCTTTCAGCAGGTTATACGATTCAGGCTTGCCTATCACGGCTTTCCATACACCAGGCGCAACCTGTGTCCAACCGGGCTGCTGTGCCTGCAAGCCGGTAAACAGGAACAGGCAGGTGACCAGCACTATTATTTTGACTGTATAATTCATCTCTTGTTTTTTTCAATACCGGTATCTATTCCCGGCTTTTTAAATGAAATCAATTCACGCATCTTTTATTGCGGAACGAGGGTATAGGTTTTTCCTTTTTCTGCTATAAATTCTATTACATAGGTTTTAGTGATAGCCAGATCGGGCAGGGTGGCCTGTTTGTTTTGTTCAACGGGGGTACTGCCATAAACAGGTAACAGGTTGTTAACCGCATCATTATTACCTGGTGGTGTGGTTGCTCCACCCACCAGTTTTACCGGCACAGTGCTGCGTATACGGCATTTGCCACGGGTGGCCGCATAAATAGTTGACTTTGTCAACTTTCCGTCGGCCCAGCTGAGCGATACGGTGAAATTGCCCCTTGCACGAATGCCCTGTACACTACCCTCTTTCCAGGCATCAGGCAATGCGGGCAGCAGGTTCAACTCGCCTTCATGGCTCTGCAGCAGCATTTCAGTAATACCAGCCGAGGCACCAAAATTGCCATCGATCTGGAAAGGCGGGTGTGCATCGAACAGGTTGGGATAGGTACCGCCGCCACTCATTTGCCCTTTGCTTACCGTAGGATCGATATAGGTAAGGGCTGCGCTCAGTATCTTATAGGCATGATTGCCATCACGCAGCCGTGCCCACCAGTTCACTTTCCAGGCCATAGACCACCCGGTGCTCACATCCCCCCTGAAAATAAGCGATTGTTTGGCTGCAGCTGCCAGCGCGGGTGTGCTGTTGAGTGTGATCTGGTGACCGGGATATAATCCGAACAGCTGCGATATATGCCTGTGTTTATCATTGGGATCGTCCCAGTCTTTGAACCATTCCTGTACCTGGCCGTATTTGCCTATATGATAGGGATACAGTTTTGTTTTGACATGTTCCAGCTGAGCACGAAAATCATTGTCTGTACCTAGTTGCGCTGCCGCGAGCATGCAATCGGTAAACAGTTCCCTGATAATAGACATATCCATGGTGGTGGCCATACTTACTTCATATTCTTTGCCATTCAGTTTGATGGTATTTTCAGGTGAAGTGGATGGATTGGTGACAAGGTATCCACTTACCGGGTCGGGTATCAGCCAATGCAGCATAAACTGTGCAGCGCCTTTCATTAAAGGATATGCGGTTGCTGCCAGGAATTGTTTATCACCGGTAAACAGGTAATGCTCCCACAAATGTGTGCTGAGCCATGCACCGGCCATGGGCCAGCAGCTCCAGCGCGGCGATCCCTTGGGATCCCAGTCGTAACCGCCCGGCGGCGAGGTTTTGGCCCATAGATCAGCATTGTGGTGTGCACACCATCCTTCAGAAATATTGTAATTCACTTTTGCAGTTTGTGCACCATTCACTGCGAGTTCTTTCAAAAAATCAAACAAAGGCTGGTGACATTCTGAAAGATTGGTGTTCTCTGCCAGCCAGTAGTTCATTTCAGTATTGATATTCGTTGTATAGTTGCTACCCCAGGGTGGTTGCACCTGGTCGTTCCAGAGCCCCTGCAGGTTAGCAGGCCTTGAGCCTGGTCTCGAGCTGGCTATCAGCAGGTAGCGGCCAAACTGGTAATACAGCACCTGCAAACCGAGATCAGTGGGGTTGGCAGCAAATTGCTTTAACCGTTCATCGGTGGGCAATACGGCTGCAGCATTGGCTGTATTGCGATCGCCCAGCTGTAAGGTTACCCTGTTGAACAGTGATTGATAGTCGCGTATATGCACAGCTTTCAATGCTTCATATGTTTTGGCAACAGCACGTTCCAGGTACAGGGCGGCTTCGGCGCCAGCATCTTTGCCTTCCTTTGCGGGTGAATGGTTGAAGCCATTAAAGGCAGTTGCATCAGAAAGATAGATGGTAACAGCATTGGCATTACTGATTTCCAGTGCATCGCCCTGTGATTGTATAGTGCCGCCTTCTGCTTTCACCTGCATGTGTATTTCAAAACGCATGCCTTCACCATCCGGTGATTCATCATATACCACCTGTTGTTTTTCATAATCGCGGTTGGCAACAAATTTGGGCGCTTTGCCCTTCAGCACCAGGTAGCCATTGCCGGCGGCAGTTGTACGGTATTTCAGTTTACTGGTGAGTGCAGCAGAAAAACTGAGCGCATTTTTTTTATTTGCAGTGATCCTTACCACCATGATATGATCAGGATAGCTGATCCATGTTTCGCGCTGATAAGTAACACCGTTGATGGTATATTGTGCAGCAGCCACAGCCGTTTGCAGATCAAGCGAGCGGCGGTATTGCGTAGTGGAGGTATCGTTCAGGTGAAAATTGAGCAGCAGATCGCCCATAGGCAGGTAGCGTGCCGAATAAGGTCCCTGCATTTTCTTCCACAAAGCCGCAGCTTTGTCAAACTCACCGGCAAACACGGCCTTGCGTACTTCGGGCAAAACAGCAGGTCCAGCAGGATTATTGCCCGCATCGGGGTAGCCTGACCACAGGGTGTTATCATTCAGCTGGTAACGTTCTTTCACGATACCACCAAATACCATAGCACCTGTTTTACCGTTCCCCAAAGGGAGTGCCTGCTCCCAGGCCAGTGCCGGCCTGTTATACCATAAACTGAGCGCATCCGCAGTTGCTTTCTGCGCATCTGCTGCGAATGCTGTTAACCACCATACAATTGCTGCAATCGTTTTATGCATGTCCGTCAAATTAATAACCCATATAATAATAATTCCCTCTACCCCCTCAACCCTTCAACCTCTCAACCATCCAACCATTCAACAAATCAACCAATCCCCCCTATAATTCCAAAAACGCCGTCCCCACTCCTTCACTCCTCACTGCCACCACGCTGTTCCCCTTATTTGTTTTAATACGTATCACTGCCCTTCCATTGTATGTCTGCACATAACGCGAACCGGAAGAGGTGCCCTGGTTATCTACCAGTTTACCATCGCCCGCAAGGGAAAAGCGTAGCCAGTTCACAGCATCGAGGCAAGGGATATTGTTCTGGTCGAGCAGTTGCGCCTGTACAGTTATTTCATCTGCTGTTGCCGCTGTTTTTTGCAACAACAGTTTGGCGGGCTTACCCCATTTGGCTGTTTGGTAACGGAAAGACAAAGTATCTTCTACTGTTGTTTTGCCCTTGCGGGCAATCACTTTTACCTGGTTCATTCCTGTTTCCGGTATTAGATTCCAGCGCAAGCCTGCAGCGGGAAAATCCTGGCTATTGCGTTTTTTCGATCCATAACTTTTCCCGTTCAGCCATAATTCGGCTTCATCACAGTTGGAATATACTTTAATCATTTTCTCTTCCCGTTCATTGCCCCAGCGTACCGGCCAGGTATGGCCATAGATATGGGCCATGGGTTTGGTTGTCCAGTACGATTGAAATACATAGTATGATTCTTTAGGCGTAAGATCCCTTTCCACCACACCTTTCTGGTTCATATAAGGTACCGGGTTATCGGGCCTTACCGGTGTGGAAAAATCTTTAAACACCCATTGTGCCGTACCAGTAAGCCAGGGCATGGTTTCCTGTTCTTTCAGGTGCCAGTCGAACAGGTTGCAGATATAACTTTCACTCCAGTCACCATCTTTCGACACACGGGCTGCACCGCCGTATAAAGAAGCATCACCTGCACGTTCATCTGTGCCGCTGCCTGTTTTTACCTGTTGTAATGACTTATCAGGATTTTCTGAATGACGGCCGGCATGGCTGTCGCCACCCCATTCCACATGCAGGAAATGCTGTACTTTATTAAATTCTTCCTGTGTTGCTTGTTTGTATTCTGTAAAGATACCCCTGTACCAGCCGGCCCAGATAGAAGGTGAATACACATCCACAATATCCTTGCAAAAATCGCAGCGGCGGATGGCAGTTTTGCGGGAGGGATCGAGGCGGTGGGCCTGGTCATTGAGCGCTTTCATAAAAGCCCTGATCTTTTCTTTATCAAACTCCGGGAAATCGCCGGGCCAGTCATTTTCATTACCCAGCCCCCAGATGATCACAGCCGGATGATTGTAGTGCTGCTCTATCATATTGGTAAGCATGCGGCGGGCTTGTTGTTTGTATACATCCCCTCCCAATCCACCGCGACACCAGGGAATCTCTTCCCAAACCAATATGCCCAGGCTATCACATAAGTTCAATACGATACGCGATTGCTGGTAATGCGCCAGCCTGATAAAATTAACACCCATCTCTTTCATCAGGATCATTTCTTTGCGTATCATGTCTTCTGTCATTGCTGCAGCCACACCTGCATGGTCCTCATGGCGGTGCGTGCCACGCAGCAACAGCCTGCTGCCATTTAGCAGGAATGGGCCATGGTCTTCGAAGGAGAACTGGCGGAAACCTGTTTTGGCCGTTTCCACATAATCACCCTGCGGTGTATGCAGGGTGAGTTCTACAGTATACAACAAGGGCTGATCAGGCTGCCAGCGCTGTGGCTTTTTTATTTCAAAACCGGCCAGGCTCAGTGTGCCCACACCTGTACCTGGCTGCATACTGGTTTGCCGTACCAGCTTTCCCGATGGATCGGTAAGCTTTACAGCGATAGAAGTTACCGGCTGCGACTGCGGATTATACAAACGGGCACTTACCTGCAGTGTGCCTGTTTTACCGGCGGCATCTGTTCCGGCTTGCACAAACAATTGTTCTACTGAAACAGCAGGCAGGTATTCCAGGTTGAGGTAGCGGTAAATACCACCATATACATTAAAGTCAGAAAGATCAGAAGGGATCATTTCCAGGTCGCGTGAATTATCGGTGCGGATAGAAACCGGCACTTTGCCTTTGAACTGTTTTTTACAGATATCAGTTTGCTGAAAAGCAGCCACCGCATCTGTAATATCCACGCGCCATTCATCATAACCACCCACATGCTCACCCACTTTGGTAGTATACACATATACCGCGGTTTTTTGTCCCGCACCTTCAAAATGCAGCAGGGTTCTTCCATGAGTATAGGGATTGCTGACAGATAGCTGTGTGCGGTACCAGGCCGGCCCCTGGTAGTAATTAACATCAGGATCTACAGCATCTTCTGCATTCACACAATGCGGTAACTGAACAGGTTGCCACAGGGGAACACTTTCGGGATTGCCTTTGCCTACCGGTCTAACGGCTTCCCATATTCCTCCCAGGTCCTGTTTTAAAAATTCCCAGTTGTCAATTAACCGGATACGCTGCTGCGCAAACAATAACTGGCTGCAAACTGCCAGCAGCACTGTACATAAACTCTTTTTTTTCACGGTATATACTTAAGACCAAAAAAAACAAAAACACTTTGCAGCAGAACCAAAAGCAGACCGCCAAGATCGTTAAATAAAAGATGTGGCGGTATTTTGTTTACACAATCGTTTCCGGCCGCGACCGGTTCGTTTTACAACCAGTTGCATTAATGCAACATCCATTTCACGCATCACCCGGCAGTATATAAAAAGGGATACCATCCTTATGAAACAGGAGGTATCCCTGCTGGAATATTTATTTGGGCAATGCAGTGGTCAGGTACTTGTCTATCACATGTATCATTCCATTGGTTGCATGCAGGTCTGATGTTCTTACAAATACAGAATCATTCAGTGTAACCGGGTCATCCTGCGTATTGCTGTTGGATGCATTCAGTACTTTCAGGTTCATCACTGAATTGGGATTATTGCTGCCGGCATACACACCGGCAGGAGCCAGCGTTGTAACAGTAACATTGTATGTGGGCAGCGTATAATGCGAATATTCACCCTGCATGATCAGGTACTGCAGGTAGCTTTTCACTGCCGATCTTTTGTAGGTCGTCCAGCTGATGCCACCGGTTTTTCCAAGCGAATCAGCCACTCTTCCAAAGAACCCATCGGTGGGCGTTTTTTTGTTGTAAATAGCATCGTTGTGCAAAAATATATAGGTACGGCCCGGTTGGGTATATTCATTGGTATCGATACCGCTGTAAATAATACCATCGTACATGCGCTTGAATATGGTATCGGGATTAGCCTGTATGCTTCTTTGTTTCAGGTATTCCCATGCATTTTTATACAGGTGGGCATCCAGTGTATCGGGTTTACGGTTATAGTCTTTTTGCCAGTCGAGCCCGCCGATAGAGCAGCCGCACAAAACCATACCACAACAAACTGCTACAAGCAATGCGGGAAATAGTACAGACAACTTTTTCATGTTGTGAAATTTAAATGTTAATAATCGGGGGTTTGGGTAAGCAGTTTATTGGCAATCAGTACCTGCCTGTCAATAGGCCAGTAAAGTTTTCCATTGTGCGCTCCCAGGTCGAAACCAGTGGGGTCGGTACCATAACGGATCTGTCTTACTTTGATCACGGGATCCATTACCTGTTTTACCAGGCCTGTACGCACCAGGTCGAACCATCTTTTGCCTTCAGCGAACAACTCGTATCTTCTTTCTGTAAGGATGGTCATTTCCATTGCATCAACACCCGAAACCGCGGGGTCGGTTGCATTGTATGCGGGCAGTCCTGCCCTTGTACGGATCACGTTGAGGTATTTGAGCGCATTGGCTGCATCACCTGTTTTGTTAAGCGCTTCTGCATATAGCAGGTAGATATCACCAAGCCTGTACATCACCGGGTACACATTGTACACCTGTGCATCGGGCGAACCCGCACTGTTGGGCACTGAGTTACCTGCGATGTTATAGTATTTGATGATCATATTGTCGTGGTTGTTTCCACTCAGTGTATCGATGGATTTGGCAATACGTATATCGGTTTTGTTCTTCCGCCAGTCGGCCTTGAAAGCAGAATCCACATTCACGGGGCTATTGGATTTCGCTTTTCCCATAGGCAGGCAGGCACAGCCATTGTAAGCCTGGTCCCAGTTAATGCTCCAGATACTTTCAGGACTGGCATATGGCGCTACAAAAAGGTTCTTCCAGGTAGCGGCAGGCTCCAGTGCAGCAGCGCCTGCATTGGTGTAATTGAGCCCTGTAGGGCCTTTGGCTTTAAACAGGTTATTAATCCAGGTAATGGCATTGCCATAGTCTTTCTTCCACATATATACATCGGCCAGGGCTGCACAGATAGCCGCTTCGCCCATTGTATATACATTCGATGTGGTGTTTTTATTGATCAGCGAATAGGCTTTCTGCAGATCTGCCAGTACCAGGGTATCGAGCACGACTGCTTGCGGACTTCTCGCTCTTGCAGTAGATTGAGAAGCATCTTCAAACGGGGTGGTCCATACAACCGGGTCGCCCCATAAACGGATGATATAAAAATAACTGATGGCACGCATGGCATAACATTGCGCTATTGCATTGTTCAGAATGGCAGGCGTTACTGTATTATCCAGCGAAGGAATGCGTGGAAAATATTTGATGCAGTAATTCGCCCTGCTGATCACCTGGTAAAGACCTGTCCAGTCTGTGGCCCCATTGCTGGCAGTGAGCGCATTTACCGATAATTCTTTGATCACACCATTGGGATAGCCCGAACGGTCAAATACATCGGCCCGTACATCGCCCCAGTAATGGTATTTACCACCATAACTGCTTACTCCATCCCCCAGCATTTCTGTTTGAAAGGCGGAATAAATACCGTTAAGTGCGGCATTCATGTCTTTTTGTGATTTATAATAATTCTCTGCATCACCCTGCGACAGGGGTTTCTGTGTCAAGAATTTTTTACAGCCGGCGAATGCCACCGCTGCAAGTGCACCTATAAAGAATAATTTTTTCATCTCAAATTGGTTTAGCGCTAAAAAAACAGGAGCAGTTATTAGAAATTGGCATTGATACCAAAACCAAACTCCCTGCGTTTCGGGTACTTACCGTTGTCATTGCCGATGTTCAACCCGGAGGAGCTGAACTCGGGATCGTACCAGCTGTATTTTGTCCAGGTGCCCAGGTTAGAGCCGAACAGGTATACAGCCAGGCCTTTCAGGCTAAGCCGGCGAAGCAGTTTGGTATCAAAATTATACGTGAGCTTTACACTGGACAGCCTGATGAAAGCACCATCTTCTATGTACATGCTGTTCACACCATTCCTGATACCGCCACGGGTATCTTTGGCTTTGAAATTGGGGTATTTCGCAATATCACCCGGCTTCTGCCAGGCGCCATAAATCGCTTCCCAGTTGGGTGGTGAATAGGTAGATGAATTGGCATTCTGCCCATTTTTCACACTGTTGTACACCTGGTAACCCAGGTTGCCGTTGAGCAGGAAATTCAGTGTGAAATTTTTATAGCGCAATGTGTTGATAAAACCGAAGAATGCTTTGGGCATACCATTGCCTGCGATCACCAGGTCTTTTTCATCAATCACACCATCATTGTTTACATCCTGCCACTCGGTATCACCTCCCAGTAATTTAAAACCATTGGAATACTTGCTTTGTATAGGCCCCGTATAGGGTTTGCCGTTTTGTGTGTACTGGCCATTGGGCTTGCCATCATCACCAAGTACAACAGTAAGCCTGTGCCCTGCCTGGTCATAAGCATTCGATTCATCCCACTGGTATACACCCAGGTTTTTGTATACGTAGAAATCGCCGATACGGCCGCCTTCACGTACCAGCCATTTGTCACCGGAAATAAATGATTGATGATTGGCCAGTTGCTTAATAGTTCCCTGCTGGAAGGTTATATTACCACCAACCGTCCACTGGAAATTTCTTGTAGTGACCGGTGTGCCTGTGGCAGCCAGTTCGAGGCCTTTGTTTTCAATGGTGCCCAAGTTCACATAAATATTGGTGGCACCGCTTTCACCTGCCAGCCGGTTATTGTACAGCAGGTTGGAGGTTGTTTTGATATAGTAGTCAGCAGTAAAGTTCAATTTGCCGCTGAACATGGTAAGATCGATACCCAGGTCTTTTGAAGTCGTGCTCTCCCATTTGATACCAGGATTGCCGATCCTCGGATTGGGTGCGGCCACACTGCTGCCATTATAATATTCATTACCAAAATTGATGAGCGTGCGGGCCGCATTGTCATCGATACGGTCATTACCGGTTTGGCCATAGCTCAGCCTCAGCTTACCATCATTCAGCACTTTTTTGGCCCAGCCCATAAACCTTTCATCAGAAAAACGCCAGGCCATCGATCCTGCCCAGAAATGGCCGAACTTGTTATTAGACCCGAATTTGGAAGAGCCATCATTGCGCAGTGATGTTTCTGCAATGTATTTACCGCGGTAGCTATAACTTACACGGCCAAAGAACGATGCATCAGAACTGCTGCTGGCATCTGTTCCTGTTTTGTTCAGGTTGATGATCTGCGCGGCATTGGAAGTATAAATAGATTCATCCAGGTAATTCTCCATCCCTATTCTATAGTTATCATTCCTGGTTTTATCGGCACTGAAGCCCAGCAATGCATTGATCACATGATTGTTGCCAATGGTTTTGCTGTAGTTGAGGTAAGCCTGTGTTTCCCAGTAAATTTTTTGTCCGAACGTATTGCTGCCCGTGGCATTGCCTGTACCATCAGAGGTAAGTGAGCTGGGACTGAAGCTGTTGTTTTTATTGCTGTACAGCTGTGCATTGAGGCTGGTGGTAAACTTCAGGTCTTTATAAAATTGGTACTCCAGCCGGGTGGTATACAGTATGGTGAAATTGTTGTCGCGGTTAATATTCAGCATAGCCTGCGCTACCGGGTTCCTTTTCGATTCCACATTGTTGGTATAAGAACCATCAGGCCGGTAAATAGCAGTCCAGGGGTTGCGGTCAAACACTGTTTTCAATGCAGTGCCTACCGGGATATCATTGCCTGTTTGATAAGCCAGTGAAAGGCTGTTGGATATTCTCAGCCTGGAAGAAGCCTGGTAGTCTACATTCGCCCGCAGCTGTACGCGTTTCAGCCAGCTGTTGATCACGATTGCCTGGTCGTCGGTATAGTTGGCACCCAGGTAATACGACATTCCTTTCTGGCCACCGCTGATGCTCACAGTAGCCACCTGCTTATGCGCTGTTTTGAACATGATATTCTGAAAATCATTGTCCTGGTTCAGGTAAGGGCTCAATGAATCCAGATTGGCGCCGTCATTGCCATCGCCGCGCATTTTGCGGTAATAGCGCAGCTCTGCGGCAGAGGTGGTACGCAGCTTATGCGCCAGCGTACCAATGGTATGGGTATAAGTGGCATTGATCGTAGGGCGCCCGTCTTTACCACGCTTGGTGGTGATCAGTATTACACCGTTGGCCCCGCGTGCACCATAGATGGCTGCAGACGAGGCGTCTTTAAATACTTCAATGGTTTCAATATCTGAAGGATTGATAAAATTGGCATTATCCGTAAGCACACCATCTATCACATACAATGGCCCGTTACCGCTGTTCAGTGTAGATGCGCCGCGTATCTGCACCGTGCCCTGCCCCGCAGGATCACCGTTATCATTCACGATCATCACACCCGACATCTGCCCCTGCAATGCATCAAACAGGGTTACAGGCTGCCTTTCGGTGATCTGTTTGGAATTCATGACACCAATAGAACCTGTAAGGTCTTTTTTCCTGGCAGTGCCGTATCCCACCACGATCACATCATTTAGATCGGAGGACGATTCGGCCAGTGTAATGTTCACGGATGAACGGCCCGCAATTTTTTCTTCTTTATTGGCATAGCCAACAAAACTGAATTGTAAGGTTGCCGTTGCATCGGATATCCTGATGGAATATTTCCCGTCAACATCTGTCACAGTGCTCAGCTTGGTTCCCTGCACTGTAACAGATACACCTTGCAGCGGAACACCTTTGGTATCTTTTACCATACCGGTAACCGTTTGAAGCTGTGCAAAAAGCGGGGTAGTTAAACAGGATTGCAGTAGCAAAAGCAGGAGGATAGGCAGGCGCAAGCGTCTACTGTACGCTATGGCGGCGGCCATGCATTTTTTTTCCATATGGCAGTGATTTAGTGGCTCATTCCTGGTACGGCTTGGGGGTATACCGGGAACAAAGACGGGTACAATAGCAATAGTTAAGGATGAATAACGGTTGGTTTTGGTTGAATAATAAAATAGTTAGTGCAGGATATCCTGTTATACAGGCGGCATAAGCATACGTTGTTCTCTCTTCATAGTTCTATTAGTTTTGGTTTGTGTTCAACAACTGCAAATAAATAATATTTCTTTCATCATCTGCTACAGCTTTTATCAATATAGTAAGCTATTTTGGCATCGGTTCTTCTTCAAAAAACATTTCCGCGGGATATATGTCTGAACACTTATTATCATAACCGTTATTGTTTTTCCTTTATTTCCCGGCGGGAGAAAAGCATTTCCTGTTTGGTGTTTTCACGCAAAAGCCTGCACAATACACAAATTTTGAGATCATTGCAACCAAAAGCAGGAGCTGCCCGGTTAAATTAGCGCTGCAACCCGTAACTTGTACTGCCGCTGCCACAACCGTTATGGCAGGCATGTTGAATACTTACAATATGGCACACCAGCATTCACATACACACGGTCATGCACATGATCACGGGCATCATCACCATGTGGTGCCCGAACAGGTTAACCGGGCTTTTGTGATCGGCATTACGCTTAATGCGGCATTTGTGGTGGCCGAGGCCATCGCGGGTTTTGTAGCCCATTCCCTTTCCCTGCTTACCGATGCAGGACATAACCTGAGCGATGTGGCCAGCCTGGCACTTTCGCTGCTGGCCTTCCGGTTGGCGCGGATAAAACCTACCAGCCGGTTCACCTATGGCTTTCGCAAAACCACCATACTCGCAGCCCTGGTTAATGCAGTGGTACTGCTTATTGGTATTGGTGGCATCGGCTGGGAAGCTATCCAGCGTTTCGGCGATCCGCAACCTGCACAGGGCAGGATCATTGCCATCATCGCCGCACTGGGTATCGTGATCAACGCGGTTACTGCTTTTTTCTTTTTTCATAACCGGAAAGAAGAGCTGAACGTTAAAAGTGCCTACCTGCACCTGGCCACCGATGCACTGGTTTCGGCAGGCGTAGTGATAGGTGGTATAATCATCCTGTACACCAAATGGTACTGGGTAGACAGTGTTATCAGCCTGGTGATCGTAATAGTTATTTTTGTTACCACCTGGAACCTGCTTAAGGAAACCCTGCGCCTTTCTATGGATGGGGTTCCGGCCAATGTGAACATGACCGAGGTACAGCAGGCCATACAAGGCGTGGATGGTGTGCAGAACATCCATCACCTGCATGTATGGGGCCTCAGCACAACCATTAATGCGCTCACGGCACATGTGGTGGTTGGAGATATGGTTACGATAGCTGAACTGGAAACAATGAAAGAGGCCATCAAACATCGGCTGCTGCACGCCAATGTACAGCATGCCACCCTCGAATTTGAGAAAGCTTCGCTGAACTGTCACGATGAAACAACGATTTAATACCAGGTCATGTCACTGAAATTGATTACGCTGCAGCAACAGGTACCCGAAGCTGTACGGCTGTTGTATGAAGACAGTTTTCCTATAACAGAAAAACGCCCCTGGCACAGGCAGCTCATGCTTATCGGTCAGCATAAATTATCTGTTGCTTCCATACATTGGGATGATGTATTTATGGGATTGCTGATATACTGGCAGCTGCGCGGATTTATTTTTATTGAATACTTCGCTGTAACACCCGATGCAAGAGGCAATGGCATCGGCAGTAGTGTAATAAAGGAAATGCAGCGTCTTCACCCGGTCATCATACTCGAATCTGAACCGGCCGGTGCAGGCGTTATGGCAATACGCAGGCTGGGCTTTTATGAAAAACTGGGCTTTGCCATTTTTCCTTTTGCTTATTATCAGCCACCCTATATCCCTGATGGTGATTTTCTGCCCATGACACTGATGCAATACGGCACTACCACAACAGAACAGGTTTTCAGGGAAGTGAAACAAACCATTTACCGGGAAGTATACGAACTATAGATATTCCCTATCTTCAATAAGAAAACTACTTAAGAAAACAACGGGACAATTATTTTTTGTAACAGTGTGCTTTTACTGCAGCCGGATCAATTGCACCATCAAACATCAATAGAAGATTATGGCGAACCTTTTACTGGGCAGACAAACTTTTGGGAACGAAGCCGATAAAAACAAGGTACTAACCCGTGAAGAAGCAGAAGCAATATTAACCGAATGGGTACTCAACCCCAGGCTGCAACTGCACATGCGGCAGGTAGCCCACCTGATGCGCTGCTGGGCAGCAGAAAAGGAACAGGCAGAGGAGGCTACACAATGGAAATGGGAACTCGCCGGCCTGCTGCACGATGCCGACTGGGACCAATGGCCCGAACTTCATTGCAAAAAAATTATTGAGGAACTGGAACACCGCCATATCGACCCGGAAATCATTCATGCCATCGCCTCACATGGGCCGGCATATTTTGGCGTAACACCGGTAACCACTATGGATAAAATGCTGTATGCATTTGATGAATTATCCGGTCTTATTCATGCTTATTCACTCATGCGCCCCGGTGGCTATGACGGCATGGACCTGAAAGGGGTAAAGAAAAGACTGAAAGAAAGATCTTTCGCCGCCAATGTATCCAGGGATGATATCGCCGATGCCTGTAACAGGGCCGGCATTGAACAAGATGCATTGATCAGCTTTATTATTGAACACCAGGGGGGAATGGTTGAGTGGTTGAATGGTTGAATGGTTGAATGGTTGAATGGTTGAATGGTTGAGTGGTTGAATGGTTGAATGGTTGAGCGGTTGAGTGGGAATTAGGAATTAGGAATGGAAGTTATTATTCTCGTTTCTCGATTCTTGGAAATGATTGGTTGAGTAGTTGATGGGGGAGAGGTTGGGGAGCAGCCCTTATTTTCCCTTGCCCATTGCATACAAAATGCCGCCCAGTAAATGCTGCAGGTACAGTGGATCGGCATAGGAAGCATCCGTGTGGCCCAGTTCAGTATAAAAAGCACGGCCGCCATCATAACTATGATACCAGCTCATGGGATGGTACTGGCCATTTTCCCCGCCGGTATAGCTGCTTTCATCGATAGTAATAAGCACATGCACATCATCCCAGTTGGTGGTTTTAAAATTATACCACTCATCAAAACGTTTCCATTCGGCGGGCAGGTGTTTGGTGGCGATAAATTTTTGATCGGTCACATGCAATACAGCATCCTGCTGCTTGGGATGGCTCTTAAAATATGCACCCACTAATTTATTGTACCAGGGCCAGTCATATTCTGTATCAGTAGCCGCATGCACGCCTACATAACCACCCCCATGTTGAATATACTGTTCAAAAGCAGCCTGCTGTTCATTATTCAGTACATCACCGGTGGTGTTCAGGAATACAATTGCCGCATATTGCTTCAGGTTATCTGCGGTAAATACGGCAGCATCTGAGGTAGTGTCCACCTGGAAATGGTGCCCCGCCCCCAGTTGCTGAATGGCTTTTTGTCCCTGCGGTATAGACTGATGATGGAAACCCGCAGTTTTAGAAAATACCAGTACACGGGGTTCTTTCTTCGCGAAAGCAAACGGTGCAGAACATATAACCAAAGCAAATACTGCAAGCAACTGTTTCATGGAGGCTGTTTTTAATCTATATTAGAAATACATAAATAAAAATACGATATATGCCGGCAAAAGTGCAGATATTCAGTATTATTTTATACTTTAGCACCTGAATATTGAATATTTCAATCAATATTCACCCACATACTCCGTATTCTGTTATACCAATTTCCAGGAAAACTGCAATTGAATATCATCCCCCATTTTGGCAAGAATTTTTCTATTAGAGCATAGTATGCCTGTGAAAAGGCATTTTTGAAAACTAAAACCTTTATATGAAACAACACATGCACAAAAGCATTGTATTGCTCGCTGGTGCCGTTCTGTCTTCGGCATCTGTTTTTGCACAGGATTCGAGTTACACCTCTTCAGGAAATGCTCCGGTTGTAGATCACGTAAAACCTTTTACCGGTGGCAATGGATTCAGAAGATGGTCTATTGGTGTCAATGGCGGCGCACTGGCCCCTGTAGTGGGTATCGGTGGCAGCAATGACTTCACTAAATGGAAACCAACAATTGGGTATGGTGCTTACGTAAAATACCAGATACTGCATGCATTTGGTGTACAGGCTGAATTTTTAAAAGGTACACTGAAAGGCACTAATGAAAAAAACCTGGGTAACGGTATGCCGCCCCAGAGCCCTTATTCCTCTTTCAAAACCACCATCAATTGGGCAGGTAGTGTAAGCGGCGTGGTTACGCTGGCCAATATCAACTGGCTGCATAAACAAAGCCTGCTGATGCCGTATATTTCATTGGGTGCAGGTTTGATGAGCTACGACCCCAAACTGGTACCTACCGGCAGCACCACAGAAGTAAGTTATAAACCCGGCGGGCATATCAAAGAATTTTTTGTACCCGTTGGTGCCGGTATCAAACTGAATGCGGCTCCCGGTGTAAATATCGACCTCGGCTACCGTATGAACTTTGTTGACGGTGACAACCTCGATGGTTATGCCAAAGGCCCCAGCAAAGACAAATTCTCTTATGGTCATATCGGTGTAGAATTTGCCATTGGCAAAAAAACCAAACCGCAGCTGGCTACCAACAACCCGGCAGCAGAAATGGCAAGAGAAATGCATGCTGAGAACGAAGCCCTGAAAGCTTCCCTGGCTGCAAGCGAACAGAGAACCGAACAGCAACTGTCCCAGATCGGCACATTGCAGAATGAGCTGAATAAACTGAAACAAGACAGCGATGGCGATGGTGTATCTGATGTCTTTGATAAATGCCCCGGCACTCCTGCCGGCGAAAAAGTAGATGGTTCCGGTTGCCCGCTGCCTAAACCAGATACGCTGAAAGAAGAAAAAGTGGTTATCACAGAAGAAGACAGGCGTATTGTAAATGAAGCCATCAAAAACCTGGAATTCGATTTCGCCAAAGCAACTATCCGCCAGAAATCTTATGCAAGCCTCGACCGCGTAGCAGAGATACTGGTTAAAAAACACTTCAGTCTTAAACTGGCAGGTCATACCGATAACGTAGGTTCTGATGCAGCCAACCTGAAGCTGTCTAAAGACCGTGCTGAAGCCGTGAAAAGCTACCTGGTATCACAGGGTGCCAATCCTTCACGTATCGAAGCAACCGGTTATGGTAAGAGCCAGCCAATAGCATCGAATAAAACAGCTGAAGGCCGCCAGAAAAACAGGCGCGTTGAATTTACGCTGTATTAATTACCGGTTCAATCTTGTGCAAATAACAAAGGCCGCTTACACAAGCGGCCTTTTTTTTGGGTATTTTTTTTCTCAAAAAATCAAACGGGGACAAAACCGGCACCACAATGGATCTGTATTTGCTAACATGAATTGCCCTAAGTTTACAGCACCGAACCGCAATATGCCGCTGAAAGACTATTATAAAATACTGGGGGTTAGTCCTGCCGCATCCGGTGAAGAGCTGAAAAAAGCTTACCGCAAAATGGCATTCCGTTATCATCCCGATCAAAACAATGGCAACCGTTTATCCGAACTGCAGTTCAGGGAAATCAAAGAAGCCTATGATGTGCTTTCTGATCCGCGCAGCCGGGAGAACTATAATTACGAACGCTTTTATCAATACCAGTTCCTGCGCAGGAAAGCAGCCCCCGATCCTAAGCTGATCACCCCTGAATGGATCGTTCAGCAATGCCGGGAACTCAGCGCTGCCATCGCCAGTCAGGATCCGTTCAGGATAGACCGGGATGCTGTACTGTTTCATCTCCGGCAAATTTTAGCGGCGTTCAATCTCGAAGTACTGCGCCATGCAGCCGATACCACTGTTAATGCCCGGGTAATTGAATACTGCCTGCAATGCACACAACCACTTACCCTGGCCTATACCCAGCTGCTGGCAGAGCCCCTGCTGCAGCTGGCGGGTGATAATGCAGCCCTGCAACAGCAGATACAAAATTGTATTAAAAACAAAAAAATGCAGCAATGGCTTAACCGGTACAAATTGCCGGCAGTTATTTTGCTGGCAATATTATTGTGCCTGGCCATCTTACTGGCCACAGGTTCGATGTAAAGAACAAGATCATAACTGGTGGCCTGTTCGCTAAGGAACATTACTGAAAAAAGCGTAAATTTTAACAGTAATCCACAGGACTGAATAAGTTATATTAGCACCATAACAAAAAAATAATTTAGTTTGTAGTAAATGCCAGACACCCCATTCGCCATGCAGGAGACGAAAGAAATATCTGCACTGTTCACCCTGATCGACGACCCGGATGAGGAGGTATTCACCACTGTGTCGCAGCGGTTGCTTGATTATGGCAGAGGCATTATTCCCAACCTGGAAAATTTATGGGAAAACTCACCCAGCGAATCTACCCAGGAGCGGATTGAAATGATCATCCACCGCCTGCACTACTCTGACCTGATCACTGATTTAACTGAATGGAAAAACAGTGCATATCACGATCTGCTGTTCGGCGCCTTGCTGGTGGCTAAGTTCCAGTACCCCGATCTGCAAACCACACCGGTTTTACAAGAAATAGAAAAAATACGGCGGAATGTATGGCTCGAGCTGAACAGTTTTCTCACGCCACTGGAACAGGCCAATGTCATCTCCAGCATCGTGTACAATTACTATAACCTGAAAGGGCAGGAAACCGCTTATACCAATCCCGACGATTTTTTTATTCATAAAATATTACAGAGTAAAAAAGGGAATGCCATTTCCAATGGCATCTTATACCTGGTACTCTGCGAGCTGCTCGACATACCGGTACGGGCTATCAATATTCCCAGGCAGTTTGTGCTGGCATTCTTCCGCAGCGATTATGACCCCGCTCTCGACAATGGCAACATACAGCAGAAGATCCATTTCTATGTAGATGCCACTACCGGCCAGGCTTTCAGCCACAATGACGTAGACAATTATTTCAAGCGTATATCCGTTCCGCCATCCCCCTATTTCTTCAAACCGCTCAATCATGTACGCATTATCCAGTTGCTGATAGAAGAGCTGGCCAAATGCTTTGAATCTCCCGCCGAATTATACAAGCACAATGAACTGCTCGCTCTTGCCCAACTGCTGGACAATTAATTTCCCGCCAATTATACTGGTGCCTGATGCTTTCGTGAACAATACCTGTTCGCAGTTGTTTGATTAGGGAACATGCTTAATTTACTTTACTAAAACGTATAATCATGAATGCCAACATCGGCCTTACTGAAGATCAGAAAAAAGGATCCGCCGGTATCCTGGGAAGAATTCTTGCAGATGAATTTGTGCTGTACACCAAAACCCGTAATTATCACTGGAATGTAGAAGGTGATAATTTTATGGAGATGCATCTTTTTTATGAGAAAATGTATACCGAACTGGAAGAGGTGATCGACGAGGTGGCAGAACGCACACGTATGCTGGGCCATTACTCGCAGGGCCGGCTGAAAGATTTTATCGAAGTGACCAACCTGGTGGAAGAAGAGTATACCAACGACCAGAAAAAACAGCTCAAAAGCCTGCTGGATGATCATGAAACCATTATCCGCCTGCTCCGCAATGATATTGATGAGCTGGAAGATAAATTTCATGACAAGGGCAACAGCGATTTTGTAACCGGTCTTTTGAAACAACACGAAAAATGGGCCTGGTTCCTCAGAAGCTACCTGAAATAAAATACAGATATTCCATCAATAAAATAAAGAACAAAAGACCGCATGGCGGTCTTTTGTTCTTTCCAGGCCCTTGCAGCATTTATAGTAAACCGGTAGGGCCCGCATCTATCCTTCCAGTGAGGCATCAACCGTAATGGAAGTGTTGAATAATTTGCTGATGGGGCAATTTTTTTCGGCATCCAGTACAGATGCATCAAATTTTTCTTTGCTGATACCCGGTACTTTGGCTTTCAATGTCAGGTGCGAGCTGGTAATACTTCCGTTTTCCAGTGTTACTTCTGCTGTTGTTTCCAGTTTCTCAGGTGTAAAACCAGCTTCCCCCAATACAAAGCTCAGCTTCATGGTAAAACACCCGGCATGAGCTGCGGCCACCAGCTCTTCAGGATTGGTGCCTTTGCCCTCTGCAAACCTGGAATTAAAGGAATACTGTGTTTCGTTCAATACCGAGCTCTGCGTAGTAAGATGGCCGGAACCTTCTTTACCGGAGCCATTCCAAACGGCGGTTGCGTGTCGCTTCATAATATTAGTTTTATTTTTATCATTATAAAAACAAGATGATATGATTACCTGGAATGATTTTGAGAAAATAGAACTGCGAACCGGAACAATAGTTGAAGTTAATGATTTTCCCCAAGCAAGGAAACCGGCCTATCAGCTCACCATCGATTTTGGTCCACTGGGTATTAAACACTCTTCCGCCCAAATCACCCACCATTACAGCAAAGAGCAGCTCCTCGGCCAGCAGATCGTGGCCGTGGTCAATTTCCCCCCCAAACAAATTGCCAATTTTTTCAGCGAATGCCTGGTACTGGGTGTGTATGATGAAAATAATAAGGTAATTTTATTACAACCCGACAAAACGGTGGCAAACGGACAACCCATCGGCTAATGAGCCTGCTTTATTATACATATTACCAAAGTCCTGTCGGACTACTGAAAATAGGTGGTACAGACCATTATATCACTGAAATAAGCTTTGTAGACAATGCAGACCAGGTAATACATGGTGAACCCGGTATATCAGAAGTCATGCATCAGTGCACGGAAGAATTAATAGAATTTTTTCATGGCAACCGCAGGCAGTTTGATATACCGGTGTACCAGGAAGGCACCGAATTTCAGCAAAGGGTGTGGGGAGAATTACTCACGATCAGTTTTGGCAAAACCATCAGTTATATGGACCTGGCCAAACGCCTCGGCGATCCCAAAGTGATCCGTGCTGCAGCTACCACCAATGGAAAAAATAAAATAGCTATCGTAGTGCCCTGCCATCGCGTAATAGGCAGTAACCATACCCTGGTAGGCTATGGCGGCGGCCTCTGGCGTAAAAAATGGCTACTCGACCACGAATTCAAAATCGCCCACGGCGTACAAACCCTGTTTTAATACCTCGATCAACAAGAATCGTCAGTCGTGAATCGTGAATCGTCAGCCGTCAGTCGTAAATCGTCAGCCGTCAGTCGTGAATCGCCAGTCGTGAGTGCTGATACCAATTACGAATCCTTCCTAATTACTAATTCCCAATCAACCATCCAACCAATCAACCATCCAACCATCCCCCCCTACCTCTCCAGGTCGGCAGAGGTAAAACTTAAAGGCAGCAATAAAGCTGCACGGGGTATCACATACACCTTTCCTTCCTGTCCGGTGAGGATAAGCCGGATGGGTTGATGTGTCCGTTCTTCCATTTCCAGCAGGCTTTGCCGGCAGATACCGCAGGGTGAAATAGGCTGCTCACTTGTGCCATTGTGGTTATGGTAACTGATGGCCAGTGTATCGATACCCACACCGGGATACAAAGATGCTGCCGTAGACAGCAGTACACGCTCTGCACAGATGCCTGCAGGGAAACTGGCATTTTCCTGGTTGGTACCCTGCACCTTTTGTCCGTTCACCAGCAGGGCTGCAGCGCCCACATGGAAATGAGAATAAGGTGCATACGCATTGGCCGTAACGGCCCTTGCTTCTTTTACCAGCAGGGCATCTGCCCCGGGTAGTTCATCGGCAGAAGCATATACCTGGAACTCGAAACTGTATTGATGTGCTTGCATAAAATTTATTGCTTGGATAAAAAAATCCTCATAGAAGGCTATGAGGATATCTTCCGCTCCGCGTTAAAGGTACTCAATTTTACCGCCGCACCCCATGTCTCTCCTGGCTTCCTCTCCTACCTGTTACGCACATCCTGCTACCCATATCCGTTACTTCACTTTAAACTTTTCCCTTATTTTCTCCTGCAATTGTTCATCAGTTAAAACAGGATAACCGGCAGGCAGTTGGAATTCACCTGTGTCTATCTGCAGGCCGGTTTGAATATTGGTCAGTTTCCAGGTCGCGGTATGACCATTTTCATCCTTCATAGCGGCGCCTACGCAAACACCTTCCCATCCATACATACCCGGTTTATCACGGGTAACAAGGTCGGGCAGGGTATTGTCGAGGTCGTGGGTAAAATAATATTCCAGTACCAGTTTATCCGAAGGCTGGTAATGCATTTGCCCCTCTGTACCACCACCAAAATCATGGCGGCCCGAAATAAGATCATGCAGGTACAACAGTCCATCCGATTTTTCGCCTGTTCCTTTTTCTGTATAAGGCCGAACCGGCAGCGTTATTTTTTCTGATACCACCCGGTAGTCTCCGAACCGGGTTACAGTGCCTGGTTCTATTTTAACCCCCTTTATATTGAGGTATTCTTCTTTAATGAGCGCCAGCGTACCATAGCTATTTTTCATCGAATCTACTTTGGCAAAATTAACGCCCATCACGCTGCCGATGGCATATACCTTTCTTTTTTCCAGGTCGGTGATAGCGGCAGCATGGCCACCAAAAGCATCCATCAAAATGGCATGATCATGTTTCATTACCGTTTTTACATAGCGCCCCGTGATCCATATATCAAAGCGGCCCACCATCACATCAAAAACCAGTGAAGGCATTGCTGTATTACCCCAGGGTGTGTTACCGTTTTCGCCGGTTGAGGGATATTTAGCAAGCACCGCTTTTGCAATTTCATCACGCAATGCCGTGTTTTTTTCCTCCATCAACTGTTTGAACAGCTCGGCATCTGTTCCTGTAAGCCCTTTTTGCCGGGCCAGCTGCAGTACATATTTGCCTGGCGGTGTAGCCGCTATTTTCTGCACATCGCCATCAATATCGGGCTGCAGTACCGCATGTATCCCTGTTGTGTTAACACCGGTATGCGGAAAGCGAACCGGCTGAGGTGCAGCAGGCATACTGTTTCCGTCACCACGCTGATCATCATTGTTCGCCGTTACTGCCGGCTGCTGACCGGTTGTATCAGCGTTTGGTTCCTGTGTAACGGAAGAATCGGCAGCAGGTTTATTGTCTTTACCTGATAGCGCACCCAGTGCTTTCTTCTTTGCTTTATCTAACAGGGAACGGAACTGCGCATGACCGGTATTGCTACAAGCCAGGGTAGTACATAATAAAACAACATGAGCAAGAACAGTGATTTTTTGGTTGAACAGGGCTATTATTTTTTTCATAAATGCCAACAGCGTGTTATTGATGATTTTGCCGCTAAAATGATACAGCCGGTCTTATACCCGCTTAGTGAAAAAACTGTATTTCATCCATCTCATCATAAAAAAAGCATCTTTCCAGATGCTTTGCTAATAACTCAAGTTGCCAGTTATAGCGGCGGCCTGATAGCGATGAGCTGCAAGAAATGCATCTCGCGGAACACGCGGAAAACGCAGAAAGGATGATCATTTTCAGGATGGTTTCTAGGGCAAGACATTCCTGCCTCATAGCTGGAAGCTCATGGCTTGCAGCGATAAATACATGGATTATCCCGCAACTTGGGTTAATAATATTATTTTACTGTTATTGATCTTGCTGCTGCAAAAAGCAACAGGCAACCGGTTATTGAATGTTCTTGAATAAACGGCTCCAGCGCGGACCACCATTCCAGCTGAACCAGATCAGGGAAGCTTTGCCCACCACATGTGTTTCAGGCACAAATCCCCAGAAACGGCTATCCTGGCTGCGGTGACGGTTATCGCCCATCATCCAGTAATAATTGTATTTGAATGTATAGGTGGTGGCAGGTGCCCCATTAATGATGAATTGTCCATTGCGTTCTTCCAGGGTATTGTGTTCATAGGTAGTGATCACACGCCTGTACAGGGCGATATTGGTGGCAGACAAAGTAACGGTTTCTCCTTTTTTGGGTATATGGATAGGACCATAATTATCAGGCGACCAGGGGAAATTGGCATCATCAAACGGGAAAGTGCTGCCGGTAAAATTGAGATAATAAGGTTCAATACTTTTGAAATTGGGCTGCTTGGCTACCAGTGCCGCATTTTCGGGTGTCAGGTTCATCCGGTACGAATTGGGTTTGCCGCCATACACAGCCATCTGGTCATTGTTATCTGTTACATCACTGATGCCCAGCTGGTTTTTCAAAAAATCATCATTAAAGGCTGTACCATTGGTTTCTACAATATAATCGGTTTGCGAAGCCGGCGGAACAAAAGCAGGCTGGTCATTGATAAACAGCTGGCCTTTTTTTACCTGCAGGTTATCGCCCGCCACACCTACACAGCGTTTGATATAGTTATCTGTTTTATCCATTGGGTGCACCAATATGGGGTATTCAGCCATCAACGCTTCGCGGTTGCCTTTGAACTGCTCGCGCAATACATCGTAGTAAGGATTTTTAGAGCCGAAATCGGGCAGGTTGATAATGGTATCGCCTGCAGGAAAATTAAACACCACCACATCATTCCTTTTCACTTCGGTAAAACCGGGCAGCCGTTTATAAGGCAGCTGTACCCAGGTGAGATAGGATGGTGTTGTTTGTGAAAAAGGCATCGTGTTGTGCACAAAAGGAAAGCTGATGGGTGTTTGCGGTACCCGCGGCCCATAGCTCATTTTGTTTACAAACAAGAAATCATTTACCAGCAGTGTTTTTTCCATACTCTCGGTAGGTATGGTATAAGCCTCAAAAATAAATGTCCGTATCAGGGTGGCTGCCACTACTGCAAACACTGCCGCATCGATCCATTCGCGGGTAGCCGATTTTTTATACAGCTTTACCACCTCCCTGCCTTTCCAGCGTTCTTTTTCTGAAAAACCGAGGTAGGGGAAATAAAGAAAGGGTATAAATACGGTGGCCGTATGGTCGAGAAGGGAAAAACGGCCGAAATGCATAACAAAAATGATGGTGATCCAGATAGTGACGAACTGGCCTGCTATCGGTATCAGCTGCAGCCAGAACCAGACTTTGCGGATACCTGTTATTTTAACCATCAGCCAGGTATTGTAGAAGGGAATCAATGCTTTCCAGGGTTCTATTCCTGCTTTTTTAAACATGCCGTACATGCCTATGCCCCATCCGATTACGCCTACAATAAAAATTAGCCAACCCATAATTGTGTATAATAATTTAAATGCCAACAAAAATACCATTCTGTTCCATCCGGCCAAATCAGGTTTTACCGGGTTCGGATATTCTTAACAAATTCAGGCGGAACAACCCTTGTCCCATTTTGCTTATTGTTGGTATGCAAGCTGTAAGGATTATTACAAATAAAATGGTAAATATTGATTTTCCAGGGGCTGCTGCCAGCCGGCTGCCCCAATCCTTGTTTTAACCGGCCCTGGTAAGGTACCGAATATAAATGCCCCGGCACCTTTGCCAGGGGCATTTTAAAAGAAAATTATTCCAAACGGGTTTAATCCCTGTTTTCAATTACCATAGCACTGGCACCGCCACCGCCATTACAGATACCGGCAGCGCCTATTTTGCCTTTGTTCTGTTTAAGCACATGGATAAGGGTAACCAATATACGGGCGCCGCTGCAACCCAAGGGATGCCCCAGTGCAACAGCCCCGCCATTGACATTCACTTTAACAGCATTCAGCCCCAATTTCTCAATATTGGCTAGTCCTACCACAGAAAAAGCCTCGTTGAGCTCTACATAATCCACATCACTCATTTGCAAACCGGCTTTTTTTACGGCTTTGGGCACAGCCAGTGAAGGCGTGGTAGTGAACCATTCCGGGGCCTGCTCTGCATCTGCATAGCTCCGGATAACAGCCAGCGGTTTAATACCCAGTGCGTCTGCTTTTTCGCTGCTCATCAGCACCACTGCTGCGGCACCATCGTTCATATTGCTGGCATTGGCAGCGGTTACGGTGCCTTCTTTCTGGAAAGCTGGTTTCAGCTCGGGTATTTTATCAAATTTTACATTATAGGGCTCTTCATCACGGGCAAACAGAAGGGGATCTCCTTTGCGCTGGGGTACAGCTACCGGCACCACTTCCGCATCAAACTTACCGCTTTCCCATGCCGCCTGGCTACGCTTGTAACTTTCAATGGCAAAAGCATCCTGTGCATCGCGGGATATATGGCATTCTTTTGCACATAATTCCGCGGCATTACCCATGGCATACTGATGGTATACATCGGTTAAACCATCTTTGGCCAAACCATCGGCCAGGGTTACATCGCCGTATTTATTGCCCCAGCGTAACTGGGTGGCATAAAACGGCACATTGCTCATACTTTCCATGCCACCTGCCACAATGATATCCGCATCGCCCAGTAATATGCTCTGTGCACCCTGTGCAATGGTTTTCATACCGCTGGCGCATACTTTATTCACAGTAGTACAGATCACTGTATCGGGCAGGCCGGCAAATTTGGCTGCCTGGCGTGCAGGCGCCTGGCCCAGGTTGGCCTGTAATACACAGCCCATCAGTACTTCTTCTACCTGGTTTGGCTGGATGCCTGCTCTTTCCACTGCTGCTTTAATAGCGAAAGCACCCAGCTGGGTGGCCGAAAAATCTTTCAGGGATCCTCCAAAACTTCCGATCGGTGTACGAACGGCCGATACGATATAGACGGTTCTGTTATGCATATGGTTATTTTAAATATAGCTACCAAAGATAACGATTGTTAGTTTTAAAAAAGCCAATCAGTATGCTAAAGATGGTACTAAAAACAGCGGAATGAAATACAATGCCGGATAAAAATATCCTCCAGCCGAACCAGTGCCAATTAATTTATTTTGGTTGCTTTTCACTGCCTACATTTGCTGTTGCTTCAATATGATCACTCCGCAAACCATACAGCAGATCACCAGCCGCATCGATATACTCGATGTGGTAGGCGAATTTGTGAAACTGAAGAAAAGGGGTGCCAATTACCTGGGGCTCTGCCCTTTTCATGGGGAGAAAACACCTTCTTTCACCGTATCTCCTGCCAAGGAAATTTTTAAGTGCTTCGGCTGTGGCAAAAGCGGTAATTCCATCACTTTTTTGATGGAACATGAGAAATACAGTTATGTGGAAGCACTGCGCTGGCTGGCCAACCGCTATAATATTGAAATTGAAGAAACAGAGGTTAGTGCAGAAGCCAAGCTGCACCAGCAGGTAGCAGACAGCTTGCATATCATCAACGGTTTTGCACAGAAATATTTCAGCAAACAGTTATGGGAAACAGAGGAAGGCGAGGCCATTGCGCAGAGCTACCTGGAAGAAAGGGGTTTCCGCAAAGAGATCATCGAAAAGTTCCAGCTGGGTTATAGTCCGCAAAACAGACACAGCTTTGTAACAGCGGCCACACAAAACCAGTATAATCCCGAGCTGCTGGTGAAAACCGGCCTGGTGGTCAACCGCAATGATGAGCTGCTGGATAATTACCGCGGCCGTATCATTTTTCCTGTACACAACAATACGGGCAAGATCATTGGGTTTGGTGCAAGGGTCATCGGCAAGGCCGATAAAGCGCCCAAGTACATCAATACCCCGGAGAATGAGATTTATATCAAAAGCCGTATCCTGTATGGTGCCTATTTTGCCCGGCAATCGATCGATAAACAGGATGAATGCTTGCTGGTGGAAGGTTATACCGACGTGATCAGCCTACACCAGGCCGGTATTGAGAATGTGGTGGCCAGTGGTGGCACCTCCCTCACCACCGATCAGTTACGCCTTGTAAAAAAATACACCAACAACCTCACCATCATTTATGATGGCGATGCAGCCGGTGTAAAAGCAGCATTGCGCGGGCTGGACATGGCACTGGAAGAAGGGCTCAATGTAAAGCTGGTACTGATACCCGACAAGGAAGACCCCGATAGCTATGTAAATAAAGTGGGAGCCAATGCTTTCAGGGAATTCATCGCATCGGAGAAAAAAGACTTTGTACTTTTTCAGCTGGAAGTGATGCTGCGCGAAGCCGGCAATGATGTAAGCCGCAAAAACGATGTGGTGAATCATGTTGCTGAAACGCTCAGCAAAATCAGCAAGGCCGAAGATTTTACCAAGCAGCAGGAATATATCCGCCAGTGTGCAGGTATTTTAAAGATCGATGAAACCGGCTTAACAACGCTCGTTAATAAATACAAACGCGACCGTATTGCCCGGGAGGAGAAAAAATTACCCTTTGAAGATGCGCAATCTGCACCGCCACCCGAAATGGATACAGCTTATGCCGACACAGGCCTGCTGTTGAACCAGGATGAGCTGCAGGAAAAAAACCTGCTGAGGGTATTGATGGAATACGGCCTCAATGTTTGGGATGAACAGCATTCTATGGCCCAGTATATTTTTGGCGAGCTGGAACAGTTTCATTTTGATGATCCACAGCTGGAAATGCTGTTCGAAGAATACCGGCAGCAATACCAGCAGGGACTTGAACCAACTGCCAAAACTTTATTGTACCATACCAATGACACTATCAGGCAGCTGGTAGTGAACATCACCATGAACCCCTATGAGCTCAGCTACCGCTGGGATGATAAGCAGGAAAACATGAACATCCTGAACCGTGATACCAGCCGCCAGGATGTTTTTTTAAGTGTGCATTATTTTAAACTGCGGAAAATAAAAAAGATGTTCGACCAGAACCAGCGCGATATGGAACAGGCCACCAGTTTTGAAGAACAGATCAAGCTTATCGAAATACACAAACACCTGAAACAAATTGAGCAGGAGCTCACACGCGAACTGGGCACCGTGATCGTAAAATAACTGTAAAAAGCGAACGCTTTTATACCGAAACCGGACACTGATCTTTCCTGTTACTACTACCCACGATTGATTCTCAATCATATACAATCTGGCATTTTCTTAGTACCTACCTGCTTAACCGGATACCATACACTACCAAAGCTTTGATTATGTTTCGCAATTATTTCCTGACTGCTTGCAGAAACTGCTGGCGCAATAAAGCAGCCACAACTATTCATATACTTGGTCTCGCTGTGGGCATCAGCGCTGCATTGGTTATTTTTCTTATTGTACAGTACGAATACAGCTTTGACCGTTTTGAAAAAGACAGGGACAGGATCTATCGTGTGGTGATGAACATACAGTCTGCAGATAAAACCGGGCACAGTGCCGCCATCCCCGCTCCTTTGCCTGATGCTGTGCAGCACGAACTATCGGGTATTGAACAAACCATACCGGTTTTTCAATACCCCGGCAGCACCACAGCCAAAATAGCGGTGAAGCAGCAGGCGCAGGTACCTGAATTGTTCAAAAACCAACCGGATATTATTTTTACCAGCCAGGCATATTTCTCCCTGTTATCTTACCGGTGGCTGGCCGGTTCGCCGGTCAGTGCATTGCAACAGCCTTTTACCGCCGTGCTCACTGCAGCAAAAGCACAGCAGTATTTTCCCCGCCAGGCTTTCAGCGATATCATCGGCAAACAAATGACCTTCGATGATAACCTGACCGTTACGGTAACCGGTATCGTGGATAATTTAAACCAGCACACTAGCTTTACAGCACAAACATTCCTCTCCTTCCCCACTATTGCAGCCAGTGAACTGAAAGACCGGTTTATGCTGCACACCTGGAACGACTGGATGTCGTATTCGCAGCTGCTGCTTAAACTACTGCCCGGCAATACCCCTGCCAATACCGAGGCCCAGCTGAAACAGCTATTTGCCAAATACAACAAGAACACAGCAAACAAAGGCCCTGCACTCAGCTTTCACCTGCAGCCTTTAAACGATATACATTTCAACAGTGCTTACCAGGGCAATAACCAACGCATTGCACACAAGCCCACTTTATACGGACTGCTTGCCATCGCAGCTTTTTTACTGCTGCTGGGCTGCATCAATTTTATCAACCTTACCACTGCACAGGCCGCACAACGTGCAAAAGAGATCGGTATCCGTAAAACCATGGGCAGCTCAAGGAAAAACCTGGTGCTGCAATTCCTGGGAGAAACATTTTTTATTACCGCCATTGCATCAGGTTTATCTGTACTGCTGGCACCGCTGTTGTTAAGGGCATTTGCCGGCTTTATTCCCAAAGGGCTGGATACCACATCGCTGTTCAGCGCTTACCTGCTCTTGTTTTTACTGGGGCTTACTGTGCTTGTAAGTTTACTGGCAGGCCTCTATCCTGCATTTATCCTGGCCGGTTATAAACCCGTGCAGGTATTGAAAAAACATATTCATCACAGCACAGGCCAATCACGTAGTACGCTGGCAAGAAAATCGCTGACGGTAACACAATTTGTGATAGCCCAGTTCTTCATCATGGCCACAGTAGTGGTAGGTAAACAAATTCATTATTCGCTGCATAAAGACCTGGGTTACCGCAAAGACGCCATTCTTAATTTCGATACACCGGTAAGGGATACTGTAGTTGCACATAACCGGCAGCTTGCCGCAGCCATCAGTACCATCAGGGGAGTTGAGCTGGTCAGCACTGGTTTTCTCACACCTGCTGATATCGGTGCAGCTTATACCGATATCAGTTATTTCAATGGCAAAACCACACTGAAACCCGAGGTACAGATCAGGTGGGGCGATAGCAATTACCTTAAAGTGTATGCTATACAATTACTCGCCGGCAGAAATGTACAATCCAGTGATACGGTGAAAGAATTCCTGATCAATGCCACCTATGCACGGGCACTGGGTTTCCGGCAGCCTGCCGATGCACTGAACCATTACCTTCAATGGAATAATAAACAGGTTCTGGTAGTAGGCGTGATACAGGATTTTCATGATCAGTCACTGCGTTCAGCCATTACCCCGCTGGCATTCACCAGCAGGAGCGGCGGCACCTTTCATATTAAACTGTCTGACAATGCAGGTATTGCAGAATGGCCGCATATTATACAACAGATCCGCAATGCTTATACCACCGTATATCCTGATGGTGATTTTAGCTACAGTTTTTTTGATGATACCATTGGCGGTTTTTATACAGCAGAGCAAAACACGGCTCAACTGCTACAATGGGCAACAGGACTGACTGTTTTTATCAGTTGCCTGGGATTGCTGGGGCTGGTCACCTACACTACCGGTATGCGTACAAAAGAGATCGGTATCCGTAAAATATTGGGCGCCACCCCAGCCCATATTGCAAGCCTGCTATCGGCCGACTTTATAAAGCTTGTCTGCATTGCTTTTGCGATTGCCATACCACTGGCCTGGTGGGCTTCATTCAGCTGGCTGCAGAATTTTGTTTACCGCACTACTATCAGCTGGTGGGTGTTTGCCTTCAGCGGACTGGCCATGCTATTGTTTGCCCTGTTAACCCTCAGCCTGCAAACGATCAAAGCCGCATATGCCAATCCTGTAAAGAATTTAAGAGGAGAATAGGAAGAGGAGTAGCAAGAGGCAAGATATAAGTAGCAAGATGTAAGATATAAGTAGCAAGACAAGCAAAAACACAGGGGCACTCTCTTGATACCTGCTACTTATATCCTGATACCCTTTCAGGTAGCAAGATGTAAGATATAAGTAGCAAGACAAGCAAAAACATACTGGGCTTTCT
>CBJLMB010000011.1:0-160418 GCA_966424055.1 uncultured Deminuibacter sp. | reverse complement strand
AATATCTTGCTACCAATATACCAATACCCTGCCCCATCCGGCGCTGTCTTATATCTTGCTACTAATATCTTGCTACCAATATACCAATACTCTGCCCCACCCGGCGCTGTCTTATATCTTGCTACTAATATCTTGCTACCAATATACCAATACCCTGCCCCATCCGGCGCTGTCTTATATCCTGCTACTAATATCTTGCTACCAATATACCAATACCCTGCCCCACCCGGCGCTGTCTTATATCCTGCTACTAACATCCTGCTACTTATCCAGAACACGTATCTTTGTACCGGATAAGCAGTGGTGTAGGACTATTTTCAACAGGATCTTATCCGGTTGGTATGGTCTCAATATACGGTTACCTATATCCTGCCAGTTTTCACTTTTAAAATGTATGTATGTCGTTTCATTACGCTCACCTGATACCTGAAGATTTTGATGCGGGCTCAAGGGTATGGATCTACCAGTGCAGCCGTCGTTTTACTGTGGCAGAGGCACTCCAGCTGGAAAGCATGCTGCAGGATTTTGTTGCAGGCTGGAACAGCCATGGCATACCGGTGAAAGGCTTTGCCAACCTGTTTTTCGGCCAGTTCATTGTACTGATCGCAGATGAAACAGCTACTGGCGTGAGCGGCTGCAGCACAGATAGTTCAGTAAGACTGATCAAACAAGTGGAGACCACTTTTAATGTTCAGTTGTTCGACCGGCAAACACTTGCGTTTATTGTAAAAGACAATATCCAGCTGCTACCGCTTTCACAATTGCAGTATGCGGTAGACAACGGTTTTATTACAGCTGATACTATTTACTTTAATAACCTGGCAGCCACTAAAGCAGAATTGCTTAACCAATGGCTGGTTCCTGCAGGCAAAAGCTGGCTGCGCTCCCGTTTCCCGGCTTTGGCAACACAGGCATCTTAAACCAATGGCTATATCAGTCGGCAGTCTACAGTCTGCAGTTGGCAGCCATCTTCGCCTGGTAGCTAGGAGCTAATAGCTCATCAAAAAAATATTTCCGCTTCTGCATTTTTTGCGCGTTCCGCGAGAGAATTATTTAAAGCATTACATATCCTGCAGCCGCTTCACCGTAGAAAAAGGCATCGAGAAGCCGATGCCGATCATACTTTTCAGCTGCAGTCCCGGGCTTTTCTGATCGCGCCCGAATAATTTCACCTCATCATCATAAATCATATCGAGGCTGTAAGTAGCAGATAAAAATTTGTTGATCTTGAATGTAAACAGGTTGGTCATGTACATAGACACGTTCTGCGGATTGCGGAGATAATTGGAAAAAAGATCCATCCTGCCTTTATATACAACATTCTTAAACAATGTTTGTGCATAGTTGATAGAAGCGAAGGCACCAAACTGCGATGATACATGTTTGCCTGTATCCACACCATATAATCCCTTGGCGGCAATCCGGTCACTGGCCACGATGATCCAGCGGCTAGTAATAGGTGAAATAAAAGCTGAGAATCCCTTGAATGGTTTATAATCCATACCCACCGAAAGCAGCACATAAGCCGGTGACAGCAGCGTGGAAGACAGAGTACCCGAATCACCATCATAGGTATAGCCATCAAAAAACTGGGTGCGGAAATTAAATAAAGTAGAAATAAATAATTTGTTGGAAGTATCCACACGGTAGCCGTATTTGGACAAAAAATCCAGGCGGTCATCATTTTTACGGCTGCCCAGGCTGCTCGATTTTACCATGCCGAAATTAAAATCGATATTATTATCCCAGGAATGTTTCTCGTTCCGGTAGAATACAAAATAGTTCACATACGAAGTAAGGGCCATCGAAAAATTATCACCCCCTGCTGCCCAATTGCTCAAAGAGCCCTGCGCCAGGTTTACATTAAACAGGCCCCCTCTTTTCCATACCCATTTTACTGTATCCTTGGAATCTTTCTTTACTTCCCTGAATATTTCTGTTGGCAGCGATCTAACAGGTATATTGTCCTGGGCAAAAGCCCCTGCCCCTGTTATTCCCATCCATCCAATAAACAGGCATAATAATTTCCTCAAAAGACGAATCAATTTGGCCATGCTAATCTTAATCAATGCTGAACAATGCGTTAAGCGTGCGCAAATATAAAATCTCCAAAAGAGAAAGCATTGTTAACAAACTGCCAAACTGACACTTGGCATCTTTTGCTTATTTTTGCATTTCTTAAAAATGAAAAAGGCAATGGAAATGCTGGAATTAGCTGCCAAAACACAGGATGAAAACAGGCAGGGTGAGGCTTATGCCCCCTTTGCAGGTGACCCGACTGTGTACAGGAAGAAATTTTATATAGAGAGCTATGGCTGCCAGATGAACTTCAGTGATAGTGAGATCGTGGCATCTATTTTAAACGGCGAAGGTTTTGGGGCTACCCGTAATTATGAGGAAGCCGACCTGGTACTGCTGAATACCTGTTCTATCCGTGAAAAGGCAGAACAAACTGTGCGTAAACGCCTTACAGAATTCAGGAAAGTAAAAGAAAATAAACCCGGGCTGCTTATCGGGGTATTGGGCTGTATGGCCGAACGCCTCAAAGGCAAGTTGCTGGAAGAAGAAAAACTGGTTGACCTGGTAGTAGGCCCCGATGCCTACCGCAGCCTTCCCGGCCTGATTGAAGAAGCCGAAACCGGCCAGAAAGCCGTAAATGTACTGCTGAGCCGGGACGAAACCTATGCTGATATTTCACCGGTACGCCTCGACAGCAATGGTATTACCGCTTTTGTTTCCATTATGCGGGGCTGCAACAATATGTGCAGTTTTTGTGTAGTACCCTTTACCAGGGGCAGGGAACGCAGCAGGAATGCCCATTCTATTGTAAGAGAAGCAGAAGACCTGTTCAGCCGGGGCTTTAAAGAGGTCACCCTGCTGGGCCAGAATGTAGACAGCTATTACTGGGTAAACGACCAGGGAGAAACCATCACTTTCGCCCAACTGCTCGAAAAAGTGGCACAGGTAAGTCCTGCACTGCGCGTCCGTTTCAGCACCTCGCACCCGAAAGATATCACCGAAGAAGTACTAACCACGATGGCCAGGTACGACAATATATGCAAATACATTCACCTGCCTGTTCAAAGCGGCAATACCCGGGTGCTGCAGCTGATGAACCGCACCTATACCCGTGAATGGTATATGGCCAAAGTAGACCATATCAGGCAGATAATACCCGACTGCGGTATCAGCTCTGATATCATCGCCGGTTTTTGTACCGAAACAGAAGAAGAACATCGTGACACGCTTTCTATTATGGAACACAGCCGTTACGATATGAGCTATATGTTCTTTTACAGCGAACGCCCCGGCACACTGGCTGCCCGCCGTTATACCGATGATATACCGGAAGAGGTGAAAAAAAGAAGGCTGCAGGAAATAGTAGCGCTGCAGAACCGTCTTTCACTCGAAAGCAATCAGCGCGATATAGGCAAAACATTCAAAGTGCTGATAGAAAGCGAAAGCAAACGCAGCACCAGCGACTGGATGGGCCGCAATACGCAGAACAAGGTGATCGTATTCCCCAAAGGCGATGCTGCCTGTACCAAAGGCAGTTACGTATGGGTGAAAGTAAAGGACTGCACACAGGCCACCCTGCTGGGTGAAATAGTGGAAGCTTAATGGCCAGGAGGCCTGGGATATGCGGGCAGGTAAAAGCCGGCAGCATATAACGACATATGATCAGTTTGACCTGCTATTTAAACCGGAAGAAATAACCGGCAAAAAATAGACCTGGATGCAGAGGAAAGAATCACCAACGCATATTTTTAAAAACGGTAGAACAAGACAAACCAAAAATGATACAACATGATATCCCCAAATACCAGTACGATATCATGGATTCGATAAAATTGAACATCGTATAAAAAACCACCGGTTGCCGCCCTTATCATGCTATTACGGTCATCAACGCGGTGGAAAGACGATTAAGCGTTATCGGGAGAAGCTTATGGCAAATAACCAAAGGCAATACCGGTATCCGGGTTAAGATCAGACCAGAAAAAATCATTGGTCTGAGACATGTGCTGGCACACGATTATTACACAGAATTTGCCTGTATTAAAGCAGGAAATTGAACACTTAATTGAGCTTAGCTAATGGATTTACAAAGTATTAAAAACAGGTTCGGCATTATTGGCAATTCACCCGCATTAAATTATGCGCTCAATGTGGCAACGCAGGTAGCAGCCACTGACCTGAGCGTATTGATTGTAGGTGAAAGCGGCGTGGGAAAGGAAGTATTCTCGCAGATCATTCATGCATTGTCATCACGCAAACATAATCCCTTCATTGCCGTAAACTGCGGTGCCATTCCCGAAGGCACCATCGATTCAGAACTGTTCGGCCACGAGAAAGGTGCATTTACCGGCGCAGTAGACAGCCGTAAGGGCTATTTTGAAACAGTGAGCGGCGGTACGATATTCCTGGATGAAATAGGCGAAATGCCACTGGGTACCCAGGCACGCCTGCTGCGTGTGCTGGAAACAGGCGAGTTCATCCGTGTGGGCTCCTCCAAAGTGCAGAAAACCGATGTACGCGTTATCGCAGCCACCAATAAAGAGCTACTGGAATATACCCAGAACGGTAAGTTCAGGGAAGACCTCTACTACCGTTTAAGCACTGTTCCTATCCGTGTACCTGCCCTGCGCGACCGGAAAGAGGATATCCCTCTCCTGTTCCGCAAGTTTGTGGTGGATTTTGCTGAGCGTTACAAAACAATGCCCGTACAACTGGATGAGGAGGCCAAAAACCTGTTAATTAATTATCCCTGGCCGGGTAATGTGCGTGAATTGAAGAATATTGCAGAACAGATCTCAGTACTCAGCCGCGAGCCAATTGTGAGTGCACAGGATATGCGGCGTTTTTTACCTGAGAAGCCCAGCGTTAACCGTATGCCGGTACTGGCATCAGGCGCGCATCATACAGGTGAATTTGCCAATGAAAGGGAGATCCTGTACAAGCTGTTCTTTGATATGAAGAAGGATGTAACGGAACTGAAAAAAATGTTCCTGGAAATTCTTCAGAACCCTTCACTGGCAGGTTCGATGGCCAATTACACTCAGGAATCGCTGCTGAAAGAATACAATGGCGGCACTGCTGAATTTCCGCCGCCCATGATCGCACCGCAACAACAGCCGGCCACCACCCATTCAAACATATTGACCAATGGCCAGCCTGTACTGTTACAGCATGATCACGACGATGAAATTCATCACCATGAAGAAGTGGAAGAATCGCTCAATATCATGGATAAGGAAAAAGAACTGATTGTAAAAGCACTGAAAAAACACAAAGGTAAACGTAAAGATGCCGCACTGGACCTCGGTATCAGCGAAAGAACCCTGTACCGCAAGCTGAAGGAATATGATATTAACGACTAAAAAACAATCAGTGAGAAAGTATATTTTGCGTACCCGTTATACCCTGGCCCTGATTGCAGGACTGCTGGCTATTAGTGCGGGTTTTACCTCCTGCAAGATCTATACCTTTAATGATGCCACCATCCCCAAGGAAGTAAAGACCATCAAAATATCGTATTTTGAAAATAAAGCGCGTATCGTTAACCCGCAGCTGAGCGCCAAGTTAACAGATGCCTTTCAGCAAAAAGTATCCAATCAAACCAGGTTAACACGTACCAACGACGATAATGCGCATTACCAGATAAGCGGTTATATTTCTTCGTACAATGTAACCACCTCTGCCATCAGTACGCAGCAGGCCGCCACCAACCGTTTGAGCATTGGTGTACATATTATTTTCAAAAACCTGCTTGAACCGAACCCCGACAAACAGATAAAAGAATACGATATCACCCGTGATTTCGACTTTTCAGCCAACCTTACCCTTACCCAGGTAGAAGCATCATCGCAGATGGGCGATATGGTAAAAACCCTGAGCGATGAAATGTTCAACCGTATTTTTTCTAACTGGTAGCAGAATAGTATTTTCATTGTACGGAACATGGCCCGCTTTTTTTTGCAAAAAAGGCAAGCAAATTGCAATAGGTTTACTTTAATTTGCTTTTTGTGGAAAGCCATGCTCCCGGCCGGTATTGTTGATCTACCGCCTGGCGGATGAACTAGGCACTGAAACCCGGTTTTAAATAAACCATGGTTCCATGCCACACCACTGCGGTACACAAATCCAAGCACGCATGAACCTGGTAGAAGATAAAATAGTACACCTGCTTACCGGCAAATCCAATTTGCGGGAAGTAACTGTGGGCGAACTGGAGGCCATTACACAGGAACAGCCATTTTTTTCCATCGCACAGCTGTTACTGGCCAAAAAAATGAAGCAGGAAAACCATCCCGCTTTTCAGCAGCAGGTGGCTAAAACAGCATTGTATTTTCCCAATACCTACTGGCTCGACAGCCAGTTGCAGGATGAGGCAACGCAGCAGGGCGCCCCGCATACAGTGATCCATAGCACGGTTACCCATGGTGCGGTAGAAGTGACTGCCACGGGCAATAACAATACTGCTGCATCCGCATCAGCGCCTTCCATCGCCGAACCACTGCCACAGGCAACGGAGCCGGTGGAAGAACAATCGGCCGCTGCAGTGCCGGAGGAAAACAGTTCTACAGCCTTGCCACCGCAGCATCCGGAAGCTGAGGGTGAAATAGTGGTTACCGGTGAGCATGTAACCGTTGAAACATTCACCCCCTCTGCCGAACCGCTGCCGCAGGCAGAAGAACCGGTAGAAGAGAAAAGCGCTGCAGCCGAACCGGTTTCAGCCGGTACAGGAACAGAAAATGCCCTTTCTGCCGGGGAAGCCCCCCTTCCCCACCCTGAGGAGCCCGCAGTGGATGAATCCCCCGCAACACAGGAAGAACACCCGCCCGCCGCTTCTTCTTATGAGCAATCTATCCGCGCCAGCTTCCAGGCGGCCGCAGATAAACAGGGCGCCACAGATGAAGACAATCTTCCCGTTGAAGAGATCGGTGAAAAACCCGGTGAACCAGACGGTATATCCAATATGAAACTGGCCGAAATGCTGCAACAGCAGGCCGAAGCTTTCCAGAAACGTATAGAACCGGATACCCAGGTACCCATCGGCAGCGAGCCTTACCATACCATCGATTATTTTGCCTCCCAGGGTATTAAACTGGATAATGAAGCCGCTGAAGGCGATGCACTGGGTAAAAAGGTACGCAAATTCACTGACTGGCTGAAGCAAATGAAACGCATCAATCCCGCCGACCTGGGTACAGACAAGGCCCAGGAGCAGGCCGTGCAAGGCATTGCCGCCCATTCAATTGAAGAACGCGAAGTGGTTACCGAATCTATGGCGGAAGTACTTGTAAAACAAGGCAAAATAGACAAGGCCATACAGGTGTATTCAAAATTAAGTTTTTTGAATCCCGACAAATCCGCTTATTTTGCTTCCAAAATTTTAGCATTAAAAGAAACCTGAAATGACTCTTTTGTTTTTTATCCTGATCGTTCTCGCCTGTGTGGTACTGGGCTTTATTGTATTGGTGCAAAATCCCAAAGGCGGCGGTCTGTCGGGAAATATCGCCGGTTTCAGTAACCAGTTTATGGGTGTAAAGCAAACCACCGATGTGCTGGAAAAAGGCACCTGGCTGTTTTCTGCCATTATCGGTGTGCTCTGCCTGCTGTCTTCTTTCTTTTTTAAAGGCGGCAGCGCCAGTGGTCCAGACACTTCTATCCTGCAGAAAGTAAATACCTCTACCGCAGCGCCTGCACAACAACAACAGCAGCCTGCCAATGCCAGTCCCGCAAAACCTGCGGCTGATTCAGGTAAAAAATAAGAGGTATACAACCATATTCGTGAACCCTGTCTGTTTAACCCAGACAGGGTTTTTATTACACAAAAGATAATGCCAGCGGCGGGTCACAGGAAGCAAACAAGTGTAATTTTACAGCATCTTGACTGATTACAGGTGTTTTTGTTTTTAAATACGGGTGCAAACAATATCCCGGGCAGTCAGGGTAAACAATGCAGATCTGGCCAATAAATAACCGGGCACCAAAGGTATCCGGCAACTGAAAAATAGTTCGAACGGATGAAAAAAAAGCTATCCTTCTTCCTTCTTGTCCTTATTGTACTGGGCGGCGTATTGGCCTGGCTGCTGCTGGCACCAGCCACACAATTCGCTCATAAATCCGCTTATGTGTATGTGTATGAAGACAGCGGTGCAGCCCGTACACAGGTGACAGGACAACTGGAACGCAAACACCTGCTGCGGAATACCGGTTTGTTCAATACCCTGGCGGGATGGCTGGGCATCTGGGACAAACTTAAAACCGGGCGTTATGAGATCACCAAAGGACAAAGCCTGCTGTCTATAGCACGCCAGCTGCGTAACAACAAACAATCGCCGGTTAAGCTGGTGATCAACAAGCTGCGCATAAGGGAAGACCTGGCCAGGATGATCGGCAGGAATTTCAGCACCGATTCAGCCAAAGCGATGGCTTTTTTATCCAGCAACGATTCACTGCAGCAGCTGGGGGTGGATACCAATACACTAATGACACTGGTGATACCTGACACCTATATTTTCAACTGGAACACCCCACTCAAAAAAGTATTGCAGCGCCTGCAATCAGAAAAAGATGCTTTCTGGAAAAAAGACGACCGCTTGCAAAAAGCAGCAGCACTCAACCTTAGCCCCGAACAGGTATATACCCTCGCTTCTATTGTAGAAGAAGAAACCAATACCAACAGTGAAAAAGGCAATATTGCTAGTGTGTACTTCAACCGCCTGAACAAGGGTATGTATCTTGGTGCAGACCCTACCATCAAATTTGCGATGAAAGATTTCGCACTGAAACGCATTTATTTTGCTTATCTCTCTGTTCCTTCACCCTATAACACATATAAAAACAAAGGCCTGCCGCCAGGCCCTATCTGCACCCCATCGGTAGCCACACTGGATGCCGTGCTCAACCAACCAAAAACCGATTACCTGTTCTTCGTGGCCAACAGTGATTTCAGCGGCACCCATCATTTCAGCAACAACTATGCTGAGCACGAGCAGTATGCCAAGGCTTACCAGAAAGCACTGGATGAATACCTGGCGCGGAAACAAAACCAGCAGCAGTGACCAAACTGGAAAGAGCCATACTGAACCTGCCGCCTATTGCTTTTTTCCTGGAAAAAAGTAAAAAGATCATATTGCCTGGCTTTGAAGGACTGCCATTGTACGATGTGATGCGTTTTTTTGTACGGCAGGTGAACCAGGTAGGCTTGAATGTGCGGGCAGCAGCCATCTCTTTCAATTTTATTATGGCTATACCGGCTGCGGCTATCTTTTTGTTTACACTGGTACCTTATATCCCGATATCGAAACAGTTTTCGGCAGAACTGTTCCGCGTGATACGCGATATCACTCCCGATAAAGAAACGCAGACCTTTATTGTCAGCTTCCTCGACGATTTTTTCAACAAGCCCAAAACCGGCCTGTTATCGGTAGGTTTTGTGCTGGCGGTTTTTTATTCATCCAATGCCATGATGGGCATTATCCGTTCGTTCGACCGCTCGCTGGTAGATAAGCACAGGACCAATTTTATTGATAAAAGGCTACGGGCTATCCGGCTTACAACAATCGTGATTTTACTGATCATCGGCACTACGCTGATCTCATTGGGCCAGGGCACACTTTTTCGTATGATCATGCGCTGGATGAATATCCAGAACACTTCTGTGCGGTTCTGGATCAGGTCATTGCGCTGGATAGTGATCATTGCTTTGTTCTTGTACTCGATCGGTGTTATTTACAAATATGCTCCCTCGGTAAAAAAAAGATGGAAACTGCTATCGCCAGGAGCCATTTTCGCCACTTTCTTAACTACATTGATCACCTGGGTGTTCGCGGTTTGGGTACAGAACTTTTCAAACTATAATAAATTCTACGGTTCAATAGGTACAGTTTTGATACTGATGCTGCTGATATTTATCAACTCCCTGGTACTCCTGATCGGCTTTGAACTCAATGTAAGTATTACCTACCTGAAAAAAGAAGTGGAAGAACGGAAGCTGAAAGAGTTGAACGCATAAGCGATCTCCGGTGATTTTTTAAAATAAGTTTGTTTAAATTTATGGAATAAGCCTGCAGCTGCATCCCAACAATCCCCCCGGAACAAGCCATTAACCAGAGTTAACAGCCGCAAGCTGATAGAAAGGCCTCTCGCGGAATGCGCAGAAAACGCAGAAGAGGAAATGTTTTTCCGATGAGCTATTAGCCATGAGCGCTTAGCTACCAGGCGAAGCTGGCTCCAAACACGGACTGCAGACTGCCAACTGTTCCTCTCGCGGAATGCGCAGAAAACGCAGAAAAGGAAAATATTTTTCTGGTGAGCTATTAACCCAAGTTGCTAGTTATAGCGGCAAGCTAATAGCTGTGAGCTACAAGGAATCTATCTCGCGGAACACGCAGAAAAGGAAATGTTTTTCTGGTGAGCTATTAGCTGTGAGCTACTAGCTACCAGGCGAAGTGGGTACAGACTGTGGAGTGTAGAGCGTAGACTGAAGACTGGGGACTGCAGACTGCCACTGTTCCTCTCGTGGATACGCAGAAAAACGGGGCATCTCCGTCTTGTAGCTTAAAGCTCATGGCTCGTAGCTACATGAGGCCGGCGACGCAGGTCATTATTTTTTCTGTTTTTAAAACACCTCTTTTCTAACGATCAAATACTGCTTATGAAAGGGAAATTACAAACCTGGCAGATCATCGCTGTAATAGGAATGGCCACTTTGAATGTGTATACCATCCTGGATGGACTGGAATACCGCAGTACCTGGGGTATCATCTGTGCCATTGCCAGCCTGGGCGCACTGATCCTTTGTGTAAATCTTTTCAGGGAAATGAACCGTTTAAAACAGCAAGAACAGGAAGAGCAGCTCTCGGGCAGCAGTAACAGTATGGATGGGTATTGAACGGGCCGGCCGCAGCAGGCATGGTTGCCATCGCGCTATTCCACCAGCTTTTTCATTTCAATGGCAAGCTGCGCCGCAGTGAGCTGCCGCCCGAAAAAACGGTGGTAGCCATTGCTGTTATTGATCAGCAGGCTGGCGGGTATCGTACCTTGCCAGCTGGAATCTATTTTAGGACAAAAACTGGCGGCATCGGTTTCGCTCAGCCATACTACCTCCGACTGGTAACCATTTTTCTTTATAAAAGCCTGCAGGTTTCCCGGGTAATCACCGGGAAAATCGAGGCTTACCAACAAGAGTTTTGTTCTCTTATGCCTGTACTCCTCCACCTGTTTTTCAAACCAGGGTATTTCGTGCACACAGGGGCTGCACCAGCTGGCCCAGAAATTCACGATCAGCGGTTCCCGGCTTTCCCGGATGATCTTCAGCACATCATCCATCTTCACCTTGCGAACCGACTGGGCCTGTACCAGGCTGGTCCCCAGCAGCCAGGCTGTTGCCAGCAGGAGTATCTTTTTCATGTTGTGTCAATTTGGGTAAAGTCCAGGCCGTCCATAACCGGTTCCTGCGTTCTTCCGGCAAACCAGGACGCAGGTAATGTCCTGCCAGTGTTTTTTGACGAAAAGCCTCATAAATACTTACAGCCACTGCAACAGAAATATTCAGGCTTTGGATCATGCCTGCCTGTGGTACCATAAAATTACCATCGGCCAGTGCACTGAGCTCCTCGCTTATCCCATGCCGCTCATTGCCAAAAACCAGTGCTACCCGCTGTGTAAGGTCCAGCTCGTATAAGTTTACAGCGCCTGTACCCAGCTTTGTAGTTAAAATAATATCGTATTGCTGCCGCAATTGCTGCACACAGGTTTGCACGCTGTCAAAATGGTGCAGGCTCACCCATTTTTCTGCGCTGCGTGCACTGAGGAAACCATATTTGCGTGGTCTTTTCTCGCGGTTATGAATAAGGTAGATATCCTGGATGCCCACTGCATCGCAGCTGCGCATGATAGCAGCAATATTGCGCGGGTCTTCAATATTCTCCAGCACCACGGTTATATCCTGCTGTCTTGCGTTGAGAACCTTATCCATTTTACTGCTGCGCTCGGGTGTCATACCGCAAAAATGCAGCAATTTATGTTACCGGCAGCAGGGAATACGGCTGTAGTACTGTTGTTCTGCGCAGGCATGATTTTTTGCCTGCGTATTTACTAAGTGCTTAGGCATAAGCCCTGATCACCTGCCCGGTAGAAGGCCCCAGGATACTTTTGAGATAAGCAGCTGTTACCTTATCCATGGTTACAGGTATATGGCCGGGAAAAACAGCGTGCAGTGCGGGGGAATCTTCCACCACACCCGGTGCTACCGCATTGATACGGCGATCCTGCTTTACTGAAACGGCCGCAGCCTGTACAAACCCGTTAACAGCAGCATCCGTTGTAGTGCAGGCCACGCCATTGAGAACAGGTTCTTCAGCCAGTATGCCCGATGTAAGGGTGAATGAACCGCCCGGGTTTACATACGGCAATGCAGCCAGTACCAGGTTGATCTGTCCTAGCAGTTTATGCTCCAGTCCTACCCTGAAATCAGCCTCTTTCAGCTCCTGCAGGCCACCCAGCCTGGCATTACCGGCAATACTGACCAGTGCATCAAAATGGCCGGTTTGCTGAAACAGCTTTTCAATAGAAGCATAAGAGCCGATATCTACCCGTAGATCACCGCTTTTACTGCCTACTTGGATTATTTCATGTTGCGCTTGCAATGCTGCTGCCACTTTGCGGCCTATGGTACCTGTAGCACCTACGATAACAATTTTCATCTGTTGTATTTTTTTGACAAAATTACCCGGCCTGCTATAGTTTTGTTAGTTGTAACAATTTTATCAGGTACTAACAGAAAAGTAAGTATGCGCAAACTCAATTCTTCCAATACCATCAATGAAGAAACGCTGAAGGAGAACTGCGGGGTGGCTTATACACTTACGCTTATCGGCGGCAGGTGGAAGCCTACTATTTTATGGCACCTGCTGGAAGGCAGCCTGCGTTACAGTGAACTGAAAAAAAGAATACCCGGTGTATCGGAACGCATGCTGGTAATGCAGCTGAGAGAACTGGAAAAGGACCAGCTGATCAGTCGTTCAGTGTATGCAGAAGTACCGCCGCGTGTAGAATACGAATTAACACGGCTGGGCATGTCAATGAAACAATTGCTGCTGAGCATGGCCAGCTGGGGCGATATGCACAAAAGCCGTACGGGAAAAAAACGGTAGAACAGGTATAAAAAAACTATTCCATATCCTCAAGGTATGGAATAGTTTTTTTATTTAAAACTTATCGGGGTTGGGAATAAAGTTCAGGAACGAATGGAATTTGGCGTTGTATTTCCGCTTATCCAGCTTATAGTAAAAAGCACCTTTTTTCGAGTTCAGCTTGTCTTTCGATTTTTGTTTAATCAGCAAGCCGGTTGACAATACTTTTCTGCTGAAGTTCCTTTTATCGAACAGGCTTTCATAAACGCCTTCATACAGGTTCTGCAGCTGGGGTATGGTAAATTTTTCGGGAAGCAGTTCGAATAAAATGGGGTGCAGGGCTGCTTTGTAGCGCAGTTTCTTCTTGGCCATGTCTACCATTTCCTTGTGATCGAAGATCAGGTCGGGCAGTTTGCGTAGTGAAACCCATTCGGCATGAAACTCATCACTCAGCTGCTGCTGGTACTGGTCAATGTCCAGCAAGGCAAAATAGGCAACCGAAATAGTACGTTCAAAAGAATCTCTGTCGGGTTTGCTGAAAGCATACAGCTGCTCCATGTAAACGCCTTTCAGCCCTGTGAGCTTGTGTAAAATATGCGAGGCGGCATCTTCTAGGCTTTCGGTATTTTTCACAAAGCCACCTACCAGGCTCCATTTGCCTTTTAATGGTTCCATTCCACGCTGAATCAGCAACAACTTCAATTCCTGCCCGTCAAATCCGAAAATGATACAATCAACTGCTACCAGTATCCTGGTTTGTCTGGAATATCTAGTCATAATATAATGATGATCCTGAATTTTAAAATATAAATGTAGGGTGTTCTTTGAATAAAAAGAACAAAACCCGGCACCTGCAAAGCAGCTGTTCAAAACCAGCTGCAGTACCTGGCAGCGCAATCTGAATAGCTTGTACAATATACAAATTTTGTTATTCAGGCAAAACCAGGGCAGCAGCTTCTTTGCAACAAAGTTGCCAAATACCGGAAAGTATCCTGAAAACGGTTGAATGGGATTCATCTTTTATTACCCCTCGTAACAAAGCCCTTTTATAATAAAAATAAATGTCAATTATACAATTAAGGTTAAAATATGCCTACAACCGGATAATATCTATCATTACCTGCCCCACCGATCAGAATACCTTTGAATGAAAAGAACACATTAACGATTGAATTGCTGTTGTCACCTCTTTACTACAAACTGGCAAAACACCTGCAGCTATCCATATCTATACAAACACGCCGCCCGGTATAATCTGCTGTATCGGGACTACAGATACTGCAGCTTACATAAAACAACTTAAAACCGAACACTTATGAAGAAAGTGCTAAGCATTCTTTTTTGCTGTACTGCATTGCTATGCTGGCATACCGGCCAGGCCCAGGCTGGTGACAAAAGAAAAATACAGGGCATTATAAGAGATTTCCTTTCCAGGGAAATCATCCAGGGAGCCGCTATCCGCATTCCCTCCTCTTCCACCGGAACCGTCAGTGATGCAGACGGTAAATTCAGTCTTGAACTCAATGCCAGGGACCAGTTGCTACAGGTAACTGCTGTTGGTTACGAACCGGCAGAAATACCTGCCAGCGGTAAAAACTTTATAGAAATTGAGCTCAAAGCCACTGCCGCCAATTTAAATGAAGTAGTAGTAGTGGGTTATGGCACACAGAAAAAAGGCGATCTCACCAGCGCGGTGGCCAGCGTAAAAGCTGCCGACTTTGTGAAAGGCAGTGTGAAAGATGCAGCCCAGCTGATACAAGGCAAAGTGGCCGGTGTATCGGTGAGTATGCCCAGTGGCGACCCCACCGCCAATTCACAGATCATGCTCCGTGGCATTACTACCCTGGCAGCAGGCAGCTCACCTCTGGTGCTTATCGATGGTATCCCCGGTACGCTGAATACTGTTGCACCAGAAGACATCGAATCGATTGATGTATTGAAAGATGGTTCTGCTGCTGCTATCTATGGTACCCGTGGTACCAATGGCGTTATCCTCATCACCACCCGAAAAGCCGGCGCCAATACCGAGCCTACACTGGATTACAGCGGCAATGTGAGCACGCAAAGCATCAGCAAAAAACTGGAAATGCTTACAGCCGCCGATTACAAACGCCTGGCTGCTGAAGGAGTACCCCGCATTGATTATGGTGGCAATACCGACTGGCTTAAAGCGATCACCCGCACACCGGTATCCCATATCCACAATATCAGCCTGCGAGGTGGTAATGCCCGTACCAATTATGTTGCCGATGTCAACTATCGTGCATTGCAGGGTATTTTCATCAACTCAGACAATAAGACTTTCAATGGTCACCTCAGCATCAACCACAGCATGTTCAACGGCAAGCTGAAAGCCAATGCCGATATACTCAGCAGCAACAATAAATACTATACCACCGGTGATGGCAGCAGCTTCAATGGCTATACCTATCGCCAGGCAGTGATACGCAACCCGACAGATTTTATTAAAGATTCTGCCGGCAACTGGGTAGAGCGCAGCATTTATAACTATGCCAACCCCGTTACTATGATGCGTGAGAGCTATGGCGAAAATGCGGCCACTAATACCCGTTACAGCGGCAGCCTGCTGTTTGAACCGGTTACCGGTTTAAAACTGAAAGCCCTGGTATCGCAAACCAAGTTCAACCAAACCAGGGGTTATGCCGAAACAAAGAAAAATATCTCTACCACCCGCGATGGCAAAAACGGCTATGCCTCTCGCGGCACACAGGCCTCTACGGCCAACCTGATGGAGCTGACAGCTGAATACAGCAAACGTTTTGGCCAGCACCAGCTGACCCTGCTGGGCGGTTATAGCTACCAGGATGAAACTTATGAAGATTATTACATGCAGAACTGGGATTTCCCTACCGATGTTTTCAGTTACAACAATATGGGGGCGGGCAATGCACTTAAACAGGGCCTTGCACAAATGAACAGCACCAAAGAATATTCCAACCTGATCGGTTTCTTTGGCAGGCTGAATTATACTTACCAGGATAAATACCTGCTCACAGCCAGCCTCCGCCGCGAAGGCTCTTCTAAATTCGGCGCCAATTACCGCTATGGTAATTTCCCCGCCGTATCGGCAGGCTGGCGCATAAACAAGGAAAGCTTTTTAAAAAATATTGGCTGGATCAACGACCTGAAAATACGGGCAGGTTATGGCATCACAGGTACTGCACCGTCTGACAGGTATCTTGCCCTGCCCCTGCTGGGCTACTCCGGCTACACACTGGTGAACGGTGTTTGGGTGCCACAGCTGAAACCCACCGCCAATGCCAATCCCGACCTTCGCTGGGAGAAAAAAGAAGAAGTGAATATCGGCCTGGATTTTGCCTTGTTCAACAACAGGGTCAGCGGTAGCATTGACTATTACAACCGCAAAACAAAAGACATGCTGTACCAGTATGCCGTACCTACCCCGCCCTATCTGTACAATACCATCTGGGCCAATGTGGGTGTGATGCAGAACAAAGGACTGGAAGTATTGCTGAACATTGTTCCTATAACATCAAAATATTTCCAGTGGAACAGCAGTTTCAATTTTTCTACCAACAGCAATAAGCTGGTATCATTGTCAAATGACCTCTATAAAACAACCGTTGATTATTTCGATGCCGGCTATACCGGTGAGCCTATACAGCAAAGCACACACCGCGTGCAGGTAGGTAAACCCATCGGTGATTTTTATGGTTACAAAGTGACCGATATCACTGATGATGGCAAATGGGTTTACCTGGATAAAACCGGTAAACGCACCACAGATAAAGACCCCACCAATAAACAGGTACTGGGCAACGGGCTACCCAAATACTATGCAGGCTGGAACAACAGTCTGCGTTACCGCAACATCGATTTCTCTGTATCCATGCGTGGGGCATTCGGTTTCCAGATACTCAATTTTCAGCGGATGTATTACGAAAACCCGACCGTTACACAATACAACAGCCTAAAATCGGCCTATAACAAAGTATATGGCAAAGCATTGCTCAACGACAACCTTGAATACACCAGCTATTATATTGAAAAAGGTGATTTCTGGAAAATAGACAACATCACATTGGGTTATAATTTCAAAACAGGTGATCGCAAGATCATTAAAGGTGCCAGGGTATTTGTATCTACCCTGAACACTTTTACCCTTACAGGTTATAAAGGATTAGACCCCGAGGTAACACGCCCGGGATCGCAACCCCTGGCTTATGGTGATGACGACCGTGATAAATATCCCACTACCAGAACGTACACCTTTGGCGTTAACCTCAATTTTTAAACCGTTACTGCAAAACGCAATACTATGATCAAAACAATACGCGGATACATGACAGCTGCACTCCTGTCTGCATCCATGCTATACACCGGTTGCACCAAACTGAACAATAAGATCTATTCCAATATCGATTCGGATAGTTTTGTACCAACCGCCGGCGATCTCAGCTCTATTATCGGCCCCGCCTATGCCACGCTCCGCGACCTGATGATGGGCTGGGACGGGCTTTATGACACAGAGGAAATAGCTGCCGATGCCCTGGTGATACCCGCACGCCCCAATGGCTGGGTAGACGGCGGCGATTATAAAAGAATGCACATGCATACCTTCAACAGCTTGCAGGCGCATATGTCGGCCGTATGGGACAACAGTTTTGCCGGCATTAATAACTGTAACCGTGTTATCTACCAGATCGAATCCGGGCAGATACCGGTTACTTCGGGCAAAGAAAATACACTGGCCGAGCTGAAAGTGCTGCGCGCCATGTATTATTATGTGCTCTGCGATAACTTCGGCAATGTACCCATCGTTACACGTTATGATGTACCCAATGGTTTTTTGCCTGTACAGAGCACACGTAAAGAAGTATACCATTTCATCATCGGTGAAATCAAAAACAACCTGTCCCTGCTCAGCAGCAAAGCCGACAAAAGCACCTACGGGCGTGTAAACAAATGGGCGGCTTTCAGCCTGCTTGCCAAAATGTACCTGAATGCAGGTGTGTATACAGGGCAGCCGCAGTGGGACAGCTGCCGGATGGCCTGCGATTCGGTGATTAACTCGGGTAATTACCTGCTTGAAGCCAATCAGAAAGATGTATTCAAAACCGAAAACCAGGATTCAAAAGAAATCATCTTCTCTATTCCTTTTGATGAAAAATATGCCGGAGGTTTTAACCTGCAGCTCAAAACACTGCAGCCCATAAGCCAGCGGTCTTATAACCTGCAAAGCTCGCCCTGGGGCGGTATCTGTGCCATACCACAGTTTATCAGCACATTTGATGCAGATGACAAACGGCTTAAAGATAACTGGATACAGGGCCCGCAATACGATGCCAATACAGGCAGGCAGCTGGATTGCGAATACCCGCCACTATCTACACAGGGCCGCAAGCTGGAATTTATCAACAAACTGCCTGGCATCGATTCCTCCGCTGAAATACACGGTTTCAGGCTGGGTAAATACGAATTCAAAATAGGTGCGCTGTACAACCTGAGCAATGACTGTCCCTGGTTTCGTTATGCGGATATATTAATGATGAAAGCTGAAGCCCTGCTGCGCAGCGGCCAGGCAGATGCAGCCGCAGCCCTGGTAACACAGGTACGACGCCGCAGTTTTACCAATGCACCTGCCAAGGCAACCGTTACAGGAGCCGACCTGCTGAAAGGCAGTATTTACCAGTATGGTATTGCCGTGAATGATGTGATACAGAACCCTGAGGGCGGCAGCGATATTGCCTATGGCCGTATGCTGGATGAACTGGGCTGGGAGTTTGCCATGGAAGGCCGGCGCCGACAGGATATGATACGGTTTGGCATATTCACCCGGAAATCCTGGTTATCGCACAAGCCCAATGGCGATTACCGCAGCCTGTTCCCCCTGCCACAGGATCAGCTGGATAAAAATAGCAACCTGAAACAAAACCCGGGTTATTAATACAACCTGTTGCCGGTAATACACTCAATGCCTGTGCCTTAGCCGCACAGGCATTTTGCTTCGCCAACCGCCGCACTGGCCTGTAAAAAATATTTTCAAATAAATGTTACTTTTACACTTATTACTGTATTTTTAGCTTCTAAAAGCTTGCTGGAAAAGATATGCACACACCTTCTTTCGTTATCGGCGTTGATTTTGGTACAGATTCGGTGAGATCAGTTTTGGCAGATAGTTCCAATGGACAGGAAATAGCCTCTTCTGTTTTTTATTATCCCCGCTGGCGGGATGGCCTGTATTGCGATGCTGGTCAAAACCGGTTCAGGCAGCACCCACAGGATTATATAGACGGTCTTGAGCACACGATCAAGGAATGTGTGCAGAAAGCCGGCAAAACAACCGCGGCCCTGGTAAAAGGGATTGCCGTGGATACCACGGGCTCCTCTCCTGTGGCCGTTAACCGGCAGGGTGTTCCACTGGCATTACTGCCGCAGTTTGCCGAAAACCCCAATGCCATGTTTGTGCTCTGGAAAGATCATACCGCCACCAAAGAAGCGGCTGAAATAAACAAACATGCCGCTGGCTTTGCTATCAATTATCTTCAGTTTGTGGGTGGCATTTATTCCTCCGAATGGTTCTGGGCCAAGCTGCTGCATGTGCTGCGTGCCGATGCAGATGTAAGGCAGGCCTGCTATTCCTGGGTAGAACACTGCGACTGGATACCCTTTTTGCTCACAGGGGGCAATGATGTACACGCCATGCGCCGCAGTGTTTGCGCTGCCGGTCATAAAGCATTGTGGGCAGAGGCCTTCCAGGGCCTTCCTCCTGACGATTTTTTCAGCAGCCTCGATCCTTTGTTAAAAGGATTCACCACAAGATTATTTACCCATACTTATACCGCCGATCAGCCAGCCGGCCTGTTAAGTACCGGCTGGGCCGAAAAACTGGGCCTTCCGGCCGGTGTAGTGGTTGGCGTGGGTGCATTTGATGCACATATGGGCGCTGTTGGCGGGCAGATTGAACCTTATCACCTGAGTAAAGTGATGGGCACTTCTACCTGCGATATGCTGGTAGCACCAGAAAATGAAGTGGCCGGCAAACTGGTCAGAGGTATCTGCGGACAGGTACCCGGCTCTGTTATTCCTGGTATGATGGGTATGGAAGCCGGCCAGTCGGCCTTCGGCGATACCTATGCATGGTTTGGCCAGCTGCTGTCATGGCCGCTGCGTCACCTGCTGGCCGGTTCTGCTGTTATTGATGCACAGCAGGCTACCCTGCTGCAGCAGGAAATACAGGGACGGCTGATAGGTGAGCTCAGCAATGCCGCAGCCCTGTTACCCCTGAACACGCAGGATGAGCTCGCCATTGACTGGCTCAACGGCTGCCGTACACCCGATGCCAACCAATTGCTGAAAGGCGCTGTAACCGGACTGAGCCTTGCCACCAATGCACCCCGTTTTTTTAAAGCACTGGCCGAAGCCACCTGCTTCGGTGCCCGCGCCATAGTAGAGCGGTTTAACCAGGAAGGCGTTCAGGTAAAAGGACTGATCGGCCTGGGTGGCGTTGCCCGCAAATCGCCCTATATCATGCAAATGATGGCAGATGTGATGAACATGCCTATCCGTATACACCGCAGCGAACAAACCTGCGCTATCGGCGCCGCTATGTTTGCAGCAACAGCCGCAGGTATTTATACTAAAGTAGAAGAGGCCATGCAACATATGGGACAAGGCTTTGATGCCACCTACCAGCCCAATGCCGCAATGGTACAGGTATACCACCAGCGGCACCAGCAGTATAAACAATATGGGAATTTTATACGTGAACAAACAACTGCCGGGTAATTTTTTTTCATTCAAGTATTGTAACCATGAGCCAATATGCATCTATACAGCAGGCCGCCTATGAAGCCAATATGCAGCTGCCCAAACTGGGACTGGTATTGTTTACATTTGGCAATGTAAGCGCAGTGGACAGGCAGCTGGGCGTTTTTGCGATTAAACCAAGTGGTGTTCCCTACGAGCTGCTTTCGCCGGACAAAATGGTGATCGTAGATCTTGACGGCAAAGTAGTGCAGGGTACACTTCGCCCCTCGTCAGACACCAAAACCCATGCAGTATTGTACAAGCACTGGGCGCATATCGGCGGCATAGTGCATACACATTCCACCTATGCAACTGCCTGGGCGCAGGCGCAGCGTGATATTCCTATTTACGGTACCACCCATGCCGATCACAATACAGTCGATATACCCTGTGCAGCCCCCATGCACGATCATATGATACAGGGCGATTATGAACATGAAACCGGTTTCCAGATTATACAATGCCTGCAGGAAAGAGGCCTGAGCTATGAAGAGATCGAAATGATACTGGTAGGCAATCATGCCCCTTTCACCTGGGGGAAAACACCCGAAAAAGCCGTGTACAACAGTGCCGTGCTCGAATCTGTGGCACAGATGGCCTACCTGACGGAGCAGATCAGGGCAGATGTGCCCAGGCTCAAAGATTCCCTGATCAAAAAACATTTTGAACGAAAACATGGCCCCGGTGCTTATTACGGGCAATAATACCATTAGGGCTGCCGCATTTTTATTTACTGTAATCTTTCATAAGTGATGAACTGTATAAACCGGCTTTTACTTTTCTTTTGCCTGGGTATTTTATTAAGCAGTACTGTTTCTGCGCAGCAAACAGCGGCAACCCCGCCCATGGGCTGGAACAGTTATAACTGCTTCGGTTCTGCCGTGCATGAAGATGAAGTAAAAGCCAATGCAGCATATATGGCCGAACACCTTAAATCATTCGGCTGGCAATATGTGGTGGTCGATTTCCTGTGGTCGTACGACAACCCGCCCGGCAGCCGGATCGGTAACCCGTTCCAGAAAACACTGGAAGACGGCTCGTATATCCCCTGGCTGAGCATGGATGAATGGGGCCGTTTATTGCCGCAGCCCACCAAGTTCCCCTCTGCTTTTGGCGGCAAAGGATTTCGCCCGCTGTCAGATTATGTGCACGCGCTGGGCTTAAAATTCGGCATTCATGTAATGCGGGGTATCCCCCGGCAGGCTGTATGGGCCAAAACACCAGTACACGGAGCCCCCGGCATCACTGCCGATATGATTGCAGACACTTCCTCTACCTGCCCCTGGATGAATCATATGTACGGTTTGAATATGCGGCATCCCGGTGCACAACAATATTTAAACTCCCTGCTTGAACTGTATGCTGACTGGGGTGTTGATTTTATTAAAGTGGACGATCTCTCCCGCCCCTACAGCGCAGCCGAAGTAGAAGGTTACCGGCAGGCCATTGCACATTGCGGCCGCCCTATCGTGCTGAGCATTTCGCCAGGAGAAACCCCTTTATCACAAAAAAAACACGTGCAGCAGCATGCCAATATGTGGCGCATGGCAGATGATTTCTGGGATAACTGGAAAGAAATATTGCACATGTTCGACTATGCCAAAAGCTGGGAAGGTACCGGCGGCCCCGGGCACTGGCCCGATTGCGATATGCTGCAGATCGGCAAACTGTCGAAACGCGGCCCTGTTGGTCCTGAACGCTACAGCCGTTTCACAGAAGATGAGCTGTACACACATATGACATTCTGGTGTATTTACCGCTCGCCTTTAATGCTGGGTGGTCATCTCCCCGAAAACCGTCCGCTGGAACTGCGTCTTTTCACCAATGAAGAAGTACTGGCCGTTAACCAGCAGGGCGAAAACCCGGAACAACTCTACCGGAAAAACAACAGCATGGTATGGTATGCACAGGTACAGGGCAGTAAAGACCGTTATGTTGCTTTATTTAACCTGGATGAACACCCACAGCCTGTTGCCGTTGATTTTGCGGCACTGGGCCTGAAAGGGAAGATACGGGTAAGGGATCTATGGAATAAAAAAGAAGTAGGCAGCTTCCGCGGAAGCTACCAGCAACAGATTAATACACATGGGGCAGCTTTGCTGAGGTTATCGCAGGAGTAAAAACAGGCAGCTATTGCCGCTCATTATTTCTACATATCCTGCCGCCACTGCTTCGGGATAATTTATAAAAAAAGAGCAAATGATTCAATTGAAACAACTGGAAGTATGGTTTGTAACGGGCAGCCAGCATTTATACGGGGAAGAAACGCTGAAACAGGTGGCTGAACATGCACAAACAATCGCGGCTTCACTGAACAATGCACCACAGATACCGGTGACCATTGTACACAAGCCCACCGTAAAAACAACGGAAGAAATATTCAGCACCTGTATGGAAGCCAATAATGCTGCCAGTTGTATCGGCATCATTACCTGGATGCATACTTTTTCTCCCGCCAAAATGTGGATACGCGGATTAAAAGCTTTACAAAAACCCGTATTACACCTGCACACACAGTTCAACCGTGATATTCCCTGGGGCAGTATCGATATGGATTTTATGAACCTGAACCAGAGTGCACATGGCGACCGTGAGTTTGGTTTTATCATGAGCCGTATGCGCTTAAACCGGAAAGTAGTGACCGGGTACTGGCAAGAGGAAACCGTGCTCGACAGCATCAATGCATGGGCAAGGGCTGCAGCAGGCTGGCACGACTGGCAGGGCGCACGTTTTGTTCGCTTTGGCGACAATATGCGCTATGTAGCCGTGACCGATGGCGATAAAGTGGAAGCCGAAATAAAATTCGGCTACAGCGTGAACACGTACGGCATCGGAGACCTTGTAGAAGCCATCAACCAGGTAAGCGATACCTCCGTAGATCATCTTATAGCAGAATACGAAGCGCAATACACCCTTGCCACTGTGTTACGCAAAGGCAATGCACAACACCAAAGCCTGCGCGATGCAGCACGGATAGAGCTGGGTTTAACCACCTTCCTGGAGAACGGCCAGTTTAAAGGTTTTGTAGATACATTTGAAGACCTGCATGGCATGGTTCAGTTACCCGGTATAGCCGCCCAGCGCCTGATGAACAAAGGCTATGGCTTTGCCGGTGAAGGCGACTGGAAAACAGCTGCCCTGGTACGCGCCATGAAAGTGATGGGCGCAGGCCTTAAAGGCGGTAACTCCTTCATGGAAGACTACACCTATCATTTCGATCCCGCCAACCCCATGGTACTGGGATCGCATATGCTGGAAATATGCGAATCTATTGCAGATGGCAAGCCATCCTGCGAAATACACCCACTAGGTATCGGCGGCAAAAGCGATCCTGTGCGGCTGGTGTTCAACAGCGGCGCAGGTGCAGCACTCAATGCATCTGTAATAGATATGGGCAACCGTTTCCGTTTGCTGGTTAATGAAGTACAGGCAGTAGCACCACAGCAGCAATTGCCGAAACTACCGGTAGCACGTGCATTGTGGAAGCCCTATCCCGATATGCAAACAGGCTGTACTGCCTGGATACTGGCAGGCGGTGCACACCACACCTGTTATAGCCAGAACCTGACCGCTGAACACCTCGAATGCTTTGCTGATATGGCAGGTATCGAGTTCACACTCATTGGCAAAAACACCAATCTTTACCAGTTTAAAAACGAACTGCGATGGAGCGACGCCTATTATCAGCTGCGCCCCTGAGCTTAGATAACAGGGCTGCATCATTGCGATACAGCCCTATTTTTTCATCGCCCCTTAACGATGCATTGCATTATGAACAACCAACTTGTATTTGCTGATTATGCCGTTTTCATCACCTATTTTATTATTGTAGCACTGTACGGGTACTCTGTATACCGCAAGAAAAGAAAAGCGGTAACAGATACTAAAGACTATTTTCTTGCCGAAGGATCGCTCACCTGGTGGGCCATCGGCGCCTCCATGATCGCTTCTAATATTTCAGCCGAACAGTTCATCGGTATGAGTGGTGAAGGATATTTTGTAGGTATCGCCGTATCGGCCTATGAATGGATCGCCGCACTGGTGCTTATCATTATTGCCGTATGGTTTATGCCGGTGTACCTGAAAAACAAGATATACACCATGCCACAGTTCCTCACCATCCGCTACAATAATACGGTGGCGCTGATCATGGCTATATTCTGGTTGTTCCTGTATGTATTTGTAAACCTCACATCCATCCTGTATCTGGGCTCTGTCGCGATCAATGGACTGGTAGGCGGTAATTACCTGCACACCATTATGATCGCACTGTCTGTTTTTGCGCTGATCATTACCCTGGGCGGCATGAAGGTGATCGGTTATACCGATGTGATACAGGTGGCGGTACTGATCATCGGCGGACTGGCCACTACGTATATGGCGCTGACCATTGTAAGTGAAAAATTCGGCCTGGGCAAAGATGCACTGGCTGGTTTTAATGCCATGATGAAAGATGCGCCCGAACATTTCCATATGATCTTTAAAAAGCCCAATGCATCCTCATCGCAGCTCGATATTAATAAATACCTCGTATTGCCGGGTATCACCATGTACTTTGCAGGCCAGTGGATTGTTAACCTTAACTACTGGGGCTGTAACCAGTACATCACCCAGCGCGCACTGGGTGCCGACCTGCAAACAGCCCGTACCGGTATTTTATTCGCCGGTTTCCTGAAGCTGATGATGCCCATTATTGTGATGCTGCCCGGTATCGCAGCTTATGTGCTGTATAAAAACGGGCATCTGCCACAACTTGAAGGGGGTAGTAAAGATGGTGCATACTCTGCCATCCTCGGCTTTTTGCCCAACGGCCTAAAAGGCTTGTCCATCGCGGCTTTAACTGCAGCGATCGTTGCTTCACTGGCAGGCAAGGCCAACAGTATCTCCACTATTTTCACACTCGATGTGTACAAAAAATACCTGAATAAAGAGGCTGACGAAAAAAACCTGGTGTATACCGGCCGTACAGTGGTGATAGTGGCCATGATCATCGGCATCCTGTTTACCTGGAGCGATGTACTGGGCATCGGTGGCGAGGGCGGTTTTACTTTTATACAAAAATACACAGGCTTTATCAGCCCCGGCATCCTGGCCATGTTCCTGCTGGGTATGTTCTGGAAAAGAACAACCGCAACGGCAGCGATCGCCGGTATTGTTACCGGTTTCGGCCTCTCAGTGTTCTTTAATGAGTTTGCGCCCAAAGTGCTGGGACATGAAACTTTTTTATACACCGCATTCCCCAATGGCAATGGTGGTTATGAGATCCCTTTCCTGATATGCATGGGACTTTCGTTTTTGTTCACCATGATCGTGATGGTGGTGCTCAGCCTGGCTGGTCCTAAAGTACATGCCGGTGCTTTTGCATTAGACCGCCAGATGTTCAAGCTAAAACCCAAGACCATCGCTATGATCGTGACCACGCTGATGATACTGACAGCACTGTATGTAAAATTCTGGTAACCATTTCCCGGATCATATCACACACCTGTTCCTGTTCCGTATTTTTTTTTGCCGGGCAGGAGCAGGTGATTTTTTTGCAGGCTGTCTTGTCTATGCCCTATACTGCGGCATCTGCTGTATGGGGCCTGCACCTGCAATTAATTTATTATCTTCCCGCCCCGCCGGCAACGGTAAAAAAACATACAACCATGAATGCCTTGCAACTACTGCTTTTGTTTTCTTTGACCCTATTGGCTGCTCCCCTGCTGGCGCAAACCGATCCAAGGGCCACCGAAGCATGGAGCCCCGTACCCAAAGTAGTAACACCGGGCAGATCATGCACAGCACCTTCTTCTGATGCTATTGTTTTATTTGACGGTCATAACCTTGACCGCTGGGAACAAAAAGGCGGCGGCCCCGCCCTGTGGAAACTAGGCAGTGATGGCACTGTGACCATTACCAAAAACAGCGGGGATATCGCTACCAAAGACAGTTTCGGCAGTTGCCAGCTGCATATTGAGTTCAGGGAGCCCGCGAAAATAGAAGGTGATGGGCAAGGCCGCGGCAACAGCGGTATTTTTCTTATGGGGCAGTACGAAATACAGGTGCTCGATTCGTACCAGAACCCTACCTATACCAACGGGCAGGCAGGCAGTATTTACAAGCAGGCAGTGCCATTGGTAAATGCCTGCCGTAAACCCGGCGAATGGCAAAGCTTTGATATTATTTTCACGGCGCCGAAATTCAATGCCGATCATTCACTGGCTTCACCCGCATATATTACCGTATTACACAACAATCTCGTGATACAAAATAATGTTGCTATAAAAGGTGGTACTGTATACACCGGCCAGCCGGTTTATACTGATCTTGGCTCCAAAGCACCGCTGATACTGCAAAATCATGGCAATGCCGTCAGCTTCCGCAATATCTGGATCAGGCGGATATAAATAAAGCATTACCCTATCATTCTATTTGTGCGGCACCCTGCAGCCTTAAAAAGCAGCTGCCTGCTTTGCTGTTTGCGAAGAATTGTATATTTTTCCGGTATACCCGTTAACCGGGCTACTATTTGCTTATGAAAACGCTGACTGCAACAATGCTTTACTCAAAAGCAGCTTCTGCTGTTATCTCCCCAGGCAGAGCACCTCATTTTATCCAATACAGCTTTTGCCATCCTTTTTATAACCTAAACTTCACTGTATGAAATTTGTATTGCTAACAGTATGTATGTTCACCATCGCTTTATCCGTACACGCCAAAGGCATTCCCATTGTTTATGGTAAAAAAGAAAGAATTATCAAAGTGGCCGATCTGCCCAGTAACGAAACCTACTCAGCCAATGTAGCCGGTACATCCAGGCATTTTGATATTGGTTACATGTACACCAAAAGCCATATCCTGTTTATTCCCTACAGCATTGCAGATGGCAAATACGTCGGTTATATCGACGACGAAAATTTTGTAGACCTCAGTGCAGATGATATCAAACAGATCACTGAAGCAGAAAAAATAAGCCTGCCTGCTTCGCCGCCCATTCCTTTCTGGGATAAAACAGGCGGTAAAATCGTGTTCGGTATATTGGGATTGATCATCCTTTATGGCATCTACCTGAACTTCACAGAAAAGAAAAACAAAAGAACACAACAAGGTACACCGGCATAAACAAAAAGGGCGCATGCAAAGCGCCCTTTTTGTTTTATAAAGACCAGGGTAGTGTAACCCATGGACTTGCTTCATCAGCCAGCAGTACCTGCATACCTTCTTTAAATTCCTGGTACTCGCCATTATTGTCACCGCCCCATACATAGCGTGCAAAAATATAGGCAACAGACAATTCTTTCCAGGAAGGATAATGCCCGGCAATTTCTGCTGCAGCCGCTGTAATCTGCTGCAGGGCATTTTCCTTTTCCATATAGCCCGCATCAAAGCCCGCACGGCAAAGGTTGATAAGGCGGGCATAATCCCAAATCAGCATATCGGGTACCGTATTGTCGCCGGCCAGTAAGCCATCTTCTTTAAATGCTTCCAGTGCATCGCGCATATTGCGCAGCCGCTGCAGTACCACTTCCTCATCCTGTGCGCCCGAAGCCACATAATCTTTCAGAAACTGTTTGGATTCTTTCATAGATACGGTGGATATCGCCTGCCAGATAGTATCAAACTGAAAGCGATGCCCTTCATCCCTCAGCCAGCTGATCATATCAGCCAGTTCTTCCTTACTGTCTATATCCCACCATTCAGACAGCAGATCGCGGCAGGTTCGTTTATCCAGCCCTGTCGACAATTCATTGAGGTATTGCCCGTTGGCATATGCGAGATTGGCACCGCAGGCCACCGCCCATTGCTGGTTGCGCGACAAACTGCTTTGCGCTGCCATCCTCAACCCGCTGGTATGGTATATTTCATTGGCACCGGTCTCTGCATCCTTTCCAAATGGCTCACCGGGTTGCATGTTGAATTGTGAAAGTTGTTCTGTCCACTGGCTCATGTATTGCATGGACATGCTCATCTGCTGGCGGTATAATTCGATCATTTCATCGGTCATACCCATTTTTTTCAGCTGCTGCAGATAAGCTTCTATCTGGGCTTCTTGGTTCATAAGGTAGCTTTTATAATGATAAGGTAGAATGTCAACTTAAGAATACGGGCTAACACAAACCTCCCGGTATCAGGCCATTGCTTTTAAGAAATCTGTAACAAGATAACTGATCAGCTTCCCGGTAGATTCATCCCGCCTGCCATCATTCAGCTGCGTGGCACCTTCGCAGATATGCAGGTAAGCCACTTTACCATGCTGTGCAGCAAGAGAAACGTACTGCCGTGCATGAACCGGTGTAACACCCACTGGCGATGCGGCGCTGCTAAGCACTCCGGCAATACTGTCAACATCGAGCTCTATCCCGCAGTAACTATCGGCCGTAAAACTGATCGCATCGATCACTGCCTGGCGGAAACCACGCTTCTCATGCACAAAAATATCTTCAAAAGTGAGAATGTCCATGAAAGGATTGTTGACAATATCCATCCAGGTGTTTTGTGTAAGATAATTTTCGTGCAACCCGATCACGCAATATTTTTCCAGGTAACCATCATCCTCCGCATAGCGGAAAGCGTTGCCGCTGTGCCGCCCTTCTGCAGGCCGGTAATCGGCATGTGCATCCAGGTTAATGGCATTGATCTGCGCAATCGGCAGCAGGCCTGCTTTATTCAATCCTTTTGCAGCGCCCTTAATACAGCCATAGGCATTGTTATGGCCACCACCCACTAACAGGGGTATTTTGCCTGCCTGGGTGATCTGTTTAACCAGGTATTCCACTGCATCATCAACTGTGCTTACGGCATGGCGGTAAGCTTCGATCTTTTCTTCCTGTTTCTGCGCATTGTTTTCGATAAGGCCGGCCATTTCAGAAAAATCGAGATGCCCCAGCAGCAGTACATCGGTGCCCTGCAAAAAATCATTGCTCTGCACATTCAGGAAAGCCTGTAAAAAAGGATTCCAGGCTGTATCTGCACCACCTATACCCCTATTGGCCTTTACACCGATATCTTCCGGGATACCCAGCAAAACAAAACGTGCATCGGTTTTCTCCAGTAAGCCCTCCTGCCATACACCACCCGGCAGGGTTTGTATACATTCTCCTATCTTGGTTTCAAAACGGCGGGTTTTGGTAAAAGAAAGCAGTTCTTGTTTCTGGTACACTTTTAAATATTGCATGCAATGATTTTACTTGTTTAACCGGTAAGCAGCAGGGATTTTCTATCAGCTGTCTGCCTGGCTCAGCTGTTTACGGGGCCGCACAAAATCCAGCGGGTATTTTTTCCAGTAGCGCCATAAAATTTTAATGAACTCCGGGTAATCCCGCAATAAAATACCCCTTGATTTAACAGCCACGATAAACGCCAGTGAAAAGCTAACTAAAAAATTCAGAAATCCAATGCCCAGCACACCCAACAATACAACAGACAGGTATTGCCAGCTCAGGTGCCCCAGGCCTACGCCATAAGCACCAATGGCCACATTACCTGCCGAAATAGTAATATGCCTTATATCGAAGGGGATACCGAAAATTTTGATCATGACAGTGGACATGCCCAGGAAAAAACCAAGGGCGATATTACCTACAATGCTCCCCGTATGTGCTTCAAAATAAGTGGCTATTTTTTTTAGCCTGCGCTGCGGCAGTGTGATATTCAGCACTGGATGGCGCTGCAGGCGTTCTGCCAGGCGCCCGTACTGTATTTTATTCTGGATAAAACCGGCGATCAACCCGCTCAGAAAAAGAAAAACACCGGTATTGCAGGCATACAACAGGGAAAAGCTTTGCCAGGGATGCTGCTCGCGCAGCAGGTTCATCGCCTGTTCACCATCGGCCAGTTTATGCCCTGTAGCCAGGTGATACAGCCAGGCAAATGCATAGGTAATGGGAAAAACCACTATCAAATTACCAAAAAAGCTGGCATACTGGCTGCGGGTAACCCTGGCCACTGTTACTGCCAGGTTGTACAGGTTGGGCTGTTCGTTTTTACGTGTATCGAGCGAACCAGCCACTGCACTGGCGGTAAATGCCGGTTGTTTGGTAGCCAGCGTGGAATGCGTTTCTTCAATGGCCAGGAAACCTGCACTATAATTAATACTGTATGCAAAGCCCTGCCAGAAAGGTGGCAGGTGCAGCTTTCCCAGCAGGTTTTTAAATACTGCAATAAAACTGATGATAAAGCCGCCCCACATGGCACTTCCGATCATCTTGTAATATTCCCTTCGCGTGGTGGTGATGTATTTATTGCCCTTGCTGCCTTTATGTTCAGCAATCTGGTAAGCGATATAACCCAGGCTTTGCGAGAACAGGCCGCGTATACTGTTTTTTCTTTTTTCATTGCGTACCAGCAGGCGGAAAAAATCTACCAGGCTGTCTGTATTGAACTGCTGGTCTTCATCCAGTGCATCTACCAGTATCTGCATGCGCCGCAGGCAATTTTCCATTACCAGTGTTATATAAGAAAGGGATAGACTGGCCCCTTTCACTGCCTGGGTTTCGCGTATTTGGTAAAGACTGTCGAGACAGGCTTCTACCAGGGTGTGCAGGTTGGCAATATCGGGCAGCACATCGCCGCTAAGTCCCAGTTCATGGCGGGTTTGCACCTGGTTGATCCGGTGATTCTGTATAACAAAAGGATTATGATCGATAGTTTTTTCCGGAAGATACTTGCATACTTCCGGCTCCAGCCCCAGGTGCGCCACTTTATATGAAAGGATGATTAACGATTGCAGCAGTTGTTGACGCAGCTGCTGGTTTTGCTGGCTGATGCTGAGCCCCAGTTTTTCAAAAAAGAATTTCCAGTTTTCCCTTTTGATGGCTTCTACCCATATATAATCTGTTTTACGGAAAAATATGCGGTTGATGGTATACAAAAAATCCGATTCGTCCTGGAGGGCCGGTAAAAATTTATGGTTCAGCCGGGTAACAAATTCCTGTACAAATCCACGGGAAAGCAGTACACCACTTTCTGTAAGCGCCGGTACCAGGTTGGTATTCACCAGCTGTGCCATCACCGCGATACGCAGGTTCTGCAATAACGGCGGACTGGCATCGAGCTGTGCCAGCAGCAACTGGAGATTGGCATTGGCCCTTTCAGAAGACTGTAATTTGTCGGGACGGATATGGTTGAATACATTGATCAGGAATTCGAGACAGGCTTCTTTATCCCTGATCGACAATTCAAAATGCGGCCCGGCTACATCTGTATATAGATCTTTCTTCTTTACTTTTTTTCTCTTCAATGGCATGGTTTGTTTTTGATGATAAACAGGTTTAACGGCCTGCAGCCATGTCAATGGATCAGTGATGACCTTGTGTACTGTAACGGGTTTAGGTTCGGGTTGGGCATTTTTTCCCAGTTTTATATCAATCGCCTTTTCCTGCTCCCCGTTAGTGCACAAACTGCCCGTTCACCATTACCTTGTTTACCAGATTAGTGCCAAATGCATATGGCAGGTAAGCAATGGAAGGAATGGGACGGGTAAAAATAAGGTTTGCTTTTTTACCCGTTGTAATGCTGCCTGTTTCTTCATCCAGTTCCATTGCACGGGCACCATTAAGCGTAGCTGCATTGATCGCTTCTTCCGGTAACATTTTCATCCCGATGCAGGCCATGCTCAGTACCAGGTTCATATTGCCGCTGGGGCTTGAGCCGGGATTAAAATCTGATGCCAGGGCAATAGCACAACCCGCATCAATCAGTTGCCTGGCGGGCTGAAAAGGCATCCGCAGAAAAAAAGCAGCCGTTGGCAACAATGTGCCGATGGTTGCCGAACCGGCAAGCGCTGCCACTGCAGCCGCATCCATGGTTTCAAGATGGTCAACCGATATGGCATTCAGCTGCACCCCCGCTTCCACGCCGCCGGAAGCATGCAGTTGATTGGCATGTATTTTCGGTTTTAATCCGTATTCCTGGCCGGCCCGGCAGATACGTATGGTTTCTTCCGGTGTAAAAAATCCTTTTTCACAAAAAACATCGATATAATCTGCCAGTTTTTCCTTTGCAATGGCGGGCAGCATTTCCCGGATGATCAGTTCAATATACCCTTCCCGGTTATGTTTATAATTTTCCGGCAACGCATGTGCACCGAGAAAGCTTGCTTTAACCGGTATAGGCGATTCCTGTTTCAGCCTTTGTATCACCCGCAGCATTTTTAGTTCGCCGCTTAATGATAATCCATATCCACTTTTTATTTCAATGGCCGTAGTGCCCAGGCCTATCAGTTCCTGCAGCCGGTTCTTTGCCTGGTTGAATAACACCTCTTCCGGCGTATCGTTCAGTTTCCGGGCCGAATTGAGTATACCACCGCCTTTGGCTGCAATGGCTTCATAGCTGAGGCCCCGCAGTTTGTCTATAAATTCCTCTTCCCTGCTGGCAGCAAATACCAAGTGTGTATGGCTATCGCACCAGCCAGGCAGTACGGTGGCCCCTGCGGCGTCAATCACCTGCTGCCCTTCTGCAGGCTGCCAGTGCTGCATGGTACCATAGCCACTGATACGGTCGCCGTTTATTTCAAGAAATGCATGCTCCAGCACCGGTAGTTCCTGCAATGCCGCCCCTTTCAACAATACCCGTTTGTCGCGGATATTGACCAGATACCGGATATTAATGACCACTGTTGTACTCATGCAACAATATTACAAAGCATTTGCAGCATCGTTCACATTTTTAAAGTTAAATTAGCCTTGAGTATTTTGCGGGCTGTCATTTGAAGTATGAGACGATAACGGTACACCGGCTGCCGTTTATAAAAGAACGGCATGCAAGGCATGAAGAGAATAAGTTCTCCATAATGATCCGGCCGGGCATACTATTGCAGATGATCGTCTTTGGTTTAGCGAAGCCATTATTCATTTATACATCCGGTATGAAATATTGCATCGGGCTATTGTTTGTTTTTATTGCAGTAACAGGATCAACCCAAACGAGAGAACGGCCAAAGATCGGGTTAACCCTGAGCGGTGGTGGTGCCAAAGGGCTTGCGCATATCGGTATACTGAAAGCCATTGATTCCGCAGGTTTGCAGGTTGATTATGTAACCGGTACCAGCATGGGCAGTATCATGGGCGCGCTGTATGCCTGTGGTTATAGTGCCGACAGCATAGAGCAGATAGCACGCCAGGTAAACTGGGATGTGCTGTTGTCTAATACCGCCTCGCTTCGCTCATTGGGAATGGATGAAAAAAATGAGTACGATAAATATGCTATTGAATTGCCCTGGGTAAACCATGGTTTCCGTTTTCCCAGCGGCCTGCTTGAATCGGAAGAGCTATGGCTGAAATTCAGTGAACTGTTTTTTTCGCAGTATACAATAAAAGATTTTTCCCGCCTGCCACGCCAGTTTAAATGTATTGCCACAGATGTATCGAACGGTGAGGCCGTGGTGCTCGACAAGGGCGAAATTGTATCTGCTGTACGTTCAAGCATGTCTATCCCCTCTCTTTTTACTGCAGTGGATTACAACGGTCAAAAACTGGTAGATGGCGGCATTGTACGCAATTTCCCTGTAAGGGATGCGCAGAAAATGGGAGCGGATTATATCATCGGCAGCAGTGTATCGGGCGGTTTGTTAAGCAAGGAGAAAATTAAAAATGTATTCCAGATACTGCTGCAGATCGCGTTTTTCCGTGAAGATGAGGATGCCAAAAAAGAAAAACAATTATGCGATATTTATATTCACCAGGATCTTGATAATTACAGCATGGGCAGTTTCAGCTCGTCAACTGAAATTATCGATGAGGGTATTAAGAAAGGGCGTTTGCTTTACCCGGTGTTTAAAAAACTGGCTGATTCACTGAATGCGATTTATGGCAAACCCAAAAACCGTATCCGCTACCAGGCTGTTGATTCGGTAAAAATAACCCAGTACGAAATAAAGGGACTGAATAAAACAGCACCAGATTTTTTCCTGCACCGCATGCAGTTTGAAAACAACCGCTCGTATACGGCCCGCGAGCTTTCCAACCATATCCGGATGGCGTTTGGCACACGGTATTTTAAAAAAATCGTTTATTCACTACACCCCCTGCCCGATGGTTCGGCCAAGATCATTTTTGATGTGGAAGAGAACCCATTCACTATTGCCAAAATAGGTATTCACTACAATACGTTCACTGGTTTCAGCCTTATTACCAATCTTACCACCCGCAATTTTTTCACCCCCTATTCACGCAGTATGGTTACGCTGAACCTGGGTGATAATTTAAGGATCAAGGGTGAGCATATCCAGTATTTCGGCAAATTCAAGAACTTCTCTTCTGCCTTGTCTTTACAGCTGGAGCAATTGGGCTTCAATACCTACAATAATTTCAATAAAGATGGTTTGTACAAACAGAACTATTTGATGGCCGATTTCAATCTTCGCTTTTCACCGGAGCGGAAATTCTATACCGGGCTGGGTACCCGTTTTGAAGCCTTCCATTACAAACCGGACATCCCTTCCAAATTCCAGATCAGGGGGGACAATCATTTTTTCAATACGTATTTTTTCTTCAAATACAATGATCTCTCCAACAGTATTTACCCACGCCGCGGCCTGAAACTGGATTTTGAAGCAGGCCAGATCTATGGTCAGCATCCCGATCTGAAATACTTCAGCGGAGACGAGCCCATTACCAATGTAGATTCGCTTGGCTTTAGCTTTGCCAATTTCAGCCGTGCATTGTTGTATGCGGTAAATTATACACCCATTACCAACAGGACCACTTTGATACAACAGGCGCAGGTAGGGCTCAATTTTGCCGGCGGCCAGGGTATTCTGAACGATTATTATATCGGCGGATTGAACAGCAATTTCCGCAACCAGATATTATTTGCAGGTCTTAATGAGGGTACCTTCCATTCACGCAGTGTGGCCGCATTGCAACTGGGCCTTCGTTACCAGTTGTACAGCAGCCTGTTTATTACAGGCCGGGCCAATGCACTTTACCACGATTTTCTGCGCGATACACAGCGCTCTCCTATCGGCGGTGCGGGCTTTCTTACAGGATATGCGCTTTCACTAGGCTATAATTTCATCCTCGGTCCGTTGGAGATCAATATGATGTATTCCGATCAGTCAAAAGTAATTCTGCCCTATGTAAACCTGGGTATGAGCTTTTAGCGTACATGTTTTTTATTGGCTGCTGTGGAAATGGTACAGCAAAAAAATACAGCAGGATAACCGGCATAATGTTCACCGGCTATCCTGCTATTGGTATTATTTATTGTTTGAGCCTTTCAGCCAGGTCCAGGCCATTTGCTGCAGCTGTTTTTTTAGCCGTTTCATAACCGGCATCTGCATGACGTATAACACCGGTACCCGGGTCATTGTGCAGCACCCGGCTCAGGCGTTTGGCCGCAGCATCTGTACCATCTGCCACGATCACCACACCTGCATGAATGCTGTAACCCATACCCACACCGCCGCCATGGTGCAAACTTACCCAGCTGGCGCCACCGGCTGTATTCACCAATGCATTCAGCAGAGGCCAGTCAGCAACAGCATCACTGCCATCGAGCATGGCTTCTGTTTCACGGTTGGGCGATGCCACAGAACCCGTATCAAGATGGTCGCGGCCTATCACTATCGGCGCTTTCACCTTGCCGGAACGCACCAGTTCATTAAAAGCCAGCCCGGCTTTTTCCCTTTCACCTTGCCCCAGCCAGCAGATGCGTGCCGGCAGCCCCTGGAAAGCGATACGTTCTTTCGCCAGCTGCAGCCAGCGTTGCAAACTTTTATTTTCGGGGAACAGGCTGGCGATGACCTCATCTGTAACAGCGATATCTGCCGCGTCGCCGCTCAGTGCAGCCCAGCGGAAGGGTCCGCGGCCTTCACAGAACAGCGGGCGTATATAAGCAGGCACAAAACCGGGAAAATCAAATGCATTATCCAGTCCGCTCTCCTTTGCCCTGGCGCGCAGGTTATTGCCATAATCAAAAGTGACTGCCCCTTTTTGCTGCAGCTGCAGCATCAGCTGCACATGCAGCTTCATACTATCGTATGCTTTTTCAAGATATTGCCGGGGATCTGCACTGCGCAAAGCATTGGCCACCTCATTGGTGAGTGTATGCGGTATATAACCCACCAGCGGGTCGTGTGCAGAGGTCTGGTCTGTAAGCACATCTACCCGGATATCCCTTTCCAGTAACCGCTGCAGTAAATGAACGGCATTGCATACAACACCAATGCTCAGTGCTTCACCTTTCTGCCGCGCTTCCTGGGCACGGTCAATGGCTTTGTCTATATCGGTGAACTGTATATCCAGGTATTTTGTTTCTATCCGTTTTTCCATGCGCCAGCTTTCCACTTCTGCACATAGTGCCACGCCGCCATTCATGGTTATTGCCAGTGGCTGTGCGCCACCCATACCGCCAAGCCCTGCCGTTACACTCAGCGTCCCTTTCAGCGAGCCACCAAAATGTTTGGCAGCCACAGCTGCAAAGGTTTCGTAAGTGCCCTGCACAATACCCTGTGAGCCTATGTATATCCAGCTGCCGGCGGTCATCTGGCCGTACATCATCAATCCTTTTTTTTCCAGCTCATCAAAATGCGCCCAGTTGGCCCACTGTGGTACCAGTTGCGAGTTAGAAAGCAGTATACGCGGTGCATCCGGGTGGGTGGGTAATATACCTACAGGCTTACCACTTTGTATCAGCAGGGTTTCATCGTTACCCAGCATTTTCAGTGCGGCGATAATATTGTCCAGTGCCTCGAAATTGCGGGCAGCCTTACCCCTGCCACCATATACGATCAATTCGTCGGGCCGTTCAGCTACTTCGGGGTTCAGGTTGTTCAGCAGCATACGCAGGGCGGCTTCCTGCACCCAGCCTTTGCAGTTGAGCTGATCACCTACCGGTGTTTTGTATTTAACGGGGTCGTATTTTGTAAAAGCCATAAAATTTATTTTGTGTTGAATAATAGGCTGCCGGCTTTAGGATTTAAATGACCGTATAAATGCAATGGCTTTCATCATATCGTCATGCAATACGCGGTCTTCTTCATTGAAAGACACCACCTGCCTGAAGCCTGCCACCATTTCTTCAATGACAGGTGAGCTTTTTTGTGGTCTTCTGAATTCCAGTGCCTGTGCCGCGCTCAGCAGTTCGATGGCCAGTACTTTTTCTACATTCTCCACCACACGCAGGCATTTGGTGGCGGCATTGGCACCCATACTTACATGGTCTTCCTGGTTATTAGAGGAAGAAATGCTGTCAACAGAAGCAGGTGTACACAATTGTTTGTTTTCACTTACAATACCAGCAGCAGTGTACTGTGGTATCATAAAACCACTGTGCAGGCCGGGGTTCTTTACCAGGAACAGAGGCAGGTTACGCTGCCCGCTGATAAGCTGGTAAATACGCCGTTCGCTGATATTGGCCATTTCGCTCATGGCAATACCCAGGAAATCCAGGTTCAGCGCCAGTGGCTGACCATGAAAATTACCTCCACCGATGATCAGGTTGTCTTCAGGAAATACATTCGGGTTATCGGTCACCGAATTAATCTCGGTCATAAACACATCCAGTACATGTGCAAAGCTGTCTTTCGATGCACCATGCACCTGTGGTATACAGCGGAATGAATAGGGGTCCTGCACCTGTTGCTTAGGCTGCTGTGCAATACTGCTGCCTTCAAGGTAGCGGCGCAGGGTGGCAGCAGTTTCCACCTGCCCCTTATGCGGCCGTATTTGCTGCACCAGTGGATGCAGCGGGTCGCTTACACAGTCAAATGCATCGTACGATATGGCAGCAATGCGGTCTGCCATAGCCAGCAGGTGTTCACTTTGCTTCAGGCAGTACATGCCATAGGCGGTCATGAACTGTGTACCGTTGATCAGTGCAAGTCCTTCTTTACTTTGCAGGGCGATGGGTTCCCAATCCAGCTGCTGCATCACTGCTGCCGCAGGCATTTTCTTTCCCTGGTAATACACTTCCCCCATCCCGATCAAAGGAAGGCTCAGGTGGCTCAGCGGGGAAAGATCGCCCGATGCTCCCAGTGAGCCCTGGGTATAAATCACCGGCAGCACATCGTTGTTGTACATTTCCATCAGCCGTTTCACCGTATCTATCTGTACACCGCTGTTGCCATAGCTGAGCGATTTTATTTTCAGCATCAGCATCAGCTTTACAATATCCCGCGGCACTTCTTCTCCCAAACCACAGGCATGCGATTGTATCAGGTTGTATTGCAGCTGCCTGATCTGGTCTTTGTCGATCTTTACATTCTGCAGAAACCCGAAGCCTGTATTGACACCGTAATAAAGTGCATCCGGATGCTGCATTTTCTCGTCGAGGTATTGGCGGCATTGTAAAATGCGTTCATGTGCGTCGAAGGTGATGGATACCTGCTGCTCATAATCCAGCAAATGTTTTACCTGCTCAAAATGCAGCCATTTGCGGTCAAGCGGCAAATAATTATAGCTCATGTATCTTTTATTTTTTTTGGTTATCGAGTTGTGTTTCTATTCTTTTAAATAATGACTGCCTTTGCAGGTTTTCCTCCAGTTCTGTTAATCCCTGCAGTAACAACCGGCTTTTCTTTCCCTCATGCGCCAGCCCCTTCATGGCATCCTGCAATGCTGTCCATACCGGCTCTATTTTCTGTTGCAGCTTTTCACCTTTCGATGTGAATGAAACCACTTTTTTACGGGCATCTTTCTTTGATATGGCGGCCTGTACCAGGCCTTTCTCCTGCAACCCGCTTACCAGCTGGCTGGCCGCAGGATGTGATATTTCCAGCTCCGCTGCAATATCCCTGATGCTAACCTGCTTTTTCCTCGACAGCAGGTAAAACACCGGGAACCAGGACGCATCAAAACCTATTTTGTGCGATTTGTATACTTTGTTTACATCCTGCAGGAAGCTTTCGCCCAGTCTTTTCAGCCTGCTGCCAAAAACAAGGAAACCGAGGGATTGGTAAAAGTTCATAATTGTATAAGCGCTTATATATTTTACCAAAAATAAAACATCCGTGTGCCATTTGCAAAATATATAAGTACTTATATATTTTACCATTTCAAAAAAAAATGCCCCAGGCATATACTCCATGAGGCATTTTAACGGGAAACGGTAATACAACCTGTTACATATTGGGAATTTTCTTTTTATTGTTATCAGAATCATCTCCCGGTTCCAGGTTGGGCACTTCAGGCTGGGGCTTTTCCTCCCCTTCGTTTTCATCCTGCTCCTGTTTCTTCTCTGCATCCTTGTCTTTTCCGGGATGCGGCTTTTCGGGATGATGCGTTGGTTGTTCCCCTTTCTGTTCTTTTATTTTATCTTCTGACTTTTTCATACCTATCGGTTTAAAGATGAAAAAATACTGTTTCTTGGCCTTCTTTATCCGGATAGGGACCTGCCATACCCGGTTGTTCAGCTTATCATGCAGGTGTATCAACGGCTGCTGTCCCGCAACTTTTTTATTAAATCGTGCGACTGTTTCAGCAACTGTTGCTGGTTCATCAGCAAATTCAGGGTATCGGGTGAAAGCTCCTCCGGTGCAGACAGTGCATCTTTGTATACTTTCATCACCATATCCTCACCATATTCGCATGAAGACAATATAACCTGCTTGCTGTTAGACGATAAGGCCGCTTTGATATCCATCCATACCCGGTACAGCTTTCCTGCCAGCAGTGTGCCATTGGCCATTTCAGGAATGCCGTGGCTGAACAGGTTTTTCAACTCATTTCTAAACTGAATACTCTGATGGCTTAACTTCCTGAACAATTCGCGCAAAGCAGCATCAGTTGTTTCATCCGCTGCTTTCTGGTATCCTTCATACCTGTCTTGCAATATCACCATCAGGTCACATACAATCGCTTCCTGTTTTTCAATTGTATTCATACTTAAGCTGTTTTACTGGTTTAAAAGAAGGGCCCTGGAAAAGGCCCCTTTTCATTAGACAAATGCATAAACGGATACTTATGAACAGATTTCTGATGCTTATTTTCCTGGGTAAATTGCATTTCATGCATCCCGCTCCTTTCCCTGTGCTGCATCAAACCTTCCCTTCGGATAGCGCAATGCTTCTTCATTAGTCATTTCCTTTCCCTGCAATGCATCACCGTCCTGCTTTTTCTGCCTGGCAGATTTGCCGCTGGTTTTCTTTTTCACAGCGGTCTTTTTCCGGGACGGGATTTGTGGTATTTTGTTCATTGTTTTGCTTTTATCCTGTTCAGATACAAGGCGTCTTCTTATAACACCACGCCGATTTCATGCCAAAACAGCTTCTGATTTATTTCCCCTGTTTACTGCCATTGTTCAGGCAGGATGCTGAGTAGAAATTTACTGTCGCCTGTGTCATTTTTCTACACTAAAGACAGGGATCAACGATAAATACCCTTGCAAATCAGCAGGTACCGCAGTAAGCCTTCCGTTCTATACAACGATGCCTGTAGCTCCTGATCTTATAATATATTGCCGGTTTGGTGTAAATATTGTAAACTGTAAACTATATGCGTGGTATAGCTGCAAGCCATGCGCTTGCGGCTATGAGACAAATAGAATGTTAAATACAAAAAATAATTGCCAGGCTTTGTGAAAACGATGCTGAAAAATGTCCGGGTCATAGTCAACCATAAAAACAAAAAATATGAGTTTATCGGTTTACCATAAAAAAAGAAAATTCAATAATACGCCCGAACCTGAAGGCAAAAACAACACCACACAGCACAACAATATTTTTGTTGTGCAACGTCACCTGGCCACCCGCCTGCATTATGATTTCAGGCTGGAAATGCAGGGCGTACTTAAAAGCTGGGCAGTACCCAAAGGCCCTTCCATGAACCCTTCAGATAAACGACTGGCCATGATGGTGGAAGACCACCCGGTGGATTATGCCACATTCAAAGGCATTATTCCCGAAGGCAATTATGGTGCAGGCATCGTTGAAATATGGGACCATGGCACTTACCAGCTGGCCGAAGCCACACCCAATGGCCCGCAGGCCATTCGCAATGGCTCACTGAAATTTATATTGAAAGGTAAAAAACTGAAAGGAGAGTTTGCACTGGCCAAAATGAAAAACAGTGATTCCAATGCATGGCTGCTTATCAAACACAGGGATGCTTATGCCACGGAACAGCCCTATGACAGTGAAACAGAAACGCCGGCCCGCTCTCCCATCAACCTGGCGTTGCAGAAAAAAAAGAACGGCACTTTAAAAAAAGCAGCTGTTAAAAAAAAGCTGCAGAAAAAATAAGGATGGCAGCACCATTGCCAGGCTTTTATTTATCTGATCATCCATAAACTTGAACGTATGGGTAAAACAATTGCTGCACCGGCCAGGCGGGCAACTACTGCCGGGAAAACCGCTGCCAAAGAAAAGAACAAGCTGATCACCGTGAATAAAATTTCACTTGAATTAACGCACCTGGATAAATTATACTGGCCCGGTGAAGGCATCACTAAAGCGCAGGTGATCGACTACTACAATACCATTCACCCCTATATCCAACCTTACCTGCGCAACAGGCCCGAATCGCTGCGGCGCACGCCGAACGGGATAAAGGACGAAGGCTTTTTTCAGAAAGATGCAGAAAACATCGCACCCGAATGGGCCGAGCTGGTCATCTTGTACTCTGAATCAGCCAGGAAAGATATCCATTACCTGCTGTGCAACAATAAAGCAACCCTGCTGTTCCTGGCCAACCTGGGTTGTATCGAGCTGAACCCCTGGAACTCCCGTATAGACAGCCTGGAACAACCCGATTACCTGGTAATGGACATCGACCCCAGTGATAAAAACAGTTTTGACCAGGTGGTGGAAATATGTCTGGTGCTCAGGGATATCCTCGAAAGCATTCACCTGCAGGGCTGCTGTAAAACCTCCGGGGCTTCAGGAATGCATATTTATCTTCCGCTGGGCCGCAAATACGATTATGAGCAATGCCGTGAACTGGCCCGCCTGCTGGCACAGGTGGTCGTAAATAAAGCACCCAGCCTGGCCACGATCGAAAGATCGCTCAGTAAAAGAGCACCGGATAAAATTTATATTGATCACCTGCAAAACAAAAAAGGACAAACACTCGCCACTGCCTACAGCCTGCGGCCACGTAAGGGCGCCACCGTATCTGCGCCTTTAGAATGGAAAGAGGTGAAAAAAGGGCTTAGTCCGCAGCAATTCAATATCAAAAATATGGGCAAACGCCTGCAACAGAAAGGCGATCTGTTCAGCCCGGTATTGGGCAAAGGTATCCATTTGCCCAAAGCGATCGAAGCACTGCAGCAAATGCTCTGACAGCATGCATCGCCTGCTTCAAAGCTGCTTGTAGATGGCTTGCTACAGCTGTGGATAATTCACATAGTAAATAAGGGAATATTTGCACAGCTGCTACTTGTTTCAAGCGGTATTTTATTTGGCACAGGTTTTTTGATTAGAATAACGCAGCACATTAATCATCTCCATAAAATTGCTTACCATGGAAAAGAAAACCCATTCCGGGAGCGGCCGTGTACAGGCAGAAAACGGGCGTTTTCAACTGGAAAGCTTTTTTACAGAAAGCCTGAAAGACATGTACTGGGCAGAAAAGCACCTGGTAAAATCGCTCGACAGGCTGCAAAAGAATGCAACAACCGATGAACTGAAAATTGCTTTCGGCCAGCATAAAACGGTTACAGAAGGGCATGTTACACGGATAGAGCAGGCATTTGAAATGCTGGGGCAAAAACCTGTTGCCAGGAAATGTGATGCAATAGCCGGTATTACCCGGGAAGCGGAAGTGGTGGTTGGCGAAACCAATGCCGATACTTACACCAGGGATGCTGCATTGATCATAACCGCCCAGAAAGCCGAGCACTATGAAATAGCCAGTTATGGCAGCCTGGTGCAACTGGCCAAAACACTGCACCATGATGATATAGCCAGTTTACTGGCACGCACACTGGAAGAAGAAAAAGAAGCAGATGCAACCCTCACACAAATTGCGGAAACCAATATCAATGAAGCCGCCCTGCAGGAATAACACACTATAGTAAGTTTGTCTTTATAGGTTGATAGCTCAGCAATAAGTCGGGTCGAATTCTTTCGACCTGACTTTTTTTATATTCAATAAAAAAGCCATTCCTGCGCTGATGGCGGAACGGCTTTGATCATATTTTCTGCCAGGCAGTTTGTTATGCGCTGTTATAAATTATAGTGTGTTTTATAAACCCGCCGTCTTGGCTGGGGCCGTTCACAATCGTGCAGCAGCTGCAGCCTGGCAAGGCCGTATAAAAAACCGTTCAGCTGCGACTGCAGCAACGAATTCAGGTAGTCGTATTTTTCCTCCTGTTGCAGCAGTAGTTTGTATTCTTTTACAATCTTATTTTCCAGGCTGGTGCAATGTTGCACCAGTGAATGGCTGTTATCACCGGCTGAAGCATCGGTGGTTTTATCCTTTAATTCCCTCACCCCTTTCCATTTACCGCCGCAGGCTTCCATGTCTTCTTTGGTATAAGGTTTGTGCTCCATCACCTGAATTTCTGCAACCAGTTCATTATACGATTGTTGAACAAAAGTGGCAAGATCATAAATAGCGCCTCCGGTATCCTGGTTAGATGCTTTCCGGGCGGCTGCCAGGAAAGCCTGTTGCATAGCATGCAAATTGAGCGAAAGGGATTTTAATTTCCTGCTCAAACGGGCATTGGGATGCAAGGGATGGGTAAACAATGATTTCATGATGCGGGTATTGTGCTGGGTGATAAAAGGAATAAAGAAAATAAACTGCCGCAAATTTTATACCCGTTATAAACAAAACATATTCTTCTGGTTTTTAATTTCGGTCACCCAAACCCGTTGACCATCGCTTAAAATGCTGAGCATGAAATTTAAACTGGAAAACAAAATCAGACTGGGTTTTGGCGCCTGCTTCCTGCTGTTGACGGTAGCCTTTCTTGTGTCTATCATCTCCACCAATAAACTGCTGAGACAGATCCAGTTGGTGAATTACAACAGCTGGATCATGCAAACACTCGACAATCTTTCGTCTGCCGTAAAAGACCTCAGCTCTGGTTCCCGTGGCTTTATACTCACCGACCAGCCCAAACTGATCAAGCAATACCGCGAAGCAAGGGGCAAAACAGATACGCTCACGCAGAAATTACAGGCTGCCCTTCAATACAATGAAAACTATACCAGGAGCCTGAACATTGTTGCCGCACTGCTCAAAGAAGAATACAAGCTGGTGGAGGCAGCCACTGCCCTGCATATCAAGGCGGGCGTGATCACAACACAAACAGAAAGCATTGCCAGGCAGGAAACCGGTATCGCCGACCGGCTTATTAACCAGGTGAACTATATAAAGACCATTGAAAAAGTGGAGTTTGACAAGAAAATGGACCGGCTGATGTATTACAACCATTTTGTAAAAAATGTGAATATTACTTCTCTGATACTGGTGATCATCGTGGTGGGCTATTCACTTTTTATTTATAACCGGGAAAACAGGGCCAAAAGGGAAGCCGACAGGAAAACCCTGAACTACCAGGAGCAGCTGAAGAAAAGGATCCTCGACCTTAAAAATGCCAATGAAGAACTGCTGATACTGAGAGGAAATGAAAAATTTTCGGCCACCGGGCGCGTGGCGCGAACCATTGCACATGAAATACGCAATCCCCTTACCAATATCAACCTGGCATTTGCCCATTTAAGCGGAGAACAGGCACTTGAACCTTATAGCCCGCTGCTGGAAGTGATCAAAGGAAACTCAGACCGCATCAATCACATGATCACCGACCTGCTTAATTCAACCCGTTTTCTCGAACTGCAGTTCAGCAAGGTATCCGCGAATCACCTGCTCGAAGAAACCATTGCCGCTGCCAAAGACAGCCTGGCATTGAAGAAAATACAGGTGGTGAAAGAATTTAGTCCTGAGGCCTGCGATGTATGGGTGGATGCAGAGAAAATCAAGATCGCATTTTTTAACATCATCATCAATGCCATTGATGCAATGGAAGCTGGCAAAGGAGTGCTCAGGCTGAAAACAGAAGCACGGGCCGAAAAATGTATGGTCATCATCGCAGACAATGGCGAAGGTATCGGGGAAGATATGCTGAACAAATTATTCGATCCTTATTTCACCGGTAAGCCTTCGGGAACGGGTCTGGGACTTACCAATACACAGAATATTATACTCAATCACAAAGGGGCGATTTCGGTTGAAAGCAAGATCGGTATCGGCACCCGTTTTATTATCACCCTTAGTACTGAGCCACCAAAACAAGACGCTTAAAACAATGATTAAATTTTACAGCAAATGATTTTTGTGGAAATGTATCCCATTACAGGGTGTAGAAAAACCACCCCAATCAACAACGATCCCGGACTTATAACACATCCAGCAACTGGGTGATATCAATTGGTTTACTTAGGAAATAATCGATACCTTTATGAAAAGCCAGTTGTTTGTCATGTGCATCGTCATATGCCGAGATCATAATAATCTTGATAGCAGGATGTAATGATCTGGCGTATGCAACAATATCAATCCCTTTCCCATCGGGCAAATGATTATCAAGTATTAATGTAGCCGGCGCTTCCTGCTGCAGTATGGTTTTCCCCTTCGATAATGTACTGGCAAATTTCACCCTGAATCCTTCCTTGAGCAGAAAAGAACTGATTAACACACAGATCTCTGTTTCATCGTCAATGATTACAATGTCTATTTCGGTACTATCAGACATGGCAGGGATTTTTGAGACATAAATGGGTAATTAGAATGAAACATCCTTTTCTTTTTAATTACGTAAACAAACATAAAAAATTGCGGGCAACGATCATCCTAAAATAATAATAGTAGTAACAATGAGAAAAGTTTTGATTATTGATGATGACATCCAGATTTGTAAATTACTGAGTTCCTTCCTGGAAAAAAAGGGGTTCCGGGCCGATACAGCTTATTCTGCCAGTGCCGGCATAAAAAAATTTAAGGAACAGGATGATTTTGACACAGTTATTTGCGATTTCAAACTGGGTGATAAAAATGGCTGCGATGTGCTGCAGGAGATCAAAGAGATCAAGGAGAACACCCATGTGGTGATCATTACCGGTTATTCAGACATCAAAATAGCTGTTCAGGCCATCAAACAGGGCGCACTGGATTATATCACCAAACCACTTATCCCCGACGAGATCATTGCCGTACTCAACCAGCCGGCAGCACATTCCCAACCCGCAGGCGCCGGCAGGGAAACAAGGGAAAAAGCGGCCACCCGGGAAGCTGAATATTTAATGGGCTCCTCCCCCATTGCGCAGGAATTGCACAAACAGGTACAACTGATCGCACCAACCAATTACAGTGTTATTCTTTATGGCGAAAGCGGCACAGGCAAGGAAGTTGTGGCCCGCATTATTCACTCGCTCAGCAAACGGAAAGAAGCGCCTTTTGTTGCACTTGACTGCGGTACGCTTTCAAAGGAACTGGCTGCCAGTGAACTGTTCGGTCATGTTAAGGGCTCATTCACCGGTGCCATCAATGATAAAGTGGGGCATTTTGAAATGGCCAATGGCGGCACCCTGTTTCTCGATGAAATAGCCAACCTGAGTTACGACGTGCAGGCCAGCCTGCTAAGAGTGATACAGGAACGCCGCTTCAAAAAGATCGGCGATACCAGGGAGATCAATGTGGATGTTCGCATCATCATCGCCTCTAATGAAAACCTGAAGGAAGCTTATCTCCGCGGGCAGTTCAGGGAAGACCTGTATCATCGCTTCAATGAATTTACGCTCGATATTCCGGCGCTCCGCAACAGGCAGGACGACCTGATGGAATTTGCCAGTTTTTTCCTGCAACAGGCTAATGAAGAACTGGGTAAGAACATCGAAGGTTTTGATGAAGAACTGATCAATGTGTTCAGGAAATATGAATGGCCGGGCAATTTGAGGGAAATGAAAAATATTATCAGGCGCATGGCCCTGCTCTGCGAAAAACAATATTTGGATACCAGCCTGATGCCCGCCGAAATAATCGATGCAGTGTTCAGCAACAATACCATGCATACTGCAATAAGTAATACGGCACAGCTCATTAATTTTGAAAAAATATCTGAAAAATCACTGGAAGAAAATTTCGAGCTGAAAAGCACCGCAGCGCGGATTGAATACAATATCATCAAATCTATCCTGCAAAAGGTGAACAACAATAAAGCAAAAGCCGCCAGGCTGCTGAAGATAGACCGGAAAACATTGTACAATAAGCTAAAGGAATTCGGTATATAATAATTGTTTAAGCAAGGGCAACCTGAACAGGCCTATGGCAGCTGTTTCCAGGTTGCCCTATGCTTTACCCGCGCTGGGCTTCTATCTGGTTACCCAGCCATTCCATCAGTTCATCGTCTACCAGCTCAGGACTGTTCTCGTTCATGGCCCAGGTTTGGGTGCGGTCATCAAAATTCAGGTAGAATGCCTGCAAACCAATATGCGGATGCAGCAGAACAACCAGGTAACGGCCGGTTGTTTCATAGTTATCGTAATCAATCATCACTTCCGGATGAAATGTTGCATACAGCTTTTTCCCCTCATGTGTAAAGGTCCTGGTAAAAACTTTGTCGGCATAATTGATCATGGTTGTCATAGTCATTGTTTGTTTTAATGCTGAATACTTCAAACAGCCGGAAAGAACCCGTGAAGGATTGCAGGTTGTGGTAACCACACCACATGTAGCGGCAGCATTGCAGGACTGCGCAATAGCAGGATCCTCTTTGTCTTTCCTGAAAGCTGTTGGCACAAAAACCAATCCAGTCAAACAGGCCGGGTTTAAAAAAAATGAAAAAAAGAAAGGAGTTCCTTAGCCAGGATCAGCTTAAATGGGCTGAATGGCTTGTCAGGGCTGCTTCCTGGGGAAAATCATCCGGAAAACGCTGCCCGCATTTTCAGCAGAATCCACCTCTATCCATCCATTGTGCAGCTTCATAATATTGCGGGAAATGGTCAATCCAACACCACTTCCATTAGCGCGTGTGGTGAAAAAAGGAACAAATATCTTATCCATATTTTCCGCAGGTATGCCCTTGCCATTGTCTTTTACTTCCAGTGCATAGTAATCCTGGTGGTTTACAAACACCAGCTGTACCAGCGGGTTGGACCTGTTTTCCAGCGAATGGATACTGTTGGTGACCAGGTTGATCAATACCTGCTCTACCAGCTTTTCATCAGCTTCCAGTATATACCGCGGATGAACAGGCTCTACCTGCAGTGTAACAGATTTTTTTTCGGCAAGGGGTTGCATCAGGTGCTTTACCTGGTGCAGCAGGTCGCTGATCACCAGGGGTTGCAAAACAGGAGAAGGCAGGCTGGCTACATGCCGGTAATCGTTGACAAAAGCCATTAGTCCATCGCTTCTTTTTTGAATGGTGGCCGCACCCAGCTTCAGATCGGTTACATCATCTTCATCCAGTTCACTGCCTTTTTCATCCAGTATCTTTTTGATGGAATAAGACAAAGAATTGATCGGTGTGATAGAATTGAGGATTTCATGGGTAAGTACATTGATCAGCTTATTCCAGGCTTCCATTTCTTTCTGTTCCATTTCGTCTTTGATATCCTGGAAAGAGATGATCAGCAAAGGTTTTCCTTCAGAATAGATCAGCTGGGTTTCGAGGGATAAAACAGTTTCACTGCCCCTGAAATTTTCAATAAATTTTTTGCCCCCGTTCTGCAGCGCCTTAACATGCCCGGCAAATTCTGGCAGGTGTGCTGCCAGCCGGTTCCAGTATTTAAAACGGGGCACATGCAGGATATTTTCCACTGCACTGTTGGTAAACTCAATGGCATAATTGGAAGCCATATCTGTACAGGCTTCCTGCGGGATCACGATGATGCCAAACGGCGCTTTTTCCAGCGTATTGTTCATCAGCTGGAAGATCGCTTCTTTTTCTATTGCAATGGTTTTATGTATTTGTATGATATCGTTGAACGAGGTGAACAAGGTAGAAAAGGGTTTTCCATAGCGGGAAGGATCAAAATAAACACCATTATCGCGGTTGCGTATGGCGCTTAAAAAAATATCCACCTCACTGTTCAGTTCTTCCACATATTTCACCAGGCTCCATATAACCAGTAACCCAACTATCAGCAGCCCGGCGGCAGAAAAATACAGGTGACGGTATAAAAGATAGATGCCCGAGCCAAAAAAGCAAAGCATCAATATCAGCCGTATCAGTACCTGGATATGAAATTGTTTAAAAAAACGCATGAACCATTTGTTTGTAAGTGAGGGTTGTGCAGCGGGCTATTTTCTTCGCCTTTGTATCAGTGCATTTTTACAGGTTGAACTTTTCCATCCGCCTGTACAGGGCCGCCCTGGTAAGCCCCAGTTCCGATGCCGCTTTGCTGATATTGCCTTTGTGCTTTTCCAGGGCTTTTTTAACCATCAGTTGTTCCATTTCTTCCAGGTCGAGGTTATCAGCTGCAGGCTGTGCGGTTTGCTGTGGCCGGGTATCACGTATGTTCAGGTCTCTCTCTTCAATCTGCTCCCCTTCTGCCATGATCACCGCCCGTTCTATTACATGTTGCAGCTCGCGCACATTGCCGGGCCAGTGGTATTGCTCAATACTGGCCAGCGCATTTTTGCCAAAGCGCAGTTGTTTGCGGTATTTGTTGTTATAGGTTTCCAGGAAATGCTTAGCCAGCAGGGGAATATCTGTTTTACGGTTGCGCAGCGGTGGCAGGTGCAGCTCTACCGTATTGATCCGGTAAAGCAGGTCTTCCCTGAAATCGCCCTTTTGCACCATGTCTTCCAGGTTCATATTGGTGGCACAGATCAGCCGCACATCAATGGCACGTTCTTTCGATTCACCCAGCCGGGTAACGGTTCTATTCTGCAATACATACAGCAGCTTCGATTGCAGATGATACGGCAGGTTACCTATTTCATCCAGGAAAATAGTGCCGCAGGCAGCCAGTTCAAAACGGCCGGCCCTGTCTTCCCGTGCATCGGTAAATGCGCCTTTGGCATAACCAAACAATTCACTTTCAAACAGCTGGTTACTGAGCGATCCCAGGTCAACATGCATAAACAACTGGTCTGCCCGCTCTGACCGCTGGTGAATTTCACGCGCGATGACCTGTTTACCCGTACCGTTTTCACCCAGCAGCAGCACATTGGCATCGGTAGGCGCCACTTTGCGGATGGTATTGATCAGCTCCTGCATTTCCGGTGCGTCGCTCACAATAAAATCAAAACTGCGGTAAATATCTTTCTGTATCTTTTCCTGTGCCTGCACGGCTTTTTCCAGCTTGCTGTTACTGCTTTTCAATTTCCAGGCAGTGGTAATGGTGGCTATCAGTTTTTCAATATTCCAGGGTTTCAGTACAAAATCGGTGGCACCGGCTTTCAGGCATTCCACTGCCAGCTCCACTTCGCCAAATGCCGTCATCATGATCACGATGTATTTTTCATCGATGCTGAGTATATGCTTCAGCCAGTACAGCCCTTCCTTGCCTGTATTCACGCCTTTCTGGTAATTCATGTCCAGCAGTATGATATCAAAATCATTTTTACTCAGTAGTTCATTCAGTTCTTTAGGCGAATCGCATACGGTGATCTGGGTAAAATACTGTTTCAGTAATAGCCTTGCCGAAACAAGAATATCCAGGTCATCATCAATTACGAGTATATGGGCAGGAATTTTTTTCATCTTACTGTTTATTTGCGCGATGCAGTTGCCGTTTTAGCCGGACATATTTTCCGCGGAAGAAAATACAGGCAGGTTTCAGGCAGTAGTTTCGTGGGATAAAGTAGAATATTGTTCAAAATTGAACAAATATATGTTCAAAATCGGACAAATAAACAGTGGCCTCTTAAGGGTATAGGCTAAATATCAGACATTTACACATTAGTTTATTGCCAGGTATCATATTAGTGGTAAAACAGGCAATATTGTTTTATGATCCAGCTTCAAAAACTATCCAAGATTTACAGGACAACGCAGGTAGAAACTGCGGCACTCACCAATATCAATATAGAGATTGCCAAAGGGGAATTTGTCAGTATCATGGGCCCTTCAGGCTGCGGCAAAAGCAGCTTGCTGAATATACTCGGCCTGCTGGATACACCTTCTTCCGGCGCCTACCTGTTCCAGGACCAGGCCCTGCAATCAATGAACGAGCAGGAAAAATCATTGTTCAGGAAAAACAATATCGGTTTTATATTCCAGAATTTTAACCTGATAGACCGGCTCACGGTGTTTGATAATGTAGCACTACCGCTGTTGTATGCCAGGATAGATGCAGCAGAAAGGAAAGAGCGGGTGAATACGATGCTGCAAAGGCTTAACCTGGCGCACAGGGCCAAACACTACCCCAAACAATTATCAGGCGGCCAGCAGCAACGGGTGGCCGTGGGCCGGGCGCTGATCAACAAGCCCAGGTTGCTGTTGGCAGATGAACCTACCGGTAACCTTGACCGGGTCAATGGCAATGAAGTGATGAAACTGTTCTGCGACCTGAATGATACAGGTACTTCCATTGTAATGGTCACCCACTCACAGTATGATGCCAGTTTCAGCAAACGCATTGTGTTTATGAAAGATGGCCAGATAGTCACTGAAAAATACAATATCATCACCAGCACCGCACTCATTTAACCCTAAACAACCGGAACGATGTTTAAAATAAACCTCAAAATCGCCTGGCGCAACCTGGTTCACCATAAATGGTACACTGTTTTTAATATCGGCGGCCTCGCAGTGGGCATGACAGCTTTTATAATGCTGTTATTGTACCGTACACACCTGGCCAGCTATGATAACTGGAATGCGGGGTTCAATAACCTGTACCAGATAAGGCTGGTGAACAAGAACCTGCGGTTTGGTGGTGAAAGCATTTCACCTAAAGCCATGCCCGTGCTCACGGCGCAGGTACCCGAGCTTAAAGCCGGCACCCGTGTATACCTGGGTAACGAAGGTTCACTGCTACGGATAGGTGAAAATAAATTCTATGAAAAAAACCTGGTCAATGTAGACAGTACTTTTTTAGATGTTTTCCCGCTGAAGCTGAAAGCAGGTGACCGCAAAACAGCACTGAAAGATCCTTCCAGTATTATTTTGTCGGAAGAAGTGGCTGAAAAATATTTTGGTAATGCCAACCCCATCGGTCAGGTTGTTCATTACGATGAAGCGAAAGATTATATTGTTACCGGTGTACTGGCTAAACCCGAAGGCCCTTCACGCATTAAAATTAATGCGCTGATGCGTATCACTGTTCCCCAATGGGCGGGCTGGGGCAATATGGCGTATAAAAATTATGTAATACTGCCCGAGCATTTCGATCCTGCTGCACTTTCTGAAAAGCTCACACGCGTTTATTTCAATGCCGGTTATGACGATATGCGTGAATGGAATGAATGGCCCCTGCGCAAGGAAGATTATTTAAAGCAGAAAGACCATACACACCTGGAAGTAATGCCCGCGGCTGAAATGGCACTGTATAAAATGAAGCAGCAATTATTTGTACTCAGCCTGCTTTCCTGCATCATCCTGTTCGTGGCCTGTATGAACTTTACCAACCAAACCATTGCCGGTGCCGATAAACGGGCCAAAGAAATAGGTGTACGTAAAGTGATGGGCGGCAGCCATCTTCAGTTATCACTGCAGTTCCTGGCTGAAACATTTATCCAGTGCTTTTTTGCGCTTTTACTGGCCTGTATTTTCACCGAGCTGTTGCTGCCTGCATTCAACCGCCTGGCCGAAGAAGATATCCGGCTGCTCACCTATTTTACACGGCCTTCTTTTTTATTGCAGCTGGTGGCAGTGCTGGCAGGTGTAACAGTATTGTCCGGCTTATATCCTGCATTGTATTTATCAGGCTTTATACCCGCACGGGTGCTCAAAGGCAACCTGGACAGGGGCTCTGGCGGTATGTTGTTCCGCCGTATGTTGCTGGGGCTTCAGTTCACTTTTTCCATTGCCTTTATTATCTGTTTGATCATCATCTCGCGCCAGACCCGCTATATGACAACATTCGACAAAGGTTTTGAACCTGATGGAATGGTTTATATACAAATGCAGGAAACACATTCAAATGAACAATTTGCTTACATAAAACAACAGCTACTGCAAATACCGCATATCAGCTCGGTAAGCCGCAGTAACCGTGTTCCCTGGTCTTCAAGCTCTACCAATAATTTTGACATGTTCACCGTAGAACAGCAAACACTGAATGTTCAGAACATACATGTTGATAATGATTATTTCAAAACCCTGGGAACAGTGATGAAAGAAGGCCATGAATTTTCTGCAGAAAGGCCCGCTGATACACTGGGTATTGTTGTGAATGAAGCAACGCTGAAAGCATTTCATATCACCGGTGGTGCAAAAGGTAAATATATCTATGCAAAATACTGGGGGAAAGACCGCACACCCCTCCCCTTCCAGATCATTGGTGTGGTGAAAGATTTTATGATCGACGGGTTTGATGAATCAATTAAACCGCAGATTTATATCAGCCAGGAACTGAGCGGCTCCACTTATTTCTGCCTGCTGCGCCTCGACCCACGCTATTTCGGTGAAACCATGGGCAAGGTAACAGAGCTATGGAAAAAAATTGAGCCCAAACATCCCATCGTGTACAATAATAACAGCGATGATTTTAAAGAGATCACCCGCACCATCGACCGGTTGCAGAAAATTGTAAGTCTTTTTGCATTGCTAACCATTCTTATTGCATTGGTAGGATTGCTGGCATTGATTGCCTTCAATCTTAAGCTCAGACTGAAAGAAATAGGCATACGCAAAGTAGTAGGTGCTTCACTTACCGATCTGCTGAAAATGATCAGTAAAGAGTTTGTGTTCATGCTGCTGATCGCTAATTTCTTCGCCTGTCTTATCGCTTACCTGTGCATGTATTTTTTCCTGAACACCTTTACTTACCGAATCAACATGCCTTATGTAATATACCCGGTCACTTTTATCTGCTCGGTCGCTATCACCATGCTGATCATCAGTGCCCGCTCCTGGCAGGCCATACGCACAACGCCGGCCGAAGTGCTGAAATATGAATAAGCTTGTAAAGCAGTACCAACCAGGCTTCAGATTAATCAGGAGCTTTATAACCCAAATTGCGGGATAATTAGTGTATCTATGGCTGCAAGCCATGAGCTTTCAGCGATTAGGTGGGATTGCCCCGTTAAATAGAATAAACTATTTTGCCAGGCCATCCTGAAAACGATCTTCCTTGCTGCGTTTTTTGCATGTTCCGCGAGATACATTTCTCGCAGCTCATCGCTATCAGCTCGCCGCTATAACTAGCAACCTGGTTTCATAGCCGCAAGCCAAGTGCACCAGTTGCGCAGCCCTTTATCCACACCCGGCAGCCCATCCTGAAAACGATCTTCCTTTCTGCGTTTTCCGCGTGTTCCTCGAGATACATTTCTCGCAGCTCATCCCTATCAGCTCGCCGCTATAACTAGCAACCTGGTTTCATAGCCGCAAGCCAAGTGCACCAGTTGCGGAGCCTGCATCCACAGCCGGCAGGTTACCTGAGGATGGCAACAAAATAGCATTGATTCATCAGTGTGAAAACTGCAGGTTTTCTTCATTAACCATATTCATCAAAAGTCCCTGTTGTGTATCTTCCAGCCAGCAGCGCAGGCTGGTTAATAACTGGTAGCAGCCTTTGGCAACAGCATCTTCTCTTGACAGGCCCTCTGCATCATCAGGCTCGAATTGCGGACTGGAAAAATCAGCTATGGCAGTATATTGTTCATAGGCCTCATGCAGGCCCAGATCGCCATAATAGAAATCGAGGGTTTTCATCATATCATCAATCAGCCTGAAACCCGCCAGTGGCGCCAGTTGCCCGTTCAGGATAAGAAACACATAATACCTGATCATTCTTACTGAAGCAGTGCGTGGAGCGGGTATAGAAAGGTTCAGTTCATTTAAGGCGAGCAGGTAATAATCGTAAAGCTGGGCAGGGTGAATATGAATATATCGTTCAGCCAAAGTGCGCAGGGAACCAGATTCGTATCCTTCGCTTATTCCGATGGAAGCAGTTTCAGGTAAATCTTTGGGGGCAAGAATTCCAATAGCATGCGCTGAAATCCTTTGTTTGAAATTCATAGAATAACTAGATTATAAAATTTGGAGAGGAGCATTAAAATCAATTTGCTTGCCAAAGAAGCAAATGGCCCGGGACGCGGGCTGAATGGACGGTACATAAAAAAAAGTTTTAGGATATTGGTATAACAATTCAATGCTCCTCAATTACCCCTACTGCTTACCGTATCTGGCTCACAATAAAGTTATTAAAATATACACAATGAGAAATTCCCGCATATAAGGTACCGCTTCAAACAGGCTCACTGCGCATATTGCGCCCGGTTATTTTACCACATACTTTACATCATTTTAACATTCTGCGCAGCAGAACAAACAGGCTGATCAGACATTAATTACCGGAATGGGAATAAAAAAAACACTATTGGGACAAAAAAAATAAGGTGTTCATTAAACACTTATCGGCTAAAACCAAGTAATAGCGCAGCTTTACCGGTTTTCCTGGATGACCGGAGAATATCCCATTTTGGGAAACGGAATAAAGCATTGTGTACTCAAACAGCGTGTGCACCAGCCAGTTTTTTGCTAAAAGTTTAGTACAAGCAGGTGGGAAACTTGTTGATAACAACTGAACAAAAAATGCCGGTCATCTTTAAATGACTGGCATTTTTTATCTGCACAAAACCTGTATATAAAGCAGGGTCGATTGAGCGGTTGTTTAGCGCTGTAAGCCAATGTCTTTGCGCTGTGGGCAAATATTCTCAAAACCCGCAACTCGAACGCATCACTCTTATTTTGTCATCTCCTTCTTCTTCTCCTCTGGGTGTGCTTCTCCGTGGTGGCAGGTATTGCAGGTCACGGCATGGATGGTATCCGGCTGTGCTGAATTTTTGAAATTGAAATAGTTCTTATTGATCTCGCTGGTCATACGCATCATATGACGGGCGATCTCTTTTTCCGGCTTATCATCGCTGCCAAAATCCAGTTTACTGGGGTCATTGGCCCTGGGTGCATGGCAGAAGTTGCATTTTACACCCAGTGCTGCTTTAAATTCATCCATCACAGCATCCAGGCTGTCCCGGCTGATGTTTTCCGGTAATACTTTTAAATTCCTTTTGCGGGGTTGGTTGTACGGGTGGTAAGCGGCCACACTTAGTAACACACAGCCTGCGAGGGCCATGGTTACAAATAATTTTTTCCTGTGGTATAAACGCATAATTTCTGTTTAGAAAGGGAAATTATACAAATTACATGACAAAAAAATGACAATCCGCTATTTTGCTTAAAATTTCGGCGACCGGTATGCCGGATGCAGGGACAGCATGGGACACTGCAAATAAAAAAGAGGCCAAAGCCTCCTCTTTCCTTTCAAGAACATCGCGTATTAGGTTAAATACCGGCCGAATCTTCTTTCACATGGTTCTTTACATTGTGGTAACTGTTTTTGCTGGCTTCAATCAGCTTTAATACGCGTTCACGTACATCATCTTTCAAACCGTCTACTTCTGTTTCAAAAATTTCACGCAGCTCATCCAGTTCATCGCTGGCCCCACCCCTTAAACGACGAAGTCTTTTCTTGATATTATCCGCTGTATCAGCAATCTTCTGACGGGTTTCGTCACCAGATGCGGGCGCTACCAGCAAACCAATAGCCACACCGGCTACCAGGCCAGACAAGGTGCCTACTAATACTTTTTGAACGCTCATAGCAATGTTTTTTAAGTTAACAAAATATGCAGATAAAAATCCAAGAACCTTGCCAGAAAAACGCGGTCATGAAATGTTCATATTTGTTGATACGGCCAGGAAAACCGGCAACAAACTGCGGTTTATTTTGCCCATTTTTTTGCTTTTATACAGTTCGCCCTAACTTTAACCCCTTCATTTGTTAAATAGCTTTTATGAAAAAAATCCTATGTGTATTGCTGGCACCGGTTTGCCTGCTGGGCTGTTCTGCTTCACACCATACAGCCGCTGTTCGGCCCGGTACTGCCAACGCCGGTCATTCTATTGCTGACGGCAAATTATGGGCCTCCCTGTTCCAGCAGCGCGCTGCCGAATACAAGGCCCTCTGCCTGCAGGCATACAATATTGCCAGGCTCAGGATAGACCAGGATCTGCAGCAGCCTTCGTCCAAGCCACTCGCCATTGTTACCGATATTGATGAAACCATACTCGATAATAGTCCTTATGCCGTACACCAGGCCCTGCAGAACAGGGATTATGAAGATGAAACCTGGATGCAATGGACTGCCCGTGCTGAAGCTGATACACTGGCCGGCGCCCTTTCTTTTTTCCGTTATGCGGCATCGCAGAAGGTAGAAGTGTTTTATATCACCAACCGCGATGAAAGGGAAAGGGCTGCAACCCTTAAAAACCTGCAGCATTATGGCTTTCCTTTCGCCGATGATGCCCACCTGGTACTGAAGCAAACCCATGCCAGCTCCAGCAAGGAAACCAGGAGACAAACCGTAGCGCAAACACATAATATCGTGATGCTGCTGGGAGATAACCTGGGCGATTTCAGTATGCTGTTTGATAAAAAGTCTTTGCAGGAACGTGAGCAGAACACCCTTTTATCAGCAGCTGATTTTGGCAAAAAATTCATTGTACTGCCCAATCCCACCTATGGCGACTGGGAAGGCGCGCTATACAAATACAATCATACATACACCGCCGCCCAAAAAGATTCTATAATTAAACCGATGCTCAAAAAATTTTAAATGCCTGAGATGGGATGAGGGGCGTAGTGATAAACCGGTGGTTTTTCCGTACTTATTACTTCGTAGTGTGTACTTGGCTATGTACGAGGTACGATGTGGGATGTACAATGTGATGGCGGAGAGATGTATGATGTATTGATTATGCAATGTTGTATTTTGTAGAGTACGAAATAATATGTGCGAAAAATAGGGACTATCTCAATAACTGTGTAAGTGTCAAAAAATACAGAATATCACTACGTTTTCTCATCGTAGTTCTAATTCGTACGTAACGAAGTACGAAGACACTATAACAAAACAGCAGGAATGGTCATACCAAAGCGTTTGCCGTTATATCCACCGTATATTATAAAGAGGGAACTACGAGTAAGAAGTACGAAAAACCCATTTATCCCTATGTACCACCATCGTACTTCCCATATCGTACTTCGTACATCACAAGTGTGAACTACGAAATACGAAGTACGAAAATCACCATTTATCCCTACGTACCACCATCGTACGTCCCACATCATACATCGTACATAAAAAAAGGACGACATCTACTGATATCGTCCTTTTTTTATGTGGGGGAAAAATATTTTCCTTATTTCACTTCTTCAAATTCTGCATCTGTTACAGTATCACCTCCGGGCTGGCCGCCGGCATTATGGCCTGTTGCACCATTGCCCTGGGCACCGCCATCGGGTTGTGCACCACCACCTGCGGCCTGCTGTGCCTTGTAAATTTCTTCACTGGCTGCAGTCCATGCAGTGTTGATTTCCGTTAAAGCAGCATCAACAGCAGGGATATCCTGGTTTTTGTGAGCTTCCTTCAGTTTGGTTAAAGCTGATTCGATCGGGGCTTTTTTCTCTGCGGGGATCTTATCACCAAATTCCTTCAGCTGTTTTTCTGTTTGGAAGATCAGGCTATCGGCCTGGTTCAGTTTTTCTACTTTTTCACGTGCATCCTTGTCTGATGCTTCATTGGCTTTTGCTTCAGCCTTCATCTTTTCAATTTCTTCCTTGCTTAAGCCGCTGCCTGCTTCGATACGTATTTTCTGTTCCTTTCCGGTGCCTTTGTCTTTTGCACTTACATGCAGGATACCGTTGGCATCGATATCAAAAGTAACTTCGATCTGCGGAACACCACGGGGGGCCGGCGGAATACCGTCGAGGTTGAATACGCCCAGGCTTTTGTTCTGGTTGGCCATGGGGCGTTCGCCCTGCAATACATGTATCTGTACACCGGGCTGGTTATCGCTGGCGGTAGAAAATACTTCTGTTTTCTTGGTAGGGATAGTGGTATTGCTGGGGATCATGGTGGTCATTACACTACCCATGGTTTCGATACCCAGGCTCAGCGGGGTTACGTCGAGCAGCAGTACATCTTTTACCTCACCGGTTAATACGGCACCCTGGATAGCAGCACCGATGGCCACCACTTCGTCGGGGTTTACGCTCTTATTTGGTTTTTTGCCAAAGAACTTCTCTACAATTTCCTGCACTTTAGGAATACGGGTAGAACCACCTACCAGTATCACTTCATCGATCTGTGAAGCAGCATAACCTGCATCTTTCAGGGCAGCTTCGCAGGGTTTCAAACATCTTTCAAACAGGCTATCGCTCAGTTGTTCAAACTTGGCGCGGGTCAGTTTTTTTACCAGGTGTTTAGGCACGCCGTCGATAGCGGTGATATAAGGCAAGTTGATTTCTGTTTCAGAAGAAGAAGACAGCTCGATCTTGGCTTTTTCAGCAGCTTCTTTCAGGCGCTGTAATGCCATCGGATCTTTGCGGAGGTCTACATTCTCTTCTTTTTTAAATTCATCTGCCAGCCAGTCCATGATCACCTTATCAAAATCGTCACCACCCAGGTGGGTATCACCATTGGTGGATTTTACCTCAAACACACCGTCTCCGAGATCAAGGATGGATATATCGAATGTACCGCCACCCAGGTCGAATACGGCAATCTTTTGTTCTTTATGTGCTTTATCCAGGCCATAAGCCAGGGCAGCAGCGGTTGGTTCGTTCACAATACGGCGAACATTGAGCCCTGCAATTTCACCGGCTTCTTTGGTTGCCTGGCGCTGGGCATCATTAAAATAAGCTGGAACAGTGATCACCGCCTCAGTCACTTCCTGTCCCAGGTAGTCTTCGGCAGTTTTTTTCATTTTCTGCAGGATCATGGCTGAAATTTCCTGCGGAGTATACAAACGTCCGTCAATATCAACACGAACGGTATTATTGTCACCTTTGGTCACTTTATAGCTCCAGTGACTGATTTCTTCGGTCACTTCGTCGTAACGGCGACCCATAAAACGCTTCACACTCATGATCGTGTTCTGCGGGTTGGTAATGGCCTGGCGCTTGGCAGGATCGCCTACCTTGCGTTCCCCGTTTTTGAGGAATGCCACAACAGATGGCGTGGTACGGCGGCCTTCGTCATTGGCGATCACCACCGGTTCATTACCCTCCATAACAGCCACGCAACTGTTGGTGGTTCCGAGGTCAATTCCGATAATTTTTCCCATATAAATAGTCTCCTTTAAGGTTAGTATTCAAGATTTTACAGGTTTATCTTTCAATCATTATGCCATCAGTCTCCCGAATGAAAAAATGGCAGGTTTGTTTCCCACAGCAGACCGCTACAGGCTTTTGGGCATACTGCCGGCTGTTTAACCAGGTGCCGGACCTGACAGGAGCAGGCGAGGCTGGGGCTTTATACGTCAAAACAGCCGGGTTTGTATATTGTATAAAGACCGGAATCGGTTTCCCCTGGCCTGGTTTTTTATTGTTCTTTTATAGGGGTCGGGCTTTACTTGGTTGTTTTCTATAATAGCAGCAGGCGGCATTCCCGTTTGACCATTAAAAATCCCTATAAACTTATCGATCCTTACGAAACACGCTAAAATTCACTTATTTTCATTACCATTACCGATAATGCTCAAAAGAACCCTGCAATTGAAAGATTTCTCCAGCCCGTCACTGTCCTTTACCGGATCATTGATTGTATTGTGTACCCTTTTTTTGTGTTCATTGGCCCATGCACAGGAAAGACCCCTGATCACCGGCAAAGTGATCCAGTTTTTCAGCCGCGAGCCCATCGCTTTTGCCAGTGTGTACTGGAAAGCAGCCGGGCATGGCTGTATCACTGACAGCAGCGGCCGTTTTTCACTTAAAAATTCCCATCATTCCGAAGACACCCTGATCATCAGCTTTGTGGGCTTCCAGGATGTGCTGCTGAGTAAAAAAGACCTGATGAAACGGCAGCAGGAGCCTGTAATACAGATGGAAACCGCCAAGGCCAAAGAAACGGCCGTGGTAAAGACCAAGTTCAACAAAGGCCTGCGCTGGTGGCGGGCAATAGTGGCGCATAAAGCAGAAAACACCCCCAGCCATTTCAATAATTATTACTGTGAGCTGTATAATAAACTGGAAATAGATATCTGCAATCTTTCTAAAAGTGAATTTGAAAAAAGAAAACTGCTCAAACCGCTGGCATTTGTGTGGGATAATGTTGACAGCACCTCTGAAGAAAAGCCTTTTCTGCCGGTATTTCTCACCGAATCCCTGTCTGATTATTACCGCTCTGACAATCCCAGCAAGGCCAGGGAAGAGATCAAAGCCCTTCAAACCAGTGGTATTAAAAATGAATCGGTAATGGAATACCTGGGGGGCATCAACCAAAAAATCAACAGCTATGATGATTATATGACCATTTTCGGCAAAGAATTCATCAGCCCGGTGAGCGCTGTAGGCGATAAATATTACCATTATAAAGGTGCCGATACACAAATTATTCATGGTGAAAAATATTTTCACCTGCTGTTCACCCCAAAGCAGGCGGGTGAAAATGTGTTTACCGGCGATTGTTGGATACACAGCACTACCTGGGCCCTGCAGAAAATAAGCATGGAAGCAGGTCATGAAGTCAATATCAACTTTGTTCAGCGCCTGAGCATTGTGCAGGAGTTTACACGGCAGAACCAGCACTGGATCGTATCAAGGGATAAATTCATCGTAGAACTGTCTCCTTTCACCAAAAACAATAAGCTGTCATTTATTGGGCGTAAAACCAGCACCTACCGGCAGGTGCAAACCGACCAGCCCTTTATTGCCGAAAAACTGCGGCAAAACCATAAAAAAGAAGAAGTGGCGATTCATGACAGTGCAACCGGACAAACTGCTGTGTTCTGGAACCAGAAACGGGCAGAACCGCTTACGCTGAATGAGCAGCATGCCATGCACCTGGTGGATACACTCCGCTCGCTGCCTGCCTTCAAAAAGCTAAGCAATACGGTTACCTTTATCGTGGATGGCCATAAAAAACTGGGCAAAATAGAAATTGGTCCCTGGTATAAATGGATCAGCGGCAACCAGCTGGAAAAACTAAGGCTCCGCTTCGACCTGGGCACCACTCCTGAATTCAGTAAAAACCTGCGTTTATACGGGTACCTGGCCTATGGCGTTAAAGATGGCGCATGGAAAGGGAAACTGGCTGCCTCCTATAATTTGCCGGGCAACCATGGCTGGAACATCGCTCCTTCTTTTATCCATGACCTGGATAACGGCCGCAGCCGCCTGAATGATGAAGATGTGGCTACCGATAATATGTTCAGCCAGCTGCTGCGCAGGCAGGGCATTAAACAGAAATTCATCAGGGTGAATGAAGTAAAGCTGGCTGTAACCAAAACCTTTCCCAATAATTTCTCCATTCAAACCACGATTAACCGGAGCAGTTTTGAAACCTTTACCCCCCTGCCCCCTAAAAAAATGTTTGTACTGGATTCAGACGGCACAGGGATCGTGAATACCGAATTCGGCATTAAACTGCGTTATGCGCCTGGTGAAAAACTGATCCAAACCCAGCGTAAAACAAGGGCTATCAAAGGTAACCTGCCGGTGACAGAGCTGCGCTATTCCATTGCCCTGCCCGATATATTGCAAAGCGAATACCGGTACCAGAAGCTCAGTGCCAATATAAGCCAGCGGTTCCGGATACCCCGCTGGGGACAGGTGAACTACCTGGCCTATGCCGGCAAAATATTTGGCAAACAAGTGCCTTTTATGTTGCTGGAAATGCATCCCGGTAATGAAATCTATTATTACAACAAAGATGCTTTTAACCTGATGAACCGGTTTGAGTACATCAGTGATGAATATGGTGGTTTTAATATCGAGCACAATTTTGAAAAAAAGCTGCTGAACCTGCTGCCTTTTATGCGCAAATCGAGAATGCGGCAGTTCTGGAATATCAAAACGGTATGGGGCTCCCTTTCGGCTTCTAACAGTGCATTCAACCATGTGGAGTTTGGCAGCTACCATCTTCGCGCCCTGCGGGGACATGCTTATACCGAAATAGGTACCGGTTTCGACAATATCTTCCGTTTCTTCCGTATTGATGCAGTATGGCGGCTTACACCGTCGTCTATCAGCGGGCCTAAAGTACAGCGGTTCGGTATATTCGGCAGTTTCAAACTGCAGTTCTGATAGCAGATCAAGCTATTCCCAATCTGTGAGCTATGGAATAGCTATTTTATTTCCTCACCCGGAACGAAAAATGCCTTTGCGAAACATAGCTGAATGCCACTACAAAAACAGAGGTGAGCATTTTGGATGGCGTCGGGTACCAGTGAAACCGGTCGACAAATAATTTGAGGAAAAAATAATTCAGCAGGATACAGGCCAGCACCACCAAAAAATAACGGAACAGCTGTATCCTTTTACTGGTTTGGGTTTGCTGCCATACCACATACCTGCTCAGGTAAAAGCCCGTAGGAAAAGTTACCACGAAAGAGATCATAAAAGCCGCGATATGCGAGCTGATGGCAAAAGGCCCCACAAATACCATTTCTTTCTGCAGTATATAATTGTAGCTGATGAAATAGATAAAAATATCCAGCGCAGTATTAAAACCGCCGCAGGCAGCATAACGGAATGTTTGCAACGGCATCAGCCTGCGGAACAGCGGATAGAAAGCGTCGATCACTTTCAGTATCACCCGTCGTATATGTTCGTGCAGTTGCTTCACAAGTGCCGGCGAAGGTAGTGGTTCCCAGTAATTTTTTGTACCGGGAATGCAAATTTTGAATGAAATTTTAACCATCTTCCCTGGCAGCAAGCAGGCGCAAGCCCGTTATTGTTCCGGAAGTTGTTCAGTTAATCAACCCGCTCAAATCGGCCAAATCACACTATTTTTGCCAGCCAAATTAAAAATCCGAGTATTAACATGAGTGTTGTAGCGCAGATTAAACACGCGGCCGTATTGGCCATCCAGGATCTATACCAGGTACAGGTGGCAGAAAAGGATATACTGGTAAATGCCACCAAACCGGAATTTACCGGCGACTATACGCTTGTGCTGTTTGCTTTTGTTAAACAACTGAAAAAAGCCCCCGATGTGCTGGGAAATGAACTGGGTGAATACCTGGTACAGCACCATGGTGGTTTATTTGGCAGTTATAATGTGATCAAAGGTTTCCTGAACCTGGAGATCACCGCTGCCTACTGGCTGGATTTTCTGCAGCATACATACAACCAGAACAGTTTTGGCAGCCAGCCCGCCAACGGGCAAAAAGTGATGGTGGAATACTCATCTCCCAATACCAACAAACCGCTGCACCTGGGCCACCTGCGTAATAATTTCCTGGGATGGAGCATTGCCTCCATACTGGAAGCCGGCGGGTATGAGGTGGTGAAAACCTGTATCGTGAACGACAGGGGTATCCATATCTGCAAAAGCATGATCGCCTGGGAGCTGTTTGCCAATGGTGCCACACCCGAAAGCACGGGCAAAAAAGGCGACCATTTTGTAGGGGATTATTATGTGAAATTTAATGATGTATACAAAGAACAGGTAGATACACTGGTAGCCGGTGGCATGAAAAAAGAAGAGGCCGAAAAAGAAGCCCCTATCATGAAAGCCACCCAGCAGATGCTGCTCGACTGGGAAAAAGGTGTGCCCGAAGTGACCGCCCTCTGGGAAAAAATGAACAGCTGGGTATATGCCGGCTTTGATGTGACGTATAAAAGAATAGGCAGCGATTTTGATAAGATCTATTACGAAAGCAATACCTACCTGCTGGGTAAAGACCTGGTAGAGGAAGGTTTGCAGAAAGGCGTGTTTTACCAGAAAGAAGACAGCAGTGTATGGATCGACCTTACCGCCGACGGACTGGATGAGAAACTGGTGAGAAGAAAGGACGGCACATCCGTATACATTACCCAGGATATTGGCCTGGCAGAGCTGAAACAAAAAGAATTCGGTGCCAACCAGAGCATTTATGTGGTGGGTGATGAACAGAACTACCATTTCAAAGTGCTGAAGCTGATCTGCCAGAAGCTGGGATTACCTTCTGCCGATGGCATTTATCATTTAAGCTATGGTATGGTGGAACTGCCCACCGGCAAAATGAAAAGCCGGGAAGGCACCGTGGTAGATGCCGATGACCTGGTAGAAGAAATGGTGCAGATCGCCCGCCAGAAAACTGAAGAACTGGGTAAGGTAAAAGATTTCACCGAAGCAGAACTGCAGGAGCTGTATGAAACCATCGGGCTGGGCGCTTTGAAATTCTTCCTGCTGCGGGTTGACCCGAAAAAGAAAATGATCTTCAACCCCGAAGAAAGTATCGATTTTCATGGATTCACTGCGCCCTATATCCAGTTCACCCATGCAAGAACCAGGAGCATCCTGAGAAAGGAAGGTGCTGCCGGCGAACTGCCCGCAGCAACAGACACAGACCTGTTGCCACTCGAGAAAACGGTGCTGGTAGAGCTGGAACGGTTCCCTTCTGTACTCGATGAAGCAGCCACAGAACATGACCCCTCGAAGCTGGCTATTTACCTGTTCACTATCGCCAAAACCTTTACCGCTTTTCTCACCGAGCATTCCATTGCCCATGCAGAAACCGCCTATAAAAAAGCACTGCGCCTGCAACTGGCTCAATTAACGGCTCATGTGCTGAAAAAAGGTATGGCACTGCTGGGTATACGGGTACCGGAAAGAATGTAAAATGCAGCCGTTACGCTATCTTTAAGCAGCGTAACGGCTTTTTATAATTTCATGCAGACAAACAAAGCATCCGCTGTTCTCCGGCTTTTCACGTTGGAAGTATTGCTGTCCCTCGCAGTATTTGTCGCATCATTGATTGTTTTCATCTATCTCGCCGACCTGGTATTTGTTGTTAAAGACAACCGGTTTGACCAGGCAGTTTTTCAGCGGGTAAGCAGCTGGGTTAGTCCTGTACGCAACAACCTGATGTTGTTTTTTTCCACCCTGGCCAGTACCGGCTTTCTTATACCTGCCAACCTGCTGCTTACTGCTTATTTCCTGTTTATCCGCAAACATCGCTGGTATGCGGTTAAAATACCTGTTATTGCTGTTACCAATACCATTGTCCTGTTCAGCCTGAAAGCCCTGTTTCAGCGCCCCAGGCCCTTGTACCCGCTGCTGCACCCGGCTATGGGCTACAGCTTTCCCAGCGGGCATTCTATGTCGGGCTGCTGTTTCTACCTGCTGCTATTGTACATTGTGTGGCAGCAACCGGTTCCTTCCCTGGTAAAATGGCTGGCCGCTGTTTTTTTCCCTGCATTGATCATTTGTATTGGGCTGAGCAGGATCTACCTGCATGTACACTATGCCAGCGATGTGCTTGCAGGGTTCAGCATGGGACTGGTATGGCTTATTTTTTCCCTGTGGATACTTAACCGCGTGGAAAAAAAGAGAAAGAAAGCGATGCCCGCAGTACAGCCCTGAACCCGAGTTATTTCAGCACAATACCACCCAGTGCCGGTAAATGAACCCTGAGCTGGTATTTATTGGTTGAAGGGTCAACCAATTCGCAGCTGATACCGGGATTGAATACGTCCCCGGTTCCCCAGAATGCTTTGCTGTCGCTGTTGAATATTTCGTCCCAGTGTTGTTTGGTATCCTGTACATACAGTGTCCAGTCGCGGTGTACTGCCGGTGTCATGTTCAGGATCACCAGCACATTGTCTTCGGGCAGTTTGCCTTTGCGTTTGTATACCACCACCCCATCGCTGCGATGCGTAAGATCTACCCATTCAAAACCGTCCGGTGAAAATTGTTTTTCATACAAAGCCGGCTGCGAGCGGTACAGATCATTCAGCTCCTGTACACAGTATTTCATACCTGCATGGCTGGCAAATTGCAGCAGGTTCCATTGCAGCTCGCTTTTATAATTCCATTCATCTGTGGCGCCAAATTCATTGCCCATGAACAGCAGCTTGCTGCCGGGATGGGTAAACATGTACGTATACAACAAACGCAGGTTGGCGAATTTCTGCCATTCATCGCCAGGCATTTTATACAGCATGGGACTTTTGCCGTGCACTACCTCATCATGGCTCAGCGGCAGCATGAAATTTTCGTTGAAAAAATACATGAGGCTGAAAGTAAACTGATCCTGGTGAAACTGCCGGAAAATAGGATCAAGTTTAAAATAGTTCAGCGTGTCGTGCATCCATCCCATCATCCATTTCATGCCAAAGCCAAGACCTCCGGAAAAAGTAGGTTTGCTGATGCCAGGCCAGTCGGTGGCCTCTTCGGCGATGGTTTGTATATCAGGGAAATCGCGGTATAAAGTTTCATTCAGGTCTTTCACAAAAGCAATGGCTTCAAGATTGCCGTTACCTCCGTGCACATTGGGTTCCCATTGACCGGTATTGCGGCTGTAATCGAGCCGTAGCATAGACGATACTGCATCTACCCTGAGGCCGTCGGCATGAAACTGCTCGCACCAGAAACGGGCACTGCTGATGAGGAAACTTTTTACTTCCCCCCTTGCATAATTGAACACATAAGAGTTCCAGTCGGGATGATAACCTTTACGCATATCGGCATATTCGTAAGTATGCGTACCATCGAACATAAACAATCCGTGTGCATCATAGGGAAAATGCGAAGGCACCCAGTCGAGTATCACACCGATGCCGGCCTGGTGCAGCGCGTCGATCATTGCCATACAATCCTGCGGGTTACCAAAGCGGCTGGTGGGTGCAAAAAAACCTGTGCCCTGGTATCCCCAGCTGCCATCAAAAGGATGCTCCATAACAGGCATTAGCTCTACATGGGTAAAGCCCATCTCTTTTATATAAGGCACCAGCCTGTCTGTGATCTGCTGGTAGGTATTATAACTTTCTTCATTGTATTTATCCGGTCGCATCCAGCTGGCAAGATGCATTTCATAAACAGAAAAGGGCGCATCCAGCGCATTGCTGGTTTTGCGGGTCTGCATCCAGTCTGCATCATGCCAGGTATAATTCAAGCCCCAGGTTATAGAAGCCGTAAGTGGTCTTTTTTCCCAGAAATGTGCAAACGGGTCGCCTTTATCAAGCAGCAATCCGCCATAACCGTGAATATGATATTTATACACTTCGCCTGCATGGCAGTTGGGAATAAAACCTTCCCATATTCCTGAGCGGTCGAGGCGTACATACAAAGGATGCGCTTCTTTATCCCAGTTATTGAAATTACCGATCACCGTAACTTTTGATGCATTGGGCGCCCATACAGCAAAATAAGTTCCCCAGGTGCCAAGTACCTGAACCTGTTTGTTACCAAAAAATTTATATAAACTGTAATGTGTACCCTGCTGGAAATTGCGGACATCTTCTTCTGTGAACAAAGAATAATTCCACACCGGCCGGGTGCTGTCAACAAAATAAATGTCTTCATAACGCTTTTGCAAGGCATCGCCTGCACCGCCGGCTGTATCGGCGGCCTGTAAATCGTACTGCATAGAGCAATCGTTTGTGTAAAGTAGTGATGCCATAGCGTTTTATTGATAAATGACTGTTTAACGTAAAATTAGGACGAGCGGTAAAAATATTTGCCTGAATTTATGGAATTTGAGCCTGCAAGCATCAAAGAACTTAAACCTTTATTTCATTCAGCCTAACAAATGAAAAAACTAACTGCCGTACTTTTATGCCTGGTATGTGCCTACACGGGGTTCTGTCAGCATGCCAGTCTAAAAGGCAATGTTGTTGACACATTCAGTAATAAGAAACTCACCAACACCGTTATCGCCGTTTTGCATGCAAAAGATTCTATCCTATATAAATTTACCCGTACAGATGCAGCAGGAAAATTCGAGTTCAATAACCTGCAGGCCGGCAAATACCTGCTGCTGGTATCTTCCCCCTCCTATGCCGATTTTGTTGATCCGTTCACCTTGTCTGATACCACGCAATTCAATTATAACAATGTTATCCTTTCGCTCAAGGCCAGGTTGCTGGAAGCCGTAGTGGTACGGCAAACCGTTTCATCTATCAAGCTCAAAGGCGATACCACTGAATATGCTGCAGACAGTTTTAAAGTGCAGCCCAATGCTTCAGTGGAAGACCTGCTGAAAAAACTGCCGGGCATACAGGTAGATAAGAACGGGCAGATCACCGCACAGGGCCAGAAAGTACAGAAAGTACTGGTAGATGGCGAAGAATTTTTTGGTGACGACCCTACCCTTGTTACGCAAAACCTGCGTGCCGATATGGTAGACAAAGTGCAGGTATTTGACAAAAAAAGCGACCAGGCTGCATTTACCGGTATTGATGACGGGCAAAAGGCCAAAACCCTCAACCTGAAGCTCAAAGACAATAAAAAGAATGGTTATTTCGGCAAGCTCAATGTTGGGGCCGGCACCAATGGCTATCACGACAACCAGGCCATGTTCAATATGTTTAAGAAAAAACAGAAAATATCGGCCTACGGCATTATTTCCAATACAGGTAAAACAGGGCTTAACTGGCAGGAAAGGGATAGTTACGGGCAGAGCAATACGGACAATGTTTCTTATGATGAAACATCCGGTTATTATTTCTCAATGGGCCAGTCAGACGATCTTGATACCTGGAACGGACAATACAACGGCCAGGGCTTCCCGCTGGTGCAAACTGGCGGTTTACACTACAACAACAAATGGGATGATGACAAACAATCCATCAACGGTAACTACAAAATACTGCAGCTGCATGTTGATGGAAACAGTACCACCAATTCGCAAAACTTTCTTCCTGATAAGAGCTGGTATTATACCAATTCACAGCAGGGCTTTACCAATAAGATACTGCGTAACAGGGCCAATGGCAGTTATGAAATACAGCTGGATTCCACCTCTTCTGTAAAAATTATGGCAGATGGCGGAACAGATCATAAAATCACCAATACCCTCAACAGCTCGCAAACACTGGCACAGGACAGTACGCTGATGAACGAAAACCAGCGTAGCCTCACCACTACCGGCGATATGAATACGGTGAACGGCAATATCCTCTGGCGCAAAAAACTGAAGAAAAAAGGCAGGACCTTATCTTTCAACCTGATTGAGCGGTACAATAAGAACAATTCTACCGGCTTCCTGAACTCACTTACTAAATTTTACAAAAATGGCGGGGTGGATTCTGTTCAGCGGATAGACCAGTATAAAACCAATGCAAGCGAGAGTGTATTGTTCGATACAAAGCTCACCTATTCAGAGCCGCTTTCTCCCACCTCGGCACTGGTATTCAACTACGGCATTGTGGTGAACAACAGCAATTCGAACCGGAACTCCTTCAATAAAAATCCGGATGGCAAATACAGCCAGCTGGATACAGCATATAGCAACGATTATGAATTCAATATGTTCACCCACAGGGGCGGTGTGAGCTATAGTATGACCAAAAAGAAATTCCGCATGAATGTGGGTGGCAATGTGGGCTTAACCAATTTTGACCAGAAAGATATGCAGCGGAATATTGTTCAGAAACGAGATTTTGTGAACTGGTACCCGCAGGCCAATTTCAGCTATTCCTTTACCAACCAGCGAAGGCTGAACTTCAACTACAATGGCAGCACCACGCAGCCCAGGATAGACCAGATACAGCCATTGCGCACCAATGATGACCCACTCAATATTGTTATCGGTAACCCGAACCTGAAGCCTCAGTTCGGCAATAGTTTCTGGCTTAATTTTTCTGATTATAAAGTGTTAACCGAGCGTGGTATCTGGATATCCACTTCTTATAGTTTTACGCAGAATGCGATAAGCAACAAATCGACAATAGACAATACGGGCAAAAGAACCACCCAGGCGGTGAATGTAGATGGCATCCGTTCAGCCTCAGTTTACCTTGATTATGGTTTTAAACTCAAAAAGCTTGACTTGCGCGTTGGCGCCAATGGCAACCTGAACATGAGCCGGTATGTAGGCTATGTAAATGATGTATTGAATGTAACCAATAGCGGTAATTATACAGGTGGTATCTACCTGGGCAAATACAAAGAGAAAAAATTCGATATCAGCCTGAATGCATCTGCCACCTATACCAACAGTAAATCTTCTGTTCAGCAAACTGCGGAGAATAATTACTGGTCATTCAATATCCGCCCTGATGCAGATGTGTTCCTGCCGCTGAAATTCCAGGTGCATACCGACTGTAATTTTAACCTCCGGCAGAAAACACAGGCTTTCTATGATAACAACAATGTGATCTTATGGAATGCCTGGCTGGGTAAAAAATTCCTGAAGAACGATGCCCTGCTTATCAAAGCCGCTGTAAACGATCTGCTGAACCAGAATATCGGCTTTAACAGGCAGGTGAACAGCAACTTTAACTCACAAACTACTTACAGCACCATCCGCAGGTACCTGATGTTCTCTGCGGTTTGGAACTTTACAAAAGCGGGTGTAGCAGCACCGGCGCAACGATAATCTTTTAACCTTGAAACTACCCGATATGCGATCATCAGCTTTACAATATATAGTAGTCCTGTTGCTGCTCACCAGCCTGAAAGCAACGGCGCAGAACACCATCTTTCTTACCCAGGGCCGGATAGAATTTGAAAAAAAATTAAACCTGCATGCCCAGATAGATGCCATGTACAATGACGAAGACAATAGCTGGAAAGAATTCCAGAAAAAACGTCTTCCGCAGTTCAAAACCACTTATTCTGACCTGTTCTTTCATGGTAATAAAACCCTGTATAAACCAGGAAGGGACAATACCGACAACAATAAGCTGTGGCAGCAACCTGCAGAAGACAATGTGATCTATGAGGAACTGGACAAGAGCCAGAGCACTGCACAAAAGAATGTTTTTGAAGAGATGTTCCTGATTAAAGACAGTACGCGCACTATCAGGTGGAAAATAACGGATGAAACCCGCAATATTGCCGGCTTCGACTGCCGCAGGGCCAATGCCATTATCATGGATTCTATTTATGTGGTGGCTTTTTATACAGATGCCATTGTAACACCGGGCGGCCCCGAATCATTCACCGGCCTGCCGGGTATGATACTCGGTGTGGCACTGCCGCATGAACATGTTACCTGGTTTGCCACCAAAATATATGCAGATGAAGTAAAAGAAGAAACCCTGAAAGCACCGGTAAAAGGTAAAAAAGTAACCAATAAAGAACTGCTGCAAACCATGAACCAGAGCCTGAAAGACTGGGGCAAATTTGGAAAGATCTATATCCTGTCAACGATGTTGTGAGCAAGCTATTGAGCCAATATTTCATCCACAATACCCTGCTATGCAACTACTCAGTTATGCTTTCTCTGCTGCCTTGCTATTTGCAGGCTGCAGTAAGAACAAAGCGCATCAAAGTATTACCGCCTGTGGCATTGAGAACCCAACCGAGAATATTTCCTGGTTAAAAAAGAAGATTGATGATATCAGGGCTAAAAAACAGCAGGCAACAGTAACACTGGTCAGGTATGAGGGACAGGATTATATCAATGTGCAGCTGGTTTATATGGCCTGCTATTTATGCTATGTCACTACCTGCGATGGTATACCATTACACGAATCAGGCGATTCTGTTTTACGGCACAATATCATCTTCAGCAGCAAAACCGAGGTACAAACATTGCTGACGATCGGCTATTAATTAGCATAATATACAACTGTCAGGCACAGGCTGCCTGACGGTTGTATGCAACATTGCAGTCATTTATTTTTTCAGTTCATATACAGTTAAAGTCATGGGCGCTATTGCATTGATAGATGAAAGCGCCCTGGCATTGCCTGTTTCCACATCCAGCGCGCCGGTGAACCCTGCTGTGCGTTCGATATAATCCGCGGCTGAAAAAGGCAGTTGTTTATCTGTCACATTCATCACACACATCACTGTTTGCCGGTCGTCGTAGCGGAAATAGACATACAAGCCATCTTTCGGCACATATTGCATCAGTTTACCGGTTTTAATTGCAGATGATTGTTTTCTGAAACCAGCCAGCTTCCTGGTATAAGCCTGTATGGCAGATTCCTCTGCTGTTAAACCCTCACCGGTAAAAGCATTCCTGGTATCGCCTTTCCATCCGCCGGGAAAATCCATACGTACCCATCCATCGGGATTGGATACACCTTTCATCAGCACTTCTGTTCCATAATACATCTGCGGAATACCGCGTTCAGTGAGCAGCCACCCGATACCGATTTTTTGCTTGGCCGCATTTTCACCCACCTGCGAAAAAATACGGCTCATATCATGATTGTCGAGGAACACAACATTGCGCATCGGATCTTTATACAGGAAGTCGTTGCTCAATGTATTGTATAGTTTAAATACGCCATCAGCGCCCTGTGTAAGTGCAGCCTGTATACCATCGAAATTGCATTGAAAATCCACCACCCCCTGCAGATTGCTCTTAAAAGGCGTATTGATATTATTGTCAGCAAAATAGGCCTGGTTGGCAGTACCATGCACCCAGGCTTCGCCAAACATGGTCATATGCGGGTATTCATTTATCAGCGCCTGGTTGCAGCGGTTCATAAAATTGAGATCATTGTAGATATAGGTGTCAATACGCCAGCCATCTACACCAAATGCTTCCACACACCAGATAGCATGTTGTATCAGGAAGTTCGCCACATAGGGGTTCGACTGGTTCAGATCGGGCATCTCGGGCGTAAACCAGCCATCAGTGGTAATTTTTTTATCGTAGGCAGAACCATGCGGATCAAAAACCGGCTGGTCTTTAAAGCTGGTTTGTGTGTATACCGGCCATTGATGCAACCAGTCTTTGGCAGGCGGATCTTTCATAAAAAAATGATACGACCCTGTATGATTGTACACCGCATCCTGTACCAGCTTCATACCACGGCGGTGCAGTTCATCACTTAATTTTTTGTACAGCGCCGCACCACCCAGCCTGGGCTCAATTGCATAATGATCGGTAAATGCATACCCGTGTTCTGTACGGTTGGGCATATCATTTTCCAGCACAGGGGTCATCCACAGGGCTGTAACACCCAGGTTTTGCAGGTAATCCAGGTGATCGATAACACCCTGGAAATCCCCGCCATGACGAAGAAAAATAGAATCCCGGTTCAACGACTGATCGCGCATACCGGCTATACGGTCATTGGATGGATCACCATTGCTGAAACGGTCGGGCATCAGCAGGTAAATAAAATCAGCGGAACTAATCCCCTGCGCATAGGCCGTACCATTGCCACTGCGCCGTGCTTCCAGCGGCCACTGCAGTGTTTGTTTTTTACCGGCAACACGCAGTTCAACAGGCACTGTTCCCGGCTTTGCATCAGCTGCAACTGTAATATCAGCCAGCAGGTACTTACTGTTCTCCAGTGTATGCACCCCTGTTAGTGTTACACCCGGGTACTGGATATGTAAGCTGTTTTTATCCAAACTTCCCTCTCCCCTTACCAGCAATTGCAGCTTATTGTATTTCATGCCCGCCCACCAGTTGGTTGGATAGATCTTCACTGTTTGCGCCTGTATTGTGCAGCCTACTATTACAGTCAGCAACAACAGGTATAGTTTTTTATATGCCATGGTTGATAGATGGTTCCTAATGTATTTTTTACACAGTTTTTTAAGCCGTTGATCATTCATCTTTTATCGCGAGTGGTGAATCGTGAATCGCGAGTGGTTTTCAGTATATTTTCACATAGCTATTCAACTAATCAACCTCTCAACCATACCCGTGAATCGCTCGTCGTTTCCAATCTATACGTTTTACACAACTGTTTAACCCGTCAACTATTTATCCATCGCCGCGAGTGGTGAATCGTGAATCGCGAGTGGTTTTCAATCTATATTTTAACACAACTGTTTAACCCGTCAATCATTCATCCTTCAACGCGAGTGGTGAATCGCGAGTGGTTTTCAGTATATTTTCACATAGCTATTCAACTAATCAACCTCTCAACCATACCCGTGAATCGCTTGTTGTTTCCAATCTATACGTTTTACACAGCTGTTTAACCCGTTATCATTCGTCTATCGCCGCGAGTGGTGAATCGTGAATCGCGAGTGGTTTTCAATGTATATTGTTAACACAACTGCTTAACCCATCAATCATTCATCCATCAACGCGAGTGGTGAATCGCGAGTGGTTTCCAATATTTTTCACATAGCTATTCAACTAATCAACCTCTCAACCAATCAACCCCTCACCCATACCCGTGAATCGTGAATTGGCAGTGTTACCCTTCATTACTAATTACTAATTCCCAATTCCAATCAACCAATCAACCATTCAACCTCTCACCCCCTCCCCCTTGCATCATATACAAACAGTACGCTCACGGCGGCGCAGATAAGGAGGATGCCGGCCAGAACAATGGCGTAAATAGGTTGGCCATTGTAGAGGTATTTTACAATAGGACCACCAAAAAGACCATTGACAATTTGAGGTAAGGTGATAAAGAAATTGAAAATACCCATATAAATACCCAGCTTGCCCGCAGGTATTGAACCAGACAGTATTACATAAGGCATGGCCAGGATACTCGCCCAGGCCAGTCCTACACCCACCATTGACCATTGCAGCATGGCCGGATCTTTAATGAAATAAATAGAAATCAGTCCTGCACCGCCGGCCAGCAGTGATAGTGCATGCGTGGCCTTACGCCCGATATATTTTGCGATCAGCGGCAGGCAGAGTGCATATACTGCTGCCACCAGGTTATAAGTACCAAATGCCGAGCTTACTGCATTGCCGGCATTGTTGTAGGCGACAGATTTGGTATCGCTGGCAGATAAACCATATACATGGGTGGCCACAGCATCGGTGGTGAACACCCACATACTGAACAATGCAAACCAGGAAAAAAACTGCACCAATCCCAGCTGGCGCATGGTTTTGGGCATCTGAGCAAAATCGCGCAGAATTTCACGAAAACCGGAGCCCTGTGTTTCTACGGCAGGTTTACCATGGTATTGTTCATATTCTGCAGGCTGGTATTCTTTGCAAAAGAAAACCGTGATCAGTATGGCGGCAATAAACACGATGGCGCCGATATAAAAAGAATAACGGATATTGTCTGCCACGCCTGAAATGCCTGCTTCCTGCGAGAAGCCCAGTTTGGCCAGCAGGGAAGGCAGTTCAGAGCCTGCGACTGCGCCTACACCTATCAGGAAGGTTTGTATGGCAAAGCCCTGGGTACGCTGTGCATCGGGCAGGTTATCGGCTACCAGCGCACGAAAAGGTTCCATGGCGATATTGAATGAGGCATCCATGATCATGACCATTCCTGCGCCGATCCACAGTGCTGGAACAATTGCCGACAATACAGCCGAATTGGGCAGAAATACCAGGGCAAGAGAAGATAAAATAGCGCCGCTGAGAAAATAGGGTTTGCGCCGGCCCAGCCTGTTCCAGGTTCTGTCGCTGTAATGCCCTATCAGCGGCTGAACGATCATGCCCACCAGTGGTGCAACGATCCAGAAAAGAGGCAGCTGGTCCACATCTGCTCCAAAAGAGCGCAAAATGCGGCTGGTATTGCCATTCTGCAAGGCAAAACCAAACTGGATACCCAGGAAACCAAAACTCATCGTGAAAATCTGCGGCAGGCTCAGTCGCGGTTTGGATGATACAGCGGGTTGGGCAGGTGCGGTGACAGACATAGCAATCGTTTAGGGAACAAAAATGTGTAAAAAATACATATTAAAAAAATAGTTGAAAAAAAACATCCTGACGGGATGTTTTTCAAGGCCCTGGAGCGCGGTCTCTGCCGGGGTTTGGCTATATTAACCCAAGTTGCGGGATAATCCATGTAATTTATAGCTGCAAGCCATGAGCACCCAGCTATGAGGCAGGAATGTACTGTTAAAATGATCATCCTTTCTGCGTTTTCCGCTTGTTCCGCGAGATGCATTTCTCTCAGCTCATCGCTATAACTGGTAACTTGAGTTATATTACAAAACCGTCGTGCAGCACAGCACCTTTTTTCACCACCACAATACCGTCTTTAATGGTGTACAGCGGGTGATCATTGTCTTCCAGGTGATCCCCACCATTGATCCGCACATCATTGCCGATACGGCAGTTTTTATCGATAATGGCTTTATTGATGTAACAACGCTCTCCTATGCCGATACGGGGAATGCCTTTTTGGGCATTGTCTTCCATCTGTTCCAGGGTTTCATAAAAATCGTTCCCCATTACATAAGTGTTCAGCACGGTAGAGTTGGCACCGATGCGCGCACGTATACCTACCACACTGGCTTCAACACGGCTGGCGAGAATAATGGAGCCGTCTGATATGATGGCATTTTCCAGTACTGTACCGCTTATTTTGGCCGGCGGCAGCATCCTGGCGCGGCTGTAAATGGTTTTCTCGTGGTCGAACAGGTTAAATGGCGGGATATCTTCTGTCAGTGCCAGATTGGCTTCATAAAAAGAATAGATATGACCGATATCGGTCCAGTAGCCATCATACTGGTAGCTGATGACCTTGTACTTATTGATACACTGTGGTATGATCTCTTTACCAAAATCGGTAAAATCGGGGTATACCTCTTTCAGTATTTCGGTGAGTGTGTCCCTGTTAAAAATATAAATACCCATTGAAGCCAGGTAAACGCGGCCCTGGCGGTGCATTTCATCCCCGGTATCACTTTGCCAGTCGGGTAGCAGGTCTTTCTTCGGTTTTTCGATGAAGGAAGTGATCGCATGGCTTTCGTCTGATTTCAGTATGCCAAAATCAGAAGCCTCTCTTTCCGCAACAGGAATGGTGGCAATGGTAATATCTGCCCCTTTCTCCTGGTGATTGGCGATCATCTCCATAAAATCTACCTGGTACAGCTGGTCGCCGCTGAGGATAAGCACATATTCAAAATCGAAATTATAAATATGCCGCAGCGATTGCCGCACAGCATCAGCAGTGCCCTGGAACCAGCCCGGGTTATCGGGTGTTTGTTCGGCAGCCAGAATATCTACAAATCCGCTGTGAAAAGGTCCGAATGTGTACGTGTTCTTGATGTGTTTGTTCAGCGAAGCCGAATTGAACTGGGTAAGCACAAACATCCGGTTGATATTGGAGTTGATGCAATTGCTGATAGGAATGTCTACCAGGCGATATTTACCCGCAATAGGAACGGCCGGTTTAGAGCGGCTGGCTGTGAGCGGGTACAGGCGGGTACCAGCCCCTCCGCCAAGAATCACCGCCAGGACGGATTTGTTGATATTGATCATATGAGCGTTTTACAATTTCAGACTTTGATACACATTGAGGTATTGTTGTACAGAACTTTCCCAGCTATGGTCGATCTGCATCATATGTTTCCGCATCCAGGTCATATGTGTTGCATCGGTAAATACTTCCACAGCCCTGTTCACCGAATAGGTTACATCGCCTACAGATGCATGATTAAACCGTATACCCCATCCCTGCCAGTCACCCATATCCACTACTGTGTCCCTCAGTCCGCCGGTATTCCGCACCATGGGTACGGTACCATATTTCATGGCATACATCTGGTTGAGGCCGCAGGGTTCTACCCGGCTGGGCATCAGCAGAAAATCGGCGCCTGCATACATCTGGTGGCTCAGCGCTTCATCATAACCGATCACCACATTGTAGTTACCGGGAAAATGCTGCTTCATCTGGCTAAGCTGCCATTCCACATGCTGCTCCCCGCTTCCCAGCACCAGGAAGTTAACATTCCCCTGCATGCTATACAGTGAAGCCAGAATAGCATCCGGCAATATGTCTGCCGCTTTTTCGCCCACCAGCCTCCCGATGAAAATAATCAGTGGGTTGGCCTCATCCAGACTGAATTCGCGGCACAATATTTTTTTATTGACGGCTTTCCCGTTCATCACTTCGGAGAAATCGTATTGTGTTTTTATCAGCGAATCTGTTTCCGGATTCCACACATCGGTATCAATACCATTGAGAATACCGGTACATTTTCCTTTTTCGTATTCAAACAATTTTTCCAGGCCGTTGGCGGCATGCCTTAGTTCTTCCAGGTAGCTCCAGCTTACGGTGGTTACTTTCCAGGACGACTTTATGCCGGCGGCCAGCGGGTTGATGGTATGATTCCATTCCAGTAAACCGCCTTTCCAGGTATCCCATGCGGGGATATAAGAACTTTTATCCCATCCCATCCAACCCTGGTATTGGGCATTGTGAATGGTTAGTACAGTAGGTATATCAGCCAGTTTATTATAGGCATAACAATACTGGGTCATGAAGGGGATCAGCGCTGTATGGTGGTCGTGGCAGTGTATTACATCGGGTTTGTGCTGCCAGTGACTAAGCCAATTAACCACGGCTATCTGGAAAGCGGTAAAGCGTTCCACATCGTCGGGATAGCCGTAAATTTTTTCCCTGTCGAGTAATCCGTTGATATCAACCAGGTAGAGGTCGAAACCCAGTTTACTGTGTTTTTCTTTGATAACGGTAAAATCGAACCAGTAATTCCCCATATTGGTTCGTCCCTTGAAATCCACTACCCATTCGTTCTGGTACAAAAAACGGGTGCGGTACATAGGCATCACCACTTTACTGTAATGACCCATTTTTGTCTGGTACTTGGGCAGGGCTCCTACTACATCTCCAAGGCCACCGGCCTTGGCTACAGGGTAACACTCCGCGCTTACATGCATTATTTCCATTGGCTGTGACAATATCTGGAAGTATTGAATACAAGTTAAGTACCAAAATGATACGCCGCATTACCGGAGGTGATTTTTTTACTAAAAGCATTAATATACAACCATGGCAGCAGCGGCCTGCGATACCAACTGTTTTTTCAACCGCCTGTTCTTCCCGTGCAGCCACAACCCCGTATTACTCACTGCCACCAGAATACCCGTTTTTCACCGGCTGAAACAGGCGGCAGCCATGACTTCGGGGTAATTTGTCAAAAAAATTTTTAGCAGGGCTTCTAAAATGTATTTACTTTACGCCATCTTTTTATCACCACTCAAGCTGAATGATTGTAAATGAACCAACCAACATCATCTAACAAGGGCGCTTTTTATACCCTTGTTTCTGTATTCTTCTTCTGGGGATTTGTGGCAGCTTCCAATGACATTCTGATTCCTGTTTTTAAAGAAAAACTTCATCTGCAGCAATGGCAATCTCAAATGGTTGCTTTCGCTTTTTATGTGGCCTATACAGTGGGTTCAGTTATTTATTTCGCTATATCCACCTCCATCAAAGATGACGTGCTAAATCGAATTGGCTATAAGAATGGCATTGCTTTGGGGCTGATCATTTCGGCATTGGGTACCCTGCTTTTTTATCCTGCAGCACAAACAGCTTCTTTTGGTTTAATGATCACCGGTTTGTTTATTGTAGGACTGGGTTTCTCCCTGCAACAGATCGCGGCCAACCCGCTGGCCATTGTTATCGGCGACCCGCAGAAGGGTGCACAGCGTTTAACCCTTGCAGGCGGTGTAAATAATTTTGGTACAACCATCGGTCCGGTACTGGTGAGTATCGCTATTTTCGGCACCATCGATGCAGGTGGCAAAGCGGCTGTAGCAGATATTCAGAGCGTTAAAACACCCTACCTGGTGCTGGGTGCATTGTTTGTACTGGTGGCCATTATTTTTAAATTTTCCGCTCTCCCCAATAAAATTGCATCAGTAAGCGGCGAGCAGGATACTACCCCGGAAAAAACAGTGGGCGCCGCACCCGCAGCCAAAAAAAGTGCACTCAGCTATACACAGCTGCTACTGGGTATGGTGGGCATTTTTGTGTATGTGGGTGTGGAAGTATCCACCGCCAGTAACCTGCCCGAATTTATTCACCAGCATGTACATATTTCCACAGATAAAATTGCGCCTTATATATCGCTTTACTGGGCCAGCCTGATGATCGGCCGCTGGACAGGCGCTGTTGGTGCTTTTGATGTGAAAGCAGGCACCAAAAAAATACTCAATTTTTTAATGCCTTACCTGGCCTTCATCGTTTTCCTGATTGTTAACAAACTGGCCAAGCACGACATTACACCTTTTTATGTATATGCACTGGTGATCATTGTTATGATCATTGGCGATATACTCAGCAAAGGCAATCCCGCCCGCCAGCTGCTGATCTTTTCCGCCATGGGTATCACCGCCCTGATGATCGGGATATTAAGTCCCAGCGGTATTATAAGCGTTTATGCATTTATCAGCGTAGGCTTGTTCTGCAGTACATTATGGCCCTGTATTTTTACACTGGCCATTTCCGGGCTGGGCAAGCATACCAACCAGGGCTCCAGTCTGCTGGTGATGATGATCATGGGTGGCGGCCTGCTGCCCATGCTGCAGGGTGTGCTGGCAGGAGATAAACTGCTGGGCATACAATGGAGCTATCTTGTAGGAGTGGCCTGTTTTTCTTACCTGGCTTTCTATGCCTGGAAAGTAAAGGGTATTCTCAAAGCACAAGGCATAGATTATGAGCAAAAGGCTGTATCCGGCCACTAACATTTAAATAAAACAGAGCAAGGAATGATTCCCGTATCACAACAATTAGCTATCGGAATTGATATCGGCGGAACCAACACCGTTTTCGGCATTGTAGACCATCGTGGCGACATTCATTACCGTGGTGCTATTTCCACAAAAAAACATGCACATGTTGAGGATTTTATCAAGGAACTGCATGCAGCCATCGCCCCTGCCATTAAAGAGGTAGGCGGCATTGATTATATCAAAGGTATCGGCCTGGGTGCGCCCAATGGTAATTATTACACCGGCGCCATTGAATATGCGCCCAACCTTACCTGGACAGGCATCATTCCTCTGGCATCACTTATACAGGAGCAGTTTGGCTTACCCGCCGCACTCACCAACGATGCCAATGCAGCAGCTGTGGGCGAAACCATGTATGGTGCGGCAAAGGGTATGAAAGATTTTATCATGATCACCCTGGGAACCGGTGTAGGCAGCGGCATCGTGATCAACGGGCAGGTGGTATACGGCCACGATGGTTTTGCCGGCGAGCTGGGACATACCATTATTATTCCTGATGGCCGTAAACACTGGTCTACCGGCGCTTATGGCTCACTGGAAACCTATGCTTCTGCCACAGGCGTAAGACTTACCGCACTGGAGCTGCTGGCAAAACATGCTTCAGAAGACAGTTTACTGCGCAATTACCCCGAAGAACAGATCGACAGCCGGCTGGTATATGATTGTGCGGTACAGGGCGATTCTATTGCCAATAAAGTATACCAGTTCACCGGTGAAATACTGGGTAAGGCACTCGCTAATTTTGTGATGTTCTCTTCTCCCGAAGCCATTATTCTTTTCGGTGGCCTTTGCAAGGCAGGCGATCTGCTGCTGAACCCCACAAGGGAGCATATGGAAATAAACCTGCTACCCATATTCCAGAACAAAGTAAAACTGTTGTTCAGCGAACTGAAAGAATCTGATGCCGCCATCCTCGGCGCCAGCGCATTGGTTTGGGAACTGAAATAGTATACAGATAAAATTGTTTTACCTACACCCGATCACCGGCCGGCTTGCCACCTGTGATCGGGTGTTTTTCAGTCAACAGTCCTCAGTCGGCAGTCGCCAGTCATTAATTAACCATTCAACCTCTCAACCATTCAACCATTCAACCCCTCAACCATTCAACCCCTCAACCATTCAACTATTTCCCCCCATGCAAAGCAGCATCGGGCGCTTCAGGCAGGGTCATATCGGTGGGGATGGCGAGTTGCGGATTTTTCAAAAAAGCAGAATCTGTCAGTGTATACAAGAAGGCAGTAAGCTGGCCTATTTCAAAATTTGATAAAGCGATGCCCTTACGTAACAGGCTATCGGTGGTGGATGATGTGATAACCGATTTGCGGTAATGATCCAGCACATCATAAATGCTGAAAAAACGGCCGTCGTGCCCATAAGGTGCGGTGAGCACCACATTGCGCAGGCTGGGCACTTTAAATTTCAGTGAATCGGCCGGATGGCGGGTAATACGCATACGGCCTGTATCCCGGATGGTGGTATCCAGTTCCATCCCGGTATTCCGGTACGAAAAATCAGTAAACAAAGGTTCTTTATGACAGCTGCTGCATTTTTGCTGAAAAATAGCATAGCCCAGTCGCTCGGGTAAATTGAAACTGGCTTCGCCCCTCATCACCTTATCGTATTTACTGCCGGCGCTTACCATGGTGAGCAAAAACTGGCTCAGTGCTTTTGTCATACGTTGTGTGTTGATGGTTGCGTCACCAAAAGCAGCGGTGAACAGGGCGCGGTAACGCTTGTCGGCACGCAGTTTATTCAACACATGATCGATGTCCTCTCCCATTTCATTGGGATCGGTGAGCGGTGCCAGTGGCTGCAGGTCGAGATGGTTGATACCACCATCCTGCATAAAAGCCGGCTGCCAGGCCAGGTTGAACAACCCGGGGGCATTGCGCCTGGTAAGCGCGTTATTAAAACCATGACTGAAGCTGTGGTCAAAAGTGGCAAATGCCGCAAACTGCTGGTGGCAGCTGGCGCAGGGAAAATTACCATCACGGCTCAGCCTGCCATCGTAAAACAGGCGCCGCCCCAGTTCAATACCTTCACGGGTTAAAGGATTCTCTTTAAAATTATACACTGGCTGCGGCCATCCGGCAGGCACTATAAAAGCCAGGGGCTGCGGTTTGTGTGCCGCATCGCGGGCAATAAAACTGCTGCCTGCTGCCAGGCATACACCAATGATGAATAAGATAGACCACCGCTTCATGGTACCTGGATAATTGAAAACATGGAAGCATAATTATCGGCCAGCAGCATAGCGAGTGTACCAGGTTCGTGGCAAACAGGATATTGCGCAATGCGGATATCATTTTTACCCTTAAACCATTTCAACACATCTGCCGCAATATATACATCGCCTGCTAAAGCAGTGTCAGCAGTGAGTTCAACCCAGCGGGCTGCCGCTTCTCCTTTTTTATATCCGCCGATATGATAAGTAAAATAATGGGCAGGCGCAGAAGATGCGGCTGACCTGCCTTCCAGTTTGGCCATAACATATCCTGTATTCCAGGTCCAGAACATCCCCCTGGCAGGGTCAAGCGTTCCTGTTTGCACACCTGCTACATTTTTACTGCTGTCGACACCCACCAAAAAACGGATATGCTTAATTGCCGGCAAAGCACCTTGTACCGTAAGGTTGATGCGATGGCTTTCTGCATCATCCAGTGTTACCAGGTAACTGCTGTCTGATACAGGGATCCAGTGTCTCTCCTTACCGGCAAGCTGTATATGGGAAAGATAATAATTGAAATTGCGTACGGTAAAGGTTTCACCAAATGCATTCTGGCAGGTTGCCCCTTTTTGCAGCAAGCTATCACCGGCTTTATCAACCAGGTGCAGCACAAGGGTTTTGCTGCCGGGCTGTGCACCCGTGCTGGTATTTATAATAAGTGCACTTATTAAGTAAATAACAGTCTTCAGCCGGTGCATGTATTGATATTTTCCGGGGAGATATTCCATCTCTTCAAGATATGGAATATCTATTATTTAAGCCGTGAGCGCTTTTTCATCCATCCATTTCTTCCTGCCGTAACCTTCAAACACATGTCTTTCGCTGTGGTAAGATGAACGAACCAGTGGACCGCTCTCCACATAATCAAAGCCCAGTTCGTATCCTATTTCACGCAGTTCGGCAAATTCATCCGGATGAACAAAACGGTGTACCGGCAAATGCTTTTTAGTAGGCTGCAGGTACTGGCCAAGTGTGATCACATCCACTTTAACAGCAGCAAGATCTTCCAGGGCCTGTACCACTTCTTCCTTTGTTTCTCCCAGGCCCAGCATAATACCGGTTTTAGTTCGCATACCGCCTTCTTTGAGTATACGCAATACTTCCAGGCTGCGGCGGTATTTGGCCTGTATACGTACCTGGCGGCTAAGCCTTTCCACGGTTTCCATATTATGGCTTACCACTTCAGGTGCTGCATCAATGATACGCTGGATATTTTCTGCCTGACCTTTAAAATCGGGTATCAGTGTTTCCAGTGTAGTATCGGGGTTCAATGCTTTTACGGCTTTGATGGTATTATACCAGATAATAGAACCACCATCTTTCAGCTCATCCCTGTCTACACTGGTGATCACCGCATGTTTTACTTTCATCAGGTGGATGGCTTCTGCCACACGTTGCGGTTCATCCCAGTCTACCGGGTCGGGGCGTCCTGTTGCCACGGCGCAAAAACCGCAGCTGCGGGTACAGGTATTGCCCAGGATCATAAAAGTAGCGGTACCAGCACCCCAGCATTCGCCCATATTGGGACAGTTACCGCTTTCACAGATCGTATGTAATTTATGTGTGTCTACCAGGTTGCGAACATGCTTATAACTTTCACCGATGGGAAGTTTTACACGCAACCAGTCGGGTTTCTTGATTTTTGCTTCGGCGCTATCGGTCTTTGCCACTACAGGTAATTCTTGCATCACATTTAAATTTGATAAGTCTTATACATTCATCGCGGCCTGATTAATTCCTGCCTGCTGATCATCCTGCAAAAATAGGTCACTTTCGCTTACCAAATACCAGGGCTACATACCCATTGAAAAAGAACTGTTTGGCAGCGGCATTGACCATAATAGGCATTTTTTGTGTATAGAACTCGGCGTTTACGCCTACTTCAATGGCAGAGAGCAGTTCATTGTACCTGCCATAGTCAAACCGTAAAGCGGCACGGGCATGCACACCCGGTACAAATTTGATTTCGCCAAATCCTTTGGTGAACCCTGCTGAGCCCAGGATAGCGGAGGGATCGAGAAAAATAGAATCGTTGTTATTGTATTTGATATCCTTCTGGGTTTGATTGGTGATCACTTTAAGATAGTAGGGTTTTAACAAACCTGCTGTAAAGCCACCACCATAAATAGCAGAAACAGCCACCCCGTTTTTGTTGCCTTTACCACCTATCAGGCGTTGCTGCCCGATACCCAGTTTAAGGTAGTAGAAATTGTTCCGTTTACCGAATATATAAGAGTTACCTATAATATAATTACCGGTACCATTGGAGGCAACACCACCGCTGATCCTTTCTTCTTTTGAGTTTTTGCGTTCACCCAGTTCTGCCCACCAGAGATTGGTCAGGTTAATGGTTTTATACCTGCCATGTTCATAAAAAATACCATATCCATCGGTGTTCAGCTTGATGCCGAATGCACCTTGTTTATTGTAAATAAGCGCTCCCTCTTCTTCTTCTTTCATTAACTGGTTAATCCGCTCTCTACGCTGCTCCCTTTTCTGCTGTCTGCTGGTTTTACCCGTGTCCTGTCCAAAGCTGATCATTGCAACTGTGCTAAGCAGTAGTACCAAAAATGACTTCTTCACGTTGAATTGATTTGATAGCCGTAAATTTAGGCAAATTTTCTTCCAATGACTTCAGAAATAATTTATAAGGGACAGTTGAGAACGGAAGCAAAACACTTGCATAGCGGAACCGTCATTGAAACCGATGCGCCCGTCGATAATCAGGGCAAAGGTGAACGATTTTCCCCGACAGATATTGTAGCAACAGCTCTCGGAAGTTGTATGCTCACCATTATGGGTATTAAAGCCAGGGACCTGCAGGTTGACCTGGAAGGAACAACAGTAGACATCACCAAGATCATGGCAGCAGATCCGCGCCGCATCAGCGGCATCAGGGTACATTTCAGTTTCCCGCCCACCCTGCAGGTAGATGATAAACAAAAGGCCATCCTGGAAAGAGCAGCCCTCACCTGCCCCGTTGCCAAAAGCATTCACCCCGATATCGAACAGGATGTTCAGTTCAACTGGTGATATGATGTAAGATGTACGATGTAGGGGTACGTAGCGATACATTTGTGACCTTCGTACTTATTACTTTGTAGCTCATTTTTATAATTACGAAGTACGAAGTGGGAACTACCATGGGGCAACGTAATGATGAACCGGTGACCGTCGTACTTATTACTTCGAACTTCGTACTTCATTATGTACTGTACAAAATACAACATAATCAATACATACATCATACATCTCTCCACCATCACATCGTACATCCCACATCGTACATAGCAAGCTTGACTACGAATTAATATGTATAAAAAGCTACCCTTTTACTCTACGCCCCACATCGTACATAGCACACACGATCCGCTTATTCTTTCAGCAACTGGTTACCGATTGCGCAGTGTAAACATAAGCGCTGGTTGCAGTAATGATTTTTTAGTTCGAGCAACGCCTGCGATTCAAGGGCATTGTAATTGGTAACACCCAGGTTTTTCCATTGCCGCATGGTACTGTTCTGTTCAGGCGCTACCTGCATCAGCCAGTTAATAGCCCGCTGTTTCAATGTTTCTTCATGTGTAAAACTGCCATAGGCAAACAACACAGGAACAACAGTGTTGATGATGATATTATCTGTCATCAGGTCGCCCAGTTTTTTAGGCAGACTGGCAACCGGTTCATCAAACTGGTAATGGCAATGCCAGTAATCATTGGCCGTAACATTGAACAAATGCCGGATGGCATCCAATCCGGGTGTATCCCGTATATGGGAGAACAGGTGAACCGATTGTTTTATCAGCATTGCCAGCTGTGCCAGCCGGATGGTGGGAAAGCTGGCCGGGCGCATACGCAGGAAAGAGGGCGTTTTCTTAAGCGGTGAAAGCCGGTATTTTTTGCGCAGGTACAAGTATTCTCTCTGCAGCATTTGCGGGTAGGCTTCTGATGGCTCACCCAGCAACAGGTTAGCCTGGCCCAGCAGCAGTGCCTCCAGCTGGTGTATCTGCTGTTTGTGTTTTGCCAGTAATGTTATGGGAAGCGTGCGCGCCAGCTGTTCAAAATAATCTGCATTTACTTTGATACCGAAATTACGGGCCAGCAACCACCAGAACACTTCATCCCAGTGATTACCCGATGCTTCGAGCAGTGACAGGATATGCAGGTTCTTCCGCTCGAGGCGTTCTGCTGCCAGCCGTTCTTTCCAGGAAAGCCAGCCGATAGCAGACAATAGCGGTAACTGGCTGGCACAGGCAACAAAATCCTGCGATTCCATCAGCATTGTATAACGCTGCAGCATCAGGGATGATACCAGCGGCTGCAATTCGAGTGTAGGTATTATTTTACCATGCCTGTCGCTCACAGCCCGGTCGTACTGCCATACCACATGCAGTACTACATTGGCATAATGTGGATCGGTGGTGTGTGCATGAACATCCCATTCAGAAGCATGTACATGCAGTTCAACATGACCGGCCCAGGTGGTTGAACCGATACGCAGGCGGGCATCCAGGAAATCGGGCCCCTGGTCATGATTCAATATGCCGGGATGCACGATCAGTAAAGGCTCACCGTCTGTGGTGAGCAGCTGCTTCTTACTGAAATACTGGAACTGCCAGATAAACTGAAGCAGCTTTTCCGTTATAAACGGAATAAGCGGTTGATAGGTTAGCATGCAGAAAAGTTAAGCTGTTTTCCGCTGCCTGTCAAGAGCCGCCCTGAATTTTAAGGTGGGCAGTTACAGGGCCAGATTTAACGGCCCGTTCAGCTTTTGCAGTTCCTGCACTACCCTGCTTACCGGTAAGCCCATTACATTATAAAAATCGCCTTCCACCCTTGCAATACCTATTACACCGATCCATTCCTGTATGGCATAGGCGCCGGCTTTATCATAGGGTTTGTATTTATCAACATAAAATTCAATTTCCGCTTTTGTCAGCGGATGAAAATTAACATGGGTGATATCGGAAAAAGCGATCTCCCCTTCCTGGTGGGCAATTACCACACCGGTGATCACCTGGTGTTGTCTGCCTGCCAGTGCTGTTAATGTGGCGATGGCGTGCTCCCTGTCTTCCGGCTTGCCGATCACCTGATTGTCCAGCACCACTACAGTATCTGCCGCCAGTATGGTTTTGCCGGCATGCACACCATGAAAAGCAGTTTGAATATAGTTTTTTACAGCTGCTGCTTTATCGCGGGCAATGTATACCGGTATTTCTTCCACGGGAATACCGGGTGGAAAAGTTTCCTCAGTACCCTTTGTAATTATTTCAAACGGTACTTCGGCCCATTCCAGCAGTTGTTTGCGCCTGGGCGACTGTGAAGCAAGGATTATTTGTTGCATGTAACAAAAATAAGCGGATACACGATTGGATAAATACCTGGCAGGCAGCTTATGTGTATACAGTAAAAAATACCATAGACAAGATGCCGGTCAGCATCACCAGCTTAATTATACTGCTTAGTTTATGATAATCGGGTGCCAGCCTGGCTGAGAACAGTTTTTTGAAGATCCATAACAAAGGAATGATCACAAATGCGATACAATAGGCTGCACTGGCCCACCAGCCAAACAGCAATACATATACCTGTACAATCACCAGCGCGGTGATCAGTACCACCAGCCATACGGCAACAAATACTTTTGTAGCATTGATGCCCCATGATATGGGCATGGTTTTGCAGCCATAGCGGCGGTCACCTTCTATGTCTTCCATATCTTTCACCACTTCGCGTATCAGCGATATAATAAAAGCAAAACCGGCATAAAGAAAGGTGATACGTGTTATTTTATTTACCTGCAGCTCCCCGTTTGAACCCAGTGTTTGCCAGAGGAAACTGTTTTCGCACCAGGTAACCACCAGCACGGTCCAGGCAGTAAGCAGTGAAATAAGAATATTGCCTGACAGCAATTTTTTCTTCAGTGAAATAGAATAAAGGAACAGCAGTACCACACAAAGCAGGTTGGCAGGCCCCAGCAGGTGGATAGAGGTTGTCCAGTCGAGGTAAAAACCGATGGCAATACCTGCCAGGCTCAGCAACAGGTGCCAGATGATCGTCCACCTGCGGTTGATAATTTTATCCACCACCAGCTTATCGGGTTTATTCACCCGGTCGATGTTCAGATCGAAATAATCGTTGATGATATAGCCAGCTGCCGCGATCAGTATAGAAGAAACGCACAGTAAAATAAAAGCCCGGCCATGTAAATTGGGGGTAATACCTGCATGCACAAAAATGGGATGTATCACACCATAAGCAAACAATGCCTGTGTAAGTGCAATAAAAACCAGGTTAGGCCAGCGTACCAATCGTAAAAAAGCAGTAATCAGTTTCATCTGGAAAATTTACAGGTGACCGTTGATGCTTCCGGCATTTTTTCATCCCTGTGCATTATGATAAGCGCAATGCGTTATTTCGATCTGATGGTCAGGTCAGCATGCCAGTGCCCATTCAGCTTCAGTACCTTTTCAATCACATCCCTGCCGCAGCCTTCGCCTCCCTTGAAAGGAGAAACATAGCGGGCAATATTGCGGATATCCACTGCTGCATCTGCGGGGCAGCAGGATAAACCTGAGGCCTGCATCACAGCATAATCGGGCATATCATCCCCCATGTACAGTATTTCTTCCGTGCGCAGCTGGTGCAGGGTCATGTATTGCTGCAGGCAGCCAAGTTTATCTTCTACCCGCATAAATACATCAGTGATACCCAGCCTGGCCAGCCTGTTTTCCACTTCAGGCGAATACCCGCCTGAAATAATCACCACCCTGTATCCCTGTTTCACGGCCAGCTGCAGGGCATACCCGTCTTTGATGTTCATCTGCCTTGCCATTACCCCATCTGGCAATACCAGCAGGGTGCCATTGGTGAGCACGCCGTCTACATCAAAAACAAAAGTAGTAACGGGTTTAAACAAAGAAAGAATATTCATCCGTTCACATTTTTTTTTCATGGCCGGATGGAACCCCGCCTGGTATGGCTGCCGGCAACCGGCTTATCCCGCGTGGTTTCACAAAACCAGGAAATCACAAAAGACAATTTAAAAAAGGAAGCCGCCCCAAGCCTGCGATGCGGTTATACTATTCTTTGCCCGGTTGAGGCATTACCGGAATAACCGGCTATTTCTGGCTATCCCGCCACTCGTATACCCAGGCACTTTGTATCATTTCCAGGTGCCCTTCGTTCGATTCTTCCCGTTTGCCTTCAAAATTAGGAATCTGCAGCACCCATTCCAGCAGGTCAGTAAAACGGATGCGGTATATTTTACTTTCCGTGAATTCGTCACCAAAGCGTTCGTACAGCTTCATGGCAATATCTTCATGATCGCTCCAGTGAATGGGTGGCTCAAAAGTAGTGGACATACGAATTGGAAAATTTGTAAATATGTTAATTTGAAAAAGCTTAATACACTATTCGCCCAAAAACTGTGTTTGATCGGGCAGGGTAACTTCGATCATTCCCGAACCATCCAGCAAAATGCACTGGCAGCCCAGTCTTGAGTTGATGCGCGGGTTAACAGCCCTGTCAATAAAATCTTCTTCCCTGTCGCTGATCTCTTCTAAAAACTCCATTCCTTTTTCCACATATAGATGACAGGTACTGCAGGCGCAAACAGCGCCGCAGTTATGGTGCAGTTCTATCCCCCGGTGCAGGCATATTTCCAACAACGACTGGTCGGGTTCAACCTGTTGCAGAACAATGGGCTCCAATCCTTTTTGCTCAAATTTCAGCTTGATATCATACATGTATTTGTTCCGTTTTGGGCTGCAAAAGTATTTAAATCAACGGATAATCGATCTTAAGCTGGCAAATGAAACCCAAGCCCTGGGTTATCCATAACCGTAATTCCCATTTTTGTCTTTCCAGGATGGGGTTTAAGGCGTTACCCGCTTCCTGCTATTTTAATTTTGTGTAAAATATTTTTTACGAACACTTGTTTGTTTTGTATAAAGTTTCTTACTTTTACCTGGCTCAACTAAACAAAGAAAGATTGACCGTTTTTTATGCAGGATATTATTATACGATCCTGGTTATCAATCCACAAAAGTCTATTTGAGCCATAATAACAGCATAATAATTTATTCTATCACGCTACTGTTTTCTGCATAGTTGAATTGTGAAATGGAGCGGTAGTGTTATTCCATTGTGATCGGTTGCTTGCTCATAACAATCCTCCCCGTCTGGATCTCCGACGGGGACTTTTTATGTTAGATGTATGATGTACGAGGTATGATTTTAAGTACGAAGTACTAAGTAAGAAGTACGAAAAATCACCAATATATCACTACGCACCTACACCGTACATCCCACATCGTACATAACTAAGTACAAACTACGAAGTACTAAGTACAAAAAATCACCAACGTATCACTACGCACCTACACCGTACATCCCACATCGTACATCGTACATAACACTATGTATTTTTTTTATAAAACTCCCGTATTCCCTCAGTAAGCAGGGTATAAATAGTTCTTTCCGGTTCTTTGTTCTCCAGCAGGGCCAGGTGTTTGCGGATGGTGATCTCGTCATTGCGGATGGCCGGACCGGTTTGTACATCAGCGGGGGAAGCCGTTTCCAAACGGCGGGCTGTTTCTTCTATAATGGGGATTAAATAACGGAAACCGATCCCCTGCTCTTTGCAATAGGCCTCGGCAATTGCGTAGAGATAATTGGTAAAATTAGCGGCAAACACGGCGGAAAGATGCAGCTTTAACCGCTCTTCCGAACCGGCTGCCATTACCAGTGGCGACAGGGTTTGTGCAAAGGCCAGCAGTTGTGCTTCAGTGGCTTTGTTATTACCTTCTACCAGGAAAGGGATAACCGGCAGGTGCTCCACCTCTTTCCTGATACTTTGCAGCGGGTACAATACACCATACCGGTTACTGCAGTCTTTCAGTAATGTTATACTGCCGGCGCCTGAGCTGTGCACCACTATCCCATTTACCCTGAGTTCACCTGCAATAGCCGGTAAGGCGGTATCAGATACGGCAATGATGTACAGGTCTGCACCGGGCTGCAGTTGTGCCAGGCTATTGCAGGCTATGGCATCCAGGGCCTCGGCGAGTATTGATGCATGTGCCTGTTGCCTGCTGTACACCTGCACAATGGTATGCCCTGCCTGGCTGATCAGCCTGCCCAGCACGCTGGCTACATTTCCTGAACCAATGAGTACAACCTTCATATCTTTGAATAGAGCCGGTGTTCCGGATGATTAAATTTTTGGAAGGATGAAATTAGCGCAAAGAATTGTAGTAAGGTATTATCAGACAAAATTCAAAACACTGGCAGCCCTCTCGCCCCGCAAAGCTGCAGCACTTGCTTTTGATTTATTCTGCACACCCACGAATGGCAGGATGAGGCGCAAGATACCGCCGGTTTTTCACCAGGCACAAAAAATACACCTCGTATTCGGCCATCAACATAAACAGGTAAACGGGTTTCACTGGAAAGGCGCATACCCCTCTGCCGGTACAGTGCTTATCTGCCATGGATTTAACAGCTGCAGCTATAAGTTTGAAGCGTATGTGCATGCCCTGCTACACAAAGGTATGGATGTACTGGCCTTTGATGCCCCGGCCCATGGCACCAGTGAGGGTAAACACATCCATGTATTGTCGTACTGTAATATTATTGTACAAATTCATGAACAGTTTGGTCCGCTTCACGGCATATTGGCCCATTCGCTGGGCGGCATGGCAGCAGCGCTCGCAGCGGAAAAATTGCAGCTCCCCCATCTGCGGCTGGCATTGGTAGCCCCGGCTACAGAAACCACTACGGCCATAAAACAATTTTTCCACCTGCTGATGCTGGATAAAAAGATCTATCCTTTCTTCGAACAGCAAATTGAATCGGCGGGCAGGCATGCGCCAGAATGGTTCTCGGTTAACCGGGCACTGGGGCAGATCAACAACCCCACCCTCTGGATACATGATGAAAACGACCCGGTTTGTCCTTATAGCGATACCACCCCTTCCCGCGAACACCGGCTTTCCCATCTGCATTTCATCACCACGCAGCATCTTGGCCACAATAAGATTTACCGCGATCCGGCGGTTAGGCAGTTAATCGTTGATTTTCTGTCAGATACAGTGTAAACATATTATTTAATTATATAATATAATAATCCCTATTCACACCCTGAACATCTGTTTCTTTAAATTATTTCCTATTCTTGCAGAAAATAGGGGTAACATTTTAATCAAAAGGTTTGCTTAATATTACCCCATTATATTATTGACCACGAAGATTGTTATGGCAAAGAACTTATTGATTGTAGAGTCGCCGGCAAAAGCAAAAACGATAGAAAAAATCCTTGGAAATGATTTCGAGGTAAAAAGCTGCTATGGTCATATCCGCGACCTGGAAAAAGACGATATGGGTATTGACCTGAACAATAATTACCAGCCACGTTATATAGTACCCGAAGACAAGGAAAAAGTGGTGAAAGAACTGAAGCAGGTTGCCAAAAAAGCCGGTGAAGTTTGGCTGGCATCGGATGAGGACCGCGAAGGGGAAAGCATCAGCTGGCACTTGGCCGAAGTACTGGGCCTTGACCCCGCCACTACGAAAAGAATTGTTTTTCATGAAATTACAAGTCCTGCCATTAAAAAAGCAGTCGACAATCCCAGGCGTATTAATATGGACCTGGTGAATGCCCAGCAGGCCCGCCGCGTGCTGGACAGGCTGGTGGGTTTTGAGCTAAGCCCTGTTTTATGGCGTAAAGTGGGCATGCAACGCAGCCTGAGTGCTGGCAGGGTTCAGAGTGTGGCTGTTCGCCTGATCGTGGAAAGAGAAAGGGAAATCAACAATTTCACTACCGAAAGCAGTTTTAAAATAGAAGCGGGTTTTACCGCGCCCGATATCAACGGTAAAAAAGTAAACTTCAAAGCCGATGGCCCCTCCAAACTGGGTTCGGCCGATGCGGCCCAGACCTTCCTGGAAAGCTGTAAAAATGCGATATATACTGTTGCCGATATCCAGGTAAAACCATCCAAACGTACGCCTGCCGCACCATTCACCACTTCTACCCTGCAGCAGGAAGCCAGCCGCAAGCTGGGCTACAGCGTGGGTAAAACCATGCTGCTGGCGCAGAAGCTGTATGAAAGCGGTAAAATCACTTACATGCGTACCGACAGTATCAACCTGAGCGATACTGCGATGGCAGATATTGAAAAAGAGATCAACGGCTCATACGGCAAACAATATTACCAGCCGCGTAAATACAAAAACAAGAATGAAAGCGCACAGGAAGCGCATGAAGCCATCCGCCCTACTTATATGAGCCATCATACTGTAGAAGATGATGATGCACGCCGCCTGTACGAACTGATATGGAAACGAACCATCGCTTCGCAAATGAGCGATGCCGAGTTTGAAAAAACCATTGCCAAAATAGATATCTCCACCAATAAAGACCAGCTTACTGCTACCGGTGAAGTATTGAAATTCGACGGTTTTTTAAAAGTGTACCGCGAAGGCCGCGATGATGAGGAGGAAGAAGATAATGAAGGCATACTGCCACCACTGGCTGTAAGGCAGCAGCTGGATTTTAAAGAGATGACCGCCACCGAAAAATTCACGCGCCCTGCACCACGCTATACCGAAGCATCGCTCGTGAAAAAGCTGGAAGAACTGGGTATCGGCCGCCCTTCTACTTATGCCCCCACTATCTCTACCATTATGAAACGGAATTATGTGGAGAAAAGGGATAAAGAAGGTGTGAAAAGAGAAGTGAAACTGCTTCGCCTGAATGCCAAAAATGAAATAGCAAAAGAGGTATTGCACGAAAATACCGGCGCAGAAAAAGCCAAACTGTTCCCTACCGACCTGGGCATGGTTGTCACTGATTTTCTGAAACTGCATTTTCAGAAGGTGATGGATTATCATTTTACCGCCCGCATTGAAGAAGAGTTCGATGAGATTGCAGAAGGCAAAATGAAATGGAATAAAATGATCGATGCATTTTACCGGCCATTTCACAGCAATATCGAGGTAACACTGGAAACAGCCGAACGTGCCAAAGGCGAACGCGAGCTGGGCTTTGACCCTGTAAGCGGTAAAAAAGTGATTGCCCGTATGGGCCGTTATGGCCCCATGGTACAGATCGGTGAAGCCAATGATGAAGAAAAACCCCGCTTTGCCAAACTGAAAGCCACACAGAGCATCGAAACCATTTCAATGGAAGAGGCCATGGACCTGTTTAAGCTGCCGCGGATGATAGGATTGTTCGAGGGACAGGAAGTATCCATCAACATCGGCAGGTTTGGTCCTTATGCTGCGCATGATAAAAAATTCTATGCACTGAACAAGGAAATGGACCCCTACACGGTTACACTGGAAGAGGTTGCGCCGATGATCGAAGAAAAGCGCAAAGCCAAGGAAGAAAGGACCATCAAGGTTTTTGAGAAAGAAAAAATACAGGTATTACGTGGCCCCTATGGCCCCTATATTAAACAAGGGCTGCGCAATTATAAACTCACCAAAGAGCAGCAGGAAAAAGCCGCCGAGCTCACCATCGAAGAGGTAAAAGCGATCATCGAAGAGCTGAAAGCCAACCCGCCAAAGAAAACCGCCAGGAAGAAAAAGGCAAAATAATTCAATAACAGAAAAGCATATCAAACAAGGGGTGGCGCAACCATCCCTTTTTTAGTCATAAACGAGGCGGTTTAGAGCGGCAAGCGATGAGCTGGCAGCGATGAGTGGCAGCATTGATCCTGCCTGGCTTGCCGGGCGTGAACAGGATGCTAAAAATTCCCCAGAGGACAGTCCGCTTCTTTTCTGCGCTTTTTGCGTGTTCCCGAGAAGCCCCGCCACTCGCAGCTGTTTATCCGGTATCTTTTATATAAAAAGCAGTAACACCCGGGCCAGTTATCTGTTACCAGGTTTAAATTAGGTAACTTGCAGCATGTTGCACTTTATTCATAAACAGATACGTGTTGGCGTGCTGTACCTGAAAAAGAAATTAACGGAAAGGCAGTTCCTACTTTTTTCCTGTATTATCGTTGGCGCCTCTACAAGTCTTGCAGCTGTTTTATTAAAATTATTCGTCTTCCGCCTGGAAGAATTGTTTTTCAACCATATACGTCCTGGCAATGTACTCTGGTACCAGATGTTGCTGCCCATAGCCGGTATTGGTCTCAGCGGTTTGCTGATTGTAAAAGTATTCCGTAATAATTTTCTTAAGGGTAATGACAAGATCGTGTATGCCATTGCCAAAAACTCCTCTAACCTGCCCTTCAGCCAGATATATTCGCATATTATTACGAGTGGTATCACTGTTGGTCTTGGTGGTTCAGCAGGGCTGGAATCGCCCATGGTAGCTACTGGTGCGGCCATCGGTTCAAATTTCGGCAGGTTGTATTACCTGCCTTATAAAGAAAGAACGGTATTGCTGGCCTGTGGTATTGCTTCGGGTATTGCATCGGCTTTCAGCGCTCCCATCGCTGGTGTGCTTTTCGCGCTGGAAGTACTGATGATCGATATTACCATCACCACATTTATCCCGCTGATCATTTCCGCTGCAACCGGTGCATTGATCGCGAAAATCATCCTGGGTGATGAAATATTGCTTTCATTCAAAAACATGCAGCCCTTTAATTACAGCAATACTTTTTTCTATGTGGGAATAGGACTGCTGAGCGGTTTGCTGGCTTTGTATTATGCCAGGGCTTTCAGCTGGGTAGAACACCGTTTTGCTAAATGGTCATCACACATACAAAAATGGCTCTGTGGCTCGCTGCTGCTGGCTGTACTGATCTTCTTCTTCCCGCCCCTGTTTGGCGAAGGCTATAAGACCATCAAAATACTGGCTGAAACCAATATGGTGGATAAAACCCCGTTCCTGTTCAACCATTTAAACAATAACTGGCTATTTATCAGCTTTTTACTGGGACTGGTGCTATTAAAGGTCTTTGCCACAGCCTTCACCTTGCAGGGGGGCGGTAATGGCGGCAGTTTTGCACCGGCACTTTTTATTGGTGGTATACTGGGTTTTATTTCGGGGCAGCTTTTTCACCTGATGGGCTATCAGAACCTGCCTATGGCCAATTTTGTGGTGGCTGGTATGGCCGGTGTGCTCAGCGGGTTATTCTTTGCCCCTTTAACAGCCATCTTTCTCAGTGCAGAGATCACTGGTGGCTATAGCCTTATATTACCGCTGATGCTGGTATCGGCCATCAGCTATATGGTGGTAAAATGGTTTGAGCCTTTGTCGATGGAAATGAAAAAATTATCCCTGCACAGCAAACTGAATCCCAGTAATAAAGATAAATTCCTGCTCAGCCGCCTGGAACTATTGCATATGATAGAAAAAGATCACCTCTCTTTTACGCCCGATACCTCCCTGCAGGAAATGACCAGGCAGATCACTTATAACAACAAAGATGTATATGCCGTTACTGATGCCGGTAAAAAACTGCTGGGCAGCATTTACCTGAACGATATCAAATCCATACTGCTGGATGACCAGCAGAAAAACAAGGCGATCACAGTAGCCGATGTAATGCTGAAGCAGGCGGCAGTGAACATCAATGAAGATGTTGAATCGGTACTATACAAATTTGAGCAGCAGAATGCCGCCACACTGGCGGTGACAGATGATGATGGCAAATGGCTGGGGTTCATCTCCAAATCATCAATACTGGACAGGTACAGGCAGGAAATTATACGGTATAGCTATAATTAGTAGCTGGTACCCCTTCCTGAACGCATCGCTCATCGCTTATAGCTCTTAGCAATTAGCTACGAGCTGCCAGTGTCCCACCTGTTGCAATCAGGTGTGCTGCCACAAGTTATTTCCGCGCATTCCGCGAGAGAACCAGTCTCCAGTCTGCCCTGCTAACAGCTCATGGCTATTGGCTTGCAGCTTTATCCCGTTGCCCGTTGAGGATGCCCATAGGTTTATTCCATTTCCGCGTTTTCCGCGCATTCCGCGAGAGAGAACCAGTCTCCAGTTTGTCCTGCTAACAGCTCATGGCTATTGGCTTGCAGCTTTATCCCCTCGCCCGTTGAGGATGCCGTAGGATTATTCTATTTCCGCGTTTTCCGCGCATTCCGCGAGAGAACCTCCGCCGCCCGGGCTGGCATGGAATTTTCAGGCTTTTTCTTTAAAAACAGTTATGGAAAAAAAGAAAACAGCCGCACCGGCAAAAAAGAAATCATATCCCAAAAGCAAAAAGCCGGCAAAACCCATGACAAAAGAAGATATAGCCCATAGCCCGGATGAGAAAACCGATGAAGATTTTCCCGGGTTTCCCCATCCGCCCTCACAAGAAGAAACCATCCGGCACAGGCGCAAATAACAGGTATACCACCCCCAACCACTTCCTTCGGCCGAAAATGTTATATTGCAGCATGTTTGCTGCTAAACAAATACATAGTACCCTGCTTCTTGCCTATTTTCTCAACCTGATCTCTTCAGCAGATTGCGGCAGCCCTGATTACTGATACATGCATTCCTTATTGCGGCAATAATCTTTATGTCCGCAGGATTGTTATTGGCTTTAACGGATGCTTTATTTCTTCACCAAAAACAAATGTATGTCAGTAGATCAGTCAGATTGGTATGTAGAATCTGAATTAGGCACCTTACGCAAAATACTTATCCATAGCCCTGATGGCGGTATTGGTAAGATCATTCCCAGTACTTTTTCCGATAACCTGTATGATGATATTGTACACCTGCAGAACATGCAGAAAGAATACAATCATTATGTAAAACTGCTGTTGTATTTTCTTGATCCCGACAAGGTTGCTTATATCAACGCCTGCCAGGATTCGCCCGACGAACAAGTGCGGGCCAACTGTTTTATTCCAGGCAAAAAAGAATATTTCAATTCCACCAAAGTGCTCGATACCCAGCACCTGCTGGAAGAAATACTCCATGATGAAAAAGTGAAACTGCGTTTGATCGCAGCGGTATGTTCTTATGAAGAATCCAGCCTGCAGATCCAGCAAAAGCTCGAAGGCATCGCTGATACAGCATTACTGGCCAAAATACTGATCACCGGTGTATTGCCCGCAGCAGAAAACGACAATAAAGAAGACCAGTTTATTTTTCCGCCCATACCCAATTTTATTTTTACCCGGGATATTGGCATCATGATCAAAGACCATATCCTGCTGAGCAGGATGGCCACCGCAGCACGCAAGCGGGAATCACTGATCACAAAATGCCTGGCACTGTATTATTTTTTCAAAGACCATCCCAATAAAGTGATTGAGATCACAGAAGAAAGTGATTTCTTCCTGTATGAAGAGGAGGAAAGAAAGCAACGCATCATCAGCATTGAAGGCGGTGATATCATGATGATCCATCCGCGGCACCTGATAGTGGGATGCAGCGAAAGAACTTCTTCCAATGCAGTGAACGAGATCATCCACACTATTTTCAGCCAACCGGCATTGGGTATTGAAAAAATATCGGTGGTAAAAATTCCGCGCAAAAGAGCGCAGATGCATATTGATACCATTTTCACCCAGGTGAAAAGAAATGTATGGGTTTTATACGGCCGCTATTCTGAAAAAATACTGGAAGCGGAGAACAATGTAAAAAAATCGTATCTCGGCGGACTGATGCATAAATCACAGCTGCACAAAATAGAAGAACCGGAAGTATTACAGTTCTACAAAAAAGCCACAGAACCTTACCAGGCCAATAAAGATTACAGTGTACCTAATAATCCACCCGGTATTGAATCGCTGTTGGTGCAGGTGAGCGTGGAAGATTTTGGCTGCTCTCCACAGGAGGTAACAATCATTTACAGTGGCGGCAATGATTTTCCGCATGATGACAGGGAACAGTGGACCGATTCCTGCAATGTAGCTGCACTGAAAGAAGGTGTGGTCATCGGGTACGACCGCAACAACAAAACCGCTGCAGCCTTCCGGCGCGCCGGCTTTGAAGTGATCACCACCGATGAAGCATTCAGCCTGTTTGAAAACGGCTTCAACCCACAGCTGATGGAAAACACCCTGATACTGCTACCCTCGGCAGAATTATCCCGCGCCCGCGGCGGCTCCCATTGTATGAGCATGCCTTTGCTAAGGGATAGGTTGAAGTGAGACGGTGGAGGGGGATTTCTTGTACTTAGTAATTTATCATGTACGATGTGGGATGTACGGTGTGGGTGCGTAGTGTAAATGGGTGGGGTTCGTACTTAGTACTTCGCAGTTTGCACTTTGTCATGTACGATGTATGATGTGGGATGTACGATGTGACATAGTATAAATGGGTGGGTTCGTACTTAGTACTTAAGTATTGGCTTTGATGGTTATATTTTATGCTTATAGTACGCAGTTAAAACAATAATATAATGTAATGCAAACGACGCGACATATTCTTATGATACGGCCTGTGCAGTTTACCTATAATGCACAGACAGCCGTGAACAATGCTTTCCAGGTGGCCGGTGCAGCTGAAAATGCCCAGCAGAAAGCGCTGGAAGAGTTCGACACATTGGTAACCCTGCTGCGGGCCAATGGTATAACCGTAACCGTGGTTGATGATACAGCCGAACCGCATACACCGGATTCAATATTTCCCAATAACTGGATATCCTTTCATAGCGGTGGTACAATCGTGCTGTATCCCATGTTTGCACCCAACAGAAGACTGGAACGGAAACCGGCATTGATAGAACAATTGAAAAAAGACTTTGCCACCAGCCGGCAAATAGACCTTAGTCATTTTGAAAGCCGTAACCAGTTCCTGGAGGGCACCGGCAGCATGGTGCTTGACAGGGATCACCAGTTGGCTTATGCCTGCATTTCACCCAGGACCGACCCAAAGGTACTGGAAGAATTTGCCAGGCAGCTGCAATATGAACCGGTATTGTTTCATGCAACAGATGCAAACAATAAACCCATCTACCATACCAATGTACTGATGTGTGTGGCAGATGCCTATGTGGTGATTTGCCTGGAAGCCATCAGGAGCGCTGCTGAAAAAAGCGATGTGATCGCCACCATCAATGGCACGGAAAAAGAGCTGATCACGATCAGCCTGGAGCAGATGAACCATTTTGCGGGCAATATGCTGCAGGTAGAGAACGACCAGGGTGAGAAACTGCTGGTGATGTCTACACAGGCATACCAGTCATTGACCACCAAACAAATTGAAGCGCTGGAAAATTATAACCGCATCCTTCATTCACCCCTCACCACTATTGAAACCAATGGCGGCGGCAGTGCGCGATGCATGATGGCGGAAGTGTTCCTGTAAAGAGTGAGGCACTCTGCGGAGCACCGAAATACTATACAAACATAGAGTGGGGCACTCTTCAGAGAGTGCCCCACTCTATCATTACAGAAATTTTATACACACCCCGCAATACAGGATAAATATCCGTTATATTGGCTGCATGAAATACCTGCATCAGATAATTTACACCATCCGCCGGTTTTACCAGCTGGCTTTCGTACCCATTCCCTGTTTTTTAATACAATCTGCCACAGCACAATCCACATCCATTACTTCACAGCTGGATCATATTGCCCTGCAGAGCAAGGGTAAACTGGGCATGTTTGCACAGTTGCTGGAAACAGGAGACACACTCGGTTACAACAGCCGCCAGCCTTTTCCCATGCAAAGTGTATACAAGCTGCCCATTAATATGATTGCTTTGCATGCAGTTGACCACCACCAGTTCACCCTCGGCCAATCCATCGAAATACGCGCTTCGGATATAATGCCCAGGGGGCATAGTCCTATCAGGGAGCAGCATCCCAATGGCGGTATCAGTATGTCGCTGAAAGAAATTTTACAGTACAGTGTTTCAGAAAGTGATGGAACAGCTTGTGATGTTTTATTGCGCCTGCTGGGTGGTACTTCCAAAACAAACCAGGCCCTGCGCCGTATGGGTATAAAAGAGATGACCATTGCCACTTTTGAAAGGGAGCAACAGGTGGCAGATTTTCAGGTGCAGTACCGTAACTGGGCATATCCACGGGCAGCTGTTCAGCTGCTGGATACACTATACCGCGGGCATTACCTGGCAGAAAGCACCCGTGCGCTGTTACTGCAACAGCTGGAACAATCAACACCTGGCCCTAAAAGAATAAAAGGATTGTTGCCCGCCGGTACAGTGGTAGCCCATAAAACCGGCACATCAGGTACTGAGCCGAACGGGATGACAAGGGCTACCAATGATATCGGCGTTATCACACTGCCCAACGGGAAGCATATTGCCATTGCCGTATTCATCAGCGATTCAACAGGAGACGAAGCCACACGCGAAGCGGCTATTGCACAAACAGCCAGGCTGGCCTGGGATTATTTTTATCAACCATAAAAGCATAGTAAAAGTACCTGGCAGCCGCAGGCTGCAGGGATAATGGTCACCCGCGGGAGGCAGGCGACTGGGCATTCAGCTGCCTGGCAGCCAGCAGCTCCTCTATCTGTTTTTCCCTGTAGCGGGAAGAATGCAATAATTTTTCCCAGGCTATACCAAAATCTTTCTGCACATCAATATCCTGTGAAAGATAGATCTGCTTTTGCGAAAAAGCATCTTTGATCAGCTCCAGGTCGTGCCATTGGCCAATACATTCCTGCAACTTGTTGTAGTAAGAGAATGCGGGATCTTTCTCTGCCACTTCCTCGGGCTTTACCCAGTTAATGGCATACATCCATTGTTTGATCAGCTTACGCAATTCATGCCATTCGGTTTCATGCAGGTCCTGGCTGATCATTTCCTGTACCTGGGCGTTCATGTCTACAAAATATTGTTCTGCCAGTATCTCATTGGTGATGGCCACAAATTTCCCAGCCTGTTCAATGATCTCTTTAAAATCGTTTTTATAATCCTCTGCATGCAGCCTGAACTGTTCTGTCATTTGCTGCAGCTGTACAGCAGGGAAATACCGCTCCTGGATAACAGTGAGCTGGTTCTTCTGCAACCATTGCTGCAGTATCTGGTATTCACGTATCTCACCGGCCACCTGGAAAATAGAGCGCAGCAGGTGGGCTGGTCTTTTCAGTTTTTGTTTGGGATATACCTGGCGGAGAAACTTGATAATAGCCCGCAGCTTTTTCATTTCCACCCTGAAATCGTGCAGGGACACATCATCCCCATTCAGGTCAAAATCGTGCAGATGATTGAATAGATTTTTAACCCGCTGAGCAAAATATTTCTGGAGGGGCGTTTGATGCATAATCAGGAATAGTTAAAGCTCAATTCAATCCCGTCTTTTAAACACACAGGATTGTATCCCAGTTCATTTCTGGCCTTTTCTATTTTCAAGCCCGAGCTTTTGGCCCGTTGCACCGGTTCGGGAAATGTTTCGGCAGTCACCGCTTCAATCAGTGTTGCATCAAGGCCCAGTGTGTGGGCCGTTGCAAGCGCTACAGCATAGGGCGAACATATTTCATCGCCAGCCAGGTGATAAACACCTGTTTTATCCAGCTGCAGTACCTGCTCAATACCCCGGCAGATATCGGTTACATAAGTAGGTGTACGCTGCTGGTCGTTCACCACTTTGATCTTTTTTCCGGCGCTCAGGCTTTGTTGCACCCACTGGATAAAACCAGGGCGCATACCTTCCCAAACTTTTCCATAAATAAAAGCGGGGCGAACAATGGTACAGGGTAAACCACTCTGCATCACCAGCTGTTCGGCCTGCCATTTCGATTGCCCGTAAAAGTTCAGTGGCTGCGGCTGGCTGTCTTCTGTATGCGGACCGCCTTCGCCGAAAATAAAATCAGAAGAAACATACAACACATGAACCTGCCTGCCGGTGGCAGCCGCTGCTTCCAGCAGATAGCGGGTAGCAGCCACATTGTGTTGTAAACAATTTTCAGGATCGGCTGCACAGGCATCGGGTTTGCTCATGGCAGCGGTATGAATGATCCAGCTGGGCTGAATTTGTTTTATGAGCTGTTCAACAGCCGGCTGTTCGGTGAGATCGGTAGAAATATAACTGAATGAACCCGTCTGCGGGATACGGCAATGATGAAGACCGGTGGCAGTAACGGACCAATGCTGCCCCTGTGACAGGTACAGGGTGAGATGTTGGCCCAAAAATCCATTTGCTCCCGTGACAAGTATGTTCATACTGCCAATTTAAGAAGCTTATGCCAAGTAAAAAGATTTAATACAGGATTTACATTTAATTAATATTCGTCTCCCGCGTCTTCTCCACCCTCTTCTTCACCGTCTCCATCCCCCCCTTCGCCCCCCTCTCCTTCTTCACCAAAACCTTCGGCGCCCTTATTGAGGTCATATTTTTCTTCGATATCCACAAATTTATCACCCAGCAGGCTTTTGGTACCGTATTGCTGGGGACCGATGCCCTCGGTACGGGTAACACCTGGATAGGCCATTTTGGCACTTTCCTCTTTGCTTACATTGATCAGCTCGATCAGGAAAGTCCAGTTTTTGGCAAAATCGTATACATACACAAATTTCTGGTTGGGATCGCGTATTTCAGAACCAATGGTAGTATTCCCCATCAGCAGGGGCTCGGCCCGGTATTCTTTATCGTATTTTTCCACACTGATCTCCCTTCCCCGCTGCCAGTTATCATTGCTGCGGAAAAAGGTTGCCTGGTGCTTGCTGTCGAATTCGTATGCTTTTAAAATAGCCTGATGCAGATCCAGGAAGGATTGTGTGTGCTTGATCACGATATCCCGGTACACGGCATCGTCTTCTTCGAAATACACTCTGAACTTTAATACAGCCATTAGTTAAGATTCAATGAATTATTGTGCTAAAATATGGATATCTGTCCAAAAAAGAAAGGTACCCCATTACGCATAGCCGTGATACCTGCACAAAGATTACACCGGTTTTTGCAGGCTGCCAATTTATACTGTATAGCCGGTTTGCCGGTAGCCTGAACGAAAGCCAGGTGGTATTCCGCCACCGCACTAACATGCATTTCGCGTATGGCATGTGCTGAACCTGGTAAAAAAATACCCACCGGTTTCCCCGGCAATGGCGGGATCAGGGTGCCACAGGCTGCAATTGCAGGGATGCCGCTTTTTCCAGCATAAAGGCATAAGCAGCCTCGTAAGTATTGGGGATAAGGCCATCGAGGATAGCTTCCCTGATCGCGTCTTTGATAATACCCACCTGCTTACCTGGCGGTAACCCGAATACCTGCATAATGATTTCACCCGTAATGGGCGGCTGCCAGTTGCGGATGCGGTCGCTCTCTTCCACTTCTTCCAGCCTTTTACGCACCAGCTCAAAGTTCTGCAGGTAACGTTTTACTTTTTGTTTGTTTTTACTGGTGATATCGGCATTGCACAGCAGCATCAGTGCATCAATATCTTCACCGGCATCGAACAGCAGCCTGCGGATGGCGCTGTCCGTGATATTTTCTTTTGTAAGACTGATAGGCCGCAGGTGCAGTTCTACCAGCTTTTGTACAAAACGCATTTTTTCATTCATCGGCAACTTCAGCCGGCTGAATATTTTTGGTACCATGCGTGCACCCACTACCTCATGGCCATGGAATGTCCAGCCATGACCTTCTTCAAAACGTTTGGTGGCAGGCTTGCCAATATCGTGCAGCAATGCGGCCCAACGCAGCCAGAGGTCGCTGGTATGCTCTGCAATATTGTCTACCACCTGCAGTGTATGGTAAAAATTATCCTTATGCCCTTTTCCATCAATATATTCCGCGCCATACAGCTCAACCATCTGGGGAAAAATAAGCTGCAGCAAGCCGCTTCTGAAAAGCAGGTCCCAGCCAATGGAAGGCCTGGGGCTGAGCATGATCTTGTTCAGCTCATCTGTAATGCGTTCCTGCGAAACGATCTTAATACGCTCTGCATTGTCACAGATAGCCTGGAAAGTAACCGGGGCGATGGTAAATCCCAGCTGTGTGGCAAAACGGATAGCCCGCATCATCCTGAGCGGGTCGTCGCTGAACGTTTCAGCAGGTGCCAGCGGGGTTTGAATAAGCTTCTTTTCTATATCCTGCAAACCATTAAACGGGTCGATCAGCCTACCATAATCAGCTTTGTTCAGGCTGATGGCCAGCGCATTGATGGTAAAATCGCGGCGGTTCTGGTCATCTTCCAGGGTACCGGGCAGCACTTCAGGTTTACGGCTGTTGCGCTGGTAACTTTCTTTCCGGGCGCCCACAAACTCCACCTCAAAATCGGGCAGCTTGATCTGTGCCGTACCAAATGTTTTAAAAAATGCCACACTGGGTTTTGGCTGAAAACGGGCTGCCACCGCATGTGCCAGGGCAATGCCATCACCCAAACAAACAATATCTGCATCTTTGGTAGGGCGGCCAATAATTTTATCCCGCACAAAACCACCGATCAAAAAGCAGGGCATGTCCAGTTCCTGTGCCGCAGCCGCTATTTTTTTAAACAGGAATAACTCTCTGTCAGTACAATTGATCTGCATCGATGCAAAGATAACTGACTGGCAGACTTGTTCGCCTGCTAATTGATCATGGCCCGGGTGAGCAGTATAACCGGTATACTGCCATTCCTTCAGTAAAGGATGTTGGTAAACAACCCTGAAACAGCAAATGATATTGAGCAACAATGGCAGCTTTGACTGGCCGCCTGGCTATGAAGATGCAAAGCATAGCAATACCTGCTGTTGAAGCTGGCATACTGTTTATCTGCCACCGGTTTATTCAAACTCCAGTTCGTTGCTGAAAAATTCCCAGTCGAACAACAGGAATGACCGGTACAGCTTTCTTAAAAAATGCCTGTCCCGTCCATTCAGTCCTGTATCGGCGGTATCCCTGGCAGCGCGCGAACTGATGGAATGGCGGTCGATGCCCAGCTCCAGTATCAGCCGGATAAAGGAAGGCATTTTCTCATTCGGGATATCGAGGGTAACCCTTGTCATAATGATGCTGATTTGTCTCATTTTCACAGCCCGGGAATACCACTGCGGGCGGCAGGCAGGTATTCCTCCTTTAATATACGAAAAAGCGGGAGAATGCACAATACCTACGCTTCATTATATAGTTATTTTAAAATGAAGTTTCGGGCTTAGGGCCTGATAACAACCACTTCACCGTTTTTCCATTCCACAATGGCTGAAGGTGCGGCAGGTTCAGCATCTTCCTGCCGGTAACGGACAATATAATCCACTCCATTGCGTATTTCTGCGGTAATTTCCCGGTACAGGGAGGGAGATGGCATACCGCTGGTATTGGCAGAGGTGCTTACGATGGGTTTTCTGAAGCGCTTAATGAGGTGGCGGCAAAAATCATCTTTACAAATACGGATGGCTACAGAGCCATTGGCTGCAAGCACATTATCGGCAAGCCCGATAGCATGTTCATAAATCACGGTAGTGGGTTTGGCCACCTGTTGCAGGTAATCGAATACAGATAAATCGGGAGCAGCCACGTACTGCAGCACATCCCGCTCGGAGGCAACCAGCACTACAAAACTTTTATGCTGCGGCCTTTTTTTCAGTTCGATGATCTTTTCTACGGCAATGGCATTGGTGGCATCGCAGCCAAGCCCCCACACCGTATCGGTGGGATACAGGATAATACCGCCACTGTGCAGTACGTCAAGACATTGTTCCAGGTCCTGGTTAAAAAACTCGGTACTCATACCACGCGAAGATACGTTTGCATCACAGCTTCTGCGCATTTTTGCTGGGTGAACTGCTGTGCATGGGCACAGCCTTTTGTTACCAGCTGTTCGCGCAGGCTGCTGTTCTCAGCTATCTGCTGCAGGGCTGTAGCCATTTCATTTACATCGAGCGGGTTTACATAAAGGGCACCCTCCCCGCCTGCTTCCGGCAGGCAGGATACATTGCTGGTAATAACCGGCAACCGGCTCCACAAAGCTTCCAGCACCGGTATACCAAAACCTTCAAATACGGAAGGATACACCATGCACAACGCCTGCTGGTAAATGGCCGGGAAGTCAGCCGCAGAGCGGAATGCCGCTTCTTTTGCAGCAGGCTGGTCAGACAGGAAGATCACCTGCTTTTCCAGCTGGTTTTCCTGTACATAAGCCTGTACCTGTTGTTTGTATTTCCCTCCTTCGCCTATCACTACCAGCGGCACCTGCAATACCAGTTTCAGCTGCTGCAATGCTTTGCATATGTTGAGCAGGTTTTTTCTTTCAATGACCGAACCCACGTATAAAAAAAAAGTATCCGGCAACTGGTAGCGTTGTTTTATCCGCTGTTTTTCGGCTTCGGTTACGCGCACACCAAATGCAGGATTACAGCTCTGGTAACACACATCGATCTTATTTTCCGGCACCTGGTAAAAACGCACCAGATCGTCCCTGGTCTGTTTGCTGATGGCGATGATCCTGTTGGCATGCTTACAGGCATAAGTGAACTTTTTACGGTAGATACGCACATCCACTGCACTGTATTGTTCGGGATAACGTTCAAAAATAAGGTCGTGCATGGTAACCACGCTGGGAATACCTGTTCCCGGCATGCCCATGGGTATTTCATGACTAAGCCCGTGGTATAACTGTATATCCAGCTGCTTCAGGTCTTTTTTCACCCAGCTGCTGCGCCAGGCCGATGTAAACAGCGTGCCCGGAAAACGTTGCGGGGTTATTTCATGTATATTGTCGTAGCTATCTGCATCAAAACGGCTGGTATGCCTGGGTGTAAACAAATAATACTCATGCTCGGGATAATAAGTTGCCAGGGAACTGATCAAAGTGCGGCTGTAATGCCCCAGCCCTGTTCCATTGGTATATGCACGCTTCGCTTCCAGTCCGATATTCATAGCTGTTCAAAATGATCGTGCAAAGATGCTTATTTTTAGGGAAGGCGATCTCCTGAAAAAGAATCACCCCTGTTTACCAGTGCTCTATTCAATATAATAGCGGTGTTTACCGACGTATTCCGGCCATTAACCGGTGCATGGAGGTAAGCTGGCCTAAAACGGCTTTTGAAGGGGGACAGCCTTTTATAGATTTGCTTATCAATTTAAAAAGACACTATGGACCGGAAGGATATATCGAATACACATGACCGTTTCTGGACAGGATTATTTCTGCTGGCGGCAGGTGGTTTATTACTGGCTTATAAAATGGGCGCCCCATTCCCGGCCTGGCTGTTCACCTGGCCTACCCTGCTCATCAGCCTGGGTATTTTTACAGGCATCAGGAGCCGGTTCGTCCATCCCTTCTGGTTGATGCTGATCGCTGTAGGTGTATTTTTTTCGCTCGATGCCTGGTTTCCCGGGTTTAATGCCCAACAATACACCACACCGGCTATCATCATCCTGGTAGGACTTATGTTCCTGCTGCGCCCGAGACGAAGGTACTGGGGTGGATGCGATAAAGCAGCATGGAAAAGACAGTGGAAAGAGCAATGGAGAGACCAGTGGAATATGGCCCAAGAAGAAGAAAAAAAAAGATGGTATGGCCCTACGGTGAGTGACGGGGAGTTTATCGATTCGGTCATTGCATTCGGTGGCCTGAAGAAAAAAATCGTATCCAAAAAATTCCTGGGTGGGGATATCACCTGTTTTATGGGCGGTGCAGAGATCGATCTTTCGCATGCCGATATACAGGGCCAGGTGGTTATTGATATTACCCAGGTATTTGGCGGTGCCAAGATGATCATGCCTCCCCACTGGCATGTAAAATCTGAAGTAGTGGCTGTTTTTGCCGGCGTGGAAGATAAACGGCCGATACAGACAACGCCTGTAGATCCTGATAAGGTGGTCATTTTACGCGGCACTTCGGTGTTTGCAGGTATTGAGATCAACAGCTATTAACCCTTCAATTGAAACAGGCCGGCAGCTTTTCCAGGTTAACAAGGCCATATCCCTAACAAATCTGCTTCATCTAAAAAAATTTGTATGAACTGGTATCTTGCAAAAATCGTTTACCGTATTATATGCGGCGAAGGCGAACATACCCCGCAGTTTGATGAACAGCTCAGGCTGATCAGTGCAGAAGATGAGCTGCATGCTTTCAATAAAGCACAACTGATCGGCCACCGGGAACAGGACACGTTTATGAACCAGAAACAATCGATGGTACACTGGAAATTCATCAATGTAAGCGAATTGTATAAACTGGATAAACTGATAGATGGTGCAGAAATATATTCCCGCATAAAAGAAGAAGATGATGCCGATATTTTCATTCATATAGTGAACATGAAAGCATCACACCTGCTGGAAACAAATACCGGGCATTTTTTGAAAACCTTAAACTAACCTGCACGATTGGCTTCCTCTTTTTCAGATAAAAGTTTTAGAAATACATTCATTGCCTGGTGGATTACCTGCGCGCTTATTCACCTGGCAGTTGAATACAGCTACCAGTTAAACGCTGCACGGGTAATTGCCGACAGCCTCATCAGCAATGCCCTGCTTGCAGCCTGTTGTTTGCTCATCATAAACAATATGCAGTATTATCTGCCGCGAAGGGAAAAATACTGGTATGTGCTCATCATCAGTATTGGGCTAAGTGGATTTTGTTTACTCATCAGCAAATGGCTGTTGTTATGGGTGGGTGGCACTGATACGGTGTTTACCGGTTTTGTACGGGAATCACTGGGCATACGCTATGCCCTCAATTTCCTGCTCGTTGGCTGTATGGCCATGTTCAGCCTGCTCTGGTACACCCAGCAGGAACAAAACCGGGCAATCAAACACCAGTCAGAAGTAGAGAAGATGTCGAGGGAAGCAGAGCTGTTCAAACTGCGCCAGCAGCTGCAGCCGCATTTCCTGTTCAACAGCCTTAACTCCATCAGCGCTTTAACAGGTAGCCAGCCTGAAAAGGCCAGGCATATGATACAGCAGCTCTCCGATTTTCTCCGCGGCACATTACGCCGTGAAGAGCAGCAATGGATCAGCCTGCAGGAAGAGCTGGATTATCTGCAGCTATACCTGGATATCGAGAAAGTACGGTTTGGTCACCGCCTGCAAACTATTGTTGAGGCTGATGCGACCACCGGCACACTCAGGCTGCCTGCTTTGCTGCTGCAGCCTGTTGTGGAAAATGCTATTAAATTCGGACTGTATGATACCACGGATGCGGTGGTCATCACCATCCGCACACAGGTACAGGGACCACAACTGCTGATCAAGGTTACCAACCCCTTTGATGCTGATACCGCAGGTGCAGTAAAGGGTACAGGGTTCGGACTGGCTTCTATACAACGCCGGTTGTTCCTGCTGTTTGCGCGCACTGACCTGCTACAGACATCTGTTGAAAACAATTTATTCACCACCACACTCATTATACCGCAGTTAACATGATCAAGACCATTATTATAGACGATGAACCACTTGCCCGTGGCATGGTACGGGAATACCTGCAGCATTATCCCGAATTTGAGATCGTACAGGAATGCAATGATGGGTTTGAAGGAGTAAAAGCCATCAGCCAGCATAAGCCGGATATTGTTTTCCTGGATATACAAATGCCGAAGATCAACGGTTTCGAGATGCTGGAGCTGATTGAACAGCCGCCTTCTGTGATCTTCACCACCGCTTTTGAAGAATATGCCATCCGTGCATTTGAATCGCATGCCACGGATTACCTGCTGAAACCATTCAGCCACGAACGTTTTGACAAGGCCATACAGAAATGGCTGGCAGGCAGAACAGCCACAACCACCCCTACCACAGAAACAGGTACTGCTGCCCTGCTGGAAACCGCTGCACAGTCGCCCGCACAACAGAACCGGGTGGTGGTAAAGGATGGCAGTAAAATAAAGATCATCCCTGTTCCTCATATACAATACCTGGAAGCAGCGGATGATTATGTGAAGATCCATACTGCCGATGGGGTATTCCTGAAGAACAAAACGATGCAGTATTTTGAGCAATTGTTGCAGCAGCAACAGTTTGTGCGTATCCACCGTTCTTATATCATCAATGTACAGCTGATCACGCGCATCGACCCTTATGAAAAAGAAAATCACCTGGCCATTCTTCAAACCGGTGCCAGGCTACCCGTAAGCAAAAACGGCTATACCAGGCTGAAAGCGATACTGGGATTGTAAGGCGGGAATGATGTAAGGCGGCGAATGATGTAAGGTGCGAGGTGATAAATTGGTGGCATTTGTACATTGTACTTCGTAGTTCATACTTGGTTATGTACGATGTACGATGTGGGATGTACGATGTAAGGTACGGAGTGATGAATTGGAGGTCTTTGTACTTCGTAGTTCGTAGTTCAAACTTATCGTTACGAAGTACGAAGTGGGAAGTACGAAGGGTAATGCGTAGTGGTAAATGGGTAAAGAAAATCGCACAGTCGCCCGCGTCCCGCGGGCGACCATTATCCCCGCAGCCTCCGGCTGCCGCTGCCACCACCATCCCCACACATCAATCTCCCACATCATGCTTCCTACATCACATCACACATCATACACCGTACACCACATCATACATCACATCGTACATCCCACATCGTACATCAAATTGCCTCCACAATCCTCCCGTTTCCCTTATGTTTGCAGAAAAATTGATCAATGGAACTGAAAGAACTGATACTGGCTGCCTGGAATAACAGGGAATTGCTCAAGGATGTCACCTATACCGATGCGGTAAGGACTGTCATAGAAGAAGTAGACAAAGGCCGGCTGCGAACCGCCGCCCCTGGTGAAAACGGCTGGGTGGTGAATGAATGGGTAAAACAGGCTATCCTGCTTTATTTCGGCATCCAGCAAATGCAAACCTGGGAGCTGGCACCGTTTGAGTTTCATGATAAAATGCTGTTGAAGAAAAATTATGCTGCTTTAGGCGTAAGGGCCGTTCCGCATGCGGTAGCCCGTTATGGTGCTTATATTGCTAAAAATGTTGTACTGATGCCCAGCTATGTAAACATCGGTGCTTATGTAGATGAAGGAACCATGGTAGATACCTGGGCCACAGTAGGCAGCTGCGCCCAGATAGGCAAAGGCGTTCACCTGAGCGGTGGTGTAGGCATAGGTGGTGTGCTGGAGCCATTGCAAGCTTCACCGGTAATTATTGAAGATGGCTGTTTTATTGGCAGCCGCTGTATTGTGGTGGAAGGTGTGGTAGTAGAAAAAGAAGCTGTACTGGGGGCCAATGTGGTGCTGACACAATCTACCAAGATCATTGATGTAAGCGGGGCTACACCCGTTGAAACAAAAGGCCGTGTACCAGCCAGAAGCGTGGTGATACCCGGTAGCTATACCAAAAAATTCCCTGCTGGTGAATACCAGGTAAGCTGTGCACTGATCATCGGTCAGCGTAAAGCCAGCACCGACCTGAAAACAAGTTTGAATGATGCACTGCGTGATTTTAATGTGAGTGTGTAAGCATAAAGAGTGGGGCACTCTTCAGAGAGTGCCCCACTCTGTTTAAATAAACCTGTTCACCAGGTTTTCCAGGTATTCCTGGCGACCGCTTTTTATAGCGGGTTCGCCCTGCGCGGCGGCATAATTGCGCAGGTCTTCCAGGCTCAATGTTCCATCTTCAAATGCCTTTCCCTTACCGCTGTCAAAAGAAGCATATCTTTCTGCACGGATCTTCTTATAATCACTTTGTTGCAAAATAGTATCGGCTACAATAAGTGCACGTGCAAACACATCCATTCCGCCAATATGGGCATAGAACAGGTCTTCCGGATCGGTAGAATTGCGCCTGCGTTTGGCATCGAAATTAATGCCGCCACCTGCAAAACCACCGGCTTCCAGTATAATGAGCATGGCCTCTGTTATTTCATTGATGTTGTTCGGGAACTGGTCGGTATCCCAGCCATTCTGGTAATCGCCGCGGTTGGCATCGATAGAGCCCAGCAATCCTGCATCGGCAGCCACCTGCAGCTCGTGGGTGAATGTATGGCCGGCCAGTGTGGCATGGTTCACTTCCAGGTTCAGTTTAAAATCGTTCAGCAGGTCGTACTGCCGTAAAAAACTGATCACCGTGGCTGCATCATAATCGTACTGGTGTTTGGTTGGCTCGCAGGGTTTGGGTTCAATAAAAAATGTTCCGGAAAAACCGCGCTTGCGTGCATAGTCTTTTGCAGTGTGTAAAAAACGTGCCAGGTGCTCCTGCTCCCTTTTCATATTGGTGTTCAGCAGGCTCATATAACCTTCGCGGCCACCCCAGAACACGTAGTTCTCTCCACCCAGTTCAATCGTGGCGTCCAGTGCGGCTTTTACCTGTGCTGCTGCATGTGTAAGCACATGAAAATCGGGATTGGTGGCCGCTCCATTCATATAACGGCGATGCGAAAAAAGATTGGCCGTACCCCACAACAATTTCACACCGCTGCCAAGCTGTTTTTGTTTGGCATAGGCTGTCATCGCCTGCAATCTTTTTTCATTCTCTGTGATATCATTGGTATAATCCACTACATCCACATCATGAAAACAATAAAAAGGCAGGTTCATTTTGGTAATAAATTCAAAAGCAGCATCCATTTTATCCTTTGCGCGCTGAATAGCATCTGCATGTTCATTCCAGGGGTACAGATGTGTGGGTTCACCGAAAGGATCGCCACCATTGCCACAGAACGAGTGCCAGTAAGAACAGGCAAACCGCAGGTGTTCTTTCATAGTTTTACCGGCTACTATTCTATCTGCATCATACCAGCGGAACGCCAGCGGGTTATCTGTTTGAGGGCCTTCATATTTTATTTGGCCGATCTCTTTGAAATATTCCTTTTCTCCAATTAAAACTGACATAATATTTGGTTTATGATATACTGATTTGATCACTGAACAACTGTCGACAGATACGCTGTATTAAGCCAGCTGTTTCTCCAGCTGTTGCTTCCATTGCCCGTATAGCTCATCGTACAATGCAGGCTGATCGGGTGTTACCAGCTGCCGCGGGCGGGCATTGCTGAACGCTTCTTTTTCACTGGCAAACAAACCTGCACCTATGCCTGCCCCCAAAGCCGCACCCATACTGCCATCGCAATCGAACAGTTCTACCGGTACATTGGTGGCATTGACAAATGCGCCGGTGAACACCTTGCTCAAAAACATATTGGTATGGCCTGCACGTATCACCGCAGGCTGTATGCCTGTATTGCGCATAATATCGAGCCCGTAACGGAAAGCAAAAGCTATGCCCTCCTGCCCTGCGCGCAGCAGGTGTGCCTGTGTGTGCAGGTTGAGATCGATATTGAGCAGTTGTGCACCGGCTATTTTATTTTCCAGTATCCGTTCAGCGCCATTGCCAAAAGGCAGCACCTGCACACCTTCACTACCGGGTGGAATGCTGGCAGCCAGCCTGTTCATCTCTGCATAATCTGCTACGGAAAAATTTGTTTTCATCCACCGGTTTAAAATACCGGTACCATTGATGCACAGCAATACGCCCAGGCGAAGCTGTTCATCAGTATAGTTGACATGAGCGAATGTATTTACACGTGACAACGGGTCGTAGGCAAGCTGGTCGCTTACACCATAAATAACACCCGAAGTACCAGCGGTTGCAGCCACCTCACCCGGCTCCAGCACATTCAGTGAAAGGGCATTATTAGGTTGGTCGCCTGCTTTATAAGTAACCGGGACACCAGCTTTAAGTCCCAGGGCCGACGCAATGGTTTTATTCACATAACCATGTGCAGTGAACACCTGTTTTTTTGCCGGTATCAGGGAATGATCGAAACCAAAAAACTGCATCAGTTCAGTTGAAACCCTGTTGTGCCGGAAATCCCAGAATATGCCTTCTGATAAAGCCGATATACTTGTGGTGATATCGCCGGTCAGTTTCATCGCGATAAAATCGCCTGGCAGCATGATCTTGTCAATACGGTTGTATAGTTCAGGCTCTTCCTGCCGTACCCAGGCCAGCTTGGCAGCAGTAAAATTGCCTGGTGAATTGAGCAGGTTCGAAAGACAATAAGTTGCACCCAGCGCTTCAAATGCTTTGTTGCCAAAGGGAATAGCCCGGCTATCGCACCAGATAATGGCATCACGCAGTACCCGCTGTTCTTTGTCTACCACTACAAGGCCGTGCATCTGGTAAGCAATACCTATTGCAGCAATATCACCGGGCTGGTATTTACCCGATGCATTGGCCAAACGGATGGCTTCCTGGGTGTGAGCCCACCAGGTATCGGGCGATTGCTCGGCCCAGCCGGGTTTAAGCGAGGTGATCGTTGCTTCTTCCTGCGGGTATTGCACTACAACCAGGCTCTGCTGGGTGGCGCTGTCTACCACAGACACTTTAACCGAAGAGGTACCGAGATCTATTCCTAACAATAACATACCTGCGAATAATTGAGGCAAAAAAATGCTGTTTGAAGCACCGAATATAAAACTTCTGTCAGAATATGCAACCGATTGCATAAATATTTTTACGAAAAGCATTATTTTTATTTGTTCAACCGGCAGATAAACGGTTATCTTATCCAGGCATGACAAAAAAAGACAAGGAAATCACGATCTACGATATAGCCGAATCACTGGGCATATCACCCGCTACTGTTAGCAGGGCTTTAAAGAACCATCCTGCCATCAGCAAAAAAACAAAAGAGCGGATCAATAAACTGGCTACTGAACTGGGCTACCGGTCAAACAATTTCGCCAGCAACCTGCGCCGCCAGCATACCAATACTATCGGTGTAATGGTGCATGAGCTCAACAGCCATTTTATCACTTCAGTTATCGCGGGTATTGAAAATATCACCACTGCAGCAGGTTATGACCTGATCATTGCCCATTCATCTGAAAGCTATGCCAAAGAAGCAGCCAATGCACTGAACCTGTTTCATAAAAGAGTAGATGGACTGGTCAGTTCGCTGGCATACGATACAGATGATCTCTCCCATTTCGATCCTTTTATCAAAAAAGGGATACCGGTGGTATATTTCGACCGCGTGGAAGCCAGTTGCAAAGGCACCAAAGTAGTGATCGACAATATGCAGGCAGGCTATGAAGCCACACGGCATTTGCTGGAACAGGGATGCCGCAGGATAATGCATGTAACAGGCAACCTGAAACGTAATGTATACGCCGACCGTTTAAAAGGATACAAACAGGCGCTGGCCGAATACAAAATACCTTTTCAATCCGGCTGGCTGATAGTGAACGACCTGAGCGAAGCAGCCTGTATTGAAGCGGCCAACCGCATCAGCCGTATGCGTCCTGCACCGGATGGCGTATTTGTTACCAATGATTTTTGCGCCGCTGTTTGTATGCAGGTGCTCAAGGAAAAAAAGTTCCGCATTCCGCAGGATATAGCCTTCGTGGGTTTTAACAATGATGTCATCGCCAAGATCGTAGAACCGGCACTCACCACCATCAATTACCCCGGTTTTGAAATGGGCAAAATTGTAGGGCAGAACATCATTGACCAGGTAACAGGCAAAACACATCCCTTGTCTACAACCATCATCATACAGTCTGAACTGATCGTGCGCACCTCTTCACTTAAAAAAGAAAAAGCCCCTGGCAAAAAGCAGGTGAAATAATCCTCCATAAGCTATGAGCTCAAGTTGCCAGTTATAGCGGCGAGCTGATAGCGATGAGCTGCGAGAAATACATCTCGCGGAACACGCGGAAAACGCAGAAAGGATGATCGTTTTCAGGATGGCCTCGCAAAACAATTTATGCTATTTAACAGGACAAGACATTCCTGCCTCATAGCTGGAAGCTCATGGCTTGCAGCTATAAATACATGGATTATCCCGCAACTTGGGTTATGAGCTATGAGCTATGAGCAGTTAGTTAGCCCTCCTAACAGCTAAAAGCCCATAGCTTGCAGCCATAAATGGGCCATGAGCGCTCAGTTATACACAAGTAAAAACAACAAACCTGCGCATTTTAATTCCTGCCTTTTTTTTAAGTGCAGACTGCCAACTGCCCGCTGCAGACTGCCGACTACAGACTGCCTACTGCAGCCTACCTATGTGTTGTCAATTACCACGCAGGGCTGGAAAATATTCTACACCATTTTTAGTGCTGCGCCTTGTTTCAAACGGGGAAAATCGCATGGCATTTTTGTTGTATACATGCTCTTGGTTAGCATCTAATTGTTCATTTAAAAAACCAAGAACTATGAAGAAAACATGCACCGCTGTATTCGGCCTGATATTGACGGCCGCAATACTACATGTAACAAATGAAAATGCACGTGCAGCTAAGGCTCCATTGCGCAACAACAGCGACACCGCTGCGTTCTCTGCCGCCGATTCGTCCCTCTTTGCAAAACCTGACACGCTCAACTTCTCAGCCCCTGACAGTGTGGTCAGCGCAAAAGACACTGCCAGCTTTTACCAGCCCGATACCGTATCCGCTCAACACCGGGATACCGCTGTATTATCCAGGTAACCAATCCAAGCTTTGCTTGTTTCATGTGATTTCTTGAAAAGGCAATATGCCTGAGGTCAGTATGCGTGCCTGCACCAATCAAGGTAGTCAAGTGCCACTGCTTCACGAAGGCCTATGCCTAAAGGGGCTGTTAAAAATGACAGCCCCTTTGTTGCTATCCGTATTTTTGCAGAAGTATTGTATTTTTTTGTTAAAAGGAACATATGGATCAGGCTTACTGGGATAATATTTACCATACGAAGGATGAAACAGATTTCAGCTGGTATCAATCTTACCCGCATAAAGATGTAGAACGCATTCTTAGTTTACCATTATCCAAAGACGCACCCATACTGGATGTTGGCGGCGGCGACAGTTTTCTCAGCGGTGCACTGCTGGAGAAAGGATATACGCACCTCAGTGTGCTGGATATATCAGCACAGGCCATTGAACGCGCCAGAACAAAGCTGGGGTCCGCCGCAGCCAGCATTCAATGGATAGTACAGGATATCACCCGGTTCAGCAGCGACAACCGTTTCGACCTCTGGTACGACAGGGCTGCATTTCATTTTCTTACCCGGCCTGCACAGGTTGCTGCCTACGCTGCTACAACAGCGCGGCACATCAATAACGGTGGTTATTTGATCATCGGTACTTTTTCTGTGAACGGCCCGGCCAGATGCAGCGGCCTGCCTGTACAACAATATTCCGCTACAACACTTAACGAAGTATTCAGGCAACAATTTGAACTGTTGGATAGCACAGAAGAAATACATACCACCCCCACAGGTGCGCAGCAACAATTTTTGTTTGGCCGGTTCAGGAAAAAATAAGCAAAAACGGCCCGCAACCGATGTTTCAGCCATTTTTGCAACATGGTTAAACAAATAATCAGGAGGTCTATTGATGCTGCCAATTGTTTTCATTTTATTTTTGCAATATGCGTTGCATTAGTTTTCTGATTGCTATCCTGGTAATTGTACTGGGTTGCCTGCCCTGCGGCGACAGGGATGGGAATACGAATGCACCTGTAACTGCCAGCCTTTTGTCTCCCACACATACAAACGGGCATTCAGAAAAATCAACAGATCTCTGTTCTCCTTTCTGTCATTGCACCTGCTGCGCCAGTTTTTCTACAAAGCCTTATTTCACTGATATACAATTTACCTTTCCCCCATCACAACCGGTACACTATAGTTATTATTCGGCCGGTTTATCGAGTATACCACTTCCCATATGGCAGCCGCCGCAGCTTAGCCTGAGCTAAATTTATTGTACCGCCATTGTATTTGCTGTTTTTATAGCCATACTATACCTGCGCGTACATCTATCCGCTATTTATCAGCGCTCATTCCGGTTCATGGCAGTGGAGACTGTTCATGCATGCTACCTTCCTGCGATAGCAGCTGTTGCATGGCATGTACCTGTTGCTGCGATGGCATGAGACGGCGCTTTTCTATACCCGGTTCTAAAAAAAAGGTATGTTAAAAAATATTATCCGGTTTTCAGTAAACAATAAATTACTGGTCGCAATTTTTGTGCTTGCACTGGTGGCATGGGGCATTTATTCTGTGAAGCAGCTACCCATAGATGCTGTGCCCGATATCACCAACAACCAGGTGCAGATACTCACGGTATCCCCTTCCAACGGGGCAGAAGATATTGAAAGGTTTATCACTTTTCCCATTGAACAAACTATGGCCACCATACCAGACCTGAAAGAGATCCGCTCCTTTTCACGGTTCGGTCTTTCTGTGGTAACCATTGTTTTTAAAGAGCATGTGGATGTATACTGGGGAAGACAACAGGTGAATGAAAGACTGTCACAGGCATCGGACCAGATACCCGCCGGCATGGGCAGCCCCGAAATGGCGCCCATCACAACAGGGTTGGGTGAGATATTCCAGTACATTGTACACACCAAGCCTGGCTATGAAAAAAAATACACGGCCATGGACCTGCGCACGATCCAGGACTGGGTGATACGCCGGCAATTGCTGGGTGTAGAAGGCGTGGCGGATGTAAGCAGCTTTGGCGGCTACCTGAAACAATATGAAGTAGCACTTAATCCTGAAAAACTGCGCAGTCTCAACCTCAGCATTGCCCAGGTATTTGATGCGTTAAGAAAAAATAACCAGAATACCGGAGGTGCTTATATAGATAAAAATCCTACCGCTTATTTTGTACGCAGCATTGGCCTGATAGGCAAAATGGAAGACATACAAAACATCGTTGTTCAAAACAGCAGCAATGGAACACCGGTACTGCTGCGCGATGTGGGCGAAATACGTTATGGTTATGCTACACGCTATGGCGCTATGACACGTGATGACCAGGGTGAAGTAACAGGGGCTATTGTACTGATGCTGAAAGGAGCCAATGCATCGCAGGTGATCAAGAAAGTAAAAGCCAGGATTGAACAGATCGGGAAAAACCTGCCTGAAGGCGTTACCATAGAACCTTATCTTGACAGAACCAGGCTGGTGAACCGTGCTATTGACACGGTAAGCCGCAACCTGGTCGAGGGTGCCCTGATCGTAATTTTTGTGCTCGTGGTATTTCTAGGCAACCTGCGCGCCGGCCTTATCGTGGCATCGGTGATCCCGCTGTCGATGCTGTACGCCATCTCACTGATGCAGGTGTTTGGTGTATCAGGCAACCTGATGAGCCTGGGTGCTATTGATTTCGGCCTGATCGTAGATGGCGCTGTAATTATTGTTGAAGCCACCATGCATCACCTGGGCTTGCGTAAAGGCCTTACACAGCTTACCCAACCTGAAATGGATGCAGAAGTAGAACAGTCTGCCACGCGTATGCTGAGCAGCGCTGCATTCGGCACCATCATCATACTGGTGGTTTACCTGCCACTGCTGGCATTGGTGGGTATTGAGGGCAAGATGTTCCGCCCCATGGCGCAAACCGTCATTTTTGCCATCCTTGGTGCTTTCCTGCTATCACTTACCTATGTGCCTATGATGAGTGCGCTGTTCCTGAGCAGGCAAACCGGCGGGCAAAAAAATAGCTCTACCCGTATCATGCATTTCCTGCAAGGCCTGTACACACCTGCATTGCAGTGGGTACTGCGTAAACCGCTGGTGGTGATCACTTCAGTAGTAGCTTTATTTATCGGCTGCGTATTTGTTTTTGGCAGGCTCGGCGCCGAATTTATTCCGCAGCTTGATGAAGGCGACTTTGCAGTGGAAACAAGGGTGCTCACCGGCAGCAGCCTGTCTAAAACCGTTGAAGCGGCCACACAATCTGCCGCACTCCTGAAAAAACAATTTCCCGAAGTGAAAGAAGTGGTGGGCAAGATCGGTGCCAGTGAAATTCCTACAGACCCGATGCCTGTAGAAGCCTGCGACCTGATCATCCTGCTGAAGGACAAAAAAGAATGGACCTCTGCACACAGCCGTGTTGAACTGGCTTCCCGTATGCAGGCAGCACTGGAAAAAGCGATCCCCGGTGTTACTTATGGTTTTCAGCAACCCATACAGATGCGCTTTAATGAACTGATCGCCGGTGCCAGGCAGGATGTTGTGGTGAAGATATTTGGTGAAGACCTTAACCTGCTGTCTGATTATGCCGGCCGCATTGGAAATATTATACGCGATATTAAAGGCACTGCAGATATTTATATTGAACAGGTGACCGGTTTGCCCCAGATCGTTGTTACCTATAAACGCGAGCGTATTGCACAATATGGTTTAAATGTAGAAGATATCAACCAGGTTATCCGCACCGGTTTTGCAGGCGACCGTTCGGGACAGGTGTTTGAAGGCGAGAAAAGATTCGATCTCGTGGTGAGGCTGGATACGGCCAACAGGAAAAGCATCGAAGACCTGCGTGCATTGTACGTGACCACTGCATCCGGCAACCAGGTTCCCTTATCGCAGCTGGCCGATGTGGAGCTGCAGACAGGTCCTAACCAGATACAACGTGAAGATACCCGCCGCCGCATTATTGTCGGTTTTAATGTGCGTGGCAGGGATGTGGAAAGCATCGTTAACGAACTGCAGGATAAAGTGAACAGACAGGTAAAATTTCAGCCGGGCTACTACAGCACTTATGGTGGCACCTTTGAAAACCTGCAGGAAGCCAAAGGCAGGCTGGGTATTGCCGTACCTGTTGCACTGCTGTTGATTTTCCTGCTGCTGTATTTTACCTTTCATTCGGTTAAACAGGGGCTGCTTATTTTCACGGCCATCCCGCTTTCTGCCATCGGCGGTATTCTCGCATTGTGGATACGAGGTATGCCTTTCAGCATTTCTGCCGGCGTAGGTTTTATTGCCTTGTTCGGTGTAGCCGTGTTAAATGGTATTGTGCTGATGGCTGAATTCAACCGGCTGCAACAGGCCGGGCAAACAGACCTGAAACAAGTTATACTGGAAGGTACCCGCGTTCGTTTACGCCCCGTAATAATGACGGCCACCGTTGCATCCCTTGGCTTTTTACCGATGGCTATTTCGCAAGGCAGCGGCGCCGAAGTACAGCGGCCACTTGCAACCGTGGTGATCGGCGGACTGGTAACAGCCACTTTACTCACCCTGCTGGTACTGCCTGCACTGTTTCTTTACTTCAATAAAAGAAAATGGCGCATCAGTAAACCCGCCACACTCCTCTTGTTGCTGGCAGCCGGTATCACCTGTAGTACAAAAGCGCAACCCGTTAAATGGACACTGCCTGCGGCCATCGACTATGCGCTGCAGCACAACAGCAATGTAAAAGCCGCTTCTCTGGAGCTGGCTTCACAAAAAGCATTGCAGGGCACTGCTTCAGAAATAGGCAAGACCGATTTTTTGCTGAACCATGGCCAGTACAACAGCATCAAAACCGATAACAGCATCACCATCAGTCAAACCATCCCCTTCCCTACTGTATTTGCCAAAAAAGCAGCAGCAGGCAGGGCGATGATCAAAAGCCGTGAATACCGTTTGCAGCTCAGCCGCGACCAGCTGGTGCTGGAAATAAAAAAAGCCTGGCAGCAGTTGCTGTTCAGCTATGCACTGCAAAACCTGCTGATGCAGCAGGATACAGTTTATGCCGGGTTCTTAAAAGCAGCCAGCCTGCGCTATAAGACCGGCGAAACCAACCTGCTTGAAAAAACATCGGTAGAAACCCGGCGCAGCGAAATAGTCAACCGCCTGGTGCAGAATGCAGCAGATAAAGAGATCGCGATGGAAAACCTGCAGGCATTGTTGCAAACAGATACAGCAGTCATCCCTGCAGATACAGGCTTTATTCCTGCAACACCCGGCTGGCATAGTGATACCGCATCTGTTGCCGGCCACCCGCTGCTGGCAATGCTGCAGCAGGAAATAACTGTCCAGGAAAAAAACAGGCAGCTGGCTACAGCAGCCAGGTTGCCCGATATTACACTGGGTTATTACAACCAGTCACTCATCGGTTTCCAGAACATCGACGGACAAGAAAAATATTTCGGTAGCGGCAAGCGCTTCCAGGGTATTCAGCTGGGACTGGCCATTCCGCTTTGGTCAAAACCTTACCAGTCGCGTATCAGAGCAACCGCACTACAGCGGGATGCTGCAGCTGCCAGCTATACAGCAACAGCAGTGCAGCTACGGTCGCAGTACAGGCAGGCTGTACAGGATCATAAAAAATACCAGTCTGCTTTAACCTATTACCAGTCTGCCGCACTGAAAAATGCCAGCCTGCTGATCTACCAGGCCAGAACGGCTTTTGAAAAAGGTGAATCAGCATTCACTGAATACCTGCTGGCACTTAACCAGGCAGCAAGCATCAGGGAAAACTACCTGCAGGCTGTATTGCAGTACAACCAAAATATAGCACTGATAGAATACCTGTTAACAGATAAACCATAAAAACATGACCATTTTCATTCGTAACAATACACTTGCCCGGTTAGTACAATGCTCCCTGATCGCCTTACTGCTGTCCTGCAAAAACAAAACAGCGGAAAATAAACCAGCGGAAAAAGAGGCAGCTCATACAGACTTATCTGTTACCCTTACGCCTGAACAATTTAAAACAGCCGGTATTCAAACCGACAGTATCAGTTACCGCGTTCTAAGCGGTACTATTAAAGTGAATGGACTGCTGGATGTTCCACCGCAGCAAACAGTGAGCGTGTCGGCACCACTTGGCGGCTTTATGCAGTCATCTGATATGTTGCAGGGCAAATATGTACAGAAAGGAGCCCTGATCGCCACACTCCAGGATCCTGCCTATATTCAAATGCAGCAGGATTATTTAGACAACAGCAGCCAGCTGGAATACCTGCAGGCAGAATACCTGCGCCAGCAGGAACTGGCCGCAGAAAACATCAATGCCCGCAAAACATTGCAACTGGCTAAAGCGAATTACGAAAGCATGCGCGCAAGGGTAGCCGGCCTCAAAGCCAGGATGCGCCTGATCAATATAGATATAGCCCGGCTCGAAAAAGGACATATACAAAACACGATCTCCCTATACGCCCCTATTTCCGGTTTTGTAACAGAAGTAAATGTGAACACCGGCCAATATATAAACCCGACGGATATTCTTTTCAGGATCGTAGATACCAGGCATGTGCATGCGGAGCTCACCGTTTTTGAAAAAGATATCGCTGCCATCAGAACAGGACAAAAAGTACGATTCTATTTATCGAACGAAACAAAAGAAAGAACAGCCACCGTATACCTGGTAGGCCGCGAAATAAGTAAAGACCGCACCATCCGCATCCACTGCCACCTGGATGAAGAAGATACCAACCTGCTTCCCGGCATGTATTTGACTGCCTATGTAGAAACCAGCCATCTCAGCCAGCCGGCGCTTCCCGGCACAGCTGTTCTTGATTATGAAGGAAAAAAATACGTGTTCACAGAAGACAGTACTGCGCATAACACACAGGCTTACCGCTATACCATGGTGCAGGTGAACACCGGTGCTACAGAAGCCGGTTATACTGCTGTTGAACTGCCCGGTAATACAGACAAGAAACGGTTAAATGTTGTAGTAAAAGGCGCCTACGACCTCTTAAGCAAACTGAAGAACAATGAAGCGGAAGAATAAAGTATGCATGATGAAAACCTCATGCCTGATAAATATCATGGCTCCTTTTTCAATCCTTTCCATATAGCACTGGTGGTTAGCTCTACCAGGTGCTGGTCAGTATCCCTGAAATAGATACTGTATCCGCTATCAAACAGCACCTTGCCTTCAATGGCAATGCCTTTTGCAAGCAGGTGCTGTTCCCATTTATCCAGCTCGGCGGCCGGTACGGCAAAAGCAAAATGCACCGGCCCGTCTCCATCATGCGGCGGAATGGTACCACCGGGCAATGTTACCGGTTGTAATGACTGCCCTTTTTCGAATAAAAGCAATACCTGGCTGTCGCCAACCTTCAGCGCTTTCAGCCGCTTATCACCGAGCAATAATTCAAAGCCAAAAATATCCTGGTAAAACCGGCAGGCCTTATCTGTATCATTCACATAGATGCCTGTTTCCAGTATAGCGTAAACACTGAGCATTTTTGTTTATTTATTACTACAAACAGCAGGCAGGCTTGTTCAGAGTACGGCACTCTTCAAGAGTGTCTCACTCTTTCCACAGACAAATAGAGCGGGGCACTCTTGAAGAGTGCCCCGCTCTATTCATTAAGCCATACGTTAATATCTTATTAAAACAGGCATCAAAAAGTAAAAGCTACTTAAAATAGCCGTCTAACCATTCAACTGATGCAGGTGTTCAATACATTTGATAAAGCGATGATGCAGGAAACCCTTATAAATTTTTCACTATGAAATCCGAGCCCTTTATATTAGTTGTATCTTTTGAAGAATCGTTGTTGGAAATACATTGCCAGTATAGCATAGAGCCTTCAGAGCTGACCATTACATCGGGTCATCCTGTTTTCCTGGAAATATTTTTCCAGCAAACCGTCAGGATCAATATGGATGCCCTGTGCCTGGTTGATAACCAGGGCAAAATGCAACCCGCGGGTTACTGGCAACAGCAGCTGATAGCAGCTGTGAAAAAAGATTTCCAGCTTACTTTTGAAGCAAAAGAACTGTAACCGCCTTGCTGAACAACAACTGTTTAGAAAGAGATCAATCCTTTCAGCTCATTAAAAAATTCCTCTTTTCTTCTTGCAGAAATCGGGATACAATCGCCGTTTGTCATGATCACAGAAGCGGAAATACCTTTCAGTATCTTCATGATATGGTGAAAGTTTACAAGGTATGATTTGTGAATGCGGTAAAACCCTTTATCACACAGCATTTCGTCGTATTCTTTCAGTGAGCGGGAAGTAACATAAGAAACATTTTTCGGCAATTTCAGTTTGGCATAACTATCCAGCGCTTCCACATAAATGATGTCATTGATATCTACAATTTCATACCCATCGGATACATGTACCACGATCTTGGAAAAATTACCTGATTTCGATTTCAGGTGATCTTTCAGCAGGCTGGTAAGCTCCCCAAATTTATTTTTATTGGAATTGCGTAATTTTTCTATCACATCCCTGATATCACCGGCTTTTACCGGTTTAAGAATATAGTCCAGCGCAGCCATTTTGATTGCCCGGAGTGCATACTCCTGGTAAGCTGTTACAAAAATGATCTCAAAATGGGGATCCTCGATATTCTGCAATAGATCAAATGAGCTGTAAGGGGGCATTTCTATATCAAGGAAAATAACATCCACTTCCCGCTCCCTGATATACCTGTGTGCATCATCCAGGTTATCAGCCGTCCATACAACTTCAACATCTGTGCACTGTGTTTCCAGCAAGGTTTTTATGATGTGCAGGTTTGCTGCTTCATCATCAACGATCGCTGCTTTGATTGTTTTCATAGTCGTTCTTTTTCGGCAAATCCGGTGCCTACTGGTTTTGGTTATGTGGGTAATGAAATCTACATTTTGATCATTTGCCTTTTAGAGGAGTAGGTGTTGAAATGTATATGCTCTTTACCCTTTAGTCCAATCTTGTTCATCTTTTACTGTTAATCAGGTTGCAGGTTTTGCGCAATGCATACAGAAGCAGGTACACTGTTTATGCCAGCATATGCGCAGTAAGGCCTACACAGCCTGTAGCAAGTCTTAATAGTATTGAAACCCTGTATAAATTGCCTAACACAGCTTTCGATCGACTGGGGGAAATAATATATACCTACATATCCAAATGGCAAGCAATAAACGCTGTTACCTATACAAGGGTAATAAGCCTGAAAGGCTTGTATAGAACAGGATTCCTAAAATTATGCCATTTTATTCATTTTCGCACACCCCTAATTTGGGGGGATTGGGTGGATGAAAAGCTAACGTTCATCAGCATTTAGTGGGCAGTTCTTTAATGGCGGATGGTTTCAGTGGGCCTGGTGGTTATGGGTTGCTTATTGTTGGCAGATGTTGGAGGAAGCGTTGGTTAACGATGAAATAATGAAAAAATAATAGTATGCTAAAAACCAAGGCGCTCCGGTTTGAAGCGCCCTTGGTTTTATTACTTTCTGTGTATATTAAGCTACAGGTTCGGCTTTTTTTAGTTCCAGTACTTCGCTTGTCCAGTTACGGGTTTCCTCACAGAGTGTGGGATTGGCGGCGAGGGACTGGCCATAGGAAGGGATCATCTGTTTTAAACGTTCCTGCCATGCCTGAAGCCTTACTTTGTCTTTCAGGCAGCGGGGGATCAGGTCGAGCATGATCGATACAGCGGTAGAAGCGCCGGGCGAAGCACCCAGTAAAGCCGCAATACTTCCATCGGCTGCGCTGACCACTTCTGTTCCAAATTCGAGCACACCACCATGCTCCGGGTCTTTTTTAATCACCTGCACACGCTGGCCGGCGATTTCCAGCTCCCAGTCTTCCATTTTCGCTTCAGGCAAAAACTCGCGTAAAGCCTCCAGGCGGTCTTCGGGCGACTGGCGAACCTGGTGAATCAGGTATTTGGTAAGGGGTATATTATCCAGCCCTGCTGCAAGCATAGGGCGTATATTGTTCACTTTAATAGATAAAGGCAGGTCGAGGTAAGAGCCGTTTTTCAGGAACTTGGTAGAGAACCCGGCATAGGGCCCAAAAAGCAATGCTCTTTTGCCATTGATCATCCTTGTATCCAGGTGAGGCACCGACATGGGTGGGGCACCAACGGATGCTTTACCATACACTTTAGCACTGTGGCGCTCAATCACTGCCGGGTTATTGCATTTGAGCCATTGCCCGCTTACAGGGAAACCACCAAAGCCTTTACCTTCGGGTATACCCGATTTCAGCAGCAAAGGCAATGAGCCTCCGCCTGCACCGATAAATACAAATTTGGCGCGTACATCTCTTTTCCTGCGGGTTTTCCTGTTTTTCACACTTACCAGCCAACGGCCATCTTCTTCCTGCTCCAGGTCGCGTATTTCATGGTTCAGGTGCATTTTTACGCCCGGTGTCTTTTTCAGGTGGGCAAAAAGCGCACGGGTAAGGGCGCCGAAATTGACATCTGTACCAATTTCCATACGGGTGGCAGCTACTTTCTGTGAGGGGTCACGGCCATCCATTACCAGGGGCATCCATTTTGCCAGCACAGCATGATCTTCAGAGTATTCCATCCCCTTGAACAGCTGGTTGGCAGTAAGGCTATCGTATCTTTTTTTCAGGTATTGCACATTCTCTTCCCCCCATACAAAGCTCATATGCGGAACACTGGTGATAAAGCTGCGCGGATCATCGATCAGCTTTTGCTGTACCAGGTAAGCCCAGAACTGCCTGGACACTTCAAAAGATTCGGCTATTTTCACCGCTTTGCTGCTATCGATGGTACCATCTTCGCGCTCGGGTGTATAGTTCAACTCACAAAATGCAGAGTGACCGGTGCCTGCATTGTTCCATGCATCAGAACTTTCGGCAGCCACTTCATCCAGTCTTTCAAAAATTTCTATGGTTAACTCAGGTTGTAGCTCTTTCAGCAAAACGCCTAGTGTAGCACTCATAATACCTGCGCCAATGAGAACAATATCCGGTTCCATTCCTGAAGAATATTTGCTTTTACCCATAACCTTCTGTTACAGGCCGCAAAGGTACAGCGAAAATGAAAACATCGGTTCCGAAATGGGGAATCTGCTTCATTTTTAGCAATTATTTCTTATTATCCGCCCCTAACAAATGCTCGTTTCGGGTGATTTGCCGGCTCAGGGCTGGGAAACTGGATGTTTTTTACACTGCAGAAGCTATACGCTCAGCTTTGAAATGTGCGTATACGAGGATAGACATGCGTGAATCGCTAGTTTTTTACACTACAGAAGCTATACGTTCAGCTTTGAAATGTGCGTACACGAGCATAGACATGCGTGAATGGCTAGTTTTTTACACTGCAGAAGCTATACGTTTAGTTTTGAAATGTGCGTATACGAGGATAAACATGCGTGAATCGCGAGTGGTGAATCGCGAGTTTTTTTTACACTAAGAAACTATACGTTTAGCTTTGAGATGTGCGTACACGAGCATAGACATGCGTGAATCGCGAGTGGTGAATCGCGAGTTTTTTTTACACTAAGAAACTATACGTTTAGCTTTGAGATGTGCGTATACAAGCATAGACATGCGTGAATGGCGAGTGGTGAATCGCGAGTTTTTCTTACAGTGTGGGAACTTGTGTTAAGTATTAAAATGTATGGATACAAGCATAGGTATTCTTACATCGCGTGTTTTTCTTATACGAGGGTATTCCGACTTACATTCTCACTTGCGATTCACGGCGCGTTAGCGCAACTCGCCACTCGCGAAATTAGTACAGTACAGAAATAGTACGTTAGGCGTTAAAATGCGCGTACACAAGCATAAACATGCGTGAATCGCTAGTTTTTTACACTGCAGAAGCTATACGTTTAGTTTTGAAATGTGCGTATACAAGCATAGACATGCGTGAATCGCGAGTGGTGAATCGCGAGTTTTTCTTACAGTGTAGGGACTTGTGATATGCATTAAAATGCGCGCATTTTTAATTACACGAGATTATCCCGCTCCCACTGGCGATTCACGGCGCATTAGCGCAACTCGCCACTCGCGAAATTAGTACAGTACAGAAATAGTACGTTAGGCGTTAAAATGCGCGTACACAAGCATAAACATGCGTGAATCGCTAGTTTTTTACACTGCAGAAGCTATACGTTTAGTTTTGAAATGTGCGTATACAAGCATAGACATGCGTGAATCGCGAGTGGTGAATCGCGAGTTTTTCTTACAGTGTAGGGACTTGTGATATGCATTAAAATGCGCGCATTTTTAATTATACGAGATTATCCCGCTCCCACTGGCGATTCACGGCGCGTTAGCGCAACTCGCCACTCGCGCTACCGTAAGTACGCCGCTCTCCCATCATTATCCTCCAACAAACTGGCGATTCACGGCGCGATAGCGCAACTCGCCACTCGCGCTACCGTAAGTACGCCGCTCTCCCATCATTATCCTCCAACAAACTAGCCATTCACGGCGCGTTAGCGCTACTCGCCACTCGCGCGCTAACGATATACCTGGCGGATATGCAAACGGAACAGGGCCAGCGGCATGTATATTTTCAGCATCCTGCCGGCTGTGCAGTTGCGCAGCAATATGTTATTGAGTGCGGGCATATAAATGCGTTCAATTAGTCTTTTCACTACCGGGTCACCTTCTTCATAAAACCGCTCCGCCAGTTGCATATTTCTCTTGATCAGCGAAATATCGCAGAGACGGGCCGCCTGTCTTGCTTCAAGGGCCAGTGAAAGTATGCGGTCTTCAGCCTCCTTTTCGTCAGGATGCCGGGTAGCAGCTTGTTGCAGTAGCCGGCACAATGCTTTGGCAGTAATCATAATATGGTGTTTAATGTCCATTGTATATAAGTCAACAGCAATGCCATCCCCTGCGGTGGACAGCTTTTCCCGCTGCGATACAGGCAGCCGCTGCATTTGCTGATCTCTGCCGCAGGATAAGCCATCAATACTTTCAGGCCAGGCCTTTCATTTTGAAAATAAAGCCTGCCAAAATGAAAAGCTTCCGGGCCGGTGCTTATCATTGCCATTGACCTGTTATACGCCGGATAGCGCATGAGGACTGGGTTTGGGCTTTTTTAGCATTTGGAAAAGAAAAATGGGAATTAAATTGGCATGTAACGGATATTACCAACAATGTAAAACATGGACATACCTGACGTCATTGTAAGAATAGCTAAAGCCAGCGATGCGCAATATGCACTGGCTATTGTAACAGAAATGGAATCCAGTGCCCTGGCAAGGGGTACGGGCATCTCCAAACGCTCGCCTGAATACATCGCTTTAAAAATACAACAGGGCAATGCGGTGATCGCCTTAACCCCTGACGGCGAATGGGCCGGTTTTTCGTATATCGATGCCTGGGATAATGGCAATTTTGTTTCCAACTCAGGACTTATTGTAGCCCCTGCCTTCAGGATGGGGGGTGTAGCCAGGGCGATTAAAAAAAGGATTTTTGAATTGTCCAGGGTAAAATATCCCAATGCCTGCATCTTCACCATCACTACCGGCGCCGCTATTATGAAACTCAATCATGAACTGGGTTTCAGACCGGTTTCCTTTGCCGAAATAACACAGGACACCTGTTTCTGGAATGGTTGCCGCTCCTGCGTGAATTATTCCATACTCGAAAGCAAATGCAGGAAAAACTGCCTGTGTACGGCTATGCTGTACAATCCCGCAGAACACCTGAGCCATTCAGACGAACCAGTGGTGTATTAACACCCTATTTGCAGAACGGGCATTATCCATTATATTTTTTCACCTGGAAACAATAACAGGAAAGTGCGGCAGGAAATGTTGTTTCCAACAGCTGCACTTTCCTGTTGCTGCCAGCATGATGACTTAGCCTTTTATTTTGCTTTTTTATCAGGCGCGGTTGTATATGGCATATATCAGTCCTGAATCAAAATGCCTGCATTCCTTCAACTGCAATCCAACCCGATGGCGCAGATCTGTAAACAATGGTTTTCCACTACCCAGTAAAACAGGATGTATCGCCAGTTGAAACTCATCTACCAGGCCAAGAGCGGTTAGTGCACCAGCAAGGTCGGCTCCGCCGAACAGCCAGATATCCTTGCCAGGCTCCTGTTTGATCTGCTGTACGCGCGTGGTGATATCACCATTCACCAGCACAGCATCTCCCTCCAATTCTTTCAGTGTTTGAGAGAACACATACTTTTTCTTGGACGAAGTTTGCAGGAACAGGTCCCGCTCAGCCTCACTGCTGAATGAATCAGGATTGGACGCACCAAATAACGCATAACTTTTCCTGCCATAAAAAATGGCATCAACACTGTTCAGGAATGCATCAAAATTCAGTGCCGGATCCATAATACACCAATCATATTCCCCATTGGGGCCTTCAATAAAACCGTCGAGGCTCACTGCCAGGTTCAGAATAAGCTTTCTCATTTTTGTTGTAATGCAAGGTTTAAAACAGTAAAGATAATTGTTAACAGAAACAAACCGAAACACTATGCTTTACATAAAGCAGACCACTCTAAAAAACAAAAGCCGGCAATAAACATTACCAGCTTCATTCCCCCGTTGGTTGCAGGCTTCCTGTAATACAACAAAAAACCAGCACAACCATTTGCGTACATGTATAAAAAAAGTTTTACCAATTTATCTACGCAACTATATCTAAGTGCGAATTACGAAGTACTAAGTACGAAAATCACTGATTTATCGCTATACCCCCTTCGTACTTCGTAGTTACAAGCATCAGCTACGAAGTGATAAGCATGAAAATTCACCCATCTACCACTACGATCCCGCATCGTACATCCCACATCGTACATCGTACATATCTAACCACATGCCCTCACAGACACTTCTAACTGCCAATTCCCCTTACAGCATTAGCCGGATCAGCGTTGCCGGAATGATAAAGTATAAAACAGGGAGAGCTGTATACCGATCCATGCCCGTTGGGTATAAGCATTGTTCTTTGTTGTACCGAAGTTGTAAGGAGGTTTGATCAGCCATGTACCCGAAGCGGGTGTGCCCAGCGATGTTCCGGGATCAGGTGGCCGGGGACCACCATACCTCGTTGTATCTGTCAGCGTACTATAATGCAGCTGTACCTGGAAATGCCAGTTGCCTGTTGTCTTTTCCCAGGCCAGTCCGTATTCATTCAGCCTTTCCCGCTGGTTGAGGTCGTAATGGGTAGTAAGCGTATCCAGCGTATAAGTGGATGATCTCTGATACAGTCCTGTTGTAAAACTGGCATGCAGTGAAGCATGTTGCGAAAGGCTGATAGAAGAACCAAGACCATAACGAAAACCTGATGTGGTAAAATTAGTACCCCAGGAAGCAATTCCATAGATAACCGGCAAACCTGCCTGTACCACGGCATTCATGTATATGGCCTCATTGGCCGCCAGGCCAGCTCTTGCAAACAATTGCAGCGGCGGTATGCTGATGCCATACCTTTCCCTGCTGTTTTTTGAAGCAGCGCCTCCTGCCTGTTGGCTTCCGGTGTGCATATCTGGGTTACCTGATATAACCTGGCTACTGCTTTTTACATCACTGCCAGGCAGGATCTCAAGCGAAAGCGGCCATACAGGTTTAGCGAGGCCTGCACCCTGAACAGGAACTGCATCTTGCGGAGCTGTTGTGTGATGATCCGGAACAGCCACCACGAGCTGCGCGGCTTGTACAGGATAGGCAGGTATTGTTTTTTGCAGAACAATGCTATGTGATGGTCTTGCTGTTCCGGTGGTTTTTGCTTTGGATGTTCCGGCCTCTGCGACAGCTGTTTTTACCTGCTTTTGTATTGGCCTGCCAGGTGCTGTGGATGTATTACTTACCCGGCTGAAAACAAGATGGTCTTCTATCCTGCGCCCTTTCAGCTGTGCCTGTTTTTCGATCTCGGCCAGCAATACCGGGAGGGAATAATGACCCGGTTTTAACCGTATGCGTTTATGGAATGCCTCATCCCTCGAGTTGATGGCATAGCGTATTTTGGCTTGTGCAGAAATATATTCCAGCAGTGTGATCACCTCTGTTGAGGACGCATCCACCCGGACGGTTTGTCCATTTGCGGCAACCGAACATATCCCCCAGATTAACAGAAGTACCATCCATCTAAATACAACTCTATTCAAAATATATTGTACCGTCTTTATCAGTGAAATAATGAATACCCAGGCTAGCGCTGATCACTTCCAGTATATAATCCAGTGATTTGTTCTCAAAAACACTGGACATACGCAGCTGGCCGAGTGCCTCTTTTTTCAGGTGGATCTTTACCTGGAAAGCCTGCTCCAGGTAGCTACAGATGGAAGCCAGCGTTTCATCCTCAAAATAAAAATCATGCGTTGCATAGCTGGCTTTATTCCTGTCTGTTCTTTCTTCCAGTTCAAACTGGTGGGTCGTTTTATTGTAAGTACCCGAATGCCCTGCCTTTATGGTGAGGCTGCCATATGTGTTGTACAGCAGTATCGCACCGCTGCTTACCTGCACATTAACCGCAGTAGCTGTTTGCGCCACATTAAAAGCCGTAGCCAGTACCTTGATATTAACCTCTTTTGTTTCCACGACAAAAGGACGGTTAATATCAGTAGCGATGTCAAAAAAAGCTTCACCTTCTAAAAACACATTCCGTTCTTTCCCTGCGATAGAGAATATAGCGGGATAGGTCAGGCTGGCTTCCCGGTTCAATACAATATGCGAGCTATCGCTCAGTGCCAGTGATGCGGTATGATCAGCAGCTTTCAGTGTTTTATGCGCTGCCACAACAGCAGGTATTTCTTTTTTCTGCCAGCGGCTGATATAAAAGCCCAGTAATATAACCAGGATCAGCGAGGCCACCACTGCATAGCGGTATAGCCATTTTTTCCCGGCAGGTTGAATAACGGGTGCAGGTGCCGAATTTGTGGTATGGATATCCAGTGCATTCTCCAGCTGTTGCCAGGCTTCTATAACAGGGGCTGCTGTATAGGGGGAGAAAGCAGCATTGTTCCATGCCTGCATATAGCTTTCGAACAAGGCTTTGTTCTGCGGTGAAGCATTGATCCAGTCGTCTACCTGTATCGCTTCCTCGGGGGAAGCCTCCCCGGAGAGATACCTGGATAAAGTTATTTCATTTATATCGGTACTGGCAGACATACTTAGAAAAGTTTTGGTTCGTTATTCAGGTACCACACCAGCAATGCCAAGAGCTGCGAGCCGGAGAGTACGGTGCGTAGTATTTTTAAAGCCTTGCCCATCTGCACTTCGATCGTTTTGACGGATAGATTCAGCTCAGCTGCTATTTCAGCATATTTTTTTTCCTCGAACCTGCTTTTGTAAAAAATAAGCCTGCATTTATCGGGCAATGCCTCCATAGCCTTCAGCATTTCCTTTTTCAGCTCCTTTTCATCCAGTCCGGTTTGGATATCTTCCGGTGTTCCAATGGTTTCTTTATAGCGGGAATAATGTTTTTGCCTTGTTTTTTCGTTCCGCAAAACGTTGAGGCAGTAGTTATGTACTGCACTGTAGAGGTACGATTTGGCGGATTGTACAATATTAATGTGCTCTTTTTTATGCCATAACTGAACAAAAACCTGCTGCACAGCATCTTTTGCCTCATCGCTATCTTTCAGTAAAGTATAGGCATAGCGGTGCAATCCCTCATAATAAGTATGAAAGTACTGCTTGAATAACAATTCATCGGTTGTTTTCTGATGTTCTATTCCCAATCTCTGGTAATTTCAAATACTGGCCTGCTAACAGATAGACACCATTCAAATCTATCCACCCTTATGCGAATATCCCATTTTTAAAAAAAATTTATAAAAAACGGCTGGACAGGCGGTAAATAGTAGCAGGATGCAGGTAGCAAGATGCAGGATAAAGCCCCTTCTTTTAGCATGCAACCAATCAACCATTCAACCATTCAACAACTTCAACCACGCAATCCCATTTTCAAATTAACCGTCAGTCGCGAGTAGTAGCAGGATGCAGGTAGTAAGATACAAGACAAAGCCATTCTTTTAGCACTCAACCATGCAACCATCAACAATTCAGCCCTTCGATCGCATTTTCAAATTTTCAAATTATCGTATTCTCAAATTAATAATTCAACCGCCTCCTTAACTTATTCTCGTTAATATTAAATTTATTATTAGGGTCATACAATTCTTCAGGATTATACTCATCAATACCCAAAAAAAATGCATCCATGATACGGTTGACTTCATCATCAAATGATGAAGTCAACCAATAAGTATCCTCTCTTCTAATCTGAAGAAAATGTCTAATAAAAACAGAAGCCGGAATTTTATCAGATAGAAAAATGCCAATAAGATAAATATACCTTTGCAAATTTATTTTGTCTAAAAGTTTTATACCGTTTACCATAAAAATCCTTTTGTTAAAATATCTTGAGCTTGCGCAGGACTTAAAGCAGCTCCGCTAGTAAATTGTCCTGAAGGAGAAGCAATAACATCCAATCCCGTTTATGGATTTAACTAAAAGGTTACAGAATTATTTGCATTTCTATATGCTCCTTGAATTATATGCGTTCCTGATGCGTTAATGATTTAATATCGAGCTAAATTTTGCCGGGCTTCTGTTTTAAATATCTGGTAATCTATCAGGCTTTAGCCAAAGTGATATAAATTCTTTATCATCGTCTATAACAGCTACACAGTTATTGATAAACTCAACCGCATCACCTTTGCCTTCAGGATTTCCAATACATACCCAACCGCTTTGGATATTGACGTAAATAGGTTGCCCTTCTTTATGGATTCTATAAGAAAATTCCGGTTCTAAATCATCTATCACCTTTAACGCCCCTTCCTTGTATTGTGGAACAGTATAATCAGATTTTATAGATGCTCCTAAACCACAAAAGCCTGACACTTCAACTACTTTTCTATCATCATCAACAACAGTAAGGTCAAGAGTATTTACGACTAACCCAAAATTGATTGCTGCAACTTTAGGTTCGATATTAAAACCATATTCATCCGCATCGTATGTCAGTAAACGGTTCTCCTTTTTATCACTATAATCAATACTGAATTTCATAATCGAATTACTTAACAAAATTGAAGTGATAAATTACATTGGTTTTGGGGTTAATACCTAACTCAAATATTCCTTCTGAACCCCTGAAGGTTCCCGGCACTTTCCAATTCATACCACCGGGCCATGTAGCATCAGGAATACCTTTCCCTGTTGACATTATATTTTTAATTATTGAAGGCGAACGCATATATGGTCTCGCAAGCATTCCTGCATTCTCGCCTTTTTGAACTACTTCGTTTAAATGTTTACCTGCAAATTTTGAAAAGGTATATTCTCCAGCCTCTATTCCCCCTTAGCAGCATCTACTTCAACTATTCCTCTATTCCTCTATTTGCTCTTTGAATTCTATAAAATTCCTCTGAACTAACTGCGGCTGTGTAATCGCCATACATGCTTTCAAAAACTTTTTTTCTTTCCATATAAGATTCAACAATTTGTTTTTTCACATACTCATCATAGCTTTTAAAAACTTCTTTAGTATTCAAATTATTTAATACCGCGTCTTCAAAGCTAAATAAAAACAAAAGCAATCTATCTAACGATTTCAGCACACTATCTACCGGATTGCATAATGTAATTCTTATTGATAATGTAAATTCATTTTGTAGTTCTATATCAATCCAAAATAACCCTTCCTCTGAATATACATACCGCTTGTCATCAAGTTTTTTAATTTTAAAATTACTTTCTACAACTTTTTTAATCGGTTCTTTCGATGAAAAAAAGAAATTTATTGCTTCTAATCCCATATTATTTTTTTGTTTTAATACCCAAGTGGCGGAATTTGATATGTTGTGTTTGACCAGTTTGGAAATCCAACTGGTCCTCCTGTATTTCTAATGATAAGTGGGGGCTTAATTCCTAGTTGCATATTTGCTACAAAACGATGATGTCCTTCCTCAAGGAATATTTTACCACCTACTTGATAAGCTTCACTTGCTGGTACTTTAACACCACTCTTTATTAAAGTTTTGTATTCCGCTACTTTTAAAGGATTGATATAATCTTGTGTTGGTAGTACCTTGTTAAAATTAGTACCTACAATATCCACTCCTCCCTTAGCAGCAGCAGCCTCAGCCGATCCAATCAATCCCACTCCAAGCGTAGCAGCCTCAAACACAATCTGAGATCCCAGTTCATCATTACCCAATGCTTCCTGGGCAGCTCTAATAGGCCCGCTGCTATTGGAAAAATAATCATTGGCAACGCGCCTGCGATTAGGTGGCAGCAGCTCAGTGTGCGCACGATTCCAGGATACAGCCGCTATTTGCAGGGCCTTACCATAAGCATATCTTTCTCCCTGCGCAAATAACCTGTTGTATTCCCGGTAAAAATAACGGTAGCGCTCTTGTAATGCTGTGTTGGAAAGCCCTTCCCGCCAGTCTTCTACATAGTAAGTTTCAGTAGATGCTCCTGTGTATTTCCACTGTTCATCCAGGTAATCGATACTGTTGCCGTGCATTTCCCGGGTGGTAAATGACTGACCGCCTGCATTTGCGTAATTATACACTGTACGGCTTACCGGAACAAGCTGGCTCGCTGCTGTAAGCATACGCCGCCCCGCCTCTATGCTCCGGGCTATCGGGGACGGTCGTGTAAACCCGGTAACGGTCACGTTCTCCAGCCCCTCCAGGCCATCTATATCCACATTGGCAATCGGTTCGTCACTGGCATATTGGAAGGCTGTCAGATAAGGATAATCGTCCGTCAGCGGGTCCAGCTGTGGGAACCGGCCTATCTGGGCATCATAATTCCGATAGCCATAGTCATACCAGTTCAGGTCTCCATCATCAAAGAGCTCTTTGTCATTGTACAGGTTCTTATTGTCTCTGCGGTCCTCATATGTGTTCGCTATTCTCCACGGTTAATCTCTGCATGCATAAACCATATATTATAATGCTTCTAAAATCAAGAATTTAAGCACAATGCAACAACGTATCACTAAAAAAAGGCTAAGATCTCATCATATTCCAACATTGGGTTTGAAACTCTATTTTCAATCCCCCATCGATTTCTACCTATTCTACAACCTGCAGCAATAATATAAAAGCTTTGTCCTTTCGATTGGATTTCAAAAGCCTTATATCCTAAAGAAAAAGAATAATAATTAAATTTCTCTGGTATATTACTTCGAATTTCTTTAATAATAATACCACTAAGCATATCAGGTAAGTCTAAAAAACCGACCCCCCAAAATTCAACATCAATGTTAAAATTCATACTAGGCGTATATCCTTCAACGTCATAATATAATTGCGAACTTCTTAATAACAAGATGCAATGGCTAACCGTATACGCCCAAATTTTAAATACTCTATCTGATGTGTAATTCATGTTAAAATGGTCCATCTTCTGCCCCTTAATATGATTTATCTGGCAGTAATTGTCGCCCCTTGCTCCCTCTATTGCAACTTCATTTTTTTTCATCTTTAAAAAAATTGTAAAAAGGTTGGCCAAAATTATCTATGCGACCTATTACCATTGAAAACCCTCCTGAGGTAATCAGTTCAAATGGCAGCGATCTATCAAATATTTTTGTTACTTCCTCATTAGCTTCCCTATTAACACTCAATTCTATTGCCAGATTTACATTTGAGTGATCAAAATATCCGTTGATACTTTCACATCCAATTCCAACAAGATAAATAACCTCTTCAGACTTTTTTACTTTTAGTCTTATTGCTATTCTCTTAAGGCTATCGGTGTATGAAACAATCTGCATATGTGCATCCGAAAATGATTGCAGCAGATCATTAGCTTCTTGTATATTGGTAATAATTTTCATTGATTATCATTTTATAAATTTCGTACCATCCCAGTAAAATCGGATCCCATTTCGAATGAAAATAGTTTTCTGAAGCAAGGCAGGGTTAGTTCTAATAAAGTCAAACTCAAAGTTCGTGATCTTGGGATCGGGGTAAGCTGGATCAAAATTGGTAATATTAAATTTAATTGCATCCGCGTTTTTAGCAGCTTCTTTAAAAGATTGCTTAAAATAATATTCGTCTATGGAAGCACATCCCCAATCGATTTTTGTCAACCCTGCTTTTTGCCATCCCCCTGACTTATATGTAATAGCATTAGTTCCCCTATAAAAAGGCAAATCTACATCCAGTCCTAATCCAATTGTAAGCCCTTCTGACCTGGAAACATTTGCCATTTGACCTTCTCCACCGTTAAACAAAGTCCCTACAGCTATAGTAGCTTGTAATGCGTATATTGTTTCATTAACAGTAATACCTTTTTTGTTTCTTATTTTACTTACATAGTTATCAATCGTGTTAAACCCTAACGCAGTTTCAACATTATACGATAGTTGATGCAAAAATGCTCCTCCTGGATTACTCTTTCTATATGCCGGTGTTGAACTCGTTACAATTGGTTCATTGCCAAATATTCATGCAAAGTTTTATATTTTTGAATATTAATACCCATTGAAATATCTAAAAATAATCTGAGTTTTTCGATATGCTTTCTTTATGATATTTAACATTTATCTCCCAAGTTTCGACTTCTGATAAATTCTCGAATCTGGCATTTGTAAGCTTTTCCTTTTTTACTATTTCTCTCACTCTTTGAGTTACTATAATAGAAAATAATCCTCTTGATAAAAAAATATCACTTCCATCCCAATCATCTAATCCAGCATAAAAACCTTTATAGTACCTGCTTTTTTCTCCACCTTCAATCAGGCTCTTTATTATAACTTCTGACTTGTTATAATTTACAGGCCCACACCTACCTGTGATGGATAATCCATGATAACCTTCTACTTCATTTTCTCCTTTATCGTAAACCCTAATTGGGAAAATTTTCCAACCGGTGATCTTATTATCTTCCAAAATCGTCTTCATTTTGTCTGAAATCAAAAATAATATAGCAGTTCCTGTATCCAGAATATCTTCCAACCTACTTCCATATTCTTGCTTGAAAACAATGGGGAAAGTAATATTAGAATAGTCTCCAAGAGTTAATTTTTCATAGTCACCTATGCCTCCTTCTTTTGTTTTTACCCCAACTGGATGGGCTTGAAAAGTGGAAGAAGATAACTTACTGCTCAATTTGTAAAAATTACCAATATTCATATTCAATGAAATTAAAAGTTTATGGGGACATTATATTTTTTCATCAACTTTTTACCAAAATCATATGCCCCTTCTTTGGTAGGAGATCCTTCAAAAAATGTATTCCATTCCTGATTATAATTTTTGGCGTTCTTTAAATGACTTGAAGATTCCCACCATGCTCCAAATTTAGGATCATGAATATCAATTCCTAAGTCTTTAAACCTTCGGGCAAATTTCTGTGGGAAAACATGGTGAGCCTGAGAATTAGCAGGTGCACTTCCTGTCAATCGTTCAAGGTTAGTTCTAAAATTTCCACTCGTAAATGCCCTAAATCTTTTTGCGGTTGTTGCAGTAGTATTTGCCGCCTGCCTTGCTTTAATCAAAGCCTCTATTTCTTGCAGGTCGATACGAGCAGCCGAAAATGCTGCATGTGTTGCTGCAGCTTCAGGTCCTCCAATAAATGAAAACGGCTGACTAAGATCGATCCCCACACTGTTCAAACTGATATCTACCGTGGTTCTTAAAACCGACTTCCCTTCATCGGCAGCCCTGTTTCTAATAGCAGCAGCAATACTCTCAGATTTATTCGATACCGATTCCTTAAAGTTATCCCATCTGTTAGCTGCATTCCACTTGAATGTTTCCCACCTTTCACTTACAGAAGTGCCGATCCTGGCACCAGCTGTCACAAAAGATGTGCCTACAGAAGTTAGCAGATTTTTCAATACAGACTGCGCTGCTGCTTTTGGCGCACTTTTAACTACAAGATTTCCTAAATCATTCGCCACAGAACCAAATCCTACTGCACTTGCTCCTTCAAGCCCATCAACATCTACATTACCAACGGGATCATTGCTTGCGTATTGGAAGGGTGTTAAATATGGATAATTATCCGTCAGCGGATCCAGCTGCGGGAACCGCCCTATCTGTGCATCATAATTCCTGAAGCCGTAATCATACCAGTCCAAGTCACCATCATCAAAGAGCTCTTTGTCATTGTACAGGTTCTTGTTATCTATACCACCCTCATATGGGTTCGCTATCTTCTTACTGCTGATCCCTGCGATGCGTAAACCATAGGCATAGTAATGATTTTCCTCTGCTATTCTTCCCCTGTTATGGCCTACCTGCAAGTTATCAAAATAAACCGGTTCATTGCTTTCATTGCTTACATAGACATAGGCATACCCGTTCTTGGGGGCTTGCAGTCCGACCAGCGTAAGATTGGCATTGCTGTTGCCTGCTGAACTCACCCTTATAAAACTGCTGCCCTCCTGTATAAAATTGAACCGTTCATCAAAGAACATGACCGTTAAATAGGCCTTGGGATTGTTACCAGAAGCATTTGCAGCATCAGGTTCTGCTAAATTTATAAAAGGGGCAGTATTCGCCAGCTGGTTAGAGATGGCTCCGGCACCGCTATGGATGATACTGCCTGTAACAGGGCTGCTGCCGATCATGCTGATCAGAGAATTCAGCACATCATTGGGCAGCGAGGTGCTACCGCTATTGTTGACTACTGCATTCTGGTAATAATAGAGGGTAGTAGCGTTGATGGTATCGCCTGCCATCACTTTCAGCAGTACATTGGGGCCGGTTTTATGGCCCAGCTGGTTCCCTAAACGGCTTACCTGTTTGGCTATGCTGTTGTTTTGCCAGCCGTTGCCTGTTGTTTGGCCGGGTATGCCTGATACTGCAAAACGGGTCTGCACCACTTCATTACCCCCGCCAGTCTGCCCAAATACAGGTTCCTCGTTGGCAGCCCTTTCTGTTTCCATGGTACACTGGTTACTGCCGCCATGCGTTTCTTCGGAGAGGATCATCCGTACGTTTTCCTGGTAGTCACGGATAAAATAATCGTATACACCCTGCATATTGTTCGGCAGGCTGATATTGCCGCCGATAGCAAGCGCATCGAAGCCATTGTTCTGTGCTACAGGTTGCATTACCCTCAATCTTCCCTCTTCAAAATTGATGTACTGCAAACTGTCCCCTTTGTATACAAACTGGTTAATATAGGTAGTAATGACAGGTATTGCACCCGCACCCTGTGGCGTATAGATCTTCTGTAATTTATTGCCGTCCGCATCGTAGACCAGCTGCAGGGTGCCTTTGCCCTGTATTTTCACCAACTCTGGTTTATCCAGGAAATTATAGCTGATACCACGATTACCTCCGGCATTACCCAAGCCAAAAACACCTTTGTTTGCGTCAGTTATTAGATTGCCGTTGCCATCATACAAATAATCCGGAGAAGCGTCATTAGTTCCGTCTTTAAAATCCCCGAACTGACCATTTAGATCAATATTACCCATCTGGTCAGTTACATTCTGCAGCTTGTTGCTGAAAGCGCCGTAGGTATAGCTCAGGTCATCTATTGTTATGGGACTGGCATTGCCTGGAACCACGCCTTTCTGCAGCATGGTCAGGAGATTGCCATTGAGGTCGAAGGTTATTTTACCGTTTCTGCCATTTACACTAAAATCCATTTTGGCATTATCCCAGTTATCGGCGGGTTTTTGTTTTTCTTTGTACAAGGCTGCAGTTATCCTGCCGGTATTGTCATAAGAATAATCATACTTGCGCAGCGCATCATCGCCCTGGGTACTCCATAGCTGGCCGGTCACATGGCCATCAAGCTGTGCCGCGTTAAAAGCACCATCGCGGTTGTCATATCCTAAATAATAGCCGAAGAAATTACTCCATTTGCTGTAGCTGCCCCCGGATTTAAGCGCATAGTCTTTATTGACACCGGTTATATTGCTATGCAGGTTGTACGAATAAGACAAAGATTCCAGCTCGTTTTTGCCCGAGCCGGTATAGCCGGGATCAAGATGCTTGGCTTTCAGATGCCCCATATCATCGTAGTCATACGAAGCGATGGTTTTGAATGCAGCCGTGCCAAAACGTTTCTGTACACTGGCAATACGACCTATTTGATCATATACGTTTTTGGTAAGTATCCCAAAATTGTTATAGCCAGTACCAGTAGTTGTATGATTGGTAGAGCTGCTCAGCAACCTTCCATCAAAATGATATTGGAATGTGGTAATATCCTGGCCTGACTTTATATTATCAACAAGTGATTGGATATGCCTTCCTTTTTCATCATAATACTCTGTACTGTTTAAAAAGGTATTCGTACCAAGCACCCTTACCCTGGCCCCGGAGGGATAACCAATGGTTCGCCTCGAAGCCGCTATCGGGATAACAGCCGGGTCGCTGGTGCTATATGCATCGTTATTGGTGAAGCCGTAGCTGAATGATTTACTCCCGGTGAACGCATAGTTATCGTAGTACAGGTATTTGACAATAGTGCAAATGCCGGGATTATTCAAATCGACATCTGCAATGGGATCTTTAAAGGTCGTCATAGTACCTGTAAGCAGGATCGGTACCTGTATTGTGGGATCGATCTTTGCCTCGAAGCTGTCGTTTGCGCCGCTTTCAAAACCCGGCAAGAAGGTGATGCTATTCTGGGCGGTATAGGTTTTGACACTTATGTCCCGGTTGGTGACCACAAGATTTGCCAGCGGACTGTTGGGATCGGCTATATTTACCGTTGTTGTGGTAACAGCATTATCAATATCTGTTTGCAAAGCGATCCTCGTTTTAGACGTATTGTAGAGTGTGGTAATCCTTACCCTGTCCAGTTCGTCATAAAGATTCGCCGTCCATTGCGGGGAGGGTGACAATGCCTGGTTGCCATCCTGCATAAACACTACCCTGTCCCTGCTATCATATAGCATTTGCAAGGGAGCCGCGCCAGGTGCTTTTTTTAATATGCAGCGTCCTTTGTCATCATACTCATAGCGGAAGCACTGTTCATTCAATACAAGCTGCCCGTTAGTCCCGCTGAATGACCAGCTATTTGCATTTAAATAATTAACGCCTTCCGGTTGTATCCGGTAGCGGAGCCGCCCAAAATCATCATATACATTGTAGGTACAGCTCCAGCCGGCATGACCGGTCGTGGGGTTGTCATCCGACTGAACTTTGGATAGTATGAGCTGACCAGCTTTGTTAAAATATTCTATAGCTTGCTTGCCGTTCTCATCCGTATGTATGGTTTTATACAGCGTACCCGCTTGATAATTGCCCTGCTGCGTGGGGGCATCACCTGTATTATAACCAATGATAAAAATTTGCACGCTGTCAGTTGCATCATTCAACTCGTAGCCCGCAGCGGTTCCCCTGCTGCTATTCCATGACAGACCAGATTCTTTAACGTTTACCACCCGGTTTAAAGGGCTTTGGTCGTAGATGGTGGTGGTATAAGCTGCCGCTTCGTTGTACATCGTGCCATAATACATGGCTTGTTCAGTAAGCGGACTTGTTTTGAACTTGCCAGCTTCCGTCGTTGTGGCGTATGGCAGGTAGCCAAAAACAGTTCTGCCGATGGAATCATAGGAAGCAATTTGTGTGATGTCTCCCCAGGTAGTGCTGCCATCTGCAGGGGTGGCTGCCTCTTTGGCAATACTCTGGGCAGGGCGGCCCATCCCATCCTCATAACGGGTGGATTGCAGCTGCTGGCCGGTGGGCAATTGGTCAATGGTTTTCCAGCTATTGATACCAGTAATGCCAGGGGTAAGGATAGTGTGTTCCCGCACATAGTTGCGGTTTTCCCAATTAACAGAGACTACCTGGATCTTGATTGTATTGGAATAAACACTTGCTCCTGTTCCATCTGTTACTTTCCTCCGGAAATAGGTTGTCTGGGCCAAGGGGCCGCTGAAGCTGTAGCTGCTGCCTGTGGCTCCTGCAATGGCTGAAAACCCCCTCATCACAGTGCTGCTTTGTTCCCATTGGTAAGAGAGGGATGCGCCGGGTGTAAAGACAGGGGGCGCGATTTCTACGAGCTGATCCGGTGTTTGCTGGTAGGAAAATGCATACTTTCCTGTATTTGTACCGATGGAATAACCAGGATTCCATTGTGAAAATCCAGATAAAGTAAGGGCCAGCAAACTCACAATGGCAAGTAGCAGTAATTTTGCTGATTTATTTAGTTGCATCTGTTTAAAGATTTGGGTTCGCTAACAAAATTTAATTACAATAAATGCTAACATTCATTGACGGATATTTTATTGACATGCTCCCTGTTTTTCTACAATGATTCCCGGTATTTGCTGATTAGGACCTGTTCTTCCATACCTGAATGATAGCTGGGTCTTAGAGCAAATGGTGGTAATTGAATACCCTGCTTCCGATTGATCCAGCATCAATTCGGTCAACCCCTTCACCGTAAGCACTCCGGTATCACAGGGTGTGAATTCAATAAACAAATTATTTTCTACTGAGTGCGGCACCTTTATCCTGTATTGCAAGCAAGGTGCATTGTTTTCAGGGCAGGCATTGTTATCTATTCCCATATCCACCCACCTGGTCTGGTTGTAAGTGGGGCTGTTGGGATTTTCATCTACCTGCAGGTTCACCTGGTGACCGGTTTGTTTACCATTGGCATCTGTTTCACATTTATACTGGAAAGGCTCTACTGATACCCAGTTAGCTACTGAACTAACCGAACATACTGCATGTGCAGGTGCGTTGGCATAGGCCTGCCCATTGGCATTGATCTCTATAATCGCTTTCTGGTTGGCATCATCCTTGGAAATAAGGGAACTGTATTTGCCCGCAGGCACCGAATAAGTAACCGTTCCTCCGGCAGAGCCAGGCTGGCAACTTTGGGTAACAAAACCCTGGGACTGTGCATCATTGGTAAATACCTGTTTGCAGCTTCCGTTGGCATTTGCATAAGCTTGCCCGTTCGCCATCAGGTCGGCCTCCATCTGCCGGTCCGCATCTGCCTGACTAATAGTAGAACTGTATTTCGCAGCGGGTACTGAATACATAACATCCGTACCAATATAGCCTGTGCCACAATCATTTTTGGTGAACAGTTCAGATCCTGGCCGGTTTTTATAAGTGCCCGGGCATCCATTCAAGCCATTAGAGACAGTATTATACTCATAAGATTTGACAATATGGCTATTTTCATCTTTTACAAATTGCAGCCTGCCCAATTCGTCGTAGTCATAGTAAGCAATGCGGCCATTCTCATCACATTCCGATGTTCTGCCAATCAACGGATCATAAGTAGTTGTTCGCATCCTGGCATTAACGGGATAGATCTTTAGCTCATCAATTTGCCCGTTACCGGAAAGCGTAACCTGAGAAGCGCCCTGGGATAATGTATACTCATAATAAGTAAATCCATTGATCACTGGCGCGCTGCTTACCAGTGTTGCAGAACCACCGCTTATACTTACCGAACCCGTTGTCCAGAAAGAAAGGCGATAACCTTTCTGATTATTCAGCGGCAGAGAACTGAGCGTGCTGCCATCTAATGTGAGACTTCTGTTACCCGTAATAGCGTTACCCGAATAATTTGCCGGAGTATTCAGTTTCCAACCGCCCATCGAAGATGTTTCAAAACTGGTATAACAGGACCCGTCCAGGACCGGGTCTGCATTCATCACCGTAGCTACGATATAATGGTCATCATAATCGTATATATTGGTCAGGCTGTGACTGCCTTCATCCAGCATACCTGCCAGGTTGCCGGTGGCATCGTAACTAAAACGCTGCGTTATTTTATAGCTGGTAGCGTTATCCGTGTTGCCCGGCCCGTGGTAAGGCCTGTATGCATTGGGATCGGGATCCCCGTTGCCTGCCCAGGCCCGGGTAGGCTGATTGAATCGCTGCTCCATTGTTCTCATGGGTTTGATATCGCCATTACCGGTCACCATAAACTCTGTCACTGTTTCATGGGTAAAGCCACCGGTCGTGTTGCCATTTGCATCCGACCTGTTTACCTGGGTTGACACGGCCACCGGCACAGCCCAGATATTGTTCTTGAACAAAGTACCCAGGACACCAGAGCTATCATTGCCGTACACCCCTATATAATCGTCCACATATTTAATATACTTGTACGACCAGCTGCCATCACTCCCCGTGGTCTGAACATAGTTAACATTATAGTTGCGTGAGTTGTACTCGTAATACGTAGTGGATTCAAGATATTTGGAAGGATCTGAAGTTCTGTAGGTCCGCTCCGTAGTGCTTCTAAGGTTTACCCAACCGGTGTATACATGATAGATCTCTACAGTCATGTCATCAGTAGAGCCTGTAACAAACGAACCTGGATCATTGAAATAATTAACATTCGACCAGTCAGTGCTGCGCTGGGAACTGCTTTTTTTAACCAGGCACTTACAGGATTCATCTATATAGTAAATGCCCAATTTAGCGTTTTTTACAAACCTGAGCTTGATCTGCGACGTATCATAGGTATTCTCTACCCGTTTAACCAGGTTGCCGCTGGCATCGTATACGGTGGTCAGTTTGGGTAAACCATAGGCCCAGTAAGCATAGCGTTGTTTCATAGAGTAGGCCGGATTGACCTGCTCCCATACCGGGATATCTGTGTCACTGGTAAACTCTTCAACCGTTTTACCATTCGAGCCGGAACCCTGCACAATCTCCACCCGCTTAAATTGCACCGGTAAAGGATTAGAACCATTCAGGTCTGCATTGTAATAAACAGTATTAGTAACATCTTTACTGAAGTCTGAAAAACAGGAAGTGAACAGGTCAACCAGGCTGCTGATCAGGTCTATCACCACTGCCGCCCAACTGATCGGGTTATTGCCACCAGGTAAAAACAGCACGACAATATCTCTGGTAGTCAGTGCCGAGCTTACTACATTTAAAAATTTTGAAAGCGCTACCAGGAATTTTTGGTGATCAGTCAGTGATATTTTGTCCTCATGCGACAGGATGCCCGGGTACTGGTATTTGTAATCACATCTGCCGCAGCAGGGAAAGGTCCAATGGTATTGCCTGCGCTCTGGTGCGTAATGGTTCTGGGTTACGAGCGTGTTAACCGGCATTTCCAGCCCCCACAGTGAGGAGCCACCGCCTGCATTGGCATCCAGTATATAGTTATACTTTGTTGCAATGGGGTTGTCACAGCCATTGGAATATCCCCCGTCTGCTACCAATGTACTGCTGACATGTACACCACCTACAGTCACGGTTTGTCCACTGATCACCCCAGTGTTTTGATCGTAGATGTAGTTTATGCTGCCCCCTGTAGGGTAAACGATCTGTTTCAACAGTCCGTTTTTTGCATATCCGGCTTTTGCGCTCTGTAACAGGGCTGATGTATTGTTTGCAAAGAAACACAAACCTTTTACCTGGTTGGCATTCAAAGAAGAAAGGCTACTGGTAATGGGGACTACAGAACCGTCGTATGATTTACTGTTGTCACCGTTATAATACCCCCATGCATCTTTTAAATGCGAAAACGCGGGTGCAACAATGTCATCCGGGCTATCTGACCCTGTATAATAATCAAAAATATAGGGTGGGTTATCCGCCTTCAGGTCAACCCCGATCTTTTTTACCTGCAGGAGGCATAATCTCGCAACGGTTTTCTGGTAGGGTGTTATCGGGCTGCCAAAACGGTTGAGAATGAAATAACTGGTCGTCAGCTGATGCTCCGAAAGATACCTGCCCTGGTAAAGAACATCGATGGATGCCAGTGCATAATCACCGGTCAGGTCAGCACGGGGGTTGCCATAGTTGAATTGTACACTATGCCCATCTGGATAGTTGATGGTCGTAATAGCCGGCGCCTGTGCTACCGAGCGGTGGTGCGATATGATTGAATAATCATTTTCTTTATAATAGGAAAAATCCGTACCTGCTGTATGGTCAATATTACGGACAGTATAACCAAAGCTGATCTTTCTGTGAGTAAGCGGGTCTTCCACTTCGCTCAAATACCAGCTGGTAATAACATAAGGGTTTACCAGGCTGCCATCATCAAATGCGCCGTCATGGTAAACATTGCCTCCTTTAAAGTCAGGTTGTGTGAGCGACTGGATCAGATCGCCATCACAATAACTGGTCTTCAAAAGTTTGGCAAGGCCATGTTGCCGGAACTTATAAATGGCTCCCGTTTCATCCTGAATGTAAAATGCCGTAATGGTAGTACGGATGCCCTGGCTGACCATGGATTCATCTTTATCATACCAGACTTTTAGCTGGGCTTTCCCCAATAAAAAACAGCTGTTACCATTGTCTTTGCCAAGCACGAACATACCCGTTTTGCCGCCGAACTGGAAGGAAAAATAATCCAGCTCACGATCTGCCGCCACCTGGTTATGCTGCTTATAGACATGGTTTTTATCACTAAATAACGGATAACGGGTCAATGCAGAAGGACATCCCTTTTTGGCAGAGGCGGTGTCATATAGATACCCTGCTGGGTATTTTGTTACATCTTCCACTGCGCCGTCCTTCAATATTTGGTCATCCGGTTCACCCACCTGCAGGCGTGTGATCACACCTCCAGCCAGCAGGTTCCAGCCCTGTCCGGCACTTGATGCCACATCATTTACCTTCAGTCCGTTACCGGAGCTGTAATCGAGCGATACTACTGAACTAAGGCGGCTCTTATTGTCCTGCCAGTTAAATATAGGCAAGCTGAAAGTCGCGCTACCGGTTTGCAGGTTTACCTGTGACTGGCTTTTCGCTATCAGAAGCAAAAGCAGGCAGGCTATCAGAGTTAATCGTTTCTTCATATCAGTCATCTGGTGTTTTATGATAAGGGTTTACTGTTTATGGAGATTTTTGTTAGCTGGTTTTGCGTGAGTATAATGGGTTGATTCATTTTTTATAGACTTTCTTTTAAGTGCTTCCACATCCTTTCTCAGTATTTCATTTTCATTTTTCAGATCAATCATATACAAAGTCAGTTCTTCTATTTTCACCTGTTGTCGCTTAACGATCTCTCCAAGATCCAGCCCTTTTTGCTCTATCTCTTCCGCAGAAGGCATATCGGGCAAATGGTTATTCTTCTGTATAAACTCGTGTACGTCCGCAAGTGGTTTTAACTGGTAATGCGGATCAAACACATAATCTGCCCAGTTTTGATCTACCCGAATCTTTTTAGCCAGGATATTACCGTTGACAGAAAGCTTTTCTGTTGGATTAATGGTTCCTACACCTACATTGCCATTGTCATGCAGGAACAGGCTAAGATCACAAATACCACCTTTGCATGGGTTTACGGCATCATACCGGTTAAAGCCTAAACCTGATCCCCAGGTGCCACCGTCCCTGCCTGCCCAAATAGCCCATTCACGCACTTTGCCTGCAGTACCTTGTCCATTGTCAACAAAACGAAGACCCGAATAGATATATGGGTCACTGCCACTTATTATGGCACCGGCATTGGCGCCTGCACTGGAGACATGCAACAATGCCTGTGGAGAAGAGGTGCCTATCCCTATAAAGCCATTTGTATCGATCTTCATTCTTTCAGTAACACCATTTGACCCTGTTTGAAACTGAACAGCAGCTCCCTGGAACACCAGGGGAGTGTACAAAGTATTACTATAATTATAGGAATATAGATACGAGCTGCCGCCGGCATCGGGGTTAATCAGCAAACTTGTATTTGCTCCTTTGATATGTAATTTGTCTGAAGGATTAGCGGTACCTATTCCTACTGAACCATTCGCTTCTTCTATCACCATTCTTTTCCACGGCCCCCAACTACCTTGCGGCAAGCCCTGCCGGTAATAAATTCCGCCGTCATTAAAGTTCAGCTGGTGATTTTTATTACCACTGTTATCCCCCCAGGGCGCAATGGTCATCATACCAGAATAGTCTCCGGAGCCCGGTACCGCTACTGTAGCTCTGGCTTTAAATTCAAAACGAACGTTCCGGCCATAGTTGGCAGGTATTGAACTAACGTCCCTTGTATCATTTACAATAATATTATCAGCATTCTGAGCAAAGGAGTTTGTTGCATAAACAACAGCAGCCAGCAGTACCCGTAATTTATTTTTATGCTTCCCTTTCATTTATTTATTTTTTCTCTTTGAGTTTATTTTCCAGTTGTTCAATCCTCTTGTTCTGCTGGATAATATAAAGTGTCAGTTCTTCTACTTTTTGCAACAGTTTTGCCTGCATCCCTCCCAGGTCAATACCATTTTCCTGAACGGCAGTTGCAGGGGGAATATCCGGCAGGTGCTTATTTGCTTTGATGAATGTTTCAATAGAAGTCAGATCCCGGAGTGGATAGGTAGAATCAAACACATAATCCGGCCAGCTGGTATAATTTTTTACAACTGCCTGCGTGAAGATGGCGGGGCCATTTACGGCCAGTTTATAACCTTTCGTGTCTGTAGTACCAATTCCCAGATTGCCCGTTTTTAGGTCGAACAGAAATGTATTCCCTCCCTGACCACCAATATATACCTTGGTTACATTTGAATAGTAGGGGGCATTCGCAGTGGGAGGATAGTTTGACGGATTATTGAACTGATGATATCCGGCGATGTATACGGCATTGGTATCCCAACCGTTATAGGTACCGATCAAATGCCTTATATTATCACCTTGTTGGGCAATAAGAACATTATCCCAATTCTGCTTCATAGTCACCGTTCCTGCTGCGATAATATTTCCGTTTACATCTAATTTAGCGGCAGGTGTATGCGTACCTATGCCTACATTTCCTCCAAAATAATTGTCCGTCCCCCCGTTAAAAAAAGCGGATCTGGTATAAGACAAACCGGTTTTATTTACATAGTCATCAATACTGGTTTTATAAGAAAGGGCTGGCCCATTGGTCTCCTGGTATGGCAGTGCATTCTGAATGCCGTCGTACACTGTTGGACTAACTGCGTATGCCGCATGATAGTAATAAGTTACACCTCCGCCCTTCAACCAGATTAAAATCTTAGTATCAGCATTCTTACTGGTAACATCGCGCCAACCAGCCAGAAAGGGCGCATGGGTTCCTTCCTGTTTCAAATCCACATCAATAAAATCAGAACCATTGCCATAATTATTGGTATGGAACCGGATCTTTGCCATTATCGTTCCCAGCCACTGTGCATCAGTGTGCGTATTGGAACGGCCAATTTCTATTTCAGTAGCAATATTGCTTCCCCAACCCGCATCAGGCCAGGTGACCGGGTAAAACTTATCATTATCTCCATTCACTTTGAAGCTACCCGACGTTTGTCCCCAGCAACAAAACGATAATAGGACACTAGCAATAACAGTAATTAACTTGGTCATCATTTAGTATTTTTCTTTAGTTCTTCAATTTGTGCTTGTAATAATTGATTTTGTTTCAACACCAGGCCGTTCTGCACTTTTATCTCCTGATTCTCCTTTTTCAAATCAATCAGATATAAGGTCAGTTCCTCTACTTTTTGCAATAGTTTGGCCTGCATATGACCCAGGTCAATACCATTTTCCTGAATAGCAGTTGCAGAGGGAATATCCGGCAGGTGCTTATTCGTTTTGATGAATGTTTCAATAGAAGTTAGATCCCGGAGCGAATAGGTAGAATCAAACACATAATCCGGCCAGCTGGTATAATTTTTTACAACCGCCTGCGTGAAGATAGCGGGGCCATTTACGGCCAGTTTGTAACCCTTGGTATCTGTAGTGCCAATGCCAACATTTTGTGTAGTGGGATGAATACTAACACCATCCCTGTTTAATACATCAGCAATACTTGGCAGCCAGTCATAGTCCTGGTCAACTGCACTTACATAAGGCAATGCGATATAGACCTCTATGTTGCTCCCTTTAATGCCCATACATAAACTGGATCCACCAATTGACGTCACCCTATCTGTCGGCACGGTTTGATCAATATAAAACCATCCATCCTGTGCTTGATCTGCCTGGATCTTGCTAAACATGATAGCTCCCCAGCGCCCTACATATGTGCCATTTTCTGCATGCCCATTCAAATACCCGGCATCAACCCCAAATCCAATGGTGTCTGCTGATACCATTTTCACCCAACATTTAATACGCCAGAGATTTCCTTTAGCATTATTCTCAAAGGGGAAAAAGACAGTAGTGCTCCGCCCCGAATTATCACCGGTGATCTTAAGGATCTTCCCATCTGGGATGCTTCCCCATCCATCGGATAAGCCGCCCCGACCAGATCTTGGTCCCATGTAATTTATTCCGAAAAAATAAGGGGTTTGCTGGGTGGCAACATCTACCGATGCTGCAGTATTGGCCGGCTTTTGCCAATATGGCCCCTCAAATCCCTTAGTGAACGGGTGCACCGCTTCTAATGTCAGGTTTCCGTTGACACCATACCCCGCAGGCTTATTACCATCCAAAATATTCATATAAGCATTCCGGATCAGATTTGGCGCAAGTGGCACCGGCTGTGCGGTTGCCGCAGCAGCAGCAATCAATAAGCTAAAAAAAACGAGGATGTATTTCATATAAGATTGATAAGTAAAACGAATCGTGTTCTTTGATTGAATAACGATAGGATAAAAATCATTGCTTAGGGTGCTCCAGCCTTTCTATTCTTTTTTCTAAAAGCTCATTTCTTTCCTCCAATCGATCATTCCGTTGCTCGGCAAGGTCATTTCTTCTTTTCAGTTCAATCAGGTATAGTGTCAGCTCTTCTATTTTAGCTTGCTGCCTCGTGGAAATATCTCCCAAGTCTAACCCTTTGCTTTTTATTTCTGATGCTGATGGAATGTTTGGAAGGTGCTTATTGGCTTTTATATAATTTTCGACCTTATCAAGTGGTTGAAGAGAATAAGTCGAATCAAATACATAATCCGGCCAGTTGTTATAGTTTTTAACCACCGCCTGGGTGAATACAGCTGAACCATTTACGGCCAGTTTGTAACCCTTGGTATCTGTTGTGCCAATACCTACATTTTGTGTAACTGGATGAATGCTTACGCCGTCCCTATTCAGCATATCCGCAACGCTGGGGAGCCAGGACTGGGCCTGGTCAACAGCGCTTAAATAAGGCAGTGCTATATAAACTTCTATATTGCTCCCTTTAATGCCCATGCAAAAGCTACCCCAAATTAAACTTGTTATCTTATCAGTGGGTATGAGTTGATCGATACAAAACCAGCCATCAGGTGCCTGATCTGTCTGCGCTTTACTGAACATAACTGCCCCCCAGCGTCCAATATAAGTGCCGTCATCTGTATGACCATTTAAATATCCGGCATCCACTCCAAACCCGACAGTATCGGCCGATACTATTTTCATCCAACATTTAAAATGCCAGAGCGTTCCCTTTGCATTACGCTCGAAAGGAAAATAAACACTGGTATTTTGTCCGGAATTATCTCCGGTAATCTTAATTATTTTTCCATCCGGAATGCTTCCCCACCCATCAGCCAGTCCTCCTCTACCTGATCTGGGGCCCATGTTATATAAGCCAAAGTAATATGGATTTTGTTCAGTTGCCTGATCAACAGTACTTGCCGGATTATCCGGTTTATGCCAATAAGGCCCCTCAAAACCTTTTGTATAGGGATGCACTGCTTCAAGAACCAGGTTGCCGCTCACCATGTATCCAGCCGGCTTATTTCCGTCAAGAATATTCACATAAGAATTTCGGATCAAGTTGGGTCCCTGTAAAGATTGTGCTGCTGCACCAGTTATAATCAGTAGCCCTAAAAGGATGGAGCAATATTTCATAAAAGGATATATAGAATTGACTGAATAAGCTGAATTTTATTGATGGGTCATTTTCCGGAATGTTCTAACTTTTCCACCCTCTTTTCCAGCAGCTCGTTCCGCTTCTCTAAAAGTTCATTCCGTTTTTTCAGTTCTATCAGGTACAGTGTTAACTCTTCAATCTTAGCCTGTTGCTTTTGCGACATATCGCCCAAATCCAGACCCTTATTTTTTATTTCCGAAGCAGCCGGGATATTGGGCAGGTGTTTATATGCTTTTATATAATCTTCCACACGGTCAAGTGAAGGCAATTGATAAGAGGAATCAAATACATAATCCGGCCAGTTGTTATAGTTTTTAACCACCGCCTGGGTGAATACAGCCGAACCATTTACAGCCAGCTTATAACCCTTGGTATCGGTAGTGCCTATCCCAACGTTTTGGGTAATGGGATGGATATTCACCCCATCACGGCTTAGCATGTCAGATACGCTCGGAAGCCAGGCCTGGCTCTCATCGATCTCTGTTAAATAGGGCAGCGCCAGGTATACTTCTATATTATTCCCCTGAATTCCCATTGAAAATGCAGTGCTGCCAAGCCTGGTTACTTTACGGTCTCTTACAATCACATCTATATAAAACCAGCCATCCTGTGCCTGATCAGCTTCAGCCTTGCTCACAATACGATTGCCCCAAAGATTGTTAGCCCAGCCAGCATCAATTCCGAAGGCAATAAAATCGGCAGAAACTATTTTGACCCAGGCCCTGAAACGCCAGGCATTGCCACCTATATTCTGTTCAAATGGAAAAAATAGGCTTGTGTTAGGCCCGGCATTATTCCCGGTTATCTTTAATATCTTCCCGTCTGACATACTCCACCAGCCGTCTGCCAAGCCGCCACGATCTGTACGCGGCCCCTTATAGTATTTGCCAAAATTAAAGGGCATCTGCTCAGTTGCTGCATCCACTGATGTTGCAGAATTACCGGGGGTTTCCCAATATGGTCCTTCAAACCCTTTTGTATATGGATGTACTGCCTCAATTGTTAGATTGCCGTCTACCACATAGCCCGCGGGTTTATTACCATCCAGGATGTTCATATAAGAATTGCGGATCAGGTTAGGTGATAGTTCCTTCTGTGCATTGGCGCCAAGCAGCATACCAACGTATGTAGTGATTAATAAGAGAAATGGCTTTTTCATATTTTGGTTTAAGGTCTACTAATTATCTATATATGATAGGCGTTAAAATGTGTACCCTACGCGAAATTTAAACGCCTGCGCCTGTGGTCTCATCGAATAACTTAAATAATCCCAGAGCAGCTGTAATTTCCCTGTCTTTTTACCCACTTTATACTTTTTCGTCAGTCCCACCAGGCCGCTGCGCTGCCATATGATTATGTTATTATAGGTAGAACGCAGATCATTCAGGCCCTGCTGGTGATTGAGTTCATAACCGGCAGTCACCCACCAACTTCCTTTGGCCTTCACATCAATAAATGAACGGATGCTTTCTCCCTGGTTAGATATTTGTATATGCCTAAGTGGCCTACCCCAGCCCAGTTTGAAACTGTAGCCTACACCTATTACAGCTTTATCATTCAGCTTGTATCCTATAGACAAGCCAATATCGCTGGTGGCAGGAAGGAAGCCGGAACTTGTTTGAGATTGGAGATTAATACCGTATTCCAGTCTGTCCAACAGTCGTTTGGTCTTTTGCGAATTCGGCTTATAGTCCGGCATGTTGATATCTCCACCACCGCTAAACTGGTTTACTTTGTTTTTGAGCTGGTTCAACTGATCCTGCGCCTGGCCTACCTGCCCCTGGATAAGTCCTTCAGCAGCACCACCGGAAGCACCTGGTGTATTCATGCCAGGAGAACCTGGAACAGCAGTCCCCGATGTGGGCAGGCCCATTCGCTGACCCAATATGGAAGATACCTGGCTGCGGCTTTGCAGGCCCAGCAGGGCATTGTCTACTGTTGTTCCTGATCCTGCCCCGCCAAATAACTGCGCCAGGTAGCTATTGCGCTGCATAAAGCTTTGAAAAGCCGGCAGGCTTCTTAAAGTGGAGAGTGCTTTTTCTTCCGCTTTCTTCCTATCATTAATTAAAGACTTATATTCATTAAACTGCTGGCTATAATAGGCCACCTCTTTATTCAGCCCTGTCAGTTGTTTTGTCAAACCCAGCTTTGCAAACTGGTCTTTGAACTGATCGCTTCTTTCTTTTAGAAAGGCCTTGATATCACCGGCTTTTTGCAATTGAGACTGGAGCGACTGTATCCGCTCACTAACCGCCTGAACCTGTTTTAACTTGTCTGCATTTAATCCCGGGATATGCATACTGTTTTTTTCCAGGAAATGCATAGCCGTTTGCATACTATCAAGCCCAGGTATATATTCTTTGATGGAATTGGTTTTCAGCCCGGATGAAGCTGTTTGTAATTTATCCTGTAGCAATTGGTATTTACCTGCAGCACCTGCAAACAGCTGCTTTGCTGCAACACTGTCTTTTAATTGAACCTGTTTCTGCAGTGTAGCTTCCTGCTTTTGCAGCCGGGATAATAATTTACCGGATTGTTTGCCAATATCTGCTTCCAGCCTGGCATATTTCTTTTCAATTGCCTTCAATGAAGCGGTACTGATAGCTACATTTTTCAACGCATCTTTCTGGTAAACAGAATCTGCCAGTTGTGCAAAGGAAATAACGGGAAGGGAAATCACAAGCATTACTAACAAGGTCAGCAGCTGTGCATAGGCAGGGTATTTTAGTGTAGGTTGCAGGGTTTTGGTTTTTTAAGATTGTTGAATATTGGGCCGAACAATTACAGCTGCAAATTCAATTGGGGGGAGGTGAATCTGCGGTAAAATGCATTGCGCAAAAAATCCTGGGTCAAACTAACGTTGGAAATTCCACAATCGCAATCCGTGAAAAAACGGTATTTCCACCTCTCTTCAAAAATCTCTTGACCTTAGATATTTTGCGACACAAAGAAAAATTAAATATCGGTATTAATAAGCAAAATATTGGAAGTTATATATCGATTCTTCAAACCTCCAGTTCAATTCACTGATAGGCAATTAATTGCTTTGATATTAACTGAATATTATTTTTGCAATAGCAGAATGCAAGTAGCAGGATGCAAGTAGCAAGATACAAGACAAAGCCCCTTCTTTTAG
>CBJLMB010000010.1:0-160898 GCA_966424055.1 uncultured Deminuibacter sp. | reverse complement strand
CAGAATGATGAGAAGCTGTGAGTTAATAGCGGTGAGCTATGAGTGTCTGACTGCCGGCTGCTGACTGCCAACTGATTCTCTCGCGGAATGCGCGGAAAACGCAGAATGATGAGAAGCTGTGAGCCAATAGCAGTGAGCTATGAGTGTTTGACTGCCGGTTGCTGACTGCAGACTGATTCTCTCGCGGAATGCGTGGAAAATGCAGAAAGGAAGATCTATTGATCCTGTCTCATAGCTTGCAGCTCATGGCTATCAGCTATAACATTCCAGGAACTGCTACTGCAGTTGCGGGGCCTTTATAAGGCCTTAAATTTCGCCCACCTTAATATTTCCTTAAAGAAAAAACAATCGATTGCTTAATTGAGTTACAAGCAGGTAAATATCTTTATGTATTTTAAACAGCTTTTCTCTTTAATCATATTTTAAACTGTTATTTCAACAGACAGAAGCATCTTTATTTCTGTTAACGTACTCTTAATAATACCTGCGCTGCATAATACCAATAAGACACACGTTACTCTATTTTAAACAATGTTAATGCACATGAGAAAGTTTATTACCGCAATGGTAATGCTGTTGCTTACTTTTGCGGCAGCGCATGCCCAATCCCAACTTCTAACCGGGAAAATCACAGACAAAGACGGGAAGCCCATTGAAGGAGCGGCTATACAGGTAAAAGGTTCCAGGCAAGGAACTGTTGCCTCCGCAGATGGCAGTTTTAAAATCAATGCCAAACCGGGTGATGTACTGGTTATTACTGCAGTGAACTATACTCCTGCCAATGTTAAGGTGACCAACGAATCTACTATTTCCGTTTCATTAACCGCCAGTGAAAACCTGATGAGTGAAGTAGTGGTAACTGCTTTGGGTATCAAGAAAGAAAAACGGACCCTCACTTATGCCACACAGGAAGTAAAAGGCTCTGCGCTTGTTGAATCCAAGCAGGATAACCTGGTTAATGCACTGGCCGGTAAGGTAGCCGGTGTGCAGATTAATAACTCGAGTGGTATGCCGGGCAGCTCTTCCAGGATAGTCATACGCGGCAACACCTCACTTACCGGTGAAAACCAGGCGCTGTTTGTTATTGACGGTATCCCGATGGACAATAGTGAAGCCGGCAACCCGGATGGCTCGCTTGGTGCGGGCGGTACGGTGAACAGGGCCAGTGATATCGATCCCAACATCATTGAAAGCATCACTGTACTGAAAGGTACGGCGGCTACTGCACTGTATGGTTCTTCTGCCGCCAGAGGTGCCGTAATTATCACTACCAAAAATGGAGGTCAAGGCAAATCGGGGAAACCTACTATATCCTTTAGCTCCAGCTATTCTTTTGAAAACCCTATCCTGCCTAAATTTCAGAGTAAATACGCGCAGGGTTCAGGCGGTAAATATGTAGACGGCAACAATGGGCAGCTGGGCTCTAGCTCATGGGGGCCGTTGATCGATACATTGAAAGTAAACGGCGCACCTGTACCTAAAAGAGACAATGTAAAAGATTTCTTCAGAACAGGCCATACTACTGACAACAACGTAACTGTAAGCGGGTACTCTGATAAAAGCAATTACCTGGCTTCATACTCCTATCTCAAAACAAACGGAACAATGCCTACCACCGATTACAACAGGCATGCATTTTTTGTAAAGTACGGCACCAAACTGCTCAGCAACCTTAACCTGACCACGCAGTTCAACTATATCTATTCTGACAACCATCGCCTGCTGGAAGGTAACAGCCTGGCCAGCCCACTGTGGACGGTTTATGCTGCACCCATTTCCTGGAACCCGCTGCCTACCACCAAGGCTGACGGATCGCAGCGTGTTTACCGCGCAGCACGTAATAACCCTTACTGGCTGCTGGATAATACCGGGCTGGAAGACAAAACCAACCGCATCATTCCTGTTATTAACCTGAGCTATAGCCCCTTCAGCTGGTTAACCATTACTGAGCGGCTGGGTGCTGATATGTATGTGAACAATACCAGCTATCATGAAAACATCGGCATCATTGGTTCTACCAATGACAGTGGCAGGTTGTACACAAGGGCTATACAATACCAGCAGTTTAACAATGACATCATTCTGCAGGCAAAGAAAAACATCAACAAAGACTTGTCTTTGGATGTGATACTGGGTAACAACATTCTTACCAACTACAACAATAGCGATTATACACAAGGCGTAAAATTGTCTATCCCCGGCTTCTTCAATATCAGCAATGCCAGCAATGTAACTTCTTCTTATAATTCTTACAAAACCAGGAAAGTGGGCTTTTATGGCCAGGCAACTTTTGAATACAAAAGAATGCTTACACTGGGTTTGACAGGACGTTATGATGGCAGTTCCGTGCTTTCGCAGGATAAACAGTTTTATCCTTATGGTTCAGCCAGTGCAGGTTTTATTTTCACAGAAGCACTGGGTATGTCCTCTAACAAGATCCTTAATTTCGGTAAAGTCAGGGTATCTTATTCTTCTGTGGGTAATGACAACGTAGGGCCTTATTCACTCAGCAACCCTTACTTCCAGGCAGGTGTAGGCAATATTGCCTTTCCATTTAACGGGCAGAATGGTTTTCTGCTCACCACCACTTATGGTTTCCCGCTTAAGAATGAAAGTGTGAAAGAATTTGAAACCGGTATCGAAACCAAATTCTTTCAAAACCGTGTAGGATTGGATGTAACCTATTTCTATAAAAAGAGCAGTGACCTGTTAACTCCCGGAACGCCTATTGCAGGCTCTACCGGTTATTCTTCTGCTACCCTGAATGCCGGCGATATGAGCAACAAAGGCATCGAAGTGGTGTTGAATGTTACACCGATCAGAACAAAAGATTTCAATTGGGATATTGGTGTTAACTATACCAAAATCACCAACAAAGTGCTTAAACTGGCCAATGGCTTAAATGATATCCAGTTTGCAGGCTTTGTTAACCCTGGCATTTTCGCCTTTGCCAACCAGGCTTATGGTGTTATTTATGGCTCTCATTTCCTTCGCAACGATAAAAATCAGCTGCTGCTGGATGATAGTGGCTATCCGCAGGTAGCCAACGATCTTGCACCGATTGGCAACGTAACACCCAAATGGCTGGGCGGTTTAACCAATACCCTCACCTATAAAGGACTGATCTTTTCATTTGTGCTGGATTACAAACATGGAGGTGATATCCTGAACCTGGACAATCACTACCTGTTGTTCTATGGCACACCCAAAGTAACAGAGAACAGGGGCTCATCGGTGGTATTCCCAGGCCTTATACAAAGCACAGGAAAAGAGAATACAAAATCTGTTGTACTGGATCAGAATTATTATCAAAGCCTTTATTCAACTGTGGATGAATCTTCCGTGGAAGACGGCTCTTATCTCAAGCTGAGGCAGGTAACACTCGGGTACAACCTGGCATCTTCTTTATTGAAAGGGACTGCCTTCAAAGCACTGACACTTACCTTAACCGGCACCAATTTCATCCTGCATAAAAACTATACCGGTTCAGACCCTGAAGTGAGCCTGAATGGCAGCGGAAACGGACAGGGCTTTGCCAATTTCATGGCACCATCTAACCACAATATTATTGTAGGACTGAAAGCTACGTTTTAGTACAACAAAAGAAATTACACATGAAAAAGACAAGTGCGCTCATCATAATAACATACACGCTGCTTAGCACCGGGTGTAAAAAATTCCTGGATATCAATAAAGATCCCAACCACCCGCTTGCTGTAAATGAATCCCTCATTCTTGCACCTGTTGAAATAACTACCTCCACCAGTGTTGTGGGAGGGTTCAACGGCACCAATGCAGCTTACTGGATGCAACAGCTATCGCTTAACCAGCCAGCCCCCGATGAGGAATCGTACCGCATTTTACCGGCAGATGTTGACAATACCTGGAGCTTTTTTCTTTACCCCAACACTTTTCAGAATTTAAGAACGTTGATGGCAGAAGCGGAAGCAGCCAAACACAATCAATATGTAGCGATTGCAAAAACACTGTTTGCCTATAACCTGGCCATTGCCACAGATGTATGGAACAATATTCCCTACTCACAGGCTTTCCAGATCCCGCAGATCATGCAACCGAAATACGATAGCCAGGAATCTATATATGGCGTTATTCAGAATACACTGGACAGTGCTCTTTATTATGCCAACCAGCCAGCCAGCGCAGTAGCCCCCGGTTCTGATGATTATATCTACGGCGGCAATATGGATAAATGGAAAAAATTTATTTATACGCTGAAGGCCAGGTTTTACCTGCGTTTGAGCAAGGCTCCGGGCCGCACGGCATCTGTACAGGCAGACAGCGCACTGACTGCTTTGCAAAACGGATTTGCCTCCAACAATGATAATGCACAGGTTTCTTATCCCGGCACAGCGCAGGCTGAAAGCCCCTGGTACCAGAATACATTACCCGGTGCAGGTGGTGTGGTGATGGGAAAAGCATTTATTGATCTGCTCTCTGCCAACAACGATCCCAGGTTACCCATCATTGCAACAACCGGCAGTGACGGCACTTATTCCGGCCGGCCGGCAGGTGCTGCAACAGTACCTGACCCTGCAGTGTATTCGCAGGTAAATACTTTTTATGCAGGCAGCAATTCACCACTGTTCCTGGCCACTTACAGCGAAGCTTTGTTTATCAAAGCGGAGGCCACTTTTATTAAACAAGGGGCCACAGCAGCAACGCCTATTTACCAGGCAGCGATCGCTTCGCATATGTCGTTGTTAGGCGTAGCAACAGCAGATCAAACCACCTATATCGCATCCCGGCCGGCATTAACAACGGCAAATGCCCTGCAACAGATCATCACCGAGAAATATGTGGCCAATTTCCTGTCTATTGAAACGTACAACGATTGGAGACGCACCGGTTTTCCGCAGCTGGCACTGGCCCAGAATGCCTATACCAATTATATTCCCAGGAGATGGCCTTACCCTGCGGGAGAATTATTATCTAACCCCCAACCCGACCATAAAGCAACCACGGCAGACAGGGTTTGGTGGGATGCGCAATAATAATAAATGCATCAATGATATATTCTTTCTTCCACTAAGCGAAACAGCCTGCTTTTTACAAGCAGGCTGTTTCGCTTGGATGTAATAAGCAACCCTGTATCTACTTTTTCTTTTGTTGCAGTGCCAGCCATTGTTCCTGCGTCATGATACAACGAAAACCGGTGTGGTTCTGGCCGGTATAAGGATCTGTTTTCATCCTGGCGGCAGGCCGGTAGCTGGCACAATATTCTTCATTGCACAAAAATGAGCCTCCCCTGATCACTCTTTTAGCAGCATAAGGCTCATCAGGATCATAACTTTTATCGGGCCCTTCAGGATTGGTCACTTCACCTGAGCGCGCTTCTGCCGCATAGGTATCAGGGCGGTACCAGTCTGCACACCATTCCCACACATTACCGGTCATATCAAATAAGCCATATCCATTAGGAGCATAAGACTGTACTGGTGCAGTAAGCAGAAACCCATCTTTGGCTTCGGGTGCATACGGAAATTTGCCCTGCCATAAATTGGCATGCTTATGTGTTACAGAAGGACTTTCATCGCCCCAGCTGTAAATTTTATTTTGCAATCCGCCGCGCGCAGCAAACTCCCACTGGGCTTCGGTGGGTAATTGTTTGTGTGCCCATTTGCAATAGGCTTCGGCATCGAACCAGGACACCTGGGTAACAGGATGCCTGTTAAACTGATCGGTAGAAAACACATCCGATCTATCACCCTGCGGATGTTTCCAGCTGGCACCTGCAACATAATTCCACCATTGTGAATAATCGTTGAGTGATACAGGACCATTGGTGGTATGAAAAACCAGTGCACCGGCAACCAATGCCTCATCGGGCGGTTTGGGTGTACCGGGAGGAAGCCCCTGTTTCAGCTGGTTCCAGTCGGGCTTTTGTTCTGCAGTAGTGATATAATGGGTTGCTTTTACAAATTGCTTAAACGAGGCAATGGTTACTTCAGTGGCATCCATCCAGAAACCATCCAGCTTTACTTTATGAACAGGAAATTCATCGGCCCTGGCTTCTTTGCCTTCTCCCCCCATATCAAATTCCCCACCGGGTATCCACACCATATTCGCCGGCCATGGTTTGGGCGGCCAATATGCAGTATCCATTTGTGTGGCTACCACCACACCACTACCATTCTGCAGACTGGCGGTATCGGTTGTACCGGATGTTGCGGTGAGCAAGCCGGCACGCGAAGCGGGGTTAACACAATGCAAAGTATCTTCAGCCTGTGCCTTGCTGCTGCCCTGCGCATTGCGGCAGGCAAGCCAGGAACAGCTGAGTAGTGCAATGCAGGAGAATAGATACAGTTGCTGCTTCATCACTTGATCTGTTCGTTTAAATGGAAGCAATGTAAGCAAATATCCCGCTGAGCGGAACTGTTGTTTATATTGCCTGCCGGGTTATTTAAAGTGTAAGCTCCAGCCTTGCAAATAAATACCGGCCATTAAAGCCATATTGTGTTACGCTGCGCGGATAAATGAACTGGCCGCTATTGGAATTCTGCACATATTTTATTTTATCCGGGTATTTATCAAACAGGTTATTGACACCTATGGTCAGTTTCAGTTGTTTGATGAATGAATAGCCAATGCTCAGGTCTGTTACCCATTTGGGTGTATAGAACTGCTGGTACTGGATGGTATTGGTAGCTTCAGTAACACCACCGAAATAATTTTCACGCAAAAACACTTCAAAGCCATGAATGGTATAATCCAGTGCGATATTGGCTTTCTGGTTGGGCACACCGTTTTCCAGGTAAATTTTATTGGAAGGGCTGAAATAAATGTTCTCTTTCCCTTTCAGCAGATCTGATGCCTTTACCGCCCCAACCTGTTGTGTTTTGGAAATAGTACCTGCAAAATCGGCTCTCAGTATACCGCCACCCAGTTTTTTACTGTAAGAAACCACCAGGTCAACCCCTTTTGTTTCGGTATTGATGGCATTGGCAAAAAACTGTGCTTTACTGGCATTCGCCTGCAGCAAAATCTGGTACAGTTCTTTGTCGGCGGGTGATGCATTGGGATCGTTACTGCCGGCAAACTGGTCGGTATATACAATGCGGTCATTGATACGGGTAAAATAGCCATCCAGGGTTATTTTCACCGGGCCCAGGTTCCCGGTAAAACCGGCACTCACACTTTTGGATTTTTCCGGCTTCAGGCTGGGGATGCCCACCAGCCTGGCTGCCCGGCTGTCGTTGGGAAAAGTACCTACATCATTGGCTACGCCGTTGGTAAATAAGGTAGAGGTATTGGCATAATAACGCTGCTGCAGGGAGGGCGCACGGAAACCGGTGCTGCCGGATGCCCGTATGGCAAACCGGTCGCTGATTTTATAACGCAGTGCCAGCTTACCGTTGACGGTTGAACCAAAATCGCTATAGTTTTCGTAACGCAGGGCAGCATCTGCCAGAAAGGCTTTGGTAAAATTCAGTTCCACATCGGCATAGCCAGCCACAGCGGTACGGTTGGCATTGACTGCATTCTGCGGACGGAACCCGCCAAATACCTGCGAGCCTCCCGGTCGTGGTGTTATACCATCCGGACCAAACAATGTATGTACAGATCCGGCTGGGTCGGGTACAAGTATTGGATTACCATTGGCGTCTACACCTACCTGTCTTGCAGCACCATAGTCTGTATAAGAATTGGCATCACCCGGCAGCAACTGATAGCGTTCAAAACGGTATTCAGCACCAAAGGCCAGGTTCACACCACTCAGCCAGTCAAACCCGCGCGACACATCGATATTGGTGGTATTCTGTGTAAACTTCGGGCCACCATCACGAAAGCTGGTAGGCGAAGCTTTCAGCAATGAAGCATTTACGGAGTTCTCTACTCTGAATTCAAACTGGTTTTGTCCCCAGGTATTGCTGAAATCAATATTCCAGCCTGATGCTTTACCGCGGATGCCTGCAACAAAAGAGCGGTCATAGATATCTGAGCCGATATAAGGCAGGTATCCCAGCGGGTATATATCCAGTACATTACGGGCATCGTTGGGATAACGGTAAAACCCCGGTGCCAGCCCATTGCGGTAGCCCAGGCCACCGAAGGAATAGAATGTGGCATTATCAGATACAGGGATGGATGCATTGAACTGGAACTGCCCGCTGCGCAGCCTGGACTGCCCTACCCGCAAGCTATAATCTTTACGGGTGGTATGTGTTGCTGTTAAAAAAGAATCAGTACGGTCTACACCACCGGGATAACGGGTATAGATGGCACCGGTATATATACCACCACGGTTGGTGGGCTCCCGGTAATCGTATGAGCCGGTAAAATTGATAAAGCCGCCTTTATCCCCTACCGGTAACCCAAAATTCAATGCCACTTGTGTGCCTTTGCCATCTGTAATATGCTCACCATTACTGGTAGTAACATATTCGCCACCGGTTACAGAGGCGCTCAGGTGGTTTACCTCTTTTCGCAGTACAATATTGATCACGCCTGCAATAGCATCGCTGCCATATTGTGCAGCTGCACCATCACGCAGAATTTCGATGCGGTCAATGGATGCCACCGGGATAGCATTCATATCAGTACCTACGGTTCCCTTGCCAAATGTACCATTGACATTAACGAGGGAGGAATTGTAACGCCGTTTACCATTAACCAGTACCAGTACCTGGTCGGGCCCCAGCCCGCGCAGGGAAGCAGGGTCAACATGATCGGTGCCATCGCCCAGTGACTGGCTGTTCGATGAAAAAGAGGGTGCGGCATAATTCAGCAGCTGGTTCACACTTGTTTGCGGTACAGCGCCGGATAATTTGTGCAGGTTGATCACATCTACCGGCACAGGCGTTTCTATCTGTGTACGGGGTGCAGAGCGGCTACCCAGCACCACCACTTCATTCAGTTGTCCACCGGTTTGCGCCTGGAGGGTAAAATCTGCGACAATGGTTTCACCATCTTTTACCGTGATATTTTTTTCGCTGTTCTGAAATCCCACATAAGCGGCAGAAAGCAGGTAATTACCCGGTGGCAGCGTTAGGCTGTATTCGCCCGATTCATTGGTAACCGTTGCTTTTTTGCCAGCATGTACAGTGGCACCTGCAGCAATACCGTCTGGTGTGAGCACTTTTCCTTTTACCACTCCTGTCTGGGCTATTACACCCGACAACAACAGGCTGAACAGGATCAGCAGCCCGCCTTTCCGGGCAGTTAGTCGTTTCATAAGCATAGTTTAAGATGACGATCAAAAAAACATAAACATATCCGCGCAAAAAATGTTGGTGGCAGTGCTGCCGCCCGGCATTTGATGGGAACAGCAAAAATAATGATTAGTCTACTAAAAAAGTAGAATAATAAAGAAATGCAGGAGATATTCCCTATCTGGCAGATATGGAATATCTGATCTCTACCGTAAATTGCTGTGTGAAAATTTATTTCTATTCCATAGGAAAGCCGCACGAAGCGTATATCAAAACGGGCGTGGAAGATTTTACTGCGCGTATACAGAAGTACTTTAACGTGTCCTGGCAAATCATCCCACCCCCCAAAAACGCAGCTGTATTGCAGGAAGCTGAACTAAAAAAGCAGGAAGCCAGGCTGGTGCTGCCCTTGCTGCAGCAGGATGACCAGCTGATACTGCTGGATGAAAGAGGTACACAGTTCAGTTCACCCGACCTGGCCCGGCTGATACAGCAGAAAGCCAATGACAGTACACGCCGCCTGGTATTCCTGATAGGCGGTGCCTTTGGTGTGGATGAATTGCTGGTAGCCCGCGCCAATACCGTATGGAGCTTGTCTAAACTCGTTTTTCCGCATATGCTGGTACGGCTGATACTGGCTGAACAGGTGTACCGGGCCTGTACTATTTTACGCAACGAAAAATACCATCACCTATAATTTTTATATCTTGTAGGATATATTTTGCTTTATTTATGAGTATCACCATTGCCATCATTGCCCTTACCGCTATTATTTCTTTTACCGCTTTTTCTAACCAGAAGATCATTGAAGACCTGATTTTTTACCCGCCTGCCATCAGCCGCAGAAACCAGTGGTACCGGTTTATTACCTGCGGACTTATTCATGCCGATCTTGCACACCTTGCATTCAATATGATCTCACTGTATATGTTTGGCAGTTTTGTAGAGCGGCTTTTTGCGCAGATATTCCCGGAACATGGTAAACTACTGTATCTCGCCATGTATGTGCTGGCGCTGATCGTTTGCCTGCTGCCCACTTATATACAGCAAAAAGACAATTACTATTATAGAAGCCTGGGTGCATCTGGCGCCGTATCGGCCGTGGTATTTGCCGGTGTGTTCCTGTACCCGGAAGGGAAGATCGGGCTTTTTATCCTGCCGCCTATTATTCCCGGGTTCATTTTTGCGCCGCTGTACCTGATCGTGACGGCTTATATGTCAAAAAAAGGTGGAGACAATATCAATCATTCAGCGCATTTCTGGGGTTCTGTTTTTGGTATTTTGTTCCTTATTGTTGCGTGCAAACTATTCAGTGACTTCAATCCCATTGACAATTTCGTTTATAAGATCCAGACCTATTTTCAGTAACAGGTCATTGAACACTGCATGAACAGTAAATGAATAAGCCCGGTTCCTGCTTTCGCTCAGCGCTTTTCAGTAAATGAAATTTTCAGCATTGCTGCAGCAGGATCAACAATTTTAAACCGGTCATCGATCCGGTACCCGATTACCCAGATGATTTTGCGGTTGGATTCCAACACCCATACTTTCTCTTTTTCTGTTTTAGACAGTTTGAGATCGATCATGAACTTGCTTATCTTTTTCTTTTTGCGCATACCCAGGGGATAAAAATAATCGCCCTGTTTCCATTTACGCAACAGCAGCGGGTATTGTATCATCGAAGCATCCAGGCAGGCGGTGTTTGCAGCATGGCTGATAGCAGCTTCACCGCGAGGAATGGTTTGCAGTTGTAATTGCCCGCGTTCAAAACGGGCAGCATCCATATCCTGGTCAATCAGGATATAACCGGCGGTTTCCTGTTGCAGCGGTGCAATAATAAGCCAGTTCCTGTTCCGGATAACCTGGTGGGTGGCAGAAGCGATATAACTGCCATTGGCTGCATCCAGCAATTTCAATACTTCCGGCACCTGGCCCGGGTGAAACTGGTAAGGCCTGATCATTTCCCACACAATGGTAAAAAGCGGCACTGCTTTTTTCAGTTTTAGCACAGGAATATGCACTTCATTCCCTTTCTGTTCCAGCAATTTCCGGGTATGCGCTTCCACTGCCTGCCGGTACAACAATTCAATATCCCTGAAACGTTCAATGTTCTGCTGCAGGTTATATGGGGCATTGGGAAACACTTCCTGCACGGCCGGTATCAACCGGTGCCTGAAATAATTACGGGTATATTTATCTGAACTGTTGGAAGAATCTTCCACCCAATGCAGTTGATTGTCTGTGGCGTATTGCAGTATCTCTTCTTTCCAGGCAAACAACAGGGGGCGCAGCAGCCCATCCTGCAACGGCAAAATACCATGCAGCCCGCTGATACCGGTTCCCCTGAAAAAGTTGATCAGCAGGGTTTCAATGTTGTCATTGGCATGATGCGCAGTGGCCAGGGCATATAAAAATGGTGTTCCGGTTTCAGCGATATTATTTTCAGCAGGGAGGTATTGGTTGTGCAGCAATTCCCTGAACCAATTGTACCGCAGCTTCCGTGCAGCTTCCTGTATCGCTGTTTTGTTCTGCGCAGCATAAGCAGCTGTATCAAAATGTTTAACCAGCACCGGTTTATTATACCCTGCGGCGAGGGTGCGTACAAATTGTTCATCGCGTTCGCTTTCTTCGCCGCGCAATTTAAAATTGCAGTGTGCCATAACAAAATCCAGTCCGGCCTTATACAGCAGATCGGCCAGCACCACGCTGTCTACACCACCGCTCACCGCCAGCAGCAAAGCGCCTCTGGCAGCAGGCAGCCTTGAAAAATGTTGTTGCCAGTACTGACTGAATTTTGATTGCATATCCATAATACCAAAGATAAAAATGCTGCAGTTGGTTACTGCAGCATCTGACTATCGTATAAACGGGGTTAGCCAAGCCATCCCGCTGAGCTATTTAAAAAAACTATTCGCCTTTCTTCTGCTCTTTTGCCCAGGTATCGCGCAGGGTAACCGTTCTGTTGAACACAATACGGTCTTCACTGGAATCTTTATCCAGGCAGAAATACCCTTTGCGCAAAAACTGGTAACGCTCATCGAATTTGGCTACAGCCATGGCAGGCTCTGCATAAGCGTTTTGTATCACTTGCAGGGAATCGGGATTGATCAGCTCTTTGAAATCGCCTTCTGCCGCTGCAGGGTCGGGCACTTTGAAAAGACGGTCGTACTGCCTTACCTCTACTGCGATGGCATGCGGAACACTTACCCAGTGCAGGGTACCTTTTACATGCAGGCCGGATGTATCATTACCACTCTTGCTTTCAGGCAGGTAAGAGCACCTCACTTCTGTGATATGGCCGTTTTCGTCTTTTACCACTTCATCGCAGCGGATGATATAAGCACTTTTCAGCCGCACCATTTGTCCCGGCGCCAGGCGGAAGAATTTTTTGGGCGGATTTTCCATGAAATCTTCCCGCTCAATATACAGTTCCCGGCTAAAAGCGATATCGCGGTTACCGGCTGCTGCATCTTCGGGGTTATTTTCACAGCTAACCATTTCTACCTGTGCTTCAGGATAATTGGTCAATACTACTTTCAGCGGATCGAATACCACCATACGGCGCTGGGCTATCTTATTCAGGTGCTCACGCACACAGAATTCCAGCAGGCCCACGTCGATCAGGTTGTCTCTTTTGGCCACACCAACCCTGTCGCAGAAATCACGGATGCTCTCTGGTGTAAATCCCCTGCGGCGCATGGCGCTGATAGTAGGCATACGGGGATCATCCCAGCCATCTACTATTTTTTCATTAACCAGTTGCAGCAGCTTGCGTTTGCTCATGAGGGTATAGGTCATGTTCAACCGGGCGAACTCATACTGGCGGGAAGGGAATATTTCCAGTTTATCGATCAGCCATTCGTATAAAGGACGGTGCGGCACAAACTCCAGGGTACAGATAGAATGCGTGATCTCTTCGATGGAATCGCTTTGCCCATGTGCAAAATCATACATCGGGTAAACACACCATTTATCGCCGGTGCGGTGATGGTGCGCATGTTTAATACGGTACAGGATAGGATCGCGCATATGCATATTGGGCGAAGCCATATCTATTTTGGCGCGCAGTACTTTTTCGCCATCCCTGAATTTACCGGCACGCATATCACTGAACAACTGCAGGTTTTCTTCGATACTGCGGTTGCGGTAAGGGCTTTCTGTACCGGCCTGGGTGGGTGTTCCCTTTTGTGCGGCGATTTCTTCACTGGTGCTGTCATCCACATATGCCAGTCCTTTTTCAATCAGTTTTACGGCAAAAGCATAGAGCTGTTCAAAATAATCACTGGCATACAGTTCATGATTGGCCCATTCAAAGCCCAGCCATTTTACATCAGCCTTGATACTTTCCACATATTCTGTTTCTTCAGTGACCGGATTGGTATCATCGAACCGCAGGTTGGTGGTACCGCCGTATTTTTTAGCCAGTCCGAAATTCAGGCAAATGCTTTTGGCATGCCCGATATGCAGATAGCCATTGGGCTCCGGCGGGAAGCGGGTGGTGATACTTTTGTATTTTCCGGCTTTCAGATCTTCCTCTACGATCTCTTCAATAAAATTCAGTGATTTCTCTTCGCTCATTCATTTTTGTTTCAGGGTCGACAAAGATAAGGAATAGCAGCGCATGTGTTAGTATAGAGAATTCAATACACAATTGGAATCCAGTTAACCTGAATTTTAGGCTTTCTATGCGAATTCAATATCGTGGCTGCCTCAGTTTATAGACTGATGAGAAAAGTTAAGGAGTGTAAGTTGTCCAAGCATATGAGGCTAAAGTAGTTGTTGAAGATACATCTGCAGGAATTACATAATTATAACTTAATATATGTCCATTTATATAAGTTTCTTCAGCAAAATGAGTCATACCCGTACCTCCTGGCCAATCATGTTCCACAAAATTAAGTGCAAGAGAACTAGTACCAGAAGTCGGCCACGGATCAACAGAATATGCTGAAACAGAAATTTTATACCCAGGTTCAACAAAATAAATGCCATCCTCATTTACAAATGCACTATGACTGGCGACTAAATTTCCTGCGGCATCATATATCGATATTTAGATTACAATCCACATATGGACTGCCTATCTGGGTATTACTCCAAAGAAATTCAATAGGCTGTGTAGTTTCCTTTTTTTGCGGATTGGGTCTTTTATTATGCTCTCTCCAAAGCATACACACAAAGACAAGGCTAATACAAGAAACATTGAAATTGCTAAAAGGTGTTTTCTTTTAGGAATCATGCAGTTTATTTTTCATTGGTTATTTAAACTTAATCAATAATCTTTACGTTTGCAATAGCATTTTTATTCTTCCATTTGGAACAAGAATCAGGGCAATTAAATTATTTGGCTGTATATTAAGATTGCAGTTAGTATTTAAATTATAATGATGTGCAGAAAAAAGAAGAATTGGTTCTTTTTTTTCTCTTTCTGTTTACCTTATTTACAACGGCTAAAGCGCAAAATGGCTGTTCTGTTATCGGGCAAAGCCCGTCTTCTGCTTTTCCGCTTTGCGGCCTAGAGCCATTTCCTAAAGCTACCGTTCCTCCTTGCCCGGGTAGGCGCATTCCTGTACCAGGCTGTACAGGGAATTCCAATGCTCAATATGCGGATGTCAACGCATTCTGGTACAAATTCACCTGTTATTCGTCTGGTACATTGGCATTTACCATAACACCTAATAATCTCAAAGATGATTATGACTGGCAATTGTTCGACATTACCGGTCATCAATCGGGTGATGTATACACAGATGCTTCATTATTCGTGGCAGGTAATTGGTCAGCAACTCCCGGTTTAACCGGCGCTTCACCCAGTGCTACCAGTAATATCCAATGTGCTTCAGCTGAAGCTGATGGCATTTCCGCATTTAGTCATACCCCGTCCCTTATACAGGGGCATGATTACCTGCTGATGATCAGTCATTTCACTAAGGATAACCAAAGCGGCTATTCCATCGATTTCAAAGCAGACGGGGTCATCGGTACTTCAAGCATCACCGACCCCACCCTTCCCCAGCTAAGCTCTGCGGCAGTGGCCTCCTGCGATGGCACACAGATCGCTATCAAGATGACTAAAAAAATGCAGTGCAGCAGCCTGGCGCCCAATGGCAGTGATTTCATTATTGTTCCCGGCAATATCAAGGTAACTGCAGCCAGTGCAGCCGCCTGTAATACAGGTTTTGATATGGATTCCATTGTGCTCACCCTGAGTGCAACACCCCCTCCTGGTAAATATTCTGCCGTGATCCAAAAAGGTACAGACGGCAATACCCTGCTCAATTATTGCGATGTACCCATACCAGAGGGCGATAAGGTTGGTTTCGAAATATTGCCACAGGCACCTACTCCCATGGACAGTATGGTACCGGTAGGCTGCTCTCCCAATATCCTGCAACTCGTTTTTCGTAAACCGATGCGCTGCAATTCCATCAGCCCCGATGGCAGCGATTTTGTGCTCAGCGGTCCTACACCGGTAAGCATTGTAGGTGCAGGGGCCGGCTGCGACAGCCTGGGGCAAACCAATATCATACAGCTGAACCTCTCGGCGCCCATCCGGCAGAAAGGCCATTACCAGCTGCAGCTAAAAACAGGTAACGATGGCAATACCCTCATCGATAGGTGTGGCCAGGAAACCCCGGCAGGTTCTACGCTCAGCTTTTCTACCGCCGATACAGTGTCGGCAGCTTTTACCTACCACATCGGGCTGCACTGTACAACAGATACGATACATTTTATGCACGATGGCAATGGTAGTGTTAACCAATGGAACTGGACCTTCGATGACAACACCACCAGCACTGAACAAAACCCGGTTAAGCTGTACACTCAGTTCGGCCAGAAGCAGGTAAAACTAAAGGTATCCAACGGCGTTTGTTCAGACAGTATGACAAGGAGTTTTCTGCTGGATAATGAACTGAAAGCTATTTTCAGCGCACCGGAAGATGTTTGTCCGCAGGATGCAGTCCAGTTCAAAGACAGCAGTATCGGGCAGATCATCGGCTGGAACTGGAACCTGGGCAACGGCACATTCAGCCATTTGCAAACACCGCCCTCCCAGCAATACAATATCAGCATCCGGAGCCAGGTATTTGCCATCACCCTGACCGTACAAAACACCCTGGGCTGCAGGGATTCGGTAACACATACGTTGACCGCCCACAGTAGCTGTTATATAGATGTTCCCACCGCCTTCACTCCCAATGGAGATGGACTGAACGATTATTTGTACCCGCTCAGTGGTTTTAAAGCCAGCAACCTGGAATTCAGGGTGTACAACCGTTATGGCCAGCTCCTTTTCAGTACCAGGGACTGGACAAGGAAATGGGATGGAACTGTGAATGGCAGTCCCCAACCGCCGGGTACTTATGTGTGGACATTGTCATATACCCATAAAGATACCGGCCAGCAAGTATTTCAGAAAGGAACCGCCGTACTCATCAGGTAAGAAGCCTTAACCGGTTTTCCCGGTGTTGTAAAATGGGCAGGGTTTTAAAGAAATCCTAAAATCGACCAGGAGTTATTATTCACCGCCAGTAGAAGTAATTGGAGTAGAATATTTTAGTAAAACTGGCCCTGTTATATCCCGTTTTTAATACAAAGACAACGCGGCAGGCCGGTTTTGTTCACAAGAATTTAAGGGTTATCTGCCTATCTTTGCTCACCTACCTTTTTTAAATTGTAGCTTCCAAAACCAAGATTGCGGTTTGATTTTTGCAAATATTAAGCCCTGGAAACCCAGGCTTATCAAGATACTTTTTGCGAACCATAGGGCATTTGAACCCCCATTGGTACAGCCCCTGTTTTAACAGGGGCTTCTTTTTTAATGCACTGTTCTAAATCCCGGAGATATGGAATAGCTGTTTTCTTTAAAACGCATCCCCTATTTTAAAATAAAATCCCGATGTTTTATCGCCCGATACGGCATAATCCATCCGTACATAGATCCGTTTGGCTTTATTCACCAGTACCCTGATACCTGCACCGCCGGCAAAACGGGTATCGCGAAGGGAAAAACCAGTAATGGCCTCCTGTACCTGCCCGGCCGAGGCAAAGATGGCGGCAGTTACCCAGGAATGAACTGGTTTCCGGTATTCTGCCTGGGCAGCAAGGTATTGGTTATCGCGGTAACGGCCGGCAAAATAGCCACGCATCATAGTTGAATTACCCATACGGGCCTGCTCCCGCCAGGGCACGGTGCCATTGGTTAGTGTACCCAAACCCTGCAGGGCAATACAACTGTTGTCTTTCAACAGAAAATATTTTCTGAAATCAGCAAAATATTCCGTGAAGCTGAAATCACTGCCCAATGCTTTTAAATGGTAGGTGAGCGCCAGCTCGCCATACCAGCCTTTGCGCGGACTAAGCGGATGATCTCTTTTATCCCATATCACCGTGGGGCCGATCCCTATTACGGTGCTGCCTGTTGCTCCGGGACGACCGGCCAGCAGGTTGGTATCTTTCACGGCCAGGTTAACATGGTATGTTTTACTCAGGTTGATATTCAGGCCCGCAAATAATTTGTTTTTCAACTGCCTGGCCACGCTCGCCTGCCAGTACCAGCGGGAATATTTTACGCGCTCATAATGGTCGTTGGGCAGTGTATGGTTGCCAAAACCCCAAAGGCGTTCATTGTTATCGGCAAAGCCGATCCTGTTGCGGATAAAATAATGCTCGCCCGGCGTAAACAGCTGGGTATACGATTCAATAATGGTTTGCTTACGGGTTGAATACAATGCCTCCAGGTAAGCATAAGAATCCCTGGCCTTGCGCGAAGCATCTTTTTTCTCTCCCGTGTTCAGGAAATATTGCAGTACTACACCAAAACGTACACCGGTTTCAGGGCTGCTGCTAAGTACGGGTACCGGTAATATGCTTATTTTTTTGTTGAGCAGTGAATCGGGCCGGTATTTATCCCACCAATGCCTGGAAGCTGTTGCGGCAGAACCGGCAGTATCCTGAACAGCCTGAGCGCCGGCTGAATAGCCCGATAATACAACAAGTGAACACAGAATGGCGGGCAAAAGCGCTTTCGCACTGTGTGGGGCGGGTTTGCCTGGATGAGTGTTGATCATTATGTATGCTGCAGGGTAATATGGTCTTAAGTTAAAATAAGGTTCGCATGGGCCTGGTTGTTTTTTTACAAACGGCTATGGTTTTATTCTGCTGTTCAGTAAACAAGGTCTTCATAAGCAGCCTGCAATTCATTGTACGCATGCCGCTCGCCGGCCTGTTTGGCCACAGCCATTCCCTTATCGTACCAGGCAATGGCCTCCTGTGTTTCGCCGTTGCGTTCCAGCAATTTTCCCAGGTGGTAGTACGAGCCGGTATAATCGGGAAACTCAGTTAGAATTTCTTCAAATAACTGCCTGGCTTTTACATCGTCTCCCAGCTTGATGTATTCCAATGCCAGGGCATGCCGGAGAAAATTGTCTTTCGGTGTTTTTTCTAAAAACTGCTGTATCTGCACTATTCTGTCCATATAATGGGTACTATTCTGTTCACGGCCCAACCCGCAGTAATAAACCACCTGAAGGCTGGATCGTGTTTTTTGTATTTTCTTTTAAATTAGTTGCATAAACAACTTATTTTTATCCCTATCTTTACGCAAAAGGAATTTTCAAAATTAGTGTTATATGAAGATATTAGTCTGTGTAAGTAAAACACCTGACACCACCTCAAAGATTGCCTTTAAAGATGGCAACACCAAATTTGAAGATGCGGGCGTACAGTGGATCATCAATCCCTACGATGAATGGTATGCCCTCGTTAGAGCCATTGAGCTGAAGGAAAAAGATCCTTCCATCGTACTGCACCTCGTAACAGTGGGCGGTGCAGATGCCGAACCCGTTATCCGCAAAGCACTGGCCCTGGGCGGAGATGAAGCCATCCGTATCAATGCCGACAGCCAGGACAGTTTTTATATTGCTTCGCAGATCGCAGCCATAGCCAAAGAAGGCGGCTACGACCTGGTATTCACTGGTAAAGAAACCATCGACTACAATGGCTCGGCTATTGGTGGTATGGTTGCTGAACTGCTGGATGCCCCTTATATCTCGCTTGCCACCAAATTTGAGCTCAATGGTACTACTGCAACTGTTACACGTGAAATAGAAGGCGGAGAAGAAACAGCGACAGTGACATTACCACTGGTAGTAAGCTGTCAGAAAGGTGTGGCGGAACAACGCATTCCCAATATGCGCGGTATCATGGCTGCACGCACCAAACCACTCAAAGTGGTAGAACCTGCTGCTGCAGATACGCTCACCAGCATTGCCAGCTTCGAGCTGCCACCGGCAAAAGCAGGTGTAAAACTGGTAGCGGCCGATAATGTAGCCGAACTGGTTCGCCTGTTGCATGAAGAAGCAAAGGCCATTTAATTTAACCACCTGATGCAAACAGGATTGGTTGAAACCAACGTTTTTCAGTTCCCGGATTTTCCAATTGCTATTTTAAATTTTCAAACTCAACAATTATATGTCTGTTCTTATATTCATCGATCATGCTGACGGCCATATCAAGAAAGCTTCTTTTGAAGCGCTGACCTATGGTGCAGATTTAGCCAGGCAAACCGGCGTAGCTGCTGAAGGCCTGCTGCTGGGCACTGTAACCGACGATCTTGCAGCATTGGGCAAATATGGTATCACCAAAGTACACCAGGTAAACAATGAATCGCTTAACCAGCTGGATGCCCAGGTATATGCTAAGATCATTGCAGAGGCGGCGCAGCAAACAGGCGCCACTGTTGTTGTATTCTCTCATAACCAGAATGGTAAAGCTGTAGCTCCGCGTGTAGCCGCAAGGCTGAAAGCAGGCCTGGTAGCCGGTGCCGTTGCACTGCCCGATACCAGCAATGGCTTTGTAGTAAAGAAATCTGTTTTCAGCGGTAAAGCTTTCGCCAATATCGCGATAACATCTGCAGTGAAAGTGATCAGCATTAACCCCAACAGTTATAAAATTGCAGCAGGTGAAGGTACCGCAGCAGTTAACCAGTTGTCTGTTACACCTGATGCCTCACGCATCACCATTACTGCGGTGAACAAAGTAAGCGGCGAAGTACCGCTGACAGAAGCAGAAGTGGTGGTGAGCGGCGGCCGCGGACTGAAAGGCCCTGAGAACTGGGGTATTGTTGAAAACCTGGCGCATGCACTGCATGCAGCATTAGCCTGCAGCCGTCCTGTGGCCGATGCACACTGGCGCCCGCACCATGAGCACGTAGGGCAAACAGGTGTGCAGATCGCACCCAACCTGTACATCGCACTGGGCATTTCCGGCGCAATACAGCACCTTGCAGGTGTAAACCGCAGCAAAGTGATCGTTGTCATCAATAAAGATCCTGAAGCACCTTTCTTTAAAGCTGCCGACTATGGTATTGTAGGCGATGTGTTTGAAATAGTGCCTAAACTCACTGAAGAAATAAAAAAGCTGAAAGGCGCCTGAGCGGCTGACCAGCCATAAAATAGCCAAAGCCGTTTCAGCCCTGTTGAAACGGCTTTTCTTCAACCAATAAATGCTTTATCAGAATGAAAAAAAACGCTGCATTATTCCTGTCGCTTTTTCTGTTTTTCTCTTCCGCTGCATTTTCTCAAAACACTGCAGAGAAAACCTGGCCTGCTTTCTGGGAAAAATTCAAAACGGCAGTCCTGAACAAAGACACGACCAGCTTGCGGGCGATGATGGCCGATAATTTTGATGATGGCGGCGGCGGTGGTACCCCTTCACAATGGCTGCACAGCATGCAGGAAAACAATTCCTGGACCTGGTATAAACCTATTGTACTAAAAGGCACCCGCGCCGGTAAATGCACTGTTCCCTGCCGGGAAACCAAAGATGGTTACCTGCTTTTTGAAAACAGGCATGGCAAATGGCTGTGGGTTGGTTTAGGTGGTGAAGGAGGCGAATGATCGTTTGATCAACCTGATTTAAAAAGCCGTTTCCTGTGAAACGGCTTTTTCTTTTTACAAAATCCTGTACCCTATTCCTGCCTGTATCTGTCTTGCCTTCCATTCATACCTTTCGTCTGCGTTGTTAATATTTGACAAGCCGTGGTAATAACGGCCATAAAAGATCACCCTGCCCTGTGTTACTTCTACCCCGCCGGCCAAACCGAAATCGTTTTTCTTGAATGCTTTTTTACCACTGGTGAGCAGGTTCTCATCATCGTACACCATTAAATTGTACTGCGGACCGGCCTGTACAGACAGCCAATCTTTGATATGGTAATGCAGCAACACCGGGATGCTGATATAACCCAGTTTAACTTTTTTATCAGCAACCGGATTACCTGTAACATTGTAATAGGTTAAAAAATCATCAGAGCGGTTGGTATTCCGCTGCGAGTAATACACCTCGGGCTGAACAGCCCATTTTTTTCCAAAACCCAGCTGGCCAAAAACACCTGCATCATACCCGGTTTGAAAATTGCCCATGCCATTGCCGTCGTTCTTGGAAAAGTTCAATCCAGCCTTAACACCGGCATGGAAAGATTGTGCATGCACTGCTTGTATAAACAGGCAAAACAGAAAAGGTAAAATCAGCTTTTGTTTCATTCGCATATATGTTCAGGTTGATAATAACGGGGCTGTACACACATCTTGCCTTTTGCACATTTCGAACAGCAATTAACGGATAGCGGCTGTTATCGTTTCGTTATTATAGATAATCCCCTTACTTGTCTCTGCGAATGCTGCATTCTACTGCCTGTTATACAAAGCAGGGTTGCCTTACAAAATACCCAGCAGCTTCATTCCATCGGGTACCCCATTGCCTGTGCAGGCATCCCATCCTTTGGCAGCTTTATAGCCTTTATTACCTGTAACAGTTATATTGTTTCCCTCGGTGATGTCCCTGCAAACTGAGGGTTTGGCATACAGCCTAGGATGAATAAAGCCCACCTGTTTTTTCAGCTTTTCATTGATCAGGGCAATCAGGCCGGCCATCAGCGGAGCCACCGCACTGGTACCACCGATCACCATTTCCTGTCCGTCTACCAGCACATTATAACCGGTCGCGGGGTCTGCTACTGCTGCTACATCGGGCAGTCCTCTTCCGGCTTTTTTGTTGTTGACAGAAACAGGCACTTTGGCTTTAGCCTGGTAATCGGGTAATGCAAATACATCGCTGACACCGCCGCCGGTGGCGCTGTCATTGCTCTCATGCCATACCACCTCACTGGTGATTTTACCAGCCTGGTCAACCGTGAGCTTGGTGCCACCACAGGCCAGTACATAAGGGCTGGATGCAGGAAAATCAACATGTGCCTTGCCATCTGAAACACCATCATTCGATCCGGTATCGCCTGCTGCCACACAAATAGTAATACCCAGCCCTGCCGCTTCTTTAAATGCCTGGTTATAGGCATCAAGCGATTGCTGTGTCCATTGCGATTCTGCAGCACCCCAGCTGATGGATATAATGCCCGGTTTATAGGTGTTATCGTGCATTGCCTGGATAATTGCATCAAGAAATCCCTTATCGGTATTGGGTGCAAAATATACAGCAATAGTGGCTGCAGGGGCAATAGCACCGGCCACTTCTATATCCAGCATTACCTCACCATCTGCACTGTTGGCGGTGGAAGGTGCATTGTGCGCACCATCTACCGATACAGCCACCACCTTGGGCACCGGTATTTTCAGGCTGTTGAAATAGCTGCTGAGGTCTTCTGTTTTATACCCGCCACCCAGTTCAATTATTGCAATGCATTGCTGGCTGCCTTTTGCATCACGGGGATAATTGTAAATATTGATCAGCTGGTTGGGATCGAAAGCGGACTGAACCCTTGCTGCAGGTTTAAATTTTTGGCCGGCTTTGGCCATTTTACCTTTCCCTGCTGCACCGAGTATTTTAAATTTGGGTGAAGTAGCAATACGGTCATCGAGGCCGAACACGCCTTCTACCACATCCTGCAGTTCGGCAGGAATATGAATGGCACCTTCCCTGCCCCTGAAAACCTTTCCATCTTTTCCCTTGTAATGAGCCAGCTTTACATGAAAAGCTGCTTCCATCTGGCGCACCGAGCCACGCAGTTCAACCAGCCTTGCATTGGCATCGGTTTTTACAATGCTCAGTTCATATGCATGTGCAAAATCGGCCACCAGCTGCAGGTCGGCTTCAGTGGCAGCATATTTCTGGTAAAAGCGCTCGCGTGGCAAAGCCGTGACAGCTTTCTTTTGGGCAGGTTTTAGGGGATCGGGGATCGGTTCTTTGGGCCGTATACGCAGGCTGACATTGATCACATCCTGCTGGGGAGACGATTTCAGGGCTTTTACGCCCGGGCTTTTTTTCTGGCTGCCCTCCAGGGCAACATAATGCACAAAACGGGATTTCATAAGCCTGTATTTAGCAATAAATGATTTTTCAACAATTAGGATACGGAGCAGCGAAAATCGCACCATGCAGCAAACGGGTATGTGATTTTCCGGTCAATAAATCTACTCGATTTTCCACTCACCTGCAACAGCTTTACAACGGGTTCCGGTTACATAAAAGCCCCTGCACAAAAAGCCTACTTTGTTGCAGGGGCTGTAATACAGCGCCGGTATGTTAACACAGCTGTTTGGTTACAATGAATTCAGCTTACCACCATCTACAGGAAGGTTCACCCCATTAATATAGGCTGCTGCGGGGGAACAGAGGAAAGCGACCGCAGCGGCCAGTTCTTCCGGCTCGCCCAGACGGCCGGTGGGAATTTGCGCTATATTCCGTTGTATAATATCTTCAACCGTACTACCACTGTTTTCTGCCTGTTTTCCATACAGGTAGTCCAGTCTTGATGTTTGCGTGCTGCCGGGCAGTACATTGTTTATGGTGATACCATAGGGCCCCAGTTCACCAGCCAGGGTTTTGGCCCAGTTTACTACTGCGGCTCTTACCGTATTGGAGATGCCCAGGTTTTTAATCGGCTCTTTTACCGAAGTGGAAGTGATGTTGACAATGCGGCCGTATTTTGCTGATTTCATCCCGTTGAACAATACCTGCACCAGCAGGTGACTGGTGATCAGCTGCGAACGGAATGCTGCTTCGAGCGCATCGGCTTCTGTTGCCAGCAATGGCCCGGAAGCAGGGCCGCCCGTATTGTTGACAAGGATGTGCACCGGGCCGCCGGAAGCCAGCAGCGCCACTTTTTCTTTTACCTGCTGCGGATGTGAAGTATCGGCAGCAATATAACCATGCACCTGCTGCGAAGGGATTGCCAGGCTGTTAACCACTTCTTTCAGTTTTTGCTCGTTCCTCGCCAGTACAGTTACCTGGGCGCCCATCAAAGCCAGCTCTTTGGCCACCGCTGCACCCAGCCCCTGCGAGGCACCGCAAACCAATGCTCTTTTTCCGCTTAAATCGAGGTTCATTCTTTTTTGCTTTCGCTAAAGATATACGAAAACTTGTAGAAAACAGGGCGCAGGCACAGGCATTCACCGGTACAAAACTGGAGCCTTCCTATCATCATAACAGCGCCTGTTCCTGCAGGTTTCAGGCAGCCTTGTATGTCACACTATAAGGAATTACGAATAGAATTTTAGCTGTTTCATTGAATATTTATATTTAGCTTGCCTGAACAGTTAACCAAAAGCATCGGTATGAACAACACGTTATGGGGCATCGACCTGGGCGGCACAAAAATAGAAGGCGTTATTCTCAGCTCTCTGCAAAACGCAACACCATTGCTGCGTACCAGAATTGATACGGAAGCACAAAAAGGTTATCCGCATATTCTGCAACAGATACACAAACTGATTCAACAGATGCAGGAACAGTCGGGCATCACCCCGCAATCGATCGGTTTTGGCACACCGGGGGTGCTGGATCCTGTTACACATACCATGAAAAACAGCAACAGTACCGCATTAAACGGTATGCCGCTGCAAAAAGACCTGGCAGCCATGTTGCACATCCCCGTTGTACTGGCCAATGATGCCAACTGCTTTGCATTGGCTGAAACCCACTGGGGCGTGGTAAAGCAGGCTGCTCCCGATGCACGCATGGTATTTGGCATTATCATGGGTACCGGTGTAGGTGGCGGCATTGTAATGGATGGAAAAATATGGAATGGCCGGCATGGTATTGCCGGCGAATGGGGGCATAATTTCCTGGATGAAAGCGGTGGTCCCTGTTATTGCGGCAAAACAGGCTGTGTGGAAACAGTATTGAGCGGGTCTGGCCTGCAACGCTACTACCAGTCGCTGACAGGGCTGCATATCAGCCTGAAAGAAATTGTTCAAAAGAAAAAAGAAGGTGAAGAAGCAGCTGTTAAAACAATAGAACGGCTTACGTATTTTTTTGGCAAAGCAGTATCTGTGATCACCAATATCCTCGATCCCGATATCATCATTGTTGGCGGAGGTGTAGGCAATATCGACGCTATTTATACAGAAGGCTATGAATCGCTGCGGCATTTCATTTTCAATAACCGGCTGGATGTAAAAATAGTAAAACCCAGCCTGGGCGACAGCGCCGGTGTATTTGGCGCAGCAGCACTGGTGGCCTGATCTTTTTGTATAACCGGAATAAAAAAAGGCACAGGATCATTTGCATTACCCTGTGCCTTTTGTCAGTGATTTTTATCGGTGCTATATTACATCACTGCATTCAGCAACGATGCATCTTTTGTTTCCAGTAAAGAACTGCCCATCAGGAATTCATCTACATTGCGGGCACATTCGCGGCCTTCGCTGATAGCCCATACCACCAGCGACTGACCACGGCGCATATCACCACACGCAAATACTTTGGCAATGCTGGTCTGGTATTTCTTCTCATCAGCTTTTACATTGCCACGTTCATCCAGCTCTACACCCAGCTCTTTCAGCATTCCTTCATGTTGCGGGTGTAAAAAGCCCATTGCCAGCAATGCCAGTTCGCAGGGAATTGTTCTTTCACTACCAGCTATTTCTACAAACTGCGCTGCACGGCCTTCTTCATTCAGCTTCCATTCCAGGTCAACTATTTTCAATGCCTTCAGCTGGCCTTTTTCATCAGCAATAAATTCTTTTGTGGCAATAGCCCAGTGACGCTCACAGCCTTCTTCATGAGAAGAAGATGTTTTTAAGATCATCGGGTAAGTAGGCCAGGGCATAAACGGTGTTCTGCTGCCGGAGGGCTTGGGTAACAGCTCGAACTGTGTAACTGAACGGGCACCATGCCTGTTGGATGTACCCACACAATCGCTGCCAGTATCACCCCCACCGATCACCACCACATTTTTGCCGGTAGCTTTTATTTCTTCCCCTGTAATTTTTTCTTTGCCAATACGCTGGTTCTGCTGTTTCAGGAACTCCATGGCAAAATGCACGCCTTTCACCTGACGGCCGGTGGCAGGCAGATCGCGGGGAATGGTAGAACCACCCGCCAGCACTATTGCATGATATTCGCGTACCAGGTCGTTCACACTGATGTTCACCCCTACATTGGCATTGCATTTAAATACCACCCCCTCTTCTTCCATCACTTTGATCCTTCTTTCCACCACAGTTTTTTCCAGTTTGAAATCGGGAATACCATAACGCAGCAAACCACCCGGCTGACTATCCCGCTCAAAAACCGTTACACTATGGCCGGCATAATTGAGCTGTGCTGCAGCCGCGAGACCGGCAGGACCAGAGCCTACCACTGCGATCTTTTTACCGGTGCGCATATTGGGTTTACGCGCTTTTACCAGGCCATTATCAAAAGCAATTTCAATAATATGTCTTTCAATTTCTTCGATGGCTACAGGCGGCTGATTAATACCCAGTACGCAGGCGCTTTCGCAGGGCGCAGGGCATATACGGCCGGTGAACTCAGGGAAATTATTGGTCGAAGTCAGGATCTCGTACGCATCTTTCCAGTTCTTGTTGTAAACAGCATCATTGAATTCGGGGATCACATTACCCAGCGGGCAGCCGCTGTGGCAAAACGGTACGCCGCAGTTCATACAACGCGCAGCCTGGTGGTTCAACGTTTCTTTGCTATAGCTTTCAACAAACTCACCATAATCTTTTACACGCTCTTCCGGTGAACGCTTGCCGGGAAGTTCCCGGGTAAATTCTAAAAAACCGGTTGGTTTACCCATATTGGAGATATTTAGTAGCAAGATGTAAGTAACAGGATGGGTTTTGCTCTTTTCCCTGCACTCATGGCTTGCCGGTTCTGTTAATGTTGTTTTATTTAAATGTCGCCTGTAGTAGACAATTGCATTGCTGCATTACTTGTATCCTGCAATTTCCTTCGCTTTTGCAGCCAGTGCTTTTTTATAATCGCGTGGGAACACTTTTACAAAATGCGACAGCTGGTTATCGAAATCGGCTAACACAAACTGGGCCACTGTACTGCCAGTGTACTGGTGATGTTTGCTGATGAGCGCATGCAGTTTCTGTGCATCTTCCTGTGTAAGCGGGTCGAGATCGACCATCTCTCTATTACAGAGTGAGGCAAACTGTCCATTCACATCATACACATAAGCAATACCACCGCTCATACCGGCTGCAAAATTGCGCCCGGTAGTGCCAAGTATTACGGCAGTGCCGCCGGTCATGTACTCACAGCCATGATCGCCTACCCCTTCTGTTACCACGCTGGCACCAGAGTTTCTTACACAGAAACGTTCACCTGCTTTACCGCGGATAAAGGCCTCACCGCCGGTAGCACCGTAAAACGCAACATTCCCGATGATGATATTGTCTTCCGGTGTATAACTGGCCTGCCTGGGTGGATACACAATAAGCCTTGCACCACTTAAGCCTTTACCGAAATAATCATTTGCATCACCTTCCAGTTCCAGTGTAACACCTTTGGTATTAAATGCACCGAAGCTTTGGCCAGCGGTTCCGTTAAAACGGTAATGAATGGTATTATCGGGCAGGCCTGCTGCTTTGTATATTTTGGTTATCTCGTTGCTCAGGATAGTACCGGCTGTACGGTCGGTATTTTTGATATTGAAGCTGGCAGTTACCGGCTGTTGTTTTTCCAGTGCGGGTTTGGCTGCTTCCAGCAGTTTCCAGTCCAGCACCCCATCCAGTCCATGATCCTGCTCTTCCTGTTTATATAAGCCGGTGTATTCTGAAGCGGGCTCTTTATACAGCACCGGTGAAAGATCCAGCTTGCTGGTTTTCCAGTGTGTAATGCCTTCGCGCATTTCCAGGCATTCTACCTGGCCCACCATTTCATTCACCGTTCTGAAACCCAGGTCGGCCATTATCTCGCGTAGCTCCTGTACCATAAAGCGGAAGAAATTGATCACATGATCCGGATCGCCGGTAAAGCGTTTGCGCAGTTCAGGATCTTGTGTTGCCACACCTACAGGACAGGTGTTCAAATGACATTTGCGCATCATGATACAGCCTTCCACGATCAGTGCTGCGGTGGCAACACCCCATTCCTCTGCACCCAGCAGGGTGGCAATAGCAATATCGCGGCCGGTTTTCATCTGGCCATCGGCCTGCACCGTAACACGGCTGCGCAGTTTGTTTTTTACCAGTGTCTGGTTGGTTTCGGCAAGCCCCAGCTCCCAGGGCAGGCCCGCATGTTTGATAGAGCTGATGGGCGATGCACCTGTACCGCCATCATGGCCGGATATCAGTATCACATCGGCTTTGGCTTTGGCCACTCCGGCAGCAATAGTACCCACACCGGCTTTGGAAACCAGTTTTACATTGATACGCGCCTGGCGGTTGGCATTCTTCAGGTCAAAGATCAGCTGTGCCAGGTCTTCAATAGAATAAATATCGTGGTGCGGTGGTGGAGATATCAATCCCACACCGGGTGTAGAATGTCTTGTTTTACCGATCCAGTCATCTACTTTATGGCCGGGCAGCTGACCGCCTTCGCCGGGTTTTGCACCCTGTGCCATTTTGATCTGCAGCTCATCGGCTTCAGTAAGATAATAACTGGTTACACCAAAACGGGCAGAAGCTACCTGCTTAATAGCAGAGCGCATAGAATCGCCGTTGGGCAGTGTTTCATAACGCACCTCATCTTCGCCACCTTCACCGGTATTGCTTTTGCCACCAAGGCGGTTCATGGCAATTGCCAGCGTGGTATGCGCTTCCCAGGAAATAGAGCCGAAACTCATGGCCCCGGTAGCAAAACGCTTGTAAATATTTTCTGCTGGTTCTACTTCATCAATCGAAATAGCCGGCCTGTTGCGCTTGAACTGGAACAGGCTGCGCAGTGTAGCAGCTTTCTCACTCTGGTCGTTTACCAGCTTGGTATATTTTTTAAACGTGTTATAGTCGTTCATGCGTGTGGCATACTGCAGCAGGTGTATGGTTTGCGGGTTGAAGAGGTGGAACTCCCCTTTGCGCTTCCATTGATAAACACCACCTACCGGCAGCCGGTCGCTGGGAATATCTTTTCTGCTGAAAGCAAGCTGGTGCTTGGCCAGTGTTTCTTTTGCAATTTCATCCAGGCCCAGCCCTTCAATACGGGAGGTGGCGCCGGTGAAATATTTATTCACCACATCTTTATTCAAACCGATGATCTCAAAAATCTGGGCGCCCTGGTACGATTGCAGGGTGGATATACCCATTTTAGAGAACACTTTCAGCAAGCCGTCGCATACTGCTTTTACATAATTTTTCTTCAGGTGCTCCACATCCAGTTCTGTATCCAGCTTGCCATTCAGTTTCATATCGCGGATAGAAGACAATGCCAGGTATGGATTGATGGCGGTAGCGCCAAATGCCAGTAAACAGGCAAAATGGTGCACTTCCCACACATCACCGGCTTCCACTACGATACCCACCTGGCCACGCAGTCCTTTGCGGATAAGATGATGGTGAACCGCTGATGCAGCCAGCAGCGAAGGTATCGGCGCATGATCGCTGTCGATCGCCCTGTCTGAAAGGATCACCACCTCAAAACCATCTTCGGCGGCGTCCACAGCATAGCGGCAAAGCCTGTCGATACCTGCTTTCAGCGAGCCGGGTTTACCATCGGCACGAAAATAGGTTTGCAGTGTTTTTGCCTGGAAGATACCGGTATCGATACTTCTTAATTTTTCCAGCTCATGGTTGGTAAGCACCGGGTGCTTCAGCGCAACAGAATGGCAGGTAAGCGGATCTTCCACCAGCAGGTTACCATTGTTACCTACAAAAGTGGCCAGCGACATCACCATCCGCTCACGGATAGGATCGATGGGCGGGTTGGTCACCTGCGCAAACAGCTGTTTGAAATAACTGCTCAGGTGCTGCGGCTGATCGCTCAGTACAGCAAGCGGCACATCGGTACCCATAGAACCGATCGGCTCTTTACCATCGGCAGCCATGGGTGCTACAATCGTATCCAGGTCTTCGGTGGAATAGCCAAATGCTTTCTGGTATTTGAAAATCTGGTCGGGTTCCAGGTGTGTGAACATCACCCTTGGTTCGGGCAGTTCTTCCAGCCTGATCTTGTATTTATTCAACCATTCACTGTAGGGTTTGGAAGAACAGATGCTTTGTTTCAGTTCTTCATCACTGATAATACGGCCTTGTTCCATATCTACCACGAACATCCTGCCCGGCTGCAGCCGTCCTTTTTCAATAACGATGGCGGGATCAACAGGCAGTGCGCCGGTTTCAGAAGCCATGATCACGCGGTCATCGTTGGTTACACAATAACGGGAAGGGCGCAGGCCATTCCTGTCCAGTGTGGCACCAATGATTTTGCCGTCGGTGAAAGAAATAGAAGCGGGTCCGTCCCAGGGCTCCATCATGGCCGCATGGTATTCATAGAATGCTTTTTTTACAGGGTCCATCTGCTCATTGCCATCCCATGCTTCGGGTATCAGCATCATCATCACATGCGGCAGTGAACGGCCGGTAAGTGCAAGCAGCTCGATCATATTATCGAGACAGGCTGAATCTGACTGCCCTTCTGTAACAATGGGCAGCAGCATCTCCATTTCTTCATGGGTGAAATAGGGAGAAGTGAACCCTTTTTCACTGGTCTTTAACCAGTTCAGGTTACCCTGCAGGGTATTGATCTCACCATTGTGGGCAATATAGCGGAAGGGCTGTGCCAGCTTCCAGGAAGGGAAAGTATTGGTGGCAAAACGGGAATGCACCAGGCCGAAGGCCGATACTACCCGCTTATTGTTCAGATCGGGAAAATAAGGGCGTACCTGGCTGCTGGTGAGCTGCCCTTTGTACACCACGGTTTTATACGATAGTGATGCCACGTAAAAACCAATGGCATCTTTGCGTACAGTATTGTTGATGGTATGACTGGCATAATTGCGCAGTACAAACAATTTGCGCTCGAAATCGTCGGGATTGCTGATATGATCGGGACAGGCTACAAACACATGTTCCATTTCCGGTTCTACAGACAAAGCCGTAGGACCAATACCGGAAGGATTTACCGGCACTTTCCGGTAAGCCAGTATTTCCAGCCCCATGTTTTCGGCGGCACGGTTAAAAATATCACGGCATTCCTCCCTTAACCGGATCTCCTTGGGAAAAAACAGTACCCCTACCCCGTACTTGCCATACGCCGGCAGGTGTACGCCCAGTTTGATACACTCGTCGAAGAAGAATTCGTGCGGCATCTGTATCATAATGCCGGCGCCATCGCCTGTATTGTTTTCACTGCCACAGGCCCCTCTGTGCTCCATATTTTCCAGAACGGTTAAAGCATCAGAGATATTCTGGTGCGATTTGTTGCCTTTGATGTTTGCAACAAAACCAATACCACAGGCGTCATGCTCAAAGGATGGGTCATATAAACCCTCATGTCTGTTTTGTACAGGCATACTACAATCGAATATTAAGATGGAAAAATTACGGCGAGCAACCGTCTAAAAATACAAAGAATAAATGAAATAAGCTGAGAAAATTTATCCAACCATCAGTCTGGTTAAATAAATTTCAATACAATCGCCTTAAGAATAGATAATTTGCAAACGTTTGTTAGTCCACTAGGCCATCTCCATCCGCAGAACCAGGTAATGCTCAGGTATTTCCATAGTAATATCGGTATTTCCGGAGAAAATGCCAAAAAAGGTGCTGCCACTGCCGCTCATAGCAGCATAGTGGGCCCCCGCCTTATACAGCTGCGATTTAATACCGGCCAGCTCAGGCCATGCCCTGAGCACGGGCGCTTCAAAAACATTCACCAACTGGGTTTTCCACTCTGCCAGTGGCAGGCTGATCAGCTCCTGTACCGGCCTGAGGGGCCGCTGTGGGATGATCTGCGAAAAAGCCCAGCCCGTAGCAACATGAATGCCCGGGTTGATGATGACGATATGGTAACCGGCAAGACTGAGCGGCACGGGCTGCAGCAGCTCTCCCCTGCCGGTTGCAAAAGCCGGCTGGTTATATATAAAGAAAGGGCAGTCGCTGCCCAGCTGCAGGGCATACTGCATCAGCTGCCCGGGGGATAGCCCCAACTGGTATTTATTATTCAATAATTGCAGGGCAAAAGCGCCATCGGCACTTCCGCCGCCAAGACCGGCCCCCATAGGAATATTTTTCTGCAGGTGCATATGCACACCGGACAGCTGCGGGAAATCTTTTTTCAGTAAATGCCAGGCCTTTACACAGAGGTTCTGATCGGGCGTGCCTGCAATGGCTTTGCCCGAACTGCTAAACCGGATACCCGCCTCACCGGCAGTGATCAGTTCCAGGGCATCATATAATGGAAGGGGATAAAAAACCGTTTCAAGATCGTGGTAGCCATCCGGCCTTTTCGCCGTGATCTGTAATCCTAAGTTGATTTTACAATTGGGGAATACAACCACTGGTTTCTTGTACTATAAATGATTGGAAAAAAGAACTGCCCAAAAGCAGGCAGCTTACAAAAGGCTTTATTTTCTGCGTTTGTTGATCTCGTCCCTGATGGTAATAGCACGGATATAATCTTCCTGTTCCAGCACCTCATTAAGCAGGGTTTGCAGTTCTTCCAGCGACATATTACTTAAATCTTCGCGGGGGCCTGCGGCTTCTGCTGATTCTTCCACAGCCACTTCAGCTTTTTTCTTCTTGCCTGAATCTTCCATCAGTATACCGGCGCTTTCCAGGATATGCTCATACGTATAGATCGGGCAGCCGAAACGTACGGCCAGTGCCAGTGCATCGCTGGTGCGGCTGTCTATTTCAACTGTATCATGTTCGCTTACACAAACCAGCTTGGAATAAAAAATGCCTTCCTGTAAATCGTTGATCACTATCTCCATCAACTCTACATTAAAGGCATTCATAAAGTTCTTCATCAGGTCATGAGTTAGTGGCCGGCTGGGCTGCATACGCTCCAGCGCCACAGCAATAGCCTGTGCTTCAAATCCGCCGATGACAATGGGCAATCTGCGCAGACCGTTGATCTCACCTAAAACAACGGCATAAGAATGCGTTTGTGTTATACTATGCGATAGGGCTACTATTTCCAGTTCAATCTTCTTCATGACCGCTAAAGGGCAAAATTTAAGTTATCAGGCAAATGTAAAGATTTCAGTCATTTAAAAATGGATAAAGGTGAATTCCATTCAAATTGCCGAGCTGTGTGCCGCCGGCATAAATCCGCTGCTTTTTTTATGCCATCCGCCTGGCTTTTTTCAATTTAAAAATAATTTAACCATTTCAATAAGCCGGTCAAACCGGGTGCCAGCAACGGTTGTGACGGGCTGGTTTTACCTGCAGGCCTGTTCATGTTGTTTACTTTGCCTGCCTTCATGCAGCAATGCGAAAAACGCTTAACTTCAGGCGGTATTTCTTTTATAACCATTGTGTTTTGCTATCTGCAGCCTGCAAATTGATTGCGGCAGGCAGGGCGAATGATAGCTTGCATTAATATCATTTTATCATTTGGGCATGAAGATATTCGTTACCGGCGCAACCGGTTATATTGGCAATCATCTGGCAAAAAGACTGGCTGCTGAAGGGCATATTATTCATGCACTGTGCAGAAAAACTTCCTCAAAAACGGTATTGGATCACCCGGGCATTCTGCAGTTCGAAGGTGATATCACTGATCCTGTTTCTATAGAAAAAGCAATGGAAGGCTGCCAGCAGGTTTATCATCTTGCTGCTTTTGCGAGGGTATGGGCAAAGGACAGCAGCATTTACCAACGGCTGAATGTGCAGGCCACACAGCATGTACTGGATGCTGCGCGGAAGCTGGGTATTCAAAAGATCGTGTTCACTTCCACCGCAGGTGTACTGGGGCCCTCGTTTCAAAAACCCGTGGAAGAATCAGATGAACGGATAGGCCTGGCGATGAATGAATATGAGGATACCAAAACCCAGGCTGAAACGTTATGTAAACAGTATGCCGCCAATTACGGGATGCATATTGTTATTGTGAATCCGCCCCGGGTATATGGGCCGGGTGTTGAAAGCGAAAGCAATGCGGTAACCAAACTGGTAAAGCTATACCTTGCCGGTAAATGGAAGATCTTACCCGGCGATGGTAAAAGAACAGGCAGTTATGTGTACATCGATGATGTGGTGAACGGGCACCTGCTGGCTATGCAGCATGGCCGTAGCGGAGAACGGTATATCCTGTCGGGCGTCAATGCATCGTACCTGGAATTTTTCCATGTACTGGCTTCGGTGACAGGGAAAAAATTGCGCCTGTTCCCCCTGCCGGTATGGGCTATGATGCTGGCCGGAAGAGCGATGCAGCTGCGTACGGCCCTTACAGGCAAAGCCCCCCTGCTTACCCCTAAATGGATACGAAAATATTTATACGATTGGTCACTCGATTGCGGCAAAGCCCGGCGTGAACTGGGCTATACCTACCTGCCGCTACAGGAAGGATTACAAAAAACAGTAGACTGGCTGAAGCAGCATGCTGCACAAGACAAGGCTTAAGCAACAAAATGCACAGGGAGATTGGTCATGATATTTTATTTAATCCATCTGTTATCCCTAGATCTATTACATGTATTACACACTTATCACCGGCTCCAGTTCAGGCATAGGAAAATCCCTTGCAGTGGACTGTGCCCGCCGCGGACAGCATTTGATCCTCGTTGCATTACCCGGTCCTGAACTGGATGGACTGGCAAAAACCCTGCGTGAACAGTTTAGCATCCAATGCCATGGGCTGGGTATCGACTTATCTACCACCTGCGCCAGCAACCAGGTATACCAATGGGTGAAAGAACACAATTACCGCGTGAACATCCTGATCAACAATGTAGGACTTGGTTCAAAAGGTGCATTTGAACAGGTTTGCCCCGATTTTTATTTCAAGCAGATCAACCTCAATGTGGTTACCACCTGTATGCTTACCCGGCTGTTTATGGATGACCTGAAAAAGCATGCCCCTTCCCATATCATGAACACCGGCAGTATGGGAGGCTTTTATGCCCTGCCTAATAAAGCTGTTTATTCGGCCACCAAGGCATTTGTGTATTCGTTCACCCGGTCTCTGCGTCTCGAGCTGCAAAGCAGTGGCATTAAAGTGAGTGTTTTATGCCCGGGAGGCACTGATAGCAATGAAAACACAACAGCCATCAATAAAGATCTGAAAGGCCTCGCTAAAAGATCTATCCTCCAGCCCGACCAGGTAGCGCAGGAAGCAGTGGAAAAAATGCTCAGGGGGCAGTCGCGTATTATTCCCGGTTTTGTAAATAAAGTATCTTATCATATCAGCCGGCTGGTGCCGGAGTTTGTACACAACTGGTTTATCAGTAATGCTTTCAAACATGTAGATAAACATGAATACTGATGGGAACGGGAATTTTAAAAGCCAGAGCGCTGCATTGCCAGCCATCAACCAGAACACGTTTTCGACTGCCGGCTGCCTATTGAGGACTGCAGACTGACTGTCTCACGGAAGTGCATCATATATTATAATATAATAATTCGACTTTAATTTTCGTATAACTGTCGATACCTGGCTTTTTAAACGAAAAATCCTCCTTCAAAATATGTTTCCGGCAATAATTTCTGGCTGGTAGGCGTGGAAAACCTGCTTTTCTATCCAATTACCGCAATGATCATTTAATTACTACAACGAATTAGCAGTTGATTTTAAGAAGTATTCAAATTAATTAAATTTAATATTTGTGAATATTCAGTAATTCTTCAACTTATTTGATTAATTGAAAGTTTACGAAAAATAATTCTTCACAGTGTGGATAAATCATAATGCATTGTGTATTAAATACATGTATACATATTAAATAAAATTATATTTATTTTAATATTTTATATTTTCTCAAACAAATTCTAATTTTATTCAGAAAACATCACATATAAAAAAAATTAATTCATCAAACTGCAACAAACATGAGTAAGTTAACAGCTAAACAAATTGCCCCCTTCCTTATCCTGACAGCTGTTGCGATTGCAGCTGTTTTTATTCCGTCCCTCCCCGCTTTCAATGACGGCGGAAAATACAATTCAGCTGATATAGCCTGGATATTGGTGGCTACAGCCCTTGTATTCCTGATGACCCCTGGCCTGGCTTTTTTCTACGGCGGTATGGTACACAGGAAAAATGTGATCTCTACCATGATCAAAAGCATTGTAGCCGCAGGTGTGGTAAGCGTGCTTTGGATTGTAGTGGGTTACAGCCTTTGTTTTGGAAAATCTATCGGCGGCGTTATAGGCGACCCTACCACCCATTTTCTTTTTAAAGGGGTGATGTCTGGTGCTCCCTGGCCCGGAGGCCCCACTATTCCTCTGGCATTGTTTGCACTTTTCCAGCTGATGTTTGCCATCATCACACCCGGCCTGGTGGTAGGTGCGGTGGCTGAGCGTATCCGCTTTACAGCATATGTATTATTCATTGTATTATTCGGCTTATTGGTATATGCTCCTCTTGCACACTGGAGCTGGCATCCTGACGGGTTCCTGGCTAAAATGGGTGTACTGGATTTTGCCGGTGGTACGGTTGTACATATTTCTGCAGGTTGTGCGGCCCTGGCCGGCGCCATGGTATTGAAACGCCGCAAGGCCCATATAGAGAACAGGGAAATACCCCCGGCCAATGTGCCTTATGTATTAATTGGTACAGGTTTGCTGTGGTTTGGCTGGTTTGGTTTTAATGCAGGCTCTGCCCTGGCAGCCAATTCACTTTCTGTATCAGCTTTTGCCACTACCAATACCGCAGCAGGTGCCGCCGGTTTATCTTGGATGTTCTTTGATGTGATGCGTGGTAAAAAACCTTCTGCGCTCGGCTTTTGCATTGGCGCGGTGGTTGGCCTGGTAGCTATTACACCGGCTGCGGGTTTTGTTGCCGTTCCGCAGAGTATTTTCATCGGCTTTATTGCAGCCATTATTTCCAATATAGCTGTTTACTACAAACAGAAATCCAAACTGGATGATACGCTGGATGTGTTCCCTTGCCATGGCCTGGGCGGTATGGTAGGTATGCTGATGACCGGTATTTTCGCCACCAAAACAGTGAACAGCGCCGGTAACGACGGTTTACTGTACGGCAACCCGGCTTTCTTTTTCATCCAGCTGAAAGCCATGCTGATCGTGGTAGCTTACAGCTTCACCGTTTCTTTTGCCATCTTCAAATTCATCAATTTTATTCTGCCTTTGCGTGTGAGCAGCCAGGAAGAAGAACTGGGGCTCGATACTACACAGCACAACGAGGAATATGCTGCTCCGCTGGCCGCTTCTGTTAATGGGAAACACCCTGAACCTCATGAAATAGAAAAGGCATTGCTGGCATAAACTGAACTTCTGGAACAAGTTCAGCCACCTAACACAATACCTTTTCAGTTAACACTTAAAAATCTACGCAATGTTACAAAAATTTATTGCAACTGGCATTGCCATGTCGTCGTGTGCCATGGCATTTGCCCAGGATTCTACCAAAACTGCTGCTCTTTCTATCACCGGCTCTGCTGACCTCTATTACAGGTACGATCTCGGTAAAACCAAAACCAACAACCACACCAGTTTCACCAATTCGCATAACCGCTTCGAGCTGGGTATGGCCACTGTTAAACTGGAACACAAAACCTCTAAGGTAGATGTGGTGGCCGACCTGGGCTTTGGTAAACGTGCCGAGGAATTTTCTTATACAGACAAAGGTATCCTGGCCGCTATCAAACAATTGTACATCAGTTACTCGCCCAATAGCTGGCTGAAATTTACAGCCGGTAACTGGGCCACACATGTAGGTTACGAGCTGGTAGATGCTTATGCTAACCGCAACTACAGCATGTCGTACATGTTTTCAAACGGGCCGTTTTCACATACGGGTATAAAAGCCGAGATCACTTCGGGCAAAAGCGGTTTTATGATCGGCGTAGCCAACCCGACAGATTATAAATATGTGCCCGATACCCTGATGAATAAAAAATTCATCATTGCACAGTATAGCTATGCAGCTAGTGACAACCTGAAATTTTACCTGAACTATGTGGGTGGCCAGGGTACAGATACCTCCAAAACCCAACAGGTTGATGCGGTGATCACAGCCAAACTCAACAGCAAATTCAGTGTGGGTTATAACGGCACCATCGCGAACCGCAAGCTGTACCAGGGCGATGAAAAATTTGCCTCTTCCCAAAACTGGTGGGGATCGGCCCTGTACCTGAACCTCGATCCCAGCCCTGCATTCGGACTTACTTTAAGAGGGGAATATTTCAGCGATAAGCATGCAGTTTCCGGTTCAGCCCTGGGAGGAAGTGTATTTGCCACCACTCTTTCAGCCAACCTGAAAGTTGATAATTTCATTTTTATTCCTGAGTTCAGACTGGAAAATTCAAATAAACAGATCTTCTCCAAAAGCAATGGAGACCCAACCAAAACTGCCGCCAACTTTTTAATTGCAGCCATCTACCAGTTTTAGCCATAGTGCTACGGCCAGACTAACTGTTTGTGATGTTTTCAAAAAAACAGGGCCATCCCGCGGGATGGCCCTTGTTTTTTATATCGGGCAATTGAATTACGGTTTATCGATTTATGCAGAGTTTCTGCCTGCATTGATAATGCCGAAAGAGCAACGCATCACCAGTTTTTCGTAACTGTCTTTCTGCGGAGATTGTATCAGCTTCTCTTCCAGCTCGCGTACTTTGGTAATGGCATATTGCTGAATGGTGACCAGCGGCAGCACAATGCGTTCACGCATCTGGATAGATAACTGGTCAACCGGGTAATCGCCCATCAGGTCTGCTTCGCCAGATAAGCGCAGCACATATTTTTTGGTGAGCTCATATTCTTCATAAATCAGGTTCCATATTTCGCCGTAGCGCGGGTGCCTGGACAAATAAGCAGTGAGCGGGAAAAAGCTTTTTTTCATCGCCATCTCGCAGTTATCCATCAGTGTTTTAAAGAAAAGAGAGTTTTTATACAGCTGCCTGGTTTCTTCCCATTTGCCGGCCTCTTCAATTTTTTTCAGTGCAGTACCCACGCCGTAATAGCCGGTTACATTCTGCTTCAGCTGGCTCCAGGCGCCCACATAGGGTATTGCCCTGAGATCGTTCAGGTTGAGCTTGGTGCTGGTATTTCTTTTAGCCGGCCTGCTGCCGATATTGGTTTCGGCATAAAAACGCAGCGGACTGGCATGCCCCAGGTATTCCAGGAAATAAGGATGATTTTTCAATGCCGCATACGATTCGAAACTATGCGTGGCAAGTGCATACAGCAATTCTTCCTCTGCTTCGCTGAGCGTGGTTTTGCGGCGTGCAAAAATTTCGTTCGAGATACCGGCATGCAGCAACTGCTCCATATTGAACTGTGCGGAATCAATGGTGCCGAAATTAGAACTGATGGTTTGTCCCTGTATAGTAAGCTGTATTTCGTTATTCGCAATATTCTTGCCCATAGAGGCATAGAACTTATGCGTTTTACCACCGCCCCTTGCAGGAGGACCGCCGCGGCCATCGAAGAACACCACGTTCACACCGTATTTATGCGAGATCTGTGTAAGCTCTTCCTTGGCTTTATAGATACACCAGTTGGCCATCAGGTAGCCACCATCTTTGGTACCATCAGAGAATCCCAGCATGATGGTTTGCGTATTGCTGCGTTTTTTCAGGTGGGCACGGTATGCTTCATGGCTGTACAGCGCCTCCATAATAGCTGCGGCCTGCTGGAGGTCTTCCACGGTTTCGAACAGCGGTACAATATCTATGCGCAGCTGGTCTTTTTTCCAGCCCCCCATCAGGAACAAGCCAAACACTTCCACCACATTCAGTGCGCTGGTAGTATGGCTGATGATAAAACGGTTACATCCCTCCTCACCATTGTATTCCTGTATTTTTTTCACAGTCGCAATGGTTTGAAGGGTATCCCTGTGCAGTTCATCTTTCAGCAGGTCTTCATCGTTGGCGATGGGCTGTGCCTGCATCAGTGCATTGATCTTTTCCGATTCGTTCAGGGAAAGATAATTGGCCGGCAGTACCGACGAGAGACGGGCGATGGCTTCCACTGTTGCTGTGAGCACAGAGCTATCCTGCCTGATATCGAGTGATGCAAAATACAATCCGAACAACTGCACCTTACTAATAAGGCTGTCTACCATATACAGGAACAGGCCATTGTGTTGGGTGATGAGTGTTTCCCTTATCTGGTGCAGGGTTTGCAGAATTTCTGCTGCAGTGATATCGGTTTTATGACCGGGGATAAACAGGTTGTTGTACAGCTTTATTTCCAGTGCAGCGAGTACATTTTCCACCCCCTTGAATGTAAGCCTGCGTTTAAGCCTGCGTACATCGAAATAATAACATTTCATGATACTGCCGCGCAATGCCTCTGCCACCTGTTGGGTGGTAGCCGCTTTTACAAAAGGATTGCCATCCCTGTCGCCGCCAGGCCAGAAACCCAGCCGTATCACGGGATTGTGGTCACTTACTGCATGGGGGAACTGGGCTTTCAGTTCGGCCAGTATTTTACCTGAAGCCTGGTAAAACACATTCTCCATATACCAGATCAGGCTGATGGCCTCATCGTAGGGTGTGGGTTTTTGTTTTTTGAGAAAAGGTGTTTTGCCCAGCTGCTGCAAGTAAAGATTGACCATAGCGGTATTGCCTTCGGTGAGGGCTTTCGCCAGGTCGTTGATAATACCGAGCACTTCGCCGGGATAAAACTGCGTGGGATGTGCCGTTAGCACCAACCGCACAGAAAAATCCTTCAGCTTTTTTGTGAGCTCATCCTGTTTCTGTGTCTGGATCACTTCCGATTGAAGATGCTTGAGCGTACCCGGCCCGTTGAGGTCGTGTATCTGCCGGAAAGCCGCATCTTCCAGCGCATCGAACAGCACTACCTGCCGTTCGGAATACTGGATAAAGCGGAACAGCAGATCGATCTGCTCCTGCTCTTTCTGGTAAGAAGTATATTGCTGCAGAAAAGAAGTAATAATATCATTCGGGCTCTGCTGCTTTCGGTAACCTTCTTCACAATGAATTAAAAACAGTGATAACAACACACCGGTTTTTTCAATACGGTGAAAAGGCAGTGAAGTGAACAGGCTGTTGTACAGTTGAAACTTAATCCCTACAAGATTCTTAAATTGTTGTAATGCGTTATCCATTGCGTAAGGTTATATTCATTCAGGCAGGCGCCGGTGAAGGCGGCCCAAGTTAAGAAAAAATATAGATGCATCGCGCTTTTCATGCGATTGATACACATATTTTTATCCTCATGAACGTTTGTTTTTTTGCTCATGGAAAGAGTGGGTCACTCTTGGAGAGTGCCCCACTCTTTCCACCCGTTTTTCCCCTTCCGGGAGGGGTTTTTAAGTCTATTTTTCCATTTGCCGGGTTGGACGTATTTTCGCACATCTTTATCATTAAATAATCTATTGCTATGGCATACGATGTAATTGTTTTGGGTAGCGGACCGGGTGGTTATCCTGCAGCTATCCGTGCCTCCCAGTTAGGATTTAAGGTAGCTATTGTTGAAAAGGAATTATTGGGAGGTATCTGTCTCAACTGGGGTTGTATCCCAACCAAAGCATTGTTAAAAAGTGCCCAGGTTTACGAAAATATAAAACACAGTACCGCTTATGGTCTTAAAGTAACCGGTGCAGAAGCTGATTTCGGCGCCGTGATCAAACGCAGCCGCGGTGTAGCCGACCAGATGAACAAAGGCATCAAATTTCTGATGAAGAAAAACAAGATCGATGTGATCATGGGTTATGGCAAACTGAAAGGCAAAGGCCAGCTGGAAGTAACAGCGGCTGATGGCTCTAAACAGATTGTGGAAGCCAAATACATCATCATCGCCACCGGTGCACGTGCACGTGAACTGCCCAACCTGCCTATCGACGGCAAAAAAGTGATCGGCTACCGCGAAGCCATGACACTGCAACAGCAGCCCAAAAGCATGATCGTGGTAGGCAGCGGCGCCATTGGTGTTGAATTCGCTTATGTATACAACAGCATGGGCACCAAGGTTACCATCGTTGAATTTTTGCCGCGCATTGTTCCGGTAGAAGATGAAGATGTTTCCAAAGAACTGGAAAAGCAATACAAAAAAATAGGCATCGATGTAATGACCAACGCTTCTGTTGAGAAAGTAGAAGCCAGCGGCAACGGAGTGAAAGCCCTTGTTAAAAAACAGGATGGCAGCACTGTTACACTGGAAGCTGATGTGGTTTTGAGCGCTGTAGGTATTGCTGCCAATATCGAAAATATCGGCCTGGAAGAACTGGGTATAAAAACCGAGAAAGGTAAAATTGTTACAGACAAATACTACCAAACCAATGTGCCCGGCTTCTTCGCTATCGGCGACTGTATTCCCGGCCAGGCACTGGCACATGTGGCTACAAAAGAAGGTATCAATGCTGCAGAATACATCGGTTACCTGGAGAAAAAATACCATCATCAGCCCGATGCCATCGACTATAACAATATCCCGGGATGTACCTATTGCATTCCTGAAGTGGCCAGCATCGGTTATACCGAGAAAGCAGCCAGGGATGCCGGGTACGATATCAAAGTAGGCAAATTCCCCTTTATCGCTTCTGGTAAAGCTACTGCGGCCGGCGCTACAGAAGGTTTTGTAAAAGTGATCTTCGATGCCAAATACGGTGAATTCCTGGGTGCGCATATGATCGGCTACAATGTAACAGAACTGATCGCCGAAGTATCTGTTGCACGTAAACTGGAAACAACCGGTCATGAAATACTCAATGCCATCCACCCGCACCCCACGATCAGTGAGGCTATTAAAGAAGCTACTGCGGTGGCTTATGGTGAAGCAATTGATATTTAGTCATAATAAGTAGAACCAACTTATACCAATAAAAAAGGCTGCATTGCAGCCTTTTTTATTGGTACCGGAAAATAGTTTTCTTATTTCACCTTTAATGTTATGCCCAGCTCTACGGCCCTGTTCTGATAAGATATCCTGTCGTATTTGCTGATATCAGTAAGGCCGAGGTTATAACGGCCATAAAAGCCCACCGTGCGGTTGATATTAAAGCCCATACCCAGGTTAATAGCAAAATCGGTGCTATTATAATCACTGGTCACACCCAGTTTGTCGCCATTGTTGTACTTGATCCGTGCGCTGGTTAAAATACCCAGTTGCGGGCCAAATTCTAGGTAAAACCTCCTGGCGGGATAATACTGGAACATCAGTGGTATCTGTACATAATCCAGTGCCAGCGTAACTGTACCGTTGGGCAATACCAGGTATCGTTCTCCCCTGCCTGCGTACAACAGCTCGGGCTGGATATACCAGTTTCTGCCGATCGGCGCCTGTATAAACATACCACCATGACCAATTACACGGGTATCCCCATCGCTGTTAGACAGGTTGGCAAAACTGATCCCTCCTTTAAAGCCTACATTCACCTGGGCCTTTGTAGTATTTGCCACCAGCAGTAAACAGGTTGCGGCCATCACGGCCCCGATCTTCTTTACAGAAAAAAGATTGTTTTTTTTTCTGGCAGGGAAAGGATTAACTCCTGCCTCTCCGCGCATTGCAGCGCTTACCGTACTCGGTTTCATAGAAACGTTTTGTTTTATGATGCCCCATTTTCAAATGATGTGCCAATCAGGGCTGTTTTCGGGAATGTTCCCGAACATTATTGGCTGCAGGATGTTAAAAAGCTCAAAACCAGTATCCCCCTTATTGCAAGGCCTTATTTTATTGTTCATTCCAAACTAATCAAGCAGGTTATGCCAGAATACAAAGTCGGCATTTTATCTACGGCTGCCGTTACCCATAACGTGCGTTCCTTCAGGGTAGAAAAACCCGCGGGCTTTCATTACACCCCGGGGCAGGCCACCGAATTATCTATCCAGAAAAAGAAATGGGAAAATGAAAAGCGCCCGTTCACTTTTACCTCCCTGCCGGATGATGAAACACTGGAGTTCACCATTAAAATGTACACCGACCGCGATGGTGTAACCAACCAGCTGAAATACCTGCAGATTGGTGATGAATTTGAAATAAGCGACGCATGGGGCACTATTGAATACAAAGGAGCAGGAACGTTTATTGCGGGAGGAGCAGGTATCACGCCTTTTATCGCCATTCTGCGCAATCTTTATCACAAGAACCAGCTGGCCGGTAACCGGCTGATCTTTTCCAATAAAACAGACCAGGATATCATTCTGAAAAATGAACTGGAACAGATGCTGGGCAACCAATTTATGAATGTGATCACACAGCAGAAAGACACCGCTTATTTTTTCGGGAAAATAGACAAAGCTTTTCTACAACAATATATCAGTGATTTCAAGCAGCATTTTTACGTATGCGGCCCGGATGGTTTTGTACAATCCATCCTGGGTATGCTGCAGGAGCTGGGTGCCGGTGCAGAAGCGCTTGTATTTGAGCAATAGCGCGGTAGCATTCATTTCTTAACACCAGCTCAGGAGGTACAACTTACACGCTGCTGTTTTTTATAAGTGAAGGCATAAATGGCAAATGCAGCAGTCATCATGACAATACCGGTAATACAGGTGCCGGTCCACCCGGCTTTATCCCATACCATAAGACCAGTAGCAGAACCCAACGATGTGCCGATAAAGCTGATCGTCATAAAAACGGTGTTCAACCTGTTACGGGCATGGGGTAGCAGTGCATAAATACGGCTCTGGTTAGATACATGGATGCATTGCAATCCCAGATCGATCATTACAATACCTACAACAAGCCCTGCAATTACATAAGCAAACAGTTGGAACAATAAAAAGCCGCCTGTCACGATCAATATGCCATACCCGATAGTAGTGCGGGGATTTCTTTTGTCAGCCGAGCCACCTACAAGCGGTGCAGCCATTGCCCCTGCTGCAGCTGCCAGACCAAACATCCCGATACGGTCGCTATTATAATGAAATGGGCTGCCTGCCAGGTGCAGTACCAGTACCGTCCAGAACATACCGAAAGCTGCAAATGCCAGTGCATTGATGGCAGAGGCTTCGCGCAGCACCGGCTGCTCGCGGGTAAGCGTGAGCAGTGATTTCATCAGCGAACCATAGGTACCCGTAAAAGCCGGCTGGCTTTTGGGGAAGGCCACACGCATCAGCAATAGCAGGGCTGCGCTGATACCGGCAGCAATATAAAACATCGCTCTCCAGCCCAATAATGCCCCCACCCAGCCACTGAGCGTTCTGGACAACAGTATACCCACCAGCAACCCGCTCATAATGGTGCCGATCACTTTGCCCCTGCGTTCGGGTGCTGCCAGGTGTGCAGCCAGTGGTAAAATAAGTTGAGGAATAATAGATGTAAAACCAATGAACAGGCTGGCTATTTCCAGTGCGAGCAATGTTGGGGCTTTGGCTGCCGCCAACAGGGCCAGCACTGCCAGGCCGGTGGTAACCATGATCTGTTTTTTCCGTTCCACTTTATCACCCAGTGGTACAAAAAACAACAGTCCCAGGGCATAGCCCAGCTGGGTAAGAAAAGTGATGATACCCGCTTCGCTGCTGGTTACATGAAAGGTTTGACTGATAAGCACCACCAATGGCTGGCAGTAGTAAATATTCGCCACAATCAATCCCGTACAGGCGGCCATCAGCATAATATGCCACCGCTTCAATTCATCCTGCTTATCCTGGTGATGCATCTCTTCGTTTTTGTCTTTTTCAATGATCTGTAATGTTCCGGCTGTCTGTTCCCCAATAAGAACAGTTCTTCAGGGTACCCGGTTACAGGCCCCAAAAGTACAATACCCCGTGCTTGCACAGAGCTCATGCAAAATTTTCATGATAGTATCGAATACAGGAATAATTGCCATTAGAGGCATTGGCCCATATAAAATTAAATTTCGCCGATTTTTTCAAAGTATTAAACCAGCAGCCCTCCCTGATGTCTTAGAGAGAGGCTGTCAGGCCGGGAAACCAATGCAATAATTACCCGCTATGCTCCTGAAAAGGAGTTATTTACAATTATATAACCTATCAGCAACACCTGCCACAGCAATGTGGCTTTTTTATTTGGCAAATACTTTTTTCAGCAGATCGGTGGTTCTGGCAAGCGGGTTTTTCCTGATATCCTTTTCCTCCTGTCCTACCTGGTAAAAAATACCGGAAGTGGCTTTTTCAGTCACATAGGCGCTCAGGTCGGGATTTATCTTGCTTACAAAAGGCATTTTGTTGTAGGCGGTGAACAGGGCATTCCAGTACCTGGTGGCATTCACCTTGCCCAGTGATTTCTCGATACTGGGGCGGAATGCTTCTGTTAAGGGGGAAATGGTTTTAGAACGCAGGTAACCGGTAGCTGCGGTATCGCTGCCACGCAAAATGCTCCAGGCATCCTGGATGGTGATCTGCTTAACTGCATTTAAAAAGATGGGAGCAGCACTTTTCGCAGCGTCTTCTGCTGCGCGGTTCATAGACAGTACGGCGTCATCAACCAGTTTGCCCATACCTACACTTCTCAGTGTTTTTTCTACTTTCTGCGCTTCGGGCGGAAGCAGTATTTTAATGGCTGCATCTTTAAAAAAGCCATCTACTGCAGACAATTTGGATGTGCCTTTATTGATACCCACATTCAAAGCTTCTTTTAAACCGTTGGCTACTTCATTAGTGCTCAGCGAATCTTTGCTACCGCCACCACCTAATGCTCCCAGAATACCGCCCAGTCCGCTGGATCTGGATGAAGAGGAAGAGGATTTGGTGGTATCCTTCCCGGTTACTTTTTTCAGTAAACCGCCCAGTCCCTGCGCCTGTGTCAATATGGTAATGCCTCCGGTAAAAACAAATAACAAAATGATTTTTTTCATACGTTGTCGGGTATAATTGATGTGAAGTATTGCAAAAATACGGCCATGCATCTGAACAGAAAACCAGCAGAACGCCGCAACACGGTTTTTTATCGGCCAACTGCTTATTTCACGTATAGGCTACCCTAAAAATAGCGGGAAACTATTACCGGTAAATCGGGTGACTGGCAAAGGTGTTAAACCGGCTTCTTTTTTGGTATATACTGCCGGCGGCTGCTGAACGAAAATTTAGTATGGGACGCGCCATAACAGCTGTAACTTTCCATAATGGAAATTTCATTCTGGGAGAAAACAAGTTTTTATGCCCATAGGGATGTGATCATCATAGGAGCAGGCTTGCAGGGCTTATGGTGTGCCTATGCGCTGAAACAACTGCGCCCCTCCCTTTCTGTGCTGATCCTGGAAAAAGCACCGGTGCCCCATGGCGCCTCTACCCGCAATGCAGGCTTCGCCTGCTTTGGCAGCCCTTCTGAATTGCTGCACGATGCCGCTGTAATGGGTGAAGCAGAAATGCTCCGCATTGCAGGTATGCGTTACAGGGGTATGGCGAAAATAAGACAGCTGTTTGCCGACCAGGTGATCGGCTTTGATGCCTGCGGCGGATATGAATGCCTGAGCAACTCGCTTCACCGGGTTGATGAAATTTACCAGCAGCTTGGTCAGCTGAACAAAGGTTTGCAGGAAGTAACCGGGCAGGCAACCGTATTCAGTCCGGCGCCGGAACTGCTGCCTGCACTTGGCTTAAAAGGATTTGACGGCCTGGTGTTCAACCGGCTGGAAGGTGGCCTGCACAGTGGCAAACTGGTACAGGCACTGATGCAGCTGGTACGCTCAATGGGTGTGGAACTGCTTACAGGTATTGCTGTAAATGGTTACGAACCCAGGGAGAACCATGTAGCGCTTAGCACCACGGCACAGCTCCGGTTCAGCGCCACGCAACTGATCAGCTGTATGAATGCATTTACACCTGAATTGTTTCCCGAAGCAGCGGTACAACCCGGCCGCGGCCAGATATTACTTACCCACCCGGTTGAAGGATTAAAGTTGCGCGGCACCTTTCATTTTGAAGAAGGTTTTTATTATTTCAGGAACCTGGGCAACCGCATTTTACTGGGCGGCGCACGCAACCTGGCTATTGAGGCAGAAACCACCACCCATATTTCAGTAAGTGCAATTATCCAAGATGCACTGGAATCATTTTTAGCCAGGCATTTCATCACCGGCCAGCCGCTTGCCATAGACCAGCGCTGGAGTGGTATCATGGGTTTTACCCCCGACAAAAAACCGCTGATCACCCAGTTGTACCCGCGTGTGTGGATGGTGAATGCCTGCAATGGCATGGGGGTGGCACTTTCACCGGTAATAGGCGAACAGATGGCTTCAGCAACTTTAAACCAGGCCTGAACAGTTCGCCGTTTTTGGGCCGAACCCTTATTTTTGCTTCCTTTGAACAAAGGGTGCAGGGCACCAGAGCATCATCAGTATAGCCGTTCCTCAACCCTCAGGGAAAACAAATCGATAATACAAACAAATGAAAAAATATTGCGTTTCTGTACTTGCGCTGTTACTTTTTGCCTGTAACAACGACAAACCCAAGGAAGAAGACAACAACGACAGCAACAATACACCTGCAATTGCTGCACCTGCGGCCCTGTCATATGAGCTCATCAAAACCTACCCGCACGATACTTCATCCTATACCCAGGGGCTTATCTGGTATAACAACAGCCTGTATGAGGGCACCGGTCGCGAAGGTTTCAGCAAACTGGCCAAAGTGAACCTGGAAAGCGGCAAAGCCGAAAAAGAATTGTTCATTCCCAAGGAAGATTTTGGAGAAGGCATTACCATCTTCAGCAATAAAATATACCAGCTTACCTGGAAAACCCACAAAGTATATGTATATGACGTAGCTACTTTTAAAAAGATACAGGAATTTGACTGGGCGCACGATGGCTGGGGTATTACCCATGATGGCCAGAACCTGATACTAAGCGAAGGCAGCTCTAACCTGTATTATGTGGATCCATCGTCTTTCCAGATCAGGAAAATAGTAGGGGTAACAGACAATTATGGCCCGGTAGACAACCTGAACGAGCTGGAATATGTGAACGGTTTTGTTTATGCCAATAAATACCTCACCAACTATATCCTGAAGATCAATCCATCAACAGGGCGGGTGGAAGGCCGTGCAGATTTCCGGGATATTCTTCAGCAGGGTGATAAAAAATATACATCTGTCAGCATTCCCGACCCGGATGAAGATGTGCTGAACGGCATTGCCTATGACAGTACCAAGAACAGTTTTCTTATTACCGGTAAACAATGGCCGGCGCTGTTTGAGGTTAAGTTTAAATAAAGGACCGGGCAGATATTCCATATCTTGGAGATATGGAATATCTATAGTTCAACGGATGATTTGCTGAACGGACATTGTTACGCCGATACCCAAAGCAGTTTTTTATTACCGCTAAACACTGCCGGGGCTGTTTGAGGTTACGTTTAATAAAGAACCGGGCAGATATTCCATATCTTGGAGATATGGAATATCTATCACTTTATTTCTTCTCTATAATATAAATCACCGAACTGCATTTTTCGTAGGAAGAACCGGCCCTGGCATTAGAACGCCGGCCATTAAGCAAGGCACGTATCAGGTTGTTTTTACCGTTCTGGTAACGCTCGCTCAGCATGCTTACATAATAGCTGTCAAACCACATAGGTTCAAGACCGGTAACCGCAAATGCATGCCGTTGTACCAGCAGGCGCATACTTGCCGGTGAAAAATGGTAGAGGTGGCGCGGCACATCGTAGGCGGCCCAATAACGGCCATACAGGACGGCATCGTAGCTGGTATAGTTGGGAACAGCGATCAGCAGCCTGCCGCCGGGTTTTAAAATGCGGTGAAAGGTATCGAGATAACCGTGCAGATCGTGCACATGCTCCAGCACATGCCACAGCGTAATTACATCAAAAGCAGCATCGGGCAGCTGGTATAATGTATCGGGGCTTTGCAGCTGAAGCTGGTGGTATTGTTCCGCATTTTTACGGGCTGTTTCATCCGGTTCAAGCCCGGTAACCGTCCAGCCTGCAGACTGCATCACTGATGCAAATGCGCCTGTTCCGGCACCGATATCCAGCAGGCTTCCTTCCGTTTTACCTGATACTTCCTGTACCAGCCTTTTTTTCGACTGCAGGGTATAACTGCGCACCATGTGATAAAGCCTGTTAACAAGTCCTTTGCGTGTTTCAGAATGAGAAACATATTCCGCAGACTGGTAATACCGGTCTATGGCCTGGGCAGAGGGCACATGCTGGGTAAAGCGCACAGTACAGGCGCCACACTCCCATATGGGGAATATTTCGTGGCTCACAGTATAGTCTTCAGCTTCGAGCACCTGTTTAATACCGGCACTTCCGCAACAGGGACAGGCCTGATAGGTAATGTTTTCCATCATAAACCGGACAAAGAAACGAGCATATTGCCATATTTCAAAAAGCGGCCCCGGTGTATTGGCTGCATTTTTGCCGATGGAATAAAGCCCGGACCGCTCCCGGAAGAAACCGGCGGGTGATAATCTAACCCGTTGATATATAGCGTAACTTAGCCGGCCTGCAGAAAGCGGGCGGCATTTGGGCATAGGAATGATAAAGTATTCTGAAAAGAACGCAAAGTTTCAGTTAAAAATGCAGTGCTGATTTTTAGTGGGCAAACATCTTTGCTTAATTTAACTGAATAAGGGCAGCAAATAGATGGCAGGTTCATTTTTCAGAACCGGGGAAGGGAATCCGGGATATTGAATCGGGTTAAATAATTGATGCTCATTTCTCAATATCCTAAACTCCCATTAAATTACAATGCATGGAGAAACACTGGAAAAATAGCAGGCGATGGTTGCAGATGCTTGGATATCGTTTACCGCTAACCTGGTACTTCGTAGTATTCTGCGTGATGGCCGTACTGGTACTTGAATGGCTGCGCCGGCAGCAACGGATACCCGGCACTTCTTTTTACGACATTTTTGTGTTACTCATCCAGGTAGCCGTTTTTTTTATTGCCGTACTGGTAGGGTTTGCATTGCTTACGGTGCTGGTATCCTTTGTTTTTCTTTTATGGCAGAAAAAGAAAGGGAAAGTCAGCTTCACCATCGATTCTGCCGCCAGGCTGAACCACAAACAGCAGCAACAACTTATTCACCTGCGTATCCACCCGGTATTAAAACCACTGCTGGGCTTTGTTAAAATACGCCTGCAGTATGACGAAATACATTTTTCCCGGAAGTTTTCTGTAGTGGAAACCTCGCACAAAAAAATATTCAGCACCACCATCGACGGCACCTACCAGTGGGCACTTCCTGAAATAAAAGAATACACGATACAAAAGGCTATTTTTTATTTTGAAGATTTTTTCCAGTTCTTTTCATTCACACTGGCTGTACCCTGCAGTAACCATTTTTATACCCAGCCAGTACAGCTGAAAAGCAAAGTGCTGAATGCCTCACCGCGCAAAACAGAAGATACCAATACCCGTATTGAAGAATTAAAAAAGATAGAAGGCGAGTACCTCAACTACAAGAATTTCGAGAACCATGATGATGTGAGGAGGATTGTATGGAAGATCTATGCCAAGAACAAAGAGCTGGTAGTGCGCACACCGGAAATACTCGATCCCTATGCATCACATATTTATATGTATGCTTCTTTTTACACCGACTTTGATATTGCCGGTAATGAAGTGGCCAATGTTCCTTTTCTCAATCACTACAAAACAGTGATCTGGAATGCCTACCGTGAACTGGAACAGCAGGGGCTGGAAGTGCGTTATGTACCCGACCAGCCGCTGGCCCAGCAGGCCACTGCCGATGCCAGGCAGGCGGTGCAATACAATATCAGCACCAGCAAATGGCAGACAGACAAACCCTTATCATCTTATATCCGTCCCAGCGAAACAGCTATACTTTTTATTTCATCCTTCAGTGATGCAGAACAGGTAAGCAAGCTGGTTGAACAATATGGCTACGAGATAGTTTTTGTATTCGTAAGTCTCTCCGACAGCCTGAAAAAACAGCATATCGGCGACTGGCTGCAGTGGTTGTTTGTAAAAAATGAGCAGAATGATATGGCCAGGTATAAAACCGCCTGGAGCCTTTCCCTGCTCAGGGGTAAACTGCTGGCCAACGAGAAAAAATTAAAACAGTTATTGGAAAAATATCAAAAGCCCGTTTTGATCTAAATGAAGATAGGAAAAGTACATAGCTGGAAAAAAGTAACAGCCCAGTTGCTGCTGCTGGTATTGCCCACCGCGCTGCTGGCGTTTTATCTTTTATGGAATGTAAACCATTATTACGCCATACTGCGTAATGACTGGCAAAAGCAGGGGTTGTATGTAACCGCAGGCCTGGTAACCGCAACGTTGTTTTATAGCTACCGATTCAGGTTTATTACAACGGCAGCAGTGTTGTTCCTGTTTTATTATATCGGTTATAAAATAACGGGACGCATTACGGTGGGGGAATTTGATACTTTTTTTGCCACAATACAATTTTTGCTTTTTGCTATTTTATTTTCGTTAGGCTGGGTTACCGGTTATGGTTTTTCCCGGTCGAGGTATTATACGGTGTTCTGGTCTTTGTTCCTGCTGGCGCTGCAGATAGTAGTGGTGAGCAAAACGGGTACCATTACCGCCGCCGCGCTTATCAGCGCTTTTATACCGGTGCTGGCTTATGCAGTTTACATTATCTATACTGCCGAGCTGATACGCAATATGAATGAAGACCAGAAGGGTTTTGCCTGGTTTGTTACCAAAAGGATCACCGGCTTTGCCGTGGTAATGGCATTATTACTGCTGGGTATCTTCAGTATTTTCAACAAAGATTTTAAAGGGATAGAAAAAGAATGGGGCGGTTCGGAAGCCAAATACGATAAAAACAAGAGCAACAGCGAAAGCATGACCAAACAGAACCGTGATGGTTCTATCAGCAATAAAGACCAGACCCAGCTTACCGGCTCGCTTAATAAAGGGAAGCGGCTGGTTTTTGTTGCCAAGCTGGATAATTTTTTCCCCGATGGCAAAACACCCAACCCCCTTTATTTCACCGCTTACTATTATACCAAGTTTGACACACTGACACAGACCTTTGAAACAGACAGCCTGATGCCCAGCAATGACCTGTTCAGGCCCGACCCATCTAAAATACCGCTGTATTTTGCAAAGGCCGATAGCAATGTGATCAAGAACACCCGGGCTACCAAAGGCCGTAAAATAGTGAATGCGGAGATATACAAAACATTGCTGTCGCCCAGTGAATATGTGGCCCCTTCCACCGCCTTTTTCTGCCAGCCACTGCCCGTGGAAAATGCTTATAAAGACCAGTACAAAAGTGCTTACCGCGCCAAAATGTGGGTGAGCGACCTGAACAGCGCATATTTTATTTACAATCCCGCCGGCAACCAGATGCTGGAGAGCTTTCAGCAGCAACGTTTCGATGTGTTGCGGCAGGTAACGAATTTTTCAGGTATTGATGATGCCTTTATGAAGTACTACACCTTCATGCCCAAAGACCCGGAATATGACCGCATCAGGGCACTGGCACAGCAGATCACTAAAAATGCACAAACACCGGTAGACAAAATCATTGCCATACGTGATTATTTCCTGGGTAAGGATGAGTTTGGACAGCCCTTGTACAAATACTCCAACAACCCTGGCATTCCGGGTTTGCCCAGCGCCAATAAACTCACTTATTTTCTTTTTGAAAACAGGAAGGGTTACTGCGCCTATTTTGCCGGCGCCACGCTGTTCCTGCTGCGTGCACTGGGCATTCCCTCACGCGTTGCAGCAGGTTTTCTTACCGTGGACCGCAGCAGTAAAAACCCGGGCTGGTACTGGTTTTATGAAGATCAGGCGCATGCCTGGGTGCAGGTGTATTTTCCGGGTTATGGCTGGATAGATTTCGACACTACCGTACCCGACCAGGAAGCACAGCAGTCGCCCCAGCCCGATGGCACACCGCCACTGAATATGCAACAGGCCTACCTGGTAGCTGATGGCAAAGTGATCAGCGTTGATACCACCGCTAAAAAACTGCAGATGACAGTAGAAAAACTGTTGTTCCACGACCAGAATTATGAAACCACAGAACCAGCCACGCTGAATGTGGATGCATCACTGGCCACCGTATCAACAGATACGGGAACGGTACGGTTATCTGCACTGCAGAAAGACATGCATATCACTGCAGCCTCTTTTGCCGAGGCGCTTAAAAACATGCAGCCACAGCCACAGGACAATATCAATTCAGTACTGAAGCGGATACCCAAGCCCACACCGGTTGATGAAATAAAAATTATCGAGGAAGAGAAAGCCCCACCGTCCAAGAAAAAAGACCTGTTTGAATCTACCCAGCCTGTTGACTGGATCAAGGCGCTCTGGGTTACCCTGATCGTAATAGGCGTTGTGGTGCTGCTGGTATTTATAAGTCCCTGGCTCATTTGGCAATACCTGCACCAGCGGGCAAAATCGTCACGCAATACCAGCAGCCGGTTGTATCACCAGTACCGCGCCGCCATGTATTACCTTAACCAGCTGGGTTATTACCGCAACCAGCAGGGGCCACAACAGTATGCACAATTTATTGATGCCAGGTTTGGAACTGATTTTTCTGCTTTTAACCAGGTTTACCAGAAACAGAAATACAGCACCTTACCATTCACCAATACAGAAGAAGCAACTGTGGCACAGTTTTACAGGCCATTTGTTCAAAACATACGCAAGCAAACACCCTTTAAGATCAGGGTTAGTAAATTCCTGAATATTTATAACACTATTCATTATTTCACTCAACCAAAAATAAGTTAGCATGGAAGAACAGAACATCCATATAGATCAGGCTTTAAGCAATATCCAGCAGCTGGTAAACAATATTGAGCAGGTAATACGGGGCAAAAGAAAACAAATCCAGTTCATTCTTACCGCCCTGCTGGCCAAAGGACATATACTGATGGAAGACAACCCGGGAACCGGTAAAACAGTGATGGCTAAAACACTGGCACAAAGTATTGCGGGCACACATCATGAAGGCGGCGCCAATTTTAAGCGTATACAGTTTACTCCTGACCTGCTGCCTATGGACCTGATCGGTTCGCATATTTTTGATGATGTTCATAAAGAATTTGTTTTCAAAAAAGGGCCTTTGTTCTGTAATGTGTTACTGGCCGATGAAATCAACCGCGCCTCTCCCAAAGTACAGAGTGCGTTGCTGGAGTGTATGGCCGAAAACCAGATCACCATTGGCGAAACCACTTACCCGCTGGAACAGCTGTTCTTCACCATCGCCACACAAAACCCCGTGGAAATGGAAGGCACCTATCCCTTGCCTGCTGCGCAGCTGGACAGGTTTTTCCTGAAAATCTATTTCGGCTATGTAGATGAAGAAACAGAATTGTCTATTTACAAAGACTACCTGGGTATACAGAACAACCTGCAGCATATTCACCAGGTATTGTCGATGGATGAGATATTGTTCCTGCAGGCTGAAGCAGAAAAAATACAGTTGCATGAAGAACTGATCGCCGGTGTAAGGAACATTGTATGGGATACCAGGCGGCATCCAGATATTGTACTGGGCGCTTCTACCCGTAGCGGTATCACCTTTTTAAAATGTCTCAAAGCATTTGCACTGGTCAATGGCCGTACTTATGTTACAGAAGATGATCTGCAGCAGATCACCACAGCCGTACTCGACCACCGTTTAATTTACCGCAACAAAGAAGGCAAACAGAAAGCATTAAACAATATACTCGATAAAGAACTCGACAGGCTAAGCAAACTGAAAATAAACGCTTAATAATGGCGTACAGATGGTGCTGTGCAGCCTGTTTACAGGCAACCTGCGGCGCCTTGGCAGTTAGCTTTAAGCCCTACAAAACGCGAAGGAGTGGATTTCATGCATATCAAACGCTTACTATATTGTACCATACCGGCCCTGCTCATGCTTTTGTGCAGCAGTACCACGCATGCACAGGGAGATGCGGCAGCACGTTATGAGATTGATGCAAAACGCATTGGTGTTAACCCGACTGATAAAGATGCCCTGCCCCGCAGCAGGGAGTTCCTCCGTTTAGACAGCACCTATTATGTAGGCTGGATGTATGAAGGCATTTACAAATTTGACCGCAGTGCTGATTACCTGGGTTATAAAAATGCCATCCCTTCTTTGAGAAAAGCATTGAACTTACTGGAAAAAGATTACCGCGCCCCGTTGCGGAACATGTATTCTTCCATACAGTTCTTTGCACAGAATATTTCCCGTTACCAGGATATGTTCACCATTTGCAATGCCTTGAAAGAATGTTATGATAACCTGGAAATGCCCGATTCTGTCATGGCATTGCTGAATGATATAGACAGTTATCATTTTAAAAAGGATTATTTCGGCGTGTATTATCACCGCGCCTGGACCTATCACCGTAACCGGTTTTTCACTTCTGCTAAATTCAGCTTCCTTAAAAACTCCGTGGAAGAAAATGAAAAAATGGCCTTTCAATGGTGTTATAACGGGCTTTCATTTATCCAGAAAAATAAAATGCAGAACGATCTCTGGTTTGGTCCAATGCAAAGCGAACAGGATAAACTCGCTATTTATCATTATCTCGCCCTATTGCACTGCTACAACAAAAATTACGACAGCAGTGAGTACTACTACCAGCAGCTGGCCGAACGCGGCGGTATTTCATGGAGCAATTATGGCGGTATGCAAAGCGAGGTAGGCAATTTTGCCAATGCCATTGAGTATTTCCGTCGCGACCAGTATAAATCGTACGAACGCATGCTGCGCGAGCCTTATTATTATTTGCCTGAACTGTATGTATATGCCGGTAAAACCAAAGAAGCCATCCGTATGACGCAGGATATCATCGGTTCCAGTGGCTCTACGCCTGGTTTCGGCTGGTATAATATTGCACTGGCCCGCGCCTACCTGTACGATGGTCAGCTGGATAGCAGTGCTTATTGCCTGGATAAGGCTGCTAATTTTAAGGAAATACATATTGGCACCACGCTTACCCAGAGCCAGTACGATTTTACCATCAACCTGCTGCGAGTTCAGCTGATGGATAAAAGAATTGCACAGGTACAGTTTCTGCATAAGGGCTGGTGGTACCTGCCCAAATACCTTTACCAGGTAGCAGAATACAAACTGCAAAAGATGCTGGCCGAATATGTGGTGGTGAATGAACTGGCATTTAATCCTGAGCGCGTACGTATTGTTTATGACCTGTTCTGTGCAGAAGCTACTTCCAGTTTTGATGAAGCCTGGTATTTGATGAAAGATTTCAGCCCGGCTTTCTTCCAGAAGAAGTATGAAAATTACCTTATCGCCGATAAACGGGCCAATATACAGCGTTATTTTTACCTGTTTGCCGCCAAGTTCAAATGGGAAGACGGCAAATACAAAGAAGCCCGCAGCGACCTGGAAATGCTGGCCAAAAGCAGCCTCCTGGATACTGCCAATGAAAAACTGTTCCTGGGCCGTCTCTATGAAGGGCTGACCAGGGCTGCAGAAAAAGCAGGCCAGGCAAACAATGCCCATTTTTACAGCAATACTTTATTCGATGTATACCCACAGCTGGTGCCTTTCAGCGGTATACGCATGCAGATGCGCCTGGTTACAGCCGGTACAGAAGATGCGACTACCAAAGACATTGTCAGCCGGCTGAAAGACTGCAATATCAACTGGAGCACACAACAGGATATCCCGCTGGTGCATATCACTTTTAATAAAAAAGGCAATAAGTACGAGGCCATCATTAACGTAAAAAGCAGCAACGGCAAAACAATTGTAGCCAGTGAAAGGATGATATTCCAAAAACCCGATGCGGTGGCAGATGAAATTGCCCTTCGTATTTTTGGCAAAGGTGGTGCATTGGAATATGAGCCACCGGTATAAGCAGTACATTTCAGCATACCGTATAAATGGCAGTCACCCGTGGTTGCGGGTGACCAATAAAATTTCCAGTTCTTTTTACCAGGTCATTGACCGGATAAATGTGGTGGCAGGGGAATAGCCTGGCTATATTCATCTGCAATAGGTGCCAGCCTTTTTGTTTCCAACGGAATGATCCCTGACCATATAGGTAATTCACGGTCTTCCGCTTCATCTCCCGGCATACCGGTGCGCACTTTGGCAGAAGCCTTATCAATAGAAAAAGCCAGCATGGTTGTTTTGCGTACCTCATTTTCCTCCACCGCACGCAGGTAATCCCAGCTACCGGGTACCATTTTATTGGTGAGCCATTCCAGTGCAGCCACTTTCTGTTCATATACTTCAATTTTTTCTGCCTGTGCAAACAACACCACAGAACGGTAGTTGACAGAATAGTGAAAAGCAGATCTGGCTGCCACCAGCGCATCGATCAGCGCCACCGAAATACAAACCGGGATACCCTTCTCTATCTCCCGGATAAAATGACTGCCGACAGATCCATGAATGTATATCTTGTCTTCATATCGCACAAAAGCGGTGGGAATAGAAAAAGGACGATTATCCAGTGCAAAGCTCATAGTACAGAACAATGCTTCATCCAGGATGGATTCGATGGTGTTGCGATCAAAATATGCCCTTTTGGCCAGCCGGCTGGGCACAAGATGTGCAGAAGGAGGAGTAGCCATACGTATTCAGTTTAAATATGATTGCTTAAGTATAAATAAACCCGCCTGCAGCCCTATTCAGACAGCATAAACTCCACGATGGCCTTTGCATGTATTTGCGTGGTATCAAACACCGGTACTGCTATATCCTGCTGGCTCACGATCAGTGGTATTTCAGTGCAACCAAGTACGATGCCCTCAGCGCCATCTTTAACCAGCTGTTGCATGATAGCGATATACTGTTGCTTTGTTTCTTCTCGTACAATTCCCCTACCCAGTTCTTCCTTCACTGTTCGCTGGATATAATCGCGTACTTCCTGCTGTGCGGGAACAAGCATTTCTACCCCCTGTTCACGGAGTTTGTTTTTGTAAAAGTCCATTTCCATGGTAAACTTGGTACCCAGCAGCCCTATTTTTTTCAATCCTGCTCTTTTTATTTCGGTGGCCGTTTCCAAGGCAATATGAATAAAAGGCAGGGATACCTGTTGTTGTACACGGTCTGCCACAATATGAGCCGTATTGGCACACAGCGCAATAGCATCAGCCCCGCCTTGTTTCAGGCTTTCGCAGGCGCCGGCGATCAGTTCAAATGTACCATCCCAGTTATAAGCGGTGTTGTTCCGTTGGAAATCATCAAAGTTCAGGGAGTATACCAGGCATTCAGCAAAATTAAGTCCGCCCAGTTTTTCATTGATGCCTTCATTGATATAACGGTAATAGTCTACCGTAGATACCCAGCTGATGCCGCCTACCAGCCCTATTTTCTTCATTTTCAGCTTCCTTGCCTGTTGACTGATTGTTGCTGTCATTGTTTGCCTGTTTAATTGGTTATTTTCCTTATACCCGTATTGATTACTGTACAAAGATGTATCTTTAATGGATTGTCCATATCGTCCAATTTCAACAAAATGGGTAGTCCAATTTTATTGTATGCAACAATTGTTTTCCCTGCTCTCTATCAATAGAAACGGCAAACAACCGGTATATCTCCAGCTGGCCAACCAGCTGATGTCGCTGATAAGAAAAGGCATACTGCAGGCCGGACAAAAACTGCCCAGTACCCGGCAGATGGCGGAGATGCTGTGCATCAACCGGCAAACAGTTGTAAAAGCATTTGATGAGCTGCTGGCGCAGGGATGGCTGCAGAGCACTACCGGTAGCGGCACATTTGTAGCCGATCACCTGCCGGATATTCAGCCGCAACAGCCATCCCGTACCGTTAAAGCATCCAATAGCAGGGATGTTGCCGGTTTCCGTTTCAAAACTGCAGCCTATCTAAACCGGGAAGTAGTTGTTCCTTATCATGGGCTGCACCTCGATGATGGCTTTCCCGATACCAGGCTTGCACCGCTGGAGCCGCTTTCACGCGCTTACCGCAGTCAGCTGCTCACCGGCAATTCCTATACCCGGCTGGGATATGCCATGCCACAGGGATCGTTGCTGCTGCGGCAACAGCTATGCGCTTACCTGCATGAAACACGCGGGTTAAACATCACACCCGATAACCTGCTGATTGTACGTGGTACCACCATGGGCTTTCACCTTACCTGCATCGCATTGCTGCAGGCAGGTGATACGGTTGTTTCGACAGACCATATATGGACTGGCGCCAGCCTGAACTTTCAACATGCAGGAGCCAGGATAGTCAAACTGCCTGCAGATGAAAACGGTCTTGACACCGAAGCACTGGCAAGGTTGTGCCGCAGGCAAACCGTACGGATGGTGTATATCACCTCTCATCATCACTACCCTACCACTGTTGCCCTTCGCGCAGACAGGCGTATGCAGCTGCTTCAGCTGGCAGCCACACATGGTTTTATTGTTTTTGAAGATGATTACGATTATGATTTTCATTACCTCAGTAAGCCCCTGCTGCCCCTGGCTGCAGCAGATCAGGCGGGTATGGTATTGTATTGCGGCTCATTTACCAAAACCATTTCGCCGGCTTTCAGGGTAGGTTATCTTGTGGGCCCTGCCAATGTGATACATCATTTATCTCAGCTGCGCCGTATTGTTGACAGGCAGGGCGACAATATGCTGGAAAACGCTGTTGCCGAGCTGCTGCAGTATGGTGTGATACAAAGGCACCTGCGTAAATCACTACGCGTATACCGCGAGCGGCGCGACTGGTTCTGCCACCTGCTGCAAACACAGCTGGGCGGGCATATCCATTTTCAGGTTCCGGATGGGGGCATGGCAGTATGGACAAAATTCAATGAAAACATCAACCTGGTTACACTGTCTGCAAAAGCCAAACAAAATGGCCTGTTCTTTTCCAGTGGCAGCCAGCATGTAACAGCCCCCGCCCTGCCGCATGCCACCAGGCTGGGCTTTGCATCATCCACAACAAAAGAACTGGAACAGAGTGTACAAATAATAAGCGATTTACTAAAGAGTAAAAACACAGGCAAGGCCTGATCCGGTCATAATGATTGCAGCATATAACGGGGCAAAATAAAAAGACCTGTTGCCAGGTCTTTTCGATGTTTTTAATCCGGTCGGAATCAAAAATGGGTGAATGTGTTCATGCGGGTTTAAATCAGTGCAGCGCTGTTCCCATTTATTCCCGTTTTATCAAACGGATAATCCAGATCAGGATCACTGCGCCGATAAATGCTACGATCAGCGAGCCGATGATACCGCTGCCCAGGTGTAAACCGAGCTTACCAAAAAGCCAGCCACCGAGCCAGCCGCCTACTACACCCACTATAATATCTACTATTATCCCGAATCCCTCCCCACGCATTACTTTGCCGGCAAGCCAACCAGCTATACCGCCAATAATTAAGGTCCAGATCATAATAAATTGGTTTAATGTATACTGAATATACAATAATTTGTTTCTGTATACAAGCAGCGGGAATTATTTTATACAAATAAACCTGCTGCAGAAAAAAGTCCTGCATTCATTCGCTCCGCAGGCTTTTCACCGGGTTGGCTGCGGCCGTTTTAAGGGCTTGTATGCTAACTGTAAGCAAGGCAATGAATACTGCTGCCAGGCCGGATAATACGAAAATCCACCAGGGAATAGCGATCCTGTAAGCAAAATCGCGCAGCCACTGGTGCATGGCCAGCCAGCCGAGCGGGGCTGCCACCAGGAAGGCGATGCCTACCAGTTTGAGAAAATCTTTGGAAAAAAGCGTAACAATCTGTCCCAGTGAGGCACCCAGCACCTTCCGGATACTCACCTCTTTTGTGCGCTGTTCCGCAGCAAACATGACCAGCCCCAGTAAGCCCAGGCAGGATATGATGATGGCCAATGTAGCAAACAGCATGGACAGCCTGGAAATAAGCTGCTCGTTATTGTACAGGTTTTTGTATTCCTGGTCAACAAACTGGCAGGAGAAAGGATAGCCCGGGTTTACTTCCTTGTACACTTTCTCCATACTTGCCAGTGCCTCTTTTGTTTCGCCGGCTTTTGTGCGCACAAGGATGACACCGAAGTATTCGTTCTCCTTCACATCTATGATCAGCGGTTTGATCGGCTCGCGGAGTGAGTGCGTATGGTAATCTTTCAATACCGCAATGATATGCCCTTTCTTTTTCCAGGCAGATACCCATTTGCCGATGGGGTTCGTTATGCCCATTTCGCGCACCGCTTCTTCATTCACCATAAATGCATCTGTTGAATCAGTAGGAATGTTCTTCGAAAAATCGCGGCCTTCAGCAATTTTCAGGTTCATCAGTTTTACAAAATCGAATCCTACAGAGCTGGGTTTAAAGCCTACTGCGGTATTCAGCTCCTTGCCTTCCCATTTAACAGGGTCTGTAACAACAAAATCCATTGTATGTGGCGCTTCTGAACTGCGGTCTACCATAGCAATGCCCGGCATACCCGTAAGCAGTTTTTTGAACAGCAGGTATTTTTCCTTTGTCATCAGTTCACCTTCAATACGGGTATACACCAGGTTTTCCCTGTCGTAACCCAGGTGTGCATTGCGCACATAATTGGTTTGCCGGCAGATAACGATGGTGGCGATCAACAACACAATAGAAAGTGTGAACTGGAAAACCGTTAATCCTTTCCTGAACCAGATAGAACCAGGTGTAAAACGCAATACACCTTTTAAAATACGCACCGGTTTGAGTGAAGAAAGATACAATGCCGGGTAGCTGCCTGCCAGCAAACCGGTAAGCAGGGTGATGCCACCAAGCATTGCCCAGAAAACAGCATCAGTGAATGGCAACTGGATATGTTTGCTGGTAAACCGGTTGAAAAATGGCAGCAGTATATACAAAAGCAATACAGACAACAGCATGGCCAGCAAAGCAAAGACCAGTGATTCACCCAGGAATTGTGCTACCAGGCTGCTGCGGGTTGAACCAACCACCTTGCGCAATCCTACTTCTTTTGCTCGTTTTACAGAGCGCGCTGTTGCCAGGTTCATAAAATTGATGCAGGCGATGATCAGTATAAACAATGCCACCCCGCTGAATATCCGTATATATTCAATACGGCCGCCGGCAGGTTTACCGTTGATAAAATGATTATACAGGTACTGGTCGCCGAAAGGCTGCAGCCCAATTTTCACTGTAATACCTTCGGTCTTGGACAGCCTGGTTTCCAGCAGCTGGTTGATGCGTGCAGTTACGGCCCTGCTATCGGCGCCGGGCGATAATTCAATAAAAGTTTGAAAATTATTGGAAGCAACATCCAGCAATTTTTTCTGGGCTTCCCAGCTGAACAGGAAATCGAAGCGGAGTGAACTTTGTACCGGCAGGTTTTCAAAAACAGCTGTTACCACAAAGTTCAGTTTGTTTTCATAACGCATGCTCTGGCCCATGGCTTTGGCCGCGCTGCCAAAGAATAGTTCTGCCATCTTGCGGGAGATAGCAATACCATTCATGTTCGTCAATGCCGTTGCAGCATTTCCTTCAATAATGGGATAGCTGAACATGCTGAAAAAATCTTCTCCTGCACGGGCTCCTTCCAGCTTCAGTTTTTTTTCGCCCACCTGGAATGTTTCGGGAAAACCCCAGGGCAGTTCGTAACCGGTGATATAAAACGCCAGCCGTTTTATATCGGGGATATCTTTTTTTATATCTTCCAGCAAAAAAACACGTTCATTATTGTACTGTACGGGAGTGGTATAACTGCCCGCTACCTGTCCGTTGGCAGTAACGGTCTGGTATACGGTAAACAGGCGTTTTTCATTCCGGTGAAAATGATCAACATTTTTTTCGTCCTTTATCCAAAGAAAAATAAACAGGCAACAAGTGATCCCCAATGCAAGCCCGAGGATATTGATAGCAGCGTATACCTTATGGCGGGCGATATTACGCCAGGCAACAATGAAATAGTTCTTAAGCATTGCAATACGTTTTATCAGGAAAACAGGGAGCGCAATGCTTTTATTCATCCAGCCAAATGCCAGTTAAACAACCGGCTAATAACCAGCTTTTTACTTAAGCGCCAGGCTATATGCACTGTCTGTTTACGATACAATGCTGTGCTGAGTTGAACGGAACAGGTACAACAGCAAACAGGCGACAGGTATAGCGGCTAGGGAGTTTTTACCCTTGCATACAATACAGAACTGCCTGCATCAACGGCAAAACAACCGTTAATAAATTCCAGCTGATCCCCGGTGACATTGAGAAAGATTTTAGTCCCGGTATTTTCGCCGTCAAAAATGATCCTGTTTTTAAACTGCCCATCCCCGATCACCAGGCAAACCGACTGGGTTACAGAGCCGTCTGTCACAATTGTATACGTGCCGGTTTTAGCCAGTTGCCCGTCAGTATATCGTTTATAGCTGGTGCCGGTAAATTCCAGTTTATTGCCATTGCCTTCGGGATAATTGATGGTGGGAATAGAACTGATCCTCTTCCGCAGTTCCCAGGTTCCCTTGAGATAAGAAGGAATGTTTTTATCAACGGACTGACTATCCTTTTTGCAGCTGGCAAAGCCAAGAATAAGCCCGATCATCCATACATGCAGCAGGTAATATTTCATACAGGTATTTTGTATCATGAGAGCTGTCAACAACCAAACGTTGCATGTGTTCATGTTTATTTTAGACCGGTGAATGCGTCACCGGTCAAGAAAATCATGCTTATATTTTTTAATTTAGTTATTAGAAACCGGCATTAAAAAATGCCGGGAAACCATTGACACCCAAATAACCTGGCTATGCCATCCGGAAAAAAGAAGCAGAACGAGGTTGACCAGTATATTGCCCGCTTTCCCGCAGGCACACAGGAAGCATTGGAGCAAATAAGGGCTGCCATTAAAAAAGCAGCGCCTGAAGCTGCGGAAATGATCAGTTACCAGATGCCTGCGTATAAATATCAGGGTATGCTGGTATACTTTGCCGGCTATGCCAAACACATTGGTTTTTACCCGATGCCTTCAGCCATCCAAAAATTTGCAAAAGAAATAGCAGGTTTCAAATCGGCCAAAGGTTCTGTCCAGTTCCCGCTCAGTCAGCCGATGCCGCTTGCGCTGGTAGATAAGATCGTTTGTTTCAGGCTAAAAGAGAACCAGGCAAAAGCAGCAAAAAGCCAACTGCGTACTGGGCCACCTGCGAAGTAGTACCCGAACACGATATTCCATATCTGGCAGATATGGAATATCTATTTTTTTACAGGTTTCAACTGCAGCTTGTAGCTGAATGTTGCAGGAACAGCATGTACCACATAGGGTCCCAGCGGACGTGGCCCGCAGGAATTAGAGCCTACACCCAGTGTACGTGCACTGATGCAGAGCACCGTGCTGCCAGATGAGGGCAGATCAATGCGGTATTCTGTCTGTTCCAGCTCCTCATCCCTGTAAGGAAGCGCAGACACCTGTAACAAAGCCGTATCCCTGCTCACTGTAAGGCCATTACCTGATGCATTGCTTACATGTGCCCAGCGTACATCTTCATGGTTGCCACATTCCATTGGTTTTTCATAAGGTGTTAATTGTTCAGCCACGGTACTGTTGTATTCGCCTACATCAAAAGCAGATTTCCTGTCAGCATAGTTTTCCATGGGGCCGCGGCCGAAATAACTGAAGCGGTCCAGGTCTTTATCGAGCAGGAGGCGAACCCCCAGCCTGGCCAGTACTAACTGGGGATTGGAAAAATCTACTTTATTATCCACCTTAACCGTTCCATCTCCCAGGATATTGTATACCACGGTATGGTGTACCAGGAACCCCTGTTTACCCTTACCGGTAAGCCGCGCAGTAATGCGTACAGTGCCGGGTTCGGGCTGTATCACTTCAACACTGTCTGCTGTCCACTGCAATTGTTTGAGGCCGTATTTTTCCCATCCTTCATTAGCCCACATATCATCATTGCGGTGAGGTGCGCGCCACAAATGCAGCTGCGGGCCACCGCCTGCTGCCAGTAAATTCCGGTCGTTCTGCATTAACTGGGTAATAGTACCTGTATGCTTATCCAGTTGAACAGCAAAACCCTGGCCGCTTATGCGGATGCTGTTTGTTCCATTCGCCATCTGTAAAGGAGCGGCATCCTTACCGTCTGCGGCCGGTGCTGGTATATCTACCGGCAGGCGGAATTGCTGTGCAGCCACTTCAAAGCCTTTGGCCGCCCATAACTGATCTGTTGTGGTGGTAAAAGCAACACGCAAAAAATATGCTGCTCCCGGCTGCGCCTTAAACGTTAAAGGCAGTTCCACATCCATTGCTTTACCCGGCTCCAGTTTACCTGTGGCTATATTACCTGAATCGATGGGGGTGCCGTTTTTTGACAATATCCATTTACCTGCAAAATGGTCAATATCGATAAACTGGTAGCGGTTCTGAATAGTGATGATCCCTTTCTGCAGGTCCTTTTCTTTTATTGCAATCCATTGGTAGGCATGCTTCAACTGCGGGTAATGCGGTTTAGGATTTCTTTCACTGGCAATAACGCCTTTATGAATAAAATAATGATCATTGGGATATTCCCCGAAACCGCCGCCAAAAGCCAGTACCGGGTGATTGGGATCACGACGGTTCCAGAGGCCCTGGTCCTGCCATTCCCATATACAGCCGCCCAGCAAGGCAGGATACTTATCAAACAGCTCATTGTATTCATCAACCGATCCCATGGAGTTGAACATTGCATGGGCATATTCGCATAAGTAAAAAGGTTTGGCATATTTGTTATCCTGTGCAATTTTCTCTACTTCAGCGGGAGATGTGTACATGCGGCTGTCGAGGTCGGCAGGATTTTTTTCACCAATACCAAAACCTTCATAGTGTGTTGGTCTTGAAGGATCGATCTTTTTTATTGTTTGCAGTACTGCCCTGAAATTAGAACCACCGCTGCCACATTCATTGCCCAGTGACCAGATAATGACTGCCGGGTGATTTTTAAAATTCTCCACATTGGCCACATTGCGATCGATCAAAGCAGCTTTGATCCTGGGCTCTTCATTAAACTCATCCCAGGCACCATGGCTTTCTACATTGGCTTCCGCCAGCAGGTAAATGCCATACTCATCGCAGAGCTCGTACCAGCGGGGATCATCAGAATAATGGCAGGTACGTACATGATTACAGTTTGCCTGCTTGATCAGTTCAAGATCGCGGATCATCTGCTCCTCTGTAACCGCATGTCCCACCTCGGGCCAATGCTCATGACGGTTAACACCTTTTAATTTTACCGGCACACCATTCACCAGGAATTGCCTTCCTTTTATTTCAACACTGCGGAAGCCGGTGCGTGCGGAAACAATTTCTTCGGTGGTTGTTCCCTTTTTCAGGGACAGCACAGTGGTGTACAGGTTGGGCGTTTCTGCTGTCCATTTCAAGGGATTAGCCACCTGTATACCTGTATGCACAGTAGTTTCTTCACCTGGCTGTAAAGCAGGTACAGCAAGCGTTGCAGCTGCATCCTGTACAGGCTGATCGCCTTTATACAGGGCTATTGCCAGCTGCCGTGCAGCAACAGGTTGTTTACTGAAATTTTTTATCCTTGCTGTTACCTGCAGTGTAGCGTTCTCATATTGTGCATCCAGCTGTGTATTGACAGCAAAGTCACGGATATGTTCCTGCGGACTGCTCCATAGCGTTACATTGCGAAAAATACCACTGAGCCGCCACATATCCTGGTCTTCCAGGTAGCTGCCGGTGGTAAAGCGGTAGACCTCTACTGCCACCATATTATTTCCTGTTTGCACATAAGGGGTAATATCAAAATCTGCGGCATTGCGGCTGTTTACGCCGTAGCCTACCTTATGGCCATTGATCCAGAGGAAGAAGCCTGCATCGACACCGTCGAAGGTGAGAAAAATGCGGCGGCCATTCCATCCGGCGGGCACTACAAAATTGCGGCGGTAGCTGCCTACCGGGTTTCTTTCTTTATAAGCGGTATATTTTTCAGGCGGCGTGCTCATTACACGCGGAAAATCTTTCTGGAAAATATACGTGTAGTTGCTGTAATAAGGTGTTCCATATCCTTCGACCTGCCAGTTGGACGGCACTTTGATCTCTTTCCATTTTGATACATCGAAAGAAGGTTTATAAAAATCTACCGGTCTTTGTTGTGGCCATGCCACCCAGTTAAATTTCCACATACCGTTCAGGCTGGTGCTGAAAGAAGAAGCATGCCTGTTGGCGCGCAAGGCTTCCTGCAGGTTGCCATATGGCATCAGTGTGGCATGTGCGGGTTGTTTATTGATGCCAATACATTCCGGGTTTTGTATTTCTGGTGGAACAGAGGCGTTGCCGCTGCTATCGGTATTGCCGGGGCCGGCAATAGCATGTGCATTAAAAAGTAAAATTGATAAAACAAATAGGAATGGAGATATAAAACGCATTGTTAAACAGGTTGCTTGGTAAAAGGATAAAATAGTGCCGACTAAAGATAGCAAAATGGTTTTAGTAGAAGAAAAAAACTACCGCTCCAGCGGCCTTCGACTATCGCTCAGTCCGCAGTAAGCTGCTTCGACTGCGCTCAGCAGCCCACCCTCAACCATCCACCATCCCGGGCCGCATTCACCCCCTGAGATTGCCGCATTCACACATTCCGGGAACGCAATATTGCTCGTAGGTTTGTGTAAGATCATTCAAATCATCCACCTACTGTTTAACTAACTAAAAACATTGTTTATGGAAACGCAAGCTATTGCCACCAAAAAATCTTCATCCAAAGGCGCTTTATGGACCGGACGTATCATCTCTATTTTATGCATATTGTTCCTGTTATTCGATGCGGCGCTCAAACTATTTAAAGAACAGCATGCGATAGATGGTACCATCCGCCTGGGCTGGTCTGCATCAAGCCTTGTACCGATGGGGGTTGTATTGCTCATCGCTACCATTCTTTATGCCATTCCGCGTACTGCATTTATTGGTGCGGTATTGCTCACTGCCTATCTTGGCGGGGCTGTAGCCACCATGGCGCGTATCGGTGAGCCCTATTATTTCCCCGTGGTATTTGGTATACTCGTTTGGCTGGGACTGTACCTGCGTGATCATAAACTGCGCAACCATTTCTCCAACTAAGCTTGTAGGCAATTTAGGCTATCATCACTCAATATATATTTAAATAAAAAGGGTGACCATTTCCGGTCACCCTTTTTATTTAATCGTATTATACCAGGTCACTTGTTGCCTATAGCTTCTTCAATTACATTGCCCACACATCCGTTGGGCATCTGGATATGCAGCAGTGCTGCCATAGTAGGTGCGATATCGGTCATGTGTACCGTACGGTTGGTAGCACCATGATGAATACCCCAGCCCATGAACAACAGCGGGATATGGATATCGGCCAGGTTCCAGGTGCCATGCGTGGTACCTCTCTGGCTGCCTTCAAACCAGCCTGGTTCGGGAACGATGGTGATTTCACCACAACGTTTGCGGTTATAGCCATTGATGATCATTTGCTGTATAGGCTGTGGCACAGAACTGCGGCCTATATTAGCCACATCCACAACAAACTGGATACCCGGCTGCTGTTCCAGGAAAGCTATCGCTGTTTGACGGATGCTGTCAGCATTCAATCCGTTTGCGGCGATGGCCTTGTGATTAAAATTGATATAATAATTGGCACCTGACAATACCAGTTTATCTACGCCGAATTTTGCTTTCAGTGTTGTGTTCAGTCCGGCAAGTATATCCCTTCCCTGTATAAAATCTGCCGGCAGCTGGTGTGCCTGCATATAGCGGATGGCATGTGAGCCACCATGGTCGGCAGTGAGGAAAACAAGGTAGTTGCCCTTACCTATTTTTTTATCCAGGTAAGCAAAAAAAGCTGCCAGGTCTTTATCCAGCCGCAGGTAAGTATCTTCTACCTCAATGGAATTAGGACCGTATTTGTGTCCTACATAATCAGTAGACGCACAGTTGATGGTTAAAAAATCTGTGTTATTGCCCTGGCCCAAAGCATAGCCATCTACTGCTGCTTTTGCAAAATCGAGCGTGAGCGTATTACCGAAAGGCGTGCTCCTGATAGATTCATGGTTCTGTTGATAAAACCGCGCCACATCATGCGGAAAAACAGGCGCCTGCTCGCCGGTGCCCAATCCTTCCCAGGGCACATCATCTGCCGTGCTTTGTGTGTAGCTGTTGATGGGATACAATGTATTCCATTTACCGGCCATCAGTTTTTCAGGTTCTTTCTGTTCATTGAACCGCTGTACCCATTCAGGCAGGTTTTTCATGTACCAGGTGCTGGTGATAAACCGGCCGGTGGAATCATCCATCCAGAAAGCTGCGGTAGGCGTATGCCCTGCGGGTAGTATCGATGCGCGGTCTTTCAGTGATACCCCTACCACTTTCGACTGGTAATTGCTGGCGATGCGCAGTTCATCGGTGATGGTGGTTGCCAGCAAATTGCGGGGCGACATTTTACCTGCTGCCGTGGGTGTACCCACTGGCTGAACAGTTGAATCGCTGGTACAGTACATATCCTTTCCGCTTGCCTGGTCTATCCAGTCATTACCGGTAATACCATGAATAGCGGGAACAGAGCCTGTATAAATAGTGCTGTGCCCTACTGCCGTAAAAGAAGGCAGATGGCTGATCAGCGTGTTTTCACAAGAATAGCCTTCGTTCAGCATACGCTGAAAACCGCCTGTACCATAACGGTTCTGGTAACGGTACAGATAATCCCAGCGCATCTGGTCAACAACAATGCCTACTACCAGTTTAGGTCTGGATACGGTTTGAGCCTGGCCCTGTAACACAGCAAAACAGGCCAGTATAGGGAATAAATGTTTCATGCAGAATATTGATTGAGGAAATAAAATGTTTTCTGGTGAAGGAGAAAAATAATACAGACAGCCTGCAGAACCATCCAAATGCCGCAGTCACTGCTGCAGGTAAGGTGTGCTAAGCAAAAGCGGTAAGCCGGTAATAGGCTACAAGCAATTCATCTCGCGGAATACGCAAAAAACGCAGAAAGAAAGCATTTTTCAGGTCCCGCCGCACCGCTTAGCGCTCATGGTTTGCAGCTGCAAGAGCTACTGATCAAACCAGGAACCTGGGTTAGCCTAAAGGCGGCCCTCTTAATCCCGGGGGTTTGTCGTTGAAACGAAAAACGCACCGCAAGGGCATGCCAGGAAGTGGTGCGGGAAGATTAAAACATTTGGGGAGCGGTACAGCAACAGCAGCGGTAATACAGGCAGCAGCCTGCTGCTGGTACCGTTTGTCCATGCGGAGATGCAGGGCAGATCCGCCGTCTTTTACCCGCTCGGCAGCAATGCCCTGCTCACCTGTATGACTGGCAATGATCACAGCCAGCTGTGCAGGCTGCACCAGGTTGGCAGCAGCATAAAAGCGGCTGCAGGTTTGCGCACCCAGCAATAACAAATAGCCGGCCAGGAGCAGTATGCGTGCCAGGCGCTGTATATATGAATGATCGCGGTACTTCATCTGCCGCCTGCAAAGCTAATGGTATGGGCAGATGAACAGAAATCTGCACCGGTCTTTTTTCGCAAAGGCGTGCTTTTTATACTGCTGTCAGGCAATTGTTTATCCAGATTGCCATAATCCATATTATCCATGGCATTCATTGAAGCGGGTATGGTTATTTGGTATGGTTATTTTTTGCGTTTGTGCAAACAAGGGAATGCTGCAGCAGCTAAGTGTATGGGTAAGGACCGGTGTTTTCATTTTTCTGAAAAATTAAGCGACCATATATGGACAGCATGCTAAAACAGGATAGCCGCAGGTATTTACTGATTGACCCGTATACCGGCAGCAGGAGGCTGCATGGCTAACCGTCACCCGCGGGACGCGGGCGACGGTTAGCCTTCTACAGCACTCCGGCAGAATAGCGGGTAATATATTGTTACAAATCAACAGTTTATTTAAATCTTTTTATTAAAACGTCCATTTCCAGACAATCACTGTCCGTTTCAATTCAGCACGGTTGGTAGCGGTCGAATGACAGACATTACTACCGGTTGGCTGCAAATCTGTCTGCATCTGTTTCAATAGCAGCTGTATTAATGACGATTTGTAAGCGGCAGCGGCGCCTTAACATTAGTTTAGCACAAGGTTTGCATAGGGTTTGCAGCAAACAGAACACGGGTATTGTCTTTTACCCAACAAGACCAATTGATTTAGCCAGGCTTAGTTTTAAGAAGAAGATTTTATGAAGCACAAGAACGGTATTTTTTCCATTTCCAACCAATTAACCGGTTTCCGGTTGCAGGACAACCAATCTTGCAGTAATACTAATTTCAGCGATCAGTATACGCTTGTATTTGTCAGACAGGGAGAATACACCTATTCCTGTGGTGATGTTATACACCGTGTTACGGCGGGCAGCCTGCAGCTGTTTACGCCAAAAGAGCCCAGGGTATACACATCTTTGTCCGGCTCCATACAAGCTTATACGCTGTCATTTACCAAAGATTTCCTGGATGATACGGAAATCAAAGATGCGGTACTGGAAAAACTGCTCGACACGCCAACAGACCAGCCTGCCATTTTTTCGTTGAAACAACAGAAAACAGCGGTAGTGAAAGAAATTATCACTTCCATGATGAATGAGTATAGTGAAACGGATGATTATGCATTGCCTATTATCCGCCTGCAGCTGATCCGTTTGTTGTATGAAGCACATCGTTCTGTGGAAAAAAACGGGCATACAGTTATACTGCCGGCTTCGCGCGGGCATCAGCTGGTGCAGGCTTATCTGCGTGAAGTAGACCAACATTTCAGGGAGCTGCGTACGGTACAGGAGTATGCCGATCTGCTGCATGTATCTGCCAAACACCTGAGTGCAGTGATCAAAATGGAAACAGGAGAAACAGCCTTACATATCCTGCACCGCCGCGTGTACCGGGAAGCGCATTACCTGCTGCATTACACTGATCTCAGCATTAAAGAAATTGCAGACGAGCTCAATTTTGATACCAGCTCTCATTTCAGCCGGTTTTTCAAACAGTACACGGGCTATAACCCTACTGATCTTAAAAAAGAATACAAAAGTATCCAGGAGCATGGCATCAGGCCGGCTGCCGTTCTTGTACCTGAAGAAGAAGTATTGGCATAAGCAGTCATGATGCAGGCAGGATGATTGTGTTGTTTATTCCGGTGTAGCAATGATCAGCCGCAAAGCGCAGGTAAAAAAAGGCTCCTGCCTGTAGTGGCCATATTTCCTGTCCCATTCACCGGAGGCGAGATCATCGGCCAGTCTTTTTACCAGTACCTGCTGCTGTTCTGTGGGAATAAAGCCCCAGGCAGATTGTGCGGCCCGTACTTCCTGCTGAAGAAAAGCCTCCGGCCGGCCATAGAAAGCTTCCTGGAAACCATCGGCACAATCAAAAGGAACGGGTATTGGCACTACCCTGCAATGGCCGCCAAGACAGCCTGTGATGAAATTGATGGAGGGGTATCTTGCCTTCTCCACTGCTATCACTTCCGGGAAATAATGTACATTCCAGAAATTATCCAATGCATCAGGATCGAATGTCATCACCACTACCTGGTGCTTTGCCACCCTTCTCAGTTCCTGCAAACCTTTTTTTCTATCGGGCCAGTGATGAACAGTAAGTATGGCCATGGCAGCATCAAACGCATCATCATCAAAAGGCAATGCGGCTGCGCTCGCAATAACCGCCGGCAATTTGTGATGCATCTTTCTTTGTGAACGCATTACTGCAGAAGGTTCTACAGCCACCACATATTGATCTGCCGGCTCATACGAACCTGCTCCAGCGCCGATATTAACAATCGTCCCCGCCTGTTCCAGTGCTTTAAATACATATGCTGCTATACGCGGGTCTGTTTGTCTTATGCCTGAATACTGCTGTCCGTATTTATCATAATCAAAGGCGGGATTTGATATATGCATAAAAAAAATTGACGTTTTAAAGATACTTATTCATCCCCGCATCAAACAGCACGGCTTTCATTTCAATTTACTCAACAGCCATACAACAACCCGGCAAATCGGTTCTTTTATCCGGTAAATTGGCATTGCCCTGGCTTTAATGCCGTTGTACTTTTGTTATGTCAATACGATGTAGCAAAGCTTACCGGGATTGACAAAGAGAAGAACAAAAGTCAAAGAACAATTTAAAAACAACAGAAGATGAAAAGTTTATTCAGAACAGGCCTTGCGGCCGCTGCTTTATTGTTGGGCACTACTATTACCAACGCACAAACAACCGATACCGATAACAGCAGCAAAACAACCTCCACCAGCACCGACGGACGTCCCAAAGGCATTGTCTTAAGTGTAGGCCCTGAAGCCGGCTTACCTATCGGCAATTTTAAAGATGCTTATAACTGGTCATTCGGCGGTTCTGTTCAGGCAGATTTTCCCGTTATCAGCAATGACCTATTTGTATCTGTAAATGCCGGTTTTGACCAGTATTTTGCCAAAAAAGACCTGGTAGGTGCCAAAGACCTGCGGATGATTCCGATTAAAGCAGGTTTAAAATATTTCCCTTATAAAAACCTGTATGTGCAGGGGTTGGCAGGTGTAAACCTTCTTACCAATAAAAAAGATATAGGTTCCGACAAATCTGCCGTATTTACTTATTCACCACAGATCGGCTACCTGATCCCTCTGGGTGGCAGCAACTACCTGGATGCAGGTGTTAAATTTGATGGTAATTCCAAACTCAGCTCCGGCGGTTCTTCTGCTAACCAGTTGGGTATCCGCGTAGCATATGCATTCAGCCTGTAGGCTATCAAGAGGCTTCATAGAATCAATAAAAAACACCCGCTGGTTTTGCCGGCGGGTGTTGTGTTTTATAAAAGATGATGATACATCGTCAGATTGTTCGTGAACCGTGAATCGCGAGTGAAGCAGTTTTTTTGTTTACAATTTTATTTTTAACGCGTATTCTTTTTTCATTATCAACAAGGCTTCGGCATTGCCGCGGGCATCGTCTACAGGATGGTGTGTATGTACTGTTTTGCGCAGGTGTTTGAAATTCTGGAAAGTATCTTTTACCAGCCCTTTATACAGGCTGCCCAGGTTCTGGGAACTGTGCCCGAAAGGATTGCGGCCGGTGAAATGATGAAAATACCAGCAAACAAACATCCAGTCGAAGCCATTGTTGTCACTGATAAAAACAGGGCGGTCTTTGGCCACTGTTTCTATCCATGCTGCAAAACGCTCCATCACTGCTGCGGGATCATCGAACGCTATTGTCTCTTCGCGTGTATACCCGCTTACAGCCAGCGCATCTGGTTGAAATTTTTGAGATATGGGTTTAAACTGTCCATAAAAAGTTTGATCCAGCGGATCCTGCACCAGTACTGCACCCAGGGAAATCATCGAATAATCGCCGGGAATAGGTCCGTCAGTTTCCACATCCACCATAATATACGCCATCAGTTGTGCTGCTTAGGTTAGTGAATAATGAGATATTTCATGTCTTAAAGATATGGAATATCTGCCTCCTTCAATTTGCAGTGAAGTAAGCAAACGCCCTTCCGAACGCCCCTGTGCCGTATAATAAAAGCCCAGCAGCTCTCCTTTGTTTTTACCGGCCAGCGGTAACAGCTCTTTTACAGGTATCACCATCCCGATATCCTTACCCCCTGCATCGGCAAATTTCCATTCTTTTACTACCCGTCCTTTGCTGTCTTTTATGGTAAGACTGCGCCTATTACCCACTTTATCAGGCGCATTGCATTGCGAATAAAAAATAATCAGGTTATCATTGTAATTGGCTTCATCCAGGTGCAGGTTTTTTAAGCTTAACGGCTGCAATGCTGATTGTTTTAAAATCAGTTTTTTGTTGAGGTAGATTTCGTAGCTGTCCACGCCTGCTTTAGCTTCCAGTGTTAATACGGCAGTACACAAAGCCAGTAGGGAAAACAGCTTCATAACCGCGGTTCTTGTTTTTAATAAGTGTTGCATACAATTTGTTTTTAATGAAACAATACATTATCAGGTGTAAAACAACAGTATTGCTACCGGCGCTTATAATTTGTTTGATCAAATGAGCACAATACCTGATATGCTGCAGGGATGCCGTTTGTCAGGTATTGGCTGCAGAAAGTGTAAAAAAAATGCCCAGCTTGTTTTGTATATTTATTTTGAAGTATGAACACTTTGCTACAGTGGCTGCGTTATTATAAAATACACCACCTGCTGGTGTGGTTACTGCTGTTTTGTGGATGGTATTATTTCCGTTATGAAGACTACTCAGCCCAAACAGGCTGGAGGATCATTTTATTAAAAGTGCTGGTATTGGCCGTAATGGTATACGGCACCAACTACTGGCTGATACCCGCATTGCTGTACAGGAAAAAATATACATGGTTCGGCATTTGCTTTATTGGCTGGGTATTACTGCTCAGCCTGTTGAAAATGCGGCTGGAAGAACAGATCATGCAGCACCCCGGCGCATTTGATATCCGCCATCATTTCAAAGCACGGGTATATGATAATATCATCCCTCATTTCCTGCTGGCGGGTACAGGTGCAACCATTAAACTGCTGCTGGATTATGCAGCGGCACAAAAAAAGCTGGGCATTGTCACCAAAGAAAAACTGGAGACCGAGCTTAATTTTCTCAGGTCGCAGATCAACCCGCATTTCCTGTTCAATTCGCTCAATGCCATTCATTTCCTGATTGACAAACAGAATAAAGACGCCCGTGAATCACTGCAGCAATTCGCTGCCTTACTGCGTTACCAGCTGTATGATTGCAATGCAGCCACTATTGAAATTGAAAAAGAGATCGCTTATTTGCAGGATTATATCAGGCTGCAGCAACTTCGCCAGGAGCAGCATTATAAAGTACAATGGCAGGCAGGCAGCAATGTAAAAGGGTTTAGTATCACGCCGCTGCTGCTTATCCCTTTTGTGGAAAATGCCTTCAAGCATATTTCCCATTATGATGATAAGGTGAATTTTATACATGTGCAGCTAAGCAATATGAACGATCAATTCCGTTTTGAAATAGAAAACTCCGCAGAGCCGTCCCGTACATCCGCAGCAATGGCTCCGGGTATCGGGCTGGCCAATGTACGGCGAAGGCTGGAGCTGTTGTATCCCGGCAAACATATATTGCAGATTACCCGTAATGACGCTACCTTTAAAGTGGTGCTTAACCTGCAGCTCACATGATACTACAATGCGTGATAATAGACGATGAGCCCATAGCGCGGAAAGGCCTGAAAGAATATATCCAGGATGTGGATTTTCTGCAGCTCAGTGCCGAATTCGACAACCCGCTGAAAGCCATTGACACCATCAGCCGGCAACAGGCAGACCTGCTTTTTCTCGATATCCAGATGCCCAGGTTGAACGGGATAGACTTTTTAAAAGTATTATCACCTGCTCCAATGGTGATATTTACTACAGCCTATCCTCAATATGCAGTGGAAGGTTTTGAACTGAATGCCGTGGATTACCTGTTGAAACCATTTTCATTTGAACGCTTCCTGAAGGCAGCCATGAAAGCCAGGCAGGCCAGGGAAACAGGGCAAACACCAGTAATAACACCCCCGGTTGCAAACCCGGATTATTTTTTTATTAAAAGCGATAGTAAACTGGTACGTATAGCTTTTGCGGATATTTTATTTGTGGAGGCATTACAGAATTATACAGCTATTCATACCAGCGGCAAAAAATTCATCACCTATCTCACTTTTCAAAGTATAGAAGCCTATTTGCCGGCCGGCCGGTTTATCCGTACACATAAATCGTTTATAGTGGCAGCTGATAAAATAGAGAGTATTGAAGGCAATACCATTTGCATAGGGCAGCATCATATCCCCGTTAGCCGCTCGGAAAAAGAAACGGTTCTGCAGCAGGTACTACAAAACCGCTTGCTGAAACGATGATCGCTGTAAGCATGTAAAGCCGTGATCAGCATAGTATATAGCCTGGCTGCTCCATACTGAGGTTCTCGATCAGCTGCAGGCTAACGGGTGACAAAGAGAGGTTCAGTATATCGTCATCATCCGGGATCACCCAGTTATTGTTGTTCTTTTCACGCAGGCATTTTGCTTTATCGTACAATACCGGTATACCTGATTTTTCATAGAAAGGCCTGAGTGCTTTTTCACAAAAGCCCAGCACTTCTATCCGCTGGCCGTTTACGGTATCATAGATCCGTTGCAGCAGCTCACGGCCATGGCCTTTACCTTTTTCGATGGATACCAGACCTACCAGTTCAGCGATAGAACGCTCCCTGCCGGGCAATGCGATGCTGAAATCAAAATTGATCCTGGCAGCACAGCATAAACCAGTGTCCCCGATACTGAGCAGGTAAAACAAGGAGCGCATAAACCGCTGCCTGAATGTACAGGCCGTCATATTGCGCCATTCCTCCACGTTCCAGTATTGCAGCAGAATGGCTATTTCCTGTTCTGTAAGTTCAGCAGCGGTTCTGATATCGTAGAAATACATACCCGGGTAATTGATAAACAACATGGTTCAACCACAAATAAAAACAAAAAGTGACAGCAAAACGATTACTGTCACTTTTTACCCTGTTCTTATGGTATCAGTATTTGTAGGCGATTCCTTTTTTAGTGGATTGTGTGCCACCCAGCCCACGGCTGAAGCCGCTTTGTAAACCGGCATCTTTATCTGAAGTAAGCAGAACAAACGGACTGCCCTGCTCTGCTGCTTCTTTTTTCAGTTTCTCTTCTGCTTTTTTATCATTACCGGCTGCAGTTCTATAATTGATCAGTGAAGTTTTACCACGTATATCCCCCACTTTGGTAAGACCGGTAGCGGCAGCTTTATCTTCAAGTATTACCACATTCTGCCAGTCATCTTTTGAATTCACTACAATTTTTTTGGTCACATCTTCTGTGCGGCCGCTTTTACCATAAACAATTTTTTCCACGCAATATTTACTGATGGTTTGTTCTGCATCTTCATTCACATACTTGTAAATAATAGCATAATCAGCAACCCGTACCACATTTGCGTCTACGGTTTTTCCTGAGTGGAGGTACAATTTATCTGCCTGTGCAAAACTGAAGGAGGCAATACAAAGGGACAAGATTACAAAAAGGGCTTTCATAAGCGTTTTTTTAAGCGAGTTTAGATGAATAAGGACAAAAATAACCGGTTATAGGAAATACGCAAGTAATACTCACGCGTTTGCTGTATTTGAGAAAAAATTAACGAATCACCTTCCTCGGTTGTTATGCGGGTGTATTTCATTTAGATGAAAAATCTTATCCACACAAATCCTGAATAACCGGGCAAATCTGCAGATACCAGAAGTTATTGCAGACCAAAGAAAAGAATTTTGATGGCCGGCAATACGCAACAGCATCAGTAACTGATCTCATTATACAGCTGAATGCAGAGATTGCCAACAGAGGAAAAATGATACCAGCCGGATAAGACATCCAGGTATTGTTGACATAAAAGGAGCTGGCGGCCTGCGGCCGCCAGCTCCTTTTATGCTTTATCATTGTTTAATGACCTAGTTACCAGAATGGCCGGAGGGCTTGGCCAATGTAACCAGTTGCCATATCTTGCTCTGTCGTAAACGTCCACCACCACCACCGATCCTGCCCAGGGCACCACTGCCGATAGATAATCCTACACCACCACCACTGCCAAAAGAGCCCATACCCAGTCCGCCACCGATAGACACACCTCCACCGCCGCCATTCCTGCGCCTGGCAGTTTGCTGCGGTGCTTCATCCAGCACAAAACCAACAGCTATACTTTTACCCAGGCCATTGTTCTTCGGGAAAAGCGAACTGAGCGGTACAGCAGCTTCATATATCAGTGCGCCGGCATTATTAAAATCTATTTTCAACTCTACACCCTGCTCATTGCTTTCGCCATAATTATAGTTCTTCATATCCCGCTCTCTTGTAAAACCATACAGTGAATAATCTTTCACATTGTCGAGCGCCGCAATTTTATTCTTGTACATTTCAGGGCGGCCGGCAGTAAGAATGCTTTTACCACCCTCATGGGTATTGCCGGTGGGGAAGGCTATACCGGCTGCTTTTTCTTCAGTACGTTCACCATGGGTATTGATCCATACAGTAAGACCACCCTGTAATATTTTCTGCTGGGTCTGTTCATCATTCGTGCTTAACCGTAGATACAAGTGTTCATTATCGTTGGTAACCGCATAGCTCATTTTCTCCCTGCGGTCATAATTAGCCAGTGGCTGAACCCAATCACTGTCGCTGCCATCAATTACCAGCGGGGTTTGCTGCCAGCTTGATTTCTGCAGCGGTGCATCAGCAGCTTGTTTTGAAGAGCTGCAGCCACCCAGTAAAAGCAGTGTACCCAGTAGTATGCCCGGAGTATATAAAGCCGGCAGTTGCTTCATTCTTTTCATCTGTTTTAGTTTTTTCATTATCGCATGGCGCATTGCATGGTTGTTCCCCATAAAATGGAAGAACGCTTGCTTGCCTGGTTTCATTGTGTTCTACAGTTATACAAGAGACATTTTCCCTGGCCACTGATGCCTGTTGCGCCGTAAAATTACTACCCCTATAAAGGTACGCAGCCAATTTAACAAACCATTGAATAAGCTGGCAACTTCCATAGGTTTTCGTACACTTCATTGCCCCGATCTATCTACCTGCCAGCCGGCAGGTTTTATTTTTAACCGGTAATTCGCTTGTCTTTACCGACCCTTCACTGTATTTTGCCTTTTTACACTTTGCCGCGAAGGGGGCTTAAGTACTTTAGGATCACATCAAACAAACAACCACATACCAATGAACCAACAGGAAGATCATTTTATTCTGCAGGTTGAGGGCCTCAACATCTATTATAACACATTCCAGGCGGTGCAGGATGTTTCTTTTTATGTAAAACCAGGCGAAATTTTTGGTCTTTTAGGTCCCAATGGCGCCGGCAAAACCAGCACACTCGGGGCCATAGAGGGATTGCTGAAACCACGATCCGGCACCATTGTGGTGAGCGGGTTCAATATCCAGAACAAGCCGCTGCATGCCAGGGCCAATATGGGTGTACAGCTGCAGGCAACCAGCTTTCAGCCCGAACTCACCATCACAGAAATCATCCGCCTGTTCGCAGGAATATATGGCATCACTGTTTCAAAAGAAAAGCTACAATCCCTGCTCAGTGATATTAACCTGCAGGATGCAGCATCAAAAAAATTCGGCCAGCTTTCCGGTGGTCAGCAGCAGCGTATTTCCCTGGCGATTGCCGCTATTCACGATCCGCAACTGCTGTTGCTGGATGAGCCCACCACAGGACTTGACCCGCAATCGCGCAGGCAATTATGGGAGCGGATTGAAAGAATGCGTGAAAAAGGACATGCTATTTTACTCACCACACATTCCATGGAAGAAGCAGAAGCCGTTTGCGACCGTATTGCCATCATCGACCATGGCCGCATTATTGCTATTGACACGCCCCAATCGTTAATCGAGCATAACCTGAACAATCCCGAAGTGATTGCCGCTTCCCGTAAAGGGAAGATCACGCTGGAAGATGTATTCATTGGGCTTACCGGCCGCGCTGTTCGATCTTAATTCATTTTACAAATCCTATTTCAATATGACGACTGTCACCCCTTCCACTTCTGCCGCATTATCCTCCCTGATACGTGCTGATTTTACCACACAATGGCGCAACCGCCGTTCATTTATACTGATCCTTGTGGTTCCGGTTGTTATTCTTGCTTCCTGGAAAAACCTGGTAGCGCAGATGGGCGGCCCCTTTGTACTTTCTTCCTGTATCACTGTAGGGCTCACCGCCATCGGGCTGATGGGCTATTCCAATTCCATTGCCCGCGACAGGGATAAAGGTATATTCCAGCGCTTGCGTGTGGCGCCACTCCCCACCTGGACCATCATGTTCAGCCGGCTTTCGGTTCAGGTCGCGATGATTTTGATGGTCACCATTACTGTATTTATTGCGGGCGTTTATATGGATAAGATCACACTTTCGCCGGCAGGATATTTACTCAGCACTGCCATGGCCCTGGTGGGCGGCGCAGTGTATCTTAGTCTTGGACAGATCATCGTAGGACTTATCAGGAATCCTGAAACAGTCAATTCCACTGCCCGTTTAATTTATTTCATATTTATACTGGTAGGTATGTTCGGAGAATTTGGCGTACTCGGCCAGCAACTACAGCTGGTTGTACAATGGTCGCCTTATGGCACGGTGAAAAAACTGCTCTCTGCCAGTATGCAACCCTCTTCCTGGAGTATGGATACCAATTACGCATTGCTGGCCACCCTGCTGTACACCGCAGTATTTTCCATACTGGGTATTAAATGGTTTAAATGGAATACAAAATAACCTGCCTAACCGAATATTGTTTTACCAATAAAAAAACTGTCAGGTAACCTGATAAAAAAGCCCGCGATAGTACCGCGGGCTTTTTTGCATATCAACGTTTTTCGTATGCCGGTATAGACGGCGGCTGGTATCCTTTTGTTTTCAGCAACTGTTTTATTTCGCTGATGGCGCGTTCCAACTGAGGGTCTACACCTTTGGCCATTGAGCCCAGGTTTTCATCAACCGGTATATCCGGCTCAACACCATGACCTTCTTTAAACCAGGTGCCATCGGGATTGAACATACGGAAAGAAGGCACGGTAATAGTACCCCCATCAACCAGGTCGGGTATACCACTGATACCGATAAGGCCTCCCCATGTTCTTGCACCGATCAGGGGCCCCAATCCTTTCTTACGGAAAAAATCAGGGAAAGCATCACCGCCCGATCCGCTCCATCCGTTAATGAGCATCACCTTCGGACCAAAATGCGCGAATGGCGGCCAGGGCCAGGTATGGCCATCACGAATAGCCCAGTAAGCCAATGGTGCGCGGTTCAGCATTTCAATAAACCGGTCGGGTATTTGTCCGCCGTTATTGAAGCGTTCATCAATGACCAGTGATTTTTTATCCCACTGGGCATTGAACTGGCGCATCAGTTCATTTTGCCCGTCAATACCTGTGCTGGGTACAAAAATATAACCGGCATCGCCGTTGGTGGCATCTTCCACGCGTTTTCGGTTGCTTTCAATCCAGGCAAGATTGCGCAGGCGGTATTCATCTGCCATTGTTTTTACCACCGCTGTTTTAGCCCCATTGAAAGATGGCGAGCTGTTATAAGTAAGCTCAACCGTTTTGTTGGCCAGGTTCTGGAATGCAGCAAAGGGCTCCTGGGCAGTGGTAACAGGTGCACCATTAACAGCAAGAATATAATCACCTTCCTTAATACCCATACCCGGAAGGTCAAGCGGTGAACGCAGCTCTGCATCCCATGCCGCACCGCGGATGATTTTTTTAATCTTATAATATTGCCCATCGGCCTGCCAGTCAACACCCAGGTAACCGATGTTTTCATGGTTTTCCTTTTCTTCATCACCACCGGAATGATAGGTATGTGAAGCATTCAGCTCACCCAGCATTTCACCTATTACAAAATTGACATCTTCCCTTGTTACAGCACTGTTCAGCATCTGCTGGTAACGTTGTTTTACTTCGTTCCAGTTTACGCCATGCATATTGGGATCGTAGAAATAGTCTCTTTCCAGGCGCCATACATCCGTAAAGATCTGCTTCCATTCCTGTACGGGATCAACGGTCACACGCATATCACCTACAGGCAACAGTTTTTCAAAACGCTGGTTTTCTGCTGGCTGTATCACACAAAATGAATTGTCCCTGCGTACCAGTATTTTCTGACGGTCGGCACTGAGCCAAAAATCATTCACATCCGGCAGTATATTTTTTTCTTCGCGGCTTTCGATATCATAATATTTAAGCACAGCAGGCTGATCGCCACTACCGGTATTGGGCTGACGCAGAAATACCAGCTTGCCTTTTACTGCAGCGATGTTTCCGAAATTCCCTGCAGCGGGAGGCAACAGTGTGAGGCGGTTTTCGAGCCCATCCAGGTCAATCTCCACGGCTTTTTCTTTGCCGGCATTGTCCGTTTTCTTTTCTTCCACAGGTTTGCCTTTGGGCGCTTTGCCTGTATCGGCAGCAGCTTTTTTCTCCGCCTCTTTATCTTCTTTTATATCTACATTGTCATTCTTGGGTGCCAGGATAGAAGCTGTTGTTTTTTTCAGGCTGATGGCAGCCAGTTTGGTAGCATTCGCATAAATAAATGAATTATCAATGCCGCTGTAAGCAGGATTGAACGACTGGTTGGTGCACAGGAACAGGTATTTACCCTCTGCATCAAACACAGGGTTACTGCAGTCGTAAAAACCATTGGTTACCTGGGTCAGCTTTTTTTGCTGGTAATCGAACAGGAATATGGCGCTGTGGTAATTATCCAGGTCACGGCTGTATACGAGCCAGCGGCTGTCGGCCGACCAGCTGCAGGAGAAGCCTTCCAATGATCCCTGTGTATAACGGAGGGCTTTGTCTACCTCTGTAGTTTGCCTGCTGTTCACATCCAGTATCCGTACATTCATTGCCTTATCAATAAAAGCCAGTTTTTTACTGTCGGGCGACCAGAACAGGTTGTAGCGGAAACCGGCGCCATAAGCGCTGATCTTTACAGCGCTGTTTTCCTTGCCGGCATCTGCGAGCCACAGTTCATATTCGCCTGACTGGTCGCTCCAGTAAGCAATTTTTTTAGCATCGGGCGACCAAGCCGGGTAGCGTTCTGCCACCCCGGATGTATGGGTCAGGTTTTTAACATAGCCGTTCTCTGCGGGTAATGAAAACACATCGCCCCTGGCTTCTACCAGTACCCGTTTGCCATCAGGAGCAATATTCACATGCTGAATATAGCGGGCGGCCGATTCTTCCCGGGGTCTTAAGCTGGCCCTGTCGGTGATCATGTTCACTTTCACCTCTTTCATCTGCTGCGATGCCAGACCAAACAAGTACAGTTTTCCGCCTGCTTCAAACACAATATCTTCCGGCCCTAATGAAGGGAAATGGATATCCGCTTCCTTAAAATGGGTCAGTTGTTCAAACTTTTTAGTGTTTACCTGGTAGCGCCACAGGTTCATTCGCAGCTCTGCACCCCTGTCGGAAAGAAAATAAATATAATCGCCTTTCCACATGGGAAACTCATCACCGGCTATATCACTGGCCGAGATATTTTCAGAACTGAGGTTGGTAAAATCAAAAATATGGATATCTGCTTTCCAGCCGCCCCTGTAGCGTTTCCAGTTGCGGAAAGCCTGCGAACGGAAAGTAACAGCCATCTGCTTGCCATCGGGCGAATAAGAACCAAATTCGGCATAGGCCAGCGGCAGTTTGCTGGCAGCACCACCGGTGGCCGGAATAGTATAAAACTGGTCGAACCGTTCTTTGCCGCTTTCACGGGTAGAAGCGAACAATACATTTTTGCCATCCGGTGTCCAGTCAACCACCCGGTCAGTATATCCATGCGAAGTCAGGCGCAGTGGAACACCACCGGCCGCGGGTAATACATATACATCTTTGTTGCCATCATAATTGCCGGTAAAAGCGATGGTTTTGCCATCGGGTGAAAACTTGGGAAACATCTCCATGCCTGGTGGCGAGCTCAGCTTAATGGCAAGGCCGCCTTCTTTGGGCATGATCCAGATATCATTGGCATAGGAGAAAACGATCTGGGTTTGTGATACATCAGGATACCTGAACAGCCCTGCATCTACCTGTGCGAATAATTGGCCGGCGCATAGCAATAATGCCGGCAGTAACACTGCGCGATTCTTCATAAGTAATCGTTGGTTTTTATCAACTACAGTAAAACGTTTATGCAATAACTAATGTACTCAAATGATCGCGTTGCGATAGGTAGTTTTGGATAAACGGCATATCGCCTCAACATGCCGGTGCCGGCCTGTACGCGTATCCCCCGCTTCCTGCCATATAAAAAAAAGGCACGCTGTGGTTGCAGCGTGCTATCTTTTGAAAAACAATAAATACTCAATTTTCATATGGCTTTGGCAAAGCCGGGCAATCTGAAGCAAGAATCGATAAAGAACAAATGCATTGAACATTTGCTTATTCAAAGTAAATATCTTTCCCTGTCCCGGACAAATATTTGAACCATTTTTTTTAGAAATTTTTGAAAGTTCTAATAATTCAGGCCTTCCAGTAATTGTTACAACATCTTTTACCTCCCCTACATCTCCATCAAACCCTTCAACCGCTCAACCAATGTCCGTGAATCGGAAGCGGGAATCGAGAAACGAGAAGCGAGAAGCGACATTTACCCTATCCCCAATTCCATTCCCCACCAATCAACCATTCAACCTCTCAACCATTCAACCTCTCAACCATTCAACCTCTCAACCACCCTCAATGCATCATCAACTCTGCCTTCAGCACAATATTCTCAGGGGTGGTGGTCTCCTGCCTTGACTTAAGGTCGAGCAGTTTAAACAACAGTTCTGTTGCAGCCACGCCTTGTTCATAGGGGAACTGTTCAACACTGGCGATAGGCGGATGATCGAGATAACTGGTGATGGGCAGGTTGGCATAACTTACAAAACAGATATCCTTGTTCAGCTTTAACTTTTTCTGCCTTGCATATTTAATGGCGTCCAGTGCCACATAATCGTTGAATGTAACAATAGCAGTGGGTTTGCTTTTGAGTGAAAGCAGTTTTTCCATGGCCTCATTGGTGCCTTCGGGTGAAAAATCGGTGTGCACGATCAGTGCCTCATCCACGGGCAGCTGGTTACGGCGGTGCGCCTCATGATAGCCCTCCAACCTTTCATTCTTGAACCTTACGGTTACCGGGCCCTGTATATAGCCAATACGTTTATGTCCTTTCTTTACCAGCAGATCAATGGTATCGATGGTGCTGTTGAACAGGTTGCAGCTCACAGAATGAATATCCTGTACATCGGGCACCCGGTCGAAAAACACAACGGGAATATTGTATTTCTTCAGTTCATCAAAATGTTCAAAAGAAGAAGTGTTTTTGGCAATAGAAGCCAGGATACCGTCTACCCGGTGGTTTTTCATGGCCTCCACTACGCGCCGTTCTTTTTCCACATCATCGTGCGATTGCCCCATCAGTACCGTGTAATTATGCTGGTAGGCTGTATCTTCAATACCATTGATGGCGGTTGAAAAAAACTCTTCCTTCAGGGCAGGCAATACCACGCCGATGGTGAACTTCCTTCCCTGTTTAAAAAAAATGGCTGTTTGATTGGGTTCGTAGTTCAGTTCGGCGGCCAGCTTCTGCACCTGCATTTTGGTGCGCAAACCGATACTGGGATGGTTGTGTAGAGCTCTGGATACGGTGGATACGGAAACATTCAATCGCCTCGCTATTTCTTTGATCGTTGGTAGTTTTTTCTCCATGGGAACGCTAACAGTACAGTTTAAAAGTGAAATAAAATAGCGCAACCGAAGGCATTTATTCAAAACAATCGTTTGCTTTCCATTCGCTTTCACGGCGAATATGGCACTGGCAAGTTCTTAAACTTTATCCAATTATCCGTAAATAAATATTTCGGGCTGGTGTGGCAGGCGATACAGTTTTTTTATTAATACGTTTTGTCATCAGCCTGAGTTTGCTATAATCCTGTGTCCACAAGAAACCGGCCCGAAAAATGGGCAGGTTGGCGCAGGTGTTTTATCTTTCCGGGGTAAAACAGGCAATACCGGCCAGGCTTTGTACCAGGGCCCATACACCGGCTATTGCTTATTTTCCCTTTGCAAAATGAACAACGCAACACGATCATTCATTTCATGCAAATGCTGTAGCGGGCGATATATTCGCCGCCCCTGGTATAACCTTTACAAAAACAAGCAACATATGAAGAAGTACTGGCTGGCCTTTGTTTGCATCTTTCTCTCCCGTTTTTTATTTGCCCAACCCTATCAGCCCACCTGGGAAAGTCTCGACCAGCGCGCGACACCCGAATGGTTCCGCAATGCCAAATTCGGCATTTTTATTCACTGGGGTGTTTATTCCGTTCCGGCTTATGCCCCTAAGGGCAATTATGCCGAATGGTACCAGAACTGGCTGGTAAATAAAAGTTTTGATGGTAAGGTAGCTGATTATCACCAGCTGAAATATGGCCGCACCACGTATTATCAGCTGGCCGACCAGTTTAAAGCCCAGTTTTTTGATCCCGAAGAATGGGCCCGTTTGTTTGAACAGGCCGGCGCCAGATATATTGTACTTACCTCCAAACACCATGATGGCTTTTGCCTCTGGCCCAGTAAGGAAGCCGACAGGGACTGGGGCTTCCCCTGGAATGCCACCGCTGTTGGCCCTAAAAGAGACCTGATCGGCGATCTGTTCAAAGCCGTACGCAAAACTTCTGTAAAACCCGGTCTGTATTATTCGCTTTATGAATGGTATAACCCGCTGTGGCTGCAGGATAAAAATAAATATGTGACCGAACATGAAATCCCCCAGATGAAAGACCTCATTAAACAATACCGGCCTTATGTATTGTGGACTGATGGTGAGTGGGAAATGACTGCTGAAAAATGGAAATCAAAAGAATTTCTTTCCTGGCTGTACAATAGCAGCGGAGTAAAAGACAGTATTGTGGTGAATGACCGCTGGGGCTCGGGTGTGCGTTTTCACCATGCAGGTTTTTATACCCCCGAATACCAGCCTGATGTTGATTTTGCTGATCATGCCTGGGAAGAAAGCCGTGGTATAGGTTTCTCTTATGGATACAACCGTGCAGAAGATGCATGGGATTATAATTCATCACAATCATTGGTATTGCAGCTGGTAGATAAAGTGAGCCGCGGTGGTAATTTCCTGCTCGATATTGGTCCGGATGCTGATGGTAAAATTCCACCCATTATGCAGGAGCGCCTGCTCGATATTGGCCGGTGGTTGAAAGAAAACGGGGAAGCTATTTACAATACCAGCCGCTGGCGTGTTCCCTCCCAGTGGACGGATGGCGACAGGCATTACAGACCTTCTTCCAAAGAAGACCCGATCTTAAAAACCACTGTCAGTCCTGAACCTGGTTATGCAGTGCGGGATGCATTCTATACTTATAACGAACAAACCAATACACTGTATGCCATACTGCCCCGCTACCCGGTTAACGGGCAGATAACCCTGCAGAACATCACCCTGCCTGAAGGCACCAAACTGAGCCTGCTGGCTACGGGACAGCCACTGCAATGGGAAAAAGCAGACAGCAATATATTGGTACACCTGCCCGCTTACGACCCCAATAAAATAAAAGCACCTTATGCCTATGTGATCAGGATAGATGATTACGGCAAATACACACACCAGCCACATATTGTTGCAGATTATCCTAAAAACAGCCTGCAACCCACCATCATTATTACCGGGCAAAAAGGCGCGGAAATCAGGTACACCACTGATGGCAGCGAACCCGACCGCCAGTCATCACTGTATAAAAAACCGTTTACACTTAAGCGCAATGCCAATATTAAAGCTATTGCTTTTAACGGTGATGCGCTGCCCAGCCTGACAGCACAGGAAAACGCCATCTCCTACGACTGGCTGCCTGCGCTGGAAGTACCCAAAGTGGTGCCAGGCGTTACTTACCAGTATTTTGAACCGGAAGGCAAAAGCAGCCTGGCTGTGATCAATGACCAGGTACCCAAGAAAACAGGATCGGCAGAAACTATTTCCCTGAGTGAAAAAGACCGCAAAGAGAAATTTGCGTTTGCCTTCACCGGTTATATCAAGATCAGTACTGATGGTGTATACACCTTCACACTTGCTTCAGACGATGGCAGCCAGTTATTGATCGATGAAGCAATGGTCATCAACAATGATGGCGAGCATGGCGCCAATGAAGTAAGTGGAAAAATCGCGCTGAAAAAGGGTTATCATGCCATTAAGGTATTGTATTATGATGCCGGCGGCGATAATTCATTGAACGTATATATTCAGCCACAGGGACAGCAGCGGAGCACCCTGGGTGCGGGTGTGCTGTTTCATGCACCGTAGTTCAGTCTGCAGAGGGCAGTTTGCAGTAGGCAGTCTGCGGTATGCAGGGGATGAGGTGTGGTATATGACAACATTCATTTAATAAAAACAGGGCATGACATTCCGGTTAGAGGAGCTGCGGGTATGGCAGAAAGCGCTGGAGCTGGCAAACGAAATCGATTTGCAGGCCAGGCTTTTTCCCAGGACCGAGCTCTTCAACCAGACTGCCCAGCTTAAAAGGGCAGCCGATTCGGTGGTATTGAATATTGCCGAAGGTAGTGCCACACAACCCGCTTCTTCTTTCAGGCGATACCTTGGCATTGCCCTGTGTTCTGCTGTGGAAGTGATCGCCTGCCTGTTCATTGCCCGCTCCCGGAAATATATCGGCACTGAACATTTCGACCGGTTGCACACAGCTTACAGGGAACTTTGCAAACTGATCACCCAACTCAGGGATTCGTTGTAGATTACTAAAAAAAACACTCCGATTGTTAGATGATTGCAAGGTTCTATGATTGATTGATACCACGAATGATTTATATCTTCCGGCTATCGAACAAACAGATCAGCAGCGGAAATCATTAACCATTCAACCAGCGATCATGAAAGACAATTTTTCTATCCAGGCAAAAGATTATGCTGATTACCGGCCGCAATACCCACCGGAATTATTTGATTTTTTATACAGTCATACCAGCCATTTCAACAAAGCATGGGACTGCGCTACCGGCAATGGTCAGATAGCCGTGCGGCTGGCTGAAAAATTCGGGCAGGTGTTTGCCACAGATATCAGCCAGAAACAACTGATGGAAGCACCGCGGAAAAGCAATATTGTTTATACGACAGAACAGGCTGAACAAAGCAGTTTTCCCGATCACAGCTTCGACCTGATCAGCGTGGCACAGGCCATCCACTGGTTTCAGTTCGATGCATTTTACCGGGAAGTGAAAAGGACCATCCTGCCCGGCGGCCTGTTTGCCGTGATCGGTTACGGACTGATCAGCATTGATGCAGAGATCGACCCGTTCATTCGGCATCTGTACACAGAAGTCACCGGCCCATACTGGGATGCTGAACGGAAACATATCGACCAGCTTTATCAAACCATCCCCTTTCCTTTTGCCCAGTTGCCGGCCCCTGAAATGACTATCCGCTACTGGTGGACACGCGCACATTTTACCGGCTACCTGAACACCTGGAGCGCCGTACAGCATTATATCAAAAAAGAAGGCAGCCATCCAATTACCCATGCATTCAAGGATGCACTGCAACAAAAATGGCCGGATGGGGAAAAGAAAGAAGTTCGCTTCCCGCTGATGCTGAAAGCTGCTATTGTGCACCCCTGATACCAATAACCGATTATAAAGCGATAACTATATCTTTGATAACAGAACGATTTGCCATGAATACAGAATTGAACCGCAGCGAAGACTGGATGAAACTGCTTATCTCCCAGGTAAAGCAGCACAAAGACAAAATAAAAAACGGCGGCGGGAAAAAAGCCATTGAAAAACAAAAAGAGAAAAACAAGCTCACACCGCGCGAACGCATCAGCTATCTCTGCGATACAGATAAACCCTTTATTGAACTGGGCAGCTTCGCCGGTTTCGATATGTATGAAGAATATGGCGGCTGCCCCGCCGGTGGCACTGTTGCGGGTATCGGTTATATCCAGGGGCGCCAGTGTGTGGTTGTAGCCAATGATCAAACTGTAAAAGCAGGGGCCTGGTTCCCTATCACCGGCAAAAAAAACCTGCGCATGCAGGAAATAGCCATGGAAAACAACCTGCCCATCATTTACCTGGTAGACAGTGCCGGTGTGTTCTTACCCATGCAGGATGAAATTTTTCCCGATAAAGAACATTTCGGCCGCATATTCCGCAACAATGCGCGTATGAGCGCAATGGGCATTACACAAATTGCAGCCGTGATGGGCGCCTGCGTGGCCGGTGGTGCCTACCTGCCTATCATGAGCGATGAAACGCTGATGGTAGAAGGCAATGGCAGCATTTTTCTCGCCGGCCCTTACCTGGTAAAAGCAGCCATTGGAGAAAACATCGATACTGAAACACTGGGCGGTGCAGTAACACATACCGAGATTTCAGGTATCGCCGATTATAAGTTTGAAACAGAAGAAGCCTGCCTTGACCAGATCAAAAAAATCGTGAGCAAACTGGGGCATCCTGTTACCGCAGGCTTTAACCGTATTGCAGCAGCCCCACCTAAGAAAAATGTGCAGGAACTGTACCGTGTTTTATCAGAAGGCAATGCCAAGCCCTACGATATGCTGGATATCATCCACTGCATTACCGATGACAGCATATTCGACCAGTTTAAAGAAGATTATGGCAAAACCATTTTATGCGGCTATGCCCGTATTGAGGGCTGGGCTGTAGGCATTGTTGCCAACCAGCGCACCATCACCAAAACAAAAAAAGGCGAGATGCAGATGGGGGGTGTTATTTACAACGATAGCGCTGATAAAGCCGCCCGTTTTATCCTCAACTGTAACCAGAAAAAAATACCGCTTGTGTTTCTGCAGGATGTAACCGGCTTTATGGTGGGCAGCCGCAGTGAACATGCTGGTATTATTAAAGATGGTGCCAAGCTGGTAAATGCGGTAGCCAATTCGGTGGTGCCGAAAATCACCATTGTTATTGGCAACTCGTATGGTGCCGGCAATTATGCCATGTGCGGCAAAGCCTATGATCCGCGTTTTATTTATGCATGGCCATCTGCTAAAATTGCGGTGATGGGCGGCGAGCAGGCCGCTAAAACATTGCTGCAGATACAGGTTTCCGCATTAAAAGCACAAGGTAAAACCATTGAAGCTGCCGAAGAAAAAGCTTTACTGGATGAAATCATCAGCCGCTATAACCGCCAAACCACCCCTTATTATGCCGCAGCCCGTCTTTGGGTAGATGAGATCATCGATCCTGCTGAAACAAGACAGGTTATTGCAGAAGGTATTGCGGCAGCCAATCAACAGGGCCGCACAGAAGAATTTAAAACAGGGGTATTCCAGGTATAAATAAAGCAGGACGAAGTTTTTTTGCAACAGGATGAAGCCGCGGCAGCTGGTTGCCGCCATTTGGCGCAGTGTGCGCAGGTAACAGTTTTATTCTGTAATTTGTATACCTATGTCAGCATTCAGATCTCCTGTTTTTGTTCTTCCGGGCCTGGGTAACTCCGGCGAGCTGCACTGGCAATCGCTGTGGGAAAAAGAATACCAGTTCACCCGTATCCAGCAGCAAGACTGGGATACGCCCCTGGCAGATGACTGGTTAAGCACCATTAACCAGGTACTTACGGTAAGCGTAGAAGATTTGTCTGAAATTATACTGGTGGGTCATAGCCTGGCCTGCACAGCTATTGCGGCCTGGGCCAGGCGGTATCACCACATCATCAAAGCCGCATTGCTGGTGGCCCCCTGCGATACTGAATCGCCGGCTTATCCTCCCGGCGCCACCGGTTTTGCTCCCATGACATTGTACCCGCTACCCTTCCGGTCGGTAGTAGTAGCCAGCACAACCGATCCGTTTGTAAGTATAGAAAGGGCCCGGCATTTTGCCAACTGCTGGGAAAGTGAATGGGTGAACATCGGCGATGCAGGCCACATCAATATTGCAGCAGGCTTTGGTGAATGGCCACAGGGCATTGCATTGCTGCAGGCACTGGATACACACCGCCCGCTCAGTGATATTTAAGCAGCATATCCTGCGGCTGTACCTATTTTATTTTCCTGCACATCTCCCGGATTCCTTTACTTTTGGCGCCAAGCATTCAATGGCATGAACAAAATAGCATTACCCATATACCAGGTAGACGCTTTCACCAGCCATCTGTTTGGTGGTAACCCGGCAGCTGTTTGTCCGCTGGAGCAATGGTTGCCGGCCGGAACCATGCAGCAGCTGGCAATGGAGAACAATCTTTCTGACACCGCTTTTTTTGTGCGGGAAGGTGAACAGTTCCATATCAGGTGGTTTACACCTGAATTTGAAATTGATCTCTGCGGTCATGCTACACTGGCCGCTGCTTATGTTATTTTTCATGAGCTGGCTTACCAGGGCGACAGTATCTGTTTCACCTGTAAAAGCGGTGTACTGGAAGTAAAACGGAGAGGCAACCAGATCGAACTCAATTTTCCTTCCCGTATGCCAGCAACGGTACAAGCGCCTGAAGCATTGCTGAAAGGTTTTAACCTGCCACCAGCAGCGGTATTGAAATCACGCGATTTTTTCCTGGTGTATGCATCGGAAGAAGAACTGCGGCAGCTGGTACCGGATTTTCATTACCTGAACCAGCTGAAAGATACAGTAGGCATCATTGTTACAGCCAAAGGCGATGAAGTGGATTTTGTATCCCGCTTTTTTGTTCCCAATTCTGTTATCGGTGAAGATCCTGTAACGGGCTCTGCACACAGTTCACTGATACCTTACTGGAGTGCGCAGCTGAACAAAACGGTATTGAGCGCCAGGCAGGTATCCGCACGCGGCGGAACACTGGATTGTGAACTGCTGGGCGAACGGGTTAGCATGGCTGGTCATGCAGTGCTCTATAGAAAAGGTGTTTATTTTTTACCCTTATCCTGATATATTCAAAAAGCGGGTCATCGCTATACCATCCGGCAGATGGCCGCAGTATTCCCGGAAGTTTATTGAACTATGCAACAATCACATCAACTGATCATTTATACAGATGGCGCAGCCCGCGGCAATCCAGGCCCCGGTGGTTATGGCGTTGTTTTAATGTGGGGCGACAAAAGAAAAGAATTATCTGCCGGCTACCGGCTTACCACCAATAACCGTATGGAGCTGATGGCGGTTATTGTGGCACTGGAATCACTGACGCGGAAAAATATTCCTTTAACTATTTATAGCGACAGCCAGTATGTGATCAACAGTGTAGAAAAAAAATGGCTGGACGGCTGGATCAGAACAGATTTTAAAGGTGGCAAAAAAAACAAAGACCTCTGGCTGCGTTATGCCAAACTGGCTAAAGATTTCCAGATCAGGTTTCAATGGGTAAAAGGTCATGCCGACAACCCATTCAATAACCGTTGCGATGAACTGGCCACCCAGGCTGCGGATGGCACGGATCTCCTGGTAGATGAGGTATATGAAAGAGAAAACAGGTAATACTGTTCATGCCTGCATCCGGCGCAGTTGAAAACAGGCTCGCTAAATCCGCGTTGCAGCAAATGCGATCAGGTGTGCGGCAGGCAAAAACAGTAATTGTGCCAGCACAGTTCCGGCCAGCCGGGCAACGATCATGTATACAATATATTTTCTGAAAACAGCCTGGCTGCATTTGCCCAGCATAGTATCATCTGTCATAGCCGACAAATGCGGATCGATGAACATGAACAGGAGAATGGTTGCAAAGCCATTGATAAAGAGGATAAATTACTGGCCGTTGTACGATAGGCAGGTGTAAGATAAGAAGCATATACAGCCGATAATACCCCGATTGTTACAATAGCAACAGCGACCATATTCAACAGGAATATTTTCCAGGGGAAAGCCTGTTCTTTTGCAATAGCCGTGATGTTTTCTTTGGCAGGTATGGCCAGGTGGTCTTTCAGGTAAAGGATGCCATTCCTGGAAAAAGCATGCAGCAATAGCCTGGGCACCGATTTATGCACGCTAAAATTCACTACCACACCCGAAAGCACCCTTTGAAATGTAGGTATCAGCAAACCACCTGCAATGGTAGCCAGTATACAGGAAAAATAATATACTGGAACGATAGCAGGCTTCCCTGAACGCCATGCCTGATATCGTTCTCAATACGCTTAGCAAGTAATGGCGCCTGGAAGCCGTTTGCCGTGCGTGCAATCAACACCAGCACATTGAAGAGCGCAAAAGATATGGCAATCCTGCCAGTACGCACACCTACGATCCTGACAGAATAAGAAAGTGTTGAAATAAGATTGATCAAAAAAGTAAGTACCAGTACAATCAATACCTGGGTGGTCATAGAAAATGTTTAAGAAACTATTGTACATCCGAATGCAGCAATGAATAGGCCAGCGAATCATGGAAAGCACCTTTGTAAAACTGCTTCTCCCTGAAATAGGCTTCACGTATAAAACGGCTTTTCTCCAGCAGCTTGGCCGAAGGGATGTTCTCAGCATCTACAATCGCCTCGATGGAATGCAGTTTCATTACATTGAACCCATAATCCACAACGGCCTCCAGGGCTTCCTGCATCAGGCCCTTTCCATGATAACCTGTATTCAGCAGGTAACCCACTTCGGCACGGTAATTTTCTTTAGCGATGCGCACATAGCCAATGGTTCCGATAATCACCTGGGGTGTATCTTTCAGTGCAATACCCCAGGTGATCGCTTCCGCAGATCGGGTATTTTCGTTCAGCTGTTCAATCAGCAATAGTATATCTGCGGCTGACTGAGCCAGTGGTCGCGGAATATACCGCATGATCTCGGGATTGGAACGCATATGATACAGGTGCTCTGCATCGCCTGTATTCATCTGGCGCAGCAGCAGCCTGTTCGTGGTTAATTCGGGGAAAGGTGTAAAATCTACCTGCAGCATACAATGATCTTCTTTTATAGAAATTATTTTTTCTTTTTCCTGGAAGCTGGTGCTTTTTTATTAAAGTCCAGTGCAAGCGCTATCCAGCCATCAAAATCTTTTCTGCGTTTCATCCCTTCTTCACTTACAAACACAAAGCCACGCATCACCCTGCCATTGTGCACCATTTCGCGGCAACCGGTTTTCTCCAGCATGGCATCATGCAGCTCCGGATCAATACGACACATCATTTCATCTCCGCGCACACAGATGCACATTTTTTCATTTACCATAAAACACCTACCCTGGAACATCTTCTTTTCCTCCAGTTTCCGCTGACCTGCCAGCGCCTCCCTGATCCTTGCCGCCAGTTGTTCATTATAAGGCATACCCGCAAATAAGGTATTGAAAATACTAAAATCTGTCATCCGGTACAAACCGGCTATCCAAAGCAGCGACAAGCCATGAGCTTCCAGCCATGAGGTAGGGTGTCCAGTCAGCAGTCGGCAGTCCGCAGGTCGTTAAACAGCATACAATTGTTTTGCCAGATAAAATTTCCCAACCTGTAAAAAATCTTTCTGCGTATTCCGCGAGACAAATCCCTTGCAGCTCACCACTATTAGCTCTATCATAAGCGGCTATTAAACGCCTTGTATTTTCCGTCAGTTAATAACCGGTATTACAACCAGTTATTTTCCATGGCAATTTTTATCAGTGCCGGTGAGCTGTTAACACCCAGTTTTTGCATCATGTTCCTGCGATGGGTGTTCACCGTAAGCGGACTTAAAAAAAGATGTTTGGCAATTTGTTCGGTGGTTTTACCAACAGCGATCAGTTTCAGAATTTCAAGTTCGCGCCTGGTCAGTTGCAGGTTAAATGCCATATCGGCTATACCCGGCCGGGCAATCAGTTCTTTAACACCCAGGCTGAATGCGGTTCTGCCGTTCAGCACCTCTTCAATACATTCGAGCAGCTCAGCTTCTGAAATACTTTTTAGCAAATAGCCCGAAGCACCGTTTTGCAGCATCTGCAAAACAATGGGCCGCTCGGCATAACTGCTGATGGGCAGTACAATTGTATCAGGGAAGCTTTTTTTAATCTCTTTGCAGAGGTCTATACCATTGGTATCGGGCAGGTTGATATCCAGCAAAACGATCTTTACATAATTAGCCGCTAAAAAAGAGATCAGCCCGGCCCCGCCGGTAAAAGATGCAGCGATAGTAATATCGGTATTCTTGGACAATAATTGTTTCAATCCTTCAATGATCATCGGATGATCATCTACAACAACCAGTGGAATAGAAGCCTGTTTGCTCATCAGGTTACATTTTTAGGGGAATTACATGCAACCTTTTTATTTAAGGTGATTACCAGTAATCCTTCAGCTGTTGCAGCAGCCATAAAGGCAAAATACGATTTTCCGGGGTAACAGGGAACTAACAGTGTAACCTATTCTCCATAGCGCCGGGCTTTAAGAAATTCATTGCACAGCATACATAATGCTATACTATTAAACGCTTCTATTTCTGTCCTGTGGCCTTTCACTACCTATTTTAAGGTATTTTTGAGTAGCTGCTATGTATTTTGGCTAATCTGAGTTACTTTTTGCTCATGAAGCGATCTTTTATTCTCCTATCCTTCTTCCTTTGTACTTTTTTCTGCTGCAGGGCCCAGTTAACCATAGATGACGGGCAGGCTTATGTTGACAGCCTGACGCATATTTTGCAAACAACCAGTTCAGACAGCATTAAAGCGCAGATGCATTACCGGTTATCGAACTACTGGATTTATGCACCCAACCATGATACCACGCCTACACTTTATCACCTTGAGGCGGCTAAACAATTATCGGCTAAATATCCTTTTTTACGGGCCATGTATTTTTTCTATATAGGCCAGTTATATTTCAACACAGATATTCCTAAGTCTGAAGCTGCTTATTTAAAAGCAGATTCAGCCCTTTCCTCTTTTAAAACCACGGAAGCTTATACATTCAGGGCATTGTCATGGCGTAATTACGGGGCACTGGAACAGCGATGGAAAGATGAACAGACTTTTGCCAATATAGTACTGAACAAAGCCATCCCCATGGCAGAAAAAGCCGGTAACAAAGATTTTATTGCCGCCTGTTATACTGACCTCGGTATGAGTTTCGCAAATGAAGAATATTTCGACAAAGCAGCGATATACAATGATAAAGCAATAGCCATCTGGCAAAGCCTGCCCCGCGTTAAGCAGCCGGCCAGGGTTATACAAGGGTATATCGGTTCTGCCGCCTGCTATATCGAACTGGAAAAATTCAGCCTGGCTAAACAAAGGCTGGATAGCGCTGCTGCCTGGATGAAGCGTTATCCCAAAGCCGATGTTGGAGGAAAATATCATATCCGCGAGGGCATGTACTACCGCAAACTGAAACAATATGACAAAGCCCTGGCCAGTCTTCGCAAAGGCCTGGAACTGGCCACCAGGCCCGGTGATAAATACGATAGAGAGGGATTGTTGTTCCAGCTGCACCGCCTGTATGCCGATGAAGGCAAATACGGCGCCGCCAGAGATGTGCTGCTGAACCTGGTAAAAAACACCGCCAACTCAATGCCCAAGAACAGGCTGCTTTACAGGGAACATCTTGCCCAAACATATGCACAGCTGGGCAATATGGCTGAAGCCTACCGCTGGCAAAAAGAATACAGCCGCTTAAGTGACAGCGCCAATACCAGCCGGCTGAAAGAAAAGCTGAACGAGCTGGAAGCGCATTACCAGAGCGCCGAAAAAGAAAAACAGATCAATGCACTGCAGGCCAAACACAAAGAGGCCCAGCTGCAGCTCAACAACCAGCGCACCCTTAACTGGCTGCTGGCCGCGGCAGCAGCCTTCCTGCTGATAGTAGCCACCCTTGTGTGGTACAATTACCGCAATGCCAAAAAGCTCAATGAAAAAGAAAGGGCATTGTTGCTTAACCGCGCACTTCTGCAGGGACAGGAAGAAGAGCGCGAGCGGCTGGCCCGCGATCTGCACGATGGGCTGGGCAGCATGCTTGCCAGGCTGGGTATGCAGCTATCACAGGCCAGTACCCCACCCGATATTGATATTGCACGCAACCAGCTGGCCGGCTCATTGAAAGAACTGCGCACCATCGCACGCGACCTCTCACCGGTTACGCTTCACCGCCTTGGACTGGAAGCAGCACTGAAAGAACTGGCTGAAAGCTTTATCACGGCACAAAGAACAATTTCCTTTCATGCTTTTGATCTGCAGGCGCATCTTCCCCATGCCACACAAACCATGATCTACCGCATTGTACAGGAGTTGCTGAACAATGCAGTGCGCCATGGACAACCATCACATATCACCCTTCAATGTGCGCAAAACGAAACCACTTTCCTGATCACACTGGAAGATAATGGGAAAGGCTTTGATCCCAGCATCGCTTATTCCGGGATGGGCCTGAACAATATCCGCAAGCGTGTGGCCTACCTGCATGGCACTATCGATATTATCTCCGAACCAGGCAAGGGTACCAGTGTAGAAATAGAAGTACAGGTATAGCAGCCCGGTATTGGGCTGAAAGAAAGTTTTACTTTCTGTGTTTTTTGCGTATTCCGCAAGATGAATTTCTTGTAATCCAGCGCTATTGTGTCCTTTGCACCGGTTTTCTTTCGGGCAAAAGGATCAATAACATTGCAACAGCAGAAGCCAGTGTCAGCAGCAGGTAACTGGAAGCAAGATGCGCTTCATTCTTTGCGGGCATAACGCCAACTACAGCATAGCTGAATACAGACACCGCTATTAAATTGATGCCCCCCGTGAGACCGATGGCGATACCGGCTGCCTGCGGAAACATTCCCATACAATACGTTAAAAGGTTATTGAATGTATAACCGGCACAGATCTGTATAAGACCGGCAAAAAAGACAAGAGAATATAAGCCATCTGTGACGCGGGCAACAGCAAGCATTAGGATGGTCAACAATAACTGAACACCTGTACTCCAGATCAGCTTCCGGGAAAATGGCGCCATCATTGTCATCCTGCCGATCAGGCCGCCCAGCAACCATGCTAATCCCAATAGCAATGAACAAAAGCCGGTGGTAATTTCACTATACCCGAAATGATGTTCAATAATAAAAGAAGCGGTCATATTATAAACCATCATCACAGCATAAGACAGTCCCACAATCAGTATGCTGAATATAAAGGATCTTGTCTTCAGCATTTCGCCATAGATCTTCATCATATATTGCACATTGAATGGTGCAGGTTTCCTGAGCGTTTCCCCGCCAAAAACCAGGTCACCCAATGCCAGCAGCAGCGCAGCGACAGATAAAAAATAGAAATTGGCCTGCCAGCCGAATAACGACTGAAGATACCCGCCAATAAACGGGGCCACAATAGGGCCGGTTGACCATATTATGGAAAACATGCTGAGATAATACGTTAGTTTTTTCCCGGTATATTCATCTACAAAATAAGCCCGCTTTGCAACAACGATCGCGCTCACTGTTAGTCCCTGCACTATTCTCATACAATAAACCAGGTAAATATTGCTGAGCAGGGCTATCGCCAGACTGGCAGCAGAAAAAACAAGCATCGATAGCAGGTATATCCAATATCTTCCAAAGCAATCCAGTATGCCGCCTATAAACAGCTGGCCAATGCCATAACTAACCAGGAAAAGCGTAAGCGTTGCCTGTATTTGTATGTTTGTTACATGAAATGCATGGGTCATATCTGGCAGTGAAGAAATATAAATATCTGTTGTAAACCCCGATATAGGTAAAGACAGAAGAGCCAGCAGCGTACGTATCCTTTTGTATTTGCGGTGTTCTTTTTTATGCTGAATGATGCCTTTGAATATCCCGTTCATTTCCGGTTGCTTTACAGGCAAAACTACCGGAGGGCTCCCTTGCCACAAATCTTAAAAACAAACAAATACCTATTAAAATCAAATATTATTGCGAAATACCGAAGGTGCAATACCTGTTTGTTTTTTAAAGAATAAATTAAAATTGGCCGGGTACTCGAAGCCAAGCCCGTTTGCGATCTGTGCTATATTCCATTCAGGCATTTTGAGCAGCAGCATCGCTTCTTTTATCATTCTTTCATTGATCAATGCAGTGGTTGTTTTTCCTGTAACCTGTTTTACTGACCGGTTAAGGTGGTTGACATGTGTGCATAACCGGCGGGCAAAATCGCCGGGCGTACTTAAATGCACAGGATCATCAGGCGAGTATTTATTAAACTGTTTTTCGAGAAGTTGCAGAAACTGGCGGGTGAGCCAGGCTGAAGCATCTGTTTTTTTCATCTCACCTGTGCATGCAAGCATCTTGAGTGCTTCGTAAATGATGGTGCATACATAACTGCGCAACAACTCCATTTTAAAGCGGTACCCCGAAAATAATTCCTGCTGCATTTTTTCAAACAGCCTGGAAAACTCCGCACACTGTTCTTCAGACATACGGAAAACCGGGCAGCCTGCAGGCAGGGAAGCGGGGCTTATCCAGTAATCCAGGGGAATATCCTTCATAAAAAGATCTGTGAACAGGCAATGCCATCCCTCCTGCTTTTCAGACCTTGCTTCCCAGGAATAAGTGGTCATGGGAGTAGAAAGAAATAAAGTGGCCCCGTTTAATTCAAATCTTGCACCTTCATACCAGAGCGTTCCCGCCCCTACAATAAGGGATATTTTGTAAAATGCATGGTGCCTGCAGAAGGTTTTCCCGGAATAAGCAGTCCGGGGGAATACACCAAACACTTCTTTTGTTCCATTCTGCAAAAGACAAGAAGCGGTTTTATTCCCGGATTTATTTTTATAATATTCCCTGAGGGTTTCGCTTTTGTACATACACTAAATTACTAAATCCGGCCCTGTTTTTTATACAAACAATTACTTCAACAGGTATTTCAAATTATAAGTATAAACAGGGCTCACCCAGCCATAGTCATTCACCGTACGTAAGCTGAAACTGATAGGCTTGCCATATTCCGCAGCAGTATATTTGCCGCTTTTCAATATAATTTTACTCAAAGCTCTTATGCGTGCATATCCAGCCAATCCCTGTAAACTGCGTTCATCCTCGGCAGGCAGACCAGTAGCATAAATATCGATGACCGCTTTATCCAGCAGGCTTTTTTGTGCATTATCCGGTGTTCCGGTACCCATAGCCAGTTTATACGCTACCTTCAGGGCATTATAGTCAGCATCTGATTCCAGCACAACAAAAACCCTATAGCCATAGTCAACATCCGTTATAATGACCGGCTCTGTTCCGGCGGGAGCATTCTCCTGGAGAAAAGGTGTTTGTGCAGGTGGCCCGACACTCACGGTAAAATTTTCTTTTACAATGGTGCTGATCATCCCTGTCCGGTGGGTGATCAGGCCTTGCTTTCCATTGAGTACAGCAGGGTCCAGGTTTCGCGCAAAAGCAAAATAGCCGTAATCATTAAAAGCCGAACCTTCATCGTATGAAAATTGGCTAATCTCCTTCCCTTCGCCCCCGTTCAACGCTTTCGCAACCAGTGGGGTAACAGACTGCAGGTTTTCCGGGGTGGGTTGCATTACTGTATCGGCAAAATGATCAGCCGGTATAGAAACCATCCGTTCCAGTGCATTCTGTTTTAACCCGGGTAATGCTTCATACAAACGCGGGCTGATCTTTTTACCGTCAATAATGGCGCCTGGGTAAACAGCCTGCGTTGTTCCTGACGGCAAATAAGGTATCTTATTCCCGTCCCCTTTTCTTGTTACCTGGAAAACAACGCTGCTGCTGTCGGGCGGCACCTGCATTCCAACCACGCTAACGTCCTCCATCCCCTTCAACAGGCGGCTGATAGAATCGATTATTTTTATTTTATATCTTACGGTTTCCTGGCCACCGCCAGAGGGTTGCGGAGGATTTTCAGGAGGAGCGTTTTCGCTTTTTGAGCAGGCAATAGCCAATAGCAGTAAGCTTGCAGTCAGTAGCGTGCAGGGTGTTTTCATATATGATCAGGGTTTATTCTCCGTCAATGGGTTAGCACCAAAACAATGATTTGAGCAATCAAGATAATAAACCCTAAAGAAAACACTACTAAAAGCGCTGTTATTTTTTCCTTATCAACCTATCCATTCTTCCTTTTGCCTGATTACCGTTTATATTTCTGCGTCTTTCGCGTATTCTGCGAGAGGTATTTCTTGCAACTCATGGGCTTGCCACTTTAAACGCACACCATATCCGGATAAATTACCGAAGCCCCGTTTTTAATAACATAGCCTGATTATTGTCGAACCGGAAGTAAAAAGTGTCTGTTTAACATTAAATGTGCTGTTATTGTCTATTTTGGAAAGAGCGGCATACATATTACACAATATTGTACTGTTAATTTTAAGCCGAAAGGCGTTAAAATATAGGCGGTCACTTGTGTGATGAAGGAGTATTTTTATTGGGCTCGCAGTTATTGGCGTAAAACTAAAATGCTTAACATGAGAAAGTACTCCATGATGCTTATCGTGCTGCTATTGCTATGCTCCTGCCTCAACAGTTTTGGGCAAAGCAGCACAATCAAAGGGAAAATTACAGATTCAGCCGGTGTTGCACTGGGGAATGTTACCATTAAGGAAAAGAACCAGAAAAGAACAGTGCTTAGTAAAGACGATGGCAGTTTTGAAATAGCCGTTGCAGAAGATGCCGTGCTGCTTTTTTCCAGCGTAGGGTATGAGCCGCAGGAAATGGCTGTATCCGGAAGAAAACTGCTGAAGGTGGTTTTAAAACATTCAGATGATGTACTGGCAGATGTAGTGGTAACCGCATTGGGTGTAAAACGAGATAAGCGGAACCTGACCTTCAGCAGCCAGGCGGTAAAATCAGATGAGCTTACCCGGGCACAGGAACCGAATGTACTGAATGCACTGAGCGGCAAGGTGGCGGGTGTGCAGATCGCCAGTACTACGGGTGCACCCGGGGCCAGCGCTGCGATCGTGATAAGGGGCATCAGCTCGTTATATGGCGACAACCAGGCATTGATTGTACTGGACGGTGTGCCCATCAATAATGATGAAACAGATGGTGGCGGAGATGGCGGCGCAGGCAGTAACCGGTTGGCGGATATTGATCCTTCAGTGATAGACAATATCAATATTCTGAAGGGCGCTGCTGCAACCGCTTTGTATGGATCCGCTGGCGCCAGAGGTGTGGTTCTTATTACTACCAAGAACGGCAGCCGCACCAGGAAACCCACGGTAACCCTATCATCAGGTCTTTCTTTTGAAACGCCTTTGTATGCGCCGCGGCAAATGAAATACGGCCAGGGCAGCAACGGGATATATGTGGATGGTGAAGCAACCAAAACCAGTACTTCCTGGGGGCCACTGATGGACACGCTGCATATTAATGGGAAGAAAGCGCCTGTGTACAACCAGATGAAGGAATTCTTTAAAACAGGAATCACCAATAACAATACCATCAGTGTATCGGGCGGCGGCCAGTCTTCTGACTATTACCTTTCCTATTCGTACTTTGATCAGAAAGGGACGGTGCCCAAGGCCACGCTGAAAAGGCACAGCCTGTTTACTAAATTCCACTCACAGATATTTGATAAACTGAGCGCTACTTTTGAATTAACCTATACGTATGCAGACAAAGGTTCTATCAATGAAGGATATGGCTTGCAAAACCCCATCAATACTGTTTATATAGCGCCTGTATCTTATAATATGCAACCTTACCTGAATGCAGACGGCACCCAGCGCCTGTACCGCTATAGCCGGGACAACCCTTACTGGGTACTGGATAATGTAAACAATGCTTCGCTGGTAAACCGCTTCCTGCCCCAGCTGCATTTTTCCTATACACCTTTTCCCTGGCTGACCATCACCGAAAGACTGGGAGGCGATATCTACACAGATAAATACAACTATCATGTGAATATTGGTGATGTCAGTTATGCAACCGGCAGGCTCATCAGCAACAACCTCAACTTCAGGCAGTTTAACCATGATTTGATTGTACAGTTCAGAAAAGAAGCAGGCAAGTTCAGCACCAGCTTCCTGGTAGGTAATAATATATGGAGCAGGCATTATGACAATATGAATGCTGTTGGCACAGGCCTTTCTACTTCCGGCTTTTACAATATGTCGAATGCGTCATCTGTAAATTATAGTGAAAGCAGCTCGCTTCAGCGGAAAGTAGGGTTTTATGCACAGGCAGAACTGGAATATGCCCACTTCCTGATCCTCTCGCTCAGCGGGCGTTATGATGGTAGTTCTGTATTGTCGCAAGACAAGGCTTACTACCCGTACGGGTCTGCAGCAGCCGGTTTTGTATTTTCTGAACTGCTGGGCCAAGGCTGGAAAAAAATAGTCAATTTTGGTAAACTGCGCCTGTCTTATGCCACGGTAGGGAACGATAATGTAGGTGTATATGCCAACAACACCCCTTATTACCAGGCGGCCACCAATGTAACATTTCCCTATGGCGGCCAGAACGGCTCATTGATCAGCAGTTCGCTTGGTAACCCCAACCTGAAAAACGAGCTGCAGAAAGAGCTGGAGCTTGGTATCGAAACCAAACTGTTGAACAACCGGGTAGGTATCGAAGCTTCCTATTTCCATCGTAAAATGTCTGACGGGTTGGTGCAGGGTGTTCCACTGGCCAATTCAACCGGGTATGGTTCTACCACATTGAATGCTGCACGTATGCATACCAATGGTATTGAGTTGTTGCTGACAGGAACCCCCGTGAAAAGCCGTTATTTCAGCTGGGATATTACGCTGAACTATTCCAGGTTGAAATCGGTAGTGGATTATATTGACGGCAATCCATCGGCACAGGTAGGTTTTGTATATGCTGTTGCGAATGAAGTGTACGGGCAATTGTATGGGTCAAAATATGCCAGGAATACCAAGGGGCAATTGCTACTGGGAGATGATGGCTTGCCTTATTCTGACGGGAATGGCTATTTTGGTTCGGCACTGCCAGACTGGACCGGCGGTATTACCAACCAGTTCCGGTACAAACAATTCAGTTTTAGTTTTCAGTTTGATGCCCGCCAGGGAGGCTTGCTTGTGAACACAGATGAGTATTATAACCTGTTTTATGGCGTATCAAAATCTACGGAAGACCGTGCCAACAGGGTGATTGATGGAGTGAATGCAACAAGCGGCGCTAAAAATACAGTGAGTGTTTCGGGTCAGAAATATTTTCAAACCATCAGCTATATCACTGAAGCGCAGGTGCAGAAATCGTCTTATGTAAAACTGCGCAATGTAAGCCTGAGCTACAATCTCAGCAAGGCCTGGTTGCGCGGCCTGCCATTTAAAGAAGGGATGATCACCTTTACCGGCCGCAACCTGTGGATACACAAAGCCGCAGGCTTTACCGGCTCCGATCCTGAATCGAACAATACTTTCGGGGTAGGTGTAGGATCACTGGGCACCTATGCATTCGGTACGCCTAGTTCACGTTCTTTTGGCTGTAGCCTGAAACTGGTCTTCTAAAAAATTTCCTTCCGAATCACTCACTAAAATGCATGATCATGAAAAGACGAATTGTTTTTTATATACTCTTTCTGGCGGCGGGAATGCCCTTGCTTTCCGGCTGTAAAAAATACCTGGATGTAAATGCCAATCCCAATGTTGTACTCACCACCAAGGATGCACTTATTTTATCACCGGTGGAAGAGGCATTGAGCAGTTATGTAAGCGGCGGCAGCGGGGCAGTTATGGCCAACTACTGGATGCAGAACATGACACTCAATCAGGCTGTGCCTAACCAGGTTACCTATGTGGTCACCAACGGTTCGTTCGATAATACCTGGTACAATCTTTATGTAATCTGCCTGAACAACCTGGCGCTGCTGCAAAAACAGGCCGTAACCGAAGGCAATAGCCAGTATGCAGGCATCGCCGCTATCTTGATGGCATACACATTGGGCACTGCCACAGATTTTTGGGGAGATATCCCTTATGCCGATGCCCTGCAGGGTATTGCCAATAAAACACCTGCCTACGATTCGCAGGAAAGTATTTATAAGAATTTACAGGTATTGCTCGACAGTGGTATCGCCCGTGTACAACGGGGCTCCGTAGGAAAAACATCTGCCCCTGGTGCTGATGATTTTTTTTACCGGGGCGATATGGCCAAATGGGCAAAGCTGGGGTATAGCCTGAAAGCCAGGTACTACATGCACCTGACCAAAGCCAGTGGTTATACTGCTGCTACACAGGCCCAGCTGGCACTGAATGCACTGGCCAATGGCATGACCGGTTACAGCGATGACTGTTATTTCCCTTACACCGGTGTGCAAACCGCTTCTGCGCCCTGGTACTGGAATTTTTACAATACCAGCACCAATATCATGGCTTCAACTTATGTGGATTCCCTGAAGGCCAGAAAAGACCCCCGCATCGGGTACCTGCTGTCGAAAGCTATTAACGATGGGGCATACAGAGGCAGTGTGATCGGGTCTGGGTTCAACAACCTGAACGATTATTCTGTGGCAGGTTCTTTTTACGGTGCTGCCGCCTCTAATGGCTATGTGTTCAATGCTGATGAGGCTTTGTTTCTGAAAGCAGAGGCTACTTATTACGCTTCCGGTTACACGGCCGCTATGCCGGTTTATCGCAATGCTATTACCAACAATATGCAGAAATATGGTATAGACATCAGTTCTGCTGCAGCGCAGGCTTACCTGGCTGCCCGGGGCAGCTTTACTGCATCCAACGCACTGCAGCGGATAATAGAAGAAAAAAACATAGCCAACTTTTTCTCTGTTGAGAACTGGACAGACTGGCGCAGAACAGGCTATCCCTCTCTTACCGTGATCAGCAATGCCAACGGCGCGCCGGCGACTATCAAAGAAATACCCAGGAGGTTTCTATACCCGCAGAATGAATTGACCAATAATCCTAAAACGGTGCAGAGCGCGGCATTAACCGACAGGGTTTGGTGGGACACTAAATAGTGTTTGCTTTGAGGATGCCGGAAGATGAATGCAATGGCATACCGATAGAAATAATTGGTAGCTGAAAAAAAGAAGCTGTACCCGGTACTGGTACAGCTTCTTTTTTTACAGATGGATCATGGATAAACAGCCTTGTGTGCATTGGCAGGTTTGCAGACAGGCTATTCTGTTTTAAAACTTTTTACAGGATTGACCAGTGCTGCTTGGACAGGCTGGAAACTGATGGAGACAAGCGTTACCAAGCAAGATTCCATTGACGACAAAATACCATACTAATAAGATAATTTTTCTTAATAATCATATCTTTTAAAAGATATTTTTGATGAACCAAAATTGCTGTCTAATGAAATAATGCCCTAGCCACATCTCCCACATTTCATTCAATCATAAACTTCTAAACCCGCTTTCATAAAAAAGAAAGTAATTGCTAACTATTTAATTATGCCATATGAAAAAGATAGTACAATTAATACTACCCAGTATTTTGCTGTGTGCTATGCTAATTTATTCTTGCCAAAAATTTGGTAAAGATGTTTACCCTAACAAACAAGATTCCAGTTTCTCCATAAAAAATGCCCGTCGCTGGTATTACAATGTGTTTAAAAAAGATCCTACATTTTTAAAGATCAATAAAAACAGCCTTTATAATTATTGGCGGTCAGCTTCAGAGCCACCTAAAAAATATCCTATTTGGGGCGGTGCCATCTCAGAAAAAGTGGGACACTTTGATATTATCGAAATGCCTTTACAGGTTATAAAAAAAGCCGTCGGCGTACCAAGCTACAGGCAAAAATTAACATCAGAAGAAGGCAAGAGAATAGCACAATTTTCGACTGAAAGGGTGGGCTTTATCAAAAATATAGCTACAGGGAAAATTAGTAAAAGAATTGTGCAATACATTCCCGACCTCAACTATCTTAAACAGAAAAATTTTTCAATTTCGCAAAATACATTAACCCAAATATCCTCGGACTTCACAGGTTGGGTTACAGTTCGGGACTGGTCTGACAAGGTTTTAGGAATGTATAAATTTGAGGCGGGAAGGCGTATAGGTCATATCCGAACAATATTAAAACCGATAAATCCTGCAGCTCATACAGAATGTGTAACCGTACAGATCCCAATATATTATCTTACCTGTGTTGTTGCCGCGCCAGTTGACAACCCTGGAGATATACCTGATTGCGAAGAATGGGGAGAAACATTCTCACATTATGAATCAGAAACACAATGTTTTGAAGTTGATGACAACCCCTGTCCCGGTCTGACAGATGAAGAGTGTTTCTGTCAACTCTATAACATATGCAATAGTGATCCGGATCCTGGCGATCCTGATCCGGATGACCCAAACACATGTAACTATTCAGATGAAACTGCAGCATCATTAGCGGAATCATTGATCAGTAGTGGAGAAGGTTCCTATGATTATACTTACGAGGGAGCCACCCCAGAATATACAGATCCGGAATCTGGGATAACTAAACGCAACGACATTGTAGAATGGACATTTTATCATGCAACTTTTCCCCTTGCGCTTGGGGGTGGCCATCTTGAATATACAGCCTTTTTTGATGCAGTTTACTTTAAGTCAGGAACAACATGGCTTTGGGACAAACTTACCTACAAAACTTTTTCTCAAACATCCGGCGCTGTTCCTCCCTGTACAATTATGGAGGCAAACGTTATCTCAACCGCTATCAACTTGACCAATAATCTCCAAACAGCCAATGTAAAGCTTTCTTATGCAATTGTAGGAAAAGTCCAAGGCAGCTCATGGCAAGTCGGCTCTCAAAGTGGCACTTTAACCAATAATTTTCCGGTAAAAATACCTAACCCTTAAAATGCTACATTGATTATCCATTATTTAGAATCATGTATAGTTGTAATACTTACCTCACACTAATAGCTGTAGATCTTCCAGCTGAGATCTACAGCTATCAATGATTCACACCATGATAAACCTCTATGCACTCTTTATTGTGTTGTTTCTCTTTATAAATTGTGCCGATAAGCCATTGCAAGAAACACATATAAAAGGAATTCAATTCACATCTGTTTTCCCGTATAAGGATACATCAAATAGAATAATTTACGATTCGCTTATCATAAAAAAATTCTGGAAGAACGATCTTATCATGTACAAGTTCAATTACCAATTCGACTCCCTATCTGAAAATATTCCTATAAAACATGAAATAAGAACCCACATATTCATTTATCAAAAAGACAGCTTGTACGGTTACAATTACGACCCTTTTGATAGTAGTAACCTTGGACGACACAAAGTAGATTCATTGCTAAAGGCTGACCTCGTTTATAGCCTTCAGATTTATCCTTTCTTACAACAGTACGATATTCGACTAGTCAGTTCCCATTTACAGGCTGACACTTTAAAGGAACTATATAACTTTAAAGCTAAGAACGACACTATAGTCTTAGGTGAATTAAGATTTTTATATTCCTCCAAATTCAACCAGTACGACTATAGCTTGTCTCCGCAACTAGACAGTATAAAAAAAATGAGGCTTATAAATGCCACATTAATAGATTTCAAGCGATACGATCCGATCACAAAAGAGTTTATGGAAGAGCTTTCAAAAAATGCAAGCCTCCGCTTGATTAGAAATATACCAGATGATATAAAATTTTACTTTTCAGAGTATGAAAAACAAATAGGCAGATAAACACTTTGAAACGAATTAACACCTAAAAATATAGCAGTAGTAAAATAGCATAAATTACAAAACTAGACTTGCTATTAATAATAAATAATAACGATAAGCATATGCACATCTCCAACCATTTTGTTTTTCCAGTTAAATATACAACCATCCCTGTACGGCATCTAGAAATAAAAAGCATTCAGTTCACTTCTGTTTTCCCACTCAGAAAATACTAGGGAAGATGCTTTACTTTTCAGAATACAAAAAGCATTTAGGCAAATAAAAGCTTTCACTTATTTAATCCCAATCCGTGCGATTCAAATCTTTTCTTATAGCATTATGTATTTTCCTAATTAGCGGTTGTAATAAAATGAGGCATCTCGCTGAGGTCACAATTGAAGAAGCGGGTGATAATGCAGGCGTTTACAAATCTATTATCCAACATTATCAGCAAATGGGGGATTTTGAAAAACTAAATGCGGCATACTATTGTATTGCTGCCACAAGGTATAAATACGCTCTTGATGGAATCAGCATCAAAAATTGGGATATAATTTTCTCCGCATTGGATTCCCTTCACAAAAACAAGATAAAAATACCACCAGCATCACCTATATTAAAAAAGATATGGGATTCGCTTGAATTAAAAATCGGGAAGCCTTCCATTCTTGATGGCGATCAGATAGATGATATAGTCATGAAAGATCCATCCCTCTTGATTCACAACATTGATTATGCAGTAAAAGCATGGCGAACGAACAGATTTTCTTCTAATTTAAGCTTTGATCAATTCTGTTCATATATTTTGCCTTATAGAATTGGCACAGAAAGATTAGAAGATTGGCGCCCTAAAGCTTACGAAGAATATAAGAACTTCATGGACACTATCAAATCAGCAAATAGATTTCTAGCGGTCAGCAAATTAAATCTTGAAATAAGAAAAAAGATAGCAATTAATCACACAATGCGCCTTTATCCATTTGATATGACAATGAGCCAAATGAGTAAGGCTAAAAGAGGCGCCTGCAGGCATATGGTATACTATACTGCAATGGTAATGCGCTCAGTCGGGTTCCCTATAGGAGTTGATTACGCTCCGCTTTGGGGTGATTTAGATAAAGGGCATGAATGGAATACATTGCTACAGGACAACGGAAAGATGTATCCTTTTGATGCTGCCGCAGCTGAGTTTGGCGGAATCGACAAATATCCATACCGTTTTAGCAAAGTTTTCAGAATGACATTCATGCCAAGTAGCGACAAGATACCTCCAAAGGAAGATGTTCCAGAGTTTTTATTTCAAGCTTTTGGCAAAGACGTTACAGACGAATATACTCAAACAGTAAATCTAAAAATACCATTATCCAAAGAATTTGCCGGAAAGGAAAAGAAGGTTGCTTTGCTTTGCACATATAAAACCAGAGGCTGGTATCCTCAAGATTGGGGAATGATTCAGAACAAGAAGGCCATATTCAAAAAAATAGGTACTAATATTTTATATATTGTCATGTACTATGATAATGAAAAATATTACCCAGCAACGCTGCCTTTCATTCTCAAAGAAAGCGGAGATATTCAATATATTACATCTGACAGTGGCATTACCCATGAAATGCTATTAACCCGCAAGTATCCATATTTTCCTGTAAACGAGGCGAATGCCCAAGTGCTCATTGGAGGAAGGTTTCAGGGCGCAAACAAACCCGATTTTAGCGATTCGGTTAATCTGTTTACAATCACAAATTTACCCGTTAAGATAGAAGAAGTAAACATAACTCAGCCTGCCGCTTTCAGATATGTGCGCTATATCGCCCCAATACATCATAAAACAAACTTAGCAGGACTAGAATTTTGGGGAGATAATAGCAGCAAACTTTATGGAAAGATCATTGGAGCTCCGGCTATTTCACCTGACTTAGGAACAAGCATAGAAAAGGCTATGGACAATGATCTGGAATCTTATTTTTCAGGAGTTCCCGATAGTCTTTCATGGGTAGGATTGGATCTGGGTACTGTAAAACAAATAACCCGAATTAGATACTGCCCAAGAAGTGACTGCAATTTCATTCAACCAAGAGATGAATATGAGTTAAGATATTGGGATGGAGGGCTGTGGAAGCTCTTTTCTAAAGAAAGAGCGAAAGACCAAAGAATTGTTTTCACAAATGTTCCTGCAGGCAAGGTTTACATTCTACATGATCTCTCGAAGGGAAGGGAGGAACGAATATTTACATATGAAAATGGCAAACAAATATGGTGGTAAAACATTCTGGCATTCACAACAATTGACATTTGCATACATCTTGATCTTTCAATGCATTGCCGTGTTTTTAGGAAACCGCTCTTTCATAGTAGGCAGTACATGCAGTGGGTTATTCGTTTATTCGTTAACAATAAATCATAAAAAATCTATTTTTTTTGTCATTGGCATTCTATCAATATTTGTATTGACTACAATTTTAACTCTCTATGTTAAATCAGATTCTTCAGAAGGTAGACTACTGATTTATAAGATATCACTGAAAATACTGAACACCCATTATTTTAAAGGAATCGGGTTAGAAAATTTTCAACGCTATTATAACTATTACCAAGCTGATTATTTTAAGTCAGGGAATTATACAATCAAAGAATTGTTGCTGGCAGACAACACTTATTTTGCCTTCAATGATTATGGACAGTTGATTATTGAATCCGGCTTTGTTATAATTCCATTTCTGGCACTGACATTTATTGGCATTTATAAAATAATGCAAACTTCCTATTGTCTTGGTGAAAATCAACCTGCCATTTTAATAATCGCACATTCAGCTTTTCTTAGTTTTATTGTTGCGGCCTTATTTAATCACATTTTTGATCGCTGGTGGTGTCAACTTATCTCTAACACCTCTCTATTCGTTATTGTTCACTATCACATTACGACAGCTTACCCCAAAAAAAGAAAATGGATAATATTATTCTTTCTACTATCCTTTACCAGCATAATGCTAAATAATATTTATACTTCGCTAAATCCTGCTCATAACAAATGGAAGGAAGCTGAAAATTATAGCATTGTTGGCAATTATAGCCAAGCTATCTCGCTATACGATAGTCTGTACACATCACTAAGGAACGATTACACATTTCTATTAAAATATGCTAATGAATTAATTTACCGAGAACGATATGCGGATGCAGCATATATCCTTCAGCGTATCATTATCCAGCTCCCTAGCAATACTGCTTTTCTTAAATTAGCCATGTGCCAGGAAAAATTAGGTAATAACACGATTGCTGAACACAGCTATTTACAGGCTATTTATATAGTTCCCAACAGATTCCTTCCCAGGCTTATGTTGATTGATTTTTACCACAAAAACCATCAAATAACAAAAGAAAGATATTGGATTCAGAGTTCACTTGCATTACCATTAAAAGTAAGATCCCCTGAAACACTTCAGCTAGTAAATGAAATAAAAAGAAGGTTATAAACTGCAGTAACCATGCTTTAAAATTAACGCCATTGCACTTACATATCCCAAAACAAAAAAGACCGTGTAGAAACACAGCCTTTCTTCGATTGCTTGCCATATGAAAGTAAATACCCGCAGTTACGGATGGATTCGAACCATCGTGGAAGGTTGTGCAAACCTTAGCCTAACCCCTCGGCCACGTAACTCATGTTCCAGCTGCTATCCCCCCGGTAACAGCTGTACTTGATCAACTCAATATTCTACATATTTCATTAACACACTTTTTTCACCGGCTATCCAACTGTATCAGCTGCCGCTGCAATGTATCAGCCACCAGCACTTTCCTGGTTTGATAACCATCACGCTGTACCACCAGCGTTACCGGAAAGCTCTGCCAGGTTCGAAGGGTAAAATTTCCATCCGCGTCTGTCAGCGCTTCTTCTTCTCCCGACACTGCAACAATATATGCTTTGGCAACCGGCTTTTTGTCTGCACCGCTTACCACCACTCCTTTCAGCTCGGCAGGAACAACATGGATCATATCCGTAAAACTCAAAATCATACAGGTCCCCAGTAACAACACTGTAATAAAACGTATGCGCATAGATGTGCACCAGTTTATGGTTATGAATATGCATTCACAGGACAAATATATAGCTTTTATAATTAGTCTACTTTTTTTATAGACTAATATTTTTTAATTATTTTCGAAAAAAATGTTCTATGCAGTTACAGACTATCAAGTCTGCCGATCATATAACACCGCAGCTTTTTCAATCACAGTATTTCCCGGGAAAGAAACCGCTTGTTTTCAGGAACTTCCTTGCCAACACTACCGTATTGCACAAATGGAACTACGATTACCTGCGTACCTGTGCCGGGGAACTGGAAGTATCGCTTTATGGCAGGGAAGACGCTTTTAATGAATGGGTTACCAGTCCGCCCGTAACAAAGATGCCATTAGGCGAATACCTTTCCCTGATAGAACGCGAACCAACCGACCTGCGCCTGTTCCTGTTTAACCTGTTACAGAAAAAGCCAGCATTAAAGCAGGAGCTATCTATCACCGACCCCACCGGTGGCCGTATTCTCAGCTGGCTGCCTTATTTGTTTTTTGGCGGAAAGGGTTCCAGTGTACGTTACCATTATGATATTGATATGTCGCATGTCTTTCTCACACAGCTTTATGGAGAAAAAAGAGTGCTGCTGTTTCCCCTGGACCAATCTGTTGCTTTGTACAGGCTGCCTTATAATTTTCATGGTATTGCCAACCTGGCGCAGCCGGATTATTCGGCATTTCCAGCGCTGGCATTGCTCAAAGGCTGGGAGTGCCATCTCCGGCCAGGCGACACACTATATATACCTTCCGGCTACTGGCATTATATACAGTATCTCACAGATGGCTATTCGGTAAGCTACCGTGCTTTGTCTGAACGTTTTACCGACAGGCTTACCGGCCTGCGCAATATCTTCATCACGCGCAGGTTCGATAATATCATGCGTGGGCTGTTTCACAGGCACTGGTATCAATACAAACTGGATAAAGCCATCAATAAAGCCACACGCCTCATGCAACAGGCTTCCTCTTATACCGCCAACACTGCCAGGTAACGCTATGTTGATCCTGCCGGAGATAGCCACCCGCCGCTTTATACCAGCAGAGGATGAGGTGTTGGCATAATTTCGCAAAAAACCGTATTAATACGCATCAACCGGTTTAAGAAAGGCCTGGCAGCAAGCTTTGATTATTTTAACGATTTGCAATACTTTTTTTCCTGCCTTATTTTTTTATGCAGCAGATAATCTGTTTTAAATGCCTATTGCCTTGTTACCTTCTGAAGACCGAAAAATTTTTTTGTGTAAAATTTACATGTGGTTAAAAAAAACCTAATTTTAAACAATCGTTTTCGCCGGGATTGCTGAGAAGGATTGCTTGTAACTATGGACTATTCAAACTGCAAACGTTGATTGTTCCAATGATCGCACTATATAATGACACGTTCCCGCGTAAACACAAAACCAACAACACATATACTATATTAAGCTATTGGCTTATTCAGCAGGATGCCGTGCCCGGTAGAGGCATGGCAGAAGAAGGATTTTGTGCAGTGGAAAGACGCACCCGTTTTTTCCCGAAGTAGCTGATCCGTTCCTAGCCTGTTTGGCGATGAAAACTTTTGCAATAAAGTTTAGGCACCTGTATGCCCGTAATACAGCAGTGCCGGGGCTTTGATGGCAACTGCACCCCTGTATAGCAATACTGAAATAATAAGTGTACTTATTATGTTGCTGCATGCCCGCTATCGATTATAACAAGGAAATAAATAGCGATCATTTTTTTCAGGAATCATGATTACAACTATCAGAAACATTGCACTTATAATTATTTCGATAACCAAAACAAAATAGGCATCATCCATTTAATCATTTAATCACCCAGTAAACACAAAACGATTGCTATGTTCAAGAAACCCCAGGGGCTCGCAGGAAGCATACTTCTTGCGTTACTGCTATTGTTTTGCAGTAATTTGTTTGCCCAAAAAACCGTATCCGGTAAAGTTGCGAGCAGCGCAGACAATAAACCCATACAAGGCGCATCGATTGTTGTAAAAGGCTCTACAACAGGCACACAAACCGATGCCGACGGAAATTTTAAAATCAGTGTTCCCGATAATGCCACACTGCTGATTTCATTTGTGGGCTTTGAGCAGATCGAAGTTCCGGTGGCAGGAAAAAGTATACTGGGAACAGTTACACTCACTCAATTATCCTCATCCCTGAATGAGATTGTAGTAACAGGTTATTCAACCCAGAAGAAAAAAGATTTAACAGGCGCTGTATCTGTTGTAAATGTTGACAATGCACGCAAACAGCCTGTAGCCGATTTAAACAATATGCTACAAGGCCAGGTATCAGGCCTTACAATTGTAGGTTCTGGTCAGCCGGGTCAAACTCCCCAGATCAAACTGCGCGGCTTCAATACTTTTGGTAACAATGCCCCGCTGTTTGTAGTAGATGGTGTACCCACACAAAACATCAATGACCTTAACCCTAACGATGTAGCCAGTATGCAGGTGTTGAAAGATGCCGGTGCTGCCTCCATTTATGGTTCCCGCGCATCCAATGGTGTTATCATTATCACAACCAAAAGAGGTACAGGTAAGGTAAAAGTATCTTACGATGGTTATGTAGGCACACAGGTGGTTAAGGGTGGTAATGTATGGAATATCCTTTCCCCACAGGAAATGGGTAACCTGAAATGGATGGCTTATAACAACAAAAAAATCACTTCCCCTGCAGATTATAAAGCACCATCCGATGCACAGTTCGGCAACGGCGCTACACCGGTTGTACCGGATTATATTTTGCCCAATGGCGCCAAAGCAGGCGACCCGGGAACAGATCCTTCCACTTATTACCTCGATCCGTTCTATTCAGATCCCAGTGTAATGGGCAGCTTTCACCAGATTGTAAAAGCCAACAAAACCGGTACAGACTGGTATCATGCTATTTTTAAAAATGCACCCATCACACAACATAACCTGGCTGTATCGGGCGGCTCAGACCAGGGCAGCTACCTGTTTTCACTCAACTATTTTAACCAGCAGGGCACACTGATCAATACCTACCTGAAACGGTATACACTGCGTGCCAACAGCATGTACAAAGTAGGCAACAGGATCAGGATTGGTGAAAACCTGGCCTATTCCATTATGCAGAACCCTCAGGCCAACAGTGGTATACTGGTAGAAGGTGGCCCTATTGGTTTTGCCATGCGTGAAAACCCGATGATACCAGTGTATGATATCAAGGGAAATTATGCAGGTTCTGCCGGTAAAGACCTCGGCAATGCCAGGAACCCTGTCGCCTACCAGGCGCGCACCTCCAATAACCGCGGTATGGCCAACCGCTTATTCGGTAATATGTTTGCAGAAGTGGATATCCTGAAAAACCTGACTGTTCGTACCAGCTTTGGTGGTGAAGTATATTCGGGTTATAATCATTCATTCACTTATCCCGAATACGAAAACTCTGAAAACAATACCAGCAACTCTTATACAGAAAGCTCGTACAACGGGTACAACTGGACCTGGACCAATACACTTAACTACCATCTCACTGCAGGCCAGCACGACTTGAAAATACTGGTAGGTACAGAAGCTTACCTGGCAACCAACCGTAACCTCGGTGGCACCACGCTGGGCTATCTCACCTTCGACCCCAACTATACCAGCTTATCTACAGGTCTTGGTACACAAACCAATTACAGCAACATGAACAATGGCATCAACAGCAATACACCTCCTTTTGGTGCTGACAATACGCTTGCCTCTTATTTCGCCAGGCTGGATTATACATTCAAAGACAAATACCTGATCGGTGCTACTATCAGGCGTGATGGTTCTTCCAAATTTGTCAACAACAGGTGGGGTACTTTCCCTGCCGCCAGTATCGGCTGGCGTATTTCCCAGGAAAATTTCATGAAAGGCATTTCATGGATCACTGACCTGAAAATACGCGGATCTTATGGTGTTATGGGTAACCAGTTCAATGCACTGGGCACCAACTCTTATACTTTGTATGGCACCAACAAACAAACCACTTATTACCCCACCGGTGGTTCAACCATTGTACCGGGTGTTAGCCTGGTACAGTTTGGCAACCCCAACGGTAAATGGGAAAAAGATATCAATGCCAATATAGGTTTCGATGCCACTTTGTTTAAAGGTGGACTGGAAATTACAGCCGACTGGTACCATAAAGACATCAAAGACCTTTTGTACCAGCTCACTTTCCCGGCTACACAGGGTGCAGGTACTGTACCTGCTTTTAACGTAGCCACCATGAAAAACTCTGGTATTGACATTGCCATTACCGGTCATACCAACCTTACACACGATCTGCGACTGGATGCCACCGGTACATTCACTACATTCAAAAACACCATTACACAAATTGATGCCAACGGCACCCCTTATTTTGACCAGGATTCCAGGCGCTTTAATGGCAGCTTTATTGTGCGCAATGCAGTAGGCCATTCCATCGGCCAGTTCTACGGTTACCAGGTAGCCGGTTTCTGGAACAGCCAGGCCGAAATTGATGCGGCCAATGCACAGGCACAGAAAGCCACCGGTAATCCCAATGCAGTATACCAGCAGGATGCAGCAGTTGGCCGCTTCCGTTATGCCGATACCAAAAACCAGGGCATCATTACCGCCGACAGCAAAACTTTCCTGGGCAATCCCAGTCCTAAATTCAGCTATGGCCTTAACCTGGGTCTGACCTATAAAAATTTCGACTTCAGCATGTTCATTTATGGTGTATCAGGCAACCAGATCTGGAACAACGTGAAATGGTGGACTGATTTCTTTGGGTCTTTCCCCGGAGGTGCCAACAGCAAAACTGCGCTGTACGATTCATGGACACCCACTCATCAAAACGCCAAAGCGCCTATTCAGGAAGCCGGCAGCTATTTCAGCACACAGAGTGTACCCAATTCTTATTTCGTGGAAAGCGGTTCTTACCTGCGTTGCAAAAACATGCAGCTGGGGTATACCTTCAACTTCCCGGGTGTAAAGAAAGCCGGCATCAGCCGTTTGAGGGCTTATGTACAGGCTGCCAATTTGTTTACCATTACCAAGTACTCCGGTATCGATCCTGAAATTTCAACCAATGGCACCAATGCCAATGCTACCACCGATTTTGGTATAGACGAGGGTGCCTATGCCAACCCACGCCAGTACTTGTTTGGTGTACAGGTTGTGTTTTAAGCAATTGCCTTTAGACTATTAAACATTAAATCACTGAAGGATGAAAAAGAATATAAAGAAATTGTTGATACTATTACCGCTGGCATCCGGTGCGGCACTGGTATTCAACGCCTGCAATAAAAGTTTTCTTGATAAAAACCCGCTAGGTGCATTGAGCCCCGATTTACTGCCCAGCAAAACCGTATTACAGGGTTTATTAACCGGTACTTATGCAGCGCTGGATGGCCAGGGTGCTGCTAATGCCGCCATCGCCGGTGGTGCGCCCTGGGAGGCTTCACCTACCAACTGGATTTATGGCAGCGTGGCTGGTGGTGATTCACACAAAGGCAGCAGTCTTGGTGACCAGCCTCCTATTGTTCCCATTGCCACCGGTAATGCCGACCCCTCCAACGGCTTTTTCAATACCAAATGGAAAGCTTTGTACGAAGGTATCGCCCGCGCCAATGCCGTGATCAAAACAGCGCCGCTTACACCCAACATCACTTCTGCCGAACGGACAGAAATACTTGCAGAGGCTCATGTGCTGAGAGGACATTTTTATTTTGAACTGAAGAAGATGTTCAACATGGTGCCCTGGATAGATGAAAAAACAACGGATTTTAAACAGCCCAATAACAAGGATATATGGCCTAATATTGAAGCCGATTTTAAATACGGCACAGATAGCCTGGCCGAAACACAGTCATTACCGGGCATTATAAACAAATGGGCTGCTGTTTGCTACCTGGGCAAAACGTATTTGTATGAAAAGAAATATGCGCTGGCCAAAGCCCAGTTCGATATGGCCATCAGCCAGGGTAAAACATCCAATGGTCTCAAGTATGCTTTAGCTGACCGCTTTGAAGATAATTTTGATGCCGCTACAAAGAACGGACCTGAAAGTGTATTTGCCATACAGATGACCGCCAATGATGGCACCAACTCCATTGCCAATGCCAATGGCGGCGATATGCTGAATTTCCCTTACCAGAGCCCGTTTAGGTGCTGCGGTTTTTATCAGCCAAGTATCGACCTGGCCAATTCTTACCGCACAGACAGCAAAGGGTTACCCTACCTGGATGACTACAACAGCCATGCAGTAAAAAACGATATGGGTATCATCAGCGACGGAGACCCGGGCGGTTCGGCTTTCACACCAGATACAGACCCGCTTGATCCGCGTATTGACTGGACTGTAGGCCGCAGGGGTATTCCATTTCATGACTGGGGTTTGCATCCTGGCAGCCACTGGATCCGCGACCAGGCTTCTGCCGGCCCCTACTCTAACAAAAAGAATATCTACTGGCAAGCTACTGCTGCACAATATTCAGATCAAAGCACCTGGGCACCCGGCTCTGCCATCAATGTAAATGTTATACGCTTTGCTGATGTGTTGCTGATGGCAGCTGAATGTGAAGCGCAGCTGGGCAACCTGGGTACCGCCATGACCTACGTAAACATGGTACGCGCCAGGGCTGCACTGAATGTAAACAAACTGAAAACTTATATTGACAACAGCAAACCCATGGGTGGTTTCTCCTCCACACCTGCAGCCAATTACCAGGTAGCCCAGTATACCAGTTTCCCCAGTATGGATTATGCATTAAAAGCCATTTACTTTGAACGCAAACTGGAACTGGCCTGTGAAGGGCATCGCTTCTTCGACCTGGTTCGCTGGGGCATTGCAGCACAAGCCCTGAACAACTATTATAAAACAGAAAGCGCTATCACAGGCGATTTGCCCGGTGCACATTTCACTACCGGTAAAAATGAATATTATCCCATTCCGCAGGCCCAGATTGACCTGGTGGGAAAAACTATTTTGAAACAAAATCCGGGTTATAACTGATCTGCTATCATCCTATATAGCCCACAAAAAGCCGCCCCTGACAGGGGCGGCTTTTTTACCGGCCAACCAGTACTCACACCGTTTTATCCGCATTTTTTACCACCACATTTTAGGCAGTTAATCACGCAACACGTAAATTGTATAGCTTACTCACCAGGCGATGCATATGAAAAAAACAATCTACCTCTTTCTGCTGTCTGCAACCGTGTTTTGGCTGGCTTCCTGCCGCGACCACAGGAATCCTTATGAAAACAACATGCACCTGCAGCCCGGCTATCTTGCACAGATAGATATTCACAATTATACAACCATCGAATGGCTGGATACTTTGAAAGATTTTGGCACTGTACATGAAGGTGATAGTGTTAAGCTGGTTTTCCGTTTCAGGAATACAGGAAAGAAACCACTGTTCCTGTCTAATGTAAAAACAAGCTGCGGGTGCACCATCACCAGCTATCCCGAGAAGCCTTTGTTCAGCGGCGATGAGGGCGCCCTTACAGCCACATTCAACAGTGAAGGGCATCCTGGTGCAACACGCAAAAGCATTGTTGCCACTTCCAATACCAATAACGGTACAGATCATTACCTGGTGTTCACCGGAACCGTGATACCCGCGGCCAATACCCAACCTGCAAAATAACATGCACCTTATTGACAAAGCCCTTTTAAAATGATGCACATACCCTCTACCAGGAAAGCCCGTCATGTATCAGCACTGGCCCTGCTCTTCGCAGCGCACCTGTTGCTGGTAAGCGCCTGCCATCAACATAAAACCTATAAGAAGAACGCGTCTCATAACGATGTAACGGATGTCAGCATCGCCAAAGGAGAACAACTGGCTGCACAGTTTTGCCAGTCCTGCCATCTTCTTCCCGATCCTTCTTTGCTCGATGCCAACACCTGGGCAACCGGAGTGCTACCGCAAATGGGCCCCCGTCTGGGTATTTTTGAACACTTGTACCAACGTTATCCCAATAATCTCAACGATCCGCATATCGATAAAAGTTTTTATCCCAGGCAACCCTTGCTTTCTTCCGAGCAATGGCAAAACATCATTGATTATTATACGGCAACCTCACCTGATAGCCTGCCTGCACAACAAAGAAAAACAGCTATTCAAAACAGCAATGAACTGTTTACAGTAAGTGTGCCCTCTTTCAAAAACATTCCACCTACTACCTGTCTTATCAAAATAGATACAACAGCACACCAGCTGTTTACAGCAGATATCATCCGCCAATCTGTTTACCGCTTCAACAGCGGGTTACAGCTCATGGATACCCTGCATACAGGTGGTGCAATTGTTGACCTGTTATGGAACGGGAAAAACATGGTGGGCTGTAATATTGGTGCGTTTGCGCCTAACAACGCCCGGGCAGGTTATGCACAACATTTGTTCATCAATGCTGCAGGCAGGCTGCAGCAGGATACCGCCGCGCTTTTCAGCCAGCTGATGCGCCCGGTTACACTGGCCGCAGGTGACCTGAACAAAGATGGATTGACAGATTATGTAGCAGGTGAATTCGGCTACCTGATCGGCGCGCTTTCCTGGATGGAAAACAAAGGTAATGACCATTTTGAAAGGCATGTATTGCGTGAGATCCCCGGTGCCATCAAAGCCTGGATACAGGATGTTAACCATGACGGGCTGCCCGATATATGGGTGTTGTTTGCACAGGGAGAAGAAGGTATTTTTCTTTTTACCAATAAAGGCAATGGCCAGTTTGGCCAGGAAGAGGTATTGCGTTTTCCACCCTCCTATGGTTCTACTTATTTTGAGCTGGCCGATTTTAATAAAGATGGCTATCCTGATATTGTGTACACCTGTGGTGACAATGGCGATTATTCCACCATTCTAAAACCATATCACGGTATATACATTTACCTCAATGATGGTAACAATCATTTTAAACAACACGATTTTTTTCCCATCAATGGCTGTTATAAAGCGATGGCCCGCGATTTTGATGATGACGGGGACCTGGATATTGCTGCTATTTCTTTTTTTGCCGACTATGCCCATCAACCTGAAGAAGGTTTTGTATACCTGCAAAATCAGGGAAATAATCATTTCACTCCTTATTCATTACCTGCAGCGCAACAGGGAAGATGGATCACCATGGATGCCGGAGACCTTGATGGCGATGGCAGCACCGAACTGGTACTGGGCAATTGCTCAATGGGACCCTCGTTTATTAAAGCACATGCTGATTGGCAGAAAGGACCACCATTCATTGTATTAAAAACCGTGGGTAAAAAATAATGATGGTATATCAATAAACCAGCGGCTGTTTAACACCCCACTTGCTTAAGCATTAGCTAATTCCTGTTCCAATTCCTGCAATAACGGCCTTAGCGAACGAGGCAGTGATGAACGAACAAATGTCACTGCCACCTCAAAGGGATCTACCATAGCCGACTGATTGGCCAGGCGCAAAAAACAACCGGTTACAATACGGCCAAACGTACGGCTATCTGGCGTTTCATTGACCATCCAGCAACCCTGGTATTTTTGCACCAGGTATTCACCTATGAAATAGCTAATACGGGTAACAATCCAGTAAAAATCTTCCTCCTCTACTACCTGGTCTTTCATAAAATCATCCAGATAGCTCACGTATTTTTCGGCTTCTGTCAACACAGCATATGGCTGCGGTGCGTCCAGGTCGGTAAAAAATTCCACCAGCACCGGCATGCGTTCGTTGAGAATGGCATCCAGCTCTTTCTTTCTTTTGCCTATCAAACTACTTTCTTCTGTTGTTAATGACCGCATAGGTATTCTCTTCTTAATGGTAAATTATATAAATAATGCCATTCTGGGATAAAAAATCACCCAATTCCTGTGATGGCGGGGCTTCCAGGAATATCCATCTTGGATCGTAACCTGGAACATTGTTCTTCAACCATACATCTTTCAACACTTGCTGCCTGATATGCTCAGATAGGGGAACACTGTTTTGCTGTGGCAGCCCCTGAACAGTACGCCATTGCTGATAGGTTTTAACCTCGTTTGCCATAACACCTCCATTAGGGGTATCAACAGGCGCATCTACAAACCTTCCACCGGGTGTAGTAACGCCACCCTGCTGTGGCACCGGATAATGCCTTTGCCCTGGAGATCCATACAACTCCTGAACATATTGTTCTCCGGCCTCCCATTTAGCTTTTCCACGCATTCTTCTTATCTGGGCCAGTGTATTGGTTGTAGGTCGACCAGCAGGTAATGCTAATGGCTCTTTGGTAGAACCCGGCGGACTGCTTTCAGCTTGGGGCGGCTTGTTTTCAGCAACTAACTCCGGCTTCGTCTCCGTTTCCGCCATTCCCCCATTATGTTCGCCGCCTGCTTCAGCAGGTTTGGCTTCGCCCTGTGCTGTGGGTTTGGCATCATCTGCTTTGGGTGCTTCTTCTTTGGTACCGCTGCCTTCACTGCCTCCGTCTGAAGGTCTGCCTTTGGGCACATTACCGGCGCCAAATACAAACATCACCTGCAGCAGGGATTCCTTACCCAGCTCCCAGGCTTTCTCACCCAGGGAAAGATTGGGGTCGGTGGCTGTTTTATACATGTTATAGCCGGTATAAGCCGTAGAACCATAGCCCAATGCCAGCATCCCGGTTTGCAGGGCCGCTTTCCCGTAATTACCGGCAGCAAACAGGCTTCTTAAACCTGCAGGTGAAAACATATTTTTCAACCCGCTCGAAAACAGGCTGCCTACACCCGCGGCTCCGCCGGCACGTGCAGCACCAAACAGGTTAATGCTGCCCTTGCCAACCATATAACCACTTAAAAACTGCATGCTGTAATTCAGCATATGCATGGCATCCCCTTTCAATGAAGTCCACAGGGCGCCCGAAAAACTTTCGTGCATGGTTACCACACCATCGGCTTTACTGCAAAGCATTTTGCTGTCGCTTACCAGCGCATGTTTTCCTTCTATCTGCACCGTGGGGTGTTGCAACTGCCATTGCCTGGGTTTGCCATAACTGCTGCAGCATACCAGGTACCCGATAGTGCCTGCAATACCCAGGCCGCCGATAAATGTAACTGCCAGTAATAACAAGAACCCTACTGCAGGGAACAGTACACAAAGTGCAGCCAGCAGGATACCGGCCAGAAAACCGATCAGTCCCAGGTACTTGGTACAAATAAAATTATACCCGCTGGTATCTTCTATCGTTGCACCCGGCTTATCTACAAAGGTTTGTTTACCCTGCGATGTTACCACAATGCGGGCAGGCTTCATACCCATGCTGCAGGTTAGCCAGGTGTCAGTGTTTACAAACTTACTCATTGCACTGCATTTTCATCCGTTGATAGTTCTTTTTCAGTGACCGGGTAGTAGGGCAATTCATGCCTTATCCCAAAGCATAAGCCACCATGCTTATTTCGCTTGCTCACCGGCGGGTATGGCCATCAGTGAATAAGTGGCCGATGAATAGCATTGCTCATCCATATATTCAGTTATGGTGAGCACCGCATGCTGGGGCCAGCCTTTTTCATTGTACGCATATTCGCCTGTATATTCAAAATGATAACTGCTCAGCGAATCGATCTGGTAGCGTTCTTTAGCAATACGCCTGAGCAGGTGCATATCTACCAGGTGCTCCTGCAATATGCCTTTCACAGAAAAGCTGCGCCCCGGGCCTGAGCCTGCATTTTTTTCTGTCACCTGTACCTGGAAGGGCAATGGTACTGCGCCACATAGCTGGTCCATCTTGGTTTTCTCCAGGGTGGCCCGGCCGTTTTCAGGTACATTGAGCCCCAGCAACGGGAAAAGGAAACTGAACAACGGCAGGTTTTCTATACTGCCGTTCAGCAGGCTGCGGCTGGATAGCTCCGCATCTTTCATGGCTATAAACTGCGCGGTATTGAAGGGATCGGCACGCTGCAGATCGTATTTCAGTTTTTCCCAGCGCTGTTTAATATCGGGACGGTTCTCTACTTCGGCAACAGAACCATTCCGGTTAAGCCGCAGCTGCAGGTGATCGTAGATATAATTGAGACGGCGGGCTGTTTTCATCAGCTCCTCTGTAAGATAATTCTCAAATTCCAGCAGCCTTACTTCACCAAACTCTAAGGCAGCCAGGTAACCTTTGTCATCGATCTGTTGTATGTCGATAGACAGCCCTACTTCACTTAAAAAATTATCCGCCACCGTTGCCATCGTCAGCTTTTGGCGGTGGGTGATAATATAGTGCTGTGTGCCGGTGGCACGGAAAGCGATTTCGGTTTGGGGTAAAAAAGATACAGGGATGAATCCGGCTTTTTCAACCGTGGCTTTTTGTGGTACTTCCCCTTCTTTCTCACTGCCAGGTATAATCCAGTCAAATTTCTTCATGGGTTTGCCTAGTTGATTTTCACATTATTGCTTTTGATGTTTACCAGGTGATCGCCGTTGATATTCATCTGACCGTTACTTTTTACAACAGTGGTGTTACCTGTTGCAATCAGGTTGTCACCGTTTATGTTCGTGTGCTTGGTAGAATTGCCCAGCGTTGTTTCTCCTTTATCTTTATTGATATCAGTAGAGGTTTCGCCTTCAATGGTGAGTTTGATGCCTTTCAGGCTGATGGTGCCATCTTGTTTTAATGTGAAACTGCTTTGCCCGCAGGTAACAGTGAACGATTCCGAAGCATTTACATTCACTGTGCCGCTGTTGTCCATCTGCATACTGGCATTGGGACTGGTTTGCAGCATCAGTGCATGTCCTGCATCATTAAAAGTAAGGGTGCTGCCCTTGCGTGAATTGAAGGCCTTGGTGCCGCTGTTGGAGAAGCCGCCGCTATTGGCCGTTTTACCACTGTACACGCTGCCCAATACTACAGGGCGTGCAATATTACCTTCTTCAAAAGCGACTACTACCTGGTCTCCTCTTTCCGGTACAACAAAAAAGCCCCTGTTGCCACCGGTATCGCCGTTACCGGCATTAGGACTAACCACGCGTAGCCATTCAGTTGGGTCGTTGCTATTGCACTGCCATTTAAACTGTACCTTGATACGGCCCTGCTTCTGCGGATCGTTATTGTCCACCACATCGGCCAGCTGTAGGTCAGGTTCTGGTTTATTAAAATCTTTTACAACGATACGCTCTGTATCTGCTACTACTGCTTCAAAAGTATTGTGATAATGTCCTACACCATCCAGTTCATGGTAAACACCTGTTACCAGGAATTTGCCCAATGCCTCTGTGGTAAACTCACCCACGCCCTGCTGTACGCTCATACTGATATCTACAATACCCCCCAGCCGTACCCCGGGATTATCGCCGCTGGCAGATACTTTCAGCAGTTCACCCACTTTGGCTTTTTGTTCATTGCTTACATGGCTGTCAATATCCGATTTACTGTCCACCCTTATTGCCGTGGGCTGGTTATATACTTTACTGTATACCTCATTAGATGCTTTTACCGCATGCACCAGGTCGGGCTGGCCACCTGCTTCACCTTTGCTTTCGGCCTGTAACAATTCATCTTCTTTGGGGTTATAGGCAAACCGGCGGTATTTCAACGGAGTAATGCTCATACCATACTGCAGGCTGTGAATGTCCTGTCCATATACCAGTGATACTTCAGCGCGCGGTTGGCTGGGTTTGCCAAAATGCAGGTTCACCCCGTCATAAAAAAACCATTCATGGTATTCAGCGGATAAGCGGTTGAGAAAATCAAAATCACTTTCCCTGTACTGGATAATGTAATCAATCGGTGCGCTGCGTGCCGGGTTCACCTGCATATTCAGGTCATTGGCAGGGGCATCTTCCGTTGCAATCTGAACAATCGATGCAAGATCTTTACCCAGGTAAGAGCCCAGGTCGGGCCCACGCTCCAGCAGTATTGTAGGCGAATAACCGCTCACAATAAGTATCCCATGGTAACCATGGCTCTGCGCCAGTTCTACTTTGGTGATTTTGCCAACAAAAACCTGTTCGCCTTCTGCAGCACTGAATTGAACAGACAGGTTTTTACCAATAAAATTGCGTGATTGTTCCAGGGTAACCATCCCCGGCATACCCAATTGATCGTGGTTGAACCGGAGCTCAAAATAATGGTGTTCATTAAACCGCTGCTTCAGCATAAAGCTGCTGAAATGCGTAATAGTGGTACCTTCGATGTTGATGTCCACATTCAGCTTCTTTTCCATAAGGCTGCCCGTTTTTTTAGCAGGTTAGAAAGAGGTTTGTTTATGTATTTCGGGTAGGGTGGGTTAAAAACAGATGCTCACATAAAGCATCTAATAAAATTAATATTTGTTTTACAATATACCCGGCGGGATTTTTAGTGCCCGTCTTTTTTTTAACAGCTCTTTTTCTGCTAATAATATGCCACAGTTTAGCTGTTTCGTCAAAGGATCAAAACAACTCAATGCTAACTTTATCAGTGTCAATTATATTACGCGAATATTAATTTATTGGCAAACAGGAAACAGGGCGCCTGTTTGTTGCTCCGGCCGTTACCTGTTCTTTTGCAAGGCCTGGAACAAGCTTTCTTAAGGAGCTTGATGTATGGTAAATAACAGAAAAATAATGGCCCTGGCAGCAAAGCGGTTCAATCAACTGATTGAACCGAGCAGTTCTTTCCCTGGCAGGAAAACCGGCCTCTGGTTCGCTTTACAGATAAAATGGATTATTGATTCGCCTCGGCAATATGGGCCGGTTCATTTGCTTCGGCAGCTTTTGGGGTAATGTTGCTGCTTTTACGGATATAGGGCCGGATAATTAACCTGTTGCCTTTATCATAAGTGAAATAATTCCATAACCAATTAGCAAACACCAGCATCTTATTGCGAAAACTGATCAGGAAGCTGATATGAACAAACAACCAGATATACCAGGCCAGCCTGCCGCCGAAACGGATATTCCCGGGCAGATCAGCCACCGCTTTTCCCCTGCCGATGGTAGCCAATGAACCTTTGTCAAAATATTTAAAGGGCTTTACCTGTTTGCTTTCATGTATATCTGCCAGGTTTTTACCGATGTATTTGCCCATTTGTATGGCAGGCTGCGCCACACCCGGATGCCCCCTGGGATATTCTTCGGTTTTCATTGCTGCGATATCGCCTACCGCGAAAATATTGGTGCTGCCCTTTACCCTGCAGTAGGGATCGGTTAGCAGCCGGCCCTTCTCACCCCATTCGGCTGGCAGCCCTGGCAGCAGATCGCCGGTAACACCTGCAGCCCATACCACGCAGAACGATTTTATCTGCTCTCCACTCTGCAGGGTTACCGTTTCACCATCATAGTCACGCACCATAGTGTTCAGTTTTACGATAACCCCCATTTTATCCAGGTCTTTTTTTGCCCGCTCGCTGGCTTTTTCCGACATGGCGATCAGCAGCCTGGGAGTGCCTTCCAGCAGGTAAATACGCATGCGTGAAAAATCTATCCTCGGGTAATCCCTGGGCAGTACATACCTGCGTAGCTCAGACAGTGCACCGGCCAGCTCTACACCGGTAGGGCCGCCACCCACCAGCACGATATTGAGCATAAAATCTTTGATCGATTCATCGTTATTGATGCCCATCCATTCAAACAACTGCATCAGCTGGCTGCGCAGGTCCAGTGCATCCGGAATACTTTTCAGCGGCAATGCCAGCTCTTCCATGCGCTTATTACCAAAATAATTGGATCGTGCACCATTGGAGATAATCAGGTAATCGTATGCCAGTTCTCCTGCTATAGTTGAAATAACATGGCGCGTTGTATCTACCGATTCAACCTTCAGCATCCGGAACTCAAAGTCTTTTTTCTTTTTAAACTGGTTACGCAGCGGGCCTGCAATAGAATCTGGTTGCAGGCCTGCTGTTGCTACCTGGTACAATAATGGTTGAAAAGTATGGTAATTGTGCTTATCAAATAATACTACCTGGAACTTATTGTCAGGGAGATGTTTGGCCGCATTTAATCCGCCGAACCCGGCACCTACAATAACCACCCTGGGTTTACCGGTAGACGGGATATTCAATGCCAGCTGTTGTGTTTGTAACATACCTGTTATTTTTTATTGACCGCATGCCGGTTTGCCATACCGGCATACAGCTAAACAATAACAAAACTGCTGCCGGAAAAAGAACAGCAGCAAATGAAAAAAACAATCAACAACCGGGAATTGTTGCAACAGGTTTTCTCCGTACCGAGCTACAGGTACTGATTTTCTTCTACACTTTGTGACTGGCATTATCTGTATGACCCAGGTTTTTGCCGGGTGCTATTTTATCGCGAACAAGCTGCTTCAGCTCTTTTATTTCAGGGAACCTGCCGGCCTGTTTCCTGTCGAACAACAATATTTGATCAACACTGATACTATAACGGCCGTTTATTTCAGCGGGCTTTAGCAGAACGCCACCCAGCTCTTCTGTAAATGTGGTCAGCAGTTCCTGTGCCATATAGGCTGCGCGCAGCATCCAGCCGCAGCGCGGGCAATATTCGATGGTAATAACAGGTTTCATGAGAAAAAATTAACCGGTAAAATTGGTTGCGAACATATGGCAATCATCCGTCAATACAACAGCATTCATGTATGACCTGTTGATTAAAAACAATGTATCTTCTATCAATTGCAGCTGCCGTTTATCAATCCTTCAGTTGCTCCCTGTCGTCACGCAGGCTGCGCATCATCTCTCCATAATTCATTCCTTTGGCCATGGCGGTAACCGTTTGTGCAATGCGTTTGGTTCTGGTTTGTTCTGTCTTTGCCGAATCGATCCATTTGATATAATAGTTCTGGTGCGATTTAGGCATTTTATAAAAATTAGCCAGTGCTGCAGGTTCATCCTCCAGGCATTCTTGCAGCTCCCGGATCATTTTCACAGGTTCAGGATTGTTGTCTTTTTCAATTTTCACACGCACACTGGCACCTTTATTTTTCTTGATGGCCTTTCGTATGGTTGCATTCATGGGCATAATAAAATCACCCTCGCCCATCGGCAGCAGACTTACCGCTTCAAAAGCATAATGATCAATTGTACCTTTTATCCTGAATGATTTTTTATTGCCGGGATATAATTTTTGCGCATGAGCTGCAGGTATCAGTATATAAGACCAGCCAGTTTTTTCACCCATTTGTTCAAACTGCAGAATAGTAGTGGTAAACTGAAGCATACGAAGCATTTACTTTATTGACGAATGATGCTTTGATAAAAATACATGAATAAAAACAGCCATGCAACTATCCGCACTTGTTTCACCAAAGTGTTAACCACCGGCAATTTCGTAGTAGAACCGGCTGGTACAGGAGATAAAAAAGCCTCAAAAAACACCGGTCGATTTGTTTTAACAATATTATAAATGCAATCTTTCATCTGAAAGCCGTTTAAATTGGCGTAGGATAACGACAGTATCTTTTTCTGGCACATTATTTTGTGCACAAGCGTGTAATGCCAAGTCATTTTATTCATTCGTCACAAAACATTTTTTATGAACCGGTATTTTTTTTAATATTGAAGTGCGAAAAAAAGTTTGCCTGCCATTCACGATCTCCGTTCTCCCTTACCTTAAGAACAACTACTGCTTTGAGGCTTTAATAAACCTCAACTCCTGAAAAATCACCTTATGGTAAAATTATTTATTGGTTTCGTATCCTATTAAAGCGCAACCATTCACCCAAATAATATCCTATGCTATTCAGCCAACTGAAAAACAGTTTCGCGGCAAAGTTTAAACGCAGCTCGCAGGCCTTATATTCTACAAAAGAAGAATATTACGATGGCCGTATCCGTTTGCCATTGCTTCACTCATGGCTCACTGAGAAGCGGGCTTCGTCCATTGCATTTCACCCGGTTCTGTTATTCCCCGATAAAACAGATTTTGACCATGTGTCTTTATCTGGTGTCAAAAAGAAATTAGCGGTCACTTACAAAAAAGTGGTGAAACCTGCGCAGGATGAATTGCAGGTTTGGTTTGTGAAGAATAAAATACTAGAAGAAAAATGCATTGTGCAGTTACAGTTTCAAAATGAGCAGCCGGTTTATATTTCTTATGAAATTTCGGGGTTCAGTAAAACCGAACTGGTTAGTGTACAGGCATTGCCCAAGGTGCTGGAACTGTTTTTGAGTGCGAACAATGCCGCCCAGGTAGCCAGGGAATTGACCAATAGCCAGGACGGGATCTTCCGTGCTGTACACGGCAACTGGCTGATGGTGATCCAATTTGAGTTCAAGCTCATCATCCACTATATCAGCCTGGACGATAATTACCGGAACCTGTTACAGCAGGCAGCAGATGCCCTCTCACTTCCCCGTTAAGTAAAAGAAGCTGGGCCTGCAGGAAGATTTCTGTTGGTTTTAAAAAGAAATTTTGTCTGTATGGTTACATCCAATACTTTTGCAGTCCTTTACGGGGAATTAGCTCAGCTGGCTAGAGCGCTTGCATGGCATGCAAGAGGTCACCGGTTCGACTCCGGTATTCTCCACTAGATTAAATATCAAAGAGTTATGAAGTTTTTTCATGACTCTTTTTTATTGCTAATTTTAGCCAACTTAAAACCAACTTAAAACCAAAATCTATATAAAAGAAGCCAAATATTCCGATTTTTAAACACCACACCTGCAGCACAATTTTCATTACAGGAAACCGGAAAGATGATGTAATAAAAAACCCCAGGTCGATGCCCAGGGTAAGAAAATATGCAAATTGTCTAATTACGAATTTTTAATAGCCTTCTCTATCTCATCCAGGTCGTAATAGCATATCCCTCCCAATTTTTTAAATGGAATTTTACCAGTCGCCCTAAGATGCTGCAAAGTAACATCCGACATATCCAGCAATTTTAAGACTTCAGCCGTCTTGACCCATCTCTTGGCTTTCTGTTGGGTATGAATCATCTCCCTTATGTCCTCAAGCAAACGCAAACGGAAAGCCTCTAAATCTTCCTTACTTACCACATCTATTATCATACACACGATTTAGATACCTAATTTCAGAGATCAGGTATGCTTTATTTCAATTCAATAAATCGAACCATGCTTCCTAAAAATGGATTAAACGAGGGTGTATATTCGATATACCCAAATTCATGAAGCTCCCTGATGTAACCAGGAAAATAGGTTGTTAATAACAGCAATGCTTTCGCCATTTGCGATTCTTCTTTGTCAAGAAGGTTAATTGAAGATTCCCTAGTACGACTTTTAGGTTTTGAGCCAATTTAGTAAATAATATTTCAGAATTCCTCTCCCGATTTACAAAAGTAACTCATAGTTAACTTTTCCTTTCAAGTCATTTTAACAGTTTTTGACTGATCACATTTTCTAATGAACGCAAATGCAATTCATAATCCCAAAAAATCAATCTTTTGATATAAATAACAGTTCAAACAAATGCGACCTCTTATCTCTACTGCTTTGTACTTAAATTCAAGGATTTCATACCTGCAAAATGGGGTTTGGGATTATTTTCTTTGTGGTTGTGCGCAATCTAATTACATTTCAAACCTATAATATATTGCCGAATTTAAATTATCAAACCATGAAAAAGAAAAAGTTAACTAAATTATCTTTGAACAAACGAAGGATTGTTACCCTGACTCGGTCTGACTTACAGTCGTTAAAAGGCGGAAATGTAAATCATCCAAATTATCTCTACTCAGGTGATAAAACAGAATCATGCACTAACACTTACACAAATGTTCCAACAACCAGCGTGTAGTAAAATGTAAAACAGCTTGATTGGACAGATACGCATTGGCCTAATTCTAATGGGATCATTCACCAGGTAATACCACCGGATACACAGTCCAAATCCATTGCCCCCGTTTAGTATGAACTTTTGCGAAAATCCAGAGACCTCAGGCAGCTCGAAGTTCATTTAGACGAAACTATATAAGCTGACCGGCCCATTCACCGGTCAGGAATCGCCCCCAGCAGATGTCCTTAGCAACCCCATTTCGTCCGTCGTAATAGGGATTTAGGATTATTTTTTTTTACCCATATGAATTTCCATAGATTCGAATCTATTAATTCCTTACGTTTTTCAATCACAAAACCATGAAAAAGAAAAGCTTATCCAGCTGTACTGCAACAACGTTCATGCCTTCAATACAGAATACTGATAATAGACCCTAGAAATGCACTGATTGGAGCAATTAAAATGATAAGGATATACCGGCCAATAGCACTCCTGTATGTCCTTATCACTTTTTGCCATCCGATAGGCATCAGATGTTCGCTATAGAAACAATCACCTTCTTCCTTTTCATTTAATGCTTCATTCTTAGTAGTAGAATGGAAATGATCACCCGTTCAAACAGACAACTATGAATCAAATAAACTTTATGCCCGTAATAAGAAGCCAACAAAATCTATTTGGACTGAGAAAACCTATCTACCTACGTACCTGCAATATGCCCGATGGGATTATATTTTTCTCGACAAAATTGAATTAACCTAGTTTTCTGGCTATAAACAATTTATTGATACTCAACTATTGATCTATGAAAAAGAAAAAGCTATCCAAAAAATTAAAACTAACCAAGCAGCGGATTCTTCCACTTTCAGGGCCGATATGAAAAAAGGATTGGGAGCCGACGGCAACACCAATACCATATTACATGAAGGTGGTATAAGTAGTCTCATGTCGAAAATACAAGGCAAACATATCTTACAGACCTCCAACAGTACGGTTACGTAACAATGCCCAAAACTGATCTTTGTAGGAATCTCCCACAGATATATGGGCATTAGCAGACAGCCCTGTGAGGAACAGTTTTGTACCTTCCACCCTCTGCACCTTGGCTATAGATACAATATACGATTTATGCACCCTGACAAAATCGTTTTCAGGTAGCATCTCTTCCAGGTCTTTTAGCTGGGTGTAAACTAATGTTTTAATGCCGGCATGGTGGATGGTTACATAATTTTTTTCTCCTTCAATGAAACTGATATCTGAAAAATTGATCCTTTCGATTTTATTCCTTGCCCCGGCCTTTACAAAAATGAAATCGTTTACTATTTTTGTTTCTTGCTGTTTGGCCCTATTTTGTAGGGCCTTAATTGCTTTTTGAACTGCCTTTAAAAATCTCACATATGAAATGGGCTTTAAAATAAAGTCAACAGCCTCTACTTCAAATACTTTAAGGGCGTATTCCTCAAATGCAGTGACAAATATGATCTGTGAATGGCCCGCAATTGTTTCAGCCAAGTCCAGTCCGTTGATATTGGGCATCTGGATATCCAGAAAAATAATATCAATTTTTTGTTGGTTTAAAATCTGCAGCACTTCGGATGCTTGAGTAGTTGCGGTACTTAACTGCAGAAAAGAAGTACGCTCAACGTGGTGGGCCAGCGTATCAATGGCATGTTGTTCATCGTCAACAATTAGGCAACTATACATTTTAATGCAACTTTTAAATATCAGAATTATCGTTCCAGCTGAATGGAAAGATTCGTTGAATAAAACCCGTTTTCCTCTCTGATGCTCATGCTGTACCTGGTATCTCCGTAAACAGCATCTAGCCGCTTTTTCGCATTCTCAAGACCGACTCCAGTATTTGACACCTTGGAATCATATAGTATTTTATTTTCTGATTGAAACAGGAGGTAATCGTCCTGGATCTGTAGGTTTATATTGGCCGGGTATGCAGGATCCAAAAGTTCTCCATGCTTCAGTATATTTTCAACTATCGTAACGAGCACCAGGGGGATGATCCGAAAATGGCCAATCTTTCCATCTACAATAAAGTTTATATTCAGACTCCCATTGTACCTGAGCCGGTTCATCTGGATGATGTTTTTAATATGCTTTATTTCCACTGACAAAAGCACTAATCCATTGGCGTCTTCTGATTTAGCAGAATACCTGAAAATTTCAGATAACATCAGAATGGCTTCTGATAGTTCTTCTGAGCATCGCAATGACTTTGAATACAGATAATCCAGCGTATTATATAGAAAATGTGGATTGATCTGTGCCCGGAGATAAGCATATTCGAAAGCAACTTTTTCTTTTTCCCTTATCAATTCTTCCTGTTTCAATCGTGCATTCTCCATTTCCTTTATTCGGTTTTCCTCATCTAATTTCCTCATCCGAACGCTATCTTTTACTGACCGGTCGAAATAAAAATAGGCAGCTGCCAAAAAGAAATAATCTACCACCCAAAGTATTCCAAGCGTTAAAAACATGGTAAGATGAAAGTCAGTTGATACAGCCACGGGGCTGACCAATGGGACCAATTTAAAGCGGACAAGATACCTTAATAGGAAATACACGATTAAAATAGCCGCCAGAAGAAGGACACTCTTTAAAAAAGCCGGGACAGACTTTGCTGATGAATGTCTTAAAAAAAATAGTATAGAATAGAAAAGAAATAAATTGTTTGCAACAAAATACAGGATATGGGTGGATAAATTAACATCCGCACCGTAGACGATTTTGTCAGATATGAAGGCGTACCAGAAATACGTAAACCAGAATAAAAAATGAATTTTAGCGGTTTTCATAGTATTTTTTTACAAAGTCCACCCAATCGCTGACATTTTCACTGATCGGGATATCGGGGCGAATTCCACTGCCTTCCAAATGTTTCTCTCCTTTGGGGATGATGCGCATGGCACTGGGCATGTAAAGCATATAAGTCTTATCAGGCAGTAGTATTGGAAAAAATTCCAGGTTGTCAACCGCACCTTTTGTATTTTCTCCAAACGCTGTTACTTTCGTACTTTGCTTGAAATTCAATACCATCATCTCCGCTGCGCTTTGGCAAGCATAGTTCATGATGACAGCAACATTCTTCGGGAAAGGCAGGATCTTCTTGAAATAAATGGTATCTTCTTTACTTGGTGCTGTTTGTGGAGGAACAAAGCTGCCTTTGTTATTCTCCAATCTTTTAACAAAGTTTTCTAGTATTTTTATCCGGGCTGTGTCTTCAGGATGGATCGCCTTAAATCGACCAAAAGATCGCTTTGCCTGGGCTATTGTACTATCTGTAGAATAAGTTTGCCCCAGGACTGCGACTATCGGATTCGTGTACACAAAAGGCAGTAACGGAAAATAGGTACGAATTGTGCCACCGAGATTATTGCGAATATCCACGATCAGATTTTTGGTTTTTGAAATTATAACAGAATCTGCTCGAACAATACTGTCCACTATTTGAGTATTCGTTCTGTTATTGGCCGGAATCCGAATTAAATAGTTGTTATCATCAATTTTTTGTGAGGAAGCCTGGAAAGAAAAGGCTGGTAACGCTTTTAGGATTGGTCCCTCATAAGATTTTAGTTTTCTCCATTTTGCGTAGGCGCCTGTCGTAAAAATAGAATCACTCTTAAAATGAGATTTCAGATAGATTTTAAATGCCCCGTCATCATCTGTATAGTCTGTTAGATATTCGCTGCCAGTTAATTTTTCCATAGAGAGGCAATCCTGTCCGGGCAATAACGTGTTGTTCCTCGACTCCATAACATACCCGATCATATCCCAAGGAGCTATTGATGATTTTTTCAATGCTATAACGCAGGTGTTATAGTCGTTTATCCAGTAGCCTTCCAGATTGGACTGGTTAATTTTTCGATTTTGGAAATAGCTTTTGACTGCTGCGAGGTTTTTGCTGCATTGTATGCTATCAGGAGAGGCCAATGGATATTTATATAATATTAAATGCCCATCATTGAAGTAGGTAACAACTTTCGAGAGTGTGTAAAATGTGTCTGCTTGATTTTTGCTTCGAATGTTCTCGACAAATCGGTCAAATTTGCCGTCTCTGGTTTTTTCTGACCATGACGGGTATTGCGTTTTTAAAATATATAGCAATGAGTCTAAATTCCTCTGAGCAGAGATAGGGTTTTGCAATTGCATTAATAAAATGAGGCTTATCAAGCATATTCTCATCGGTGCAGTAGATTTATTTTCTGAAATAATCAAAGCAAAAAGAATTACCTATCTAAGTTAATGTTTAGATTTTAGCCAGCCGGAACTTGATCTCCTTTTTTGAAATTGTGTCCACAACAGCTCAAATCTATGGTACAGTTAAGTTAAATAGGTAATTCTGGGGAGACATTATTCCTACACTTGGCTTGTCTTGGTTGCAGGGGGCTTTTGACCCGTGCATGGGTTGCCACCGCCACCTACATCGGAATAATTGGTGTTGTCTCCGCCTCCCAGACTTCGCAGCTGATTGGGTGTCAGTTGAAGAATGGTGCTTTTCTTCATTTTCAGTTTCCTGAGGTCTTTTTTTTTCATACCGGTTAAATTTTAAACGTATGTGCATATATGTTATGCCGAAGGAAATTAGACAAATCAATGACCCCTATGTAAAAAATTATCCCAATACCCCATTCCAAAGGACGAACACCTGTCTTGGCGATGCGAAATCCTTTAACAGGTACTCTTGTATGAGGTCGTTTTGGGTGTATACGGATACTAATTGGCACAGTACTAATAGAATTGATTTGTAAAAGAGTGGTAAAATATTCTTCTATACCTCGAACTTACTGTTATGAACCAATTTTACTTCCTTTGTAAAGTTCTTTGTGTTGACACCTTGAAGTTGTCTGGCAGGATACATGGCTTATAATATTAATATATCAATCAGTCGTGCGTTCACATCGGCCAGATGCCTGTTGGGATAATTTTTTTCTGTGAAAAATAAATGGAATTTAGCTTCGATCCCTGTGATCCGTACCCTATATAAAAGCTGGTGTTGAATAATTGCGACCATTGAATTACTGGAAACAGCCTGCATATTCATGACTATATAGAAAACGAAAACGGCTGATTATTTCTTAAATATCCTATTGTGGGATTGTTAGGTTGACCGGATTTTAACAAACTTTAATTTTTTTTTGTAAGAAATCTTGTAATATTGAACAGAACTTGAAAATTAATTTAAATGCTAATTTCGAGAAAAGATGAAAAACCCAATAAGGCTTGGCCCTCCTCCTTTTGAATTGATCATAGGATAGATAAATTGGAACATTTGCTTTAAATTTTGCTCGCTGTACAAAGTTTTATCACCAAACCCAAACAGCGATAAGTAATCCTCCCCCCGTTATTTTCAGATTACTTTTTGAATTGTCAGTATTTGCCGGCGAGTTTTGAGCGGCCTACTATCTTTTTCGAGTACCTCGAAATGCCGGAAGGTTAATACTGCATTTTTTTACACCAAATTTCATATAATTCGGTATGGCAAGATCGTACATATCGCAACTTCAAAACGTGGCTACTGTTTATATACGTTTGCTCAATGCAAAGGTTACCACAACTTCAATGAAGAAAAGTATCGAAGAAAATCCGGATTATCCTAGTCTATTTAGCCTCAGTGAAACACTTTCCAAATACAATATTGAGAATAATGCGTTTGAGGTTACGGCGGAACACTTATTTCAGTTGTCTCCTCCTTTTGTTGCCTATATTAATGTTCCAAACTCCGGGAAAGATTTTGTGGTAGTTACCGCAATTGAAGAGGGGACGGTAAGTTATTGTTATAGAAGTACAAAAATATTAAAACTAGATAAACCTCAATTTCTCAAAGCCTTTCGAGATATAGTATTGATTGCAACACCGGCTGCCGGGAGCGGTGAACCCGATTATGAACAAAGATTAAGAGATGAGAACTTTCAAAAGTTTAAAAGAAAGTTATGGCTGACAGGGATAATAGTTCTGTTTCTCCTATCCATTCTATCCAATATCAGCACACTGAACTACATCCCTCAGATTGTAGCATATTCTATTGTGACTTTACTTAACATAGGTGGGTTGGTTGTATCGATCCTCCTATTGATTTATGAAATAGACAAAGACAATTCGCTTGTAAAAAATATTTGCTCCGCATTTTCGCAATCCAGCTGTGACGCTGTTCTTAGCAGCAAAGCATCAGGAATCTTCGGTATCAAATGGGGGGAAATTGGGTTCATTTATTTCGCCTGCTCAACACTGCTGTTATTATCTCCTTCCATTCCCTTGCAAACGAAATTTGGTTGTATCGGTTTTCTAAGCATATTTGCTTTTCCTTATGTCTTTTTTAGTGTTTACTATCAATGGAAGGTAGTCAAGAGGTGGTGCCCCTTGTGCCTGTTCGTACAATTAGTGTTGACACTTGAGCTTTTATGGTCCACAAAGCTATTTTGGAAAAGTGGTTTTGTAACACTCGAAGTCAATTCTCATTTAGTGCTGACCAGTTTAATGATTTTACTTCTGCCAATCCTGGTTTGGTTTGGTATTAAACCAATTCTCACAAAAGCAAAAGAGCATCACTTCTATTTTAGTGGATATAACAGGATACGAAACAATCCATCACTGTTTAACTCATTGCTAGTCCAACAACCTCAGGCTGCTGATCATTGGGGCGAGTTGGGCATCCAGATTGGTCATCCCAATGCCCCTATTAAACTGCTCAAGGTCTGCAATCCTTACTGTACTCCCTGTGCAAAAGCACATCCTGAACTGGAAAAGATCTTGCATCACAGGCATGATGTACAATTAAGAATCATCTTTACAGCAAAAAATATAGAAAATAGCAAGGCAGCTATTGCAGTTGCACATCTGCTGTCAATTGCCGAAGCAAATGATTCCGCAATGACGCAGCAGGCATTGACGGATTGGTATCAGTATGGCAGGGAAAACTATGGCAAATTTCTTCAAAAATATCCATTAGGTGGAAACAACTTGGCTCTGAGAAATCAATCACACAAGTTAGAAGCTATGGCTACCTGGTGCGAAATATCCAACATTAGATATACGCCAACTATCTATGTAAACGGGTTTCAATTACCTGATTCGTATAAGATAAACGAATTGACAAACCTATTATAAAAAATTTTGGCCAAAAAAGGGTATGCTGAAAACCTTCAAAAAGAGTAAGCAAATACATTAAATAAAATCAAACATGAAACAATTATCAAAAGAGCAGATGAAACAAGTCGTAGGTGGCGGTTGGTCAACATGCACCTGGACTTACTCCGATGGCAGTAAAGCATCAGTTCCTTGTGCGCCTGATGCTGAAACTTGTCAGACTGCATCTGACGCCTCCTGCCTGAAAAATGACAAATGTACGGATGTAGACTGTCGTTAGGAGTATAAGACAACAATAATCGAATGCTTAAAAGGGGAAGAAGCGCAAAGCTTCTTCCCTTTGCAAATGTGAAATAATGAAAAAGAAACTAAACCTATTAAGAATTGCTGTGATTCTCATGATTTTTCTGGTTCCAAATCTATGTTATTCCAAAAAGCCGCTGCAGGTCACATATCGGTATCCAGCTACAGCTAAGAGGCCGGATTCTTTTGCGCTTGAAATTATGAAACCAAATGCGATGACTATTCTCGGAGAGTCGCCGGCATTCGAGAAACGAATTATACAATTTAAGAAAACTAACGATGCAAGTGTAACTACTTGCACATATGATATACCTGATACTTCCTGCGGCGGTATGCTAGATGGATTTGGGCATGAAATCTTTTTAATACCGGGTGATTCTTTTACTGTCGATCTTGTTCCCAAAAGTGATGATAAAGTAAAAGAAGACATGCAGCAATATGGCATTTATTCAGAATTCGAATTAAAATTCTCAGGTTCTAATAAATTCATTTATTCATTGTTTGATTCTTTGTTTCTGGTGGCAGGGGATTTTAGATTTAAACACACAATGATGGATGAGGATAGAGATTTTGGCAAGTTCTTCCATGCTGTCGAGGGCGATTATAACAATAGGAAAACCTTTGTCGAAAACTATTGCGCAAGGCATTCGGTTCCTGATAGGTATAAAAGAATGGCAATGGCTGAAGTATATGCGGCATATTATACAGATCTCATTGCTCCCTATTTTGCTGAGAAGAACAAAGGGGCCAGGTTAAATAATATTGCAGTCAATTATAGTACTGCGCTGGAGGGTTTTCATTATAATGATGAACAACTTTACTTCTCGACGTCTCTTACGAGCAGATCAGTGTATGACTATTATAAATACACAATTGGAAAAAATGATTCTGTCAATATCGATAAAACAGATGCTGGCTTAATCAGATTATATAAAAAAATAAAGTCTGACCCAAGACAACGAATGCGGGATGACCTCCTGGCACATGTGTTAGTTTGGAGCGCGTCCGAGAGTTACCCATCTATTGATTCTTTATACAATGACTTTTCCCTAATCTGCAAGAATGCTGGTTATCTAAAGGAAGTGGATGAAGCAGTACAAAAAGAAAAGCAGCGGCAAATACAGAAAAATGCAATTACATTAAAGTCGGCTTTGAAAGATAGTATAATCAGTTTAGACGGCACCAGGAAAGAAGTGGGTGAAGTTTTAGGCAAGGGGAAACCGGTGGTAATCGATTGTTGGGCATCGTGGTGCTCTCCTTGTGTCAAAGAAATTCCTTTTTCCATGAATTTTAAAGAGAAGTATAAGGGGAAAATCGAATTTGTTTTTCTCTCGTTTGATAAGACAAAAGAGAATTGGCTGAAAAAGGCAAAAGAACTAAAAGTTGAAAAAGCATCATACTTGCTCAGTAGGAATTTTGAGTCTGACTTTGCGTTGCATTTTGGCATTTCCGCTATACCAAGATATATTATACTCGACAAAACCGGCCGGTTGATTACAGATAATGCGGCACGGCCATCAAAGGAAAGGGATTTTGACTCGGTTTTGCAACAGCTCATTAAATAATTGATGATTGTCTTAATTGTGAATTGGGGTGTTTCATTGACCGCGCAAAATAAATAAAACATTACTGTTCCGGTTTTAAAAAGAACTATTAACCAAGATGTCATTTAAAGTTTACAGGCAACTGAATGCTATGGATTGTGGCCCAACCTGTCTAAAAATGGTTGCGCAATATCATGGTAAACATTTTGAATCCAATAGGCTCAGAACCTTGGCTGGATTTGGCAAAGAGGGAGTAAGTTTATTCGGGTTAGGGGAGGCTGCAGAACGGGTGGGATTTAGGACCAGGGGGGTACAGCTCAGTTATAACAGTCTTATTGAAGAAGTTGATTCGCCATGTATTTTACATTGGAACCAGAATCATTTTGTAGTACTCCCTCCAATCAAAAAGCGAGCATCAATTAAGCGGCGCATAGCCGTGGCTGATCCCGCACATGGACTTATTACATATACAGAGCGTGAGTTTTTAAATTATTGGATTAGTGTAAAAGAAGATGGTGAAGAATTTGGCACAGCACTGCTGTTAGAACCAACTCCATTTTTTAAGGAGCACGACGAGGACAAAGAAGTAAAATTGAGTTGGCAATTAATTGTAGGGTATCTGCGTCAAAGTCGCTGGCAGATTACTCAGGTTTTAATAGCCTTACTAATTACATGCCTATTGCAGCTGGTTTTCCCTTTTCTAACGCAAAGCATTGTTGACACCGGGATAAATACCAGAAACATTCAGTATATCGTAATTGTGTTGATAGGGCAGCTGATGCTGGTTTTCAGTAAGACGGTAGTTGACTTTATCAGAAGTAGGTTGCTTTTACGGATTTCCAATCTGCTGAATTTATCTATTCTGTCTGACTTTTGGATAAAATTGACCCGATTGCCGCTCTCTTATTTTGATGCGCACCGTACTGGTGATACTTTGCAAAGAATAGGGGATCACAAACAGGTACAGTCGTTTTTAACTAGTACCGCGTTGACCACCTTGTTCTCCGCTTTTAATTTTATCATTTATGGAAGCGTCCTCATCGTTTATAATGTACAACTGTTTTTTATTTTCCTTGGGGGAAGTATATTTTATCTCCTTTGGGTTCAACTCTTTTTAAGAATTCGGCGCAAACTAAATTATCAAACTTTTCATTTATCTGCCAAAGAGAATAATGCAACGTTACAATTGATACAGGGAATGCAGGAAATAAGATTGAACAATGCTGAACAGGATAGGCGATGGGACTGGGAAGGGCTTCAGGCATCTATTTTTAAGTTGAATTTCAAAGGTCTTTCCTATGGTCAATGGCAACAGGCCGGCGCTTTATTCATCAATCAAAGCAAGGATTTGATAATTAGTTTCTTGGTTGCCAAAATGGTAATTGACGGACAGTTGACGCTCGGCGCCATGCTGGCTGTGCAATATATTTTGGGACAGTTAAGTAGCCCAATAGAACAATGGGTAAGTTTCGTCCAAAGCGCTCAGGATGCAAAGATAAGTATGGAAAGATTAAATGATGTGCATCAGTTAGCGGATGAAGAATTGCCGGAATGTACTTATGCACAAACATTGCCAGCAAATAGATCCATTAAAATAAGTCATTTAAGTTTTTCCTACCCAGGCTCTGGAAATGAACCAGTATTAAAAGACATTGTGCTCAATATTCCAGATGGAAAAGTAACAGCTATTGTCGGAACTAGCGGCAGTGGAAAGTCAACATTATTAAAACTATTATTGAAATTTTATGAAAAGTACGACGGGATTGTCAATGTGGGTGACACCAATTTCAAATATATAAGCCCTTCTTTTTGGAGAAGTCGGTGTGGTTCAGTTATGCAGGATGGATATATTTTCAATGATACTATAGCAGGAAATATTGCAGTCGGTGCTTCATATATTGACCAGGAGCGATTGATTATGGCTTGTAAGATCGCCAATATATTGCCTTTTATAGAATCGCTTCCTAATGGATTTTATACACAGTTGGGCATTGAGGGAATGGGTGTAAGTCAGGGTCAAAAACAGCGATTACTTATTGCAAGGGCCATATATAAAGATCCTCAATATTTGTTTTTTGACGAGGCGACCAACGCACTCGATGCCAATAACGAACGCACTATTGTTGAGAATTTGCAGAATTTCTTCCAGGGGCGAACGGTATTGGTGATTGCACATAGACTAAGTACTGTGAAAAATGCAGACAAGATTGTAGTCATCCATGAAGGGAGAATCATTGAAGAAGGGTCCCATAGCTACCTTTCTTCTTTGAAAGGAAAGTATTATGAACTCGTAAAAAATCAACTGGAGCTGGGCTCCTGATTCTATTGTATGAATGAACAGATAATTGAAGAAAAGCCATCAACTTTGATTTCAAGCCGTTTGAAAGTGGATGAAAAAAGCCGGTTAACTATGCGGGCCGGAAGGGTACAGGAGATCATTAGTCGGAAACCTACATTCTTCGAGAAGTGGGCGTTATTGATTTTTTTAATGATATTGCTGCTCCTGGTTGCAGGTGCCTGGTTTATCGAATATCCCGATATCGTAGAGGCAAAGGCCTATCTTACCGCTAACAATGCCCCCAAGGAAATTATGCCACGGCAGGATGGCCGGCTGGTTAGGATATTTCGACGCAACGATGACTGGGTGAAAGCTGGCGACATGATCGCTTGGATTGAAAGCACCGCACATCATGCTGAAGTAATATCGCTTGCGCATCAATTGGATAGTTGTACTAAATTACTTGCCACAGGCAAGCTTGAGACCGTCGGAAATATATTTAAACAACGATTTGAAAATCTTGGAGAATTGCAGATTTCTTACCAGCAATTTATCACCGCGTGGCAACAATTCAATGATTATCTTGTAAATGGGTTTTACGCACATAAGAAAAACCTCTTGCAGCATGACATAAGTGCCTTAGCTTCTGCACATCGAGCTATTCTGGATCAGAAAGACCTTACTGAACAGGACATCAAAATTGCTGAGGAATCATTTAAAATGAATAGCAAATTGCATGATGACCGGGTATTGTCCCATGAAGAATACAGGGTAGCAAAAAGTAAATTCGTAAACAAGCAGCTGGAAATTCCTCAACTGGATGCCTCTATTTTTTCAAATGAAAATCAGCAAAGGGACAAGCAGAAGGAGATTGATCAACTGGAACATGATATTTTCCAACAGAAAACAACGTTTCAACAAGCACTACAAACCCTTAAAAGCTCTACTGACGAGTGGTTAAGAAAGTATGTATTGGTTTCTCCGACAGATGGTAAAATCGCTTTTACCTTACCTGTTCAGGAAAATCAATTCATTCAAGGGAGTAAATTGCTTGGGTATGTTAACCCGACAGGAACGGTATTTTATGCCATTGCGAATGTGCCACAGGCCAACAGTGGAAAGGTAGTAACCGGATTGGATGTTCAGTTAAGATTTGATGCTTATCCGTACCAGGAGATGGGATTTGTAAGGGGGAAATTAGAATATTTGTCTAAGGTAGCAACCGACAGCGGTTTTGTTGCGATGATTGATCTTGATAAAGGATTAACTACCAGTCATCATATTTTGGTTCCTTATAAAAGTGGTCTGAAGGCAAGCGCTATCATAGTTACCAAGAATATGCGGCTATTGCAAAGACTGTATTTTAATATTGTAAAAAGCCTTTCAACAAAAAAGGGGGATACTTAGTTACCTCAAATTATCAAATATTCTATCCCCAATTTTCTTCTAGCAGTACAAATTGCAGTTAATCTCCTTGCCTGGTAATGAAATTCGAGATCGGTGAGGGTACGACGTAGCCCCGGATATAGTTAATTTGTTGCACGAGACGCTCGAAATTGCATAATCCGGTATAAAGTAAGCCACTTCGACCGGTCCGGTCAAATATTAATTTCTACACGTTATGTGAAGTGTTTTTTATTGCATAATCCGGTAAAAATTGGCTCTTGCACAATTTTGGTGGTCAGCCCTCGTTTTAAGTTGGTTGCAGCACTAGGCATCTCCTGAGTTATTTGTCTGCCAGCGTAGAAGCAAACCCCATGTTAGCGGTTCGGCTTTCTTCTTAAAGTTATCTAGAAATCATATTAATAGTATGTAACCATGTTTCTACCAGCTGTGGCCAATTGGTTATGGGGAGATTCGTTTTTCGCAGACCAAAAGCGTGTTTGCCATCTGCATAAACGTGGTATTCGGCAGGTACTCCAGCTTTTTGTAAAGCCATATAATAAACCAATGAATTTTCCATGATATTGTCTACAGGATCATTTCCTGCCTGCAACAAGAAAGTTGGAGGCGTGTTACTGTCTACAGGGATGGTTGGGTTCAATTCATATTCTTTAGTAGTATGTTCGTGCAAATGCCCGGGATAAACTGCTATAGCAAAATTTGGTTTGCAACTTTTCTTATCTATTGAATCCGTAATTGGATATATACGCTCCTTATAATGTGTGCTAATGTTCGCAACTAAATGCCCACCGGCAGAGAATCCAATTACACCAATTTTATCGGGGTCAATATTCCATTCTTTTGCATAAAAGCGTATCAAACCGAGTGTTCGCTGCGCGTCTTCCAAAGCAAGTTGGGGATCTTTTTGGCATTGGCATGTTTTATCCCAATAGGGTCCGGATTTAGGCACGCGATATTTTAAAAGTATGCCTGTAACACCAATGGAGGCTAACCATTCACATATTTCGGAGCCCTCAAGGTCAATAGCAAGATCCCAGTAACCTCCACCAGGGAAAACAACTACTGTCACGCCGGTATTTTTTACTTTGGGTGAATAAATTGTTATGGTCGGATTTGAAACATTTGTAATCATTGTATATGGTTTTCCTGCAATCAAAGACGAAGAAGTATCTTTTAATATTGTTTCTACGCCTTTGATTGCCCCCGAATCAGGCATAAATTTTGTCCAAATTGGCAACTGCTTTTTTTTACCTGATGAATCCGAAAGATCTGCCTGATTACCTTGGCTATCTCGATTAGTTTGCTGATTTTGATTGCATGAAATCAAACTAATACTAATCAGCAATATTAATGAAGTTGTTATACGAAATAATAATTTTTGCATAATTAGATATAAACTATACCATTAAGACGTATCCATCCGTGTAAGTATCGATTTACTTTCCAATACGGCTTTACCCGGATGGGCACCTTAGCTCACAAATTAAAGTTATCTAAATTTTCCTTGATTTAAGCTTCGTGTACCATTTTCGGTATAGGTTGCGCCGATATGCCCCATTAGCCCTGATGATTTTCAATATAAGATATCACGATCAATGAATCCTATCCCAGAGACTGTCCTAATACCATATCCATCCGAGTAGGGTCCCTAGAAAGCGAAAGACCGAAGCGTTTATTAATAATTAAAGAGCTGTCTCCATTAAAAACACAAGGAGGTAGGCAGCTAGCTCTTCTGTTATTTCGTCAACAAAGCGTCTTGACCCTAATCGTGCCACCTGAATCATTTGATGGTGGTAAAGAGAAAAGAAATTTGGGATCCTGGTTTACGGCAAATACCGAATAGAAATCACTTTGAAATAATTGGTAAATGCTATGGGCAACTGAATAAAGATCGTCTGGCCCCTACCCGTACAGAATCATCCAAATTGCTGACGTTCGCAGGATTACCTTGCGAGTAGGTTGTGCCAGTCCATAACATGAGCATACTTTAAATTGGGAATTAGGCTTTTTGAATTCAACTTCCTGTATGATGTTTTCATAGAAAAAATTATTTAAAGATTGAGGTACTTTCAAGTTGGTTAGCTAAAGCATATAAATAATGTCTTAACCTGAGTTCGTCATGTTCCTTATTGAGTGGAAAATAATCCAATTTCTGAAGGTTAAAGTTCCTAAACTTTTTTCCGAATTTCACTTCGACATAATCAATTCCGTCACCACATTCATGAGCGACCTGGTCTGTGCCTCTGTAACAGGGGTCCTTTAGAGGAATACTTTTTATCTTCAGTGAATCCAATAAATTGGTTTGATCTGCTAAGGTGAACAACCCCAGTTCACGAAAATTATTAATAATCGCGCCCCAGGAAACATTAGGATATTCATCCTTTTTGCTCAGACTATAATACAAATGCCCTTGCTTATCCTCGCCGATATACTTTCTGTTAAAATTGCTTCCTTGAAGATAGAGTTTTCTTACTGTACCGATCTGATAGGTATACTCTCTGCTCACAATTCCTTTATGATTAGCGTCGTGCTGAATTACCCAAATATTGCCCTCTAATGGGTTAGTTCCTATCCAGGTTCCAAAATAAATAAGAACTTCAAATTGATAAGGCGACTCCTTTATATTTTTTAAAACACTGCCTTGCACAAAAGCATTATTGAATGAGCCAATTGAATCTTCCTTAAACTCAATCTTATTTAATGCACCATTTTCTGGCTTATACACCTGTGCTCGAATGAATTGCGGAAATGAAGCGTGAAAAATATATACCAATAAATAAGTTTGATCGGGAAATAGTACAGGGTTGAAGATTGCATAGGTCTTTGGTGTTTATAGCATAAATCATATTATTTATACATGAAGTGAAGGGCAGACTAATTTAATTAAATTGATATTGGAAACGAAATATCCTAATCATTTTTTTATAAAAAATTAGATTCTGGAAAACTACGAAGTGCGCTGAATAGCCTGGCATAATCATATTGGAGCAGTTCTATTATATGAGGCAGTGCGCAATAATTCCGTCTTCAAATTTGCGCAGAAGCCACATATTCGCGGTTATGAATGAAATCACAAACACCATCCCTAAAAATTTATTTGTCTACAAAATTAGTAGACTTATCTTTGTGCCCAAGATGAAAAAGATAATATACCAAAGCTATAGCCCAGCATGTGCACCAGTACGGCCCGACGACCGGTTCAGTGAAGTTCATTTTCTTTCACATTGTTGTTGTTGCTAAACCAGCTCTCCAGATTTCCCCGTGTATACCGCCACCTGCATTGTGCGGTATAACGCCCTGCTATTCTTCCTAACAGAAATAAATCAACGTTCCATGAAACAGCTTTACATTAAAGCTGTGCTGGCATTGCTTTGTACCCTTACAGCTTTCGCCGTCAATGCACAGCAAACACAGCCTACAATCCAGTCGAAATTAACAGGTATTGTACTGGATGCAGTTACCCGGCAGCCGTTGCCCGGTGCAGTCGTGAAAATAAAAGGTACCACACATGCCGTATCGGCAGACAACGAAGGAAAATTCAATTTTATTACCGGCCAGCATTTTCCCTATACACTGGTTATAGACTATATTGGTTATATCCACCAGGAAACAGTTGTGCAGGCCAGCCCGGTTGAAATACTGCTGAAAGAAAATGCAGGCCAGCTGAACGATGTTATCATCACTGGCTATAGCGCACAGGAACGGAAATACATTGCGGGTTCCATTGCCAGTATTGGTGGTGACGCTATCCGCAACGCTCCTGCAGCCGGTTTTAACCAGCTGCTCCAGGGCAAAGCAGCCGGTGTGCAGGTTATGGCCAATAGCGGTGTACCCGGCGGTGGCATTACGTTCAGGATAAGAGGCAACAACTCTATCAATGCATCGGTTGATCCCCTGTACATTATTGACGGTGTATTTGTAAGCAATACCGATCCGTTGCAAACTTCTATCGGTAATCAGCAGCAGTCTAACCCCATTGCCGACCTTAACCCCAATGATATTGAAAGTATCCAGATACTGAAAGATGCGAATGCCACGGCTATTTATGGTTCACTGGGCGCCAATGGTGTGGTGATTGTAACCACTAAACGCGGCAAACGCAATACACACGCCAGCATCGGACTGAATACCTACCAGGGCTGGTCTAACGCCATCAACAAATTCAAAGTGGCCAGCGGCCCGCAAACCGCATCGCTGACCAATGAATCGAAACTGAATACAGCGAAAGATGCCGGTATCGATCCTTCTACTGTAACAGGGCTTATTGCCAACCCCGATTCATTGCCTACTTACAACCGTACCGGTGATCTTTTCCGCACTGCACGCACGCAGAACTACGACCTGTCTGCGCAGGGCGGTACTGAAAACAGTACCTACTATGTTTCGTTCGGCTACCTCAGCCAGCAATCGGTTGTACAGCCTACCCGTTACAACCGTTACACGGGCAGGCTCAACTACGACAACAATGTAAGCACACGCCTCAAAATAGGCACCAGCATTAACCTCACCCGTTCGCAGCGCAACCTGAGCAGTAACGACAACAATCCCCAGGGCGTTATTAATTCGGCATTGTTCCCCCGGTCGTACCTGCCTGTGTACAATGCCGATGGTTCTTATGCCCGTTACGGCAGTTTCGATAACCATATTGCCCTGATCAGGAACCTGAACAATGATGCGGTGGGATGGCGCACCATTGGCAATGTGTATGCAGAATATTCCATACTACCCGGCCTGAAGCTCAGGAGCAGCTGGAGCCTGGACAACGGCAGTGAATATGAAAACAATTACGCCAATACGCTTATCAGTGCAGGTATTGCCACGGCAGGTTCAGCGGCATCTTACGAAACCAAAAACACGGTGTACACCAATGAACAAGTGCTCACCTATCTTACCTCTTTCGGCCGCAGCAGGAAACACCATATCAATGCACTTGCAGGTAATACCCTGAATACTGTTATCAGCCAGGGAACCAGCGCTACGGGAACCGGTTTCGCCACCAATAACCTTACCGCTATCAGCGCCGCTGCTACTCGCTCGGGATCCAGTTACAGCTCTACTGCCAAACTGGTTTCTTTTTTCAGCAAAGCTGGTTATACCTACGCAGATAAATACACGCTTGACCTCAGCATACGCGCTGATGGCTCTTCCAAATTCGGCAAGAACAAACAATGGGGTTATTTTCCTTCAGGTGGTTTTGCCTGGCGGGCCGGACAGGAAGACTTTATTAAACGCCTGGGCATTTTTGATGACCTCAAGTTCAGGGGCAGCATTGGCTGGTCGGGCAACCAGAACGGTATTGGTCCTTATGCAGCACTCGGCCTGTGGACCTCCGGATCCAATTACCTCGAGCAGGCCGGCACTGCACCTTCACAGCTGGCCAACCCCGATTTAACCTGGGAAACCACCCGCCAGCTGGACCTGGGAACAGAATTTACTATATGGCATAACCGGCTTACCATAGGCTTCGATTATTATAATAAGTACACTTATAATTTATTACTTAATGTACCAGTACCCAACCGCTCAGGTTTTGCCAGCTACTTGCAGAACTATGGCGCAGTGCGCAACAAAGGATATGAAATAACACTGCATTCTGTGAACATCGACAACAGGAATTTCAGGTGGACCACCGATTTCAATATTTCCTGGAACAAAAACAAAATAGAAAAGCTGGCTTCCGATATTGTGCAGGGCGCATCGGGCCGCAACATCTCCATCCTGCGGCAGGGATATGCGGTAAACTCGTTTTACCTCTACAAACAACTGTATGTAGACCCTCAAACAGGCAATGCGGTATATGAGGATGTACATAAAGACGGGCAGCTCACTTCAGCAGACAGGCAGATCGTGGGCAATGCATTGCCGAAATACAGCGGCGGCTTAACCAACAACATCGGCTATAAGGATTTTGACCTCAGCTTTTTCTTTTATTTCCAGCAGGGCAACAAGATTATGAACATGAACGATTTCTTTATGGTACATGGCGGCACGCAGGCCAATATCGGCTTTTTACCCCGCCAGCTGGAACGCTGGCAGAAAGCCGGTGATGTTACCGATATTCCCCGCCTCACTACCTACAGCGCCAATCCTGCACAGAACGGCGGCGCAGCCAATAACTACGGCGGTAATGTAGCCAACCTCAGTTCGAGATACCTGCAGGATGGCTCTTTCCTGCGCTTAAAAACCCTCTCTATCGGTTATAACCTGCCGGCAACACTGTTACAGCGCATCAAGATCAGCCATGCCCGGCTGTATGTGCAGGCAACCAACCTGTTTACCATTACCAGGTACGACGGGTTAGACCCCGAGATCAATTCCCAGAGCAATAACCAGAACACCGCAGGGTACGACTGGGCTACAGTACCGCAACCCCGCACCGTGCAGGTGGGCTTAAATATCACCTTATAACAAATGTTCTATCATGAAAGCAAATCATATTCTTTCTTTCCTGCTGGTGCTTGTAGCCATACAGGCAACCTCTTGTAAAAAATACCTGGATGAAAAACCCAATAACCTTATCGCGGCAAGTGATGCTATAGTGGATGCTACCACCGCGCGCGCAGCCATTACCGGTGCGTACGACCGTGTACAGGGTTATTATGCATCTAACTATCCCACACTGGGTGTGATGCCGGCAGACAATGTCATTTTTAACGGCACACTGAGCGAATACCTGCAGCTTGACCAGAATGCTATACCAGCCGATAACGTGATTACGGTAGCGGTCTACCAAGGTATTTACCGCGCCATCAATTCTGCTAACAGCGTGATCGCCGCAGTACCCGGTGTTACCGACCCGCAGCTTACCGCTGCAGAAAAGAACAGGATACTGGGCGAAGCCTATTTCATCCGGGCACTGGGTTATTTCGACCTGGGAAGGGGTTGGGGAGGTGTACAGCTACAGCTGAAACCAACTACTGAATTGTCTGGCCTCAAAGGCATCAAACGCAGCACGCTGGAACAAACCTACAACCAGGTACTGGCCGATCTCAACCAGGCAGAACAACTGCTGCCCGAAGATGCAACCACACGCAACCGTGCACAGAAAAGTGCTGCCCGCGCCCTGCGCGCCCGTTTGTATTTGTACCGTAAACAATGGGCCGAGGCAGAAGCCGATGCATCCCAGGTTATTGCCAATACCAAATATGCATTGGTACAGCCATACAAAGCATTTTTTACCGCGCCTTTCTTAAGCGCAGAATCTGTTCTGGAATTATCCTATTCGGTCAACGACAAAAACAATTTCTGGAACCTTTGGTACCCCAGCTCGGCCGGTGGACAATATACCCTGAAGCCATCCGATGCGCTTGTGGCCAAACTGAACAACCCGCAGGCAGGTGGTACACGTAACGCACTGATTGCCGGTTCGGGCAATAGCGTGTACGGCGTTTTATACAATACCATTTCTTCCAGCATTGATCCATCTTACCTGATACGCATTGCCGAGCTCTACCTGATACGTGCCGAAGCCCGCGCCCAGCAGGATAAACTAGCCGGTGCAGCGGCCGACCTGAATGCTGTTCGCGCCCGCGCCGGGGTTCCTCCCATCACTGCTGTTAGCCAAACCCAGTTAATGCGCGCCATTGAAGAAGAGAACAGCCTGGAATTCGCTTTTGAAGCACACCGCTGGTTCGACCTGGTACGCACGGCAAGAGCAGGCGAGGTATTGGGTGTAACCGATACCCGTTACTGGCTTTTTCCTATTCCCAATTCAGACATACTCTCCGATCCCGACGTAACACAGAACCCGGGATATTAATAATAACAGTTTAAATATGTATACCATGAAAAATTTTGGCAGCAAAACCATCCAGCTTTTTCTTCTGCTGTTTGCTGTATTACCCTATGCGGTAGCGCAAAACAGTTATTTTTTTCCGAAGGCAAAGGCACTCGACAGTAAAATTATTTCGCCGGAACAGTTCCTGGATTATCCCATTGGCTCGTACTACACGCGGCATGAGCTGGTGGTGGCTTATCTGCGCGAACTGGCCAGGCAAAGCGACCGTGTGCATGTGCAAAGCATCGGTAAAACCTATGAGCAACGGGAGCAGGTAATTGTTACCATTACTGCTCCTGCCAATTACAACCGGCTGGAGCAGATACGGCAGGAGCACTTGAACCAGACAGACCCGTCTAAACCTGAGCTGGACAGTAAAGCACCCGTTATTATCCACCTGGGTTATGGCGTGCACGGCAATGAAACCTCCAGTACCGAAGTTAGCCTGTTAACAGCCTATTACCTGGCAGCCAGCCAGGATGCAGAAACATTACAATGGCTGAACGAAGCAGTGATCTTTATCGATCCATCGCTGAACCCTGATGGCCGCGACCGTGCCGCCAACTGGCACAATGCTTTTCATTCTTTCCCGGCCGTAGCCGACCCACTGGACAAAGAACACCAGGAAGCCTGGCCACTCGGGCGTACCAATCATTATTACACCGATCTTAACCGCGACTGGCTGAACCTGGTGCAAGTGGAAAGCCGTAACCGCGTGGCCTTCTTTCACCAATGGTATCCCAATGTGCAGATCGATTTTCATGAGCAGGGCACCAATGCCACTTATTATTTTGAACCCAGTCCGCAAAGACACAACAGCCCGGTAATTCCCCAGTTCCTGTACAACTATAGCACGATACTGGCCAGGTACAATGCAGAAGCGCTCGACGGCATAGGCTCATTTTACTTCACCAAAGAAAACTACGATAACCTTTCGCCCATTTACGGTTCTACCTATCCCAAGTTTTTCGGTAGTGTGGCTGCCACCTACGAGCAGGCCAGTTCGCGTGGTATTCTACAAGAATCATCCAATGGCCCCCTGTCGTTTGCCTTTACCATCCGCAACCATCTTACCACCAGCCTGTCCACCATCCGCGGTGCTGTGGCTGAAAAAGCGGGCTTGCTGAAAGTGCAGAAAGATTTTTTCCGCTATGCACTGGAACAGGGCAGGAAAAACCCGGCCAAGGCTTATGTATTCGGCGACAGCCGTGATATTACACTCACGCAGCAATTCCTCTCACTGTTGTTACAGCACCATGTAAAAGTGTATGAACTGCCCGGCAACCTGGCGCAGGATGGAAAAACCTTTGAAAAGGGCAGTGCTTATATAGTACCGGCAGAACAACCCAACTTTCTCATTGTACATTCTTTGTTTGAAGAAAACCTGTTGAAGGATAGTGTGTATTATGACAACACGGGTTGGAGCATTGTTCATGCCTATGGCCTGCAATACGCCAGGTTAGGCAGCAGCAGTAAAGGTGCCGAAGTAAGGCAGGCCAGCCTGCCTGCCGGCAATCTGGAAGGCAGGGCATCGTATGCCTATCTCATCGATTACAGCGATTACAATGCCAGCCGGGCATTGTATCACCTGCTGGGAAAAAACCTGTTGGTAAAAACCACTTTCAAACCGTTTACAGCTGTTACCGGTAAAGGCAAACATGCATACGGGTACGGCTCATTGTTGATACCGGTGGCCGGGCAACCCTTAACACCCGATTCTCTGTATAACCTGCTGCAGGAAGTAGCAGCAGATGCACACATCAGCATAACACCTGTGTCAACCGGGTTCAGTGCAGAAGGCATCGACCTGGGTAGCAACAATATTCATGCAGTAAAAAAACCGGAAGTCGCTGTAGCCTTCGGACAGGGTATTACTTCTGCTGAAGCAGGCGAAGTATGGTTTTTACTCACCCAGCAGCTGAACCTGCCTGTGAGCAAACTGGATATAACCGCATTCCAGCGTGCTCTCCTAAACCGGTACAGTGTAATTGTTTTGCCCGGTGGTAATTACAGCGCCTGGGATAAGGCCACCACAGACAGGATAAAAAACTGGGTAAACGAAGGCGGCACGCTCATCACTTTTCAAACAGCCACCGCATGGGCGGTGCGGGAAGGACTGGTACAGGAAAAGCTGGCCGACGCGGAATGGACAGGCAGGAATGCCACCGGCCTGGGCCAGGCAGCAGAAAGCGGTGCTGCGGTGTTACGTACGGCAGTAGCGCAACCGGCATCGCAGGCAAAAAAGCATATCGACAGCATTGCCCCGGTTGCCAAACAAAGACTTGACTATGCCCAGCGGGAAGATGCCGAAGGCGCCAAAAGAATCAACGGCGCTATTTTCCAGGCCGATCTCGATACCACGCATCCTATTGCATTTGGTGTAAACAGCCGCAGGCTATATATCAAGAAAAACGGGCCCGTACTGTTGCTGCCCAGCGCTAACCGTTATGCCACCATAGCACAGTACAACAGCAAGCCTTTTATAAATGGTTATTCATCACAACGGAATATTAGCCAGGTAGCCAATTCAGCCGCCATTATTGCAGCGCCCAGTGGCGGCGGTGAAGTGATCCTTTTTGCCGATGATCCAACTTACAGGGGATACTGGCTGGGCACTAGCCGGCTATTCCTGAATGCGGTATTCTTTGGCAACCTGCTGGACAATGGCAGGTATGCGCAATAAAAAATGGACAACCGGTACAGCCGTACCGGTTGTTTATGGCGGAGTGGCCGAGTGGTCAGGCAGAAGCAGGCAAAGCTTCCTACGATGGTTCGAATCCATCCTCACGCCTCACTGGAATAAACCATACAAGTCGCCAGATATCCGGCAACGGTTCAACCGGCAATAACGCAATGGTTTATATTTATTCAGTTAAAAACCACCGTCTCTCAACCTGAATCAGTAATAACTTATGAAGTGGCGTATTGATAGCCCCTCATTCATTCTTTACAAATGCCGCTGATCTTTCAATCAACCTCAATTGGTTTCACACATAAAGGCCAGGTTCGAGGTAAACCGGGTTTCCTATACCATGGCTACCATACAAACCAGTTCAGCGCGACGCAGCACCCAGTAATTCATCCATCTTCTCTTCCAGCTTACGGCCGCGCAGGTTCCGTGCAATGATCCAGCCTTCTTTATCCAGCAGCAGGTTTGCAGGTATGGTGGTAATACCGTATTGTGTTTTTATTTTTTCTGCATCAGGGGCACTATCCCAAACCTGCAGCCAGTTTAAACCATCGGCTTTTATTGCTTTCAGCCAGGCAGTCCTGTCTGCATCGATGGAAACACCAAGTACCACAAAACCGGCTTGTTTATGTTTGTTGAAAACATGTGCGATCCTGGGGTTCTCCTTTCTGCAGGGCACACACCAGGATGCCCAGAAATCAATTAATACATATTGGCCCCTGAAACTATTTAATGCTATTATTTTACCTGCCGTATCGGGTAATGCAAAACCGGGAGCCATGCTACCGGGGGCGGTCAGTTTAAAAGCTGCGATCACCGCTGCTATTTGTTTTCCCAGTGCCGTTTCGTGCAGTTCCGATGTTAATGCAGCAAAGCCCTCTTCCAGCGGTTGTATATTTTTTATGGAAGCAGGATACCTCAGTATATCTTTCAATGTAAGCAGGCTTATATATACAGCCGGGTGTGTTCGCACAAATGGCAGCTGCACGCTTTGCATTGCCGTTCTCAGCTCTTCAATATCGCTGAGATAATTATCCAGGCTTTCGTCACTGCGGCGCTCTTCAGGTATTGTATAAAAGCGGTTATCCACTGCCGCCAGTTTATTGTAATAAGGTTTCAGCGCTGCATGCAGTGCCGATTGCGCTTCGTTGTTGACTGTTCCGGAAAGAACCGCATTGCATAGCGAATCGGCCGTTGTAAGCCTGATTTGGCCTGCTTCAATATATACCCTGGCATAATCTGTTGGTTCGTTAATGATCATCGGGTTTTCGTTTTTATACAGCATCCCCTCCCCTATACCTTTAACTGTACCTTTAAACAGGAAAGTATGCCCGGATGCGACAGCTGAATCAAATTTCAGCGTTTTGCCGTCCTTGTAAGTAAGGTATATTTTATCTCCATCGTTAAAGGCTATTCCGGTACCAGCAAGCGTAAAAGACTGTGCCGGCAAGACTGCCGGGTACAGTAGTAAAATCAAAAGAAAAACGGATAACAGGGTTTTCATTCTTTTAATTTTTAATAACTATAAAACGATTGTTACCAGGGCCTGTATCAATGGCTCTGCAGGAAGGCCCTTAGCGATAACCAGGCAGTGCGCTTTACATAAAGAAATGTTCGGAACTAATTTTGCCGTCTTTCACTTCGTATACGCATATCTCGCTGATGGTTTCGCGCTGGCGCCCTTTCATGGTTATGTCCATTGTAAGGATAAAAGCAAAAGCATTCGCTGTCACCATCGGTTCAGATACCGTGATGCCATATACCTGCTCTACCATCGATTGAAACTGGTGTCCTTTTTCAATAATGGCTTTCAGGCCTTTTTCTTCTTTTGCAAAAGCGGGTGTGGCATAAGGCTCAATGCTGATGGCATCTTCAGCATACAATTCTTTTTGAGCGGTTTCAAACTGGCCCTGGCGGCAAAGTTCGGCCAGGCGTGCAGCAATCTCTTTTGTGGTCATGGCGGTATTTTTTGTATGATAAACCTACTGCCATTTGCTGGTTTTTCATATTAAAGCATGGCCGTTGCTGGAATTTTATGCATAATTAACAACCGCATCACGGTATCTTTATCTATAATATCAGTACAAAAGTACCTGCCAGTATCAGTAATGCCCCCAGGGCTGTTTTCCAGGTGATGGCTTCGCCCAGAAATATCACCGACAGTAAAATGGTCAGTGCCAGGCTCGACTTATCGATGGGTGCAACCTGCGATACTTTGCCCATCTGCAATGCGCGGAAATAAAATATCCATGACAACCCTGTAGCTGCACCAGACAGCAGCAGGAACAACCAGTTTTGTTGTGTAAGCGTTTGTATTGAACCTACACCACCTTTGTAAAATGCAATACCCCAGGCCAGCACCAGTATCACTACCGTTCTGATAGCAGTAGCCAGGTCGGCATTTACATTCTTCATACCTATTTTGGCAAAGATGGAAGTGAGCGCAGCAAAGAATGCTGACAACAGGGCAAAAACCCACCAGACAGTCCATACGTTTTTCATATCCTTTTTTTTAGACGCAATTATTGCTTGCTATATGTTGTTCCTGATGCATCGTTAGTTCAGCAAGAACCGGTCAGTTAAAAATAAAAACCAATTGCTGGTCATTCCCCAATTAAAAATGGCAGGCTGGTAGCTCATAGCCCAAGTTGCAGGATAATCCATTCATTCATAGCTGCAAGTCATGAGCTTACAGCTATGAGGCAGAATGTCCTGTTAAATAGCATAAATTATTTTGCCAGGCCATCCTGAAAACGATCCTCCTTTCTGCGTTTTCCACGTGTTCCGCGAAATGCATTTCTCGCAGCTCATCGCTATTACTTGAAGCTTTTACAGCAATAAGCCATGAGCTTCCAGCTATGAGCAGGAATGTCCTGTTAAATAGCATAAATTGTTTTGCCAGGCCATCCTAAAAACGATCCTCCTTTCTGCGTTTTCCACGTGTTCCGCGAAATGCATTTCTCGCA
>CBJLMB010000009.1:0-175281 GCA_966424055.1 uncultured Deminuibacter sp. | reverse complement strand
CCAGGGTTCCATTGTTCAAGTGTTTCATTGTTGAACAGAAGTATCCTTACTCCGGAATTCAGTTGCATAGCCAACAATCAAACTGTCAAATATTGGAACTATTGAACGCTGGAACTACTTGGAACTATCATGTTCCAGGGGTTGCATTGTTCAAGTGTTTCATTGTTGAACAGAAGTATCCTTACTCCGGGAATCAGTTGCATGTTCAACCATCCAACATTTGAAATATTGGAACTATTGAACGCTGGAACTGCTTGGAACTATCATGTTCAAGGGTTCCATTGTTCAAGTGTTTCATTGTTGAACAGAAGTATCCTTAGTCCGGAATTCAGTTGCATAGCCAACCATCCAACATTTGAAATATTGGAACTATTGAACGCTGGAACTACTGGAACAGAACTTTTTTTACAACTAAATTTATAGTCATATTTTTATAACTATGAAATTAGTTATAAGAAGATGCCGGCTGCTGGGCTTTTTAACGCTGCTGTTCACACGCGCGGCTTCACAACAATTGAAAGGAATCATAGCCGATGAAAAAGGGCGGCCGGTGGAAGGTGTTCTTGTCCTGCTTAAGAAAACAACAGATTCACTTTTTACAGCTACCGCTACCAGTGATAAAAACGGGCAGTTTATATTCAATCAGGTAGCAGCTGGAAATTATTTTGCAGAGATCGATCATATAGGCTATCTCCGGTATACTTCCGCACTGGTCAGGATACAACAGCAGCCGGTACAGCTGCCTGCTATCCGCCTGCAAAACCGCATCAATTCACTCGGGGAAATACAGGTGGAAGCTACAGGGAAACGCTACCTGGAGCAACAGGCCGACCGTACAGTTGTACATGTAAATGCGATGATATCGGCAGCCGGCAGCACTGCAGCAGATGTGCTCAACAGCGCCCCCGGTGTAACGGTAAATGAAGATGGCACCATCAGCCTGAAAGGCAAAGAAGGTGCATTGGTTTATATTGATGACAAACCTGCCTATTTATTCGGCAGCAGCCTGCTTAATTACCTGCGCTCTTTACCCGCATCCATGCTGGATAAAATAGAACTGTTGTACAACCCGCCAGCCAGGTATAATGCAGAAGGTAATGCAGGCATCATCCTGATCAGGACAAAAAAACAAAGAACAGCAGGTTTTAACAGCAACTTGTCTGTAAGCTACGGACGCGGACGTTACGGCAGAACAGTCAACAGCCTTCTGTTGAATTATAAAATAACCCGGCTCAATTTCTTTGGCAGTATGGGCTATTCCTCCATCAATAATTATTACCAGGTAAAACGGGACAGGCATTATCATTATCCCAATGCTGCCGATGATTACATGCTCTCGCAGTTTTTTTTTGAAACAAATAAAACAAGAACTTTTTCTTACAAGGCAGGGATCGATTGTGACTTGGATACACTGAATAGCCTGGGCCTGCTTTTCCAGGGTTATGGAAGTCCTTATCATGAGCGGGGCAATTATCAAAATCTGTTCATCAGTCCAGGTGGTGTTATAGATTCATCAGTGCAATCCACCAGTGCATTGCACAATCATTCGCACAATAACAGTATTAATATCAATTTCCGGCACAGGTTCAGCACAGGTTCAGATATATCGGTCAACCTTGATTTTCTTGGTTTTCGTGATCAGTGGAAACAAAACCTGGCAAGTAGTACACTATTGCCAGGAGGCAGTCATGCAGATCCTTACACACTTATATCATCCAACCCGTCTGATGCAAAAATTTATAGCACAAGGGCAGATTATACAGGCAGTATACTACAAGCGATCAACCTGGAAGCAGGTGCGCAGGCTATTTTTTCTTTGAGGAACAACCACGGAGACTACTTTAACCAGATCAATGATACATTATTGCCCGATGAAAGCCTGACCAATGTTTTTACATACCGTGAAAACATCAATGCCGTATATATGAATCTGCAGAAAAACATCCGGCGGTTCACATTGCAGGCAGGTGTAAGGATGGAAACGACCGCGGGCAAAGCCAGCTTGGTTGCATCATCCACCCGGCCAGATTCTTCTTTTACGATCCACTATGTAAATGTATTTCCTACAGCCTATTTATCTTACAGGCTTGATACAGGCGGGCAACAACTGCTTACACTTTCAGTAGGCAGGAGGATAGGACGGCCCAATTACCAGGACCTTAACCCCAGCCTTTTCTTTTTCGACAGGAATACAGCCATTACAGGCAACCAATTATTGCAACCCGGATTCGCCACCAATGCAGACCTGCTATACAGTTACCACCAGCGATTGATCTTCGGGATCAGCTATAGCAGGAAAAGCAATGATATTGCACCGGCTTTTATGCAATTGGGCGACAGGTTTATTACCAGCACCGCTAATTATGATCAGGTGATTGTATGGGGTATCAATGCCACCCTCGCAACGCCTGTTAGCCGGTGGCTTTCTATTAATTTTTATAATGAGCTAACCCATACCCAATATGCCAGTCTTTTATTTGCAGGTGCCGAAACCATTGATAACAGCCAGCTCACTTACCGGTCTACGTTATATGGCCAGGTAAAACTTCGCAGGGGCTGGAGCGGTGATCTCACTTTCAACTACCGGTCACGTGTGGTGATGGGCCAGGCTTTTCTGTTTCCCGTTACACAATTACATGCAGGTGTTCAAAAAAAGATCAATGATCATGCATCGGTAAGCATAACAGGGAGGGATCTGTTTCATAGCTGGAAGCTGGAGCGGGATATACGCCTGAAATATGCCAGGGTTTATGCACTTAATCAATCAGGTACGCAGCAGTTCGCAGTTACATTTAGCTACCGGCTTGGTAAACAAACCAACCTGCGCGAGCGCAAAACAGGCATCCAATCAGAAGCGGGCCGGTTATAAAAAATGCCCCGTTTTTAATGGAGGAAGCCGGTAAAAACCGGCTTCCATGTGTAATCAACATCTGCCTTAGAGAATCTGTATGGACTGCTTATGGGTGAATGAAACTATAAAGGATTATCTCTTTCCCGGATGAACCAGAAATGTCCGTTGGTTATTTTAATAGTTGTGGTTTCGCCGGTATCGGTGTCATAGTTTAGCAACGTGCCTTCAAAATCGCCTTCGATTCTGCCGCCCGGAGCCTCGTACTTGGTAACGGTGATCGAGCCGGGCGTATCAATAGTCCACACGCTGTTATGATTGTTGTACAGGTAAAACCGGCTTTTACCGTTCAGCGTAAGGTTCAGCTGAAAATTGGTGTAGGTGGCAGAAGTGGGCTGTGGATTGGGGAACTGGTAACCGGCTTCCTGTTTACCGGTTTCAGCACCATAAAAAAACATAGTGAAATCATTAGCTGGTTGTCCGGTAGACGGATCAACCACCGAAGCATTACCCGCCGTGAGATAGGTATCGTTCTCTCTCACAAAATGAACAGATGTGCCAGGATGTACAGAATCGCCTGCGATGTAAGGGATCGTAATCTGTTTACCTAAAAAGCCATCACCATCAACAGTGAAACTGACTTCTCCTCTTTTGTTGCCGGGTTCTGCCGGGCTGTCTGTAGCATTTTTTTTGCAGGATGTAAGGCCCGTTACTAAAACCAATGCCAGTACAGATGCATTCAATAGGTGTTTTTTCATAATCAATATAATTTTAGTCCCTCATCAGGGAAACCAAAAGTATACTGCGCCTGTTTTCTTCATTAGCGTGAATGAGCAACTGTAGAAAAGAATTTAGTCCCTGCCATTATTGGGTTAGTAATTGTTTTACATGTCGCTGCAACGAGTGTAAATCATCACATCGTTATATTGTGAAAAAGCACCGGTACCAGTGGGGTAAATCACACAATCAGTGGTAGCATCCGGTTGCATTATACTTTCCTGAAACTTTTTTTCAGTACCAGTATGGCCACCAGTAAAGGAGCTATTGCAAAAGAACCATACAACCATGTTGCAGCATGCTGTGCGCCGGTAACACCACCCGGATGTGTAATACCGGCAAGGTTGGCCACCAGGCCAGCCAATGCAGCGCCGAATGCTGTAGCCATCAGCTGTACTGTTGAAATAGATGCGGAAGCCATTTCTTCCTCACCGCTTTGGGCAGAAGAAAACACCCGTGTAAGCAAATGCGGCCAGCCCATACCGATACCTGCGCCCACCAGCACAAGCGATACACACATGAGCAAAAAGCTGATACCGCCGGCACTTGCAGGCTGCGGTGCGAAATAAGACAATGCTGCCAACCCAGCCAGCATTAACCAGGCACCTGTACCCAGCAGCCGGTTCACCATTGTTGAAGACAGCCCGGAGAAACCGATAGAAGCAAAGGTCCAGCCCAATGAAATAAGCACCATCAGGTACCCCGCCTTGAAAGGTGAAAAGCCCTGTATCACTTGCGTGAAATACGGAACAAAGATTTCAACATTTGTACCTATAGTGAACAGTGCCATCACCGTATAAGTGGCGCCCAGCATTGTTTTCAGGCTGTATGCCCCATTGGGCAATAAGCGGCTGGTGTTCTTCTTCTTTTCCATCAGCACCAGCATCACCAGCAAGGCAATAGCCACTGCAATACCTGCGAGGTTGGCAGTGAGGCCTTCTATTACACTACCTACAGAAACAGCCAGCACTGCAAGTGTGAGCAATACTAATTTATTGTAGGCTATAGCTGTTTTCTTTGTTGTTTCATTTTTTGCAGGCAAAGTGGTTTCAGTGATCACCAGTAATAATACACAAACAACAAGCAGGGAGCCGAATGCCATTCTCCAATGACCATACTGCGCAAAAATACCACCAATGAATGGCCCCGAAAATGCAGCCACACCCCACATACCCGATACCAATGCAATGGCGCGTGGCCACAATGATTGTTCAAACACAATGCGAACCATTGCATAAGAAAGTGCAAAAAGCAATCCGCCGCCAAAGCCCTGTACAAACCGCCCCAGCAGCATAACAAACATGGCAGGTGCCAGTGTGCACATCAGCGTTCCCACAGAAAACAATATTATTGCAAGCCGGTAGGCTTTCCGGGGTGCATATTGAACAAGTATAAAAGAAGAGATTACAGAACCTATGATAGAAGCCACTACAAATACCGTGGTGTTCCAGGCATAATAAGCGAGACCTCCAATATCTTTTACAATAGAAGGCATTATCGTGGTGACCAGGTAAATATTGGTGGCATGCAGGGCTACCGCACCCGCCAGACCTACCGCTTTGGTTTTGTTGCCTGCTGAAAAAAGTTCATTCCATTCTGCTGTTTCGGTAGAAATATTCATATTCGAATCCATTGTATTGATCATTAAATTAGCTGTAAAGTTCAGCTGGTACCGCGCTTCAGTCAATCCCTCAATTCGTAAAAGAGAACCAATTTTACGGTGCAGGTGTAAAAATACTTCTGCGGCCGCTTTTGAGACGGCGGTCTGTTGTTTATTTTTATGTATGAAAAAATTGAAAGCACCGCCTGTAAAGTATATCCTGGTATTTATCCTGGTTGCTACGGCAGGCATTTGTATTCAATGCTACCTGGCCTCACATGGCAAGGTGTATACACGGTATAACAATTATGTTATATTCAAACAGTCGTTTGCACACCTTATTCAGCATACCGATCTCTATATTCCATACGTGCAGGAATATTACGACCTGTATAAATACAGCCCCAGCTTTGCATTGTTCATGGGATTGTTTTATTATTTACCGGATATAGTAGGCTTGCTATTGTTCGATCTGCTGAATGTGGTTGTTTTTATCGCAGCCATTAAAAAGCTGGGGTTTGACAATACCCGTTTAAGCCTCCTGCTGTTATTCCTGCTGCTGGAAATGGGCATTTCACTCAACAGCAGCCAAACCAATATGCTGATGGCCGGCTTAATTACTTTCGCTTTTGTATTGCTGGAAAAAGACAAACCATTCTGGGCGGCTTTTTGTATTGCTGCCAGCGTATTTATCAAGTTGTTCGGTATTGTTGCGCTTGTATTGTGGTTGTTGTACCCACGCAAATTCAAGTTCGCCCTGTACACGGTTGTTTGGTTTTGCATACTGGGTTTGCTGCCCCTGCTGGTAGTGCCGGTACAGTCGCTGGTACAGCAGTACCGCAACTGGAGCACGCTGCTGAAAAACGACCATGATGCTTCTTATGGTATTTCTTTTATGGGCTGGATACATTCCTGGTTTTCTGTCAATATTCCCAAAGCCGCCACTGTATTGCTGGGCGCTATGGTATTTTGCCTGCCTTTCATCAGAACGGCCCTGTACCGTTCGTACACCTTCCGCCTGCAGCTGCTTGCATCGATACTATTATGGGTAGTGGTATTTAACCATAAAGGGGAATCGCCTACTTATATCATTGCCATGGAAGGAGTGGGTATCTGGTATTTTTCACAAGCACCGGATAAATACAGGCAGCTGCTTTTATGGTTTTGCCTCATCTTCACTTCTTTTTCTTCTACCGATCTTATCACACCGCGATGGGTCATTAACCATATTGTAGAACCTTATGCCCTTAAAGCCGTATTTTGTTCTGTTGTATGGTGTACACTGATCATCGGCCTGCTCAGGAAAAAACAGCTGCCCGGCCAGCTGAGGGGAGTGTCCTGATATAACTGTTCACTACAGCCGCGGTTATTTCAGCGCCTGATACACCAGTACTTTGAATTTATCCTGCAGTTCACCATGCGAAAAAGGCCATTGTTGTACGAACAGCAGTCCAATTATTTTTTCCTGGGGATCGGCCCAATAGGAAGTGCCGAAAAAGCCGCCCCAGCTAAAACTGCCTTCAGACTGGCCGAGCTTTGCACTGCCCTTCGCAGTAATGACCATAAAGCCCAATCCAAACTTATCAGCACCAAGGGATAGATCGCCGATCTGGTTTTCGGTCATTAAGGCTACTGTATGCCTCGATAAAATTCTATGACCATTGTATTCTCCTCCATTTAAGAACATCTGTAAAAAAATGGCATAATCTTTCATGGTAGATACCAGTCCGGCGCCACCAGCAAAATAGCCATTATTGTTGATGGGATAATTCACTGTAGTACCTTCAAAAGTATGTTCATCCCATAATACCAGTTTATGGGTTTTAGCCTCCTCGGTAAATACACTTACCAGTCTGTTTTGCTTTTCCTCAGGCAGATGGAAATAAGTATCATTCATCCCGAGTGGTTCAAAAATACGTTTGTGAAAAAATTCATCAAGACTAAGCCCTGAAACCACTTCCACCAGGCGGCCGAGAACATCAATACTCAGGCTATAAGTAAATCTTTCACCGGGATTGCATACCAGTGGCAGGGCACCCAACCTGTCAATGGCATCGGCCAGCCGTTTTTTTCCGGAAACAAAGCCGGCTTCTATCCCAGCTTTGGCATAAATGGCTTTCATTTTATCTGAGCCGATCTGTGCATAATCGATGCCAGATGTATGTGTAAGCAGATCGCGGATCGTGATCTCTCTTTTTGCCGCCACGGTGGTGTAAGTAGTGTCTTTTTCGTTGTAAGTACTAAGCACTTTCGGGTGGGCAAACGCGGGAATGTATTTGGAGATGGGATCATCCAGCAGGAATTTGCCTTCCTCGAACAATATCATCACCGCGGTACTGGTAATGGCCTTGGTTTGCGATGCAATGCGGAAAATAGCATCCGTTTGCATGGAGCGGGTATTGTCAGTGCCAAATGCTTTGTTATAAACGATGGTTCCGTTGCGGGCTATAAAAGCAGTGGCGCCTTTTATCCATCCGCTGTCTATGTATTGTTTCAGGGTATTGTCTATCCGGTTTAACCGGTCGGGTAAAAAACCATTGGCTGCGGCTGTGCCGGTATGGAGTACATTGTTTTGTGCGGATGCGGCCTGTTGCAGAACCAGCAGCAAAACAAACATCTTTGCAATTCGATGCATCATAAGCATATTTACGATTTGTAAGCCAAAAATTACTCTTATTTTCTTTACCGGGAAAGTAATTTATTGCGGTTAGTGCCACTTCCGGTACAGCAGCATCATTTCAGGTGTATTGTATACAATTAAAAAGCAGCAGATAGAGACCCGCTGCTTTGATATGATGTTATTCTCCGGTTATTTAGCTGAACAGGTGCAGGTGCTCATGAACAAAGCGATGAAAACTGCGGGGCTCCCGGCCGGTTACCTGCTGCACGGCTGCAGATATACCTGAGGCCTCTCCTCTTGCATAATGGGCATAGTCTTCTATCAGCCCTTCTGCCTGCCATTGCGGAAAGCCCAGCGATAAAACAGCCTGCAGCATCTGGTCTGGCGCTACATCTACATAGCAGACCTCCCGGCCCAACTGTTCTGTTAGCATAGCTGCTATGTCTTCATGTGTCAATGCCTGGGGGCCGGTAATATCGTATACTTTATTTTCATGTCCTTTCTCTGTAAGTGTGCAGGCTGCCACTGCGGCAATATCCCGCACATCTACTAGGCTTACTGCGGCATTACCGGCAGATGCAAAAAATTTTCCCTGGTGAATAATTGTTTCCCGGAACCCCAGCAATCCCTGCATAAAGAGGTTGGGCCGCAGAAATGTATATGCCATACCGGATAATTGTATTCCTTCTTCCACCGCGGCATGATAGCGGAGAAAACGGACAGGCGACGCTTTGGAGGCATGCAGCTGCGATAATTTTACTATGTGGTGTACACCCGCTTCTACTGCTTTGTTTATAAAGTCCTTCTGCTGCATTTCAGCCCTTTCCGTTGAAGGTGTAAGCAAAAAAGCTTTTTCAATACCATCCAGCGCGCGGGTAATGCTGCGGGGGTCATCAAAATCTGCTATCACCGGTATGGCTCCAGGCATGGCACTGAATTTTGCCATATCTTTTGGTGAACGCACCATCACCCGGAAGGAAATATTTTTAGCGGATAATGTTTTGGTCAGCTCTGTACCGGTATTGCCGGTAGCACCGGTGATCAGTAAACGGGGAAATGTTGTATTGCTCATTGTTTGATGATTTTGCAGTACAAATCTCACCACCTGCCGGCTACCGGAATTGTAAGAAAACGAAGCCAGGCATCTGGCTTACTGAAGAAGGAAAAAAATAAGAATGTGTATCCTATTTTTTGGCGGAGCAGAGTTCGTCTTTCTGTTTGAGCTGTAAAAACTGGCTGGGTGTTACACCTGTATAAAATTTAAAGTCTTTGATCAGGTGGCTTTGATCATGGTAGCCATAGTCAACAATAAGACTGAACCAGTCTATTTTTTTACCAGGCTGTGCCAGTATATATGCCAGCACCTGTTTAAAACGAAGAAACCGGGACAGCTCTTTGAGTGAATAACCTGTATATTTTTTTACCCTGCTTTGAACACTACGTTCTGTAACTGCGGTTCTGCCTGCGATCAGCTTTACTGCATTCAGGGTGGGATCATCGATGCCCTCCATATTATTCAGCACTGCAGTGGCCGCTGGCTCGCTTGACCGGATGTCTGCTGCCAGGCGATCAGCCAGCGCAGTCACCCTGTCATCCATCGCCGGAATGCCGGCCAGGATTGTCCACAGGTTCTCCAGCAAATGCGCATATGCCGAAATATAAGATTCATCCAGCACTTCCCTGCCAAGGCCATCAACCGGCAATGACAATAACCGGTAAAAACCATTGTACACAAAAGAAACAACAAGCAGCCTGCAACCGGCACCAAGTTCATAGTTCATCATTTGCCGCAACGGGCCGATGATGCCTATTTTCTCCACCACATGTTTTCCTGTTGCGCTTTTGCCGAAAGAGAAAGATACGGGATTACCGAAATTGAAAATGATCATCATTTCCAGGTCGGGTGCCAGGTGATGATAACCGGGCTGATGGTCTTCAGATGTACTGATGGCATAGAAATGGCTGACAGCACCGGAAAGACGCTTATCCGCTTCATATCTTTTACCGGTTAAAGCCATTGTATTTATTTTTTTATGGCACCATTATTCAGCCAGTGGTGCACGGCCGCCTCACTACGGTGTATAAAAGGCCCGCTTTCTGCGAAAAAATCTTTGCCTGCTTTATTATAATCCAGGCTTATCGTGTGCAGCTGGTTCTTCAGCAAATTGTTATCGGTATAAGCACCTTCAATAAACTGCTGGTAAACATCCGTGTCTTCCAGGCATTTTTTTATTGCTCTTACATAATACTCATGCGCTACAGTAGCGTCTGCTGCCACCAGCATGTCTTCCATTTCGGCCAGGTAGGCACCTTTAGCATTGTATACCAGCTGCGCAAAACCGCCCTGTATTATATTGTAGCTGAAAAACTCTGCCAGCAGTACAAAAAGTATTTCGCGGGGATACTCGGCGCTGTGCGAGCCTGACCGGATGGCATCGCGGATCTTTGCATTGAGCGCCTGCAACAATGCCTGGCTTTCTGATTGATCTGACTGCATATGACAATAAATGAATTGGCGACTGTTATAAAGTTAAGCCATCCTGGCAAACTTAGCATGGCATTATTATCAGCCCTGTATATTATTTCTTTCTGTATACAAAATAATTTCCGTCAAACTGGTAGGTCAGGTACCGGAGCGGCAGCTGTTCGCCTGGTTCTTTGGGCTTGTTGCTGGTTAGCGGTATGTACAGGTTGTTGCTGTCACTGTTTTTTCCAAAATGTATAAGATCTTCATCAGACTGTACCTGGTAATTCGCCAGGTTCACATCTGCGGTAATTTCATTCAATTGTTTCGTAGCGGTTTTAAATATACGGGCGCCGGTGTCAAGTTTACCATTATTCTCTACGCAGAAAGCTTTAACAAAACCGGATTGTGCAAATCGATCGCCGGAAGAGCCGATCAGTATATACACATCCCCGCCATTTTGCCGGTGAAAATGATGAACAGATGACAGATAATAATTCGGCTGTATTTCCTCAGTGAGCGACTGCGATTTTACCTGGCTGCCCGATTGCCAGAAAGCAACGGCGCAATACTGCCTGATAGAGCCATCCCAGCCTTCGTCCCAATAAACAATACGGAATTTTTTATCTTCCGCGGTGATCATATACAAACGGTTATCCTGCCAGTCCTGGTAGGTTTTCTCCAAAAATGCGGGTGTACGGGCGGCATAGCTTTCCAGGTGCTGGATCAAAGCCCCATTCCAGCGGGCCAGTGAATCTTTTTTGGCCGCATAGCTTATCTCTGTATCATGTATGTTCCATACTTTTTTAGACAGTTGCAGGATTTTCTGGTAAGCACTGTCGGTGGATTGTGCACCGGCAGCCAATGCGAGAAAGTATATTGCAACAGAAAGCACAAGGTGTTTTTTCATTGTTAAGTTTTTTTGTTGTTGTCATTGCGTGGTAACAGCTGATATTGGTGGCTGTAGTTACAGGTAATTTTACAAAGAAAAATTGATCTTCATGCAGGCCGCATCCTTTGTTGTTCCATTGCCAGCAATTAGCAGGTACCGGGATATTTCAAAGCATTTTTTTAAAATTACTGCTTTTGCCGGAATGGCAGCCGTTTACACAGACCTTGCATTTTTCCTGTATTCCAGCGGGCTTACACCACTGTATTTTCTGAACTGCCTGCTTAAATGGCTTTCATCGGTAAAGCCCAGTTCACCGGCGATCTGGCTAACTGTAAGCGTGCTGAAGGCCAGGCGTTGCTGCACCAGTTTTATTTTGTACTGCGTAATATAGTGCTGCAGGCTTTCGCCTGTAAACTTCCTGAAATATTCGCCCACATAGTTTGCCGACAGGTTAAAATGGGCCGCCAGAAATTCAACCCGCAGTTTATCCGGCTGGTTGATATGCTGGCGGATATGCAGCAGCATCCTGCCGATCAGGGCTTCCTGTTCCGGCCCGCTTGCAGCAGCTGCATCACCGGTTACATTGCGCGCCAGGATATTCAGGATAAGTGTTACAAAATGCTGCAGGTTTTCTTCGTGGTAAGATTGCTTCTGCTCATATTCTTCCACCATATTATCCATAAGTGTTGCGATCATGCGGGCATCTCCCGGCCGTTTAACCAGCAGTTCCTGGAAACGGTTGTGATGGAAGAAAATATGCTCCAGTTGTTTCAGCCACTGGTGAATGCGTTCCCTGTCCTGGGCGCTGCGGTATTGCCCCAGGAATACTTCAGAAAAACGGATGGAACAAAAACGGGTGGGGGTTTCGCTGTCAAAACCCCGGCAATCCAATGGTGTAAAAAGAAATATGCAGCCTTTCTGGTAGGGTAGCCTATTATGGTTTACTTCGCGCGTGCCGCTGCCTTCCAGTATCTGTACGATCTCGAAAAAATGGTACACGAGCGGCCGTTCATTCCAGCATTCCATATCTGAAACATACAATTCAAAAGGCTGGTGTAATGCTTTCTGCTCCATAACCTGTAAAATTACAAAACAAACCCTTCTTTGTCACTGGTCTGCCGCGGTCACTGCCGGTAATTTTGATCATAAAAAAGAAATGAATCTGAAAGCGCAATTACTATCACCGCTTAATACACCGGCTTTTACGCTTCGCAACCGGGTGGTAATGGCACCAATGAGCAGGCGGCGGTCAGAGAAAGGTATACCTGGTTCATCAGTTCCTGTTTATTATGGCCAGCGTGCCGGGGCAGGATTAATTATTGCCGAAAACACAGCGGTAGCTGCCAATGGCGTAGGCTACTTACATGCGCCGGGTATTTACCATACTGCACAACAGACAGCCTGGAAAAAAGTAGTGGATGAAGTCCACGACAGGGATGGCAGGATCTTTATCCAGCTGGTACATACCGGCCGTATCGGTCATCCGCTGAATCATGAAGAAAGTGCAGCGCTGGTAGCGCCTTCGCCGGTGAAAGCAGCAGGCACTATCCTTACACCGGGCGGGCAACACCTGCCTATGCCCCTGCCGGAGGAGCTGAGCACTGCAGGTGCCCGTGCACTGGTAGAAGCCCATATACAGGCAGCCATCACTGCAATGGAACTGGGTTTTGATGGCGTGGAAATACATGGGGCACATGGCTTTTTACCCGAACAGTTTTTGCATCCCCATACCAATCACCGGACAGATCATTATGGTGGCAGTATTGCCGGCCGCAGCCGTTTTCTACTGGAGATCATGGAAGGTGTATCAGCAGCCATCGGTAAAGAGCATACAGGTGTGCGGCTCTCTCCCTTTGCCACCCTCAACGATCTGCCAGCCTATGCTGAAGAAACAGCCACTCACCAATACCTTACCGATGCATTGCAGCAGCTGGGTATATTGTATATCCATCTCTCCGACCAGCCTTCCAACGGCCGGCCTTCCATTCCAACAGCGTATATCCGGGATATACGTAAGCGCTTTTCTAATTTTCTGATACTGGCCGGGGGATATACGCAGACTTCGGCAGAAGCCGCTTTACAGGCCGGGCTAGCCGATCTTATCGCCTTTGGCAGGCCATTTATCGCCAATCCCGACCTGGTAGAACGGTTCAGGCATCATGCGCCTTTAGCTGCCGCCAATGAAGCCACCTATTACCAGGGTGGCGACAAGGGTTACATTGATTATCCCGCTATGTATACTGCAGCGGCGGCACCCTGTGCTTCCCTGTAATAGTAAGCAGCGTGTTATGCCTGATAACACGCTGCTTTTCCGGTGGTCAGGTCTGTGTATGAAGGATCACCTGCTCGCATTCCGCTTATCTACCGGAACGATACCTCTATTCTTTTTAAAAATTTCTTTGGGCGTGGCATGATCAACAAAATCCATTGGAACAATACCATACCTGCTGGCCGGTGCATTATAGAAGTATTCGTTCAAGTGCGGGTTAACAGCATTGGATACAGCAAGGATATCCGGTATCCAGAGCGTAGGCCGGTAACCACTGGCAAAATTGATGAACAATGTTTCACCATTCCCGCTTGCAGCCGCTTTTAAATGCGCATTGATCACATCCCATTTGCTGCGTTTTTTTCCTATTTTATAATTGTCCTGCACACTCAGCATGGCAGTTCCGGTATGAATAGTAAACGTAGTGTTGTTTGCCCAGTTGGTTGCATCTATCCCGTACATATTACCATTGGCAGCGCCGGTATAACTGTCAAATGCATTAAAACGCCGCAGCAATACAATACGGCCTCTTATCTTTCCCAGTTCAGGCACATCTGTTCCCATATAAAAAAGATTGCCATTCGGCAGTACATAATTTTTCAGAAAAACCTGTTCAAAGCTCATCGTGTTGCCGGCCGCTACAAACTCTTCTTTGATGCTCATAACGATCACTTCACCGGGATGGGCAGATAAAAAATTCCTGCAAACATCCAGTACTTCCCTGAACCCCAAGCGCTGGTAAAACGGGCCATGGTAAATAGCAAAAGAATCTTTTACATTACGGCAGCGGATATCCAGGAAACGGATACCGGCATTCAACTGTTCACCAATAGAGAGATCCTGGCATTTCGCAACACCTTCAAAAGGTTCATAGCGGGCCGCAGATTCATGTGTACCGGGTATAGATAATTGTGCCAGGTTAATCTCATTATCCAGCACAGACATCCAGCTGGAAGCTGTTGCTGTGGCAGCAGGCACCGGTGTTGACAGTGATACACTGTCAGATGCAGCAGCCATCGTTTCTTTCAAAAACAATTCAGCACCAGGCTGCAGGTCACCGGCAGGAAAATAGAAAAAAGGAATAAGCAGGCTCAGCGAAGTAAAAGCGCGCAGTTTTTTCTTCTTCATGAAAATAAGATCACTGGTAAAAAATAATAACGGGTTTATCCCCGGGCATATTTCACCCAACAGCAGCAGGTATACGAAGATGTTACCAGAATAGCAGCAGGTGCAATACCAAAAGACTTTACCGGTACCGGCCTCAGTGAAGAAGCCGTTTAGGCTAATGACAACTTACCCATGCTTTCCCCCTACCCGTGACCATTTTTTTTAACATTATTCCTATAATTAAAGAACCCTTATTTCAGCTGATACATTATTTTACTGCATCAGCTATGTACTTACATTGCTGCCCAATTGGTTCCCCGGTTCAGACCCGGCATCCAGCTAACCGGCATAAAATCATAACCGGCATTGCCGCTGTTCATTACCCTGACCGATGAAAGACAATGTATAATGGTATAATGGTACAATGATCATTCATAATATATTACCTTGCCTGCTCAAACTGCTTTACATGACTAAACTACTCCAACTGGTTTTCCTGGTTCTATTCACTGCCGTCGCAGGCGCACAACAACCAGCAGATAATATTGTTCCGAAACCGGTTATGGTAAACGCGCATCCTTCAGGCAGTTTCAGCCTGCATAAGAACAGCCAGATCGTTGCGGAGCCTGCCCTTTCGCAACAGGCCACTTATCTGCAGGAGCAGATACAACAACAGTGTGGCACATTTTTGCATGTTAGTACCGGGGAAAATAAAAACAGTTTATCCTCCGCTATTATCCTGTCACTCGACAGCAGCATGACACATGCTGAAATGTACCAGCTATATACCCGGAAAACCAATATTTATATAACCGGGAAAGATATACCTGGTATTGTTCATGGCATACAATCGCTGTTACAGTTATTTCCCATAGGCAAAGCACCTGTACTGGATGCAGTAAGCATCACCGATTATCCAAAATTCGCATACAGGGGTATGCACCTGGATGTAAGCCGTCACCTGTTCCCGGTGAGCTATATAAAAAAATACATCAATTACCTGGCTTTTCATAAATTCAATACCTTTCACTGGCACCTGACCGATGACCAGGGCTGGCGTATCGAGATAAAAAGCTATCCCAAACTCACTTCTGTAGGCGCCTGGCGCAATGCCACCCTTATCGGCTATTTTTTTGATATGCCCGTTCGTTATGATTCTACCCGCTATGGTGGTTTTTATACGCAAAACGAAGTAAAAGAGGTGATTGCTTATGCCGCTGTACGGGGCATTCATATTGTGCCGGAAATAGATATCCCCGGGCATTGCCGTGCTGTTATTGCCGCTTATCCCGAACTAAGCACCACACCCGACACCACCCGCGAAGTGGCTACCACCTGGGGCATGTTCAACAGGCAGAACAATGTACTGGCGCCCAACCCGCAAACTTTTGCCTTTTTAAAAACTGTATTCGATGAAGTGGCTGACCTGTTTCCCTATAAGTATATTCACCTGGGTGGTGATGAATGCAGTAAAATATGGTGGAAGCGCAGTGCCACTACGCAGGATTTTATCCGGCAGCACCAGCTGAAGGATGAAACAGCACTGCAAACCTATTTTATCAATGAGGTAACCGGCTATCTCCGTGCAAAAGGAAAATCTGTCATCGGCTGGGATGAGATACTCGAAAGCGCACTGGATTCTTCAGCCATTATTATGAGCTGGCGCGGGGAAAAAGGCGGTATCAAGGCGGCAGGTCAGCAGCATTATGTGGTGATGACACAGGATAATGTTTGCTATTTCAACAAATACCAGACAAAAGACAAAACGGTTGACAAACTGAATATACCGGGTTATATCCCCCTCGATCTTGTATACAATTACAATCCCATACCCCGAGAGCTGAGCGATGCCCGGCTTTCCCGCTATGTATTGGGTGCACAGGCCAATGTATGGACAGAATATATCCCCGATACACAGCAACTGGAATACATGCTGTTTCCCAGGATGACAGCACTGAGCGAAGTGCTATGGAGCAGTGCGCCAAAAGATTTTGACGATTTTAAAAGAAGATTAAAAACAACCATCATCCCCCGCTATGCTTTATGGAACAGCAATTACTGCAAGGCCTATGAAGCATGGACAACAAAACAATGATACAGCCGCCAACGAATTTGCTGTATTACCGGAATTTTTCAGCTTTGATTTTATTGAAGAACTGCCACTCACTATCCGTGAGGCTACCCCGGTCGATGGTGATTAAAAAACGGCGGGACTGGTTGACCACCAGCAGAACAGCTTTGCCGGTAAGATCAATTTGTTTTATCCAGCTCCAGTCTTTTGTTTCCACCAGGTCTTTATTCCGGTGGCGGATAACGATAGATTGATCACTAAACTCTACATCGGCATCCATTGCATTGCTGTTGGCCAGGGCCTTCGCACTGAAGTGATATACCGGCACCAGGATAATAATGGTAAAAAGAAGAAAGTAAATAAGCGTGGATGGAATGACCCCAAATGTATCAAAAGGCAGCGCATAGCCCAGCAGCAGCATACCCAGTAAATACATCCATACGCTCTTCTTGAAAAAGAAATATAACTTGGCCCGGAGCATGCTTTTATAGCTTGTTTGTATATGCTTTGTAACTGTCATGAGGTTTCGGTTAGCTATTCTGTATTTTCAAATATACAAAACAGCCACCGGACAGGAACAGCGGTCCTGTTATTTTCCGGAAAAGAAACCGGCTAGCTCTTTTATCTTCAATTTTACCAAAGCCTGTTCAGCAGTCGCGCCAGGATGCTTCTGTCATCTGTCAGTATCTCGGCTGTTCCATCGAGCTGTGGCTGCATCAGGATCGTTTTACCTGCAGTTGTTTGCAATCCATGCTGCAGGGACAAGTTAACTTCCCTGGTATCACCTGTATTAAAAGGAGCGATATCAGCTACACTGGCCTCGAGCATCCCATACTCTTTATCGGGATAGCTACTAAGCCGCAATAATACCTTCTGCCCTTCCCTGATATTGCCCGAACCATTTACAGGTACATGCACCACCGCATGCATTTCCCTGATCGGGGGCAGAATTGTTGCCAGTGTATCATTTTTCTGCACCCCGGAATAATTGTTCAATACACCACGCCTGTACAATACCCCGCTTACAGGTGCTTTAACCAGGTATTGCTGTTGCCAGGCGGCATAGGCTGTTTGCAGGTCGTCGACATAACGCTTCAGCATTCCCGGCTGTTTGTTAGCTGTGGCCTGTTGTAAAGCGGTATACAAATTCGTGTAAGCTGTTTGCAGGCTGCCCACTTTTAGACCGGCCGGCAAAGAGAAAACAGCCGGGTTGTTATTATTGTACTTATTCACTATCTGCATCAGCAATTGTATATCGCTGTACTCAGCGGTGTTTGACAGCATACAAATAGCCTGGCCTTCTTTTACCTCTGTGTGATTGGCGACAAGCCAGGCAGCAACCATTGCCTTATCCGGTGCATAAAGCGGTACAGGCTGCTGCAGGGCCTGAATGCTCAGGCGGCCCTGCACCGTATCAGGGTATTTAAAAAAATAGGCGATAATGAACAACAATAGTACCAGCAGCCCAATAATGGTAATACCCCATCGGATGACCCAATGCGGCATACGGCCAATGATCACCTGTACTTCTTCTACACGCGCATCTGATACAGCGCCATTCCGTGCTGTTCTGGCAACAGCTGCCTGCTTGATGGTATGATTGTTCCCGTTGATTGGCATAATTGAATTAATTGCCCAGCTCCAGCTGGTTTTTTACCAATTTGTAATAGTTGCTCCTGCGTGCGGTCAATGATTCATGTGTGCCGGTTTCTGCCACAACACCATTCTCCAGCACAATGATCTGATCAGCCTGCCGCACAGTACTTAGCCGGTGTGCGATAACGACCACAGTTTTTCCTTTAAAAAATTGTTCCATATTCTCCATGATCACCCGCTCATTATTCGCATCCAGCGCACTGGTAGCTTCATCAAAAAAAAGATAATGCGGATCTTTGTATACTGCGCGGGCAATCAGTATCCGCTGCTTTTGACCCGCACTGATACCGTTGCCTGTATTACCGATTTTTGTATGATGCCCCATAGGCAGTTCATCAATAAAATCGCGGATATTGGCCACATTAACTGCATGTTCCAGTTGTGCATCATCGGTTTGTTCATCACTCACGGAAATATTACGCGCTATGGTATCTGAAAAAATAAATCCATCCTGCATAACCGTTCCGCACTGGCTGCGCCACCAACCCGGTGATATTTCAGCAAGTGGTTTTCTGCCTATCGTTATCTTCCCTTCTGTCGGGTCATAAAAACGTAGCAGCAGTTTCAGTAATGTTGTTTTGCCGCTGCCACTGGTTCCTACAATGGCGGTCACCTTTCCTTCGGGGATAGTGATATTTACATTTTTCAGCACATACACAGACTGCGGGCCTTCATACTGGAATGAGACATTCCTCAGCACAATATCGTGTACCGGTTGCAAAGGCAATACAGGTTGCAGATCCGGTGCATGGCCATTGGTGCCCTGCGCAAGATTTTTATTAACGGCAGCTTCCTCATCTTCGCGGTTGTGTATTTCACCCAGGCGGTCAAGACTGATGCGGGCATCCTGAGCCCCCTGTACAAACCCCAGCAGTTGTTCAATAGGACCGTTCATCTGCCCGATAATATAGCTTACGCTCAGCATCATCCCCAATGTCATATGCCCATACATAACCTCTTTGGCGGAGATATAAGAAATGAGGATGTTCTTCAGCTGGTTAAAAAAAACAGTGCCCACCTGTTGGTATTGGCCAAGGGCCAGCCCTTTAACACTGATCTTGTACAATTTGGCCTGTACCCTTTCCCACTCCCATCGCTTTAGGGTTTCGCAGTTGTTCAGTTTTATTTCCTGCATGCCAGTGATCAGTTCATAAATATTGTTCTGGTTATCGCTCATGCCCTGGAAACGTTTATAATCCAGTTCTTTTCTCCGTTTCAGGAAAAAAAAGATCCAGGCCACCGAAAGCACGCTGAACACCAGGAATATCGCCAGTATATACCAGCTGTATATGGCCAGCACTACGGTGAACACGACCAGGTTGAGCAATGAGAACAGTGTTGACAAAGTAGTGCCCGTAAGAAAGTTCTGAATACGTGCATGATCGCTGATACGCTGCTGTATATCGCCGATCAGCTTGGTATCAAAAAAACGGATAGGCAGCTTCATCAGCTTGATCAGGAAATCTGACAAGATACTGATATTGATGCGGCTGTTCATGTGCAGCAATAGCCAGCTCCTGATCATCTCTATAGCAGTACTGCCGGCAAACAAAAGCAGTTGCGAAACCAGCACCAGGTATATAAAACCCAGACTGTGCCGGTTAATGCCAAAATCTACCAGGCTTTGGGTTAAAAAAGGGAACACCAGTGAAAGCAGGCTGGCCACGATCATACTGATCACCAGTTGCACCAGGTAACGCTTATAAGGCTTCAGGTAACGGAGCAGAAAACGGAAGCCTGACTTTGTTTTTGCCTCACCTGCCTGCTGGTAAAAAGCATCTGTTGGTTCCAGCAGCAATGCCACACCCTGCCTGTTACCCGAAAGCCAGCATTGCAAAAAAGTATCCCTGTCAACCTTTATGGCTCCGTGGCCGGGATCTACCACCCATAGTTTTGCTTTTTTATTATGCCGGTTATAATTCTGCGGTGGCAATACTACAAAATGGTTCTGTGTCCAATGCAGTATACAGGGCAGCGGTGCTTCTTCATCCAGTTGTTCAAAACTCAGTTTAGTGCTCAGCGTTCTGAACCCGATGCGTTCTGCCGCTTCGCTTATACCCAGTATGCTTACGCCATCCCTGGTGATGAACGACAGGTTACGCAAATATTCGAGTGAATAATTTTTACCATAGAACCGGGCGATCATGCGTAAACAGGTAGGCCCGCAATCCATTGTATCCAGCTGTTTATAAAAAGGAAATTTCATTTGGTCGCTTTTTCTTGTATGGCAGCAATGGCCTGGTAATATTTTAACAACAGATGGTACAGTGTTAATTCATACTTCCTGTTCTCTGCGGCAAAAAGCCGGATAATGAACATATGCAGGTAACTGCCCAGCAGATCATCCGCATTTCTCTGTTGCCTTTGCAGTATAGTTTTCAGCCGGTGTACAGTATGCCTGTTATACATACTGCGTGCGCGGAATTCTTTCCTGCACTCATTCAGTAATTTATCGGTACTGGCCTTGTCAAACAGCGCAAAGATCCTGTCTTTCAGGGTGCGGTATTTTTCATTCAGGCTCCGCTGCAATGGCAGGCTGCCGCCGAATTCGGCAAAAAAAGCTTTCTGCAAACGGGAGAGCAGTCTTATTTTATCTTTCAGGCTGTAGCCAAACTCCTTCAGGTAGCTGTCAATACCAGTCATGGCGATCTCCCATTTTTTGTCCTCTGCCTGCTGCAGGTGCAGGCGGTGCAGTATATTCAACACGGCCTGGCTGTCGCTGCAGAAAATGGCTTCCGATTCAGCAATTGTTTTACCGCCATAACGTTCTATCTCCCGCACATAAGTATCTATCTGGATAGTGGTTAACATTTTGCTGCGCTGGTATTTATCCAATGCCTTACGCACCGCCTGCATTACAGGAAGAAAATCTTCATTTTTCTGCAGCTGGAACCGTATGCGGATATGCATTTCAGGATCGGCATAGCGCAGGAAGAAACATTGTTTCACCCAGCCTTTTTTTACCAGGGCAGCAACCAGTTTTCTTACAGGAGCTGCAAGCAATTCCTCTGCGGCATTGCTGCTGCAGTATATTTTAAAATAGAGCCATTCATCGCCCGGCAGAAATACTCTTTTGAAATGATCTGCTTCCACGGTTGAAAGCAGGTAACCCTGGCCTGTTTCTGCCGTTTTCGCGATCATGGCAGGGAACAGCAATTCATTACAATAATTACCATCTGCCCCTTCCACTGCACCCATCATTGTTTCATCGTATAGAAATTCAGCAAGCTGTACGGCACCATATTTATCTATATAAGAAGCCAGCAGGCGGAAAGCATCTGCGTAAGCAAAATCTATTAACAGCTCATTGTCGTTTTGTTGGAACAATACACGTTGCGGCAATTTTTTACGCTGCCGCAGTGCTGCCACAAATGCCTGCAAGGCTGTATCATCTGCGGGCATGCCCTTAAGGTCTTCTTTCTGCAGTTTCCAGTTGGCACGTTTCAGTATCAGGTGTCCGAATGTAACCCTGGGTGTAAACAGTGAATTGTTGTTACTGAGCAAAGATTCAAAACCGACGCCTGCAAAGCTTTGCTGATGCTGCAGGTCGCAGAGGAATTTGTACATGGGCAGGCTGTCGAACGAGTAGTTATGCGCGGTGGTAAGCCTTGGTATTACCCGTTTATTCAGTTTGCGGCTGCGCAGCACAATCTGGTTATTCCGGATGGAGACCAGCAGGTCTGCCACCGGCAGCTGCCTGTTTTCCGGCGCACCGGAATTACCCTGGTACGGAATTTCATATTGCCGCAATACAGGACGCAGCAGTATATTACCTACCCTTTCCTGTGGCAGGTGTATAATTTCAGCATACACCATTTGTTCCGGCAATGCCGCTTCTTCGTCATGGGTGAGAGCAGTGACCCAATTGCTGATCGATTCATCCATATGGCAGAAACGGGCCAGTATATTGGCACTGGATGGCGCCCCGATGGATTTTAGCAGGAACTGAAAATTCCCTTTATCAATTTCTGCAGCACTGCTTCCATATAAACATCCCATAACAGACATAAACTGGCTGTTGGCAAAGGCAAGCGGCGCTTCTTCTTTCTGTTTGATACCGCCCAGGTCTTTTTCAGTGAAATGGATGGGAGAAACATCGGCAACATCCCGCGTTTCCAGCAATTGCTGGAGCAGCCGGGTGAGTTCACCTGTTTTTTCATCGGCATTGTTTTCGGTAGTGAAATTGATATCGCTTACAAAGGAGTTCAGGTGGTTGGAATAGTTGCCGTATCCTATACCACATTCCACATCAAGGGCTTCGCACAAAGGCACTTCCTGCATTTCGTAGCGCTGAAAAAAACGGTTCTTGAATTCATCCAGTTGCTGCTGCTGGAACTTTTTTTTATAGGTTGCCTGTACCAGCTGGTTTATTTCTTTTAACACCTGCTTCATCACCCCGTGGCCAATGGTATTGTGTTTTGCACGGATACACATATCGCTTTGGAAAAGTGTGGTAACCCCGCTGTAATCAACCTGCTCCTGTTCCAGCCGCTGGATGATGGTTTCAAGCCTGTCAATAGAGAAATCGTTCTGTATTAGCCGCCTGTTCACTTCCTCTATAAAATCCGCATAATGACGGGCTGCAGGATATTTCTGCAATACAGCAGCAAGCCGGTTAAATGGCTGTTCGCCTGATACACAGGGCTCCAGTTCGCTGCTGATAACCTGGTTATCGATCAGGGTATGCAGATAGGGCATTATTTCCTCCTGCTCAAAACCATAGGCAGCAATGATACCTGCAAGCCCTGGCAGTGTACTGCCCTTTGCTGCAGCCTGCAGCAGATCTTCCAGGTAAGGTGTATACGCTGCTTCTGACAAAAAATATTTCCTTTTATTGCCATTTACTTTATAACGTACATAACGGTATTTACCGCCAAGTTTATACAGGGTATTGTTGGGATAGAAAAGCACCTGCTGCATCAGCTCACTGTTCCTGTTAAGCACATCAATAAATTTATACACCATATTCATATCCATACGGCAAGCCTCTGTGTGTTTATCTGGCTGTTCGAGATAGATATGTGTATTTTCTGCGATAGTACCCAAAGTGCAGCCGGCCAGGTTGGCATAAGGCGTACATCTTGCACTGGCCCGCAGCCAGTATTTACGTAGTGTCTGGTGCATTTTAGGACTGAACACACCTGTTTCGGCTTGTTTTTTATATTCGAGATAGAGGTCTTTCGATGAAAGGTATACGCCGTACAGAAAATCGTTCCTGCTAGCCCACTCTCCGATATGCCCTTCAAAACATTTGTCTGCAAACTGCACCGGGTATAATGGCGCTCGCATCAGGTAAGTATTTCCAATAAGTTGAATCATATGATGGGTGTATTAAAAGCTGTTGTGTATGATTGCCTATTATGCCATCAATGGCCGATATCGAGCAGGAACACTTCATCCCATGCAGGTATAACCGGGGCCACTGCGCTAAGCAGCGTAATGCCTATTCCGCTGATACCGCTTAGGATATCTGTATGATCGTTCCAACTGCTTTTTTTATCTTCTACAAGTAAAATAGCGATGTGCCCGGCTGTAAACCGTGTCATATCCAGCGAACGGCGGAACCAGCGGGCAGCCAGCTCTTTTAGCGCAGGTGTTTTTTTGTATTGGTATAGCCTGTTATAAATATGGGCTATACCAAAACTGCCATGGCAAAAACCACCATCTGTAACCCTGGAAGCATCATCGCCGCGCCGGATAAGTGAACTGATGATACGGTCTGCTTCTTCCAGGTAAGCATGCCTGCCTGTGGCTTTTCCCGCCTGGATGAAAGCTGCGGCTACACCCATATCACCATAGCACCAACCCAGCCGGCTGTTGATATAAGGCTCATTATTACCAAAGCTGAACATGGAAGGATAGCAGGAAACCGCCCCTGTATCATTACATTTCTTCAGGAGAAAACCGGCGGCCTGCTCAATCAGTTCATCACATGTATGTATACAAATACCTGCAGCCCTTATTTTCGATAACAATGCAATAATACCCGGCATGCCATGAGACATCCCCAGTGACACTTTTTCTTCGGGTGTATCATCACTGTTATCATTATCCAGCATATACCGCCAGTATATGCAATTGTCTGCCGTTTTCTGTGCGGTGGCAGCCATTGCCTGCACTACTTTTTCCAGGTAGTCAGCATACCGGTGGGTGTATTTAGCTGAAGCCAGTAACGCCAGTGGCATACCCAGCCCCATATGCATATAATCATAATACCCGGCATTGATCTGCTGTAATGATTCCTCGCAGAGATAATTCATGATCTCCTCACTGATCATGTCATCTGTCACCTGCACCATATCATGGCTGTCCAGGTAAAGCAGCAGCCATATTACACCTACCATGCCTGAGCAAAGCGATGGTGCATGTGAAGCGCTGATATCTGCCACCAGCTTTTCCAGGTAATCCAATGCTTTATCGTACAGCCGGTCATCTTCCTGGTAAATGGCAGAATGAAACAGGTAAAGCACGGCACCGGCATCACCACTCATGATACCTGGTGAAAAAGTTTCGTTGTGCATCCGGGTGTCCAGTTTTTGCTGTACCACTTTATTGGTGATATGTATCAGTTGCCGGAAAACAGTGCGGTCTTGCTGTGCCAGGCAAGGCTCCCATGCCGGTAAAGTCATCGTTGCTGTTTGTTGCATTGTGATCATTTTTATTGATACTATTGTTGACAAGCGCCGTAGCAGCCTGTTGTTTTGCGCGTATAAAGCATAGCTGTCTGCAGGTTTTCCCTGCAACACAGCTATGCTGTTTGTAAGGAGGGAAAACTACAAACGCTGATACCCGTTTTTTATTCCGGGCCATCACCGGCTTAGGATATTCCCTTTTCTCCTTTCTTCTTTCCCTTACTCTATCTGCGACAAACAATGAAAGGGGCCGCAGGAATAGCCTTCAGGCCTGGGACAGGACATAGTAGGGCAACAGTTTTGTGTAACAATCTGGTTTACGCAAAGCTGGCTTTTCCCGGCACCACCCAGCGCATTTTTCTGCGACACAACGTCCATAGATGAGAGGGATGACAAGTCTTTTACTGTAAAAGACAATTTGCCTTTGAGTGTTCTTTTCTTCATAACATCTGGATATTGCCGTTATACGGCGGTTTTTACATAATGGTTTACGATCATAGTGTCTGCGGTATACACGTCACATTTCCGCAGGAGTACCCGTGTGGACATGACATGGTGCAGTAAACAGGATCGCTGCAGTTGTGTGTGGGGCAGGCACAGGAACCTTGTGTGGGTACCCATGCACCTCCTTCAAGCTTACCGGCAGATGACGGTGTCAATGCAGAAAGATCTTTCACTTTCAAAGACAGCTTGTTTTTAAGTGTTCTTTTTTTCATAGCCGCCGATTAACTGGTTGATGAATAACCAGCATAAAGCCGGCAGTTGATACCAGCTTTATACTGGTTTACAAGCACAAATGCCCATGTGCATTTTCTATTGTTGTTTGTTCATATTATATTACCGGGCATTTTTGTTTACCGTTCACGGCACTGGCAGGCAGCGTGTCTGGTGATCATATCCGCAATACGATGCGCGGTTAGATGCACATGCTCCCGTGCAAAGCAACGCGATAGATACTCCACCTTTCACAGCAGCAGCAGTACTGCCAGACAAAGAAGAAAGGTCTTTGACCTTAAGTGAGAGCCTGCCCTTGAGGTTTTTCTTTTTCATAATTCTCCGTTTTGCTGTTGCCATGTTAAAGCAGGTGCCACCGCAGTCCGGAGCAGCCAGGAGCACCTTTCTTATTGCATGGCAGAATAAATAGAATGCAGGCTTTAGTTAGACAGCCATTGACAGCCCTGATCAGGGGCAGGCATATGGCGGACAGTAACTATGACAAACACTACCCCCTATATCAACAGTACGGCAGGGATAATCCGTCCGCAAAAAAGCATCAGCTCCTGCTCTGGCGCCTTTCTTTTCTGCGGTTGAAAGGGAGAACAGATCCTTCACCTTAAAGTCCAGCCTGTTTTTAAGCGTTTTTTTCTTCATCTGATTAACACGATTAAGAAATGAACCCTACTCTTTTACGGGTTTTCGGACACCCCGGGTTTGTCTTTCCTGAACAGCCTGCATTTACATGCATTGATACGGGTAGCAATTGGTTGCACAATAGCTTCCTTCAGTAGCAATACAACCACGGGCCTGTGTATAGCAGGTACCATTGGAAAAAAAAGCACCGCCTTTCGCCTGCTGCATTTCTTTTCCTGCAAGTGATGACAGGTCTTTAACTGTCAGGCTCAGCTTGTTTTTCAGGGATCGCTTTTTCATAGATTGTTTTTTGATGAACAATACCATCGGCGTTAATACCTGTATCAGTCTAACACTGATTAACAGTGCAAAGACGTTCGCAGCTTCCTTCACAGGAAACATCCTGCTGCGAGCAACATACAGACCATGTGGTCAATGGCAATCCGCCTTTTACTTGTTTTTTTTCATCGCTGTTCAGCAAGGAAAGATCTTTCACTTTCAGCGACAGCTTTCCTTTGAGATTTTTTTTCTTCATACTATTTAATTGGTGTGAACAATCATCCCTACTCTATTACAGGTTTTCGGGTTCCCCTGGCGTCTTCGCAGTAAGCTTTCCGGCCGGTGTACAGCCCACTGCTGAACAAAAGATCTTTTGTTACAGCGCTACACAATTTTTATACTGTGTGTCTGGGCAGGATCCCTGCCAGGTGGGACACAACCTGCAACCTGAGATAGCATGTGCATCATCGCAACAGGCATACTTGGATGTCGGATTGGTCAGCTGTGCGGCCTTCCCTGCACGGAGTGCCTGTGATTCGTCTTGTGTAAGCGACGACAGGTCTTTTACGGTAAAAGACAACCTGTTTTTGAGCGTTTTCTTTTTCATATAAGGAGTGTTTGATGAACAGTTTTACAACAGTATCCCTTGCACACGGCAGTGCATACGATTGCCATGTGCAAAACAGCATGGTTTGCACGGTTGGTATATAACCATAAACAGCATCACAGGGTAGTGTGCATAGCATTAAAGCATGCACCATTCATGCGGTACGATGATCGGAAGACGGTTACTGCTAATAGCAGTGAAGTATTCAGGAAGAGTACAGTGTTTTGCCAGCGGCTTTACATACAGTAGGTAGAATCAATGGGGGATAGCATGCCAGCAGCAGATACAGGGAACTAAAACACACCTGCGTAATAAATAATAGCAACCATGCCCTTGGCAGGTGGTTATGCTTTTCTATGCAGGTTAACCTTGTTTATGTTTGCGGACTGCCGTTATTTATTCCGGTAGAAGAGCATGCAGATAGGTCCTGTGTTCTTAAGGTCAGTTTGTTTTTAAAGGTTTCCTTTTTCATACTCGTTTGGTTTATGTTAGCAACCCTACTCTATTGCAGGTTTTCGGGTAATTCAATCCTGGTACTGCTTTTAAGGCGCAGTGCATTTCCTGGAAGGTTGCCGGCTCATATTATTCATTGGATGGATCCCGGCTCAGCTATCCGGTTAACCAACCAGCCGGATGAACAGGATAAGCGGGGAAATAAAACCTGTGCATTACCGGTGTACTATTTTTTACTGCTCAATTTTTAATGCGGTTACAAGGTTAATACTTTTTACTATTAAAAGCAATACCGGTATTCTGGTATTTTTGGCATGTAAATAACCCTGTCGATCAGGTACGTAAATTGTTTGTGATGCGTTCATTAAGGGGTGTCAGGATAAATGCATCTCGCGGAACACGCAGAAAACGCAGAAAGGATGATCATTTTCGGGATGGCCTCGCAAAACAATTTATGCTATTTAACAGAACATGCCTGCCTCATAACTGGAAGCTCATGGCTTACCGCTGTAAAAGCTTCAAGCTAATAGCGATGAGCTGCGAGAAATGCATCTCGCGGAACACGCGGAAAACGCAGAAAGAAAGATGTTTTTCAGGCTGCCTGTCAAAACAATTTTATTCTATTTAACGATCCATTCCTACTCATAGCCGGAAGCTTATGACCGCAGCTATAAAAACGACTGACTACTCCCACAGGTTCCTGCAACACCCGCCGGGTCGGGCTTTTTGGAGGAAATAGGGTTTCATTCAGGCTGCAAGTCCACTAATCTTAGTAAAAAGATAATATACCGTACACATACAGTTTACACGAATACTATTTATTTACCCATTCTTTCAAAACGCCGAAAACACGCGGATCCATGAAAAAGACATCTTCTGTTGTCAATAAAAGCCGGCTGGTTGCCGCTACTGCAGTAGTATTGCTTGCAGGCGCATTTATTTTTGCCTGCAAAAAAACCAATCATACCGCCGCAGCAGGAATCAATAGTGTCAATAATGTGGTGGTCATCTACCTGGAGAACCACAGCTTCGACAATCTTTACGGCCAGTTTGCAGGCGCAAAGGGCCTGGCAGATGCCAATGCATCCAACACAACACAGGTAGATGCCAACGGCAATCCATATACCAACTTACCCGCAATCCCCGGTACCAGTGCTTTTCCTACCAACCTGCCCAACAATTATTTCAATATTGACCAGTATGTACCGGCCGACCAGGAAACACCCGATGTATTGCACCGGTATTACCAGGAGCAGATGCAGATAGATGGTGGCAAAATGGATAAGTTCGCATTGTACAATAATACTGCAGGTTTATCGCAGGGATATTACAAAACAAGTCTTTTACCATTGCTGGGTATGGCACAGCAATACACTTTATGCGATAATTTCTTTCATAGTGCATTCGGTGGTTCTTTCTTAAATCATATGTGGCTTATCGCCGCGGCAAGCCCTGTATTTCCGGGCGCTCCTTCAAGCATGGTAGCCCAGGTGGATGCATCGGGCAAGCTACTTAAAGATGGCGCAGTAACGCCGGATGGATACGTGGTGAACACCAGCTATACAGTGAATGCACCTCACCCATCAGGTACCAATGTTGCTACCCTGATACCCAACCAAACACTGCCCACCATCGGCGACAGGCTGAGTGAGAAAAGTATCAGCTGGGCCTGGTATGCAGGTGGCTGGAACAATGCACTTGCGGGTAATCCCGATCCCAGTTTCCAGTTTCATCACCAGCCATTTGCCTATTTCTCCAATTATGCTGATGGCACGCAGGCCAAAAAAGATCACCTGAAAGATGAAGCCGATTTCCTGGCTGCTGCGCAAAACGGCACACTGCCCAGCGTTTCTTTTGTAAAGCCACTAGGGCTTAATAATGAACATCCCGGTTACTCCACTGTACAGGATGGAGAAAAACATACTGTTGACCTGATCAACGCAGTATTGAACGGCCCTAATGGGAAAAATGCAGTTGTGATTGTAACTTATGATGAAAACGGCGGTTTCTGGGATCATGTTGCTCCCCCGGTGATCGATAAAAAATGGGGCCCGGGCACAAGGGTGCCTGCACTTATTATTTCGCCTTTTGCCAAAAAAGGATATGTTGATCATACGCAGTATGAAACAGTGAGCATACTTTCTTTTATTGAAAAAAGATGGGGCCTGAAACCGCTGGCAGACCGAGATCAGAATGCTAACCCGCTATCGAATGCATTTGATTTCTAATTATAGCATAGCTGCAAATCAGCTTTATTTCCTCCAGGAACTATGCGGAAACTGATCTGCCTATCATTGCTCCTCGCATCCGTATGGGGGCTGGCTTTTTTTTCCTGCAAAGAAGCACGAAGCAGCAGGGAGAAAAAAATTGCGCAGCAATTACTTGCCCGGATTGACAGTTTTGCAGCAGCCAAGAACCGCCTGCTGCAGGCTGTTGAAAAAGGCGACGCCGGTGAACAGCAGCTGCAGCAGTTGTTTTTACAAACAAGACTGGCTTATAAGAGAATTGAATGGGCTGCAGAATATTTTTCTCCACTGGAAGCAAGACGCATCAATGGACCACCGGTTCAGGAAGTGGAATCTTCCGGCATGGTGATAGACCCTGCCGGGTTGCAGGTGATCGAAGGGTATTTGTTCCCCGTGTATGATACTACCGCCAAAGCCGCACTGGTACAACAACTGAAACAGTTACAATCCGGCTGCGATAAATGTAGCTCCTATTTTACTCATATAGATATTCTCGACTGGCAGGTTTTTGATGCTGCCAAACAGGAAATATTCAGGATCATTACATTGGGTATCACCGGTTTTGATAACCCGCTTTCGCTAAAGAGCATGCCCGAATCCGCTGCCGCACTTGAAGGTATCAGTGAAGCACTGCAACAATATCATTCCATCACAGATGGTCATGCAGACCAGGTGATGAAAGCAATAACAGCCGCGTCTGATTATTTATCGCAGCACATGGATTTTAATTCGTTTGACAGGGCTGTATTCATCACCCGTTATGGCAACCCGGTTAGTGCGGGTATTACAGACTGGGAAACAAAACTGGGTATTCATATTACCCGTTACAACCGCCTGCTTAACCAGGATGCCAGAACCCTGTTTGATACCAATGCCTTCAATGTAAATGCCTATGCACCGGATCCTGCTTCATTTATGACCAGTGAAAAAGTTGTGCTGGGTAAACAATTATTTTCCGATCCTGTACTTTCCAAAAACGGTATCAGGAGCTGCCAGTCCTGCCATCAACCCGAAAGGGCATTTACAGATGGGCTTGTAAAAAACACCTCACTGTCCAGTAAGCAGTTATTACGGCGCAATACACCCACATTGCTCAATGCCGCTTTGCAGCCTGCGCAGTTTTATGATCTGCGTGCCAAAACGCTGGAAGACCAGGTATCGGATGTTGTACGCAATAAAGACGAGCTGCATGGATCTATCAACAAGGCAGCAGGACGGCTTTGGCAAAACGCGGTGTACCGCCGGTTATTTTCAGCTGCATTCCCTATGCCTGATCGCAAAGGCATCGACACTTCAGAAATAATCAATGCTATCGGTTCTTACATACGCAGTCTCACATCACTCAATAGCCGCTTTGATGACTATATGCGCGGCAAGGCTACTGCCATGGATGCTGGTGAAATTGCCGGTTTTAACTTGTTTACGGGCAAGGCCAAATGCGCCACCTGTCATTACATGCCGCTGTTCAATGGCAATTTTCCGCCCAGGTATGTACGGATGGAAACTGAAGTGATCGGCGTACCCTCAGCCAGAACAAGCATGGTCATTGACAGTGATGAAGGAAGATTCAGCATAGTAAAAGTAGCTTCGCTGCATCATTCATTTAAAACCATAACAGTGCGGGATGCAGCCAGAACAGCACCTTATATGCACAATGGTATATTCCATACGCTGGATGAAGTGATTGATTTTTATGATAAGGGTGGCGGTAGCGGGTCGGGTATCAGCATTAACAACCAGACACTGCCTGCAGGCCAGCTGCATCTTACCAGCACAGAAAAACAACAACTGATCTCCTTCATTCAATGTCTTAACAGCAGGCCTGTATTATAATCATCTTAACAATATTTCTTTTACAATACAACCTCGGTCATCTCTTTAATAGATACAACACCTTCAATATTGGCAAGACCCCAGTTCTGTATCATTTCCAGCATGCCCATGAGCGTATATCCTTTGGGCGAAAGCAGGTATTCAACATGCTGCTTCTTGGGATCGTACTGTTTTCGTATAATCACACCATCGTTTTCCAATTCATGCAGGTGCGCAGAAAGCATTTTCCTGCTGATATTCGGGATGATGCGAAACAGGTCGTTATACCGCATAGGATCTTTAGCCAGGTAACAAATAATACAGGGCTTCCACTTGGTGGCAAATATTTTCAATGCGCTGATCACTGCGCATTTCTTTATATCATAATCGTGCGACTGCCGCTTCCTGGCAGGTAACCTTTTTGTAACCTCTTGTCTCATGTTCACGGTGAATTTACTTTTGAAAATAAAATTTTTTTATGACCTATCATATAGCCCAGATCAATATTGGCAGAATGGCCGGCCCTATAGACAGCCCTGTTATGCAAACTTTTGTAGACCGTCTCGATGAGATCAATGCACTGGCAGAAGCCAGTGAAGGATTTGTGTGGCGCCTGAAAGGGGATGGCAATAATGCTACAGCAATCCGCATATTTGATGATAGTACCTTGCTGGTAAATATGTCTGTATGGAAAAATACAGACGATTTATATACCTATACCTATCAAACTGCCCATGCCGGGATACTGAAAAGACGGAAAGAATGGTTCCTGAAAATGCAGGACATGCAGATGGCGCTATGGTATATACCAGCAGGCCATCTACCCACCGTGGCAGAGGCAGAGCAGCGTTTATCCTATATAAGAGCAAACGGCCCTACGCCATATGCGTTCACATTTAAACAACGGTTCAGTGTTGCAGAGGCGATGGCTTTTGCGGATAGAATGCCTGATCCTGGTTCATTACCCGGCACGAAACTGGGATAGCCTGTATTCATTGAGGTTTTAAGATAAAAAGCTATGGAGCACTCTTAGCTCAGCACTGTTAAAAAGCATCTCTCACAATATTGACGCTTTAAGTGCTTTCGTGTGTGCTCTTCCTCAGCGATAACGGTAAGTAATGTTTATAATTTTCATTCAACATGAAGTTATCATACACGTTCAAATGGGTAAGATGGCTTAATTTACCAATACTTCTAGGCAGGTATTTGAGCTTATTCCTGAACAGGTTCAATGATCGCAGTTCACTTAAGTTGCCAATATTTTCCGGCAACCGCTCTAACTCACAGTAACTTAAATTCAGGGACTTTAATGACCTGGCATTGCAGATTTCGTCGGGCACCGTCTTCAATTTGCTGGATTCAACATAGAGAGAAACAAGCTTTTTTAAATTACCAATCTCTTTTGGTATCGATGTTAATCTATTGCTACCTATCCAAAGTGTATCTAAATTTATCAACCGGCCCACTTCCTTGGGAATAACTTTTACACTTGTTAAAGTAATGCGCACAAAATGCAATTTTGTAAGACGCCCTATCTCCGGCGGAATGGTTTCAACTTCATATGCTTTACATAAATCTAATGACACCAGCTTCGTCAGGTTCCCAATCTCAGCCGGTATTCTTTTAACATGGTTCTTGCAGCAGTCAAAGGCGCTTATTCCTGTTAAATATCCAATACCGGTTAGGTCAGACATCTCTCCCGGGCCACAAACAAACTCCCCTTTTATACTGGCCAATTCCTGCGCACTTGTTTATCAGTAACACTTTTATGAAGCGTTTGTGCTACAAGTTTAGCCAGACTGGTGTCCGGGAAAAAGTCCGGAAAGGTACCATATTGTTTTCTTTTTTGCGCCAGGCCGCTTTGGAAACACGTGCTCAGCAACAATAAAAGAACCAATGGGAATATGCTTTTTTTCCTAAAATACTTTACTTGAAAAATCATACCACTGATTTACTATTAAAGATAGTTCAAGTGGACATTATGATTCTCTTTATCATAGCCAATAAATAATCCCCTCAATAGTTAAATTCCTTATTTTCTGCGTTTTTTGCGTATTCGGCGAGATGATTTCTCTTATAACCCAAGTTGCGAAATAATCAGTGTACTATAACTGCAAGCCATGAGCTTCCAGCTATGAGGTGGAAGGCCATTCTGAAAACGATCTTCCTTTCTGCGTTTTTTGCGTGTTCCGCGAGATAATCCTCTTATAACCCAAGCTGCAGGATAGCCAGTGTATTTATAGCTGCAAGCCATGAGCTTCCAGCTATGAGGTGGAAGGCCATCCTGAAAACGATCTTCCTTTCTGCGCTTTTTGCGTGTTCCGCGAGATAACACCTATCAAAATCATAACTACAACTTAACCAATATTTTACCGCTGTTAAAATTATCTTTGCCCATCATGTTCATCCGGGGTTGAATTTACTGTGTATTTTTTAGGTTATACCCAACTCCGGATAGATGCTTTGATAACATTTTAATATTTACTTAAATACTATGAAAACGGGACAGCCTTTTTCTACCAAAAATATCTTTGCCTGCTTATTACTGGCCGCACAAACCATACAGGCGCAGGTAGCGGAGCCGCATAAGGATATCAGAAAACCGGTAGATAACACCTGGAGCTATTCTTTGGCAGGTGATAAACTACTGGCCAATGGTCAATTACTGGATCCCGCAGGGCAAAGCCTTGACTTAACAAAGGGAACCAGGGTATTGAACCTGTCATTCGCGCATCAACAGCATATACTTATTGCAAAAAACAATGGGCAATTAAGTTTTATTGATGCGAACGATTTTAAAACACTTACTAATTTCGATTATCCTGATAAGGAATCCGGCTCCATGAACGGTCTTGCCGTGGACGATAATGATTCTACTATTTATTTTACCGGTCTGCAAAAGAACCTATATGCAGGCAATGTTAGCAGAACAGGTGCTTTCACACTTACCAAGACAATCGATCTATCGGCTAATAATAAAAAGACCAATCCATTAGGAATAGGGCTATGTAAAAATAATATCGCTCTTGTTGCTCTTGCCATTACAAACGAGATCGCTGTTGTCGATCTCTCTAAAGGCAAGGTATTAAACAAGATCCCGGTAGGCGTTTGTCCTTATGCGGTCATCATCAGTAAAGACAAAAAGCGCGCATTCGTTAGCAATTTTGGCGGTCCGCATCCCGGGAAAGGAGATAGAACAGAAAAATCAGCCGGAACAGATGTGGCAGTGGATGAACGGTCAGTCGCATTGAGAGGCTCCATAACTGTAATAGACATTCAGTCAAGAAAAAAAATTGCAGACATTGCTACCCGCATCCATCCGGAATCAATGACGCTGTCTCCTGAAGGCAATTTACTTTATGTTGCAGATGAGAGTGGCGATGGCATTAGTGTGATAGATATAAAGACTTTAAAAGTAATACACACCATTAGCACCAAACCGGATCCATCTCTTCCCTATGGCAGCCTCACAACAGCACTGGCATTCAGCCCTGATGGCCGAACACTGTTCGCGGCCAATGCCGGCAATAATTCAATTGCGCTCATAGATCCGGCATCCCCACAGAAAGCTCCTTATGGTTTTATTGCAGCAGGTGGTTTTCCTGGCACTATAAGTATTGCAGGAGACAATCTATTTATCGGCAATGTGACAGCCCTGAAAGGACAGATCCAAAAAGTACCCCTTCCCGGCAACCAGGCTGAATTAGACGCCTATACAGCCGTAGCCAGTAAAGGATTTCATTTTATAGAACTACTAAGAGCACAGGCCGGAACCAATACAACTGCAAGACCCAAACCCGTTCCAGATAATCCCGGCGAACCCTCGTCTATAAAACATGTAGTGTATATTATTAAAGAGAATAAAAAATTTGACCAGGTACTGGGTGATTTTGGCAAAGGCAACTGCGACCCTGCACTGGTTGAGTTTGGAAAAGAGATAACACCCAACACGCACGAACTTGCAAAGCAATTTGTATTGCTGGACAATTACTATTGCAACGGTGTTAATTCGAGCGATGGGCACCAATGGGCCATCCAGGGAATTACTACTCCCTACCATGAAAAAGATTTCTCCAATGGGCATTGCGCCTATGACTTTGGAACCGATCCCCTGTCTTATGCAGGTTGTGGTTTTATTTGGAATCATTTACTACGCAAAGGCATTTCATTCAGGAATTTTGGCGAAACAGATCTCGCTGAAATAACCAAAGGAAAAAGCTGGACCGATGTATACAATGCCTGGAAAAATAAAAATGATTCAGCACGGTACCAATGCTCCTACGCAATGAAAACGCTGGAAAAGTACAGTGACCTCCGTTATCCTGGCTGGAATATGAATATTACCGACCAGGTTAGGGCTGACGTATTTATCAAAGCGCTGCAAGAATACGAGGCAGCAGGGAGCCTGCCTGAATTTATGATCGTTTATCTGCCCAATGACCATACCAGCGGGTACAGCGAAGAAACACCCACTCCCCGGGCCTATGTAACCGATAATGACTGGGCAACAGGCAGGGTGGTGGAAGCGCTTTCAAAAAGTTCTTTCTGGAAGGATATGGCTATTTTCATCAATGAAGATGATCCTCAAAGCGGCACCGACCATGTGGATGGGCACCGCTCCATATGTATGGTAGCAGGTCCGCAGGTAAAGCGTGACACGATCATCAGTCATTTTTACAATCAATCATCTGTATTGCATACCATCTGCCAGATATTCGGCGTACCACCGATGAACCAGCTGGTGGCAGCGGCACCGTTAATGACAGCATGCTTTAAACAAGAACCTGACTATACGGCGTATAATTGCCTGAAGCCTTCCATCGCTATCAATGAATTAAATCCCGCCAAAAACAAGATCAAAACCCAAACCACCGCCAGGCTAGCTCCACTGACACAGAAAATGGATTTCTCCAGGCCCGACCTGATCGATAAGGATGCATTGCTGTTCAGTGAATATGTATGGTCTACCATACATGGCGACAAACCTTTTCCCAAAGCTTATTTCGGTGCACACCAAAAAGGTTTAAAAGCCCTTGGCCTGAAAGCAGACCGCAAAGCTGGGGAAGATAATGATTAGAGAAAAGGCGGGATGATCCCGCCCTGGATTATTGTACGGGATGGGATGATTGAGGTGTTGTGGTATGCTTTTTACTTCCCGATAATATCATCCTTATAGACCTCCGTAGGGAGCAACAGGTAGTTGAGCCAGTAAGGAGGCTTCTTTTATCAGCAAATTGTTGGGGTGCTAAAGCCAACGCTGAGGATAGCGGGGAGGTTCTTCCTTAAGCGCTAATTTCAAGTTTATATCCTTTGCCGCGTATAACAACAATGTTGATATTGGGATCAGGTTCCAGTTTTTTTCTAAGTTTTGAAATGAACATATCCAGGCTACGCCCCACAATAACACCTTCGTCTTCCCATATCTCTTTTTGCAACCGGCTTCTCTCTATGATCTGGTTAGGAGACAATGCGAAAATGTGTAGTACACGGGTTTCGGTCCTGGTTAGCTCTGTAGTGTTTCCATTTATCATGAGCTTACGGGTCTCCGTATCGAACGTCATGGACCCCAATGTGAACATATCAGTATGCCGACTGGGGGGCAAGTCAGTATCCTGACTATCGATTAAAGCCTTCCGTTGCTTACCAGGTCTCCAAAAAATAAATCCTCCCAATACTAAAAATGCCAGGCTGCCCAGGAAATATTTAGCCTTTGCTGTAATGATAGTTGGTTTAAATTTAATGTTGATCATGTAACATGCTTTGGGTTGCTTTCTTCCTAAACAGGTTACAATATCATCTTTCTTATTTTTTGATATAGCATATCCATAAGCTACACTGGCATCTGCACAGTTCAGTACGTTAACAACATAATCACGTGCAAGCGGATCTCCGGCTAACAAACGCTTGGTAGTATTCACCAGTAAGTCGGGCTGAAAAGAAAGCTCATTCTCAAAACTGACCTGGTATTCATTTTCGGCGATCTTTTTTACCGGGAGTACCCGTGATGTACTGTCGCCAGACTGTAATAATATTTCATGGCCGATCCGGCGGAGTAAAATTTCTCTCCGGGCGACATCATAGTCTTCACTGACAGCCATACTGAAAGCCAGACCGATTATGGAGATAAATAGGAGTAGTAACAATCCACCCACGTACTTACGTTTTCCGGGCAGGAAATTTCGCATATCAGGCATAATGTCAAGATATTATTTACAAAAGTTACATTTCAATTTACAATCCAGGTGCCTTCATCTGAATACCATCAAAGTATTTTTGTTGCATCAACTTTAAAAAGATACGAAAAATAAAAGAAATCCCTTACACGGATCTGATCTATCTGGAAACAGGTCTATGCTAATTAAACCTACAAAAAATATGAAAAAAGCTATTTATGCGCTGATCTTACTGCTGGTGGTGATAAGCGGACTAGTATTTGCTAATCGCGAAATCAAAAAAGGAACTTCTAAAAAAACAGCCCCAAAGCCACTCACTGCTGCCGAAATGAAAGCCCAATTGAAACAATGGGAAGCTACCCCTGGTGGTATAAAGTTCAAAAAATGGGAAGCGTCTCCTGAAGGCAAGAAAGTGCTTGATGCTGCTGTTAAAATAAGCAAGCATATAAATGCTTCCAGTGATATGGAAGCTGTTGTGACCTCTCTTTCTCTTCCGCCAGGCTCAAGATTAGGTTTCGGCGTGATGGTCAGGATTAATGGTGACGATTGTATTCTCAGTTTTGGGGCGGAAAATCCTAATGAACTTCAGCGATTGTATAGTCTGAAAGTCAACGACAAAATAATTATAAGAAGCCATAGTGTATCGTACGCGCCCAAGTATTCATATCCAATAGTATCGGGCGACTATGTAGAACGGGATAGTAGCATAATTTATAAACGTGCCCCGCGCAAAGGCGGTTGTTGAGTAAATAAATTATGCAAGCAGTTGAAGAAACTTCCATTGTTGATATTAAAATCATTTGTCAATTATTTTAATATATCGATATGCCTAAACACATAAAAGCCGCTGCATCATTTTTTTTATCTCTGTTCTTTTGTATCCAAACAAGTAATCTATCTGCACAAAACAATACAACCTATTCTAAAGAGGTACAAGCAAAGATCAAACAGTTCGAAAACAATTTAGGTTTATGGGTGCAAATAGGGGATCAGCACTGGCCTGGAATATATTCAAAGCGAAGTTTCACCAGCGCGAATAACCGGCGTTCGATTCACTGTCTTATATGCTATTCTGCTATGAACATGGTATTAAGTGGATGTAAACGCAGAAAAAATTTGTCCTCTTTAGGGGGGTTGGCAGAAGTGGATACCATAGGAATCTATAAGATTGCTATTAGTCAAATGTCGGCGGCTGAAAATTTTGTAAATTACCGATGTGGATAGGAACATAGAAGGAAACTCACTTCCCTATGCAAAATGTAGGATCGTTTGATTTTCAATGCTTCATAGGTTCGGAGGTACAAATGGGGTACAAAAAAATTTCAACAAAAAATGCATTAAATAGGAGCAAGATTCATTGAGATGAAGTAAAAAACTCCTTCTTTAGGAGTAGACCTATTTAACTAGGAAATTATTAAAAGTTATCGAAAACTTTATTAAAAAGTAAGGTGTCGATTAAATCCAACGACTCTTCTTCCACCCATTTATTTTCTCGAATCAGCCTATTTATAAATTTCTTCGCATCTTCAGAAAAATCCTCTTCCTTCAACCCCGAGAATAGTTTATTAAAATCCCACTCACTATTGTGATGTGGGGAATTAACAGGTAAAGCTATGTTATAGACATAGGGCATCAGAATATTAATATTAATACCCTTTACTTTCATTTTTTGCTTTATCCGGGAATAAATGGATAAGCCATGAAAATCCCAATCACAGCAATAATAAATGGGTAGGCTTAATTTGTCAGGATCAATAAAATCTATAATACCTATATTATTTCCACCAACGTACCATAATTCTAAATTTGCATCCCGGGCTTTCCATGGATTTTTTAAGCGATCCAGGTTCTCACACAATACAATAGCCTTAGGGCTAATACAATCCGTTACCAATCTCCATTGAAGGTTTTTAGGATCCTTCTCAGGAAAATCTGTTATTCCTAATATTTTACAAACGGCATTTTTTAATCCAGGTCTATTTTCTAAATATTTTGAGCCTTTACCTTTAAAAATCTCTCCAGAAAATGTCTTAATAGTTGTGAGATTCCTAACTAACTCTTCTTTTTGTTCTACTACAAACATTAATGCCCGGATATCATCTTCGGTATATTTTCTCCTGGCATCATCCTCCAGGTTAGCAGTTTGTAAAAACAGGGTATATTGCTCGAAATCCTGTTTGAAATTTTCTTCGTAAAAAGCGGCATATTTAGGCGCTGCTTCCAGTATTTTATTATTATCCGATTTGAATTTGAGTAATCTTTTTTGCGCCATTAACACGTTAGCTATATAACCGTTGTCCGTAATCTTAGCATCGGTACGTTTATCAACGTACAATTGATTTAATGCTTTTAAATGCCGCCATGTCAGTGCTCTTTTCATATTTCAATTCCGGTCTGTATTGCTGATTTATCTGCTTCACATAAAATGGCCATCGGTGTATAATTAACGGCCGCTTCTTCTTCCATATTTTTATGGAGTATGTAGAGGTACTGTTCCCCATCTTTAAATTTGCCTACCGGACCAATGGAAAGTGAGATAATCTGGTAGTCGTAAAGCTGGGCAATGTCGTGCAGCATATCATAGTTTGAGCCTAATCCTTCTGCCTCATCAATAGGCATTATTCTTACTGCCGGTTGCTGTTTCTTTCCTTCTTCATTATCCATTACAGAAAGCCTGGCGATGCACAGTAGTGCAATAGCTGCGTATGTTTGCCCCGTGCTGCCTTTATTGACCCTGCCTGTGGCTGATTCCATTTTGAATTCTACTTCGTAATAAACAGAAGGGTCTAATAGCTTTTGTGCTGTTACCTGCATCCCCGCATGTCCGCCACAATCTAAGAATGCGGTTATGATCATATTTTCCAGGTCTATTTTTTCAGCCAGCCTCCCAGTAAAATTATTGGATGTGTCTTCCAGGTTTTCCTGAAAACGGCTCATCCATTCTTTGGGGAATAAGGTAGAAGTTGTTTTTTTCAACCTGGCTTTGTATCCTCCGGTGATGCTTGTTTCATCCTTTAGGAAATTGTCAATTCTGCGGATAATGTTTTCCTGTTGTGAAGCAGCTACATCTACATCGTGCAGTAGGTCTTTTATCTTTTGTATTTTCCGGTTGTTTAATTGCCGGTTTTTATCATTAATGCGGTGCAGGTAATTTGCTATTGTATCTATAATAGTCTCTTCAGACTGGCCGGAAAGAACCGCATCATGAAACGCCTCTGGTAACAGACTTTTTGCCAATTCGCTTAAATTTTCCTCACCTTCAAACCGATGCGCTTCAGACGGAATATAATCTTGGATAGTTCTATGAAAATTTTGCGTGCAATTTTCTTCTGCCCTTATAAATGCTTCATATTCCCTGTAAGGGTTAGGAATATAAGTATCCGAAATTATATTATCAGGCAACTCATTGTATAATCCCTGGTATTGAAGCTTTACCTTTTCGAACTTTGTTTTCCATTCCTCATATTCTTTAATCTTATTTTGAATACCGGAGATAGCAGACAATTTGGGCTGTATATCATGCTGGTTGTCCTTTATAAATGCGCCTTTGTCTGAAGCCTGTTTAAATGTTGCCTGAACATTGCCTTTAGTCAGTTCATATGTTCTGGCTATTTCCAAAATTATGCCCCCAAACTCATCGTTACTTTCTAGTTGAGTAGTAAAATTATCCGTGGTACTGTTGCTTACCCCCTGATATGATTTGTACAATTGTAACAACGTTCTGCTTTCAGTGATCTTCTCCTGAATCTCATCCAGATTTTGCTTTGATTCCCTGTAGCTGTCTTCAATTTCTGATTTGTTTTTATATACTTCTAAAGCTTTGTCAAAATCTGTTTCTCCAACGTGTAAAGAATCTATCAACTTGTAGGCAGTCACTCTTTCTTTATCATTATAAGCCGCTAATGCTTCTGTTGGATTGGGTAGGGCTAATAATATCGTTTGTATGGCGGGATAATCAGCCAGCTTCTTTTTAGCATTGGTGATATCCTTATCGATGGAGGTGGAATATGCCGCAAAATGGGAAGTAATGGTTTGCGTGTTGGTCGTATTAAAAATTTGTTTGGGCGTGTAGGGGACAAATTTTCTTATACCATTCAAGTTTATCCAAAAACCGGTCTCTTCTTTTTCAATCATCTCCAAGGCCTCAATAAACTCTTTTGGAGACGGCAAATAGTCTTTATTGTTTGCGGGCTTTTTTCTTGGAAATTTTTGAAACTCAATGATGGCGCTTTCTTCTTCCAACGTAAATGCTCGTTTTTGCGCTATAGCCCAATTGGCAAATGAATCGGGGTCATTGAGGTTTGAAAACCGCTTAAGTATTTCTTTAGTTTCAAGTTCAATTTTTAAAGCTGTGATTGTATCGGTTAAAAACTGATTGAGCGATCCGATACTATCTTTTGCTTCAACCTGATCAAATGCTGTTTCGAGATTTTTTGATTTTAGTTCTTTTGTCAGGTTTTGAAGGTTTTCCTTTTTTGAGCGGACCTGACTATTTTCTTCATACTTGTTACGAAGCTGTTCTAATGTGCAGTTAGCTTCCTGTAGCCATTTTTGCACCTTCCCTGTTTCTTTGTAAGTCAGCAGGCTTTCTTCGTATTTATTATTTAAAGCTTGTTTTTCTATTTCTAGTTCAGGTATCCCTGATTCAAGTTGAGTGATTTCTGCTTTCAGCAGCTCGTGAAGAATGTTGTAGTGTTGTTTTGCTTTTGCAAATTCTGTAATTGTATCTATGATTTCTCTACGAAGTGACAGGGTCTCCTGGTTTGCATACAATAGCTGCTTGTCTATCCATATTTTCTGATACTGATCCCGCTCATCCCGATTCCTTTTAAGTGCCAATAGAGCCGCTTCTTTTTCAGTTACACGAGCTATTTCCTGAAGGTTTGAGCCGTATTCTCCTATGGTGGCCTCCATGTCTTTTACTGCTGCTTTATACGTCTCGTAAATACTGTTGGCCGTATCTCTACCGAATAAAAAGTCTTTAAGGCTGCTACTTTTTTGTGTATCTAAAAGTTTGCCTCTCGAAAACGACTGCAGGATTTCTGCATAGTCTTTCAGTTGCCTGTCGCTGGCTGAAAGGTCTATTGGCAGAATGTTTTGTTTGTACAGCAGCTCGTGGTATTTTTTTAACCTCGACCATGACTGGCAAAGCAAGCCCTTGTCAGTTAAAATATCTTTTAGCTGATCGAGTGGTAGAATATTATCATCCTCTACAAGGTCTTTATGTAGTATTGGCTTGTCCAGGTAAACGATCTCATTTTTGTCGAAGCCCTGTTGAATAATAAACACCTGCACATTTCTATTGCCTGTTTCTATATAAGTACCTGCGACCAGGTATTTCTGAGGTTGCATTTCTATATTCAACAAAGCATAGCCCATTGTTTTGCTATGCCCACCTTCAGTGAGCACCATTCCCTCCGGTTCTCTTTTTCCCGTTGCCTTAGTAGCCGATTCGAAAGCATCGGATCCAACAAAAATGAGTTGTATCAGGTCTGCTATCATGCTTTTGCCTGAGCCGCTTTCCCCGATAAAATCTGTACGGAAAGGGTGGAATAAATAGTCAAACTCCTGGTGGTGTATTAACCCCAGAGTGGATAAAGAATATATACGGGGATATTGCTTCATTTCGTTGCTTCTATTTTAATCCATTCGTCAATATTGTTAATATAATCGGCATACAGCTTAGGTAACCGCTGGAATGATGATAATACTTCAAAACTATCTTCCTGCAATTCAATCCAACCTATTTTGTCAAAGGCCTTCATTGCATTTGCTACTACAGCATCCATTTTTCTTTCTGTCATTTCCGTAATTTTCAGGTTCTTTGCCTTTGCCAATACCCGGAACAAACCTTCTTTAAATTCTTCATAATCCTGCCTGAGCATACGCTGGAAGGCTTTTACAGAGGATAGTTCTATATAGTTATCAATAAAAATGGCTTTATACAGCATAAAGCCAACAATCACATATTCGTTCTGCAAAAAATGCCTGTTATCAACCGGTATGTTTCCCCTTGAATCGGGCATAAAGTCGAGATAATAATATTTGTCGTTAGCTTCTCCTCCATGTTCCAGCCTAACCCCAAAATAGGTGCGGTAGTATTGTTTGATACTCTCTTCATTATTGGCGATAAAATGGAACCAATAGGCTTGTTCTTTCCATTGCTGGATATGCCTGCCATTTTTGAGCGCATAGTCCACCCTGGCAAAATAGTTTTCAGCCTCAGTGTCCGCCAGGAATGACCAGGGCATTATTTCTGTTGTATTGTTATCTGCCATAATGTAGTTTTTATTCCCTGGCGGCTTTTTGTAACGGCTGGGTTTATTGTTACGTTACATTGCTGCTGCTGTTCATACCGCTTTATGGTTCGGTATAGTACTGAAATTGCCAAGCCTAATGTGTTATCTCCTTTTTCTTCCTGAATGATCCTGAAAAAATAATCGGATAAATCCACTTGTTTTTCTTCTGCCAACTGCTCTGCTATTATGCCTAACCACCGTGTTACATCATCTTGCTGAAATACCTGGCTGATGGTTGTTGCAAATGCTTTCTGTTTTATTTCAGGGTTTTCTACAACTACAATGCGTTTTTTAGGTTTGACAGGAAACAGGTCTGTTTTTCGCTCTACAATAGTGAAATTTGAAATGGCAAGACTGGTTATTGTTTGATGAATCCCATCCGGCAATGACAATTCCTTCCTGCCTTCTACATTCGTTTCTGTACTGTTGCGGATTAAGTAGCCGATAAATTTCTCTATCCTGACATTAAAGAGGGGTTTATTTAAATTGCTGAAGAGTTGCTTTATCCGGGGTTGTATCCTGTCGAGCCTTTTATCTATCAATAATAGTACGTGGCGCATTTCCTGAAAAAAGGAAATGGCAACATCTGTGCCTTTATGTATTTCATCGCTGTCGTATTGCTCTGCATATTTGTTGAGCAATTTTCTGATTTCTTCTGTTGCCCTGAAGGCAGTCCGTAATTCTTTGTTTTGGCTACGGATGACTTCAAAGCGTTCGTCGATTTGGCGTAGCGTATCTAAAATTGTCCCTTCCTGTAAGCTGAGTTTTTTATTCTCTCTTAAGTCTGCTACGGATTGATCAATCTGTTTGTCCAGGTAATCCAACTGGTTTTTTAGAAGGGGTTTGAATGCTGAAAAATCCAGTTTAAACCACTCCTGTACTTTTTCTTGTGTGCCGCAGCCGATGAGTTTATCCCGGAGATTTGTGCAGATTACTTCAATTTGTGTGGGATCGAAAAAGGACTTGAGTGTTTCCTTGGCATGCCTGCAAAAGGTGTAGGCATATTCCTTGAAACTGTATTGTTGTTTGTCTTCATCATATCGCAAAAAATATTCCTGCAAATCGCTGATGATGCTGTTGTACTGCTCTTTTAAATGATATTGCCCGTTGTTTAGATTAACGGAAGATACTTTTAGCAATGCATCGTGTATATCGGACTCTTTAAAGAATTTATCGGGGAAAGCACCATTCTCCAGCTTTTCATACAGCAATATTATCGCCATGCCTGCTTTTGCATCGGGGAAAAGCAGGCGATAGGTATTTTCCTTTGCGATTTCTGAAAAGAAATGGAAGTTTGTATGATTGGTAACAGACGACATATTCCCTACATTGACGTTGATTTATATGTTATCACATTCTCTCTAAACAAATAAGCTTCAGACGAACCTAATTCCACCATCTTATCCAGGAACCAAACAAAATCGTCTATCAATCTTTTGTTCTTCTTTATTTCGGATATATGGTTATAGAATAACCTTTTCACCAATCGTTCGGCAGCTATTGACACTAGTGCGATTGACTGTAATGGCTCTTTCTTAATAAGCTCTACAAGCCAGCTAAGGCCTTCTGGCAAGAAAATTTTTTCACCAATTGTAGAAAAAACATTTAAAATGGACTGCACATTTGAAGTGCCAAAATCACTGATCATTTGGCGGTAAATTTGTTTTTTGCCATGTAATGGTTGCCAGTCTGTTGCCTGTTCCTTCCATGCTGTATCAAGCAACAATTGTTGGACGAAATAACCAGTCCCACTTTTTTTAATTTTACCAGACAGGTGTTCCCAAACGTCCCAGAAATGTTTAATTGCCTCATCCTTAAATGTATCGTCTGGGCTATTAGCAACTATATCATCCAGCTTAGCTACAGAAAATTTCAGAACATCTGTAACAAATTCGAAAAGATCATCCTGGTGCCTGTAGATACGTGCATTAGCGATACTTTTGTCGCATTCATCCAAAATAATATCCAAAATTGGTTTTGAAAATGAAGGGGCTGCAACTATCAGCAATTCAGCCAAATAGAATTTGATTTCTAAAACTTCCTGAAATCCTATTTGCTTACCTTCTTTTCTAATTCTATAAGAATAATCTTCTTCCAGTTGCAGATCTTCTACGAGTAGTGAAACGAAATGGCGAATAAATTCTTTGAGCTGTATATCATCAGTATCACAAGGAATTATCAATAATGCCCGTGGTAATAAATATCCTGAATGACTATCAAGAGTAACTCTAGAAAGGTCTAAAACTCCGCTACCTTTTTTTATTTGCTCTTCTATGTATTGATGTTCTTTTTCTACTTGAAGCTTGTTATTATCATGACCATTATGGAAATATGGATTGGCTTTGCGATACGCCGCATATTGTACTAATGAAAACCATATTGTTTTTGCATCTTTAGGATGATGATTTGAAAAAACACCTCTGATATATTTAGTTATTTTGCCAACTTTATGCTCAGAAAAAGGAGCAATAACCATGTGCACCATAATAAGAAGTACTTCTAGGCGGTCGTCATCTGATTGCAGGAAATTAAGAGGAAAATGAAAAGAGGACAAAGCCATTTCCTTTTCCATAAGATTGTAGCTCACATTCAGTCCAAAATTCCGGCTGGTCGTATCCTGGATAATTGTTGCTGCGGTTCCCAGAATTTTATTTATACACCACATTTTTTCTTCTTCACTCAATTGCCCGGCAATATCTCTTAGTCCTATAACAGCTAGTGTAACCGGACGGTCGAAAAGGATATTTAGATTTTCATTGCTCTCATATTCTTTCTGGCAAGCTTGCCAGTCTGGATAACTTATGGGTTCCTTTCCATCAAATGCTTTTTGCAATTGACTTGAATAGTTCATTGCTTTATTATCAGAGTCAAACACCTCTTTGCCGGAATCCATAAATTCCTGAACATCTTTATCGTATTCTGGAGCTATAGGAAACCCTCCTATTTTTTCATCGTATTCACCAAGTTTATGATTCCTGATATCTATTTCCGTTATTGTCTTTTTCCAAACAATATCTTTCTCGTGAATATCTGTTTTTAGCTGATCAAATACCTGGTGTATTTCCTTATTGAGCTTCCTGATATTAAACTGATAATCTAAAATAAAATCTCTAAGCCCCCGCATAAATTTCTTCCTATGAGGCAATTGGTTAGCCTTCCATCGCTCTTCTTGTGCAAATGAGATTTTTTGGTCTGCAGGAGCCATTGCAGAATGTTCCTGTAGCGTCCTGTTTAAATCCCATTCATAAAATGCTCTTACTTTTAATAAAGGCAATATCGATTCATCCACTTCGGTGGGGTATGCCATAGCAACACTTACCAGCACCCCAAGAGGTGCCACATTATTTGTATTACTATAGATGTATTCATAAATAAATTTGAGGTTGGCCCGGCTTGTTTCTGTTTTCCTGGCAGCCATTCCTAAAAGGAATTTTTCAAAACTCATTAAAAGTGATTCCAAAAGATAGTGGGTAACATTTATTCCCCGATAGGCCCCCCATAATTCTCCTGCTCCCCATAGTTTTTTTATTGTTCCATCAGGCAATTCAAATTCAATTTCTTCTAGTTGATGCTTATATTGGCATTTTGCCTGCGCATAAAAATCTACTGAATAATTAATGAACTGAACAAGAAACTCCAACCCCTTCAGTGGATGATATTGTAGTAGGTTATACACTGGCGTCTTATAAACACCAGAAGGAAAAAATTCGTGTTTATCTTCAATGCCCCAACATCTATCACTATTTAAGCTATTATCACCAATCATTGCACTAATGCTACCAGGTGGCGGTTGTGCAATTGGACGGAGCTTCCATTCCTTCCATGCACTTTCCACTATCAATTCAGGTAATTCTTGTATTAATTCGTGGTTACCCAATCCCGAAAGACATTTTTTGATTACAACTTTGTCCAATGATCGATGTTGCCGGGATTTTTTTTCCTCATTTGCAAACGCCTGCTCAACAAGTTTTTTTATTTCGTCTTTTGCGATGGAGGCCAGGTCGAACAAAATGGCTATGAGATCCTTTTTTCTGCCTTCCATTTCCCTTTTTTGCCAAAATTCTAAACCCGACTCGATTTCACTTATGTAGTGTAGTACAACGTTTTTAGCTGATGCTAATTCATACTGGTCTATCTCATTGAATTGAAACATCAGCCTTAAATGCCAGTCGCACAAGTATGATATAATATTAAAACTGTTAGCTGCAAGCTGATCGATATGTTTATCAATGAACATAAGCATTTCTCTCCAGCCAGATCCTACAGGCAATAAGAGATTTACTTTGTCATTGTTTTCCTTGCAGCATGTTTTAATTATATGCAAACACCTTATTAGCAATTTTGCATTTTCTGCTAACAGATCTTTTTGAAAACCAATAAAAAATGCTTCACTGACTTGTGACCTGAAAATTGCGGTGAGAATTTCATCTGCCCAATAACGCTCCAATGATTCACTACTTAAAACTTCCCTCACAAACGTCACTACTTTTGCCCCGTTTTCGGCTAACAATTCTTCTATCCAAAGTCTGAAAGCTCTTCTTATTGCCGGCTCTTTACCTACTTTACTGAAGAAGTCATCAACATTGGCTGCATCTTCATAAACTGATGAAATATGTTTTATTAATGCCCAATCTTCCAATATGTCATGAGCAGGTGTATATCTCCTGATCAACGGTTCCTGCACCAGCATCTCGTCTTTCACGAGCAATGCAGTTGCTTCCGCATCGGCCGTAACTGGTTGGGTAAACAGTTTCATTTCTTTAGCCCGTTTAACTGCAATTTCCATGAAGGCATTTTCCCGTTTAATTGGCAGTCCGTTTTTTTCGTTTGCCTCATCAACTACAAGAATATTCCACAACCTTTTTTTAAACTCTGCAAGTTCAATATCGGCATAATCATCACCACTTTTATGTAATGCTTTAACAGCAAAGTCTAAATATTTAGGGCTTTGCAACAATGGCCTGATTTTTTCATTGTCCAGCACACTATTTAACCGAGGGTATTTTTGAGACACGATTTCGATCTCTTCATCTGTCAACAGCGGAATTTCAACAACACCAATTTTTTCTTTACTTAATCCAAACTTCTGAATAATCAGGTCGATAGCATACTTTCTTGAAGAGACGATTAATTTAATATCAGGGTACTCAGTCAATATGCCGATCAGTTGTTTAAATGCGCATTCTGGATCTGCTTCCAATAGTTTTTCAAAACTATCCAGATATATGATTTTATCCGGAATAAGCGAGATGCAGGAAAATATGTCACGGATAGATATGTCAACGCCCTGATTTGAAAAAACATTGGCAATATGTGGCTGGTTAAATTGGTCTGCTCTAAATACGAAGACACCTGATGTCGCAAGTACATTTTGCAACAAATCCTTCACTTGTGCTGATTTCCCAACCCCGGGTTTTCCGGTCACTATAGTGATAGGAAATGTCGCAATCGATTGAACTATATTATCGGTGATAACTGACCTTTTAAGATGTACTTCTCCAATGGTATCTTTTAGCGGGTTCACTATGGCACTACTATCAGTTTTTAATTTTTCTATTGCGTTAAAGTGAGGGATCAAATTCTCTGCAGAAAAATTTTTATAAATATCCATTTGCCGGATGGTTTCGGTAGTGATATTCCCCCCATCCTTATTAAATGTAGCGGCAATGACTGATAATCCATCCCATATTTCTTTCTCGCTGAGGGTAGATGCTCTGCTCTTTGAAAGCTTAATCAGGTTTAAAAAATATGCCTGGTCTACACTTCCTGATTGCAACAAATCATATTCTAATACATCCATACATTTTGTAAATTCCCAGATCTCTTTATCTGTTAAGGCAACATTGCCGTTGGCTTCTTTCAGAATGTTGCGTATAATCTCTAAGCGTTCCTTTTTCCCTTTAATCCGATTGACTTCATTAATAAAATCCGCTTCTGTTGCATGTGAATTAGCCCAGTTAAAGATGGATTTAAAATGATTGCGTTCATCCTTAGTTAACCCACCTTTTACGATAATCAGCTTATCTTTTGTTTTATCCAAAATGGTAGTATTATTATAGTCTTTCCAGAAGGCTTGCAACACCTCTTTAAAAGTCTCACTATTTTCAGTAAATGATACGTCATGTTTGATTTGCATCAATAATCTATGTTCGCCCAATCCTGACTTTGCAATGACTAACAAGTCATCTGTTTCATATCCTCTGCTGGTGTTTTGAAAACTAACTTTGATTATTTCATTCGCTGGCAGGCATGGCGCACTACCAGCTATTACCAGGCCCGTAATAAAAGCAGTTTGAATGGATTGTTCGAAATTAGTCCCGCCACCGCCTTTTTGAAATACACTTCCTTTTTCTGACATAACGTTCAATTTATTAATATTTTGCCTCAACGCTGAATCCAATATTTCTTTGTATATACTTTTAAGTAGGTAGATTATTTCGCAAACTTTGACTATTTTATACGCTGTATAGTATATTACTTAGAACGGTAGATCATCATCTTCTTGCCTTTGGAATTCTGCTTCATTAGCTGGTGGAACTATAATATTTTCTCCGGCAGCTTTAATACCCTGCCAATCGTTTGCAACTTTTGCCCAGTCGATTTCTCTTTTTTCTTTACCCGTCCAGACATCCCAAAAGTTTGGGTCGTTCGACTGCGGTCGGTGTTCTTTGTCCAAAAATTTCATTTCAACCAAAACAGGAATGGGAAATGCCCAACCTACTAATATTGCTTTTCTTGAGGGAAGAATAGGCAACTCTTTTAATAATCCGCTGAGACTGTCAGGTACTAACTTTTTAACTAATTCCTGATCCCTGTCATTAACTATTCGATGCAATAAAAAAGTATTGCATTGCGATAGCACTGTTTGAGAAAGTTCAGAAGGTCTTTGAGAAGATAAAACCATGCTTAGCCCGAATTTTCTACCTTCTCTTGCGATTCTTTCAAAAGTTTCTAAGCAAATATTGTTTGAATTGTTATGAAATTCACGCAAAAAAGTATGTGCTTCTTCTAACACAATTGTGGTGGGTAATTCCTTTTTGTAAACTTTCCGATATCGCTGAATTGCTTCAAATGTTAATCGTGAAAGGACAGCAACAACAACATGAATAATATCGGAAGGAATTAATGACAAATCAATTAGCGTAATCTGACCATTTTCGGCCTCATTTGAGCCAATGTACAAATTCAACCAATCTATAAGTGCGATATCCTCTTTTGGTTGAACAACTCCGTTTAACCTTTCATCGGAAAATAAAAATTTCATTCGCAATGAAAGCATTTGAACAAATTGAAGGATATTTCCACCTTGGTTTTCCGCAAGCTGTTCTAAATATGGAATCAAATCATTAAGTTCAAATTTGATTGGCGTATCAGGATTGATTTGACTTATCTCGACTTCGTTTGATTGAATATGAGTAAGAACAACATCAATTCCCGCCATCATCGAATTAATATCCTGATGTGAAAATGAATTAAATCTGCCAGTTTGCCATTCTCTGCTTGACAGCGTTTGCTTAAACCCCGTATTTAGTTGATTATAAGCGTCTAAAAATGGTTGATTATCTACGGGTATTAATGGTAGATGAAAATCTAAATCACTGGATATATTCTGAAGAATACCGACCATTCCCATAAACGGACCAAAAGCTGCTGTTGTAGGCAAGTTTCCTAAAAAGGTGAGCAATGAATTCTTACTTGAATTCAAGAAACTATGAACTCTGATGACATTTGAATTGCCTAGCTGCTTGCCTCTTTTTAAGTCCAAAAGAGATTGTAATAATAACGGTCTTTGAGCACCCGGAGCTGCTTGCGAAAAACTAATCCATTCCTGAGAATTCCACATCCAGGCGGGAATTTTTAATTGCTCAAAATCTGTTTCAGTTTCATCCAGTTTTATTGTAAACTTTCTTACTTTCTTAGACCCTAAATCGTTGAAGGCATCAAAGTATTCTCCATTGGGATCAAGAATAATAAATCTCGAATTGAGTTGAGCATTAGTTTTAACCTTATCAGCTTCTGTTAATGACCATCTAATAAGGCCAGCTACAGAGCAGGATTTTCCACTCCCTGTATTACCAAGGATTGCTAAATGTCTCCCAAATAGTTTATCTGGGTTCACTTTTATAGAGGCATTGCTTGCAATGGGTGCTTTACCTATTTCAAATTTTCCGTCAGGATTTTCCACAATTGCAGAAAGTTGCTTGTCTGTAGGAAGAATAACATTGTCACCTACGGATGGATAACTGTAAACTCCTCTTTCAATTTCGTAGTTGCCGTCCTTCTTCTTTTTTAAAACGCCCAAAGGAGTAATCATCATTTTCCGCAGTGGAAAAGGCAAGTCAATTAAGTCAAAATCTTTAAATCCTTTCCTGACAGGATAATTGGAGTGCTGAACCCCAATCCAATTAATAACACCTACAATAGCACCTGTTTCATTGGGTATAAGAACGTATCCGTTTATCTTGGGAAAATGGGTTGGTACGCCTGTATTTATCGCAACATTTTGGGGAGCGTCAACTTCTAACAGCACTTTTATCTCAACCGGCGAAACCGATTCAATCGTCCCAATTGTAAGGTTCCTGATTTCATCAAAATCGTAGAAATTATTCATCGCCATCTTTTTTAGGAGTGATTATTGGCGTTTCGGTTTTGTCGTCAGTGACGCCTCTCTTGACTAAAGTTTTTATCAACCTTTCCTGAATTCTGTCAATAGCGGCTTTAGGTAAATAGTTGTCTACTAAATTTTGGATACTTCCGATATGACTGCCTATTATTAATGTAATCTGTGCAGGATTCATCTTTTCATAAAAATTCTTTATTCGACCAGATGCAGTGTCAAAGGATATAATGACCAAGTGTGTTGAAGGTAATGTCAACATATCTTCAATTACACGGTTGATATGCGTATCACCAAAACCATATCCATACGTTACCACAACAGAATTTGGCCTGCAAACTCCATTTGAAAAGTCTCGAAACAATTCTGAGTAGGGGAAGTAAGCAGTATCAATTCCTTTTGACGAGTTTGGATAAATTACCGAGAAGTCCTTTGGAGATGTGGGAATTAGTTTGGTTGATTCATCTACACCAAATTCAAGAGGTAGTTTGGCTATAGAGTTTACATCAAACTTCCAGTCGATAGAGCCGTGCAGCTTTGTGTATTTAATAACACCTTCAACATATCTCGGCTCTCCACGTATTCCAGGAGGATTATAATGGTAATCTAATTCCAGTTTAGTTGTTCTGAAAATCGGTTTTATTTTACCTACAAATCGGTCTATTGTCAAAATGCCAGCACTGTCTAATGCCAGTTCAATAAACCGATCATAATTTGTCGTAAAAATATTTGTTCGCTCTCGTGTTGCAGTTCTGCTTGAAAAACTTATCAAAAAAGACTTAAGAACATTTAGTGCTTCTTGATATTTAGTGCTTTGATTGAATTCCTTTTCAGTCTTTATTATGTTTCGAATGAATTTATCTAACTGAGTATTTATTTCTTTCTCAAGAGCATCTGCGTCTGCATTACCCTGAATTTTCAAACCTTGCAGCAATTCTATTGCACTTCTGAAGTCGTCTTCAATATTTGCATTTCCCCTTCCTAAATCTTTAGCACTTTTATCTGCCCATTCTTTGATTTCATTTGTAAAGACGCTAAAATCAATCCTATCCATACCTTGAGCCTTCACATCGGCTAAATAAGTTAGCCCAATGGTAAGCCCTGCGCCTATCAGCAATGAAAAATGTTCGCTTTGAAAAATCGCCGTCAACCAGGGTTCAATTCTCTTTCTGAGCCCATCGATTTTCGATTCATCGATACTATTATTATTGAAACAGTCAGTATCGTTGTTTATTTTTAAAATGTTGTTGCTGTTCCAGTCTATCATATTTTGTTATTTTTTTGTGAGGTCAATTTAGTTTTAGAGGCTGCAAAAAAAGGGCATCTCTCTTACCCACTCCGCCTTCAAACCCCAACAACCTTCACTTTACTCTTGCCGCTCTGTCGTTTACGCGCCTTTATCTATATAGGAATACGTTCCGTCATTCCTTGTACATGAGAGATGATATCTACTTTGCACCCCAATTATGCAAACGATCCAACAATCGATCGCAATACTGAGTATTGTGGTAGCCTTCATCAATAAGCAACGATTCCTAGGTTGTTGCATTTCCTTGCAGTGGTCTTCAACAATACGTTTGGGCTTCCCCGAGTAAATAGGGATTCCCGTAAGTTTTTCGAATTCCTGTAAAACAACAATATAATTTTGGGGAGAGCTAAACAACGGCTTTGATGCTTTACCCTTAGAAGAAGGATTTGCTTTCTCAACAAATTTTTACTAATCTCATTTATCTCTTCATATACGGTAGTTTTTGTCAGCCAATTTAGAAATTGTCTATATTCGTAGGTTCTTTCATAATTGTGGAACAGCTGGCAGATGTACCAGTCTGCGGTGTATGGGATTTTCATACGCATGCTACTTACATAACAGCAATAAAGCTTTACTTATTCTTCTGTGATTCTTAATACAGTAAATCATTTAAGCCGGCTTGTCGCATTTTTGATAAGCTGAATGTTTACAAAGACATATAAAAGATAGATTGATATTACAGCAGTGGATTTTAGGCATACGGCAAAGTTTAGGTAACCTAAATTATGCTTTTTCGCCGATTGAAAAATGTGATTTTTCACTTATTTACGTGTCACAAAAAGTTGGCTACTTCCTTGAGTAGTTATTGAAGTTGAATTAGCTTTTCTTCCTCTTTGACAGCGGTTTCTTAGATGGAGTAAATTTTCTACTTGGATTGGCTTCTCTCAAAATTACCTCAATTACTTTATTAGGATTCACACCAATTAATGATGAGAATTTGAGAATTTCATTAATAGAGAAATCTCCTGGATTGGCTAGCTTTTTAATATAACGACCATAATTAAGTCCTAATGCTTTGACAACTTTGGTTGGATACAGCTTGGAAATCTCATACATCCTACTTATTCCATTTGTTTCAAAAAGTGAACGAACGGAACGAAACTCAAGATCTATCTGATCTTCCTTATTATTTCCCAACTCTTTCAATATTGACTTTTTACTGTTCAAAAGTGAAAACGAAAGGGGAGATAATGGCAGTTAATTTACCATATATACTTTTTTATTTACCATTAGTACTTTTTAAAGTAATTTAGATATATAATAATAGATACAGTAGACATTAAACACTACGATTAGTACACATTGTCAGGATTTAGTTAATAGCAATAAATCTACTCTCAAGTGCCTTAAATACTCGCTTGGCAACTCTTCTTCATTTTTGACTATTTCAATAGCAGAATGACTATTCCTCATAATAAACTTTACAGTATGAGTAGCAATCTTGAATTAAAACGAATTTGCCAGCATTGCGGCAAACACTTTATTGCCAAAAAGACTAATACAAAATTTTGTTCATTAGAATGCGGTCAAAGGAATTATAAGATTCGGGAAAGAATTAACAAGATTACTGCAAGCAATGCAGAGATCCGAAAGAATATAACCAGTGAAGAAAAACTTTTATTAGCCACTACGCCAATCGTCGAGAAGCATTTTATCAATATTAAAATGCTTGCTTTTACAATTGGTGTTTCAGAAAGAACACTTTTCCGTCTGATTAAAAATACAGATTTCCCTAGGCTGAAAATAGGTAGGCGATTATTGTTTCACAAAGAATCTGTCATCACTTATATCAGTAATAAATATGGAATGTACTTCTTTTAATCGGAATACCTTTCAAGATCACATTGCCTTGTTGTAACTGCCGTGCTCTCAAGAGGAGAAGAGTGTCGTAAATTGACATTTACTGTCTTTAGCCATCAGAGGCTGGCATAAAATGCAATTATTTCAAACGATATAAACAAATATTTGTACCTCCAGTTGTTACGATTTTTCAAGTGTAAAAAGGTACAAACAATAATAAAGTAAGTTTATTATAATTTTTAGCTACTTGCATGTCAATATCTTATGTAGGAAAATTTATATTTTCCAGCGCTCTTTCAAAATGTAAAATGAACTGATAATCAAATAGTTGTGCTAAATTATTTGCCAATACAAAACTTACTAAAAATATAATCCAGCTGGTCCTCATTGGTTACTTCGCCGGTTATTTCACCCAGGTAATGCAGGCAACGGCGAATGTCAATGGCAACCAGGTCGCCGGGGATATGCTCATGAAGACCATTGCGGATATCAGTAAGGGATTCTTCTATTTTCTGCAATGCATCAACATGCCGGGCATTGGTAACAATGGTTTGATCAGCCTGCACATGGGTGGAAACAGTTAGATCGAACAGCCGCTGTTTTAGTATATCAACCTGTACCGCTGTTTTGGCGGATATGTACACAATATCTTCATCTTCCTGTAAATTAAATTTTGCCTTTAAGGCAGCTGGGTCTGACTGATCGGCTTTGTTGCCCACGAGTATGTAGCGTATTTTTTCCTTTTGCAGTTGCTGAATGATGGCATGCAGTTCATCAGGCGATGTTTGTGTAACATCAAACAAATAAAGTACTATATCGGCCTCGCGCATTTTGGTCATGCTTTTTTCCACACCAATGCTTTCAATGATATCACTGGTATGTTCACGTATCCCGGCGGTATCGATCAGGCGGAAAAGTATACCGTTGATATTGAGTACTTCTTCTATGGTATCGCGTGTGGTGCCGGCGATATCGCTTACAATAGCGCGATCTTCATTCAGCAGTGTATTGAGCAGGGTAGATTTACCTGCATTGGGTTTGCCAATAATGGCCACCTGCACGCCGTTTTTAATTACATTGCCCAATTTGAACGACTGCAGCAGCTGCGATACCTGCACACCTGCTTCATCCAGTAATTGAAACAAACGGCTTCTGTCTGCAAATTCCACATCTTCTTGCGAAAAATCGAGTTCCAGTTCTATCAGCGCAGAAAACTGGATCAGCTGGTCGCGCAAATGCCTGAGGGTTCCTGAAAAACCGCCACGCATATTCTGCAGCGCTGTTTTTTTACTGGCTTCCGTGTTGCTGGCAATCAGGTCGGCAACGGCTTCAGCCTGGGCAAGATCCAGTTTGCCATTCAGGAACGCCCGCTGGGTAAATTCACCGGGTTTGGCCATACGTACACCATGCGTAGCCAGGGTTTGCAGTATCTGCTCCTGTATGTAATGGGATCCATGACAGGATATCTCCACAACGTTTTCGCCGGTGTACGATTTTGGGGTTTTGAACAATGCCACCACCACTTCATCCAATACCTGGCTGCCATCTTTCAGCATGCCAACATGCAGTGTATGTGAATCCTGCAGCACCAGGTTTTTAGAAGGAAACAGGTTGTTCACCACTTCAATAGCCCTTGTTCCGCTAACACGTATTACGCCAATTGCGCCTACACCCTGCGGTGTTGCGAGCGCAGCAATAGTATCATCCCAGCCAACCAGTTTACCCAGCATATATATTTATTATGGCGCAAAAATAAAACAATATACGAAGCTGTGGCGGCGGGGCTCTGAGGAGCAGGCAGCAAAAGGCCCCGCATGTTCAGCGGGGCCGGTTTTCAAAGGCAGGATGTATTCTATGCACATTTATTTTATTAGCGGTTCAACCACTATGGCTATATTATTCCATACCGGGCTGTGCAATAAACAAGGGCAATACCGGTAAGTACTGCGCCTTGTTTCCATATCAACCAATTATTGTTCATCCAGTTTAAAAATGATCGTTTGCCGTTGACGGTAAATAACATTTCTGCCATTTTGTTCGGCGGCTATCCATTTGGGGCCTTTTTTGATTACGCGCACCGCTTCTTCTGCAGTGCCATAGCCGGGGTTGTTTTCGGCTTTTACTTCGGATATATTGCCTTCTTTGTCCACCAGGAAAGAGACATATACTTTATACTCTGCTGGCGTTGGAGCGCCGTTTTCTACAGGAAGATCACGGTTAAGGTTCCGCTCAAGATATTTACGCCATGCCTCTATCCCGCCAGGGAATTTTGCTTCAATCTGCACCGTTTTAAACTCGCCATCATAGTCTTCGGCTTTCACTTTCGGGGCATCCACCACGCCAGTTCCTTTCACTTCTACCGGCGGTGCTACAATATTCGGATCTTTGATACCATCCTGGTTGATCAGGCCGATTTTTGTATCTGCCAGTTTATCCTGGTCTGGTGGCGGTTCTTTTACGTCCTCATCTTTCACGGGTGTGATAGTGGTAAGTTTTGTCATCGCGATTTTAGGGATCTCTATTTTCTTCGGAGGCTGTACTTGTGGAGGTGGCTCATCCTTTTTCTCTTTGATGTTCTCCAGGTTAATCGGCTCTACGATGATACTGCTTTGTACTTTCTTTTTTCCGTTCGCGAGTAAAGCAACGGCAAACATCAGCAGGCAAAGCAATAGCATGATGCTGATAGCGAGTGCCAGGCGTTTCCGGTAGCTTCTACGCAGCTCATAGGCTCCGTACACTTTGTTTCTACCCTCGAATACAATGTCGAGGATATCTGCTTGTAGAATTTTGTTGGCATCCATCTTAAGTTAGTTTATTAATAAGATTCTGTACTGCCAACATTCCATAAACATTATTCAAACAGTGACATGATGATGGTAATTATAAAAACAAATACCCTGTAACGCTTTGCTATAAAGGGTTACAGGGCATCATCCGGCAGGTGCAATATTGCGTCTGCATTATTATGCAGGATAAAATGGAGGCTGTATATTATCCACCTGTTTTACCTATTATATTGATGCGACAATATAACTGTATCATCTTCCTTGTGCTACTGAATAAACTATGTACACATATTATCCTTCTGTTACCTGGAAGGTAATGCTCTGCCTCTGGCGGTAAATTACATTGCGACCATTCTGTACGGCGGGTATCCATTTGGGTCCTTTTTTAATTACACGCACGGCTTCGTCTGCAGTACCATAACCCGGATTGTTTTCGGCTTTTACTTCAGAGATATTGCCATCTTTGTCTACCAGGAATGAAACAACCACTGTGTAATTATTGGGTGGCGCACCATTTTCAACAGGCAGGTCGCGGTTCAAATTGCGCTCAAGGTATTTTCTCCATTCACCATCGCCCCCGGGAAATTTGGCCTGTATCTGTACCGATTTAAATTCTTTATCGTAGTCTTCTGTTTTTACTTTCGGCGCTTCTACTGCACCTGTACCTTTTTCTTCTACGGGCGGCGCCACAATATTCGGGTCTTTAATACCTTCCTGGTTAATGGTACCGATTTTTGTTTCAGCCAGTTTTTCCTGTTCGGGTGGTGGTTCTTTTACCTCTTCATCTTTTACAATCTTGGGCGGGGTAAATTTGGTGATCTCTATTTTAGGCGGTTGTACTTTGGGAGGCGGCGGCGGTGGTGGTTCGGCTTTTTTCTCTTCCTGCTTTTTTACATCTTCCAGGTTCACTTCCTGGATCAGTATCTGTGTTTGCGCTTTCTTTTTGCTGTTGGCAAGCATGGCTGCCAGCCACAGTAATAAGCAAATGCCCAGCATCAGCATAAAAGCCATCAACAGGCGCTTGCGATAGGTTTTACGCAGGTTATAGGCGCCATATTCTTTGTTCCTGCCCTCGAATACAATATCGAGAATATCTGCCTCCAGAATTTTATTGGCTTCCATAAGGCAAGTTTCCAAATAAGACACTTACCAGGCAGCTTTCCATAAATGATTCAGGAACAGAATAGCGCTATCATATATTTTTATTTATAATATAAAGATTGTTTTTATAGTTTACCAAGATGATTCTTATTTGCCCCTGCAGCTTATTGTGAAAAAGGGGCGCGGATTATATTATATTAAAAAAAATAAGAAGTCCCCGTCAATGGTCTTGCGGGGACTTCTTTATACAAGCAAAATGTATTTATCCTACTCTTCAGCAACCTGGAAGGTGATGCTCTGTTTCTGGCGGTAGATCACGTTTCTGCCGTTCTGTACGGCGGGGATCCATTTAGGACCTTTTTTGATTACGCGAACAGCCTCATCAGATGTACCATAGCCCGGGTTGTTTTCGGCTTTTACTTCAGAGATGTTACCATCCTTATCTACCAGGAATGATACCACAACAGTGTAGTTGCCGGGAGGTGCACCATTTTCTACAGGCAGGTCACGGTTCAGGTTTCTTTCCAGGTACTTTCTCCATTCGCCGTCTCCACCGGGGAATTTGGCCTGGATCTGTACTGTTTTAAATTCCTTATCGTAATCTTCTGTTTTTACTTTAGGTGCTTCTACCACACCGGTACCTTTTTCTTCTACCGGCGGAGCAACGATGTTGGGATCTTTGATACCTTCCTGGTTGATGGTACCGATTTTGGTATCAGCCAGTTTTTCCTGCTCGGGTGGTGGTTCTTTTACTTCCTCATCCTTTACAATTTTGGGAGGAGTGAACTTAGTGATCTCCACTTTCGGTGGTTCCACTTTCGGCGGAGGCGGAGGAGGAGGCGGCTCAGGCTTTTTCTCTTCCTGCTTTTTCACATCTTCCAGGCTCACGTCCTGAACGATGATCTTGGTTTCGGCTTTTTTCTTGCCGTTAGCCAGCAGTCCCACAGCGAACAACAGCAAACACAACACCAGCATGGCAATCAGCGATGTTACCAGGCGCTTGCGGTATGTTTTACGAAGTTCGTATGCCCCGTACTCCTTATTTCTACCCTCGAATACGATATCGAGGATGTCGGCATTTAAAATTTTGTTTGCATCCATTGGGTCACAATGTTTTTAATGAGATTCATTCAACCGGGAACTTCATACTTGATCCGGCATTATTTTTTTCCGGCGGCCTCAGAAGCTTTCACCAACTGGTCTTCACTGGTAGAGATATTAACCAACGCATAGCGTTTTACCAGGTTAATATTCATTTCATCCAGCATATTCACCACATTGGCATATGTGCATTCATCATTGGGCTTGATTACTACTACAAAGTCCTTTTCATCGGGTACGCTCCGTTTTTTGTTGATGATCACATCACGGATTTCTTTATAGGTAGAAGATTTGAAATTGGCACCATTGGGGTCCAAAATACCTTCATAATAAAAGACATCATTGTCTTTACCCAAAAGAATGGTAAGGGTACCAGATTCTTTGGCTTTGGTTTGCTCTTCCGGTTTATCAGTATCCTTGGGCAGGTTCAGCTTCATGGCTGTAGCCTCGCTCATGGTTGTTGTAAAGATGAAGAACGTAATCAGCAGGAACCCGAGGTCCACCATTGGCGTAAGGTCAACCCTTGTAGACAATTTTTTGCCCTTTTTGACGCCTGGGCCTTTCTTATGCCCACCGCCTGACGAGGTATCCATTTCTGCCATAGGACAATCAGTTTTTTCTGTTTAAATAATTGTTTACTCTACCTGAACTTATTCAGTTTTATTACCCAGCATATTGGCTTTCCACAGGTCGGTACCGGAAGGAACGCCTTCGGGATTGGTTACCATGGAAAATTTCAGCTGGTCATTTTTCTTGAAACCTTCTACCAGGTATTTGAATGCCGGGTACTTTGAAGAATTGTCGCCTTTCAGCAACAGGTTCATCTGCCCGCCGCTATAGGCTACTACTGCAGCTCTTACCCAATCGGTGGTTTCATTGTTCAGGCTGTCTTTACAAGGGATACCCGGTAAAGTTTTATCATTCTGCTGATCTTTCGGAATAGTAAGCTGCTGTTTCAACTGGGAAAGAGGCAAGCCCCAGAATTCCAGTTTTGCTAAGCCTTTTACATCACTGTCGCTCCAGCCCAGGGTCCGGGTCTGGTTCAGCGAATTCAACACGGCTTCTTTCTTGGTTTCATCATCCATGGAAAGAAACACTTTTCCGTCTTTGGTAATCGAAAACAAAACTACGTCTTTCTGCGGCGCAACTTTGTTGGCTACCGAACTCGGGGTAACTACTGTAACAGCTTCAGATGGCTTGAATTTGGTTGTCAGGATGAAGAAAGACAACAGCAAAAAAGCCACGTCACACATCGCCGTCATGTCAATAGTCGTGCTCTTTCGTGGTATTTTCGGTCTGGCCATTTGTAATTTTTTAAATCTTCACTAATAGAGATGCGCTTTTCTGCATTTTCCACAAATAATACCGATTATTTGTAGTTGGCAGCAAAGCTTTGTGTCAATGTGAAACCAGATTCGTCGATACCATAAGTGATACCGTCAATTCTTGTAGTGAAGATGTTGTAGAAGATAATCGCCAGCGCAGAAGTACCGATACCCAGGGCTGTATTATACAGGGCCTCAGAGATACCTTGAGACAGTTTCTGTGCAGCTTCACCACCACCGCTATCACCCAGGGCAGCGAAAGAACGGATCATACCCAATACTGTACCCAACAGACCAAACAGGGTGGCTACAGAAGCGATAGTTGAAAGGAATACCAGGTTTTTTTCCAGCATAGGCAGTTCAAGCGCAGTAGCTTCTTCTACCTCTTTCTGGATGTTCAGTACTTTTTGTTCTGTTTCCAGCTCAGTATTGCCGATCATTTCTTTGTATTTACGCAAACCGGCTTTCATTACATTACCTACAGAACCTTTTTGTTTGTCGCACTCAGCCAGGGCTTTGTCTACATCTTTATTAGCCAGGTGAAACTGTACTTTACGGATGAACTCAGCGATATTACCAGTGCCTTTAGCTTTTGTAACAGTCAGCAATCTTTCAATCACAAATACGATTACAGTTAACAGGAAACCGATCAGGATAGGTACAATGATACCACCTTCATACATCCGCGCCAAACCGGTTTTGGGTCCTTCATGTGAAGGCCAGAATCCACCTGCATTATCAGGCCTAGTAAAGTTAGCCGGGTTACCAAGGCCGAAACGCCAGATTAAAAAGCCAATGATAATACAAGTTAACGGGGCTACCCAGGAAATTGCATTGCTCTTCTTCTTCGGTTGTACGGAACTAATGCTCTTTGTTGCTGTTGCTGCTGCTGTTGCAGTTGGTTTAGTTTCAGCCATGATGCAATTGATTTTTTAGGTTTTAACTAATATTCAAAATTTGAGTTCGCAATTCTAATGAAAAATCGTTTTAAAAAACAAGTATTTCTAATAAAATAATTTAGGAGTTGCACAATTTATAAAAATTCCGCTTTGCCGCAAATATGAATTCTTGTTTTTTTTGATGGTTTAACAATTGCCTGTTTTAGGTAAAACAAGGCTTTTTTTATGTAATCGCCACCAAATCCTTCAAAATATAACCAGTTGTCAAATAAACGCTTATAAAATGCAGATCAGGTGCGGCTCCCAGCGCTTATTTAAAATTTTCCAATATACGTACGAACCAGGTATTTATTGCATTTCCAGGGATGTTTTTTGACCGCGGTACCTGTGGAAAAAAGCCACACCCTGAACAGGTTGCCGCCATCCATCACCAAGGCAACCGGATAAACCAACCAAATGCGCTGGCCTCCTGTAGTATACACATCAAATAAAAAAGCGTGCAGATACTTGTACTGCACGCTTTTCACTATACTTATCATCGCTTTTATTCGTACCGGAGCGCTACAATGGGATTGAGCCTGGAAGCTTTGATAGCCGGCCATAAACCCGCTCCCAGCCCTACCAGCGAACAGATCACAATGCCAATGATCACCCACATCCACGGTACCACAAAACCGGTACCCAGGAACAAGGCAAATAAATTCCCCACCAGCACCCCCAGTACTATACCGAAGAAGGCACCCAGCAGGCTGATAATGGTTGATTCAAATAAAAACTGCTGGCGGATATTTTTACGTTTCCCGCCAATGGCTTTGATCAGCCCTACTTCTTTGGTTCGCTCATTCACTGCCACCAGCATAATGTTCATTAAACCGATGGCGGCACCTACCAGGGTGATCAACCCGATAGCACCGGCCGCCCCCTGGATACTGCCCAGCAAGCCAATAAAGGTTTCGGCCAGCTTATCACTTTTTTCAATTACAAAATTATCTTCTTCGGTAGGATGCAGCTTCCTGATGGCACGGAACAGGGCGGTAGATTCACTTACAGCACCATCCAGCTGTTGCACATCGTTGGTAAGCACTCCAAGGGTAAATGAAGTGGATGCATTGCCCATTCTTCTAACATTGCTGTAAGTAGTGATCACCACATTATCGGCCCGCATCAATGCACTGGAACCTTTGCTTTTCAGGATGCCGATTACCCGGTAAGGATAGCTGCCCACACGGATCATTTTATCAACACCATTGTTTACGTTATTGCCAAACAGTTTGGTGGCTACATCGCTCCCCAGCAAACACACATTGCGCCCGGTACTAACATCCAGCTGGTTGAAATTTCTGCCATAGGCAACAGTGAAACCATTTACCTGCAGGTAGTTTTCATCACCACCGCGTACACTTACATTGGGATTGGTTTTTTTGTCTTTATAGTGCACTTCATTTCCCCCCGGGCCATTGAGCGAAATACTCACGATACCCGGGTAATGAAATGCTGTTTTAAAACCTTCTGCTTCTGCCAGCTGGATCGGTTTATCCAGGTTGGATTTTTTCTGTTTCTTACCCTTTTTTACTTTTTGTGTCTGGTTGTTGTTGTTACCAAAGCGGATGCGCTCTTTATACGAGATGGTAAAGCCATTTGCACCCATGGTGGAGAAGCTGTCGCGCAAACTCCGGTTCATGGCTTCTATGGCCGTAATAATGCCAATCAGCGCCATGATGCCAAATGCGATAATCGCCACGGTGATGCCCGTGCGCAGGCGGTTACTGCGTACAGTGCGGTAGGCCAGTGAAAAAGAATCTTTAAGCGTCATACGCCGGAAAAGGGGTATTAGTTCCCGTTAAAGATACACTGGATAACTATTCAGCTGTAAAAAATTAGAGGGATGGAGCAGCGGCGGGGTGAATGGCGGGGCAGTGGGCAGTTTTGCAGGGTAAGGATGAATACTCGTTGAGGTATGGGTTATACAGGTTGTCAAAAAAACGAACGGCAGTTGATATATCAGCTGCCGTTTGCGTTATGTATTATTTTTTTGTTTAGAAGTAGAACCAGTTGAGCAGGGTTTGGGGAAACATACCAAACAGTACGATCAGTGCTGCCAGTATCACCAGGGCTGCTTTAAAACCTGAAGAGGTTTCTTCTGCCTGTGCTTCACCCTCTTTAAAATACATGGCCTGTATCACCCTGAAATAATAGTAGGCGCTCACAGCTGCGAACAATACACCCAATACCACCAGCCACAGGTACGATCCTGTTTTGATAACAGATGCCAGCATATAGTATTTGGCGAAGAACCCGGCTGTAAGGGGAATGCCTGCCAGCGAAAGCAGGAAGATGGTATTGGTTGCTGCCAGTAGCGGTTGCCTTTTAGCCAGCCCGTTGTAGCCTTCAAAGGTGACATCTTTCATTTTAATGAGCACTGCGAATATACCTATCGTGGCCAGGCTGTATGCCGCGGCATAGAACAGGATGCCTTCTTTGGCAAGATCGTTCAGGCTGAACAGGGCATATAACATAAACCCGGCCTGTGCAATACTTGAATAGGCCAGCATTCTTTTTACGCTTTGCTGGAATACGGCTGTGATATTGCCCACCAGCAGGGTGGCGATGATCATCAGGGACAAGAGCATTTTCCAGTCAACCGCTGCAGAAGTATCGGCCATGCGGGCATCGAACAACTTGATAAAGGCAATAAAGGCAGCTGCTTTTACAATAGTCGCCATGAAAGAGGTGAACACGCTGGGCGCTCCATCATATACATCGGGCGTCCAGAAATGAAAAGGCGCAGCAGATACTTTGAATGCCATGGCCACCAGCAGGAACAGCAGACCGGCAATTTCGAGGAATGAAACGCCTTTGTACATGCCGAACACAGAACGTGTTACCTCCAGCTGGAAGGAAGCCGTACCACCATAGATAAGTGCGATCCCCATCAGCATAAGACCAGTGGAGAAGGAACCCATCAGGAAATATTTCAGGGAAGCTTCATTGCTTTTCAGGTTGCGCTTTTCACTACCTGTAAGGATATACAATGGAATAGACAGGATTTCTATACCCAGGAACAACATCAGCAGGTTGTTGAAGCTGGACAACAGGGTAAGGCCGCAAAGCACAAAAAAGATCAGAGCAAAACATTCTGCCGCATAATGCCCTGTTTTTTCAATATCCCTTCCGCTCAGCACAACATACAGCAGTGTAGAAGCAATGGCGATGGTATTGAAAAACATACCGAATTTGTCAAAGCGCAGCATGCCATGTGTGTCTACATTAAAGAAATCGCAACCGTAGGTGCCGGCCACATTGGCTATCAGCAAAACAAGCAGGCCTGCTGCAGCGATATGTTTTAAGAATGCCTTGTTTTTTACAAGAATGCTGCTAAACATCATCACTACACCCAAGAGAGCCGAAAGTATGATCGCGTTCATATTACCTGCAATAAGCTTTTATTACGAATGAATTTTTGCAATAACAGATTGTACCGTATCCTGTGTCAGCTGTATCATTGGCTGCGGAAACACACCCAGCACAATAATGATCACCACCAGCAAGGACAGCATCAGCTTGATATTGATATCGCTGTCTACCGCATTTTCTGTGGCAGCAACAGTATTGCCATAAAATATTTTCTGTACCATTCCCAGTGTATACACGGCACCCAGTATAATAGCAATAGCCGCTATTGCTGCAATCCAGGCATTAAACCTGAACAGTCCGTTCAGCATCATGAACTCACCGATGAAAGCATTGGTCAGGGGCAGTGCGATATTGGCAAAGGCCAGTATCACAAATAATATGGCAAGCCCCGGGGCTTTCTGTGCCAGTCCGCCCAGCTCACTGAACTTGCGGGTACCCTGGTGTTGTTCAATAGCATCAACCACAATCCATAACCCGATCACGTTTACACCGTGGTTGAACAGCTGTACCATAACACCCTGCAGCCCTACCTGCTGGTTGGCAAAAATAGCTGCAGACATCAGCCCGATATGGGCGATGGATGAATAGGCTACCAGGCGTTTGATATCGTCCTGTTTGATCGCGATCAGTGAAGCATATAAAATACCGATCACAGAAAGCACGATCACCAGATGATCATACCTCGCCACTGCCAGCGGAAAAACCGGGATCAGCCAGCGGATAACCGCATACAACCCCATTTTCACCATCACCCCGCTCAGTATCATGGTTACGGCTGTAGGCGATTGCTCGTATGTATCGGGCTGCCAGGTATGAAAAGGGAACACCGGCATCTTGATGGCAAATGCAATAAAGAACATCCAGAAACCAAAGAACTGTTCTTTGGCAGATAATTTCAGGTGATAAAACGACTGCAGTGCAAAGGAATGATCGGGTGTTTTAAAATACAGGTACAGTATACCTACCAGCATCAGCAGTGAACCGGCAAAGGTGTACACAAAGAATTTGAATGTAACCTGTATGCGCCTGGCACCACCCCATTGTGAGCAAAGAAAATAAGCGGGTATCAGCGCCAGTTCCCAGAAGAAATAAAACAACAGGCAGTCTGCAGAAAGGAACACACCCATCAGGCCGGCCTGGAGCAATAACATCAGCCCGTAAAAGTTTCCGGGTTTTTCATAATCGTTTTTGTAAGTGGCGCCAAACACCAGCGGATAAGATACCGCAGTGAGTAATGTCAGCATTTTGGCCATGCCATCCAATGAAAGCGTGAAGCGGCTGCCCAATGCGGGTAACCAGCTGGCATCGGCATTCAGCTCACTCGCTCTGTGCGATGATATACCGGCCACGGCCACTACCAGGGTAATGATAGACGCCAGTATTGACCAGCCTTTGGCCGCTTTTTCTCCGGAAATGAAAAAAGAGATCAGTCCGGCTACAATGGGTATCAATATCAGTAAGACAGGGATCATATCAGTTGTTTTCCTTCAGCCTTTAAAATATTTTCTGTAAGAACTCAGCAATGATGGTCTCATTCCAGAATACCAGGAACAGCACTACGATAGACAGTACCATGAACAAAATATAGTTGCCTACCTGCCCGCTCTGCAGCTGGCGCAGTTGCCTGGAAGAATAGAGTACAAACCGGCCTACACCGTTCACAATACCATCGATACCGGACTTCTCTACTACATTCTTTAGGAAGCCTGCCAGTTTCAATAAAGGATTTACAATAACGGCATTGTATAATTCATCTACATACCATTTGTTTTCGAGCACCTTTCCCAAACCGGTAGCTTCTTCGAGATCGGGCTTTTTGCGGTATTTGCTGATAGCAATGGCGATGGCAATAGCAGCAATCGCTACAGAAACGCCCATCAGCATATACTCAGTGCTGTGTGAGGCTTCATGCTGTGTTTCGGAGCTGAGCACCTGCGACAGGAAGGTATGCAGCTCATGGTGCCCGCCCAGTACTTCAGGCACCCCAACAAAACCACCTATTACACTCAGTACAGCCAGGATGATCAGCGGCCAGGTCATGGCGGCGGGGCTTTCGTGCAAATGATGCTCCTGTTCATGTGTTCCCCTGAAATTACCGAGGAATGTAGTGGCATACAGGCGGAACATATAAAAAGCTGTCATCGCTGCGCCTGCAACACCCAGGCCCCAGTAAACCGGGTTCTTGGCATAAGCGGCGGCAAGAATTTCATCTTTGGAGAAGAACCCGCTGAAAGGCGGTATACCCGAAATGGCAATACAGCCAACCAGGAATGTCCAGTGTGTAGTGGGCAGGTATTTTTTCAATCCACCCATTTTACGGATATCCTGCTCATGGTGCATGGCATGTATCACAGAGCCCGCACCCAGGAATAACAGGGCTTTAAAGAAAGCATGTGTCATCACATGGAACACGGCACCGGTATAAGCGCCCACACCCAGGCCCAGGAACATATAACCCAGCTGGCTTACTGTTGAATAGGCCAGCACTTTTTTGATGTCGTTTTGTTTAAGTGCAATAGTGGCGGCGAACAGGGCTGTAGCCAACCCGATAATCGCTACAACATGCTGTGTAACCTCGCTGGCAGAGTACAACACATTGCTCCTGGCGATCATGTAAATACCTGCAGTTACCATTGTTGCGGCATGGATGAGGGCAGATACCGGTGTAGGACCGGCCATTGCATCGGGCAACCATGTATATAAAGGTATCTGTGCACTTTTACCCATGGCACCCACAAACAGCAGCATGGTGATACCGGTTATATCGGCAGAAGATAATTTGCTTGTTTGGGCAAATACTTCATGATAATCTACCGTACCTGTTTTGGCCAGCAGCCAGAACAGCGCCAGTAAAAAGCCGAGGTCACCAATACGGTTCATCACAAATGCTTTTTTCGCAGCATAGTTGTAATCATTGTTTTTGAACCAGAAGCCGATCAGCAGGTAAGAACACAATCCCACACCTTCCCAGCCGATGAACATAATTACATAGTTGGCGCCCAGCACCAGCAGCAGCATGGAAAAAACGAACAGGTTGAGATAGGCGAAGTAACGGCCGAAATGCTCTGTCGTTTCTTCATGCATATAGGCCGTGGAATAAAGATGTATGAGAAAACCAACACCGGTGATAATAAGTAAAAACAGGGCAGAAAGCTGGTCTACCTGGAATGCAAAAGCCACTTTGAACGATGCTACATCGATAAAAGAAAACAATGGTTCAACAGGCAATGCCCCGCCGGACTTAACCTGGAAAAACAATACCAGGCTCACCACGAAAGACGCCAGTACAGCGCCGCTGCCGATGATACCAATAAGCGGTTTATTCAGCGATTTCCTGAAAAGCCCATTGAGTAAAAAGCCCAGCAAAGGGAAAAATGGTACTAAGTAAACTAAATTGTTCATGCCCCGATACCCAGAGGGTTTTTAAATTTTTTATAATGACCTGCTTTGTTGGTGAACGCTGCGGATCGTTTAATTTTTTAACCGGTTCAAAAAGTTAATGTCTACCGAGTGTACATTCCTGTACATCATCACTATTACCGCCAGGCCCACACTCACTTCAGCAGCAGCCACTACCATAATAAAAAATACAAATAACTGCCCGTCAATACCCGTGGTACTGGCCTTATCGCTTGCATAAGCCACCCCATGATACATTTTGGAAAAAGCCACCAGCAGTAAATTCACGGCATTCAGCATCAGCTCAACGCACATAAAAATAATGATGGCATTACGGCGTACCAGCACGCCTACAATTCCTATACAGAATAAACAGGCAGATAATGCGATATAGTATTGAATTGGCATATTGAGTTCCAGCTCCCCTGCGGGATTATTTTTATCTTTTACAATCGAGATTCCAAAACCTTCGCCGTTCAATTGAACGGTTAATCCTTTTTACCAATCACCACAGCCCCTACCATTGCACTCAGGAACAATACGCTGCTTATTTCAAAGGGCACCACATATTCATTGAACAATACTTTACCCAGCACATTGATCAAACCGATGTTGCCTTCTTTCAGCTGGGCGGTCCTGTTCACCATATCGGCAGAAGAACGTACTACAGAAATCATGATCAGGAAAAGGCTGCCCCCGGAAATAATACCGGCCAGCTTCATCCATACATTTTTCTGCGGCTCAGTTTCTGCATTCAGGTTCATCAACATGATCACGAACAGGAACAATACCATGATGGCTCCCGCATACACAATCAGGTTTACAATAGCCAGGAACTGGGCATTGAGTAATATATAATGGCCAGAAATGGCAAAGAATACGGCGATCAGCCATAGAACGCTGTGCACCGGGTTTTTACTTGCCAGCACCATGATAGCGCTAACGAGTGCCAGCGCACTTAAAAACCAGAATAATATTGTTGTTATACCCATTGTTTAAGCAGTGTCTAATCTTTACGTATTATGCTATGCCAATCCTTTTGCTTTTGCCAGATCGCCCGGCTGTGTTTTTGGATCGGGTATCAGTAAATCGTCTTTGCCATATATAAAGCCTTTACGCGCATAGTTGGAAGGCGCGAAGGTTTCGCTCAGGTAGATGGCATCTTTGGGGCAGGCTTCTTCACATAAACCGCAGAATATGCAGCGCAGCATATTGATTTCATAGCGTGCGGCATATTTTTCTTCCCGGTACAGGTTTTCCTCACCCGGTTTACGTTCTGCTGCTTCCATGGTAATGGCTTCTGCGGGGCAGGCCACAGCACACAAACCGCAGGCAGTGCAGCGTTCACGGCCCTCCTCATCACGGTTCAGCACATGCAGTCCGCGAAATACAGGGCTGAAAGGCCTTGTTTGTTCGGGATAGTTGATGGTGGGCTTTTTCTTGAACATATGACCAAATGTGATGGCCATTCCTTTGGCAATGGCTGGCAGGTACAGTTTGTCCATTACAGACAAAGGCCTGCGGTCAACATTTTTCGATCTTTGCGTTAATGCTTCCATCTTAGTATGCTTTTCGCTTCAGGCGTATACCTTATTAAGGTTCGCAAAAGTATTTTTATCGTTTGTTGTATCCAATTTTATCTCTGTTCGTGCTTCTTCTATCGTTGAAGCCAGTATAACTACTTTATTAATGACTGGACAGCAGTACGACTGCAGTGGCCAGCATATTTAGCAGCGCCAGCGGTATTAAAGCCTTCCAGCCCAGGTTCATCAGCTGATCGTAACGGAAACGGGGCAGTGTCCACCGTATCCACATGAACACGAATATGAAGATGAACACTTTTACCAACAATGCAATGATACCTACAACTGCTGCAGTATTGGGCGATAGTGCCGATTCATTCAGGAAAGGCACATCGTAACCGCCAAAATACAGGGTGGCCATAATAGCACTGCTGATAAACATATTGATATACTCTGCAAACAGGTAAAAGCCCAGTTTCATGGAAGAATATTCCTGGTGGTACCCCATGTTCAATTCGCTTTCTGCTTCAGGCAGATCGAAGGGTGCACGGTTACATTCGGCCAGCGCACAAACAAAGAATATCAGGAAGCCCAGTGGCTGGTAAACAATATTCCACCAATGACCACTTACCTGTTGCTCTACTATTGTTTTCAGGCTCAATGAGCCGGTCATCATCAGCAACGCAATAAGGGCAATGCCCATGGCCAGTTCGTAACTGATCACCTGCGAAGCACCCCTGAGTGCCGCCAGCAGGGAAAATTTATTATTACTGGCCCAGCCACCAATCATGATACCGTATACACCCATACTTACCACTCCAAAAACATACAGGATACCAATGTTGATATCAGCGATCTGCAGATCTATTGTTCTGCCAAACAGTTCCAGGTGACTGCTCCAGGGAACAACGGCACAGGTCATCATTGCTGTTAACATAGCCAGGCAGGGGCCCAGCACAAACAGCATTTTATTAGAGTTGTTGGGAATGATCTCTTCTTTGAAAAAAAGTTTGATACCATCTGCCAACGGCTGTAAAAGACCAAAAGGGCCTGCACGGTTAGGACCCCGGCGATCCTGCATTACCGCAGCTACTTTACGCTCTGCATAGGTAGCGTACATCGCGATTACCAGCGAGGCAGTGATGATAACAGCGATCAACACCAGTTTTTCTATTACAAATGCCCAGTCAAAAGCAAGTAATGTCATACCTCAAATCCCCCGCGGGACTTTTATATTAAAAAATAAGATTTACTGAATTCCTTTGCCTGTATTGCCAGCTTTCTTGTCAAAATCATCAGAATGTGCCGGCCCTTCAATCAGGCTTAGATCGATATCCGGCCGGTTCACCTGGCTTACACTGTGAATATCCATCAGCAGCCTGGGTTTGCGTCCATCCAATACTTTCTCTATGGTTTCTTCGGGTTTCTTCAGTCCTATATAATGCCCCTGCGATATCACAGAATGACGGCTGATCACTGTAGGGCCTTCGATCTCCCAATCGGCCGTATTTTTCTTCTCAAAACGGCAATCATTGCATATCCAGGCGGTTTCACCATTTTCCAGGCTTTCCACTTCACCCCACTGGTCTTTTCTTGCCGTTACACGGAACACCTCATCACCGCGGTACCACAGTGTAACCTTACCGCAGCATTTGGTACAGTTACGGTGTGCATTTACCGGTTTGAGGAACCATACCCTGTTTTTAAAACGGAAAGTTTTATCTGTGAGTGCGCCTACCGGGCATACATCAATTACGTTGCCGATAAAATCATTATCCAGTGATTTTTCGATATAAGTAGCGATCTCTGCATGATCGCCCCTGTCCAACACACCGTGCACACGCTTGTTTGTAAGCTGGTCGGCAGTAAATACACAGCGGTAACACAAAATACAACGGGTCATGTGCAGTTGGATAAAAGGCCCCAGGTCGTGCTTATGAAATGTACGGCGCTGGAACTCGTAACGGGTACCGGCTTTACCATGTTCATAGCTCAGGTCCTGCAGGTGACATTCACCGGCCTGGTCGCAGATAGGGCAGTCGAGCGGGTGATTGATCAGCAGCAATTCCACTACACCTGCGCGGGCATCCTGCACCCGTTCGCTGGTAATATTCTTTACTTCCATACCATCCATTACTGTGGTGCGACAGCTGGCCACCAGCTTGGGCATAGGACGTGGATCTTTTTCAGAACCCTTGCTCACTTCCACCAGGCAGGTACGGCATTTACCGCCACTGCCTTTCAGCTTGCTATAAAAGCACATGGCTGGTGGTGCCACCTCCCCGCCTATTTTACGGGCGGCTTCCAGGATACTGGTTCCCGGCGCCACCTCAACGGTGATGTTATCGATGGTTACTTTAAACAATTGTTGCTCTGCCATATGATGAAATTTCACGCGAAGACGCAAAAGCCGCCAGGCGTAAATTTTTTAAGTTGTTTACTATTATGCTGTCACCACTTCACGGGGATCGGCGTAATGAGCCAGCCCGTAATTGCGGGTAAGGCACTCTTCGGGGTTCAGCACATACCATTCAAACTCATCCCTGAAATGACGGATCGCCGCAGCTACCGGCCAGGCAGCTGCATCGCCCAGCGGGCAAATGGTATTGCCTTCTATTTTGCGCTGTATATCCCAGAGCAAATCGATATCGCTCATTTTGCCTTTTCCTTCCAGCATCCTTTTCAGTATCTTTTCCATCCAGCCTGTTCCTTCCCGGCAGGGACTACATTGCCCGCAGCTTTCATGACGGTAAAAACGGGCCAATGTATAGGTATGACGCACCACGCTCTGGTCTTCATCCAGCACAATAAACCCGCCGCTTCCCATCATACTGCCTGTGGCAAAACCGCCATCACTCAGGCTTTCATAATTCATGTAACGGGTTTCGCCTTTTGCCGTTTTCAGTAAAAGATTGGCCGGCAAAATAGGTACGGAAGATCCACCCGGGATACAGGCCTTAAGTCTTTTTCCGTTGGGAATGCCACCGCAGTATTCATCAGAATAAATAAATTCTTCAACAGAGATGGTCATGTCAATCTCGTACACACCCGGTTTGTTGATATTGCCGCAGGCAGAGATCAGCTTGGTACCCGTGGATTTACCCACACCAATTTTTGCATATTCTTCACCGCCCATGTTGATGATAGGCACTATTGCGGCCAGCGTTTCAACGTTGTTCACCACAGTCGGCCTGTCCCATGCACCTTTAACCGCAGGGAAAGGTGGTTTGATGCGGGGGTTACCGCGTTTACCTTCCAGGCTTTCTATCAAAGCGGTTTCCTCACCACAGATATACGCGCCTGCACCGCGGTGAACATATATTTCCAGGTCGAAGCCTGTGCCCAGGATATTTTTCCCAAGGAATCCATTGGCTTTGGCTTCTTCAATAGCCTGCTCCAGGATATCGGGTATCCAGGCGTATTCGCCGCGGATATAGATATAAGTGGCATTAGAGCCCAGTGCAAAGGAAGATACGATCAGGCCTTCGATCAGCAGGTGCGGAATAAATTCCATCAGGTACCTGTCTTTAAAAGTACCCGGCTCGCTTTCATCGGCATTACATACCAGGTGACGGGGGATGCCTTCGGGTTTGGCAATAAAACTCCATTTCATACCGGTGGGAAAACCGGCACCACCACGACCGCGCAAACCACTTTTTTTCACCTCTTCCACGATGGAATCGGGATTCATGTCCTTCAGGGCTTTCTCCACACTGCGGTAACCGCCTTCCCGGCGATACACATCAAAGCTTCTGATACCCTCCACATGCGCTTTTTCCAGTAATAATTTTTTAACGCCCATATGCTAGCCCCTTACCAGGGGATTTAATGGTTTATGTTAATTCAATGATCCGCTTGTTGGTAATGGCTGCCGGTTAATTATTGGCAGCAGCATTATTCCTGCACTCTTCAATGATCTGGTCTACTTTTTCCTTTGTCAAATGTTCCCTGAAATGTTTGCCCAGCTGCATCATTGGTGCATAACCGCAGGCACCCAGGCATTCCACTGTTTTTAGCGTAAACAACCCGTCTGCAGTGGTTTCACCGGGTTTAATGCCCAGTTTTTCCTGTATATAGGCAATAATATCATCGCTTCCGCGCAGCATGCAGGGGCCTGTTTGACAAACTTCGAACATGTACTTACCTACAGGACGTGTATTATACATGCTGTAGAAAGTGGCCACCTCATATACTTCAATGGGCTCCAGCTTCAACAGGCTTGCCACATAATCCATCACAGGCACATCGAGCCAGCCGCCAAATGTTTGCTGCGCCAGGTGCAATACCGGCAGTAATGCACTTTTCTGCCTTCCCTCGGGGTAACGGGCAATGATCTCGTTAACCTTAGCCAGTTGATCGTTTGAAAATTGAATCATAATTAATTTGAAAATTTGGAGATCTGAAAACCTGAACAATGCCTTGCAGTTTCAAATTTTCAATGGTCTCATTCAAATCCTTTATTGCTTGCTGAAAACCGGGAAACGGGTTTATTCATTTCCAGGTTTTCCTGGTCATTACATTTTAGGCATCCATCTCTCCTGCAATCAGGTTCAGGCTGCTCAGCACTACCACTGCATCGGCCAGCATTGAATCTTTCACCAGCTCAGGATAGGCCTGGTAATAAATAAAGCAGGGCCTTCTGAAATGCAGGCGGTAAGGCGAACGGCCGCCATCGCTGATCATATAAAAACCCAGCTCACCATTGGCCCCTTCCACTGAATGGTAAACCTCACCGGCGGGGATGGCTGTTTCACCCATAATAATTTTGAAATGCCAGATCAGTGCTTCCATTTTAGTGTATACATCTTCTTTCTTGGGAAGATAATATTCAGGCACATTGGCATGATACACTTCGGCCTCCTCCCCTTTAAACTCCTGTATTTTTTCGTATGCCTGGCGGATGATTTTGAGCGATTCCCACATCTCTTCATTGCGTACCAGCCAGCGGTCGTATACATCGCCGGTTGAACCAACAGGAATATTGAATTCAAAATCCTGGTAGCTGCAATAAGGGCTGTGTACGCGTACATCGTAATCCACACCGGCGGCCCGCAGGTTAGGGCCGGTGAACCCGTAGTTCAGGGCTCTTTCGGCAGCAATAGGACCAGCGCCTACTGTACGGTCAACAAATATCCTGTTGCGTTTGAGCAGGTTTTCGAACTCGGTAAGCGTTTTGGGAAATTCATTTAAAAAGCGTTCCAGCTTTTCCCAGGCAACGGCGTTGAAATTTCTTTCAAAACCGCCTATCCTGCCTATATTGGTGGTGAGGCGTGAGCCACAGATCTCTTCATAAATTTCATAGATCAGTTCCCTGTACTGCATTACATAGAGAAATACAGACAAAGCGCCTGTATCCACACCGATAACAGAATTACAGATAACATGATCTGCTATGCGGGCCAGCTCCATAATAATCACCCGCAAATAATCCACGCGTTTGGGGGTAGTGATGCCCAGCAGCTTTTCGCAGGTCATATGCCAGCCCATATTGTTGATGGGGCTGGAGCAGTAGTTCAACCTGTCGGTAAGCGGGGTGATCTGGTACAATGGCCTTCTTTCGGCCAGTTTTTCAAAAGCACGGTGGATATACCCCACAGTAGATTCGGCAGACAATACGCGTTCGCCGTCTACTTCCAATATGTTCTGAAACACACCATGTGTGGCAGGATGAGTAGGCCCCAGGTTCAGCGTGGTACTTTGTTTCTCGATAGAACCTTCGGGTAATTTGATATTATGTTGATGCTCTTGCATGGTAATTTGACAATTAACCCATTTGAAAATTTGAAAAACCAACTGCCGGTAATGTACCGGCAAAGCTTACTGTATCAATCCCCCGCGGCCAAACATGGCATCATCTTTATCTATCCTGCTTTGGTCTTCCAGCGGGTATTCTTTACGCAGTGGGAAATAATCCATTTCTTCCACATTCAAAATACGTTTCAGGTTAGGATGGCCAACAAAATGTACACCGAAGAAATCGTAGGTTTCGCGCTCCATCCAGTTGGCGCTCTGGTAAAGGCTGGTAGCAGTGAACACATCAGGCTGGTTGATATCTACAAACACTTTGAACCGCAGGCGCACATTATCTACCAGGTTATGTAAATGGTATACAACAGCCAGTTCTCTACCGGGTTGATCGGGGTAATGTACCGCACACAAGTCGGTCAGGAACCGGAAACGCAGTTCGGGGTCGTCATGTAAAAACTGCATTACTTTCAGGTTATAGGATGCGGGTACTTCAAATGTGAGCATGCCGTATGGTGTTTCCACATGGGAAATCACCTCTCCGAATTTTTCCTGTAGCCTTTGCTGTATATAATCGTTCGTTAAAGCCATAACCCCTCCATATCCCCCGCCGGGCGGGAGGATAAAGTATTTTGATGATTGAATTCAAATAACTCTATTCAGATGCTTTTCTTTTTGCAGAAAGAAAAAACATATTATTCAATTCCGTAGCTACCCAGTAGTTTTTTGTAGTGCTCGCTGTTTCTGCGGCGCAGGCTTTCATTGTGTACCAGTTCCTGTATTTTGATCACCCCATCCAGTATCGCTTCCGGCCTGGGCGGGCAACCTGGTACATATACATCCACAGGAATAACCTGGTCAATGCCCTGCAGTACAGAATAAGTGTCAAAAATACCTCCTGATGAAGCACAGGCACCTACTGCCAGTACCCAGCGGGGTTCAGCCATCTGCAGGTACACCTGCCGCAGTACCGGCGCCATTTTTTTTGCAATGGTACCCATCACCATCAGCAGGTCGCACTGACGCGGTGTGAAACCCATACGCTCAGAACCAAAACGGGCAAGATCGTAGTGCGCACCCATGGTGGCCATAAATTCGATACCGCAACAGGATGTGGCAAAAGGCAACGGCCAGATGGAATTTTTACGCGCCAGGCCAATTACTTTTTCCAGTGAAGTGGCAAAATAACCTTCTCCCTGAAGGCCCTCAGGCATATCGGAGATGGCGATATTATCGTGAATATCGGCTTGTTTAGGATGAATATTAAATCGGACAGGACGGGGCATAACTATCACATTTTCTATTAAAACATCTGTCGGACAAGGATGTTTTTCTGAACCGTTAAATTAATATGCCTTTGCATAAAGGCAGACAAAAATATGACACAAGTACCAATTTCGACACGAATGTTTTAAGAACTTTCAAAACATTTTGAAAAATTGATAAAATTTTCACGCCGGCTGTTTAACTATAATAAAAAAGCAGGGCCAGTGCCCTGCTCCTGTTATTTTGAGTAGGTTCTGCAATACTTAATCTTCCCACTGCAAAGCGCCCCTTTTGATAATATAAGTGAAGCCAACCAGGAAGAATCCCACAAACATCAGCACGGCCCAGAATCCATGCCAGCCGAGTGCTTTAAAATTAACCGCATAGGGATAAAAGAAGATCACTTCCACATCGAACAGCACAAACAGGATAGCCACCAGGAAGTATTTAATTGCAACAGGCTGACGGGCATTGCCATGGGTGGCAATACCACTCGCAAAACCTTCCAGCTTGTCGGCAGTACGCCGCCTGGGGCCTAGCAAATGGGTCACTATCATCATGGTAACCACAAAACCAATGGCAAAAATCAGCTGAATACCTATTGGAAAATAATTGGTGGCTTCATTGCCCTGGTTTGCATTTAACAATATACCGGAGAGATACATGACTATGTGATTTGATTACAAAAATAGGGGCTGGCGTTAAAAGAAAAAACTCCCCAATTTATTTTGGAGAGTTTTTTCAGATCGTTATAAAAAAGAAGAAAAACTATTTGCCCGATTTACCACCAGTTCTTGACCCTCTTCCCGAAGTACCGCTGTTGCCTTCAGAAGATTTTTTGGCAGGCGGGTTATCGCGCTGGTTCTTTGCTTTCTGCAGCTGGGTCAGGATAGAAGTATACTGGCTGTTCTGGGGATCGTACTGAACGGCCTGCTGGAACTCAACAATAGAACTGTCGATGTTCTTGGCAGTATTGGCATAGTAACCGCCCTGGATAGCGTGATAGTAACCAATGATCTTTGCATTCTTCGTAGTGTCTTTCATCAGGAAGCCGATATAATCATTGATCGGGCCTACTGCTTTGGCACCTGTAGAATCCTGCGCCTGGGCTGATTTTACAGCAAGGGAATAACCATAAGCTTGGTCAGGGTATTTTTGTTTGTACAGTGCAAACATGCTGTCGGCAACGGGGTAATTTTTTATCTCCAGTGCCGCAGAACCCAGGTTAAAGATATCTGCATTGGAAGGTTTGGGGTTTATAGCATAGCTTTTCTGTAACCAGTTAAACCTTTCCTGCGGGTTATTGGCTGCTTTGTAAGCGCTGGCAATGCTATCATAATAAATCATCTGGTTGGCTTTTACAGTATCCATAGCCAATGCTTTCTGCAGGTAAGTTACCGCATGGTTTTCACTACCGGCAACATGTTTCAGGAAGAACCCTGCTGTTCTATAATCATCCAGCTGAATCTTGGAAGAATCTTCTGTAGATAAATATTTTTCGAAATTGGTTTTTGCCTGTGCTGTATCACCCAAACGGCTGTAGTTGTAAGCATACAACATAGCAATACGTTTGTAATCTTTACAAGCACCGTTTTCCATTTCCTTGCCTTTGTTGATAGATTCCTGGTATTTACCGGCGCGGAACAGGTAATCGGCTACAAAGTAATCAGTAGCACAATCTTTATCGGCATTTGCTACATATTTATCCAGGTATTCTTTTGCAGCATTGATGTCTTTGTCTTTGTAATATTCAAAATACCAATAATAAACCGGTGCATATGCGGGATCGGCAACGATTGCATCACCATACCATTTATTCATGGCTTCCAGGTTGTTTTGGCTTTGGTAGATACGGCCGATATGGAAAAATGCAGAGGCATATTTGGGATCACGTACAGTGGCTTCACGAAAAGCTTCTACTGCATCACCACCTCTTTCACCGCCTAATTTCAGGTAGCAGATACCCATATTGATAAAGATATCAGGGTTCTTGGTATCCAGCTCAGCTGCTTTTTTCAGTTTTTCGATACCATAATTAGGGTCGCCCTGTTTGCTGCTGCCTGCTGCATTGGCGCGGCCGATCGCATCGAGGATAGCAGGATCGGGATTACCTTTATTTTTTCCTTTAGACTGTGTGGTGGAAGTAATGGCCTGTTCAAATTTTTGTTTGGCAGCATTTATATCGCCTCCTGTTGCCAATCCTACCTGGCCCATCCCAACCCATATCCAGGGATCATTTACACCCTCATTCAATGCTTTCTGAAAAAGGTCCTGTGCACTTTTGGTGTCGTTCTGTTGCAGGTAGACTTGTCCCAGCCAGTAAATAGCATAAGCATCTTTAGGCTTATCATTTACCACCTTCTGTAAAGCATCTTTTGCGCTTTTGTACTTCTCGTAGTAAAGAAACTTGATGCCATCATCAACAGACTGCGCAAATACAACCGCAGAGGTAAATGCTAAGGCCAACAATGTTAAAGCTGTTTTCTTCATGATCTTCAGTTTACAGTTTATACAGTTGATTTAATCGGTTAGGTATTGCTTACCCGTTTATTTGTGTTTTTTAGTTGTTTAATACTTTTCGTACACCAAAGTACATTTTGGCCGGCACCAGGTATGCTCTTCTAAATATTAACTGGCCTCGTTCCAGACTCATGAAATTCATAAAGCCGGTTCCAAGGCCAGTTGAATTTTCCTTGAGTATATAATACAAAGGCCGTACCAAAGGATATTGACCGGCCGACAGGGTTGCCTGTGAGGGTTTTGCGAATGTACCTTTTTCACAAGTTTTACATTCTATCAGGGCCGGTTTAATTTTATCCATATAGGCCACCTGCTCCGGATCTTCTGCATTTCCAACCCAGCTTGATCCTACAAAGCCGATAGCGTTTTTATTGGCTGAAACATAGTCCAGTACTGCTTTACTGCCTTTTGCCGCCATCACATGTTTCGAGAATGGTGCGCCATGCAATACTGAATCCATCAGGTAGCGAACAGTGCTGGTGGCATTGTTACCATCTACCACCACCTGCGTACCGGAAGCTGTGCTATCGGTGAGCAGGTTTTTTAATTGTGCAATGGTAAACACACTGTCTTTGGCCTGCGTATTTACAATAACACATACTGCATCAAAAGCAAGGATATCGAATCCGGGTCTGAAAGACAGTTTGCCTTCATAATAAGCAGATTCCTGCTTGGTTAATCCTCTTGCCACAATGATCATCCGCGTACTGTCTTGCTGGAGATCTCTGAAACAATCGGCTTCAGACTTATAGGAGGCTACGATGTTTGCATCGGGAAAAGAAGACTGATACACTTTGATCTGTTGTGTGATAACCGGTTTGAAACTTTCATCCACACTAATATTGATAGTGCCGCTCCGGGGTGTATCATACACTTTTGCGGGTTTATTGTTACAGGCACACAAAATGATCCCCTGTAATACCAGCATCCATATATACAAACTGATCGTTCCTTGCTTCCTCATAACAATTAATACTGCTGCTTTATTCCTCTATACAATCTGAACCCACCATACAGCAGGCATAAGCCACCAAACATATAACGGATCAATGGATCCAGCGCGGCTATCTGTATTATCCGCATCTTATCGCCCCAGAACATCACCACTGCCATTCCCAATATCAAAACAGCCATCGCTATGTCATAAGTGGTGCGCATCAAAGTATAACTTTTTCGCTGCTTCTCTTTTAAATCCTGGTCCATTTAACAAAAAATTGAAATTGGAAGATGGGCAATATAGGCAAAAATCATTTTCCAATTCCAATAAAATAATCTGCGCCGGCCTTAAAAATAAGACCAAATCTTAATCCGGCATCAATTAAAATTATTTTTCATGCAAAATGAGCCTGCTTTTTATCACCATGATCAATAGTAAGATGCAGGGCGTTTTTTATTCCATAATGACCGGTTGTTCTTTAACAACGTGTCAATTTCATGGCTTAATATATTAGCAGTTTCCACTAAATAACCCCGGGCCTGCCATGGGTTTATTTGCCCGGCGATGCAACCGGCCGATTATCTTTTATCTTTGCGGGATTGTATAAAAACCGGAGAGCCGCTTTACCAAAGGCGCACCGGTGCTCACCTGCACCGGTGGCAATTGAAACACAAACAGGAAAGGATGAAAATTTTAATGGTTTGCCTGGGTAATATTTGCCGGAGCCCGCTGGCACAGGGCATACTGGAAGATAAGGTGAAAAAGGCCGGTCTCAACTGGATGGTAGACAGCGCAGGTACGGCCGGCTATCATACAGGAGAAGCCCCTCACCAGTTATCACAAAAAGTTGCCCGGATGAACGGGGTGAATATCAGCGGGCAGAAGGCCCGGCAGTTCAGCAGTGAAGACTTGGTCAATTTCGATCGCATATATGTGATGGATGCCGAAAACTACCAGGATGTAAAACGGTTGTCTAAACAAAACTGGGATGCAGGTAAAACCGAGCTGATACTGAACGAGATTGAGCCTGGCGCCAACCGCAGCGTTCCCGATCCCTGGTATGGGACAGAAGAAGGCTACCACGAAGTGTACCGTATGCTGAGCGAAGCCTGCGATGCCATCATTAAAAAATATGCCCCGGCAGCAAATACTATTCATTGATCATTCAACTAAAAATATAACAGGTGCCTACTGCACCCGAGTAATTTATTTATTATCATGAGCAAACCGAGTTTACCGCAAGGCACCCGCGATTTCAGCGCAGCTGTTGTAAGAAAGCGCAATTATATTTTTAATACCATCCGCTCTGTATTTGAGGTATTCGGCTTTCAGCCGCTGGAAACACCGGCAATGGAAAACCTGGATACATTGATGGGCAAATACGGTGAAGAAGGCGATAAACTGATCTTCAAAATACTCAATAACGGCCTGGATAACCCGGAAAAACAAACACAGATCAGAGCCGATTTTGAAAAAGTACTGGAAGGCAAAAATACCAAGGGTATTACTGAGCGTGCGCTTCGTTATGACCTCACCATCCCTTTTGCCCGCTATGTGGCCATGAACCACGGGCAGCTCAGTTTTCCGTTTAAACGCTACCAGATACAACCGGTTTGGCGCGCCGATCGCCCGCAACGCGGCAGGTACCGCGAATTTTACCAGTGCGATGCCGATGTGGTAGGCAGCTATTCCCTGCTGAACGAGGTTGAACTTACCAGCATTTACAGCACCGCATTCACCAGGCTGAACATACCTGTTGAAATACGGCTCAACAACCGCAAGATACTGGCCGCGCTGGCAGAGATATGCGGTGGCGCCGACAAGCTCACTGATATCACGGTGGCTATTGATAAACTGGATAAAATAGGGTTGGCCAAGGTAAAGGAAGAGCTTGCCCAGCGCGGTTTACAGGAACAACAGATCGACAAAATAGAAGAATACCTCGCTGTAAACGGCAGCAATGAAGAAAAGCTTGCACAGATAAGCAGCTTGCTTGCAAACAATGAAACAGGCAAAAAAGGCCTGGAAGAGCTTCGCTTTATTGTTGACTATTTTGCAACCGGCAGTATTGGCGGCTCTGCAGCCATTGTACTCGACTTTACACTGGCCAGGGGGCTGAATTATTATACAGGTACCATTTTCGAAATCAAAGCGCTGGATGTGCAAATGGGCAGCATTGGCGGCGGTGGCCGCTACGATGATCTCACCGGCTTATTCGGTGTTCCCAACCTGCCCGGCGTGGGTATCAGCTTTGGTGTAGACAGGATCTATGATGTGATGGAAGAACTGAACCTGTTTCCCCAGGAAGTACAAACCGGTACACAGGTATTGTTTTTTAACCAGGGCCCTGCGGAAAGCAAAAAAGCTTTTGAACTGATGCAGCAGTTACGTTCCCGCTCCGTTCGGTGTGAGCTGTTTCATGAGCCATCTAAATTTGACAAACAGTTTAAATACGCAGAGAAAAAAGGCATTCCCTTCGTGGTGATCATCGGAAGCCAGGAACTGGAAAACCAAACCTGCACCATCAAGGATTTAAACAAAGGCGAACAAACAACCATCAGCCAGGAGCAATTATTGGATTATCATTTTTAATCCTGTTTTTTGGCAAGTAATTTGGATTGTTTCCCGCGTTTATATACCTACCATGACAAGAAGATACGTTGTTTTTGGACTTGTTCTGTTCACCTTATTGGCTTCCTGCAGCCGGAAGACCGTGCCGCCTAAAAATGTCAATGCCACCATCGTATATCCCGGCAACTCCGGTAACAAGAGCAGCAGTACCACTGCGCCCACAACACCGGTAACACCTCCTCCTGGTAACACGAATACCGCACCGGTTACCAATGAAAAAATACTGGTGATACTCGACAAAGGCGGCAGGCTGGCTGTTTCGCCGGGTACAGTTCCGCCCTATGTTACAGCCAATACACAGCAGTTGCCTGCCAGTACACCGCTTTCTGCCGAGCAAAGAAACAATTTGCTGGCAAGGCATAAAACTTTGTTGCCACTGGCTTTGTATGTTCCCGACACCTTGTCTACTAAAACACTGAAGGGCCAGTACTACCGTTACAGGGGCAAATTCTGGTACTGGAAAAAACCGGATGGGTTTTATTACCTGGATGAAATTTATTACAAATAAGCCGGTGGCAGCTGCGCGTTTTACAGGGGCATAAAAATGTTTTCGTACCGGTCATTTTTGTCAAAAGAAAGAATGCTGTAGTGACGTGGTAAAAACCAGCCAAGCCGCTGCATTAACCGGTGATGCTCACTGCCTGAAGCAAACAGGTTTCTTGCCATATTAAATACCAGTTCCTGTACAACAGTGCCGTCTTCTAAATGCCGCAGCATGAGAAATATTTTCGGGTCGGGAATATTTTCTGAAGCCAGGTAATCGCGCATCACCTTCCTGGTAGCGGCAGGCAGGTAATTTTCAGCAGGCTGCGCGGTTAATACTTTTTCTTCCTGCTCAATCACTTCTTCCGCCATCAGCTGGTGTGCAGCAGGTGGCGTATAAAACTCACCGTTGAGATGGTAATTGACAATATCCCCATAAGAAAGCACCCAGTCGGGCTGCTGTTTTTCCGGGTGGATCACTACGCCCAGGCCATACTCCAGTAAAAAATCAGTTTTCATGTGTTCAATAACATAGCACTGAAAGGGTTTGCCCGGCTCGGGCAATTGCAGAACAAAATAAGGGAACTCATCGGGCCCATGTATCACCTGCGGATGCCCACTGCGGAAGCTTGCTTTATCCAGGTTAGCCAGCACTTGCTGCCGCCAGGCCTCATCGCGCTGTTCTGCAGCAACATCAAAAAGTGTAAACAACTGCTGTGTTTTCAGCAAATCGCCCTCATAGGCTTCATGTGTCATACAAAATCCATTTTTAGCAGAGCGTACTCTATAACATTACAAAGATTCATATATTATCGCGGCACCCTGGCCAACACCCACGCACATAGTGGCCAGTCCGTAGCGGCCACCACGCCTTTTCAGTTCGTGCAGCAATGTAGCCGAAATACGTGCGCCGCTGCAGCCCAGCGGATGGCCGATGGCAATTGCGCCGCCATTCACATTTACGGCTTCCCTGTTCAGCCCCAGGTCTTGTATACAGGCAAGGCTCTGCGATGCAAAGGCCTCATTTAATTCAACCAGATCAAGCTGGTTCACAGCAAGCCCCGCACGTTGTAATGCTTTCTGCGAAGCAGGCACAGGCCCTATACCCATAATGGAGGGGTCTACTCCGGCAATACCCATGCTCACTACCCGTGCCAGCGGCTGCAGACCAAACAGTTTTACCGCCTCTTCACTTGCCAGCAATAATGCCGCAGCACCATCATTGATACCGGAAGAATTGCCCGCTGTTACAGAGCCCTCTTTTTTAAAAGCCGGCTTCAGTCCTGCCAGCTTTTCCAGGGAGGTTTGCCTGGGTGGTTCATCCTGGGATACCACTGTTGGCTCGCGGTTCTCTGTAATTTCAACGGGAACAATTTCCTGTTTCCATTTACCTGCCGCCAGTGCCACTGCATATTTTTCCTGCGACTGCAGGGCAAACAGATCCTGCGCTTCGCGGCTGATATTCCATTGGCAGGCAACATTTTCGGCCGTTTCGCCCATTACAAAAGGATAGTATTTATCTGCCAGTTTTTTATTGGTGAAACGCCAGCCGATGGTGGTATCGAATATTTCTGTTTTGCGGCTCCAGGCCCCGTCGGCTTTGGGCATTACCAGCGGTGCGCGTGTCATGCTTTCCACGCCGCCGGCAATGTAGAGCAGGCCTTCATTGCACATAATAGCCCTTGCGGCATCCATTACAGCCTGCATACCCGAAGCACAGAGGCGGTTTACGGTGTTGCCACCTACCGATACCGGCAAACCGGCCAGCAATGCCGACATACGCGCCACATCACGGTTGTCTTCGCCGGCCTGGTTGGTGGCTCCGGCAATCACATCTTCAATAGCAGAAGGGTCAATAGAAGGGTTTCTTTGCAATAACGATTTGATAACCAGGGTCAATAAATCATCCGGTCTTACTGTACTCAATTTCCCGCCGTACTTACCAATAGGCGTACGAACGGCATCAATGATATAAGCTGTTTTCATGCTGCTATTTTTTCAGCGGCCGTAAAACCCGGTATAAATACCCTATACCGGTTCATCTGGCAAACGATCTCTTTAAAGAAATTTTAATCGCTGTTAAGGCAAAGGAACAGAAAAGCTTATAATCTGTGAAATCCTGGTAAATGCCTTCAACTATAGTTACCTTTGCAGCATGATCGCAACACAGCAACCCAACATTCGACACCTCAGCCTGACTGATATTGAGCAGTATTTTGAGCAGATAGGTGAAAAGAAATTCAGGGCCAGGCAGGTATATGAGTGGCTGTGGCAGAAACATGCCCATCAGTTCCAGGACATGACCAACCTGAGCAAAGAATTGCGCGGGCAGCTGGCAGAACAATTCAGCCTGCCGGCATTATCCATCGATACCACCCAGTACAGCGCAGACGGCACCATAAAAAGCCGGTTCAGGACACATGAGGGGCACCTGGTGGAAGGTGTGCTCATTCCCACTGAAAACCGCCAAACAGCCTGTGTATCATCTCAGATAGGATGCAGCCTGAGCTGTAAATTTTGCGCCACCGGTTATATGGAACGCAAACGTAACCTCAGTTACGATGAGATCTATGATGAAGTAGTGCTGATCAACCAGCAGGCCGAAAGGGTGTACAATAAAAAATTATCGAACATTGTTTTTATGGGCATGGGCGAGCCACTGCTTAATTATAACAATGTGCTCAAAGCCGTTGAACGCATTTCGGCAGAAGACGGGCTGGGTATGAGCCCCAGGCGGATCACCGTATCCACTGCAGGTGTCGCCAAAATGATCAAAAAACTGGGCGATGACCAGGTACGGTTCAAACTGGCACTCTCCCTGCATGCAGCCAATGATACCAAGCGCAATGAAATTATGCCCATCAATGAAAGCAATAATATCAAAGCATTGATCGAAGCGCTGAATTATTTTTATAAACAAACCAAGAACGAGATCACCTTTGAATACATCCTGTTTAAAAATTTCAACGATTCACAGAAGGATGCAGAGGAACTGGTAAAAATTTACAGACAGGTTCCGGCCGACCTGGTGAACATCATTGAATACAACCCCATTGATGCATTCCGTTTTTCCAAACCGGATGACAATACCATCCAGCAATTCATGCAATACCTGGAAGCACACAGGGTAAATGCCCATTTGCGCCGCAGCCGGGGAAAAGATATTGATGCAGCCTGCGGACAACTGGCCAACAAGAACAGCGATTAAATAAGATCCATTGCGCAAACAACGGATCACCGGTGCCCGGCCCATTGCCGGCAGACCGTTTTTTATACATTCATCAATTACTGTTGAAAAACAGCAAAAACATCGACATGAGCAAACAAGGATTCGAGAAATTCATCAACAAATCTAAAAGCGGCGCCAAAAAGAAAGAGGCCATCCGCCAGGAAAAAAAACGTATCAAGGCCGAATTAAAAGTTCGCGGTGAAGAATTGCGCAAACAGAATGAAGAGCGCTACCGTATGGTGACCAGCAAGAATGCCCAGGCAGGCACCCGCAAACAGGATAATACAAAAAGAGAGAAACCCACAGGTGCTTCCTCTGCATCCAAAAACAATACAGGTTATCCCGCGCAAAAAAATACCCGTACCGGCGAGCCGAAACAACTGCAGCTGCAATCAGCCAAACACAAAAAAGACCAACCGGCACTGCCGGGTAATGAGCCCCGCACCGGGAAAGGCGGTTCAACTGCAGAGGAGATGCCGCTGAATAAATTCATCGCCCATTCAGGTATTTGCGGAAGACGCGAAGCTGCCGAACTGGTAAAAGAGGGTAAAGTAACTGTAAACGGCGACCGTGTGTATGAACCCGGTTATAAAGTTTCGGCCAGGGACAGGGTGGATGTGAAAGGCAAACAGGTATTCCTGCAAAAAAACCTCGTATACATCCTGGTGAATAAACCCAAGGATTATATCACCACAGCTAAAGATCCGCAGGGCCGAAAAACCATACTGGAACTGGTAAAAGGAGCCACACAGGAAAGAATTTATCCTGTTGGACGCCTCGACCGCAATACAACCGGTGTACTGGTGATGACCAATGATGGCGAACTGGCCCAGAAACTCACCCACCCTTCTTTCGAAATAAAAAAAGTGTACGAGGTTACCCTTGATAAACCGCTGATAAAAAAAGATTTTGATGCCATTGTGCAGGGTATTACACTGGATGATGGTTTTGTAGCCGCCGATGCCCTGGGTTATGCCGATACAAAAGATAAAAGCGTGATCGGTATTGAAATACACAGTGGCAGGAACCGCATTGTACGACGCATTTTTGAACACCTGGGTTATAAAGTGAAAAACCTTGACAGGGTTATGTTTGCCAATTTAACCAAGAAGAATGTTGACCGCGGCAAATGGCGTTTTCTCAATGAGAAAGAGATACGGCTGCTGAAGTTTATGAACCAGTCATTCGTACGCAAAAAAGCAGGAGCATAATTTATGACAAAACCAGGTGCAGACATTCTACTGGAAACAGCTTCTTTTATCGCATTAAATAAACCGGCCGGCCTGTTAAGTATTCCCGACAGGGAAGGCAAGGCCACTTCCCTGAAAAAACTGCTGGAAGAACAATACGGCAAGGGCAATATTTTTACGGTACACCGGTTAGACCGGGATACCAGCGGCGTGATCGTGTTTGCCAAAGATGAGCAAACCCATAAAGAACTGTCCCGTTTATTTGAAGGCAGGGATGTAGAAAAATATTATACCGGCCTGGTGCAGGGCATTCCCGCCAATACCACTGGAAGTATCGACGCGCCACTGGCCGAGCATCCCGGGAAGGCAGCCAAGATGATCACCCATAAAAAAGGGAAACCATCACTCACCGATTACGAGGTACTGGAACAGTTCAGGCTATATGCCTGGCTGCGTTTCCGCATCCATACCGGCCGCACGCACCAGATCAGGGTTCATATGCAGCATATCGGGCATTCGATCGTTTGCGATGAACTGTATGGTAATCCCGACCCGGTATACATATCATCCTTAAAACGCAATTACCACCTGTCTAAAAACGAAGAAAACGAGCGGCCTATACTGTCCAGGCTGGGCCTGCACTCCCAGCTGCTGAAGTTTGCTTTAAACGGGGAAACCTATACCATAGAAGCACCTTTGCCCAAAGACCTCAAAGCCCTGCTGCAGCAGCTCAGAAAGCTGCAGGGATAGGTTATTACGGCAGTGCCGGGCTGTGAAAGATTAAGATTTTTTAAAAAAAGGAAAAAAAATTTACAAGACTAATTATTTTAGTAAATTTGGGTATGTATCCGGCATCACTGATAGCAGACGTCTTTGTGCGACTGGGCATCCAGGAGGGGCAGCCCCTTACGCAAATGAAAGTGCAAAAAATGGTATTTTTTGCACAGGGGTATCATTTGGCCAAATATGGCAAACCCCTTGTTCAGGAAAATATCAAAGCCTGGAAATTCGGGCCTGTTATTCCAAGGATATACGACGATTATGTCATGTATGGCAGTAACAATATTGTTGATACAGGGTTGTCTAAATACCGCGACAGTTCCGATCAAAACATCCTGAAGCTCGATGAGCATGCCCGTGAGGCCATAGAATACACCTGGGAGGCCACCAAAGACGTTTCAGCCATTGCCCTGTCTAACTGGACACACCAGCCCGGCTCGCCCTGGAGCCAGTATTATGATGCCGTAAACTGGGGCAAAACCATTAAAAGCGAAAGCATCCAGCACTACTTTAAACAATTCCTCTTCGATTCGGCCGCCGAAGAAGCGCATGACTGAACCTGCATACTTTCATGAACGACGTCAAAGCTATACCTAAGTCTGCCCGGGAAATCACCTCCACACTGGAGAAAACAGAAGAAACAGATAGTTCTTCTTTTCAGGATGAAACCTATTTTTTAAATCTTCAGCTTGAATTCCAGATCCGTTCAGAACACCTGACCACCTTACGCGCGAATAATGAAGCCCGTGTTCGTTATGCAAGAAGAACATTTTATCTTACCTGCCTCTGGATTGTGGTAGTGATGAGTATTGTTATCCTGAATGGCGTAAACCTTATTCATTTGTCTGATACTGTGCTGGTAACGCTGATCACTACTACTACCATCAATGTGTTTGGTTTTTTCCTGCTGGTGATCAAGTACCTGTTTAATGTAAAGAATCCCACCTGATAGCCGGTAAAAAAGAAGTCCCGTTAGACAACGGGACCGTAAACGAGTACAAAGAAAAATAAACCATTATGTAATTATTGGCAAGAGATTACTTGTTGGGTTGGGGGGTGTAACGCAGGTAAGGTTTTACCACTTTTACACCTTTCGGAAATTTCTTTATTGCATCTTCTGTGCTTATAGCCGGCACCACAATTACATCTTCTCCATCCTGCCAGTTGGCTGGAGTGGCAACACTGTGCTTGGCAGTAAGCTGCAGCGAATCTATTACCCGCAGTACTTCATTAAAGTTTCTTCCGGTGGAAGCAGGATAAGTAATAGTCAGTTTTATTTTTTTATCAGGGCCGATCACGAACAGCGATCTTACAGTGAATGTTTCAGAAGCATTGGGGTGAATCATGCCATATTGGTTGGCAATATTTTTATCTTCATCGGCAATGATGGGAAAGCCAACAGAAACCTGCTGGGTTTCGTTGATATCACCAATCCAGCCCAGGTGTTTATCCAGTGGATCAACACTTAAAGCCAGCACTTTTACGTTGCGTTTTGCAAATTCCTCCTGCAACAGGGCAGTTTTGCCCAATTCGGTTGTACAAACAGGCGTATAGTCTGCAGGATGTGAAAACAGAACACCCCAGCTATCGCCCAGGAATTCGTAGAAATCAATATCACCTGCGGTGGTTTTTGCTTTAAAGTTGGGAGCAATATCTCCTAAACGTAAACTCATAGCTATAAATTTTAGGTGCCGAAGATATTAATTCTCTACAAATTTAGTAGAGAATAGGGTAAAAATTTTTTATAAATTTCCTTTTTCTCCTTTTTGGTCAGTGTTTTTACTTTCCCCGCGTATGGTGCGGGCCTTGTTTAAGGCATAATTGCCATATTTATTCTTCACATCATCAATAGCCCTGTACAGGTTGTTTTTCTTTTGAACATCATCGAACAGGCTGCCCTGTATGGCATGATTGGTTAATTCACTGAGGCGAACACCCAGTAGCCGAACCGGTGTTCCTTTGCGGTAAAGTTTATGAAACAGGTCTTTGGCCACCGGTATCAGTTCATCGTCCCTGAAAGTATAGTCAATCGTCACCTGCCTTGAAGTTGTTTCAAAATCGGGGTACCGTATTTTCACGGCAATACAGCCGGCCAGCTTTTCGTCCTGCCGCAGTTCGTAGGCTACTTTTTCGGTCATACGTACTAGTTCACTCAACAGGAAGGTTTCGTCGTTGGTATTTTCCTGGAAAGTATTTTCTGTAGAAATGGATTTGGCCTCATAATAAGGCACCACTTCGCTGTGGTGAATACCCTGGGCTTTGTTCCACAATTCGGGCCCGTATTTTCCCAGTGCATCTTCAAGCTGGGCAGGTGTGTGTTTCAGGATATCGCTGATATACAAAATACCCATTTGCCTGAGCGAACTGGTTGTATGTTGCCCTACCCCTGGTATTTTACCCACCGGCAGCGGGGCTAGAAAATCCTGTTCCCGGCCGGGCTGCACATAAATATAACCGTTGGGTTTGGCTTCATCTGTGGCAATCTTTGCCACCATCTTATTGGCGGCAAGCCCGAATGAAATGGGTAACTGAGTTTCATCGATGATCTGCTGGCGCAGGGCGATGGTCCACTGGTAGGGATTAAAAAATTTATCCATCCCTGTAAGATCCAGGTAAAATTCATCGATGGAAGCTTTTTCAAAAAGCGGCGCTTTTGAAGCAATGATTTCAGTTACCATGCGGGAGTATTTGCTGTACTCACCCCTTGATCCACGTAATACAACTGCCTGCGGACAAAGCTGCAATGCTTTTTTCATTGGCATGGCGCTGTGCACCCCGAACTGCCTGGTAGCATAACTGCATGCGGCCACTACTCCCCGTTCCCTTGAGCCGCCTACTATTACCGGCTTGCCTTTTAAAGAGGGATTATTGAGCACCTCAACACTTACAAAAAAAGAATCAAGATCGAAATGGGCAATATAACGCTGCTGAGGTTGCATGATGCTAAGTTAGTTAGCATATACGAAATTTAAAAGAAATGCCTCTCGCGGAATATGCGAAACCGCAGAAAGAAAAGCATTTTAGTCCGGAGAGAAGAATGCTGGCAGAACCTTTCTTCTATAAATGTTTGCAGCTCACCGCTATTGTTCACTGGTAAATATCCAATAATCCTTCAGGTAGTGTTACATGTACTTCGCGGAGTGTGCGGTCTATTTTATCCAGTGTTTCATCATGCAGGGGTATCAGTGCCTCATTGTTATTGATGGTGATACGCAGCAGAACCTGGTGCGGCTGTTCTATCACTTCCTCTATCCGACCAATGGGTTCTCCCTCGTTGACCACCTGGAAGCCCAGCAGGGAAAGCGGGGATGTTTTACTAACCACTTTCTGAAAGTCATCCTGCTGCAGCCATACATTTTTCTGTGTAAGCCTGTGGGCGGCTTCTTTGGTATCAATACCTTCCAGTAGGATATATACCTCCTCATTATTTTTGGCCTGTGCTGCCACCAGGAAATAGGGAAGATAAGAACCTTTTGTTTCTTCAATAAACAGCGCCTCGATATCTTTCAGCTGTGTTTTTTTCCCGAGGGCATGTTTCAGTACCAGCTCTCCTTTTACTCCGAAAGTAGCCACGAGCCGGCCTATATTAACGTAATCGTTCATAACGCATATAGTACAAAAGAAAAGCCTAAAATAAAAGTCCCAAACATCGCATGTATGGGACTTTTACTATGGAATTCTTAGTGATTCAGATTAAGCTTCTGCAGAACCAGAACCTTCAGCAGGCTGGTCGTTCCGCTGTGGCACCCGTTTTACGGGAGCTGTAGAACGGCGTGCACGCTGAGTTTTCTTGTGCTCATCGTGGCGCTGCTTTAACTTGGTTTCGTGTTCTTCGTGCCATTTGGCAAATTTTGCCATAGCTGCAGCTTCATCAAACAATCCCAGTTTTACACCTCTTAACAGGTGTTTCAGGTACAATACTCCTTTAAAAGAAAGGATACGACGTACTGTATCAGTTGGCTGAGCACCTTTGTGCAGCCATTCCAATGCTTTCTGGCGGTCCAGACTGATTGAAGCTGGTACAGTTAACGGATTGTAAGTACCGATTTTCTGGATGAATTTTCCATCGCGGGGAGCACGGGCATCAGCTACTACAATAAAGTAGAAGGGTCTTTTTTTACTGCCGTGTCTCTGTAGTCTCATTTTTACTGCCATGTTAAATAGACATTTAAAGGCTTAAGAAATTAGGTTAACATGTTTTGTGGATGGCGAAGGTAATAGATATGTGATTAAGTTCCAAGTTTCACAGGTCAAGTTTAATCTTTTCTTTATCCCATTTAACCTTTCCTTTTATTGCCAGCTAAAACGCTTGTGCAGTGAGATTATTGCATTATATTTTACTTTCAGATGTTAGCTTGCTTATTCCTAATTCATTATTTATACAACCATTTTTATCTGCGTCCCATCAGCCCGGGCATACGGCCCATTGGCATTTTATTCATCATTTTCATCATCTGGCGCATCTGGTCGAACTGCTTCATAAAAGCATTTACATCGCTCAGTTCCTTTCCTGCCCCTTTGGCAATGCGCTGGCGCCGGCCCGGGGTAATGGCATCGGGATTGCTTCTTTCAAAAGGCGTCATTGAGTTGATAATGGCCTCTATTCCTTTAAACGCATCATCGCTGATATCCACATCCTTAATGGCCTTGCCCACACCTGGTATCATCCCCATCAGGTCTTTCAGGTTACCCATTTTCTTGATCTGTTGCAGTTGGTCGAGAAAATCCTGAAAATCAAACTGGTTCTTGCGTATTTTCTTTTCCAGTTTGCGGGCCTGTTCCTCATCATACTGCTCTTGCGCTTTTTCTACCAGTGAGGCAATATCACCCATACCCAGGATACGCTGTGCCATACGTGCGGGGTAGAACACATCCAGCATTTCCATTTTTTCGCCATTGCTGACGAACTTGATGGGTTTATTTACGGTGTATTGTATTGACAAAGCAGCACCGCCCCTGGTATCGCCATCCAGTTTGGTAAGCACCACACCGCTGAAATCCAGCCGGTCGTTGAATGCTTTGGCTGTATTAACCGCATCCTGACCGGTCATAGAATCCACAACGAACAGGATCTCGCTGGGGTTTACAGCTGCTTTGATATTGGCTACTTCTGTCATCATCGCTTCATCCACCGCCAGGCGGCCAGCGGTATCGATGATCACAACATTCTTGTTCTTTGCCCGGGCCTCTTTAATGGCATTCTGTGCAATGGCAACAGCATCTTTGTTATCCCTTTCAGCATAAATATCCACCCCTACCTGGCCGGCCAGTACCGTAAGCTGGTCGATGGCCGCTGGGCGGTAGATATCGGCTGCCACCACCAAGGGGGACTTGCCTTTTTTCGTTTTCAGGTAGCTGGCCAGCTTACCGGTGAAGGTGGTTTTACCACTACCCTGCAGGCCTGCGATCAGGATAACAGCCGGGTTACCGCTCACATTGAATTCTGCCTCGGTACCGCCCATCAGCTCGGTGAGCTCATCCTGCACAATTTTTACCATCAGCTGGCCTGGACTGATGGCATTCAGTACTTTTTCGCCGAGGGCTTTTTCTTTTACCTTATCGGTAAATTCTTTGGCTATTTTATAGTTCACGTCGGCATCGATCAATGCGCGGCGGATATCTTTTACCGTATTGGCAATATTCAGTTCTGAAATGCGGGCTTCGCCTTTCAGGTTTTTAAAAGCACTTTCTAACCGTTCTGACAGGTTTTGAAACATAGAGGTTAATTTTCAATCACTTCAAAGTGGAAACAATGGCCTATCCCCTTGTTTCCGGCCTGCAAATATAAGTGATACCGGCAGTTCGCTGAAGGGGGATTTGAGCGCCCCCGGAAAAGCTGTGCGCTAAGCAATGAACAATAAGGTGAACTGCTGACTGAAGATTACAAATATGCTAAAAGATCGCCAACCGCTGACCGAGGACTGCAGATTAAAAAAGATGGGCGTGGAAACACCCATCTTTTCAAATTTAAATTAACCTAAGTAAACCCTTAGTTGTTTGCACCGGCTGGTGGTTTTGAGTTTGTTGATGGCTTTATCCTTTATCTGGCGTACCCTTTCGCGGGTAAGGTTAAAGCGTTCGCCAATGTCTTCCAGGCTTAAAGGATGATCGACCCCGATACCAAAAAAATAACATACCACATCTTTCTGGCGCTCTGTTAATGTACGCAGGGAACGTTCAATTTCCTGGCGCAGGGATTCATGGTGCTCCAGTTTTTCATCTGTTTTTTCGGCATTGGGATTTTCCAGCACATCCACCAGGGTGCTTTCTTCGCCATCGGCCAGGGGTGAATCCATGCTCACATGGCGGGTGGAAACGCTCATCGTAGCGGCCACCTCTTCGATGCCTATTTCCAGCAGTTCGGCCAGTTCTTCAGCGGTGGGTTCGCGTTCAAACTCCTGCTCCAGCTGCTGGTATGCTTTACTGATGCGGTTGGTAAGTCCTACCTTGTTCAGGGGCAGGCGTACAATACGGCTTTGTTCGGCCAGTGCCTGTAAAATACTTTGCCGTATCCACCATACCGCATAGGAAATAAATTTAAAACCGCGTGTTTCATCAAATCGCAGGGCGGCTTTGATTAAGCCAAGATTGCCTTCATTGATTAAATCGGGTAATGAAAGCCCCTGGTTCTGGTATTGTTTGGCAACAGATACCACGAAACGCAAATTGGCTTTTACCAGCCTGTCAAGGGCCCGTTGATCACCCTGCCGTATACGCAATGCCAACTGCACTTCTTCTTCAGGCGTAATGAGCTCAACTTTACCAATTTCCTGCAAGTATTTCTCAAGGCTTTGCGACTCACGATTGGTTATGGACTTCGTGATTTTAAGTTGGCGCATGCTCATATGCGGCAGGTTTATTTAGTGTTTAAAGTTTTGATTAACAGTTAGTTAAAACATAGAATTTGCTTTTCTTGGCGGGATACTGCTGAAGTACTAGCAAGTTAAGTTATTTGTTAATGCTTTCCAAAATTTATTTTAAACCCAACAACTTAACGATTGCACTGCGTAGCGGCTATTTTTTTGTTTAATAAATACTACAAAAAGATAAACGCTGTATATAAAAAGCCTACAAAGAGGTACATAAAAAAATGTTTTGGGGGTGTCAATTATTTAATATTATTGCAGCCCTTGAATGTTTGACGACTAAAAGAAGTGTAATGAGTAAAAAACAGATATATACCCTGGAGTATCCTGTTAGATGTTCACCCAGTATACTGTATGAATTTTTATCAACACCGGCCGGCCTGCAGGAATGGTTTGCAGATAAGGTAGATGAGCGGGATAATGTTTTCAGTTTTTCCTGGAATGGCGGTGTACCCGACAAAGCTGAAGTGCTGGAACATGAAGAAGATAAATTCATCCGTTACCGCTGGCTGCATGCCGGTAAAGACGAATACTTTGAATTCAGAATTGAAAAAACAGAAATCACTAATCAAACTGTATTGGTAATCAAGGATTTTGCTGAGAAAAACGAGATCAAAGACCAAAGCAGGCTTTGGGAATACCAGGTAAAAGACCTGTTTCACCGGTTAGGCAACTAGCCGGCTGTACCATTGCAGCAACAGTTGAAACCGGCTTTTATAAAACGCATATGCATGATCCCACTCCTGCAGTGGGATTTTTTGTGCCAGTTTAATAAAAGGCTGCCTGTGCAGATGCTGCAGGCAGTTGCGGGTATCCGCAACGGGAATATAGTTACCCGTTTCAAAATGATGCTGCCATTCATCTTCCGCCACGCAGAAATACCAGTTGGCCGGCTCTCCTTCCTGCAATGCCAGGGACAGCTTTTGCTCCACTGCTTTTTTCCAGCTTCCCGACAGGTGCAGTTGTATACTGAAAAAATTACCCCACCAGAAAAAGCAGCGTATGGCAAATGTTTCTTCTTTACCGAAACAGCGCGGGTAATCGAGCATTACATAAGGCAGTTGCCGGTATTGTTCACCCTTGTAAATTTTGGGGGCAGGCTGCAGTACCATATCAGGCAATGAACCGGGAAATGCTGCACAGATGGCCTTGAATTCACTGGCAAGGCTGCCGAATAACAGGTATACTTTTTCAATGATGGCCTGCTTTGTTAAAATAAAAGCAGCATCAGTAACCAGGGCCATTTCGTGTGGCGAAAGTTTTACATTTGCACTCATCTGTAAACAATTGATATTACTAACCGGCGATGCTGCATGCAGGAGCCTTAGCCCTACCATTCATGCTTGCTTTTCGCCCTGAACAAAAATTGTAAAAGCAACACAAAGTGATAAAAAAACTGGATAAACTCATCATTCGCTCTTTTGTAGGGCCGTTTTTTGCCACTTTCCTGATTTCCATTTTTGTGCTGGTGATGCAGTTCTTCTGGTTATACATAGATGACCTGGTGGGCAAGGGCCTGGATATTTTCACTATTTTCAAACTGATCGGTTATGTGGGTGCATTCAATGTGCCGCTGGCACTGCCCCTGGCGCTGCTGCTGTCGTCTATCATGACCTTCGGCAACCTGGGCGAAAGCTTTGAGCTGGTAGCCATCAAATCGGCCGGTATTTCGCTGATCAGGTTTATGCGCCCGCTGCTGGTCGTAACCATTTTTATCAGTGGTATTGCCTTTCTTTTTTCCAATAACATTATTCCTGTTGTAAACCTCAAACTGAATGCGCTGAAATATGATATCATTGTTACCAAACCCGCGTTTGATATCAAAGAAGGAATTTTTTACGACAAACTGGAAGGTTATGTGATCAAGATAGGCAAGAAAGAAAAAGACGACAGTACTATCCGCAATGTGATCATTTATGAAAAAGATTTCGGTTTGCAGGATAAGATCATGGTGGCAGAAAGCGGCATCATGAGCGTTACACCGGATAAACGTTTTATCGAATTTAAATTATACAACGGCTACGATTATATAGAGGACGGCCCCAGGGGAAGTATCGCCACCAATTTCACCCGCATGGGTTTCAAACAGTTTAAAAAACTGTTTGACCTGAGCAGCTTCAAGATGAATAAAACCGAAGACAGCCTGTTTAAATACGATGCCAAGATGCTGAGTGTACGGCAGCTGAACATATCCATCGATTCGCTCAGCCACCTGGACAGTATGTATTATAAACGATCCAGAAGAGAAATCTCGCCTTATTTTACTTTTGCCAGGTTTGAAGACAGCAACTGGCAGCAACCGGCGGCACTACCGGTAAAAACCGCTGCTAATTTTGATGCTGTCATCCCGGATTCGCTCAGGATCAGTATCAATGAAAGGGCCCAATCGCAGATCAATTCTGTAAAAGGATCGGCACAGATGATGGCCACCGATTTTAACGATAAAAAAGAATCGCTTCGCAAACACTGGATCGAATGGAACAGGAAGTTCACTTTATCCGTAGCCTGTATCGTGCTGTTCATGATCGGTGCCCCGCTGGGCTCTATTATCAGAAAGGGCGGACTGGGTACACCACTTATTTTTGCTATTGTATTTTTTGTATTATTCCACCTGCTGAACACATTCGGCGAAAAATTTGCCAAGCAGGGCGTTACTTCGCCTGGTGTAGGCATGTGGTTATCGACAGTGGCTTTATCGCCTGTTTGCGTTTTTCTTACCATCAAAGCCATGCGCGATTCGCAGCTGTTCAATAAAGAATACTATTTCCGTTTCTTTAAAAAAGTAAAAGCCCTGTTCAGGCGTAAACAGGCTGTAACCGCCAATGACCAGGCGGCTTAATAAAAAGCTGTTTTGAAAATGTGTATGCCCGGATGATCGCAGCCATAAAAACAATGAAGATGAAAGCTAAACTTATTTACCTGTATGATGCACTTTGCGGTTGGTGTTATGGTTTTTCACCGGTGATAACCCGGGTAAGAGAAGAATATGCCGCAGAGCTGGATATGGAAATTTTCAGCGGCGGCATGGTGCTGGGTGAAAATGCCGGAATAATTACGCCGGAAAAAGCTGCTTATATCCTTGATGCCATTCCGCGTGTGGAAGAATATACAGGAATACAGTTCGGTGAAACGCACAAACAGCAGCTGCAAAGTGGCAGCCTGTACCAATCGTCACTGAAACCAGCCATTGCCTTGAGCGTATTTAAAAAATACCAGGCACAGGATGCCATTCCTTTTGCTGCCGCTATGCAAAAAGCTTTTTTTCTTAACGGCGAGAGCCTGGAAAGCGATGCCACTTACCGAGGGCTGCTGGAGCAATTCCCCTCCATTAACAGCGATACTTTTTTACAGGAAATGACCACTGATGACGCCCGTTATGCAGCCCAGCAGGATTTTGATTATGCAGCAGAACTAGGTGTAACCGGCTTCCCTGCATTGCTGGGTTTTAAAGATGACCACTACTATTGGCTCAGCCGGGGATTTCAGCCTTACCCACAACTGAAAACAGTAATCGAGCGGTTCAAAACAATTTAGAAAAGAAGAAGCGCTCATATCATCCGGATAGCCGGTAGGTGGTTGGCTCCTGTTTCCCTGAAAGGATATTTGTATTTTTACTAAATTTTTGCTGCTTGGAACCTGCAAAACAAAATTTCCGCGTTCAGCAATGGATCACGCTGTTATCGGTGGTGTTGTTCATTGCCAAGATCATTGCCTATTACCTTACCCATTCGCTTGCCATCCTCACTGATGCGCTGGAAAGTATTGTGAACGTGGTAGCAGGGTTCATCGGCCTGTACAGCCTGTATGTTGCGGCCAAGCCAAAAGATGTAGACCATCCCTATGGTCATGGCAAAGCCGAATTTGTTTCTGCTGCTGCAGAAGGCACGCTGATAGTAGCCGCAGGTTTGCTGATCATTTACGAAACCATTATCAACCTGATCAATAAAAGACCGCTTCAGCAACTGGATAACGGGCTTTTACTGGTAGCAGTTACCGGCGTGATCAATTATATAGCAGGCGCCATCTGTATACGCATAGGCAAACGCAACCAGTCGCTGGCACTGCAATCGAGCGGCAAGCACTTGCAGATAGATACTTATTCAACCCTGGCCATCATTGCGGGGCTGGCCATTATGCTGTTCACCCATTTATACTGGATAGACAAAATGATCGCGCTGCTGCTGAGCCTGCTGATCATTTTCAACGGTTACCGGATATTGCGGCAATCATTGGCCGGCATCATGGATGAAGCCGACATGGAACTGCTGAAAAGAATGATACGCCTGATAAACGAAAACCGCCGCCCCAACTGGATAGACATGCATAACCTGCGTGTGATCAAATACGGCAGCCTACTGCATGTTGACTGTCATTTAACCGTTCCCTGGTACCTGAATGTACTTGAAGCCCATAAAGAGGTAGATGCCCTGGTGGCACTGATCAAAAAAGAATTCGGCGATTCGCTGGAAATGTTTGTACACACCGATGGCTGTATGCCCTTTAGCTGTGCCATTTGCCTGAAGGATGATTGCCATGTACGCATCCACCCTTTTCAGCGCAGGCTGGAATGGGATCTAAAAAACATCCTGTCTAACCAGAAGCACAATACAGATACCCATTCTCCCGAAGTACCTTATCATCCCCATTCCATTTATTAAACAGGCTGCAGGTACCACGGCCGCTTTTATGCCGGCCATTCCAACTAACAACTGTTCACCATCCAATCATTCAACTTATCTTCGCCTCTCTAAACTGATTATTCATTAAAAAATAGGTGATTATGCAAGCCTGGAAAGAATATCAGCAGGAGCATAAAGAAAGATTTCTGAATGAACTGCTCGATCTATTGCGCATTCCCAGTGTAAGTGCCCGCAGCGAACACAAAGATGATATGAACCGGTGTGCGGAAGCTGTAAAGCAGCGTTTAACCGAAGCTGGTGCCGATAACGCAGCTATTTACCCCACCAGCGGGCATCCTGTTGTATATGCAGAAAAAATAACCAATGCAGGCAGGCCTACTGTGCTTGTTTATGGCCATTATGATGTACAGCCACCCGACCCGCTGGAATTGTGGCATAGCGGGCCTTTTGAGCCGGTGATCAAAGACGGAAAGATATTTGCCCGTGGTGCCTGCGATGATAAGGGCCAGTTTTATATGCATGTTAAAGCATTTGAAACCCTTATCCGCACCAATAGCCTGCCGGTGAACATCAAATTCCTGATTGAAGGTGAAGAAGAGATTGGATCTAAACACCTGGCAGAATTTGTTGAATCGCACAAAGAACTGCTGAAAGCAGATGTGGTATTGATCAGTGATACCGCTATGCTCAGCCTCGAAAACCCCAGCATAGATGTTGGTGTACGTGGGTTAAGCTATATTGAAGTGGAAGTAACCGGCCCTAACCGCGACCTGCACAGCGGTGTGTATGGCGGAGCAGTAGCCAACCCCATCACCATTCTTGCCCAAATGATCGCCAGCCTGCATGATGCAAACAACCATATCACCATCCCCGGGTTTTATGATGATGTGGTGGAAGTACCTGCCGCGGAAAGAGCAGAACTGGCCAAAGCACCTTATGATGAAGCTGAATACAAAGCAGACCTGGGTGTGAAAGCACTGTGGGGTGAAAAAGGTTTCTCTACCAATGAGCGAACCGGTATCCGTCCAACACTTGAACTCAATGGTATATGGGGCGGTTATACTGGAGAAGGTGCCAAAACCGTATTGCCATCGAAAGCTTTTGCCAAAATAAGCTGTCGCCTGGTACCCAACCAGCAGCACGAGAAAATGACCCAGCTGGTCATTGATCACCTGCAAAAAATTGCACCGGATTATGTTCAGGTAAAAGCGACCCCGCACCATGGCGGCGATCCTTATATGACACCTGTAAACAGTATTGAATACCAGGCTGCGTCAAAAGCCATTACCACCACTTTTGGCAAAGCGCCGATACCCGTTCGCGGCGGCGGCAGCATTCCCATCACCGCCTTATTTGAAAAGGCACTGGGCTGCAAAACCGTATTTCTCGGCTTTGGACTGGACAGCGACAACCTGCACAGTCCCAATGAAAAGTTCAATATCGATAATTTTTATAAAGGCATTGAAACCATTCCTTATTTCCATCAGTATTATGCCGAGCTGAAGAAATAACCAGGGAATGTAAAAATACCGGGTGGTGGAATAATGGAAACAGGTGTTGTATGTTCCGCATACCTGTTCACTCATTTGTTCAGCCATCCGGTATTGTTCATCGTCATTTTTACATTCGCTGCACGCTTGTTAATTTTGAATATGGCTGAAGCAAAAGAAAAATTACGCATCGATAAATATCTATGGGCTATCCGCCTGTTCAAAACAAGAAGCCAGGCAGCGGAAGCCTGTGATAAAGGCAAAGTGAAGCTCGGTGGCAGCGCCGTAAAAGCATCGCGTACGGTAAACACAGGTGATGAATATGAGGTAAAAACCGAATCCCGTAAATGGGTGGTAAAAGTTGCCGGTTTGCTTGATCACCGCGTGCAGTACGCCGAAGCAATCAAATACTATATCGATCTAACGCCAGCAGAAGAGCTGGAAAGACTACAGTTCCAGGCAGCTACTTTTCATACAGGCAAACGGCTGAGCAAAATTGGCCGCCCTACCAAAAAAGACCGGCGCGACCTGGAAGATTTTATGGGTGGTGAAGACGCTGATGTTACTGGCTGATACCGGTATGTACTGCAGGCTGCTGCGGGGGCGGCAAATCGTTCTGGCTATAATATTCAAATGAAGTTTCCAGCAAAGGGATCTTTTTTCCATTGTGCAGTTTAAACCGCTCTGTTTTTTCCAACTTACCCGATAATGTATAACTGAGCAGTTCCATCCATTGAATTTGTTCTTTTTCGTATAATATTTTCTTTGCCAGTAATCCCCTGCTTTCAAATACCAGCCTGAGCTGTTGGGTATTCCTTTTATAAGCCGTATTGTTCACCGGTTTGCGGATATCAATCGCTGCAAGCCGCGCAGCATCATTATACACATAATTGCATACCAGTGTGGCATTGTAATATTCCCTTTTCTTTGACAGCAGCATGCTTAAGCTGGTATCTGCTTTATATGCCCAGCCGGGCTGATTGCCATAAGGAATTTCAAATGCCGCATAAGGATAAATTTCCGTGTTGAACAATGAATCGGCGAACCTGTCTTTTACAGTATAACAGGCCCCATTGAAATCGAAAGAAATATCAAACTGTTTGGGATCGTCACTGCCGGGCAGCCAAACTTTTACTGATTGCCGTTTCACCAGGCTGTCCATATAATCGATGGTGCGCCTGTAACGGATGCCGATGCCCACCATTCGCTGATAAGTGAGCACACCTCCCAGTTCAGGTTGTATAAGCTGGTTGGCGGCCTGTTTACCCAGATCGTCCAGTAGTACCGCATCCATGCCTTCGAGCCGCGCTTTTTCTTTTATAGCCAACAGCATCGATTCCATAGATGCATCGGGCCTGTCGCGCACTTCTACCAGTTTTATTTTGTAATAAGGTTCGGTGGGCTGTTCATTCTGCAGAAATACTTTCACCTCGTGCTGGTGTGGATGAATGGGAATATTGCTCAGTGAATTGGGTGTGGGCTGCAGGCTCTCCTGTGGAATAAACTCCATGCAAGAACTGAGCAGGCAGAGTAAAACGGGGTAAAGGTGTTTCATAAGCATTTCTCTGTTGCTTAGTTAAAGCTCCTTTTTGTTTGGTTAAGAAAATGCAGCAGCCGGGTCAATCTTTTGTTAAGAAGAAGCATCCATCTGAACTGGCAGCAGAAACGGGCTGCTGTAAAAACCAGGCGAAGCCAGGATTGGTAGTATCTTTACCGTATGAAAATTGATATCCTTTCTGTTTTGCCCGAGCTGCTGGAAAGTCCTTTATCGCACAGTATTATGAAGCGTGCCCAGGAAAAAGGGCTTTTGCAGGTGCAGGTACATCATTTAAGAAAATGGGCCGTGAACAGCTACGGACAGGTAGACGACTATCAATACGGTGGCGGTGCCGGTATGGTAATGATGTGCGAGCCACTGGCCAATGCCATCGACGAACTGCAGGCAGCAGTACGCTACGATGAAATTATCTATCTCACCCCCGACGGGGAAACATTTAACCAGCGTGCCGCCAACCAGCTTTCGCTGAAAGAGAACCTATTGTTGATATGCGGGCATTACAAGGGTATCGACCAGCGTATCAGGGACCACTATGTGACCAGGGAAATATCCATCGGCGATTTTGTTTTAAGCGGTGGCGAGCTGGCTGCCGCAGTAGTGGTAGACGCTATCGGCCGGCTATTGCCTGGTGTGCTCAATGATGAAACCTCTGCCCTGTTCGATTCTTTCCAGGATAACCTGCTGGCGCCACCCGTGTACACCAGGCCTGCTGATTTCAGGGGATGGAAGGTACCGGATGAGCTGTTATCAGGCGATCCTAGGAAGATCGATGACTGGAGACATAGCCAGTCGCTTGCCCGCACCCAGCAAAAAAGGCCCGACCTGTTGAAAAATCAGGAGTTTTAATGCACCTGGCGGTACTGCCGCCGGGGGCAGCACAATATCCCAAAAAGTCATTTTGTGTCCGATCCGGCTATTCCAAAGTCCGAATACATTACCTGTTTGATATTCCTTGTTCTACTTTAGCAGTACAGAAATGAGCACATCATTTCTTCCCCGTTTTCAAATCCAATATCAGAAAGACCTTTGAAAGCCAGCATATCTTCAGTAATAAACACATTGTTATTGAAGTCTTTCGAAGGAAAACAAACACACTTTGACTAAGCAAGAATCCCGACCGTATCCTGGCCGGGATTCTGTGTGCCTTTTGAAAACCATTACTGTTGTTAACAGAAGGCCTTTGCTCTCCTTAAAAAAACCACCAGACCTTATTTTGATCTTTTCAGCTGACCTGAGGCTGGCTGAACCGGAAAATCGCAATTCCTTCAATAAAGTCCGAGCAATGTGTTCAGGACTTTTATTGTTTTTATACCCTTCCTGTTTTTCCCCCGGGCTTTGCTTTATTTTGCGGTTCAGAAATTTTTTTATGGCTGCCACATATTTTACCATTGAAGGGCTTTTGACAGATATTACCAACAGGGAGATCTATCCTGCAGTGGTAACTGTACAGAATGGAAAAATCGCTTCCGTTGAAAGAAAAAGCACTACGGCAGATACAACGGCCCTGCCTTACCTGCTACCGGGGTTCATTGACAGTCATGTGCATATCGAAAGCAGTATGCTGGTACCTTCTGAATTTGCCAGGCTGGCAGTGGTACATGGTACGGTAGCCACGATCAGCGACCCGCACGAAATTGCCAATGTATGTGGTATGGAAGGTGTGTTGTTTATGATTGAGAACGGCAAGAAAGTGCCTTTTAAATTCTATTTCGGTGCGCCCAGCTGTGTACCTGCCACGGTATTTGAAACGGCCGGCGCCCGCCTCGACAGTGATGAGGTAAAAGCATTGCTGCAAATGGATGAGATCAGGTACCTGAGCGAAATGATGAATTTCCCTGGTGTATTGCAGGGCGATAGCGAAGTGATGAAAAAAATTGCGGCAGCAAGGGCCTTGCAAAAGCCGGTGGATGGGCATGCTCCCGGCCTCAGGGGTGAAATGGCCAAACAATATATTGCTGCCGGCTCGACGGGAGAAGTAGTGATCAGCACCGATCATGAATGTTTTACCGAAGAAGAGGCGCTGGATAAACTACAGTATGGCATGCACATCCTGATCAGGGAAGGCAGCGCCGCTAAGAATTTTGAAGCACTGGCTAGCCTTTTGCAGGAACATGCTGACCGGATGATGTTTTGCAGTGACGACAAACATCCTGACAGTTTACTGGAAGGCCATATCAACCAACTTTGCGCAAGGGCCATTGCCAAAGGCATAGACCTGTTCCAGGTACTACAGGCTGCCTGCATCAATCCCATTGAACATTATAAACTGGATGTTGGCAGGCTGCGTACCGGTGACCCGGCTGATTTTATTGTGGTGAAAGACCTTGTTCATTTCCATGTACTGCAAACTTATATCGATGGCCGGCTGGTGGCCGATAAGGGTCACTCGCTGATTGCTTCGGTACCCGTATCGCCTGTCAACCGCTTTAGCTGTTCACCCGTTAAACCGGGTTCACTGGCTGTACCTTATCAACAACAACCCACCATACCGGTAATAGAAGCGCTGGATGGCCAGCTGATAACACATAAACTGCAGCTTGCCCCGCTTGTTCATGACAATTACATTATCAGTGATGTAAAAAATGATGTATTAAAACTCGTGGTAGTTAACCGGTACCACGATGCACCACCTGCTATTGCCTGGATCAGGAATTTTGGTTTCACACATGGCGCCATTGCATCAAGTGTGGCACATGACAGCCACAATATCATTGCAGTGGGCGTAACCGATGAATCTATTGCAGCAGCCATTAACCTGGTCATTGCCCAAAAAGGCGGAATAAGCTGTGTTTCGGAAACAAACGAACAGGTACTGCCACTGCCTGTTGCCGGGCTGATGAGTGCGGCTGACGGTTACGAGGTAGCTTCGGCCTATACTGCTATTGACCAGCTGGCCAAATCACTGGGCTCGGCGCTGCAGTCGCCGTTTATGACGCTTAGCTTTATGGCGCTGCTGGTTATCCCGCATCTCAAACTAAGTGACAAAGGGCTGTTTGATGGAGACAGTTTCCGTTTTATCACAGCGCCTGCCTAGTTTTATTTGGCACCCGCTGTTACAGGCACAGCATTCATCAGTGATACCGCCACGCTGTCAGTACCTTTGGGCGTTTTAAATCTTGCTTTGAAAATAAAATCGTCACCCGGGGCCAGTGTTTCATTGTATACTTCTTCATGATTGGCCACCAGTTTCTGTTGTTTATAATACAGGAGTTTTACCCTTATGTCTTTATAGGAGCATAGTGTGGCCATGTTGTGCACGGTTCCTTTCACCACTGTTTGCCCGAAAATGTTACGGTGATCTTTACTATGCACTTCCAGGAAGCTGAGTGGAGTGCTTTTTTCTTTGTCGCCCAGGGTTGCTTTTTGTTCCTGATAGGATTTATTGTCGAATTTGGCTTTACCGCCACAAGCTGCCAGTATTCCGGTCATAGCACCCAATAACAGCCAGTGCTTCATGTTCTTTTTTGGTCAAGATAGTAACTTGGCGCAATAAATATCGTTAAAGTTGAAAATGGCAGCAGGCAGCTTTTTAATAGTCAGCGGTGGCCTTGTATAACCCGGGTTGCGGATCAATCAGTAGCTTTTATAACTGCAAGCCATGCGCTTCCTGCTATGTGACGGGAATAGATAGTAAAATAGCATACAATTAGCAGGCTTCCAGCACCTGAAATGGATGCTGGAAGGTTGCCAGATTGAAAAAAACCTTCTTTTCTGTTTTTTGCGTATCCCGCGCGATGAATTTCTTATACCTCAGCAATTGGCTTACTACTTTTAACCTGCTGGCAATTTGCTTATACAGCCGCGCCTGATGAAGTTCGGCTATGCCTCTTGCCCTATCCATACTGCGCCGCCAATGCTGCTGCGGGCAGCGCCTGTAACAGAAGCCAGCACTGTATTTTCCTCACGCCAGCGCAATACGCCCAAAAGGGCCATGATCAGCGCTTCTTTATACTGGATCAGCACTGTATCGGGAATCACCACTTCAACACCCAGGGGCTGTAACACCTGCCGCAGGCGGCTGATCAAAAAACCATTCAGTGCGCCACCGCCGGTGGCCAGTAAACGGGCTTCACCGGGTGCTTTCTGTAACTGGTTAACAGCATAACCGATCTGCAGGGCGATATGCTCGGTATAAGTGCGCAATGCATCGGCTACGGACAGATTAAAGGATTCAACCAGCGGGAAAACCTCATCTGTTCCAAAATTGTTGGCCAGCGATTTGGGATAAGGTTGCCGGTAATAAGCCAGGCTGTTTAATTGTGTGAGCAGCGGTGTATGTACCTGCCCGGATGCAGCTATACGGCCGTCTTCATCAAAGGCTTTACCTTCCAGTGCTGCCAGCATATTGAGCACGCGGTTGGCGGGACAAATATCGTAAGCGATATAATTATCGGGCAGGTTAGCCGAAATATTGGCAATACCACCCAGGTTCAGCAAATAAGTGTAATCGCCCAGCAGCAGTTTTTCACCCATGGGTACGATCGGGGCGCCCTGGCCGCCGAGGGCAACATCCATTGCACGGAGATCGCTTACCACATTAATACCTGTAACAGCAGCAATCGTGGCGCCATCACCCAGCTGGCCTGTCATACCCAGCTGCGGGGCATGAAAACTGGTATGGCCATGCGAAGCAACCAATTGTACCTGGTGGTGCAGCTGGTTTTCTTCAATAAAACGGTTCACCGCTTCACCAATATAACGGCCATACGCGCTGTGCAGCAAGAGGTAATCATAAGCATTCAGCGTTGTTGCCTGCCGCAAACGGTTTTCCCATTCAGGCGTATATGCATAACAGGCCTGTGCTTTCAGGGTATAGCTCCATTTGCCACCTGCATCATCCAGTTCGGCCAGCACCATATCCAATCCGTCAAGGGAAGATCCGCTCATAATACCTATTGCTCTGTAAACCATATATTGTTGTTTAAAAACTGTCCAAAATTATACATGTTGCTGTTTCGCGGTGGAAAAATATGTGATCAGTGGCTGTTCTGCTTTCCTGCTGCAGCTTACAAGAAGGCTGTTGCTGAAATTTGGAGTGGCCCTGTTGCCGCAAACGGCAGAATTATTCTATTTTCGGGCCGCGATCTGCAACCTTCCACTTAAAAACTGAAATCAGCAGGCAAATTATGGTAATCAATCTGAGCGAGCAACATAGCCTGGTAAGCAACTGGGTAAGTGAATTAAGAAATGTTGATGTGCAAACCGACCGTTTGCGTTTCAGGCGTAACCTGGAACGTATCGGTGAGATCATTGCTTATGAGATCAGTAAAGAATTACCCTGGCAGGAAGCAGAGATCCAAACACCGCTGGGCATCCATGCCAGCAAAGTGCTCCGCGAACAACCTGTGCTCATGACCATCCTTCGGGCAGGTTTACCGCTGCACCAGGGTATGCTGAACTATTTTGATAAAGCAGACAATGCCTTTGTGTCGGCCTATCGCAAACACCACCGCGACGGCAGCTTTGAAATAAGCCTGGAATATATGAGCAGTCCTTCACTGGATAACCGCATTCTTATTATCAGCGACCCGATGCTGGCCACAGGCGCTTCACTTGTAAAGACCATCAGCCTGCTGCAAACAGAAGGCAGCCCGTCTACCATTCATGTTGCTACCGCTATTGCCTCTACTGTGGGCATCGAATACATACACCGGGAAATAGGCGAACATATCAAAGTATGGTGCGGCGATATTGATGACGAACTTACCGCCAAAGGTTATATTGTTCCCGGATTGGGAGATGCCGGCGACCTCGCTTTTGGTTCTAAAGCGCAATCCTGAGCAAATTAATTTTAAGCTGCAGCGGGCAGCGATACCAGATAAAGTTTTATCCTTACATTTAGTTTCCCAAATACTGTTAATGAGAAAGCTTTTTCTGTTGTTGGTTGTAGTATGGGTGGTGCAAAAAGCCGCGGCACAGGATCCGCATTTTTCACAGTTTTTTTCATCCCCGCTTACCCTGAACCCCGCGTTTACAGGTAAATTCGACGGCACACTGCGTGCGGCCGGCAATTACCGTAACCAGTGGCCTACCATTAACAGGGCCTATCAAACAGCAACACTCTCTGTCGATTTTCCCATCATGCAAAAACATATTGCCGCCAATGACACATGGGGAGTAGGTTTGATGGGATACACCGATAAAAGCGCCAATGCAGCCGTTAATTTTACCTATCTGTCTTTTTCAACTGCTTACCATAAGGGATTGGATGAAGAAGGTTACCAGCAGCTGGGTGTGGGTTTCCAGGCTACCTATGCCAATATGATGATCAACACCAGCAACCTGAAATTTGAAGACCAGCTCACTTCCACCGGGTTCACCGGCGTCAGTTCTGAAATATTCAGCGGCAGTACCCTCAAATCGCATTACATGGATGTAAATGCGGGACTGTTGTACACAGGCAGCACATCGGATAAAAATAATTTTTATGCCGGTATCAGTGTATACCATATCACCCGGCCCAAGCAACAATTTACCGGTGCATTGTATTTGCTCGATCCCAGGATTACATTTCATGCCGGCGGCTATTTTCCTGTAAATGACCTGCTCACCGTTCACCTGAGTGCGCTGCACAGTGCGCAGGGCGGCGCGAATGAAACCGTATTTGGTGGTGCGCTGCAGATGACCGTGGGCAACCCGGAAGCAGACAAACCCACCAGCCTTTATGCAGGTAGCTGGATGCGGGTGAAAGATGCACTCATTCCTTATGTTGGACTGGAATTCAGCGATTTCAGGCTGGGTATTACCTATGATGTGAATACTTCCTCACTTCAAACAGCTTCCAATAGCAAGGGCGGTATAGAAATTTCGCTTATCTATATCAAGAAGCCGGCGCAGAGCCGCGGCATACCCTGCCCCAAATTCTGACCTGCAATATATACAGCCGTATAAAGCAGGCTTATATTCCGGTTCCCTTCAACGTTCCCCTGATCCAGGTATAAAAAAATACTGTAATCCCGGTATGGTTCACCGCAGAAAATAGTTGAACCTTTAGTGTCAGCACCATTTCATGAACAAGGGTGTATGATTATATTTATGTGTATGCTATCCATTCAACACCATTATTGGCCCGCTATGAAAAGATTGCTATTCTTTCTGCCCGCTGTATGCTGCCTGACGGTGGCCTTTGCCTGGCAAAGCATTCCTTCTATCCCCGGCTGGAAAACAGAAAGCAGTAACGGGCATTATTTGTTTAAACCTATTACACTATTCAACAGCAAGCCCACGCTTTTTTATGAACTGATGCCGCTTGCGGCCACCGGCGATACCGATCAGGCAGCATGGCTGAAAGATGCTGCCACCAGCAACCTGCAGCAAACCGGCTATACAATCCCCAACGATCCTTCGGCAATGAAACTGGGTACCATCAACGGTATACTAACCTTTACCGCGATTGTATTTGACCATACCCAAACCAGGTGGGAAGCCAATTATATGCTGTACTCCGCTACGGATAATAAAGTGCGCTGGGCCCGCATACTGAACAACACCGGCAGTGATAATAAAAAGAACCTGCAAACAGCAGTGGTTCATTTTCTTACACTGGCCAGGCAGGAAGGTGGTTTGCGGCCGGGCAACACCACCGCTTCCACAGCTGGCCGCGAAACCGCGGGCAATGCAAAACAGCAGGCTATAAGCCCTATTACCACTACACCGGGCAAAGGGCTTGCTCCTGCAGATGTTAAAGGCATTGTACTGGTACGCCATTATGGCTTGTACGGTCCTTATTTTGATTCGTACCTGCTGCTTGCAAACGGGAGTATTTATAAGGATACCAAGCCCTGCCCTTATGATCTCAACACAGCGCTTTCCAGGCAAACAGAGCCCAGGAAATGGGGCAGCTGGAAAATACAAGGCAGTTCACTGATTATCCAGTGGAATAAAGAAAACAAACCCAGTGTATATGAGAAGAACCAGTGGTTCTGGACCCAGCCTGCTGCTGCCAATGAAAAAATAACTGGTGGGTTTAAAGCCTTATCTGTAGGCGGTAACACACCTGTGGGTGGTAATATCATCACATTTGCGGCCAGCAATATCCATTTCAACAGCCAGGGGCAGTTCACCCTGGCGCGTTCATCGGGTGGAAGCAGTCCGGCGGCAAGTGCCTATTCCAGCAGGGATGAAGGCGGCAGTTACCTGCTAAACGGCTATTCCATTGAACTACGTTTCAATAATGGCAAAGTGATCAGGCAAAGTTTTTATTTCTATCCTGGTGCGCGGGATCATTTTGGTATCGGTGGCAATGATTATGTTCCGGAAAAAACATAGTGATACCTGTGGGAGAACCCTCTAATTATTTCTTTGTTCTTTGATTCAGCAGCTTTTTACCGCTTACAAAAGGGCTGTCCTTCACAATAAAGCGGTATGGCAGCAGCGCATCTTCACCGGCATAATCAACACCGATACGTGGCGTAACAGCAACCTGTGCCGGTTTGTATTGTTTACCATCGTCCGCGATCCATATTTCATTCCCCAGCAGGCTCAGGCCGGTATGCTGCACATCGATGCCCAATGCTTTGGATACATTGCCTGGTCCTTTGGTTAACGTATTGTCAGCCTTGTGTTTCCCGGTACGCAGCAACATCTGTTCAATACCCAGCAATGGTTCGGCGCCCCTGATCAGTACAGCATTGGGTATATCCTCTACATTCGTAACTACATTGAACAAGTGGTGAATGCCATAGCAAAGATAAACATAGGCCATACCGCCACCGGCATACATAATTTCAGTACGGTTGGTTCTACGGCCGTTCCAGGCATGTGAAGCCCTGTCGAAAGCACCGTTATAGGCTTCGGTTTCAACGATGCGTGCGGCGGTGGTAATACCATTAAAATGGGTGACCAGTATCTTGCCCAGCAGCCGGCGGGCAATGCGCACTACATCGGGTTTCCGGTAAAATGCAGCATTTAGTTTTTGCCAATCGGCAAAATTGTTGGAAGCTTGCAGAATATCGGCCGGTTTACGTGTCAATTCAATTAAATTTATCCGCTAAAATAAAGCTTGGTGTTAAAAGAAATCGTTATTGCCATACAATCCTATATCCAGGCCCACCAGTTTATACGCAAGCATAAGCTGTGGAAATGGATTATTATACCCGGCAGCATTTACACCATTTTGTTTATTGTGAGCATGTATTTTTTCGGAAAAACAGCCAGCCAGTTCATTGAATGGCTGAGCCTGAAAACCGGGCTTAAAAGCTGGCTGGATCATATGCAGAGCGGCCTGCTCGGCTTCCTGTTCACCCTGGCCGGCCTTATCTTCTGGCTGATACAAATGTTGTTGTATTTCTCCCTTTTCAAATATGTGTGCCTGATCATCGGCTCGCCCATTTTTGCCTACCTGAGCGAAAAAACAGAAGCGATCATGGAGGGCAAGGAAATATTGCCATTCAACCTGAAACAGCTTACCACAGATATTACACGCGGTATCAAAATAGCCATTCGCAATGCGCTATGGCAAACTGTGTACACTTTATCGATACTGCTTTTATCGATCATTCCGGTGGCAGGCTGGGCAACACCGGTAATGGCCATCTCCAACGAATGCTATTATTACGGTTTTTCCATGCTGGATTACAGTTGTGAAAGAAGAAAGATGAGCACATCAGAAAGCATTTACTTCATCAACCGCCACAAAGGCCTGGCTGTTGGCAATGGCCTGCTTTTTTACCTGATGCATGTGGTTCCCTTCCTGGGCTGGGTACTGGCACCAGCTTATGCAGTGATCGCTGCAACGCTGAGCATGATACAGGTAAGGGATAACCCTTCGCTGATCGAGAACAGGTAAACAGCTTGGGCAAGCATAAAAATCTGCAGCGAACAATTCAGCCATCCTTCAATTATCTTTACGGTCAATATCTTTAAAAAATAATGCTGAACCGCATGTCTACAGGCATTGTACACCTTATTCCTACTGTGCTGCACGAAGAGGAGCAGGCACTGCAGGCCATCCCGCCTTATATCATGGATGCCGTAAAAAGCTGTTCAGTGTTTTTTGTGGAGAATGAAAAAACCGCGCGCCGTTACCTGAAAAAACTGTGGCGCGAAATGGTGATCGACAATTATACCTGGGTAGCTATTCACAAAGCAGAGGAAGAAGTGAAAAACCGTTTTGTACAATACCTGAAAGAAGGAAAACAGATCGGTATTATCAGCGAAGCAGGCTGTCCCGGTGTGGCCGATCCCGGGCAGGTACTGGTGGAAGCCGCCCAGCTGGCCGGGTCAAAAATAATTCCCTATGTAGGGCCCAGCTCTATTTTGCTGGCGCTGATGGCCAGTGGTATGAATGGCCAGTGTTTCCAGTTTCATGGTTATCTCCCCATTGATACAACTGCCCGTAAAAAAGTAATAAAAGAGCTGGAGACCGATTCTGCCAGGAAACGCTGCACCCATATTTTTATAGAAACACCGTACCGCAATAACCAGCTGGTTAAAGATATACTGCAAACCTGCCGGGCAGAAACGAAATTCTGTATTGCCGTTGATATCACGGCTTCCACAGAGCTTATCGAAACACGCACAATACACCAATGGAAACAACAGGTACCGGATATTCATAAACGGCCGGCCATTTTTTTATTGCAGGCAGCCGGCTGATGCTATAGCATGTACACTTTTTATTTGGGGCTGATCACTGTTTCACCTGAAGGATTTCTTACCTGTATCACGCTATCCACAACATAGTTTTGCATACCCCGCCAGGGTAAAGCGCCGAAATATTCTTTATAATGCACTTCTATTTCGCGGCCGGCATTTTCAGACAGTATTTTGGCCACATGCTCATCTGCCACGCTGAATTCAAATTCATTGCTTTGTATATTGGCCTTGAAGCCGCTCTGGATAATTTTACCTTCATAGGTTTTAAACACATATCCTTTGCGCATAAAATAATTCAATACACCGGCTTTGGTACCATCACCAAATACCCAGTAATAGCGTACATAGCCAAACAGCAGTAATACCACTATCAGGCCAATAATTATTTTCCAGAAAATACGTTTCTTTTTCATTCCTACTATTTTTCATTGACCGGATGCCGCTGCATGGTTTTTAGCAAGATAGCGCATTGTCATCCGAAAATAACGGCTGGTCCGGCTTACAGCATTGGTGCTACAAACCGTATTTGTCAACAAGATACAACAGCGCCGCCATGTTTATAGCACCCAGTTTTAATTCCCGGATATTTACATTTTCCAGCACATCATTAACCGCATGGTGTACATCAAAATAGCGCTGGCTGTCTGGCCGCAGCTCGCCTACCGGGATATTAAACGTGGTTTCCAGGGGTGTTACATCGGCACCGCCGCCGCCAGGCACAAAACCTTCCACACCATAGGGTGCAAACAGTGGTTTCCAGCTGTTGAGTTTCTGCAATACAGCTTGATTGTTTGTTATGCTGAACGCACGTGGTGTAAACCCGCCGGCGTCGCTTTCCAGGGCAAACAGGTGTTTTTCGTGCCTGTTTTTAGCCTCTTCAGCATATCGTTTAGCGCCGCGGGTACCATTTTCTTCATTGGCGAATAATACAAAACGGATGGTATGTGCAGGCTGGAAGCCCAATGCTTTAAAGGCCCTGAGTATGGCAATGGTTTGCACCACACCGGCACCATCATCGGTTGCGCCTTCATTTACATCCCAGCTGTCGAGGTGACCACCAACCGTAATAATTTCATCGGGATGGGTGCTGCCTTTCAGTTCACCGATCACGTTGTGCGCAAGTGTATCACCCAGCATTTTGCCATTGGTTACCATTTGCCCCTCCGGTGTTTTGCCACTGTTGAACAACGAATCCAGGCGTTCCACATCGCGCAAGCCTATTGCTACGGCAGGTATCTGCGGAATACTATCCAGGTAACGCAGGGCACCTGTATGCGGATGGTTATCTACCGAATGCGACATCGAACGTACCCATACAGCAACAGCCCCGTATCGTGCAGCGCGGCTGGCGCCTATTGCACGATAGATCACATTTTTTCCATAAGCCTCAAACGTCTGTATAAAAGTTTCTTCAAAAGGCACATCATAAAAAACTATCTTTCCTTTTACCTCTGCCTGTCTTTGTTCCAGCTCGTCAAAAGAACGAACACGCAGTAAAGGAGCTTTGATACCACGGGCGCCGGTACCAACAGAATTACCCAGTGCCAGCACAGCGACAGGAATGGTTTGCTTTTTTCCTTTGTCATCCGTAAAAACTGCGGCCGCTTTGTCTGTACCACCCCTTACCCAATGAGGTACCTGGCATTCCTGCAGTACCACTTTATCGGCACCGGCCGCTTCCATTGCAGCAACGCCCCATTGCTCGGCCCTGTACATTTGTGGCGAGCCCGATAACCGGCCGCCTATTTTTTTAGTTAGTTGATACAGGTTTTCATATGCCTGTTTATCTGTTAGCATTTTATCGGCCAATGTGCGTATAAATGCAGAATCTGAGGGGTATTGCCTGGCCATTGCAGCAAAAGGCAGTAGCAGAAAAGGCAGCAGTTTGTTCATGATCGGTTTATTAAGAAACTAAGATAAGCCATGGATCATATCCAGGCCCCATCACCGGATCAAATTTCGGGGCTTCATTACAAATAATTGACAAAACCTATTGAAGAAATGATTGTTACTTTGTGGTCATAAACCATTATGCATGCGAATAGGTATCGTTTGCTACCCCACTTTTGGTGGTAGCGGGGTATTGGCTACAGAATTAGGCAAGGCTTTAGCAGACAAAGGACATTCTGTACATTTTATCACTTATCAGCAACCTGTAAGACTTAATATTTTCAGCGCCAACATTTATTATCACGAAGTACGTGTACCCACCTATCCGCTGTTCGATTATCCACCTTATGAAGTAGCGCTGGCCAGCACCATGGTAGATGTAATACTGAACCATGATCTCGACCTGTTGCATGTGCATTATGCCATTCCCCATGCCTCTGCTGCATACATGGCCAGACAGATCATGCAGAAGCAGGGCCGCAGCATACCCGTGATCACCACGCTGCACGGAACTGATATTACCCTGGTGGGCAGGGATAAAACCTATGCCCCGGTAGTTACTTTCTCTATCAATGAAAGCGATGCCATTACCGCCGTATCTGAAAACCTGCGGGAGGAAACACACCGCTCATTTAATATTACCAAGAACATCGAAGTTATTTCCAACTTTGTAGATGTTACCCGCTTCAACAAAAAGCCCATTGAAGCATTCAGAAAAGTGATTGCACCGCATGATGAAAAAATACTGGTACATGCCTCTAATTTCAGAAAGGTGAAAAGAGTAACGGATGTGATCCGCATTTTCGCCAATGTAAGGGCACAGCTGCCTGTTAAATTATTAATGGTGGGCGATGGTCCCGAGCGCCCTATTGCAGAAGAACTGGGCCGCGCACTGGGTGTGGATGCAGATATCCGCTACCTGGGCAAACAGGAGCAGATAGAGGAGATCATGGCCATTTCCGACCTGTTTTTACTACCTTCCGAATATGAAAGCTTTGGCCTGGCCGCACTGGAAGCGATGGCGGCCAAAGTGCCGGTGATCAGCACCAATGCAGGCGGTTTGCCGGAGATCAACATACAGGGCCAAACAGGTTTTCTTGCCAGGGTGGGCGATGTGGAAGAGATGAGCCGGTATGCCATCGAGCTTTTATCGAACGATGAAATGCTACAGCAGTTCAAACAACAGGCTTTTGACCAGGCTGTGAAATACGATATTCAAAATATTATCCCGCTTTACGAAAAACTGTACAGCCGGTTCTGCAGGATAGAATGTTCTATACAGGATTAAAGACAGATGGAAAAAATAAACCTGAAAAGCTGCCCGGCTGCCGGGTGCCTTTTCAGGTAAACACCGCGTAATAATTCAGTTATCTTCTCCTCAACCAGCTTTCGGGATTAAGGGCAATACCGCGTTCATTGTTCACCATAAAAGTGAACTGGCCTTCGCCATCGCTGCCCGCAGCCACTTTACCCAGTACTGTGCCGGCCCTTACTTTATCTCCTTTGCCAACATTGACAGTTGACAGGTGGCTGTAAGTAGTGAAATATTTACCATGTATCAGGATCACTGTTTGCTCACCATCGCCGATATCCACTACGGCAGATACTTCACCGTCTGCAACCGCTTTTACAGAGGCGCCTACTTTGGAAGCGATCTCGATACCCTCACTAGAACCTTTCAATTTCGAGTTGGGTATTTCATAACTGCCAAAAGGAATGGTTACTATGCCTGCATCTACTGGCCAGGGCAGGCGGCCCCGGTTGTTCTCAAAATTCAGCGATTGGGTCAGTCCTTCTGATGTGGATTCGAAGGGACTATAAGCCCTGTCGGTATGCCGGCCACCTGAGCTCACCAATCCTTCAGTAGGCTGGCTGCTGCTTTTTGCCGGGGAGCTGGAAGCTTTTGTATTGTTATCAGCCGTTGCATTGTTGTTCTGCTGTTGTTGTGCAGCAGCAGCGGCCTGTTGTTTTCTTTGCTGTTCTTCTGCCAGCCTGCGTTTACGGTCGGCTTCTTCTTTTGCCAACCGCTCCTGTTCTCTTCTTTTTGCTTCCGCTATTTCTTTTTTAATGATGGTTTGCAGGGCCTGTTTCAGTTTGGCCTGCGTTCTTGCCTTATTCTTGATTTCAGCCGCCACATCTGTTTCGCGGTCTTTCAGATCACGTATCACCTGGTCTTTTTCTTTTTTATCATCTTCCAGCACCCGTAATTGCTTACCCTGTTCTTTGATGGTATTGTTTTTTTCATTCTTGGTATTGGTCAGATAGCCAGCTTTTTGTTCCAGTACCTGTTGGGTTTTCATGATATTATCCGCCTGTGTTTCGCGGTATTGGCGGTAGCTTTTCAGGTAAGCCACTCTTTTAATAGCATCATTAAAACTGGTGGCAGAAAAGATGAAGTTCAGGTAATCGTAGTTGCTCCGGTTTTTATAGGCAAAAACCAGGCTTTGTGCATAGTTCCGCTTCAATGTGTCCAGCTCCCGCTTCATGCGGTTAATTTCCAGGGTGGTGAGGTAGATATTGTCATCGATCAGGCGGAGGTCTTTATTCAGGTTGCTTACCAGTTCTTCCCTGGCCCTTATCTTACGCTGCACCAGTGCCAGCTGGCCCAGTGACTGCTTTTTATTCTTTTTTATTTCGGCAAAGGTATTGTTGAGATCAGCCAGCTCCTGCTGCAGCTCCTGCTGTCTTTTCTGTATTTCCTCCTTGGTCTGCTGTGCCTGTACAGTCAGCACAGGAAGCAACATTACCATGAAAATAAACAACTTCTTTGCCATGCAATGCTATTTTGTTCGTGTTCGTTTTGTATGCCCGGTAAAAGGGTTAACAACTCTTTTAAAGTTACAACCTCCGCAAGGTTCCTGTGCATCGGTTTTCCCGGATTATCAAAAATTAACGTTCCGGATAGAAATAAATTATTTGCGCTTGAAATTTTTAGGAATATTAAACGGGAAACTTACCGGCTGGTTAAAATTGTATTTTTTAAAATCCAGGGTTACATCCAGCTTCGACTGCTCGGCCACCGATATTTTGCGGTAGGTGGAAAAATCAAAACTGCCGTTCTGCTCATACTGGCTGAAAGTGATATCGCAGGTACGGTTGCGTACAGAATCCACATCATCCAGCTTGCTGTGCAGTATATCATTGCTTTTTTTGTCGATGGTAAGCAGGTGTTTAAATATCTTCCCGATGATCAGTACCTGCAGCCCGTTGTCGGCATCTTTGTAAGAAGCAATATCGCCATCTATAAATACCGGGTTGCCAATGAGCACATCCTGCAGGGTATAAAAATCAAACGGAATTTCTGTAAGCTCTTTCAGGTAGGTAACACTGCGGAACTGTACTGTTTTTTTCAGCCTGTTCATCAGTTTTACACTGTCTTTGGTAATCAGCAGGCGGTATCCTTCAATACCAAAGGGGCCTGTAAGCTGTATCCAGATAGCGCTGTCTTTCTGCATCTGGATATTGGCATTGGCCTGGTCCCCGCCGTCTTTATCCTGGTATTCCACCTTCACCTTGGCAGAAAAAGTGTTGAAATCGATCCGTTTTGTTTTGAGATTGTGCACAATGTCTTTCACAATAGCCAGGGAATCCACCTCTTTGTGCACTTTTATTTTTGCCACCGTATCTTTTTTTGAGATGGCATTTTCGATACGCTGAACTTTTTTTGCCGGTTTGCAGCTTGCCGCTACCAGCATTACAGCGCAGATGTATAGGATATATCGCATGAATGCTTTTTTAATGTTTGCCTGTATGTCCAAATCCTCCAGCACCGCGTTCGGTTGCTTCAATGCTGGTTACCAGTTGCCACTGCACCTGTTCCACTTTCTGTATCACCATCTGGGCAATGCGGTCGCCGGGGTGTATGGCCTGTTCTTCATTAGAAAGATTGATCAGGATTATTTTGATTTCGCCCCTGTAATCTGCATCGATGGTGCCGGGAGTATTCAGGCAGGTAAGGCCCTGTTTAACGGCCAGCCCGCTGCGGGGGCGGATCTGTGCTTCCAGCCCCAGGGGCAGTTCTATAAACAACCCCGTAGGCACCAGTACTCTTTCGAGCGGTTGCAGGGTAACTACTGCGGGCAGATCGGCCCTGATGTCCATTCCCGAAGAGCCGGCTGTGGCATAAGCCGGGAGCGGGTTAGCTGACTGATTGATGATCTTAACGGTTACTGTATTCACGCGGCAAAACTAATTAACTTGACATTTATGAGCAGCCAATGTATTGGCTAAAATCTATCCTTCTTTTTTAAACAACAGCGCGCTGGCATAAGCCATCACCCCTTCTTCCCGGCCAACAAAACCCATTTTTTCGGTGGTAGTGGCTTTAACAGACACATCTTTCACTGTAACACCAACAATACCGGCGATGATTTCCTGCATCTGCGGAATAAAGGGTTTTATTTTGGGTGCCTGCAGGCAAAGAGTGGCATCGATATTGCCCACCCTGTATCCTTCGGCATTGATCAGCTGCTGTGTGCGCTGCAGCAATATTTTGCTGTCGATATTTTTAAATGCTGCCGAGGTATCGGGAAAATGCACACCAATATCGCCCAGGCAGGCGGCACCCAGCAATGCATCGCAAATAGCATGCAGCAGTACATCGGCATCGCTGTGCCCCAGTGCACCTTTGGTATGTGGTACCAATACCCCTCCCAGCCATAGATCGCGGCCGGCTACCAATTGGTGAAAATCAACTCCCTGTCCTATCCTGATATTCATTGCGCTGTTTTTCTATAAAAAAAGCGAAGGTAAAACATACCTTCGCTTGACGGGCACAAAATACTAACCCAGGTTATTTTTTACTGATTTTTATCCGTATTGTCCAGATCGAATATTACCCCGAAACGCAGGGTATTAGACAGTGGATTACGTGTAACCCCGCTGCCTGAGGGGATAAGATAAGAAAAGTTCAGCCCTATCTTATTGTATTTTAATCCTACTCCTAAGGTAAAATATTTCCGGTTGCCTTTGGTCTTATCTTCATAAAAATAGCCGGCACGGGCAAAAAACATTTCATTATAGGCATATTCGGCACCCAGGGATGCCTGTAAAGCTTTTACACCGCCATTTCCGCCACCGAACGATTTAAACCAGCTGTCGAACACCCCATAGTTGTGGTATTCTGCCTGCCCGGCAGAATCGGCAGGTACTACCGGCACCAGCAGCTTGTTCACATCCAGCCCCAGGGTAAGGCGGCTGGTTTCGTCAAACACAGAGGTATAGGCAAGGCCTGCACCCAGGTTGGCCGGGATAAAATCTTTGGCCTGGGCATTATCGGTATAACTGATCTTAGAACCCAGGTTCGATAAGGCCACACCCCAGGTAAGCCCTGAGCCATCCTCTTTCAGCCCGTTGTGGTACAACGAGATATCCGCAGCAAAGGCATTACCTGCTTTATAATTGACATTGCCAATAGGCCCGCTGGCCAGCTTGGAGTTGATATAACGCAGTGTTACTCCCACACCCAGTTTATCGCTGAGTTTGCGGGAATAGCCGAAATCGAATGAAAATTCACGCGGGTTAGACTGTCCCAGGTAATTACCATTAAAATCAGAGAACTGGATATTGCCCAGGTTAAAATAGCGTAGTGAAGCCGATAAAGCCTGTTCATCGTCCAGTTTGTAGTATCCGGCTATAGTGGCCAGGAATACATCTTTGGTAATATCACCCAGCCAGGGTGTGTATGTTGCACCGATTGCCGCCTTTTGCTTGGTAAAAGGTGTTTTTGCAAGGTTCCAGAACGAAGAATTCGCGTCTGGCGGAGTGGCTATCCCCACATCCCCCATACCTCCCGAGCGGGCATCCGGCGAAATACGTAAAAAGGGTACAGCAGTTGTTACAACATTTAAAGGGTCCTGGGCCGCTACTTTTCCAATAATACCTCCCCCCAGCAACAGCATTAAAGCAGTTGATTTTAAAGCGGTTAGTTTCATTCGTTTTAATTTGAGTCTCTGTGCAGAACAACCATACCTGTTAATAATAGATAACCGGCAGCATTAAAGTTCTGAGGTTTTAAATAAAAATATTAGTGTAGAATTGAATCTATAGAGGACAAGTTTGAAATTATTTAGTAAACACCTCCAGCAATGACACACCGGCAGCTTTGAACGCTGTTTTACAAAGATGTAATATTTTTCCCGCTCCTGCAATAGCCCCGGATGAAATCTACGTGTAACCATCATTTCATTCTGGCAACGGCTTTAATTTCGCACTGAGCGTCAACTTCGGAATACAAAATCAATTATATTCGCGAATCATCAGGGATCTTCGACAATATTGTGAAAAACCATACGTTAAATATATTCAGCTAAACTAGTCTGCAACATGTTAACTGGACTTAGAAATTGTGCATTATTCTTAGCAACTGTGGCTGCTGCTGGTAGTTTTACCAGTTGCGCTAAAAAGCATGATAAATCCACCGCCACCGGCTGGAATTATAATGATAAGAACCAGGGCGGCTATTTCGTGGCAAAAGCCAAGGATGTTAAAACCGGCCCGGGTCTGGTATTTGTGCAGGGTGGTACTTTTACCATGGGCGCCACACAGGAAGATGTGATGGGTGACTGGAACAATATGCCCCGCCGTGTTACTGTTAACTCCTTTTTCATTGATAAAACCGAGGTGGCCAACGTTCACTACCGCGAATATTTATACTGGCTGGAGAATGTGTTTTCTGACGAACAATATGCAGGCGTACTACAGGCCGCCAGACCCGACACACTGGTATGGCGCAGTGAACTGGGCTATAATGAACCGCTGGTAGAATATTATTTCCGTCATCCCTCCTATAATTATTACCCGGTGGTGGGTGTTACCTGGCGCCAGGCTTATGATTTTTGTATCTGGCGTACAGACAGGGTGAACGAAATGGAACTGATCAATAAAGGCTACCAGAATAAGAATGTGGTAAAGCAGGAAATGAATGGTGGCGGACAGGAAAACTTCAATACCAAATCGTACCTGATGGGTGAATACCAGGGTGTACCGGGTAAACCCAAAAAGAATCCGCTGAAAGATGCACAGGGCCGCCCCCGTACAACTGTGCGGTTTGAAGATGGTATCCTGCTGCCTGATTACCGCCTGCCTACAGAAGCAGAATGGGAATATGCAGCCCTTGGCCTGATCAACGAAAACCCGCAGGTTCGCAAAGGCGAGAAAAAACGTGGTGAAGAGCTGATCAGCAATAAACAGATCTATGCCTGGAAAAACGATGGCTACGATAATCTCCGTGCCACCCGCCGTGGTAACTGGCAGGGTGCTTTCCTGGCCAACTTTAAACGCGGCAATGGTGACTATATGGGTACTGCCGGTGGTTTGAACGACCGTTCTGCCTATCCTTCAGAAGTAACTTCCTTTTTCCCCAACGGGTTTGGTCTTTATAATATGAGCGGCAATGTAAGTGAATGGGTTGCCGATGTTTACCGGCCTACCACCAATATGGAAGAAGATGATATCAACCCCTACCGCGGTAACGTGTTTAAACAGGTGGACAGGAGTGGCGGTGAGGGTAATCTGCGCGACAGCATGGGCAGAATAAAATATATCCCCGAAAATGATTCAGCACTGCACGACCGCCGTAACTACCAGCATTCTTACGCTGTAAACTACCTGGACGGTGATTCTCTCAGCACAGTAACTTATGGTTATGGTGTAACCACCCTTATCAGCGATAAATCAAGGGTAGTGAAAGGTGGCAGCTGGAACGATATGCCTTACTGGCTCAGCCCTGGTACCCGCCGCTTCCTGGAAGAAGACCAGAGCAGCAGTACTATCGGTTTCCGTTGTGCCATGACGCACTATGGCGCTCCTGAAGGAAACAACCGCAAAACCGGTAATTTCTTCCCGGGCCGCAGGCAAAAGAGATAAGGAAAAGGTAAATACAAAACAAAAAGGCCATCCGCATACCGGGTGGCTTTTCTGTTGATGAGGCCCGCTACCGGGCGAATGATGAAAATAGTAAATTGCCAAAAAATATTTCAAGTGACCATAACAGAACTGTACTCCCTGTTCAGGCAATATCCCGCTGTTCAAACCGATACCAGGTTGCTAAAGAAGGGTGATCTTTTTTTTGCGCTGAAAGGCCCCAATTTCAATGGCAACCAGTTTGCACTGCAGGCACTGGAAGCAGGAGCCGCCTATGCCATTATTGATGAAACACCGGCACAAAAAAACGACAGGCTGATACAGGTAGATGATGTATTAACCACACTGCAAGCACTTGCCCGCCATCACCGGGAGCAGTTCAACATTCCGTTTATCGCTATTACAGGCAGCAATGGCAAAACCACTACCAAAGAATTGGTGAGCGCTGTGCTGGCCACTCATTTGCGTACTTACACCACACAGGGCAACCTGAACAATCATATCGGTATACCACTCACCCTGCTGCGTGTTGGCACTGATGCACAAATAGCCGTGATAGAAATGGGCGCCAACCACCAGAAAGAAATTGAAGGCTATTGCCGGTATGCACAACCCACACACGGTATTATCACCAATGCCGGCAAGGCCCATCTTGAAGGTTTTGGCGGTGAAGAAGGCGTGCGGAAAGGCAAAGGCGAGCTATACGATTTTATCCGCGCGCACAACGGCACGGTGTTCGCCTTTGACGATTATGATTACCTGCACCAGATGGCCAAAGGTATCGGGCATCTGGTATGGTATGGCAGCCGGCAGGGCAGCATTACCGGGCAGGTGATTGAAACAGAACCTTACCTGAACATTGCCCTGCAGGGTATTGCAGGTATCAGCACCATACAAACCAGGCTGGTAGGCGATTATAACCTGCCCAATATTTTATGCGCAGCCACCGTGGGGCATTATTTTGGTGTGTCCGCAAACAAAATAAAGCTGGCACTGGAAGGCTATACACCCAGCAACAGCAGATCGCAGCTGGTGCAGCAAAATGACAATACCATTATCCTGGATGCGTATAATGCCAATCCTTCGAGTATGAAAGCAGCCATTGAAAACTTCGCCCACCTGCAGGCAGCCCATAAGGTATTGCTGTTAGGCGGTATGATGGAACTGGGTGCCGACAGCCTGAAAGAACACCAGGCGCTTATTGATCTGCTGCAGCAATTTCCCTGGCAGCAAGTGGTACTGGTGGGCGGCGATTTTGCACATGTACAATCACCCTATCTCTATCTTAACAATTCTTTAGAAGCCAGGGACTGGTTAAAAAAACAGCAGTTGCAGGGCGCTCATATACTGGTTAAAGGTTCACGCGGCATGCGTATGGAGCGTGTTTTGGAACAGGAATAGTACCTTTGCAGTCCGGAAACGGACCCAATAAATGATGCCCATGCAAGCAAAAACACAGAAACCGTCTTACCTGTGGAGCGCATTAACCAATAAATGCCCCCGTTGCAGGCAGGGCCACCTGTTTGAATCGCACAAAGCTTACGAATTCAAAAACAAGCGCTATATTAAAATGAATGAGCGCTGCCCGGTATGCGGCCAGCCCACCGAACTGGAAGTTGGTTTTTACTATGGCACTGCTTATGTAAGCTATGCGCTTACCGTTGCATTTTCTGTTGCCACATTTATTGCCTGGTGGGTACTGATCGGCGTTTCTATCAACGACAATCGCCTGTTCTGGTGGCTGGGTATTAATGCTGTAGCATTGCTGGTATTGCAACCAGTGTTCATGCGCCTGTCGCGCAGCCTCTGGCTGAGCTGGTTTGTTAAATACGATCCTGAGTGGAAAAATCACGCAATCGATACACCGGAAAGAATTGTACCTGAACAAATGCAAAATTGGTAAATTCGCCCCCGGCTTTTCAATTAAGTACAATGCTGATGCCGCCGGTAACCCGGTATCATCTTCATACAATCAGAATCGTCAGGCTAGAGGCAGCTCCTGTCAGCATTACAGCGATCGCATCCTCTACGGCTAGGTTCTGTTCAATGAAAATGATCCCGGCTGATCAGCAAAAAATATCATCATCCTTACCGGAATATTCTACAAACCTTGGCACATCCCTCATGGCAATTATGCTGCTGTTGAGAAAATGACTTAAAGCGAACAATTAATATTATGCTGAAAAAGATTTTAGCTGCCTACGGTTTGCAGGAAGATAAATGTAAGGTTACAAAGTTTGGTTCTGGACTGATCAATAAAACATGGAAGATCTCCTGTGATGCCAGGGAATATATTTTACAATGCATCAACCACCAGGTGTTTCGCCAGCCCGAGCTGATTGCCTCCAATGTTCGTTTAATTGCCGGGTTTATCCAGGAAAACCATCCTGAATATCTTTTCATCAGCCCTTATACCACCACTATCCGCCACGAAGAGCTGTATTACGACGAGCAGGAAGGATATTACCGCTTATTTCCGTTCATTCCCAATTCACATACCATCGATGTTTTGTATACACCCGGGCAGGCCTATGAACCCGCCAGGCAGTTTGGTCATTTCACCCGCATATTATCGGGTATAGATACCAGCAGGCTGAACATCACGCTGCCCGATTTTCACAACCTGAACCTGCGTTACCAGCAATTTCAGCAAGCAGCGGAACAGGGTAATCCGCAGCGCATAGCTGAAACAGGCGAACTGATCAGTTATCTCCGCGGGCAGCACCGTATTGTGGAAGATTTTGAAATGCTCACCCACAATCCTGCTTTCAAAAAAAGAGTTACCCATCACGACACCAAAATAAACAATGTGTTGCTGGATGATCACGACAAGGGCCTTTGCGTGATAGACCTTGACACCGTGATGCCCGGCTATTTTATCAGTGATGTAGGTGATATGATGCGCACCTATCTTTCCCCTGCGAACGAGGAAGAAAAAGATTATTCCCTTATCCAGATACGCAAAGAGTTTTTCAAAGCGATTCTTGAAGGCTATGGTGGTGAAATGAAAGATGAACTGACCGAAACAGAACTGCAGTATTTTGTATTTTCAGGGAAGTTCATGATCTATATGCAGGCACTCCGCTTTTTAACCGACTACCTGAACAATGATGTGTATTACGGCGCTAGGTATGAAGGACATAACCTGGTGCGGGCCGGCAACCAGATCGCATTACTGAAAGCATTTATTGCACAGGAACCCGCGCTTCAACACATGGTGGCCACTTATTTCAGCCTGGAAAAAATACAGGCCCAGGGCAAATAGAAAGCAGCTAAACATAAACGGGCATTGCCTTAATGAAACAACAAAAAAGGTAATTGTGCCGTTTTTGTTCAGCTAATGGTAAAAAAAGAGCCCCGGCAAGACAACCAGGGCGTTTCACAAACCTTAGTTAACAACTCTTTTATCACTAGCTATTTTTAATCAGGCATGCTGTATCTCATCATGCCTGATCTATTTTTTAATATTCATCACCCAGTGCGAAACTGGCTTTTCTGTTCATCCATTTTCCCTTGGTAAAATCGGGTATCGCCTGTACAGCGCCCCCTTCTGCAACAGAACGCTCAGACAATGGTGTAATGGCGTACCAGGTGGCCAGGTCGTACACATCCAGTGCATATTCAGTACCTCTTTTGATGCTTTCCACAAAAGAATTGATCACGAAATAATCCATACCACCATGCCCGGCACCCTGGGCATCGTTCTCATATTTTTTCCAGAGAGGATGGTCATAGCGCCCGAAATAACTGCCTGCATCTTTAAAATCGCCTGTTTTCTCCCACTGGTCATCAGGACTTTTCCCCTGCACATACAACGATTTCATGTCGTCCATCCACAGCCCGTCAGTGCCCTGCACCCTGAAATTGAGTGAATAAGGTCTTGGCGAATTGGTATCGTGCGACAACATGATGGTTTCGCCATTGTAACATTTAATCAGGGAAGTGACAATATCCCCCAGCTTAAATTCAACCTTGGCATTGGGATGATTGGGGCCGCCTTTCGGATGCTCTACAATATATTTATGCAGCCCGCGCGACTGGGTAGCCATGGATACTATCGATACCAGCCGGTTGCCACGGTTGATATTGATCATATTAGATACTGGTCCCAGCCCGTGGGTAGGATACAGATCGCCATTGCGGTGAACGGAGTGCAGGGTACGCCATTTGGCTTCGGAAATACCTTTATCGCCAAATTCAACACCACCGCCATAGATATGCACGCCGTCATTGAACTTCACACCACGTAGATCGTGCTGGTAGCCACCCTGCAGGTGGATGATTTCGCCAAATAAACCCTGCCTCACCATATTCAATACCGCCATTACATCGCGGCGGTAGCAAACATTTTCCATTCCAAACACCTGAACACCCGTGCTTTCACTGGTGTTCACCAGCTCCCAGCAATCTTCCAGGTCCATAGCGCCGCAAACCTCTACAGCCGGTGTTTTACCTGCTTTCATGGCAGCAACAGCCTGTATGGTGTGCCATTCCCAGGGGGTGGCAATGATAACAGCGTCAATATCATCTCTTTTCAGCAGGTTCAGGTAGTCGTTGGGGCCATTGGTGTATTCCGCCACCTTTTTATTACCGTAATGCTGTGTTATTCTTTTCCTGGCATTGGGTATGGCCCAGTTGGTATCAGGATCGCAGATGGCCACCACCTCAACATCCTTACGCCTGAGGCAGAGATCCAGGTGCCCGCCGCCTCTTGCCCCTACGCCGATAAGCCCCATTCGCACCTTGTCTTTTTTAACCGGCGCCATTGCTTTAGCCTTCAGATCAGAGGCCAGCAGTGACATGCCAACACCTGCCATTGCACTGTTCCTGATAAATTTTCTTCTATGCCAGTTAGTATTCATATTGCATTAAAATTTAGGGGCAACCGTAATTTTTGCATGAAGTTATTGTTTAATGAATAAGATTGAAATAACCCGGGGCGCCAGCCATGCCGCAGTTGCTTACGCAAACGTTTGAAAAGTTTAAATATATCGTTTGCGTAATTTTTTTTCTAATGGCAGCCCGTAGGGGTCTTTATAATTATTTCATCTTATAGATCAGTGTTGACGCTTTAAAAAAATTGTAACTTTGATTGATCAACCTCAACCCAATTTTATGCGTTATTTATCCAACAGCTCTGCCGCGTTAATTCAGGATTTTTGCCTATATTCCCGTAAAACAAATCCTTTTATTGCAAAGCCCTAATAATCATTGAGTTTATCTTCCTCCCCAGGGAAGTTGCTTGCTCCTTTAAAATTTACGTATGAAGAAGAATAGATCAACCCATTTTGTGATCATTGTCATGGTTATTCTTGGGGGTATTTTTGCGCTTACCGCATTTTATTTTAAAAATTACTGGTTGCTGATCTTTGCCGCGGCCTGGCTGATCATGCCCTTTACCATCAGCTTTACCTATAAAGAAGATGCGGATGGCAATAACCAGGACCTGCCACAGCACAGAAATGGGCGGCAAACCCCGCTGAATGGAAAGGAAGAGCAGGAAGAGGCGCATTCGATGGCAGATTCCCATAAAAAATAAATGCAACCATCCCCACAAACTGCTGACCAGCTTCCCTTTTATTACGTTCGCTGATCATTTTTGATGTATCGACATAAATACGGCCTTAAGGGCATTCTTTTACCACTCCCGGGCCAGCCATACAACTAAGCAGAATTTCCCGGAACTTTGCCCCATGCAAATAATTGATACACATTGCCATTTATATGGCGATCAATTTGAAAAAGACCGGGCAGCCGTTATCACCAGGGCAAAAGAAGCGGGTGTAAGCCGATTCTACCTCCCCGCCATCGACAGTGAAACACATGATGCCATGTTGCAGCTGGAACAGGCATACCCGGGCGAATGCTTTGCCATGATGGGTGTTCATCCCTGCTCTATAAAAGAAGATTACCAACAAGAACTGAACCTCGCAAAAGAATGGCTCGAAAAACGCCCCTTTGTGGCCATCGGTGAAATAGGACTGGATTTTTACTGGGACAAAACCTTTACATCGCAGCAATATGAAGCCTTTGAACTGCAGATGCAATGGGCGCTGGACAGGCAACTGCCTATCGTTATCCATACCCGCAATGCCATGCAGGAAACCATCGATGCAGTAAAACCCTTTGCTGCCAAAGGGCTCAGGGGTATTTTTCATTGTTTCAGCGGCAGCTATGAATCTGCCACGCAGATCGTGCATATGGGATTTCTGCTGGGTATAGGGGGGGTGCTCACCTATAAAAATGCCGGTTTACCTGTGGTTCTTGAAAAAATAGGTATAGAGCATATGGTACTGGAGACAGATGCGCCTTATCTCACCCCTGTTCCCTTCAGGGGTAAACGCAATGAAAGCAGCTATTTAAGCTATGTGGTTGAAAAGCTCGCAGAAGTGAAAGGATTATCTGCAGAAGCCATTGCAGAGCATACGACAAAGAATGCCCTGAAAATTTTCGGTAATTAGTACCTGAAACTGTATTTTTGCTGCCCGTTTTAAGGAGAGGTGTCCGAGTGGTTGAAGGAGCACGCCTGGAAAGTGTGTATACTCGAAAGGGTATCGCGGGTTCGAATCCCGCTCTCTCCGCAGTTAATTTTGAAGTACTTACCAGGTAAGGGGCTCAGCACTTCCGGAATAAACCGGGAAGCGAACTGGTACATTAAAGGCCAACTTTAAAAATGCCTCACTTTTACGCTCATTATTGTAGTCTACTCATCTTCCTTTAATAGAATGCCGCAATAGCTCATTTGCTCATTTTATTTGTGAAAAACACTGACTACTACTTGCCAAAAAGTCAATACTTTAGTAAAAATAACCTAGCCACCAATACCAGATAGTGCAAAAATCAAACTATTACATCAATTGATGTTTGGCACTCAAGCTTCCAGCCACCAGGCAATGATTCAATTACAACAATTAGGTTTTAAACACGAAGCCTTATATGGATTTCGACAACAAGGGCTAACTAGCCTACAACATCCAACCAGTTTAATAGATAAAACCTTTGTTTTTAAAGCTACTCCCCTACTTGAACAGCCTTATTGGGTTTGTTATGATCAAAGTAACCCCCTCAATGAACTAAAGAAGCGACAAAAACCTGATCCTATATTTAAGCAAGCTTATGGTTCGGTTATTGACAACACTTACATAAAAAAGCCGGTAGAAAGCTTCATTCAAGAAAAATGGATCCCCCTTTCCGGGCTTGGATTAGGCGTCAGTGGTACATCGGCAGAGCTATACTTACAAATAAAAGACTATGAGATTTTCAAACGAGCTGTTCAACAAGGGCAATTTATTGCAAATTGGGAAGGGCGAAAAATTTGGAAAATGGGCTTTCAGGGTAATGCCTCGGTATCTTCGGCTATCGTAAGAAGTGAGAAAGCTGCTTTTATATCAAGCCTTAAAACGATGAAAATTGTAAAGACATTGAGTAGTGTTGCTGCTGTTGGTGGCGTATTTTTATCAGGTATAGAGGCTAGTTCAAAAGGTACAACAGAGGCTTGGGGAAAATTCACAATGGATGTAATTATGACGGGAGTGGGTTTTATCCCGGTAGTGGGATGGGTTATAGCCGGAGCCTACTTTATTGGCGATGCAATTACAAGTCTTACCGGTGTTGATTGGTGGCATTATGTTTGGAGCAACTGGCTTCTTCCTACAGGTGCCTCAATTCAAAAAGCAATGGAAGCTTATGACTATTCGGGCATTGATGCGGGAGGGTTTATTATAAGGAACCCTTTAGGATGGTAAATTTTTGTCAACCATGGCATTAAAGTATATTTTTTTCAGGGTGTTTAAGTTTTATAAGCAACGCTGGCCTAACTATGACCCTGAGATATATGGATTTTGGGCAGTTTTATTTGTAGTCACCATATGGATGCTGGCATTGTATATGACAGTGTCGAAGATGTATGCAGATGCCCGGATAGGAAAAGGTATTGCACTGGTCATTTATCTCATAGAAGCAGCAATGCTGTATTATTTTTTAATGATCAGGAATAATTACGAAACGTTTGCAAAGGATGAATTTTATAAAGGGACAATATTTGAAGGACGCTTTGGTACTTACTTTATATGGCTGTCTTTCATTGTGCCTTTTATCATCATTATTTTAATCGCAGCCATAAAAAAAACCGGTTAAATAAATACCGGGCAATCTGCAGGTATTAAAAAAAGCGAGCTGCGAACAGTATTCACCGGTATTATTTTTCCCATGCTGGCAGGCGTGTTTCCAGCACATTCAGCATATATGTCCAGCCGGCTTTTGTGCGGTCGGCATAAGCGGCCCATTTGGCATCCATATCATGCTGTAAAGTGAGTGTACAACCATTTTCAGCGGGTTCTATCACAATAGTCACCACACTGTCGTCTCCCGGGTCAATATCCACTCCCCAGGTAAATACCAGCCGGCCGGGTTGTTCAATTTCCAGGTAAGTACCGGTATGATCAAGCACCGTATCTCCTCTTTTTACTTTATAACTAAACCTGCCACCAGGGCGGGGATCGTTGGTTAAACTGATTATTTCTTCATCCCTTACCGAAGCACCAAACATCCACTGATCGAGCAGCCTCACATCAAGCCAGGCATTAAATACTGCTTCTGCAGGCCAGCGGAAACTTTTCCTGACAGTAACGGATATTCTTTTTTCAGGTTCCTGGTTCATCATTTATTGTTTATGTTGTAAAACGGTATTACCAACCAAAATATGGCCTGGTGTGCTGATTATTCCAGTAATTCCGGCCGGGTTTGCCAGGCATATATATGTAACAATTTGGTTACATGATTGTTTAAATTAATTCTTCCGCCGCTGTGAACGTTCTGGCATTTATGGCTTTTTATGAGAAATTTATTCAGATACCAGGTTTGGATGGATGTATTTCCTGATAATATAATCCGTTATTGGCCGTAACCGCAGTTGCCGGTTTATGGGATGATACCCATCTGAAGTATAAAACTCTATCGCCCCGTTTATTTTAACATACCATACCATGCCCTTGGACCTTGTGGTGATGGTATCCGGCTGGGTTATCTTCTTAAAATTAATGAGCTGGGCAGAATCCATGGCGATCACCATAGTATCCCCCAATTTTTGGCTGCAGGAAACCTGTTGATAGTGATCTCCCGACCAATACATACAGGCTTCATGCCCTGTTAAGGCGACAGCCGGAGCAGGCGCCCTCCCATTACTGGCAACTCTGTAAGTAATGATGCCAATGATCACCAATATCAGTACAGCGACAACCGCATTCCTGGTTTTAAACTTACTGGCTACAGGTCCACTTGTATCCCCGGCCGCTTTTTCACCATTTTGACCAGACGGTTCTGTTGGAACTTTATCTTTCGCCTCGTTGATAGCTGGTTCCGGTTTTGCTTCTTTATCCACTTCCTCTTCCTGTTTATCCACTACGGCTTCTTCTCCCGGGTGAGCAACATCGTATCTTTTTCCCAGTTCATAAGGTCTGTGGTCAAAGTCGATCAGCCAGGCCAATAGCTCAATGTTTTTGTCTTCAGTTGTGGCCGTTTGCTGCCTGAGAAAATTAACCAGAGGTTTAAACTTGTCTGTTTCGCATCGCTTTATAGCCTGCAAACAAGCGGTCTTATCAGCTCCTTCACCAAAAAATGCCTTAAGCGCCCGCTCATCCTTCTTCTGGTATCTTTCATTGCAAACTATCAAACACTCTTCTTTGAGTTTGGCAGGTGTGGGTTGAATTAAATTCAGAGAAAAGATATTAGAATCCTTTTTTCTCTGATAATCGGAGAGCACTAATAAGGTATAATCGGTAAACATTTCAGTAGCAACTATAAGTTAAACATCCGCTTTTATGGAATCCATCCGGCATTCCCGGAATTCTCACAGAATGATTGGATTTATTGGAACGCCTTGCTAATCAAGCATTTTCGCGGCTCTATCTTCGTTTTCGAAATCAATTGACACCTCCTTAGCTAAGAGGTTCTGTACAGCGTTGATTTTCGCAGGCATCAAAAGCGGCGGCAGATAACCGGCCTTGGGAAGCGATTACCGGCTTCCGCAATCAATGCCCGCAAACTTCCCAAAAATGTAAGAAGCGATTCTTACCCCACTTCCATCGCTGCACCGGAAACATAGTGCCGGCAGCAGCATTTGTTCACCATTAAAAATTAAAAAAATGTTAGCATTATTTCTTGCTATTTTTTTGGCATTCGCATGCCCTAATCATACCAATACAGCAACACAACACAACGGCACACAGGTAACCACCATGGACACAGGTGGGGAAACAGGCCATATTCCGCCAACACCTCCCCCGCCACCCACTCAACCTTAGTGCTCAGCGAGTAAGGCAAGATTCTTCTTGCCTTACTTTTTACTAGCCAGAAATATATGATTTTTTTATTTTTAAGTCAAACAACCCTCTCTTGAAAAGATCCCAGTTTATCCTGTTATTGCTAATCACCGGCTGCTATGCCTGCCGGGAACAGCCCAGAACCATTCCCGAAATCACAACTACACCTGATTATAAAAAGGGCGTATCTTTTTTAAACAGTCAAAATGATTCTGCTTTTTACTATTTCAATAAAGTTGCAAACGGCTCAAAAGACAGCCTGCAAATTGCCATGGCTTATAGCAATATGGCTGTTATCCAATCAGATGCGGGCGACTATTTTGGCAGTCAGGAAAGCCTGTTGCAATCCTTGAAATATTTAGATGAGCAAAAAGAAAAAGACCATAACTGCCTCCTGTCAGATTACAATGAACTGGGTAGCAGCAGCTTGAACTTAAAAAACTATGATGCCGCAATTGCGTATTATGACCTGGCATTAAAATTTGCCAGGGATGAGGCCTATAAAACAATTGCATTAAACAATAAAGCGGTCGCCTACCAGAAAAAAGGGCAATACACACAGGCCATTGCTATTTACCGCGCTGTTATAGATAAGAGTAAAAAAAATAAAAAAGAATACGCCAGGATATTATCCAACCTGGCCAAAGTTCAATGGTTGCAGGATACAAGCTACTATGCCGCTCCCGGTTTACTGCAGGCTTTACAAATTCGCAAAGAGATAAAAGATGATTGGGGATTAAATGCAAGTTATGCCCACCTGTCAGATTATTATGCCAGTTCGCAACCGGATTCGGCTTTGCTATATGCAATCAAGATGTACACCATTGCACAACAGCTCAACAGCCCTGACGACGAATTGGAGGCACTGCAAAAACTGCTTATACTCAGCCCGTCAAAATACTTAAAGCAATATTTTATACGCTACCAGAATTTAAATGACAGTGTTCAAACTGCCCGTAATACTGCCAAAAACCAGTTTGCGTTGATCCGTTATGATGCAGAGAAAAATAAATCGGATAATCTCAGGCTGCAAAAAGACAATACAGAAAAAAGGATCCAGATATTGAAACAACGCATCATTATTTTGGGGATATGCTGTATTATTATTGCCTGTGCTGTGATTGTCGTGATTTGGTACCGGAAACGAAAACAGCAGATGTTATGGGAATCTCAAAACGCCATACGCGAAAACCAGCTTAAAACTTCTCAAAAAGTGCATGATGTGGTGGCCAATGGATTATACCGCATAATAGCAGAAATTGAACACGGGGATACTATTGAAAAAGAACAATTGCTGGATAAAATGGAGGTTCTATATGATCAGTCCCGCGATATTTCTTACGAGACGCCAGCACGTATTCATACTGACTTTGGGGAAACGATCGCTGCATTGCTGGCCGCGTTTGCCACTTCCAGTACCAAAATACTGGTTGTTGGCAACCATAAAGTCCCTTGGTCCGATGTGCAAAACAGGGCAAAAAAAGAGCTGGAACATATTCTCCAGGAGCTGATGGTCAACATGAAAAAACACAGCGGTGCACAGAATGTGGTTGTCAAGTTCGAGCAGCAGGGCAATGTGCTGAAGGTTCTGTACACAGATGATGGCGTAGGGCTACCACCAACATTTCAATATGGAAATGGCTTAACGAATACGGTTTCCCGTATTACTGGTATTGGCGGCAGGATTATTTTTGATACCAGCACAATAACCGGACTGAAAATTGAAATTTATATCCCAATCGCCTAAATCCACCATGATTGAAAAAGTACTCATAGCAGAAGACCATCAAAGCGTTAATTTCTCTATCCGGAAAACGCTGGAAGACCTGGGGATCGCTCATGCGGATTACACTTATTATTGCGATGATGCACTACTAAGGATCCTGAAAGGCAAACAGGCTGGCAGCCCTTATGACCTGCTTATTACCGATCTTTATTTTGAAGAAGATGATCAGGCGCAGCAAATTCCCGGAGGGATGGCGCTTATCGCAGCCGCCCGGCAGGTACAACCAGAATTGAAAGTATTGGTTTTCACAGCAGATCGCAAAGCTACCACCATCGAAGCGATGCTTAATGAACACAATGTCGATGGTTATGTATGCAAGGGCAGAAATGATACAAAGGAACTTAAAACAGCGATAGATAATATTGTTCACAATCAATCTTATTTTCCCAGGCATCTTTTGCAGCTGGTTAAACAAAAGAACACACATCAGTTCACTGATTTCGATATCACTGTTATTACCTGCCTTGCACAGGGAATGCGGCAAAAAGATATTCCGGCCTATCTCCGGCAGCAGCAGATCACCCCGTCTAGTTTAAGCAGTATTGAGAAACGACTTAACCTGATAAAAGAAGTATTTAATTTATCCACTAACGAGCAACTGGCAATATTCTGTAAAGACAGGGGCGTTATATAAAACTACCACAGACATTCACACCTGTACTTATTAAGCATTCCACTAACCGGCATGCTACAGGCTGCTGCACATGAAAATGATGCTGAAAAATTGTTTTAAAAACGTTCGCGCGAGAGGAATAATTCTTCCGCAGTTTGTAAAAAAAACCGGCTATTATTTTATCGCTTTACGGTTTTCCATAAAAAATGCTATTCTCGTTGCTCTACATTTGATTCAGTAACACAAAGCACCTGACTATGAGAAAAAAATATTTTGCTTCAAGAACAGCACAAAGCAATAGCGATCATGAAGTACACCATGAACCCTGCGTATGGTTTCCAAGCCCTGAAAACAGGGTCTTTCCGGGGGATCCCGATTCCTGTTACAACGTAGTGCTGGCAGCCAAAAAATATATACCCAGGCCGATGGCTGCAAGCATTGCTCCAGGGCCTGCCACACACAGTAAAATATCATTCCCATTAAGAATGGTATCCACACATGCATTTTAGGCAAATGAACCGGGCCCGTTTTAATCCGTACCAATAATACACTTACCTGTTCTATTGTAAACCCGCAACCCTCAGGCAAATGAAATCATTTTTATTTGCTTTGCTACTTTTTAACAGCGCTCAATGCACCACGACCACTGTATTTGTTTGCGATAGTCCAAATGCGATAAGATATCACTACAAGATCAATTGCCGTGGATTGAGCAACTGCCAGCATCGCATCATCAAAATCACTTTGGAGAAAGCGAAGAAAAGCAATAAAACACTTTGTCACTGGGAGCAACAGCGTCTCAGTATACCCTAAAAGAGCCATTTTCTCTATCCTTTAAAAAGCTAACAATGAGACAATTGTTGCATACCTTCTTCAAAAAAGCGCGAGAGTTATTTGATTTTCACCAGCCGCGCTTTAGCCATTTTGATTGCATAGACCTTGTGCTGGAAAACAAATTATTACTACTGCTAAGCTGGAACACCGTTCATACCTACAAACTACGCATTTGCCCGGGTAAGCATGTTTTCCGTCAGCCTGCTGGTGCCGCAATCTGCCGGCTACCTTTCGGAACGAACACTGTCGATATCATACTGTACAATGCGTGGCGATCTACACGTGTCACTTTCCCTTTAAAACGTATAGAAGTAACCCGGCAGGTGTTTCAATATATGTATACTGGCCCTTTAACAGGGGCTGCATTGTCTGTCGCCTGTTTACAACCGCATCCGCTGCTATTGAATGTCCAACTAAAAAAAATATGTCCTCAAACTTTAATAGTCCCTGAAACTTCAACATTCAACATTTCTATTAACCATTTTCAACTAAGCCATTATGTCCCGTGATTTTTATCAAAGCCCCCGCCCCACAGCCATCATGCGTCTTTTCTGGAAAGCCGCCGGAGCAGACAGGTATATACTTGAACGTAGTACCTATGGCGACCAGGTAAAATACCTTTGCCTTGGCGGCATCATCGTTGCCACCGGGCTGATGGCCGGCCTCGCAGGAGGGTATGCATTCTATACCATTTTCGAACCACGCGGAAACGCTATTGATTCTTTCAAAACAGCAGCAGACATTGCCGGTAGCTATGATTCTATTGATATAGCCACCATGGCAAAATCAATATTATTCGGTATTCTCTGGGGACTAATGATATTCAATCTTGACCGGTTTATCATTTCCAGCACAGGCAAAGGGGATGGCACAGAAGAGATCACCGGTAAAGAGCTGAAGGGCGCATTGCCAAGGCTTTTCATGGGCGCCATCATAGCAATGACCATATCGAAACCAGTTGAAATAAGGATGTTCAAAACCGAGATAGATATAAAGCTGCATGAAAAACAAATTGAACAACAACAAGCTTATAAAGCAAAAACAGATTCTGTATTTAACAGCGAAATTGCCAAGAAAGATAATGATATAGCAAAAATAGAAGCTGAACTATCCAGTAAACGCACGCGCTATAAAGAAATGGAGATACAATATGTTGAAGAAGTCAGAAATGTTCTTCCAGGTCCAAGGGCTGCAGCAATCAAGCAACAGCTGGATGTTCTCGGCCAGGAAATCAAAGCACTTGAAAACGACCCTGCCTATATAAAAGTAAAAAATGAAAAAGAAGCGATTGAAAAAAGAAGGGAGAGTGCTTTAAATCAAAGTCAAAAATATGCCGCAGGACTAGACGGCCTGTTAGAGCGGATCAAGATATCACACGAAATATCCGGGCCTGTAATATCCTGGTTCATTACCCTGCTGTTCATGGCAATTGAATTAACCCCTATATTTTTTAAACTCATGCTAATAAAAAGCCCTTATGACTATATAGAAGAAAACATAAAGGAGCTGATTAAAGCAGAAAATGGCATTGAAATACAACACAATTATTATCAAGACAAACAAGGGCATGAAAGAGATAAGATCGTACAGCACCAGGTTATACGTCTGCTTAAAGAAAAAATCGCCATGCTGGAAGCGCAAAGCCAGTTAAGCGCCACTGCGCTTGAACAATGGAAAGAGAAAAAGAAAGAAAGTATCCGGGACAATCCTGATCTATTTGTTACAGAAAACAACCATACTGATAACCAGGCACCATCATGAGTAATACCAACCATTCAACGTGGATGCTTTCGCCTAAGAACCTAATAGGATTAGTGGGTGCAGAGTACGGATTGATGCAGAATGCAGGTGTATTAAAGCGGTTCTATATTACCGCATTGCTGATCGTCATCATAATGTTACTTACATGGGCAAGTGTTTACTATGCCATTGACTTACTGTTTCATACAGCAGCTATTGAAATAACCTTGGCCATATTTTTTTGCCTGTTGTTTGTATGCATCTACATTTTCTTGCTTAATACTTTTGCCAAAGAGAACAGAGAACGGAAAACGTTCTTAACTGCATCCAATATCATTCGCATTGGGTTTGTTTCCCTTATGGGATTCTTAATCGCTCAGCCATTGATCATTATGTTATACTCATCCAATCTATCGGCTGGTGTTGATGACTATAAAAAACAGCTGTTAAAAATACATACGGCTAAAATTGCGGCGCTGGCAAATGATGAGATAACAAATCTTGCTCTCAAACAACGCTTTTATATCGGCCAAAGGGATATGTTCGGCACCTCGATATACGACAGCCAGATAAACCATCTGGATGATGCCATTAAGTTAGCGCAAAACAAAGCGCTCACCCTGGTACATGCCGCACAACAAACAATTAGCCGCAGCGGCTTTTTCTTATACAGGGTACAAAAAACCAACCACGAATATCCCTTATCATGGCTGGCAACTGTTTTTATTGTCTTGTTATTTCTTCTTCCGGGTTATCTCATTTATTCAATTTCAGGAAAGGATGAATATTATCAATTAAAAAAAACGCAAGAAAAAAACATGGTAATGAGTGCTTATGCCAGCTTCCTGAACGATCATAAAATATTATTTAAAGAACAGGTATCCATTTTCTCCCGGTATGAAGACCCGCCTTTCAATACCGCACGTAAGGAATTGGCAGAGCGTGCACCGGCAGCTGATTTTATTCAAAAATATGTCACCAATGATTCATCCTATTAAATACAATGAATTACAAGAAGGATTATTATACTATCCTGGAGGTTGATGAAACAGCTACACAAGAAACGTTGCGTGCATCGTATCGTCGCCTCGCTAAATTGTACCACCCCGACAAAAACCCCGGTAACCCGGATGCAGCCGAGCGTTTTAAGGAGATCAATGAGGCCTATGAAATTCTAAGCAATGAAACCATCCGCGATATCTATAACAGTTACCGGGCAACCACTAAAAATCAAACCCAGGTTAACCATAGCCGGGATACCTACAGCCCTGACCCACACAGTGAAAAGAGAACAAGAACTTATACTGTATCCCTCGAAAAAAAGATCTATGTATATGGAATGATTGAAGTCAAATTCCAGGGCGAACCGGAGCTGACCGACACTTACACAAGGCAGTGGGAACAGCGGTTCACCATTAGCCCGACAGAAGTATTTGTGACCATCCTTTCCCCTGACATTTACAAAGATGATCCACCGGAAGCATACCAGGTAGCCTACTCCGCTGCAGAGCCTTTTTTAACACCTATACCCCAACCGGTTCATTGTAAAATAATCGTATCGGGACAGGAAGAATACTATCAACTTGAACTGCAGGATATCCGCATTAAAGATGTCGAATTAAAAGACATTACGCGTCATGAGCAATACAGCTTTGGAACTTTACAGGCAAAGCTTTTTGGCTATATACCGCATAGGTATGAGGAAAAAATAACGGAAGAATATACGGAGGACCATACCCCCACAGGACAGGTAGAGGTAAAACTACAGTCCGGATACCCATTTACCCGGCAACAGCTTTACACAACAGATGGCAGTACTTATTGGTCAGATTGGGTAGAATGGAAAAGGGATGCGAGGAATACCGGAAAGCGCTCTTTTTATCAAAATGAAGTTAAGCCCGTTTTCCGTACAGGTAACGATCACATCTCTGATTGGTCGTGGTTGATCGTATTGTTGATCCTGTCGTTTTTTTGGCATCCTCTATTCTTGTTTACCTTGATGTCGTTACTGTTAATATCATTGGGATGGCTTGTTTCAACATTTAACAAAGTATTCCTGTTACTGGTTGCCCTGGCTGTGGGTATTATCACTTTCATCGCCATCCGGTCTTTATTTCATGAATCAAAAAAAGCACCCTATATCCCTTCCAACCGGCATACAAGCAATGTTGATTCAAGAAGAACGATTATCCGTAACAGGGACAAACGGGCTGATACCATAATTAGTCATAAGCTGTCGTGGCAAGATCGTGACAGCAGCCGTTATACAATACAGTTCTCCCTTCCCGCATCAGTTCTCCAAAAATCTGCTGCTGCACATGAGCAAATGAATGAACAACAGTATGCTGCTCAAGGTATCGGTGCAGTATACCACTTTATGTTGGCAACAGATAATGATTATACAAAAACAATTGCCGTGTCGTTTGATTCCTTGTCCAAAGCAAGGGCATTGAACAGGCAACAGGCGGCATCTATGGTGGTATCCTGTATTCAATCCATTCCTTATTCACTTGTATTGGACAGATCCTGCTTTGCCAATTACACTGATGACTATGTTAGTCGATACCTTGCTCGTTGTGATGGCGATTGTTGTAAAGGTTATTCCAAATTTGGCGTCCAGTCTCCCACCGAATTCGTCGGAGATCTAAAAGGGGATTGCGATACCAGAGCATTGTTTTTGTATGATATATTAGGCAAACTAGGTTACCATGTAGCGTTAATGACCAGCAATTATTATAAACATGCACTAATTGCTGTCTGTCTTGATAAAATGCCACCCGGCACAGCCATGGCCATTCATGTTAATGGCCACCCCTTCTATTTATGGGAAACCACCGCCGGTGGATTCGGTCCCGGGCAATTACCTGCGGCCCTTTCAAACCTTAATCAGTGGAATATCACATTAATTCAATAATATAGCCATGAAAGCATTATTCCCCACATACGTTGGATTTGTTCTTATACTCCTTATCGTTCAAACCTATCTGCTCATATCTATCGCATTGCTAGTTCTACGCTACATGAAATTATTGAAACGGCCTTATAGTGGTATGGATGATGCAGAATCCCTGTTTGCTGCCATTATCATAGCAGGCGTTTTAGCGTTATCATCTACTGATGCGGGGACCATATTACAAGCGGCAAAGATCTATAGCGATAGTCATACGCTCACGGGCAACCTGTCCGGCCTGTTCTTTGCCCGATCGTTCATGATCATTCTTCTTTTCAGTTTGTTGTTTATTATTATAAATTTTTTGAACATCCGTTTTTTATTCCGGGTAAAGCATCAGTCCCCAAGCCTTTCCATAAGCATATTGCGCTGTTCCATAGCGGTTGGATTCGGTATAGTTTGCTGGTTCGTTTGCAGGGAGGTCATTTACGATATAACGCCAAGATGGATAAATTTTCAGTGAGCTGAATGGGATAAGAGGTGGGTTCTATCAACCCCATCCTCCCATCCCGTATTTGGCCCGAACAGTATTTTAGCGTATTATTGCAAAATCATTGAGTAGTCAAGTATATGTCAACAATAAATGCATCACTGAAATTGCTGATCGGACTGGCCAAGGCACAGTCCCTGGTTTCAAGGCGGTTCGACCGTTTAAACATGCATGGTATAGGATTTACAGATTTTGTTATACTGTACCTGTTGCAACAATCGGCAGAAGGCAAAATGCGCCGGATAGACCTGGCAGATAAGGTGGGCATCACCGCTTCAGGTATAACCCGGATGCTGCTGCCCATGGAAAAATCAGGCTGGGTAACACGCGAAGCCAATGAACGGGATGCAAGGGTAAGCTATGTGGTGCTCACCACCGCAGGCAGGCAATTGTTTGAAGACGCCAGGAAAACAGCAGATACACTGGCGCGGGAAATTATTCCTGCAGACATGACCAAAAACATGCAGCCATTAATCCAATTGCTTTCAGCACTGGGAGGAAGTCCTCTTTAATCAACAACCATGCAATCAACTATTCATCCTATACCGTCAGAAAAACGGGCCGCACTTGACAATGCATTGCTGCAAACTTTTGACACCACAGCTATACAGGAATTGTCTTTACTGGCAGGCGGCCTTTCTGCTTCTTCTGTATATAAACTGGTGATCAGGGATCGGCCCTATGTATTAAAGCTGGATCATGTGCCTGCAGTCCATGATCTTCAACACTCATCCTGCATGGAAACGGCGGCAGCTGCAGGCATCGCGCCACAGGTATTTTACCTTGATAAAACAGCAGGTATCACTATTACCGGTTTTATTAAACATGTTCCACTTGCAGCTGTTTATACAACTGCGAACCAGCTGCTGGTTCAGCTGGCCCATACAATCCGGTCTATTCATCAATTGCCGCTTTTTTCAAAAGAAAGCAGGCTCGCAGACACAGTAGACAGGCTGATCGCCGGTTTTAAAGGATCGGGTATGCTGAAAGGGCCAACTTTTGATATATGCTTTGATTACTACAACATTATCAGGGAGCATTATCCCTGGCAGGACACAGACAAAGTTTCCAGCCACAATGATCTTAATCCCAATAATCTGGTCTGCGATGGTGAAAAAATATGGGTGATCGACTGGGATGCCGCATCCGCGAACGACCGTTATGTTGACCTGGCCATCGCTGCTAATTTTTATGTTACCGGTGATGAACAGGAAAACTTTTTTCTCGAAAATTATTTTGGAATGCAGCCAACGGCTTACCAGAAAGCACGCTTATTTATGATGCGCCAGGTATGCCGCATGGTGTATGCCCTGTTGCTGTTTGAAACAGCCAGCCGCACTAGACCGCCACACCAGGTATTTGACCAGGATATGTCGAATGCGCACCTCTCCCAAGTAAAAGCACAGCTGCGCAGCGGGCAAATAAGTCTTGCCAGCCATGAAGGCCAATTGTTATTCGGCAAAGCACTGCTGAATGAAGCGGTGAGCTGTATGCAGCAGCCGGGATTTGAGCTATCTATCCGCGCGCTGCAAACATTATGATATGCCCTTCGGGAAACGGTCGCCTACCAGGTTCAGTTGTATATGATGCTCCAGGTAAGCTTTAAGGCCAGCGAGCACCCAGCAGAAGCCGCCGACAGTTCCAGCGACATTTTCCAGCACAGCATCTGCATCGCCGGTAAAACCATCTATTACAATACGCACAAAAGTAAACTGCGCTTCATAAGGCTCGAACGTCCATTCTACTCCTATCGGAGGCTCACCACGATTGCCCCATTCTATGGCAATTTTTTTATTGGGCACAATATCTTTCACCAGGGCAATAGAGCTTACATTATACATTTCCCAGGTCCATTCTACTTCTTTTCCTTTTTCCAGTTTGCCAGAGCTTTTGGTAAACCAGAATTTTGTGGTGATCTCCGGGTTAATAAATGCTTCAAATACTTCAGCAACAGGCCGCCTGATCAGCATGGCTGTTTCGGCAGAAGGCGCTTTGTTTTCTTTTTGCATAGCTTATGTTTTACAATGGCGATCTAAATGAAACCATTTGGTTACAAATATATACAATTTTATTCCATCTGCTGTTCAATTCCTGCATAAAAAAAAGCGCTGATAAAAGCGCTTTTGATAAACCCTTATTTAGAAACAATTGCAGGTATAACTGGTTCACCCGGTATCGGGTTCTTTATTTATGCAGTATGGATGAAATAACAGTGCTGGTTTATTGGGCAGCTTCGGTGTATTTCTTGAAGTTATCCAGGATCGCCTGCCAGCCGGCCTGCTGCATTTCTAAACTGTTTATTGCTTCAGGATCGAAGGTTTCGGTTATTTTGGTTGTATTGCCTTCTGCAGAAAAAATGATGTTCACTTTTCTGCCGTCATCGAGTGTATAAGCGATCAATGCATTGTTTTTAATTTTATCGTATACACCGCCGAAATCAAATCCAAAACTTCCGTCTTTGGCTTCCATACGGTACACAAAACGGCCAGCTTCCTTCAAATCATTCTCGGCTTTGGGTGTATGCCAGTCGTTGGATGGACTGTTCCAGTTTTCGATATGCGCTGCTTCAGTCCAGTATTTCCATACTTTTTCCACCGGGGCATTCACGGTTGTTTCAACTGTGATTGCGGTTTTGTTTACTGCTTCCATTGTAATAGGTTTTACTGTGGATGATTTTGTTTGTTGTTATTGGTACAGCAAACATAGTATCTGTATTCAATTGCCGTGCTGGCTGATTGCGTCTGTTGAGTGGTATTTTTGCGAACAGCCTGAACACCCGGTTTCCAACGGTACAAGCATCGTATTGCTTTTAATTATCTTGCAACTGTTTATCGCTTATTTATGAAACTGCATATTTTCGGCGCATCCGGATCGGGGGTTACCACCACAGGCAATGCAGTGGCATCGCAACTGGGCTTGCCTTACTTTGACAGTGATGAATATTACTGGGAAAAATCAGATCCGCCTTTTACAGTAAAACGGGATATAGCTGAAAGGAACAGGTACCTGCGAACAGACTTGCAAAAACAAAACAGCTGGGTGCTTGGCGGGTCGGTTATCAATTGGGGTACAGATGTGTTTCCTGCATTTGACCTGGTTGTTTTTCTCTGGTTGCCACCGGGCATACGCATGGCCAGGTTGAAGGAAAGGGAATTACAGCGTTACGGGGAAATTATTTTCACCGATCCACTGCGAAAACAATTGTATGAAGCATTCATGAACTGGGCCGCAGACTATGATCATGCCACAGGTATTTCTAACCGCACCATTGTGGCACATGAGCGATGGCTGAACCAGCAAACTGCACCTATACTGGATTTGCGCGGCGACATGCCGCTTGAGCAACGGGTACAATATATCCTGGAAAAGATCAGCCATCTTCCTGCATACGGCAATACCTGGGTATAAATTCTTTTTTACAGTAAAATCATTGTTTTCAGGTTATTGCCCGGATTTTTTTATGATATCAGCAATTTTTTTTAGCGCCCCCCTTAAAATTACCAGGAAGCCCCAGTAACGACACCTGCTCCTGTAGAAAACAGGCGATCAAGCTTGCTTTTATAGCCTACCAATCCGCCATACTAATTACAATAATTTATAAATCAATAAATTATAGCAGAACAATTGAATCATCATCGTTACAATTAAAAATTCCTGTTACCTGTTTCTTCATTCTTTTTTAAAATAAAACAAGGCGAAATATGATTTAAAATGGGTAGTTTCGGGAGGTGTTCATGATTATTTAATCAAAAACATGGAAAAATTACATATATAAATTTTGAAGTGACAACATCAACGCTTAATTTTGAAAAGTTTTCATAGGGTACGGATTAAAAACGGGCTGAGGTATCCACCTCGGCCTTTCTTTTTCTATCACTACAATTCGTTTTCCTTCCCTGCTTATTCCTATTTTATTTATCAATATAACAGGAGGGGTTTAAGGCAATGCTTTAAAAGAATATCCTTTTGCAGAAAAATATTCCAGCATGCGCGGCAATGCATACTGCATGCGGTCCCAGGCTTTGGTGCTGTCATGAAAAACCACAATGTCTCCCGGCCTGGTACGCATAATCACCTGCTGCAGGCATTTCCCGGGACTGAGCTTGGTATCGAAATCACCACTCAGCACTGACCACATAATTACCTTAAAAGGCCGCGCTGGCAGGGCGATACCAGCGCCGTTGTTCTTCTTGCTTCCTGCCACCATGCCCTGCAGGCCATTGCTGCCTGTAAGCAGTTTTGCCTGCAAGCGGGTGATGCGGCCATAAGGCGGCCTGAATAGATCAGAATCAATATAGGCTGCGGCCCTGGTAATATTCTGCAGGTAGGTTTGATCAGCCGTTTTCCAGCCATTCATATGGTCGTTGGTATGATTACCGGTGCGATGACCTTCTAGCAAGATGCGGTTATAAATACCGGGATGGGCTGCCACATTTTTCCCGATGCAGAAAAAAGTAGCTTTTGCCTGGTACTGGCGCAGTACATCCAGCACAAAAGGAGTTGCTGTTTCGTGCGGGCCATCGTCGAAACTAAGATAGATCGCCTTTTCCTCTGCCGGCATATTCCAGACAAGAGCGGGATACAATGCTTTTACCCACCAGGGTATTTTTACCAGGTACATATGGTTATTTTCCGGTGATGCGAGTGCAAAGATAATCATCTGTGCAGGGAACAGCAGTATAAACAGGATGGCAGATACCTCACTTCCGCATAGTTCAGTTATTTTTGCAGCCTATGAGCGACAAAAAAGTGCGAGTACGTTTTGCCCCCTCACCAACCGGGGGCCTGCACCTGGGTGGTGTGCGTACAGTTTTATTCAATTACCTGTTTGCCAAAAAACAGGGTGGCGATTTTATTCTGCGTATTGAAGATACTGACCAGAGCCGCTTTGTTGAAGGCGCTGAGGCCTATATTTTTGAAACACTGCGCTGGTGCGGGTTGAACCCTGATGAAAGCCCGGTAACAGGCGGCCCTTATGCCCCTTACCGGCAAAGTGAGCGCAAAGTCATTTACCGCCAGTATGCAGAGCAGCTGGTGCAGCAAGGAAAGGCTTATTATGCATTTGATACGCCACAGGAACTGGAAGCAATGCGTAATGAATATAAAACAGCAGAGAATCCATCGCCGCAGTATAACCATGTATTGCGGGAGAAAATGCGCAACGCTCTTACCCTCAGCACTGATGAAGTTGAAAGATTGTTACATGAAGGCGCACCGCATGTTATCCGCATCAAAATGCCGGTAAATGAAACCGTGAGCTTTGTTGATATGATCCGCGGCGAGGTAAGTTTCAATACTTCACAGGTTGATGACAAGGTATTGCTGAAAGCAGATGGCATGCCTACCTATCACCTGGCTGTTGTGGTAGATGATTTCCTGATGAAAATATCACATGCATTCCGCGGGGAAGAATGGCTGCCCTCTGCACCGGTACATATACTGTTGTGGCGTTATCTATTTGGAGAAGACCAGATGCCGCAATGGGCGCATCTGCCACTGATACTGAAACCCGATGGCAATGGCAAACTGAGCAAGCGCGATGGCGACCGGCTTGGCTTCCCGGTTTTTGCCATGAACTGGACCGATCCGCGTACCCAGGAATTTACACAGGGCTTTCGCGAAAGAGGTTTTTTACCTGAAGCATTTGTTAACATGCTGGCCATGCTGGGCTGGAACAATGGTTCCGACCAGGAATTGTTTACCCTGGATGAACTGATCAACCAGTTTTCAATGGAAAGGGTACACAAAGGCGGCGCCAAGTTTGATTATGAAAAAGCCAAATGGTTCAACCATGAATGGATCAAACGCCTGCCCGTAACAGCCTATGCAACACAGGTACAGGCAATATTACAACAGGCCGGTATTGAGGTACAGGACACCCATTACCTGCACCAGGTACTGGAGCTGGTAAAAGACCGCTGCACCCTGTTAACTGATTTTGTACAGCAAAGCACCTTCTTTTTCCAGGCCCCGGCATCGGTTGATACAGGTGCTATACAGGCTAAATGGGATGAGAAAAAACAATTGTTTTTTGCAGAGCTGGCCAAAACCTACGGGCTATTGCCTTCCTGGGAGCATGATGACCTGGAAAAAACACTGAAAGAGCTGGCAGCTGTGCACCAGCTGAAACCGGGTGAACTGATGCTGCCTTTGCGGGTAATGCTGGTTGGCGGTAAATTCGGGCCGGGCGTATTTGATATTGCCGCAATGATCGGCAAAGAGGCTACCATCAAAAGAATAGAGCAGGTATTGTCACTGAACCTGCAAGCTCATTCATAAAATAATACCAGCCTGGCTGCATTACCAGGCCTAGGCTAAAAGCTATTCCATATCGCAATGGGTATGGAATAGCTTTTTTTATACACTTACCCCATAGTTGTATTGCCTGCTGCTAAATTTCAGGCAGCTGTAACCGTTTTCTGATGGCAATGATGCGGATCACCACGATCAATACCACACAAATAAAAAGATTGCTGTTCTCCCCCAGTTTATAATGATCCAGGATGATGTATACCGTTCCGCCAATGGCGCAGGCAGTGGCATACAGCTCGCCACGTTTGAGCAGGGAGGGCACATTGTTGCTGATGATATCGGCTACAAAGCCGCCGAATGTAGCTGATATAACGCCCATGATCACCGCATACACATCATTGATACCATGCGCCAGGCTGCGCTCAATACCGGCAGTGGTGAACATGCCCAGGCCCACAGCATCGGTATAAAATACAATCCGGCTGAAGCGGTTAATATCAAGTTTGAATAAAAAAGTAATGATCACGGCTGAAAGCACCAGCCCGAGCGCCAGGTAATCGTTTACCCAGTTAACAGGGTGGATACCGATGAGAAGGTCCCTGATGGTGCCGCCGCCATAAGCCGTTACAAAAGCCATGACCGATCCGCCGAAAATATCCATGCGATGTGTTCTTGCCTTTAATGCGCCAGTTATGGCAAAAACAAAAATACCCGTGTAAATAATAAGGTCGACAAGCTTCATAAATGAAAGATAGAAAAATTATTCTTACAGAAATAAGAGGCGGCCGGCACTTGTCTGTGTTGACGGTAATCAGCAAATCCTGCTACCTTCGGTATAAATTGCTAACGATATGGCTTATCAAACATTATTAACTGAACTCGAACAGGGTATATTTATCATTACCATTAACCGCCCAGATAAACTCAATGCACTGAATAAAACCGTGATGCACGAGCTGGACAGTGTGATGGATGAAGTGTATCAAAACCATGCTATCCATGCGGTGATCCTTACCGGTGCCGGGGTTAAGGCATTTGTGGCAGGTGCCGATATCAGTGAATTTACGGGCTTAAGCGTGGCAGAAGGCAAAGCGCTTGCTGCAAAAGGGCAGGCTATTTTTTTTAAGATAGAGCAGTCACCCAAACCTGTAGTAGCCTGTGTAAATGGCTTTGCATTGGGCGGTGGTTGTGAGCTGGCTATGAGCTGTCATTTCCGCCTGGCATCAGAAAATGCGCGGTTTGGCCAGCCGGAAGTGAATCTTGGCCTGCTGCCCGGCTATGGCGGTACCCAAAGGCTTACCCAACTGATAGGCAAAGGCCGCGCACTGGAAATGCTGATGAGCGGCAATATGATCGATGCCGCCAAGGCCCTGCACTACGGGCTGGTGAATGAAGTGGTACCACAGGAAGCTTTGCTGGCCAAAGCAAAAGAAATACTGGCAGTGATCATCAGCAAGGCGCCACTGGCAGTAGCCGCCTGCATTACTGCCGCCAATGCTGTTTTTGATGAAACGAAGAACGGGTTTGAAACAGAGATCACACTTTTTGGTGAATGTTTCGGTACCGCCGATATGAAAGAAGGCACCCAGGCATTTCTCGAAAAACGTAAAGCCAGCTTTACAGGAAAATAAAAATTGGGGGATATATGCTGACGCTGCAGCTATAGAGAGCGACACAACTGCATTCAAATAAAATGCCCTACCAAAGTAGGGCATACATTTCGCATTGTCAAGCGTTTATTGAAAAAAATATACAGGCCGCACTTATTCTTTCTCCACCAGTTGATCATCGATATGAAAAACATTTACCTCGCTCAGCAGGGGTATGGCTTTGGCATCAGTGATAAACACACTGATATTTTTTACCTGCAGGGCAGTGAAGCTGAGTATGCGCTTGCGGCCGATGGTGGTTCCCTGAACAGATTGTATACTGCCATCTGTTTTCTCCAGCTGCAGGGCAAATGCTTTTACACGCTGCCCCATTTGAACAGGTTCTTGTAGTTCAACACAGTTAATGGTGGCAGGTTGTTTAAATTTTATCCTGACAGCAGGTTGCTTGTCCTGCGCAGCAGCGGTAATATACGTATTCGCCTTGCCGTCTGTCAGTGTTTGCAGTGCATTTGCATTGTTGCCATTAGCTGATACCTGTGCATTCTTCTCTGTAAGCAATGACTGTTTAAAATTTTCGTCACGCAGTTGTTTAAATCCTATGAGTGCGGCAGAATCGTAAGCGCTGATCAATCCGCGGCGGTCAGGAGGAACATTGAGCAATAAACTGGCATTGCGTCCAACAGATTTCAGGTACAGCTGAAATAGCTGCTGCGGTGTTTTTACTTTTGTATCTTCTGCAGCATGGTAAAACCAGCCCGGCCTGATGCTTACATCACATTCGGCCTGTATCCAGTTTTTACCATTTTCGTTGCCTTCATTCAGTATTTGATTGGAAGGAGCGCCATGTCCTCTTGTAAAGCCGGCTGTGTCCAGCAGGCTCCAGTTGGTTTTACCGGCAATACCATTCTCATTTCCCACCCAGCGGATATCAGGGCCGATATCACTGAACACCGGTGTTGCCGGAGCAATGGTGCGCATGGTTTGTTCAAACTTCATCCATTCGTATACCTGCTTTTTCCCGTTTGGTCCTTCGCCGTTGGCACCATCCCACCAGAATTCAAAGAAGGGGCCATATTTATGCACCACTTCTTTCATCATATTGATGAATACTTCATTATAGCCGGGTGTGCCGTATTGGGGATGATTGCGATCCCAAGGAGAAAGATAAACGCCCATTTTCAATCCATATTCCCTGCAGGCGGCAGATAATTGCTGCAATACATCCCCCTTGCCATTTTCCCATTTGCTCTCCCGCACAGTATGGGTACTATATGCGCTGGGCCAGAGACAGAACCCATCATGATGCTTGGCAGTGATAATAATGCCTTTGGCACCCGCAGCCCTGGCTATACGGCACCATTGCCTGCAATCCAGCGCAGTTGGGTTGAACACTTCTTCTTTCTCCGAGCCTTTGCCCCATTCAAGATCGGTAAAGGTGTTGGGACCGAAATGCACAAACAGGTAAAATTCCTGTCCCGCCCATTGCAGCTGTCTTGCAGAAGGAAGCGGTGGATAGGGCTCAACATGCTGTGCCCAAATAAAAGAGGGCACCAGGACTGTTAAACAGGCAAAGAGTAGTTTTTTCACAACATAAAATTTTATCGCGGTTCGCCCGCGTTGGTTAATATACTTACAATCCAGGCAATGCAAACCAACACCTACAACAGGCATACATGGCCATTAGCCATTTTTATTTTATCAATAACAACCAGCCTTTGCCTTTCTGCACAGGTATCGCTTTTCCCTGGCCAAATGACTGCGCTGCCTGAAAGCCTTCAATTGCAGGCGCTGTAACCGTTGCTTTGGATGCATCTATTCCCAGTGCATCCCAGTTGATGGATAAGTCAACCGAAGTATCTTCGGCGGCCCAGCTGGCAATAGCGACCAATGTTCTGCCGGCTTGTTTATACACTGTTGCCAGTACTTGATCATTATTGGTTTTTACGGGGCAGCGATCGCTCCAGTAGCCGATCATTTTTGAGCCTTTCATGCCAAAAGCATCCCACAATTTCCATAAAGGGCATGGATCGTTTACATTCGTCCAACCCAGGCGGTTGGTGATGCCATAGATCATACCGCGCCAGGGGTTGCCACCATCCTGCAGCATCTCGCCCATTAAACCAAAAGGAATACCACTTACTTCTGTAAGAAAGAAATCGGGTGTGTTTTTCTGGTAATCGAAATATTCACCGAACCACAGCCTGTTCAGGTAAGGGAAATGCTCCATATACAGGTTGGCGCTGTTATTGAAGCCATCACTGGGATTGTATTGATTGGCAGAATGCAGGTCGATAATACCCGGATGCCCGTTCTGCGTAAGTACGCGCTTGATACGTTTCATGGTAACACGGTCAAAAGCCACATCGTCCAGGTAAATACCATCGATGCCTACATGCTGTACCAGCCAGTTCATCCCTTCTACATAATAGTTGTGCCAGCGGTTCATGCCGCTGTTGATAATGGCTGCATCTTTTACTTCAGGCACAAACCATGCGGCGATATAATCATCGCCCACATGTTCCTGCAGCCAGGCAAAACCGCCGCCTTTACCCGGCGAATACACTTCATGTCCAAGACTGCGCAGTACAGGTAATTCATAGGCATGATTCGATAATTCGCGGATGGTATTGTATATTTTTACTTTGAGGCCTTTGCTATGCGCTTCATCGATATAAGCTTTCATTTTTTTCCATTCAATAAACGGATAATTGATCCACGGGTTAATCGGTGTACCATGGTGGATGTTCACCACCGTAGCGCCGGTGTTGCGGATAGAATCCAGGTTATTGTATTTATGATAAAAGCGATTAGACCACTGGAAATCGGTATTGATCGTATGGAAAGGTGTAATGAGCAGATTAAAATTATAATACAGCACCTCTCCTTTCTTCATCGTGCGTGTGCCGCTGTATGCATTCACCAGGATGGCTTTCCCCTTCTGGAAAACATCGATGCCGCCTTTATTGCCATTGCCCCATGAAGCAGGCAGCACCAGGGGTTTCTGCAGGTAGAAATTGGTATTCAATGGGCGTACATAATGTTCATCGCGCAGTGAAAACTGTAAGCCGGCATTTACATTGCCGATCCAGGCGCCATCCTGGTTTTTATGTGCCACATCCCATTTCCAGTGAACGGTGTCGGGGCGGTTGCCGCCTTTCAATCCAAGTCCCATCAGGTATTTCGAAGCAGCAGGTTGCATGGGCAGGTGTAAATTGATATCGCCGAGTGCGATATCATCCAGGGCGGTGAACTTCACAGTATAAGCCACAAATCCATCAAATTCCAGTTGGGCGCTAACATCCATCTGCAATGCTTCAGCGGTACTGGTGGCTTCCCAGGCTACAGTTCCGGCATCCTGGTTTGTGAAGTGGTATCCATCTGTTTTCCAGTGCAGGAAATTTTTACCGCTGCTGTTGGGAAAATGAAAATGCACTGGCTCAGTAAAAAGATCATTGGGTGCGCTGCCTGTTTCTGTCATCTCCGGTGTAAAGAAAGTTTGTATCTGTGCAGGTAACCCATCTTTACCAATAGACAGCGAACGGCCGAGCAGCTGGATAGTACTGTCTTTTATCACCAGTGGCGTGTATGGTGCAATGACCGTGTTATGCTGTGCCATGGTTGAATTAAGCCATTGTATCCTGGTCATATCAGCGGGAATATCGGCGCCATGGTTAACAGCAGTTCTGCTGCTTACGGTTAGTTTTATTTGTACCGTTACAGGCGATTGCCCGCTACAGCTTACCGTAGCGGTACCGGTATATACACCTGCTGCCGCATTTGCAGGAACAGCAATACCGCACCACATGGGCTGTATAGCGTTTTTCTCTACATCAACTGTATGAGTAAACGGCGTACCATCGTATTGTACGCCATTGGTGTTGATACATTCTATTAACCGGCTGCTGATAGTGCCGGCTGTACTTTTCAGGTCAGTGAACTGCACCTGTACCTGCTGCAGGTTTTGCAATGCATATACACCCAACTGGAAAGCATAATATTCACCTTTATCGGCCTGGCCGTTAAAGCCGGTGTGTATCCCGGATCGTATCCAGCGATAGGGCAGGTCTTTTTTCATGCGGATGGGATGCAGCCTGTCTTCGGGAAAAACAAGGAAGGCTGCTCCCTGGTGCCTGGCAACCAGCTGTGCGGTTTCTGCCTTTGTGGCGATTATCTCCATCGGGTAAAAACTATTAAAAGCATCGATGGACTGGATTTCTTTTACCACTGCATTGGCTGGCTGTTGTGCAGTTAACCGTGTTTCCCACTGCGCATCAGCAGTGTGCTCCGGTTTCAGGTAAACACCTTTGGGATAATTGCTGCGCCCTTCGTTTTTGTAGGGCATGTAATACACATAGTACAGCCCTTTGCCCGATACCGGTTCAAAATAAACATCACCCGCTTCCCGGCTGATGGTGCCGGCAGCAACATTCAGTATGCGTTTGCTGGTGGCGGCATCTTCCACGATGATCCGTTTATCCTGCGGGTCTTCATCTCGCCGGCGCCAGGGTATATGCACTTTGGCAACAGCACCTTCGCCGCTGAACTGTACAATGGCACGGTGGTTGCCCAGTGAATCAGCATTCCATGAGCCATGACCATCGGTATAGTTTAATTCCTGTGCCTGCAAACTGCTGCAGGCTGCTATCAGCAAACAAATCCCGGTTAAGGGCATCGTCCTTTTTTTCATCAGTTCAGTTTGTTTTTTTTCAATAACGGGTAGCAGCATTTTCTTCTTCAAAAAACTTTATCGTGCCATTGCCAGGTATGGTGTTTTACAAAAAGGTGATCATCAGGTATCAGCCTACATTGCAGCAATGCAAATTACATTTTTACACGGGGTAAACATATGCTCATTATTCCAACGATGAAAACGGAATAACAGGTTCCTTACCTGCAGGATGGCATGTAAAACTGGTTTTTAAAGCTGTATTGTTATTAAAGAACCCACAGTTATGCAGGAAAAAACGATCCTGCTCTACACCGCCGCCATAATCGAGCCGGTAACCTTTTTGTGCGGTGGCATCGCCGGTGAACCGCATTTTAGAAAGCGGCAGCCACTGGCCACCCTTCGTTCTTACCCACTGGTTGTGGTACCAGGCTTTGCGGGTTATATAGCCGGTTGAAGGATCGAAATTTTCCAGGAAAGAATGCAGGTGTGTTAACCATGTGTTCGTATGCGGCCGGCTGAAGCTGGCAACCAGCATCCATTGCTGTTGTTCAGGCGCATAAAAATAAGCAGTATAGGTGGTATAATCCGCAGTATCGGGGCGTGCATGCAACAGGAACCGGTAGGTGGCCCCGGGTTTCCAGTTGTACCGCAGATAGCTTTGTCCGCCAGAGCCCTCATTGCCAAATTCACCGGCATGCACTTCCTTTCCTTTTTTCAGCAGGCGGATTTTCTGGTCATCAGGTATTTTAGATGGATCGTTGGTGGTAAAAGGGCTCCATACCGAAAACAGTATCCGCCGTTCTGCAGGTGAATTTACCTGCATGCCAAAATAGCCTTCGCCAAAACCATCCGCCATAAAATACGAGCCAACGGGATCATAGCCTTCAGGTACGGTTATTTCGTTGTAAAACCATTCTATTTCCTTTCCTGCATCTGCCAAATCATAATTGAGGTGAACAGAAGGTCCCCTGCGTCCCCAGTAAAAATAATTGCCTTCATTGCTTTTTACATACGCTGTTTGTTCATCGACAGCTGTTCCTGCAATATACAGGCGGGCTGCATTGGCAAACAGTTTACCTGTTTTGCTGATGCCTTGTATATCAGCTTTTACATAACCGGCCTGTTGTATATCCCAGGTGCCCAGCAGGTATTCCTTTTCATTGCCGCCGCTGGCGGCCGTTGTAGCAGCCTTCCCGTTGATGCGGCATTGTATCCTGCTTTCACCTTCCGGCACAGAGAGCAGGGCATATACTTTCAGTGTGCCCGGTTTGTTCAGCCTGATATATGTACTAAAAACAGCATTGGCATGTGCCCAGTTTTCCCAACCTTTATTGGTCACCTGTTCATTTCCGCCGGCGGCCTTTACCGTTACCCATGAATTGCCACCCAGGGGAACCATTTGCTTTGCCGTGTCTGTTTGCGCTTTCAGGCTTTGCTGGCAACACAGCAAAAAAGCCGTGCAGGCGGGCAGCCACCATCTTTGTTTGTATTGCATGTGGAATGTTCTGTTGCTGAAAATAAATAGTAGGATCAATTAGTTGACAAAGTCAACTAATTGATCCTACACAATTAAACCGGATAAAACTATTCCAGTGTTTTTTCTCCTTTTATACCGGCAGCCTCGTTCTGCAGCAGGTCGAATACGATGATATCATTCTTCCCTTTTTTCAGAAAAGGTGCAGGGCAGTATAATCTTTTCTGCGGCCCTATTTCCCAGAAACGGCCCAGGTTATGGCCATTTACCCATACCAGTCCTTTTTTATAGCTGCTCATATCAATATAAGTGTCTGCCGTATTATCCAGGTTAAAGCTGCCTTTAAAGAAGCTGCCTTTTCTTGCCGTATCGGTGCTGCCTGCTGTCAGGGACTGGATATATTGCTCGGTCATGGGCAGGTTGTATACATCCCAGTTCATCAGCGTCATCCCATTGAGGGTTACCCTGTCAGTGATGCCTTTGCGGTCGTGCATGGCTTGTGCAAAATTGATGCGCCCCATGCCTTCCACCAATACCTCCAGTATGGGATAAGCTTCATTTGTTTTGGGCAGGTCGATGGAATTTTTTCCTTCACGCCGGTCGATATAACCGATGTATTTGCCATTGAGAAAAACCGTAGCATAATCGTGCAGGTCGGTAATGGTTAAACGGCCGCTTTTATGCCCGACCAGTTTTGTTTTGTACAGGATGAACCCATAATCCTGTCCATATGCCTCAAAGGGTTTCGGCTGAACAGATGCTACAGGTTTGGGCAGGTGCTGCCAAACCGTAGTGAATGGTTGCATGGAGATGGTAGGTATTTCCATAGCCGGCACCGGTTGGGGCAGGTCAGGGATATGGCTGTTGTACTGAGACAGCAGCCTGCGCAATGCATAATATTTTGCAGTGGCATTGCCCTGCTCATTGATGGGTGCATCATAATCGTAGCTGGTTACATCAGGCTCGTACCCTTTACCCCCGCTGTTGGCGCCTGCAGTATAGCCAAAATTGGTGCCGCCATGAATAACATACAGGTTAAAAGAATGATGATGATCCATCAGGAATTTCACTTCTTTCACAATACCGGTGGTATCCTGCCGGGCCCATTTTTCACCCCAGTGCGTTAACCAGCCGGGATACGTTTCGCTGCTGAATACAGGCACACCCGGATTCATTTTTCTTGCCAGCGTAAAATCGTCTTCACTTCCGCCTGAATCAAGTCCAACAGCAGCACCGGGCAGGCTGCCGGCTTCCAGCATATAAGTTGTGGGGCCATCTGCAGTATAGAAAGGCACATTGATACCGTTCTGCTGCCATAGCTGCTTTAAGCGGGCAAGATAATTCCTGTCGTTGCCATAGCTTCCATATTCATTTTCCACCTGCACCATAACAATGGGGCCGCCATTGGTAACCAGCAATGGTTTTATTTCGCGCGAAAGCCTTTGTACATACCGTTCTACCGCCTGCATATAACGCGGGTCGCTGCAGCGCAGTTTAATATCATTTATACGCAGCAGGTAAGGTGGAATGCCACCCAGTTCCCATTCGGCACAAACATAGGGACCGGGGCGCAGCAGTACCCACATCCCTTCCTGCTGGGCTATTTGAACAAAGCGGGCAATATTGTGGTTAACAGAGCTAAAGTCAAACTGGCCGGGTTCTTTTTCATGAAAATTCCAGAACACATATGCAGCGATCGTATTGCAGCCCATAGCCTTTGCCATCTGGATGCGGTGCCGCCAGTATTGTTCAGGGATACGTGCCGGGTGCATTTCACCGCTGATCACCTGGAAAGGTTTTCCATCCAGCAGGAAATCGTTCGCGCCCAGTGCAAATGTATGTTTCTGGGCCTGGGCAGAAAGCGCAGTACCGGCCAGCGCAGCCATACCGATACAGGCTGTAATTAACAATTTTTTCATGCGATAAAAATAGCGATAGCGATGCTGCTGAACACTGCCTGGCCAAAAAATCGGGCAAACGTTTGCATCTGCAAATCCAGCAGCAACAAGCGATGCGTCCCGGTGATGAAAACCGGATGCATGCCGGTAACAGGCCAGCTAAGTATAACCCAAGTTGCGGGATAATCCATGTATTTGTAGCTGCAAGCCATGAGCTTCCAGCTATGAGGCAGGAATGTACTGTTAAATAGCATAAATTGTTTTGCGAGGCCATCCTGAAAACGATCATCCTTCTGCGAGATGCATTTCTCGCAGCTCATCGCTATCAGCTCGCCGCTGTAACTGGCAACTTGAGTTAAGTATAGTCTATACAATACCAGTGTTCTTTTGCTGTATGAACGCTTTATGTATCAAATTCCCCTTCCCCTCTGCCGCTATTGCACTAACTTTGCCCCATTAAAAAATTCAGCCGTATGGACTATCGCATAGAAAAAGACACCATGGGTGAAGTAAAAGTACCCGCTCATGTTTATTGGGGTGCTCAAACAGAAAGAAGCGTAGAGAACTTTAAAATTGCACAGGACATCAATAAAATGCCCAGGCCTATTATCCAGGCCTTTGCCTACCTGAAAAAGGCAGCAGCGCTCACCAATAAAGAGCTGGGTGTTTTAGCAGAAGAAAAAGCCGACCTGATAGGCCAGGTTTGCGATGAAATTCTGCAGGGCAGGCTGGATGACCAGTTCCCGCTGGTGGTTTGGCAAACAGGCAGCGGTACGCAAAGCAATATGAATGTGAATGAAGTGGTGGCCTACCGCGGTCATGTGATCAAAGGCGGCCAGCTTACGGATAAAGAGAAATTTTTACATCCCAATGATGATGTAAACAAATCGCAGTCATCCAACGATACCTTTCCCACAGCCATGCATATTGCGGCTTATAAAATGCTGGTTGAAACAACGATCCCCGGCATTCAGCAGCTGCGTGACACACTGGCCGCCAAAAGCAAGGCCTTTATGCAGGTGGTGAAAATTGGCCGTACCCATTTTATGGATGCCACCCCGCTTACACTGGGACAAGAATTCAGCGGTTATGTAGCCCAGCTGGATCATGGCCTGCGTGCCATCAAAAACACCCTGCACCACCTGGGCGAACTGGCACTGGGCGGAACAGCCGTAGGCACAGGTATCAACACACCCAAAGGCTATGCTGAGCTGGTAGCAAAAAAAATTGCAGAACTTACCGGTCTTCCTTTTGTAACTGCCGAAAATAAATTTGAAGCGCTTGCCGCACATGATGCCATCGTAGAAGCACATGGCGCTTTGAAAACAGTAGCCGTAAGCCTGATGAAAATAGCCAATGATATCCGCATGTTAAGCTCTGGCCCGCGTTCGGGCATCGGTGAAATTTTCATTCCTGATAATGAACCAGGCTCTTCTATCATGCCGGGCAAAGTAAACCCCACGCAATGCGAGGCACTTACCATGATTGCCGCACAGGTAATGGGCAATGATGTGGCCATCAATATCGGCGGCGCTACCGGCCATTTTGAGCTGAATGTATTTAAACCGGTCATGATCTACAATTTCCTGCACAGCGCCAGGCTGATCGGTGAAGGCTGTGTCAGCTTCAATGAAAAATGTGCTGTGGGTATTGAGCCTTTACAGGAAAACATCAAGAAACATGTGGATAACAGCCTGATGCTGGTCACTGCGCTCAATACAAAGATCGGTTATTATAAAGCGGCAGAAATTGCCCAGAAAGCACATAAAGAAGGCACTACGCTGAAAGAAATGGCGGTAAAGCTGGGCTATCTTACGCCTGAAGAATTCGATGAATGGGTAGTACCAGCCAAAATGGTTGGCGAACTGAAATAATGCGCTCATCCTATGACCTGAAAATTTGAAAATGAACCTGCGTATACCGGGTTCATTTTCAAATTTCAACTGTCCAGCCCCAATAAACCAGCCGATGAAAATAGCTTTCTTCTCCACGCAGCCTTACGATAAAACTTTTTTCAACCGCTACAATAATACCGGTTTTGAACTGGATTTTTTTGAAACGGCGCTGGACCGCCACACCGCCGGACTTGCAGCGGGCTGCGGGGCTGTATGCATTTTTGTGAATGATGTAGCCGACAGGCAGGTAATGCAGCAATTTGCGGCCAATGGGATAGCTATTATTGCACTCCGGTGTGCAGGTTTCAACAATGTTGATCTTCATGCAGCAGCCGAATACGGTATCCGTGTTTGCCGGGTACCTGCTTACTCGCCTGAGGCCGTGGCAGAGCATGCACTGGCCATGATACTCACGCTTAACCGCAAAACGCATAAAGCCTATAACAGGGTAAGGGAGCAGAATTTTTCACTCAATGGCTTGCTGGGCTTCGATATGCATGGCAAAACCGTGGGGGTGATCGGCACCGGTAATATCGGCCAGGCTTTTTGCCGTATCATGCTGGGCCTGGGTTGCCGGGTGCTTGCATTTGACCTGGTGGCCAATAAAGACCTGGAGCAGGCCGGTGTTGTTTTTGTGCCACTGATTGAACTGATGCAGCAGGCAGATATCATCTCCCTTCACTGTCCTTTAACCGACCAAACCAAACATATTATCGGCGAACAGACACTGCCGCTGATGAAAAACGGCGTCATGCTGATCAATACCAGCAGGGGTGGCCTGATTGATACACCACGTGTGATCGATGCGCTGAAAACAGGCAAAATAGCCTATCTTGGCATCGACGTGTATGAGCAGGAAGAAAAGCTGTTCTTCCGTGATCTATCTGCCGATATCATACAGGACGATACTATACAACGCCTCATGAGCTTTCCCAATGTACTGGTAACAGCACACCAGGCTTTTTTTACGGGAGAAGCACTTACCCAGATAGCCCTGACCACCTTAAAAAATATTGCTGAGCTGAAGGAAAAAAACAATTTAAGTCAGAAGGCAGCGTTATTAGTATAAATCAACATCTAACAGTAAAGCCCGCAGCTGGTTAGCCGGTTAAGCAGGCTGTACATGGCAGCAAAGCTGCTGTTAAGGTATGATGCACAATAGTTGCTGATAAACCATTTTAGCACGATGAAAAAATTGATACCAGTTGGTCTTACTGCGCTGATCACCGCCTTACTGCTGTTCTCCTGTTCAAAGGAATACAGTGTGGAAAACGGCAGCATGGGCATTCCGGCAGGAGGCACTATCCAGAAAGATTCGCAGAACAACTGTACTGCTCCTGTTATCCAGGGTACTTATTACAGCAGCAGGGCGCTGGGTGATACCAACTATGTACAGATACAGGTAAACATTACCAAGGTAGGCAGCTATAAGATCAGCACAGACAACCAGAATGGCTTCTCCTTTGCAGATTCGGGCTATTTCGGGGCCACCGGTGCGCAAACCGTAAAATTGAAAGGTAAAGGCACACCTATTTTACCCAATCTAACCGATTTTACTGTAACCTTCGATAGCTCATCCTGCCATTTTACCATTCAGGTGCAGGATGGTGGCACCATCGACCCTAATAAATCTGATACTGCCTGGCAGTTCTCTGACCCGCAGGGCAATTATCATGGTCATATTGATTCAGCATTTATTATGCCCATAACAAATGCTGGAATAACTTTTTATGCGCTTATACTATCGGGGAGTACTGCAGGCAAGGATTCAGCCATTCAGATTAGCGTATCGTTGCCCAATCAGTCGCAAACTATTCAGCCAGGCATACCATATAGTTTGAAAGATGGAACAGCAGCTTTCGTGTTTTATAAAACACCACAGGCTCAGCCGCCAACCTTTATTTATACCGACACTTTACTTGCAAACAATCAGCCACAGCCGAAAGCTGATTTAACTGTTCAAATATCCTCTTTTGATAATACGAGCAGGATTGTCACAGGAACCTTTAGTGGCACAGGTGTAACACCAACCCAAACTACTGTTCAGTTTACTAACGGACGGTTTAAGGCCAGGGTAATCCCCTAAAACTTTGTCTCTATTCACCACTACTGTATAAGTCCTGTCTGTATCCCGACAGGCAGAAAATTAAAAAAGGAGTTGCGATAAGCACTCCTTTTTTGGTATCGGTATATAAGTAACCGGTAGCAGAAATGATAAAAGAATGTATGCTTTTCTGCCGCTGTTACGGATGATCGTTCACTGCCACGCCGTCTTTCAGTGTTTTGTTCTTGGCTTTATGCGGAAAAAATTTCTGCTGCCAGATCAGGATAGCGATCACACCCACAGAAATAGAAGCATCTGCCAGGTTAAAAACCGGTTGGAAAAACTCAAACTCCTCACCGCCTTTAAAGGGTACCCAGTTAGGCAAATGGGTATTGATAATGGGAAAATACAGCATATCCACTACCCTTCCATGCAAAAAACGGGCATAGCCACCGCCGGGCGGAAACAAGATAGCCACATTCTGCATAAACGGGTCACTGCTGTTGAACAGCAAACCATAAAACATGCTGTCAAGCAGGTTACCCAATGCGCCGGCATAGATTAAACCGGCACAGATGATAAATCCTTTATGGTAATTTTTGCGGATGATGGTACGCAGGTAAAAAGTACCCAGTACAACAGCCACCAGCCTGAAAAGGGTAAGAATGATCTTGCCGAAGCCACCGCCGAATTTCCAGCCCCAGGCCATGCCTTCGTTTTCTACAAAATGCAAACGGAACCAGTTGCCCAGCACTTTGTGCTCTTCACCAATGTAGTAGTGTGTTTTAATGTAAAATTTCAACGCCTGATCAGCCACCAACACCAGGATAATCAGTAATGCTAATTGTTTGCCTTTCATCTGTACATGTTCGTCTTTTCACCGGCAGGATAGCCCTGTATGCTTTTGATTTTATTTATGCATACCTGGTATTATCCCCCTGATAATATCGTTTAATGGCAGGATCCTGCATATTCTTTTTTTGAATATGCCTGCTGCTCCTGAAAAAAAGTGGCGATGCTTTACAGCAACAGCCCCGTTTATTTTGAATGTATTCGCTGATGATGTGCGGGTAATATATAACTAAAATATTCCCAACACCGCTCAGGCCTCATTTTCCGCCTTCCAAAGATAGGAGAATTGGCATGAGTACATCTATCAAAATATGCCAAAATTATTGAGCGGTACCGCCGCACAGGTTCCATCCAGGTTTAACAGATCAGCAGCACTCTTTTATTAAACCGCCAACAGGGTTTTGCATCCAAATTGCAAATTCAACTTATGAAACCGGGTGTGCTAAACAACGCTTGTACAAACGGATACCCATGGTACACCTTATCCAACCACTGAAAAAAAGATATAAAATGAAAAAGCTTACTATTGTTATCTGTGCCGCTGTATTGTCGATCGTAGCGGTAAGCTGCGGCCCTACTGCGGTAATTGTGGCTGAAAGGCCTGCGCCTCCTGTGTATGTGAGGCCTGTGCCACCGGCCCCGGGTTATGTATGGATAGAGGGTGAATGGTACCCCCGCGGTGGCCGTTATGTTTGGCAGAACGGTTATTGGTCAAGACCTCACTACGGCAGGTACTGGCAGTCTGGCCGCTGGGAAAGAAGCAGGGGCGGATGGTACTGGCAGCGCGGCTACTGGAGATAGGATGGGTTGTTGGATTGCTGGATTGTTGAATGGTTTGATGGTTGGGGTGATGGTTTGATTGTTGGATGGTTTGATTGTTGGATGGTTGGGGGTTGGGTGGTTTGATGGTTATGCAGTGTAAACGGTTCAGCCATTCAACAATGCAACGATCAAACAATCTAACAATGCAACCATTCAACAATCCAGCCATCCAACCATTCAGCAATCCAACCATCCCCCTATTCTTCATAATAGATCCGTTTAACTCTTTGTCCTACGCCGGTTAAAATTTCGTAAGCGATGGTGCCGCACCAGCGGGCCACTTCTTCTACAGTTATATTGCTGCCGAACCATTCTACGATATCGCCTTCTTTTATACCTGCACATCCGGTTACATCAACCATGGTCATATCCATACATACACTGCCAATGACCGGGGCTCTTCTTCCTCTTACAAATACCTGTCCTACGCCGTTCCCCAAACGCCTGCTGAAACCATCAGCATAGCCGATACGAAGAACTGCGATCAGAGAATCGCGCTCTACCCTGCCGCGCCTGTTGTAGCCGATCGTTTCACCTGCTTTTACCTGGCGCAGCTGGGCAATAGTTGTTTTAACGGTAGCCACCGTTTGCAGGTCGAGCAGGTGTTCGGGGGCACTGTCTACCCCGTACATGCCTATTCCCAGCCTGACCATATCGAACTGCAGATCGTGGAGGCGTTCGATGGCCGCCGAATTGGAAATATGTTTGATAAAACCGTAGCCAAGCATTTGCTCCAGTACCGAACAGGCTTCCCTGAAACGGCTTGCCTGCTGCAGTGTAAAAGCATGTTCCTGCGGGTCTTCACTGGCTGCAAGATGACTGAACACCGATTTTACCCGCAGGTTCGATTGCTGCTGCAGCAAAGCACCCAGTGCAGGAATATCAGCCTGTTCAAAACCAAGGCGGTGCATCCCTGTATCAATTTTGATATGAACAGGGTATTGTTCAAGCCCCTGCAGCTGTATAAAATGCAGGAAAGACTGTAGTATGGAAAACGAAAATAATTCCGGCTCCAGGTTATACTGCACCAATACTTCAAAAGCAGCTTCATCCACATTCATGATCAGGATGGGCAGGCTGATACCCGCTTTGCGCAGCTCCACGCCTTCATCCGCATAAGCAACAGCCAGGTAATCCACATGATGAAACTGCAGTATATTGGCGATCTCTGCGCTACCGCTGCCATAGCCAAAAGCCTTGACCATGGCCATCAGCTTTACACCGGGTTTCAGCTGTTGCTGGTATTGTTTTACATTGTGTACAAGTGCCGACAGGTTGATCTCCATCACTGTCTGGTGCACTTTCTGTTCCAGCCAGTTACTGATGCGTTCAAATGCAAACACCCTTGCACCTTTCAGCAAAATATATTCATCCCTGAAATGATGCGTGGTTACACGGCGCAGAAAATCATCTGTTGAATCATACAGCTCCACCACCGGAGGCTGTGCCAGCTTCTCTGCAAGCGGTTGAATGCGTTTGATGGCAGTGCCGATGCCGATCAATCTTGTTACCTGCCGCATACCGGCTTCAGCCACGATCTGTGCATACAGTTCATCATCGGGTATACCAGATTGCGGCACATCAGACAATATCACTGTTTTGCGGTGATGTCCCGCCTGCTGCACCAGGTGATCGAGTGCAACGGCCAGTGAAGAGAGGTCATTGCTGTACGCATCGTTCAATACATAGCAGTTGTTGATGCCTTTTACCAGCTGCAGCCGCATATCTACGGGTTGCAGCAAGAGCATGCGCTCTTTTATCACCGCAGGTGCATATCCCAGCAGCAGCAACAGGCAGCAGCAGCTGATGGCATTATCGGCGGAGGCTTTGTCGCTGAAAGGAATGGTGAATGCAAAACGGCTGCCTTTATATAAAGCAGTTATTGTGGTACCAGCGGCATCGCCCCTGCTTTCATCCAGTATAACCAGCGTAGCCGCGGCATCTTTTGTTCTTGTCCAGGAAAATAGCTGCAGGCCTGGCGGCAGCAATGCGCTATCGCTGCCTTCTATATCCACACCTGCATGCTGCAGGTATTCCCGGCAAAACACCAGCTGCTTGCTATGTTTAAACAGCTGTAATTTTTCGACGGCTTTCTGCCTGTCATCATTAAAACCTTCCCGGTGGGCTTCGCCGATATTGGTCAGCAGCCCGATGCCGGGCCGTATAACCGGCTCCAGCTTTTCCATTTCCTTCACGGTGGATATACCTGCTTCAAAAATGGCCAGGTTATGGTGGCTGTTCATTTGCCAAACGCTCAGGGGAACACCGGTTTGTGAATTATAGCTTCGCGGACTTCTTACAATGGCATAATCCTGCGACAACAATTGGTATAGCCATTCCTTCACAATGGTTTTACCATTACTGCCGGTGATACCAATAACAGGATAACTGAATTGACGGCGATGCCAGGCAGCGATGGTTTGTAATGCTGCAAGGGTATCATCTACCTGTAAAAAATTGGCGCCGGGCATGCTTTCAAACGCAAAACCTTTCTTTACAATAAAATTACGCACACCCGATTTGTATACTTCCTGTACAAAAGCATGGCCGTTATTACGGGCGGTTTGCAGCGCAATAAACAAACTGGTTTGCGGAAAAGCGATACGCCGGCTGTCGGTAAGCAGGTAATCAATTACAGCATGCGCATCGGCGATAACCGGATGACCGTTCAGCATTGCAGCAATTTGTTGTATGGTGTATTTACCCATAAAATGCATTGTTCTCTGTTATCGCTGTCCGGTGATTTGCGCGGCATTGTCTTCCTTCTTCTGCAACATTGCAGACAGCAGCATGGAACCCAGGATACAAAACACAATTACGCCCAGTGATATATAAATGGAAATATGAATATCAAAAAATTCGATCAGCATTTTTACGCCGATGAATACCAGTACCACCGCAATGCCCTGCTGCAGGTAGTCGAATTTGTTCACAGCGCCACGCAGCAGGAAGAAAAGGCTGCGCAGGCCCAGTACGGCAAAAATATTGCTGGAATAAATCACCATGATCTCATCTGCAGTAAATGGCTGGCTGGCTTTTTCCCTTACCAGTGTAACCACTGTGGGAATGCTGTCCAGTGCAAACACGATATCTGTTGCGGCCAGCATCAGCACCACCAGTGCAAGAGAAGTGAAATATATTTTGCTATTGTGTTTAATAATATACCGGCCATTGGCTTCTATATTCGATATCCTGAACAACCTGGTGGCCATCCGGTAAATTTTAGATGATTGCGGGTTATACTCTTCTTCCTCCTTATTGAAGAACAGTTTAATACCGGTGTACAGCAGAAATGCGCCAAACACATACATCAGCCAGTGAAAACGGTTAATGAGCTCTATACCAAGCGAAATAAAAATAACACGGAATACAATCGCCAGCAGGATACCCACCAGCAATGCCCGGCCTGCATCTTGTTCATTCACTTTAAAGAAAGTGAAAATGAGTATGAATACAAAAATATTGTCGATACTCAGGCTCCATTCCATCAGGTAGGCTGATATATATTTGGTAGCCGTACCGCTGCCCTTTTCTATCCACACAAATGCCCAAAAAATAAGGGAGAGCCCTACCCAGAACAATGTTTGCAGCAACGCCTTTTTGATGGTGATACTGGTATTTTTCTTGCTCATCAATCCAAGATCGAACAACAGTGCGAGTATCAATACTGCGCCAAAAACAATATAAACTACCTGTGTAGTGCTCATGTCCAATTAATTAAACAGCATATTTCTTTTTCCGTCTCCATTGAAAAACCGCCCCCCATATCAGTACCAGCAAAACCGGCACCACAATATTGATGAACTGCCAGTAATTTTTTTGTGTTGCCACTTTTTGTTTATCCAGCAACCTCAATGTAACATCTTTGTTGCGCGATTCAAAAATGCCGCTGCGGCTTACCATATAGTCCAGGCTGTTGAGTAAAAACTCCCGGTTGGCAAAGCGGTAATTCTCCAGCGGCAGCATTCCCATTGGCAAAGGGCCCGATGTGGCGCTGACCGCATTGGTGACCAGGTCGCCATCTGCCACAACAATCTGCCTGGTAGGCTGTATGGCTATGGTTGCAAAAGGCTTGCCGGTTGCACGGGCAACAGAATCCTGTACCTGGGGTGTAAGCCGGTTGGCAAATAAAGAATGAAAGCGTCCTTCCAGCAGTACGGCTACTGGTACATGGCTTAAAGGAAAGGTGCGTGAGATATCGGTAATATCATTTTCCCGTACACTGTTCAGGCTTACCAATGCAGGTGAGCTGATGATACGGCTGTTGGTATCGGATGCCAGCAGTATGGTTTTACTGATCCCTTCTGCTTTTACCGTATCGATACTCGATGGAAAAATAGGTAATATCCTGTCCAGGTTACGGGAAACAGGATTGTTGTTATAGGCCGAAAGAAAAGGATAATAAGGCCAGGGCATACGTTGCATGCGCGGACTATTATCCGGGTTATACCCCACAACAACAGGAATTTTGGAGCAGTTGAGATCCTGCAAGAGGTTGTCATTGATGCGCACCCCGTATTTAAATAGCTGGTCATCGAGGTTCAGGTTGCGGTCGAAAGCTACAAAGTCGGCCTGGCTGCGCATCAGGCTGTCCAATTCGGCATACAGCTTATCAACAAACCACACCACTTTACCGCCGTGCATGATGTATTGGTCAAGTTTCAGTTTATCTTCATCAGTAAAAGCCTGTGTAGGTTTTACGATCAGCAGTGCATCTATCAGTGCAGGATCGGGATAGGCCTGTTTCAAATCGAAGATGGCCAGCCTGTATTCTGTGCGCAGGCTTTCAACCAGGTCGTTCACCCGGGTTTTGCCTGCTTCGCCGTTGCCGATCACATAAGCCACGGTGGGCACATAGCTGCGGGTTAATTTATCTATGGCATTGGCAAACTTGAATTCCAGCAGGGCCTCAGCTGCATTGCGGGTAGCTTCTTTATCTTCCTGCGGGATATCATTGATAACGTTGAAGTTCTTAAATACTTTCCGGCTGCTTCTCAAATCGATGGCCACAGGCGGCTTGTTATCATAATACACCAGTGCTGATGGGATGATCAGCTGCTGTGTTGATTTTTCTTTTGATCCGGAAAATTCTTCGCTCTGTTCAAATACCACTCCCATCCGGCCCAGGCTATCGTATACATTCAGGCGCGCTGTATCAGCCAGCTCATCGCCGGGATGTTCAAAGCTTACCCGCACTTCATTATTGCTCAGGTCCCTGAACTCATTCAGCAGGTCTTTGGTTGCATTGGATAATTTGCGGTAATCAGCTGGCAGCTCGCCGGTTAAAAAGACCTTTACAGTTACAGGATGCTCCAGGTTGTGCAGTAATTTTTTGGTGGAATTACTGAGACTGAAGCGTTTTTCGGCAGTCAGGTCAAGCCGGTAATGCAGCAGCGTGGCCAGGTAGGTGATGGCCACAAAAAACACCAGGACCGCTATCCACCAGTATCTGTGTTGTATACTCCGCTGAATGATACGCATAATGACTACTTCTATCGCTTTACCAGATTGCGTTGTGTGATAAATAAAAACAATACAATCATACCCAGGAAATAAACAAGGTCGCGTGTGTCCACTACTCCCCTGCTGATGCTATTGTAATGAAAACGGATGCCCAGCATTTCAATATAATAATCCCATCCCGCACTGAACACCGGCAATTTGCTGATGGCTTCAAACCCTGTAAACAGCAGGAAGCAGATAAAAGCACCTGTAACAAATGCCACTACTGTATTATTGGTAAAGCTGCTGCAGCAAATACCCACAGCAGTAAATACAGCACCCAGCAATAACAAGCCGATATAACTGCCGGCGGTACTTCCTGCATCTATTCCACCTACTGCGCTCAGCTGTTGCATCGATATTGCATAGATCACCGTGGGCAGCAGGGCCAGCAGCACAATAAGCAGGGCACCCAGGAATTTCCCCCATACTATTTGTACCGGGCTAAGGGGCATGGTTTTTAACAGCTCGAAAGTGCCGGTTTTGTATTCTTCAGCCATACTACGCATGGTGATAGTAGGCACCAGGAACAGCAGTATCCAGGGGCAAAGGGAAAAATAACCATTCAGTGAAGCATAGCCGAAATCGAGCAGACTGGTATCGGGGAAAACAAAAAGGAACAGACCGTTCAGCAATAAAAAGATCACGATGGCAATATAGCCGGTGAGGCTACTGAAAAACTGCTGCCATTCTTTTCTGCAAATGATCCACATAAGTTCAAAGCTAAGGCATTGTATAGATATTCCACATCTTGAAGATGTGGAATATCTAATAAGCAAAAAAGCCGGGAAACGATATCCCGGCTTACTATTTTTCACTCACAAATACTACACAGAGAAACTTTCACCACACCCGCAACTGCGGCTGGCATTGGGATTATCGAAATAAAATCCTTTACCATTCAGCCCATCAGAAAAATCAAGTGTGGTATTAACGAGGTATAAGAAGCTTTTCAAATCTGTTACCAGTTTTACCCCTTTGTCTTCAAAAACCTGGTCCATCTGGCCCAGCTCATTGTCGAAATCCAGTTTATAGCTCAGGCCCGAGCAGCCGCCACCTACTACAGATACCCTAACAAAATAGGCCGGGTCGTTGGCAACACCAGCTTCGGCCATCAGGTTTTGCACCTTGTTTTTTGCTTTGTCGCTGATAAATATACCGCTATCTACTGCCAGTGCACTCATATGCGCAATTGTATTAATTAATGAACGCCTTTCTCTTCAAAAACCAGTTCTTCCAGACCGTTCTTTTTGCGGTAGTCGTTGATCGCTGCTTTGATAGCATCTTCAGCCAGTACAGAGCAATGTATTTTTACAGGGGGCAGGTTCAGCTCTTCCACAATTTCCATATTGTCTATTTTCAGGGCTTCATCAACTGTTTTACCCTTCAGCCATTCGGTGGCCAGTGAAGAAGATGCAATTGCCGATCCGCAGCCAAAGGTTTTAAACTTGGCATCGCTGATCACGCCCTGCTCGTCTACTTCAATCTGCAAACGCATCACATCACCACATTCGGGTGCGCCTACCAGTCCTGTACCTACATTGCTTTTGCCTTTATCCAGCGTGCCCACATTTTTGGGGTTGTTGTAGTGGTCTATTACTTTATCTGAATATGCCATATAAAGTTGGAATTTAGAAATTAGAAGTACAATCTGTTTGTCTAAAAAGTATGAAGCCTTACTGTTTCGCAGTTCGCTATTCATACTCCGTATTTAATTTAGTGATGTGCCCATTCAATGCTGTTCAGGTCGATCCCTTCCTTGAACATTTCCCAGAGCGGGCTCATTTCCCGCAGCTTATTCACGGTATTGGTTACCTGTTCAATGGTGTAATCGATCTGTTCTTCTGTTGTAAAACGCCCCAGGCCAAAACGAAGGGAGCTGTGTGCGAGGTCATCGCCAAGCCCCAATGCTTTCAGCACATAACTGGGTTCCAGTGAAGCAGAAGTACAGGCAGAGCCAGATGAAAGGGCTATGTTCTTGTTGAAGCCCATCATCAGCCCTTCTCCTTCTACATATTTGAATGAGATATTGCTTACATGCGGCAGGCGCTGCTCTTTGTCGCCATTCAGGTAACTTTCTTCCACCTGTAACAGGGCATTTTCCAGTTTATCCCGCAGGGCTTTGATATGCTGTGTATCGGCAGCCATTTCCAGGCGGCAAAGCTCGCAGGCTTTACCAAAACCTACGATACCCGGTACATTCAGCGTACCGCTGCGCATACCGCGCTCATGACCGCCCCCATCCATCTGTGCCGTTACTTTTACACGCGGGTTCTTACGGCGTACATAAAGGGCACCCACACCTTTAGGACCATACATTTTATGCGCGGAAAAAGCCATCAGGTCAATACCATCTTTCAGTACATCCACCGGTATTTTACCAACTGCCTGTGTAGCATCGGTAAAGAACAATACACCATGACGCCTGGCAATAGCACTGATCTCTTTTACGGGCTGAATAACACCAATTTCATTGTTGGCATACATGATCGCGATCAGGATCGTTGTTGGCCTGATCGCAGCTTCCAGTTCTTTCAGGTCGATCAGTCCTTCTTTGTTTACCGGCAGGTAGGTAACCTCACCGCCGGCTTTTTCAATATGTTTACAGGTATCCAGCACGGCTTTGTGCTCGGTGGTACAGGTAATGATATGGTTGCCTTTGGAAGCATACATTTCAAATACCCCTTTAATTGCCAGGTTATCGGCTTCTGTGGCACCGGAAGTGAAAATAATTTCCTTGGGGTCGCTGCCTACCAGTTTAGCTACCTGCTCGCGGGCATAGTCTACAGCTTCTTCTGCTTCCCAGCCAAATGGATGATTACGGCTGGCAGCATTACCAAAATGCTCGGTAAAATACGGGAGCATTGCTTCCAGCACTCTGGGATCCATGGGTGTGGTAGCATTATTATCTAAGTAAACAGGCAGTTTCAACATGATCAAAGAAAGTTTACATCTTTTTAGGATGCCACAAAAATACAGGGAATCAACCGTATTACGGCCTGTAAGGATAATAGATAATATCTATTTTCCCATATCGAAAACCCATTCTCTATCATAGCGACCAGCTGATAACTGTTAGCTGCTAGAAGGTTATCTCGCGGAACATGCAGACGACGCGGAAAAAGGGATTTTCCACCTCATAGCTGGAAGTTCATGGTTTTCGGTATGGCGACCAGCTGATTGCTGTGCGCAACTATAAGTTATCTCGCGGAACGCGCAGAAAAAAGGATTCCCGTCCCATAGCTGGAAGCTCATGGATTGCAGCTATAAAAACTGCTGGTTCCTCAACACGAAAGCATTGACCCTGATGGAGTTATTTTCGCTACGGCTAAAAGCCATTTTTATTGTACACCTGGCCGAAGCTTTGACTTTTTAACATTTGCCCTGACAAAGGAATGTTAACTCTGCCGGCTTGTTAAGCGCAGGCATATAGATTGGGGTCTAAGAAATAGTATAAACCCAAGATTATGAAACTGAGACGGATTTTATCACTGGCATTGATGCTTTTCGCGGCTGTATTGATCATCCCGGGATGCAGCAGCAGTACCAGACTTACCAGCAGCTGGGCCTCTTCCGACAAAAACAGCGGTGTAAAAAAGGTAATGGTACTGGCTATGTTCAACAATGACAATAACAGGGCATTGCGTAGCGAGCTGGAACAGGAACTGGTAAGAGATCTGAAAGCGTATAAGGTAGATGCTGTTAGTGCTTTCCAGGTATATGGCCCCAAAACCTTCCAGGGTTTGTCAGAAAATGAAGCACTGGCCAAGCTGCAAAGCAGCAGTGTGGATGCCGTACTTACTGTTCGCCTGCTGGATAAAAACAAAGAGAAAACATATGTTCCCGGCAGATATGGGTATGCACCTTATCCTTATTATGGTGGATTCTGGGGATATTATTCCTACTATTCTCCTATGATGTACCAACCCGGGTATTATGCTACCAGTACACAGTATTCTTTTGAAACCAATTTATATAATGTAAACAGCGGACAGTTATTGTATTCAGCCCAGTCCAGCTCATTCGATCCCACATCAGCCAGGAGCCTTGCAGGCGACCATGCCCGGATGATTGTACGGGACCTCAAAAAGAAAAATGCATTGGGATAAGGAATTAATGCCGTGAGTATAACAGGATTGTGATAATCCCTATAAGCAAAAGGGCCGCCAGTAGCGCGGCCTTTTTCTTTATCTGAAATTTTGTTTGATCCTCCATTTGTAAAAAGTAAATTCCAAGTTCCATTTGCTGATTCAAGGATACTATTCAACTAATTCCGCAAGTCGCTAGTGGTGAATCGCAAGTTTTTTAATGCCCTATTTTCCACACTAATCAACCATTCAACCTCTCAACCATTCAACCAATTCGCAAGTCGCTAGTGGTGAATCGCAAGTTTTTTAATGCCCTATTTTCCACACTAA